>NZ_CP047358.1:1264660-2529320 GCF_030408855.1 Corynebacterium glaucum | reverse complement strand
TACCCGCTCCTTCCGCCTCGTTGTCCTGATCCGTCAGCACATGTGGAACTACAACGCTCCACAGGGCTGGGAGGCCATCGATGCCCCCCTCACCTTGAGATCCACAGTGTTATCCACAGGTGTGGAGTACTTTACAACGCAAAGTTATCCACAGGAAATCACACTCATGTGGATAAGTGGAAAAGTGCTTAATTAAGGCTCTGAGCAGCGCGAACGGGCTACGCGGGAGCAGAGTCTCAAGTGCAACTTCACAGCTATCCACAGCCGGAATTCCGGTTGTGACGTTGTGGTGTTGCACTATTGTTACCTCGTTTCGGGAGACTGTGTCGAGCGAGTGGCGGAGATCGCGCTGTTGCGCACCCCTGCCCAAAGCGTTCAGGTTCGAACAGTTGTTTTGGATAAATGGTAACTACAATCCAAACTCCGCAGGACTGCTCGGCGAGTCGCTGTCCGGACGCACATTAAATACAGCGTTGTAATTTCGGGGGTACCGCTTGCTACCCCGGCGGGAGAAGTCGGCGCCGATTTGTCGGCTGGCGCGAAAGTCACGTACCCTGTGGTGGTCGATCACATCAGGTGCGCCTGGTGTGCGTGAGAGCACTGCGCAAACTGTGAACCGGGCCGCTTGAGGCGAGACGGTGACCGCGGTGCACGCGAGCTGTGATTTCGCAATCTCAACACCTCGTTAAATACCGGGACGGCTGTTGCCCCGGGAGGGTGGACGCGCAAGCAAGCGCCCACACCCGCAGGCCGTTCGAAACTGCTTGAAGGAGTATTCCGTGTCTAAGCGGACTTACCAGCCGAACAACCGCCGCCGCGCACGCAAGCACGGCTTCCGCCACCGCATGCAGACCCGCTCCGGCCGCGCGATCGTCTCCGCACGTCGCAAGAAGGGCCGCGCTCGCCTCAGCGCATAACGCGCCGCGAAGCGCTCGAGCGCGTCTTCACGCCGAAACGGTGCTACCCCGCCCGCACAAACTCGCTTCATCCGAGGACTTCCGTCAGGTGATGAAGCGGGGTGTGCGAGCGGGGTCTTCGACGTTAGTAGTCCATCTCTACTCACGCGATGACCTGGTAATTCAGGGCGGGCCCAGGTTCGGGCTCATCGTGTCCAAGCAGGTAGGCAACGCCGTGACCAGGCACGCGGTTTCGCGGAAGGTTCGAGAAACGGTTCGAGGGGGCGTCGATAAGCTGGAGCGAAATCATGATGTTGTGGTGCGAGCCCTGCCCGGAGCTGCCACCGCAACCTCCGCTGAGCTTGAGCGCGACTACGCCAAGGCCCTGAGCAAGGCCCTTCGGAAGCTGTGATTGTGAATTACAACTTCCTCGGCGACGAAATCCCGGAAGCCCGCGGGCCGTTGGCAAAAGCCGTGGTGGGGCTGGTGCGTGGTTACCAAAAATACCTCTCACCCCTTAAGATGAGTGGAAGTTGCCGCTTCATGCCTGTATGCAGCGCGTATGCGCTCGAGGCTGTCTCGCGGCACGGCGCGCTGAAAGGTGGCGCGATGGCCGGGGCGCGCCTGTGCAAATGCGGGCCGTGGCACCCGGGCGGGTTCGACCCGGTGCCGGGAAGCGTGAAAAGAGTTGAGGAGTAACACCGAACAGTGCTGAATTTCGTTTACTGGCCGATCTCCTGGGTGCTGCGGTTCTGGCACGAAGTGGTCGGCGTTGTTGTGCCCAAAACCTCGGGGCTGTCCTGGGTGCTGGCCATTGTCCTGCTGACCTGCACGGTGCGTATCTTCCTGGTGCGGCCGATGGTCAACCAGATGCGCAGCATGCGCAAAATGCAGGAGGTCCAGCCGAAGATGCAGGCCATCCGCGAGAAGTACAAAAACGACCAGGCCAAGATGGCCGAAGAGATGCGCAAGGTGCAAAAGGAGATGGGCGTCAACCCGCTCGCTTCGTGCATCGTGCCGATCGTGCAGATGCCGATCTTCCTTGGCCTGTTTCACGTGCTGCGCTCCTTCAACCGCACCGCCGGCCCGAACCAGCCTGGTTTGTCGATTGAAGAGAACCGCAACATTGCCAACTACGCCTTCCCGGTGGAGGACGTCCGCTCCTTCCTTGATGCGACCGTCTTTGGCGTGCCGCTCTCCGCATATATGTCCATGCCGGAACAAGCGTTCGCGGCGTTTACCGGCGTTGACCTGACGCGTACGCACATCGTCGCCGTGTGTCTGCCGATGGTGCTCATCTCTGCGGCGTTCGTGCACCTCAACGCTCGAATTTCCATCAACCGCCAGAAGGAGCGCCGCGCCTCCGGTAAGGTCGCCGCCCCTGTCGGTGAACAGGCGCAGATGATGGAAGCTCAGATGGGCATGATGAACGGCATGTTGCTGTGGATCATGCCGATCATGATCGTCGCCACTGGCTTCATGTGGCACGTGGGCTTGCTGGTCTACATGCTGTCCAACAACATTTGGACGTTCTTCCAAACCCGCATTGTCTACGACAAGATGGACAAGGAAGAAGCCATCGAGGAAGCGCAGAAGCGCGAGGCCAAGCGCGCCTCCGCCCCGCAGGTCGCCGCACGCAAGGTGGACAAGCGCTCCAAGAAGCAGCGCAAGCAGGGCAAGTAGCTTTTCGACGGCTGCGTCGCACCGCCTCAGCATCAATCCGCGTCCCGCCGGGCGCGGATTTTTGTTTCTACCGGGGCGGCCGTTCTGATTGGTCGCTCGCCGGAGCCGTTTACTAGAGTTGGGTGGAAATTACCCAAGCCGCGTCAAGGAGTGCACAGCCGTGTCGGATCAGGTCCCTGCCATCGCCCACGAGGTCTTCGGTGACCGGGTTGACCTGGCCGCGGCATACCATATATCGCTGGCCACCACTGCGACTGAGCGGGGGTTTATCGGGCCGAAAGAAGTCGACCGGCTCTGGGAGCGGCACGTGCTCAACTGCGCGGTGATCGGCGAGGCCTTTGAGGACGGGCTGAACGTGGCGGACATCGGCTCCGGCGCCGGGTTGCCCGGCATCCCGCTCGCCATCGCGCGACCCGATCTAAACGTGACGCTGATCGACCCGCTGCTGAAGCGCTCGGTCTACCTCGCCGAGGTCAAAGACGAGCTGGGGCTAGACAACGTCACCGTGGTTCGTGGCCGGGCGGAGGAGCAGCCGAAGGCGCAGTTTGATGCGGTGACTTCTCGCGCGGTTGCGCCGCTGGGCAAGCTCGCGAAATGGTCGCTGCCTCTGGTTCGCAGTGGCGGTGCGATGGTGGCGATGAAGGGGGCGTCGGTAAGCGAAGAGCTCGAAAGAGACAGAACTGACATTAAGGCTGCCGGCGGTGGTGACTCGACGATCTTCACTGTGGGCGACATGCTGGACCAACCGACAACTTTGATCCGGATTGTGAGGCGGTAACCGATGGCGCGCGTGGTCACAGTAGCGAACCAAAAAGGCGGCGTGGGCAAAACCACCACCAGTGTGAACATGGCTGCGGCTCTGGCGCACCAGGGTGCGAAGGTGCTGGTGATCGACCTGGATCCGCAGGGCAACGCCTCGACGGCGCTCGGCGCGGAGCACACCTCCGGGACTGTTTCGAGCTACGAGGTGCTAATTGGTCAGACCGAGCCGGCGGATGCGATGCAGGCGAGCAGCCAGCATGACGGGTTGTTCTGCATCCCGGCGACGATTGATCTAGCCGGCGCGGAGATCGAGCTGGTGTCGATGGTGCGCCGCGAGTATCGCCTGCACGACGCGCTGCGACGTGGGTTCTTGGAGGAGCAGGGCTTCGACTTTGTGTTCATTGACTGCCCGCCGTCGCTGGGGTTGATCACGATCAACGCGATGACCGCAGTCGATGAGGTGCTGATTCCGATCCAGTGCGAGTACTACGCGCTTGAGGGCGTGGGCCAGCTGCTGGGCAACATTTCCATGATCCGCGAGCACCTGAACCATAACCTGCACATCTCCGGTGTGCTGCTCACGATGTACGACGCGCGTACCCGCCTGGCCTCGGACGTTGCTGATGAGGTGCGCAACCAGTTCGGTGAAGTGGTGCTGAAGAACGTGATCCCGCGCTCCGTGAAGGTGTCCGAGGCACCGGGATTCGGACAGACAGTGATTGAGTATGACCCGACTTCGCGCGGCGCAATGGCATACTTCGATGCAGCAAAAGAGTTCTCGGAGCGCGGCGATTACCAGCCGCACGAGACCACCGGCCCGATCGGCGTGAGCCCGGAAGTCTACGCACAGCTCGAGGGCGAAAACTAGGGTTTTCAAGGACGAGGAGTACAAGCGATGGCACAGGAACGCAAAGGTGGCCTTGGTCGCGGACTCGCGGCGCTGATCCCGTCGGCACCCGCGGACATGGACAAGTCCGGCAAGACCGGCGCGATCGGCGGCGGCGCGTCCGACATCATCTTTGGCAAGCAGTCCGCGGACGGTGCGAAAGGTGCCGGTTCTAAGGACCAGACCGCCGCGCGCGACCCGAAGCCGAAAAAGCCCAAGCGCCCCAAGGGTTCCCCTCAGGTCTCCGGTGCGCCGAAGACCGTCGCCGGCGCACCGACCGTCACCCCTGCGAACGAGAACGTGATGCAGCCCGTGCCGGTTGGTGGCGCGCGCTACCAGGAGATCCCGCTCGGGCAGATCATCCCGAACCCGAAGCAGCCCCGCCAAGTCTTCGACGAAGATGAGCTGAACGAGCTCGTACACTCCATCCGCGAGTTCGGCCTGCTTCAGCCGATCGTCGTGCGTGACACTCGCGAAGGCTTCGAGCTGATCATGGGCGAGCGCCGCTGGCGCGCAGCGTCGAAGGCGGGACTCAAGTACATCCCAGCGATCGTGCGCGAGACCTCCGACGAGGACATGCTGCGCGACGCGCTGTTGGAGAACATCCACCGCGTCCAGCTCAACCCGCTCGAAGAGGCAGCCGCCTACCAGCAGCTCCTCGAAGAGTTCGGCGTGAACCAGGAACAGCTCGCCGAACGCCTGGGTCGCTCGCGCCCCGCAATCACCAACGCCATCCGCCTGCTCAACTTGCCGGTTGCTGTCCAGCGCCGCGTCGCAGCAGGCGTGCTCTCAGCAGGTCACGCGCGCGCACTCTTGGGCATCAAGCTTGGCGACGATACCTCCGACGCCCAGGACCGCCTCGCGGAACGCATCGTCGCGGAAGGCCTTTCCGTGCGCGCGACCGAAGAAGCGGTCACTTTACTGAACAAGCACGGTGAGGCGCCTGACAAGCCGAAGCGCGAACCGACTCCGCAGCCGGAGTTCCTCTCCGCCGCCGCAGACCAGCTTGCCGACGTGTGGGATACCAAGGTTTCCGTCACAATGGGTAAGCGCAAAGGCAAGATCGTCGTCGAGTTCGGCGACCGCGAGGACTTTGAGCGCATCATGGCGCTCATTCAAGGCGGCGAGTAATAGGAGGTACTTCGGGCATGGCACACAGTCGCGACACCTCCGCGCGCGTTGTGCCCCTCCGCATCGGTTCACTCGACCGCCTGCACCCGAAAACCGCCTCGAGTGTGTTCTGGGAGCTGGATCCCCTGGTGGCCGGCCTGGTTTCCGGGGTGAGCGAGGCTGATCCCCAGATCGATAAAGAGGCCTGGCTCGTCGCTTCAGCGTTCAATCACGAACCCGTCGGGTTTTCCATCATCGACGCAGCGTCAGAGACCGGCGCCCTCGCCACCATTCTCTACTGCCCCGCCGCCGATGCTCCAGGCGCGGTACGCATGCCCACGGCCCCGGTAAGCAAAGATGCGTGGCTGGTGACCAGTCTGCACATCGACGAGGCGGCCCGCCGCCGCGGCTGGGAGTCCGTGCTGTTGGATTCGGTGATCGGCGCCGCGACTTCAGCCGGCGTCTCCGCCCTAGAGGTTTTCGGCGTGCGCGCGGGCGGTCCGAGGGACAAGCTCTCGCCCGCGTGTGCGGAGCTCGTCGATGCGGTGCCTCAGATCGGCCTTACCGAGGTCTCAATCCTGGAATCCGCGGGGTTCAAAGTCGCGGCAGACCACCCCGCGATCCCGCGCTTGCGTCTCACGCTTCCACCCGATTTCGATCTCCTCACCGCGCACGAGATCGCCGATCTTCTCGCCGAGGTCCCCGCGCAGTAATTCATTCAATCATCAACTCATCACCGAGCTGCCACGGTGAATTACATTGATGTAATCACCTGCTACCCTACGTTCATGCGCGCCGATGAGATTACAAAGCTGATCGCCCAAGGTGAGGGCCTTGATGTTGCTTTCGCACGCCGCGTGTCGGCCGCATACATCAATGAGCGGCGAGTGATTGAAATAATGGCATGCTTGGCCAATTCACGCGGTGGCACGCTACTCATTGGGGTTGATAGCGACGGCACCGTGAGCGGATGCCACCCTTTCCACGGCAACACGACCGACCCCGCCACACTCGCCGCAGCGGTTTTCCGCAACACGGCCCCGGGGCTCGCTGTTGACGCGCGGGTCGTCGAGATAGACGGAAAAGACGTTGTCGCGGTGACCACCCAAGCGCATTCGAGTCCCGTCGCCACCCACTGGGGCACGTATCGCACCCGGAGTCTCAACGCGCAGGGCGTGCCTGAATGCGTCGGCATGGATCCGGCGTACCTCTTCACCCGCTACCGTGACGCGAATGGCACCGACTGGGCGCTGACCCCAGCCCCGGGCGCGACCCTCGCGGATCTGAACCCCGAAGCCATCGCCGAATTTCGCACGCTGACCAGCGATAGTCACCTGCAGTCTCTCGATGAGGAGGGTCTGGTTCGCGCACTCGGCTTCTACGATGACTCCCTTGAGCCGGTTGCGCTCGGTGCCCTCGCCCTTTTCGGAGAGCAGTTTGCTTTACGACGATTTCTGCCCCACCACCACCTCGTCATCGCTGACCGTCGAGCGACTCCCCGGACTTACCGCAGCAGCGCTCCCCTGGCACTGATGCTTTCGAACCTGCAACGTAACAGTGACGTATTCGGCGACGGCCTGCCTTTGGTGGTGAACGCACTTACCCACCGCGACTACTTTGTTCCACAGCCGGTGTACGTGGCAATTGACGGCAAAGGCCTCCGCGTCACCAGCCCGGGCGGGGTGCCGCGCGGGGTGAACTTACAAGCAGTTGCCGACGGTCAAGCGACATACGCACCCCGCTCGCTTTACCTCGCCACCGCACTCGCACGCATGGGCATCGCGCGTGCTGCGGGCAGCGGCATCGCAGATCTTTCCGCGGCGCGGAAAACTCAGCGTGCTACTCCCCTGTCGTTTGCCGGTTCGCACGATCAGGGCGTAGTCGCTTCGCTGAGTTGGGACACCGAAGGCGGTGTTGCGGCTGCGTCAGAGCAGAGTTCTGATGTTGATCAGCTGAGCGAGAACGAAGCTCGCGCTTTACAAACGGTTCGCGACCTGGACGGACGCAGCGCATCGAGCAGTGAAATCGCAACGAAAACGGGTTTGAGTAAGCAGCAGGCCTACCGCGCACTGCGCAAGCTTGTCGACGCTGGCCTGATCCGCCGCACCGGCGAGACTCGCACCACCCGCTACTCGGTTTAGGCGGGCGTTAAGCGAGTTCTTCGCGCAGCAGGTCAGTGAACTTGTAGGTGCCTGTCGGCTGGTCGTCCATATCCAGCAGGTAGAGACGCTTCACCGCCACCACGATGGCTTCGGCGATGGCGTCGCGCTGCTTCGGATCGGTGAGCACCGCAACATCGCCGGGGTTGGTGAGGTAGCCAGCGACCACTTCTACCGACGGCATCCGGGTCATGCGCAGCATTTCCCAGGTGCGTCCGTGATTGTGGCAGTTGCGCAGATCCGTACGCGCGGCGATCTCGCGCTGGATGTACCCGGAGAGCGTCTCTCCCGTCATGGAAGATGATCCGTGCTCGGAGCCGAAGTAAAACGTTGCGACGCCGTTCGCCTTCTCGTTGGAGTAGCGGTCCAACTTCAGCGAAATCACCAGGTCAGCGCCGAAACTGTTCGCCAGATCGGCACGTGCCTTGGTCGAGGGGTTGTCCCCACGCGGGCGGGAAAGGATTGTCTCCATACCGGCTGCAACCATGCGACCCTCGACGCGCTGGGCCAGATCCCAGATGATCTCTTCCTCAAGGATCTCGCCGTAAGGTCCATCCACCGACATGCCACGCTGATCGCCGCCCAGACCCGGGTCGATCACCACGCGTTTGCCGCTCAACCGGGGACCGGCTTGGCGCACGTGCTCGCGCTCGCGGATCGCGTGCGCGGAGCCGCCGGTGATGCGCCGGCCCAGCAAGCTCAGTGCGCGCAGCGTCTCTGGACCGCAAACGCCGTCGTCCTCGAGTCCGGTGTCTAGCTGGAAATTCGCCAACGCCTCGTGCGTGATCTGGCCGAAGCGACCATCCACGCGTTGCTGGTAAAACCCCAGCTCATGCAGCTGCTTCTGCAACTCGGCGACATCGTCGCCAACGAGTGGCTGGCTCGGCTGGTAGCTGAGCACGCGGGCACCGAGCTTGTACGACGCCTCACGGATCTCCCGCAGGGTCAGCTCGTCGATGTCGCCGGAGGGCACGATGCCTCGAGACTGTTGGAAGGCCCGGACTGCGGCGGCCAAGGAGTCGTCGAAAAGCATCTCCTCCTTTGAAAACCTGCGGGAGTTGAAGGTGTCGATCTCGCCCTGGTACCCCTCGAGCAGGCCGAGACGCGCGAGTGAGGTGCGGACCTCAGCTACGCGCGCGCTCGAATCACCGACGCGGAGTACGTCTCGCACCATGCAGGAAGTCCTTTTCTCTCAAACGTTGCTGCCAATTATGCAACCAAACCAATGCGTGCCGACTTTCGGCGCGCGCTAAATGTGCGACTGTACTCGCTTGACGATTTCGCTCTTCGGCCGCAGCCCAACGAACTCGTCGACCTTGTCGCCGCCCTTGAATAGAAGCACCGTCGGGATGGACATGACCTGGAACATTGCGCCGAGCATACGCTCCTCGTCGACGTTGACCTTGGCCACCTTGACCTGGCCGTCCATCTCCGAGGCGACCTCATCCAACACGGGGCCGAGCTTTTTGCATGGCCCGCACCACTCGGCCCAGAAGTCCACCAGCACCGGGGTCTCGGATTCGATGACCTCCGACTTGAACGTTGTCTGCGTGACGTCGATCGGTGCGCTCATGGTTCTCCTTTGCCGATAGTTGCCTGCAACCACTTTAGATGTTGACGTGCCTACGATGCTAAAGCGCCGCGAGGTAGTGCTGTGCATCCAGGGCCGCGCGGCAGCCGGAGCCCGCCGCGGTGATCGCCTGCCGGTAGGTCTTGTCCACCAGGTCGCCGGCTGCGAAGACACCGGGGACGCTCGTCGCGGTCGAGGGTTCCGCGACCTGCACGTAGCCGCCCTCGTCGGTGGCCACTTGGCCTTCGAGGAAGCCGGAGCGCGGGTCGTGGCCGATGGCCACGAACATGGCGGTCGCATCAAGCACGCTCGCCTCGCCGGTCACCACGTTGCGCACGCCCAGGCCCTGCACCTTGCCGCCGCCGTCGATGACTTCCTCCACGATGGTGTCCGTGAGGAACTCGATCTTCTCATTGTCCTTCGCCCTTTGGAGCATGATTTTCGACGCCCGGAAGTTCTGCGATCGGTGAATCAACGTCACCTTGGAGCCGAACTTGCTCAAGAAGTCCGCTTCTTCCATCGCGGAGTCGCCGCCGCCGACCACGGCGATGTGGTGGTCCTTGAAGAAAAAGCCGTCACAGGTCGCGCAGGTGGACACGCCGTGGCCGGTCAGCTCCGCCTCGCCCGGAACGCCGAGGTGGCGAGGTGCTGCACCGGTGGCCAGGATGATGGCCTTTGCCTGGAACTCTTCGCCGTCGACGTAGACCTTTTTAATGTCACCGCTGAAGTCGACGCGTTCCACTAGCTCGGAGCGCAGGTCTGCGCCGAAGCGCTCCGCCTGGTCGCGCATGTCGCCCATGAGGTCCGGCCCCATCACGCCCTCGGCGAAGCCCGGGAAGTTTTCCACCTCGGTGGTGTTCATCAGTTCGCCGCCGTACTCGTAGCCCTCGAACACGAGCGGGTTGAGCTCGGCGCGCGCAGCGTAGATCGCGGCGGTGTAACCGGACGGCCCGGAGCCGATGATGATCAGGTCGTGCACCTTGCCGGTGCCCTCAGCGGCCTTGGTGCTCTCAGTACTCTCGGAATGAGTCTCGGTCGCAGCGTCGCTACCGGTGTTCAAGGTGATAAAGCCGGGGTTAGTCATGATGGGGGGTTCAGCCTGCTTTCGCGTATGGATATCACTTCCAAACGCCCGCAAGTGTAGCGCTATTCCCCGTCAGCCATGGCAGCCGCCACGAACTCGCGCGCACGGTACCGGCGTGACTTCACGGTCCCCGGTCGCACCCCGAGTTCGTCGGCGGCGGAATCAACGCTCATCCCTTGGACGTCGATAAGCTCTAAAGCTCTTCTTTGAGCTGCGGGCAGCTTCGCGACTGCTTGCCGGAGCGCGAGGAACTGCTCGATGGTCGCGGTGGGATCGTGCGCGAGATAGCGGTTGGCGTCCTGCGCGACCACGTCGTCGTCGTAGCTCACCGTCGGCCCGCGCCTGGCCATACGGCGTTGATGGTCCAGCGCCGCATTGGTCACCGTGCGATGCAGCCACGTTGACAGCTGTGCTTCCCCGCGATAGGTGTGCAGGCTGCGGCTCGCGCGAAACAGCGCTTCCTGCACGATGTCCTGAGCGTCTTGCTCATTGCGCGCGTAGTTGCGTGCCACGTAATACATCCGCTGGCGGTGGCGGCGCACAATCAGCTTGAACGCGCGCACATCCCCCGCCACATAGTCCCGCGCCAGCTCACGATCCGTTCGATGCGGCATGCTGTCTCCCCCGATCCCCCGTTCCCCCAATACCTTCCAGGTCAATTGTGCCGGGTAAGGCGCAGCTTGGGAACCCCTCGCGTGCCCACTTCAGTGGGCAAGGGCAGGGTGCTTATCGACGGTCCGTGTACCCAATCACCGAGACTTCCCGCAAGGTGGCGCGGCCGGGGCCAGCGTCATCATCCGCGTCGTCCCGGGGCGGCAGGTAGACCAGCACCGCTTCGAGGCGTGTGGCGGAGAGCTCGTCCGACTTCACGTCGATATTGTTCTGCCCCGTGTGGAAGGTGCCGTCTGCGAGCTGCGGCAGCCCGTCGAAGTCGATCGTGTCCAGGCCGCGGCCCTCGGGTACGCCGTAGACCTCGTAGGGCCCGCCTTCGCTGGCTGCGTTGATAAGCAGGTGTTCAAGGGTGAACGCTCCGGTGTCATCGCTTTCGGGGCGGAGGACGAGCACAGTGTCGCGCTTGGTCACCCAGGTGGTGCTGGTGTCATTGTCGACGGTGTTGGCGACGTCGTTGGGCGGGGTATTGGCTTGATCGGAGTTCCCGTTGCTGAACTCCTCGCTTTTGGGGGCGGGGTCACCGTCCGGTGTCAGTGCCGTGGCGGTCAGCGGACCGATGACCACGGGCAGGCCGGTGGCGCGCTCCGATTCGTCGACAGTTTCGCTCGGTGCTTCGCTGGGGTCTTGCTCACCCTGGATTGACTCCGGGTTCAGTGGCCCGTCCGTCTCGTCGCTGGAGAAGAATCCGACGAGGTATGCGGTGAGGGCAGCAATGGTCACCACCGAGGCCACTGCGGTCGCCATGAGGATGACAACGGCCACCGGGCTGTAGCGTCGCGAGCCGAAGCCCCCGCGCAGCTCGTCCGGATCGTCGTAGACGGTTTCTTGCGGCCCGACCTGGTTGAGGCGTACCGGGTCGTCGGTAGGTGTCGACGCCGGCGCCGAATCCTGCTGCTCCCCACGGGTCGGATGATCGGTGACCGTACCGGGGAGGTTGGCTTCTCTGCGGAGCGCTGCCTGGATGTCTTGGAAGTCGTGGGCTTCGATCGCCTGGGCTTCGACAAGCGCACGGGTGTTTCGGGTCAGCTCCGCCAGCGCGTCGGAGTTGGTGTTCGCCGTGAGTAGCTCTAACCCGGAGGCGAACGCTGCGGCATCGCCCGCTGGGGTGGAATCGGGCAGCACGGCGGGGAATGCGAGGCGGATTTTGCCCTCGGTGTCGATACGCAGGCGCTGTCGGTTGTCTAGGCCAAGCGGTGCGTCTTGGCTCTGCGCGAGTGCCAACAGGCCAGCAAGCGGCGCGAGCGCGTTCGCCACTGCTTCGGTGTGCAGGGTCAGACCGGAGTCGGTGACCGCTTTGACCGAGCTGCCCTCGATCCAGTCCGCGACCACGAGTGCGCCTGTGCGGTACGACAGCACCTCGATGTTGTCTGCGACAGCGGGGTGCTTGAGCTTGGCAATCTTGCTGGTGCGCTGGACCACGCCTCCGGCATTGATCGCAGCGTCGCGGGGGGTTGCCGGTGCCATCGGGGATGCGCCTGTGGTGTCGACGAAGGTGAGGGCCACTTTCCTGCCGGTGGTGACTTCGCGGGCCTGCCAGAAGCGGGCCCCGGTCGTGGCGCCGTGCTCGCGAATGAGGCGGAAGCGGCCGTCGGATACTCGTGCGCCGGGCACCAGTCGTGGGCCGCGCACCACACCTGCGGACATCGGCGGCGGGACCGGAGAGGCGTTAAAGAAATCGGTGGCCAGGAACTGGGTGGAGACGTCGCGCGGATCCACCTGGCCGGTGTCGATTGCGCGCTTCTCGTCCGGGCTGATGAAGCGGGACAGGCCTGGGACCCTGGTGAGCGCGCGGCCGAGGTTCTGCACCTCGGGGAGGCCGGAGCGGGCGAGCACGAGGCCCGTGATCACGAGGAAGACCAGGCCGAGGAGCATGACCTCAATGAGCAGGCCGAGCGACGGCGTGCCGATGAGCGAACCCAAAAAGGCCGGCATGTCCACACCAAAAGCGCCGCGGACGACCCAGCGCAGCACGAAGGTCGCCGCCAAGCCCACGAGTGACGCAGCAAGTGCCCAGGTTGAGGTGTAGAGGATTGTGCCCACCTGTAGTGTGCCCAGTTTGCGTTTGAGTAGCTGCGCACCGATGACCGCGCCGGCGACGAAGCCGAAGCCATTCGCGGCGCCGAGCAGCACCACTACCTGCTCCGGGCTGCTCGCCACCGTGGGCGCCAGGTAAGACAGGAAGATCTTGGTCAGCGTGATGCCGGCGATGATGAGGGTTGGCGTCCACGCTTCTTCGCGTGCGTAGAAGACACGTAGGTGCAGCATTACCAGCGCGTAGGGAATTAATGTGAACGCGGAGAAGCTCACCGTCAGACCGAGGATGTGCGCGGCCTGCGGCGAGAAGTCGCCGTACGCAAAGAGCGCGTTGCCGATCTCGGGGCCGAGACCCGTCATGAAGACGATGATGGGAATCAGCGCGATGAAGGTTAGCTTGGTGCCCAGCGTGAGGTCGCGGACCACAGCCTGGTCGTCTCCATCGGCCGCGTTGCGGCTCATACGCGGCATGATCGCAGTCAGCAGCGTGACGCCGATGATGCCGTAGGGCACCTGCAGCAGCATCCAGTGCTGTTGGTAAATGAACGGCGCGGCTTCCGATGCCATCGACGCGATGCGGGTGGTCACGATGTAGCCGGCCTGGCTGACCGCGACGTAGGCGATGATCGCCAGCGCCATGCCGCCGAATTGCTTGAGCCTGTCGTCGAGACCCCACAGCGGAGTGAGGTTGATGCCCAGCTTGCGCAACGCTGGGAGCATGATGGCGCACTGCACCACCACACCAAGCGTGGTGCCCAGGCCCAGCAGTAGCACGTGAGGGTTGCTGACCGTGGTCGGTGCCGCCGGGTTAAGGCTTCCCGGGATGGCCATGTACATGATGAGCACCGCGATGGACACGACGTTGTTCGCCACTGGGGCCCACGCGCCTGGACGGAAATGCTCCTTCGTGTTCAGGATTGCCATAAACAGCGAGAACATGCCGTAGAAGAAGACTTGCGGCAGCACGAGGTAGGCGAATGAGGTGGCTTGGATGACGTTGACTTTGCCTTCGTCGTCAAGAAACAGCCTTGTGAGCAGCGGCGCTGCGACTACGGTGAGCACGGTTACGGTGACCATCAACGTCAGCGTGAGCGTGAACAGCTGCCGCACGAAGCGCTCACCGCGGTCGGCGTCTTCCTTCTCCGCGCGCACGAGCACTGGTACCACGAGAGCGGTCAACACGGAGCCCAGCACGATTTCCGTGATCAAGTTCGGCAGCTGGTTCGCGGTGTTGAACGCGGAGGCGACTGCCGGCCCGAGGGCCGCACCGATGAGCACGGTGCGGATAAATCCCGTGATGCGTGAGATGAGCGTTGCCACCGCCATCGAACCGGTAGCGCGCACAACGGACTCGTTCGAAGTGCTTGCCCCCTCCTCCCCCGAAGCCTTGGTGGCTACCGCAGATTCGGTGGCGACTCCGGGGGCCTCACCGGCCATCACGCCGCCTGCGGCGGTTTCCGCTGGCGTGGAAGGTGCGATGGTCTCGCCCTTCGGGCTGGTGGTCAGCAGGGAGCGGTCCGGGGCGCCTGTCTCCTCGGCCGGTGTTTGCTTCCGAACGCGAGGGGCGGGAACCGGTGCAGGCGGAGCTGGGGTGACGATGCGGCGGCGCAGGCCAGCATCCGGCTGGGTGCCGTCCTGCTGATTCACGTCGTTGTCCATTGGATTGCTTTTTAGCTACCTTTCTAGCTACTGGGTACTACCGCGTCGTGGTAACTCGTTGTCACGGGGTTCTGGTGGAGGGTTGGGCGGCTTACGCGGTGGAGCCTTCCTCGACGCTATGCGCCAAGGCGGAGATTGCGAGCGCGCCGCCGTGCTGCGCTTTTGCCGCTTCCCCACCGAGTACAGCAAGAGCAGGGCAGCGCCGACTGTGCCGATCGCTAGCAGCACCCAGCCTGGCACCGCAGAACTTGGGGTGCGTACCGAGATTTCCACTGGCTGGGAAATCGCATGGCCCTGCGGCCCGGCGAGGTAGAGCTTCAAGTCGGTGCTGCGTGCTTGGCGCGGCAAGTCTGCGGTCATCTGGAGAGTGACTGAGCCGCGCGCCGGGATGCGCACGCTGTCCGGAACGTTGAGACGAGCGCCGTCGGGGGCGGTGTACAAAATCGCGGTGTCCACCGGCAGCGGCATCCCGTTTTGCGCGACAATGAGCAGCGGACTCGACGGAGAGGTGCGCGTGTAGACGTTGCCCGGCGGGATCAGGTTGACTGCGGAGCGGAGCTCTCCGAGCACACCGCGTGACTCGGTTAACCGGGCGGCGCTCGCCTCCGTCGCGGTGGTGTGCTCCGCCATCGACTGCCTGCGCGTCAGCGAAAACGCGGTGAGAATGTCGCGCCGCAGCGGCAGCGTGAACCCGTAACGGGTAAGCGCGATCGACGGGTCAGGCGCTAACAGCGTCGAGAGGTCGTTAATAAACCGCGTCTGCTGCGTGGCGTTGAGGATTTCGCTGTCGGAAAAGACAGTCGGGTCCGCATACTCGGTGCCCACTCGCTCGGCAGGAGGCACGGCAGTGTCAGCGGGCACCTCGAGGTATGCATCGAACGCTACGGGCGCGGCCGTACCGGAGTGCAGCACGTCGGCAACAGTTCCCAGGAGCACAGCCGCAGCATCGGCATCCCAATGGGCCGGAGCGTTCACTAGTACCGGTTGCGCCGCCGGCTCGCTCTCGAACGACACCGCGTTCTGCAGCGCCAACCGCACCGCAGCCGCGGCGTTGACATTCCGCGCGGCGGGAGAATCCAGCGCGTAGTCGTAGCGCAGAGGCTCGTTGGAGTAACCCACCGTCGCTGGCTGCTGCCCCATTGCGGCCAGCGTCGCGCCCAGCGAATCTTGAAAGCGCACCGCCATCACGCCCGGCGCCATCCACGCAAAACGCTCGTCGCTGCCGCCGGCTGGAACTGCAGTATCCGCGGCGACGAGCACCCGCACCGGCGACACCGGTTCAGGTGCGGCAGCCCAGGCGGGAGTCACCGTATCGAAGCGCTCCAGCGAGCTGCGCGACCCTTCACCCGGAAACAGGGGGCGATCGTTGTCCTGCGGTCCCTCCGCACCAGGGTTGGCGGTGGCGCTCGCTACCGCGCGCTCCCAAGAACCGCTGAGTCCCTCTTCGGGGATGGTGGAACGTGAGTGATCCCCCCACCCGAGCACAGGCACAGCGTCTGCTTCCGTATACCCGGCGGGCGGTACAACCACATTTGTAACGCCGGTAAAGCCCAGCACCCGGCCAAGCACGAACGGGCCTCGCTCGATCGCTTCGCGCACCATCCATGGGTCACCGGTCCGCGCCAACGCGTTGAGGTCCGCATTTGCCCACGGCATCGCCACGGTGCAGCCCGATTCGGCGATCAGCCGCACCTTGGCTAGCCACGCCGCTGCGTCCTCCGCACCTTTGCCGGGGTTGCCGTGCGTCTCGGTGGCTTCATCGCCCCAGCTGTCGCGCAGACGCTTCGGCTCCTCCACTACGGGTGCGCGCTCATCGGCAACGATGTAGCCATCTGCCATGCGGTCCACGGTCTCAATCAGCGCCGGGTCGAGTGCCACGCACGTCGCAGCCTCAACGGCTGGGTCCTTCGCCGCCTCCAGGTACGCGTCTGCGAGTTCGGTCAGTCTCCCGCCCGGCGCGAGCTGGTCGGCGAGGTCCTCGCTCGCCAGAACCAGCTGTGGCGATTCCGGAGCCTCTCCGGTTTCGCCCGCCAGAATGTCCACCTGCGCGGTGATCGGGTACAGCACACTCACTCCCGCTGGTTGCGCACCCTCCGGCAGTTGCCCGGGCACCGTTACGTGAAACCGCTCGGTACTCAATGGCGCGCCCGAGCCATCGTCTAGTTCAAACAGCAGCGGGTACGTGCCCGGAGTGGTCAGCGCAAGTTCATCCGGGTCAATGGAGAGTTCAAACACCACTGATCTACCCGCCTCAATGCCGGTGGGAAGGTCACGGCTGGAGCCGGTCGTCGTATATTCGCTTGTCGACGCCACGCTGGCCACGCGCTGATCACGCACCGAGCCCGTCGCGGGCGCCCGATGCGGTGTGATGGTGAGGTCGCGAAGCTCGGCGTCAGTTCGGTTAATGACGCGAAGTTTCACGTGAAACGGCTCGTTTTCGACCACGGAAGGGGCGTCGACAAGCGAAAGCTCTGCGACCTGCCCCTCCCCTGGCCGAACTGCCGGGTTGGCCCATTCCTCGGCGACCTCGGGATTGGAGGGGTCGAGCGGGACGGCGAGCGCGGAGGCAGCCGGCGCAGTGAGCACCGCAGTGAGCACCGTAGTGAGGCTTGTGGCGGCGCCGGCGGCGAGGGCCCGCACAAATGCGCGCGGCGCGAGGCGGCTCATCGCGGGGTGGCCCTTCCGGCTTCAGCTTCCTTTCTGGCCAGATCGGGCATGCGGTCGACGGCGATGCGGGCGAGTTTGCGCTCGTCAGCGTAGGCGAGGCGCTCGATGAGTTCGTTCATGGGCACCCAGGCGACCTCGGTGACCTCGGGGTCCTCGTCGTTGAACACGCCGTCGACGTAGCGCAGCAGGTTGTGGTGCACGGTCTTGTGGATGCGCACGCCGTCGGACACAAACCAGTAATCGATGGTGCCCAGGGTGTCGAAGGCTTGGCCGTAGATGCCGGTTTCCTCCCACACCTCGCGCTCGGCCGTGCGCCACTGGTGCTCGCCATCTTCCACGTGGCCCTTCGGCATGGACCATAAAAGGCGTCCGCGACGGTCTAACCTGCCGATCAGCGCGGTGTAGATGCGGGAAAGATCGACGTGGCCGTTCGAACCGACCGCCTCGGCCATGCCGGAGACGACGAGGCCGCCGGCGGAAGTCTCGTCACGGGTGTCAATTGCCGAGTCGAAGCGCTGCTGGTATTGCGGCTTGCGGCGCTGCTCATGGCTGCGGTGCTGGTTCGGCCGGTTCGATCCTCCCCTGCCACGGCCGCGGCGACGGCGCTGCTGGCTGGACTTACCCGCACCTTGCTTGCTGGCACCTTGCTTGCCCGCGCCTTGCTTGCTGGCACCTTGCTTGCTTGTGCTCTGCTTGGCTGAGCCCCGCTTGGACTCCCCCGACTTTTCGACGCCGGTCTTCTCGCTGCGGGATTTCTGCGAACCCTGCGAACCCTGCTGACCAGCCTGGCCCGCGGCTTGGGCCGCGCCGCTGCGACCCTTGCCCCGGCCACGTCGACGCCGCCGCTTTGAGCCGCCTGAACCACTCGCCCCCGAGCCCGGCGAGCGCCTCTGCTCGCCCAGGGATGCGTCCCGGGGTGCAGAGGTGCCCGGAACGGGCCGAGTGTTCTCAGTCATTCGTCTCATGGTATCCGCTGTGCAGGCAAATGTGGTACTTCACCGCTGCCGGGTATCGTCTTACGGGTGACAACGCCTGCAACCCCTCCAAATCTATTCGACCTGCCCAACCCGGACGACCCGAATGCGGTCGCGGTGTTGATGGCACGGGTGCAGGGAGTCGTCGATAAGCAAAAGCCCTTGCTTGCACCGCTGGCTGAAGCTTTCGTGGCGCGCGGCGAGTCCTTATATCTTGTGGGCGGGCCGGTGCGCGATGCGATGCTGGGCAAAGTGAGCCATGACCTGGACTTCACCACATCTGCGCGGCCCGAGGTGATCCGGGAGATCCTCGACGCTTGGGGCGAGAAGACCTGGGACACCGGCATTGAGTACGGCACGGTCAGCGCGGTGAAGCACGGCCAGCAGGTTGAGATCACGACGTTTCGCGCGGATCTCTACGACGGCGTGACCCGCAACCCCGAGGTGACCTTCGGCGACACCCTCGATGGCGACCTGGTGCGGCGCGACTTTGCGTGCAATGCGATGGCAGTGGAGCTTTCGCTTATCGACGGCACCTTTGCACCGCAATTCCACGATCCTGTCGATGGCCTTGAGGATGTGCTGCATCGCCGCCTAGATACCCCGCAGGCGCCCGAGGTGAGCTTCCGCGACGACCCGCTGCGGATGCTGCGCGCGGCGCGTTTCGTATCTCAACTGGGATTTTCGGTGGCGCCGCGGGTGTTCGACGCGATGCGCGATATGGCAGACGAGATCAACCGGATCACCGCGGAGCGCGTGCAGGCGGAGCTGGACAAGCTCATGGTCGGTGCACAGCCGTGGGAGGGTATTGATCTGCTGGTGCGAACCGGGTTGGCCGACCACGTGCTGCCCGAGATTCCTGCGCTGCAGCTGGAGCGCGATGAGCACATGCAGCACAAAGACGTCTACCGCCACTCGCTGACCGTGCTGCGCCAGGCCACCGAGCTTGAGGACCCGGAGGAGGAACCGGACCTGAAGCTGCGCTGGGCGGCGTTGTTGCACGACATCGGCAAGCCCGCGACGCGTGCTGTGAAGGAGGGCGGCGGGGTGAGCTTCCACCACCACGAGGTGGTTGGCGCAAAGATGGCGCGCAAGCGGCTCAAGGCGCTGAAGTACCCGAAGCACGTGATCGAGGACGTGGGGCAGTTGGTGTTTCTTCACATGCGCTTCCACGGGTTCGGTGAAGGCCAGTGGACTGATTCGGCGGTGCGCCGCTACGTCACCGACGCCGGTGAGCTGCTGCCGAAGCTGCACAAGCTCGTGCGTGCCGATTCGACCACGCGCAACCCGAAGAAGGCGCGTCGGTTGCAGCGCACATACGACCACCTCGAGGAGCGCATCGCGGAGATCGCTGCCAAGGAGGATCTCGCGCGGGTGCGCCCGGATTTGGATGGCAACGAGATCATGCAAATCCTGGACCTCAATCCGGGCCCCGAGGTGGGCAAGGCGTGGAAGTATATGAAGGAACTGCGCTTGGAGCGCGGTGAACTCGACCACGACGAGGCGGTCGCCGAGCTAAAAGCTTGGTGGGAGCAGGAGCGCAGCAATGCCTGAGTACTTCTACGCGGACCGGTTGTTCAACGCGCTTGAGCGCGAAGACCCGGCGCCCGGTATGCTCCTGGTCGCGGCACCGGGCATGTTCTCCCCCGAGTTTGCGCGCACCGTTGTGCTCGTGCTCGAGCACAATTCGGAACAAACCGTGGGTGTGGTGCTCAACCGCCGCAGCGAGCTTGCCGTGGCCAACATCATGCCCGAGTGGGCGGAGCTCATGGCCGCGCCGCAGGCGGTCTATGTCGGCGGGCCGGTCGAGCCGCAGGCTGGCATCGGTGTCGGCGTGACCAAGAACGGCGTCGAACTCGAGGGGCATCCCTACTTCACTCGGCTGGCCAATAAGCTCGTCCACGTCGATCTTGGGGCGGACCCCGGGGCGCTTGCTGATGAGCTGGAGGGCATGCGGGTCTACGCAGGCTATTCCGGGTGGGAGCAGGGGCAGCTTGACGACGAAATCCAGCGCGGCGACTGGTACATTGCCCCAGCCCTTCCCTCTGATGTGATCGCGCCGGCCGGGATCGATCTGTGGGCGGATGTGCTGCGCCGCCAGCCGATGCCGCTACCGCTGTTCGCCACGTTCCCGGCCAACATCGAGGACAACTGAGGCGTGATCGCAGATGTCCGTTTCACGTGAAACGCGCGAGGAGATCCGGGCTGGACTTCGCGATTCCTGGGTGGTCGGTCTCGGCCTGATTCCGTTGGGTCTGGCCTTCGGCCTCTTAATGACGCAGGCTGGATACGCGTGGTGGTGGACGCCAATCTTCTCGACCGTGATCCTCGCCGGGTCGATGGAGTTCCTGGCCATAGACATGGTGATCACCGGCGTCGGTCCGCTTTCCAGCGCGCTGACCGCGTTCATGGTGAACTTCCGCCACATCTTTTACGGGCTCACTTTTCCGCGCCACATTCTGCACGGCGCCACTTCGAAATGCTACTCCACCTACTCCCTAACGGATGAGGCCTACGCGGTGGTTTCCACCCAACAGGCCAAGGGCGAACTGTCCGCGCCGCGACTGCTCACCATCCAGGGTTTCATCCACTCCATGTGGTTGCTCGCCGGCATTGTCGGTGCAGTGGCTGGTTATGTTCTGCCGCCTGACCTAGAAGGCATGGAGTTTGCTCTTACCGCGCTGTTCGCGGTCCTGGCCAGGGAATCATTCCGCGCCGCACGTGACTATTCGGCGCCGCTCATTGCCGTGGCACTCGCCCTGGTTGCTGCGGTACTTCTGCCCGGGCAGATGCTGATGGTGGCGTTGATCGCGTACTTTTGCGTACTCCTTGCCCGGTTCTGGTCGCCGCGACTGGATGCAGCACTCACGTGGAGGCGGCGCTAGTGGGCAACTACGGCCTCCCACCCGGTGTCTCGCTGGAGATGGCCGCCGCCGTCCTCGTCCCGACTGCGATCGTCACGGTGCTCTTGCGCGCTCTCCCCTTTTCATTGTTGAAGGTGCTGCGAAACAGCCCGTTCATTGAATTCCTCGGCGTTCTCATGCCCGTGGGTGTGATGACGGTGCTCGTCATCTACACGCTTGTGGGTTACTCGGCCGAGCCAGCTCGGTTGGGGGTGGCCGTGGGCTGTCTCGTCTTCACGCTCTTGCTCCAACGCTGGAGGCGGCGCGCTGATCTTTCGATCCTCGGTGGCACCGCGCTCTACATGCTGATCGTGAACCTGCTGCTGTGAACCTAGCAGTTAGATAAGAGAATTTGAATTGGCCTGTAACAAACGGGTAAAGCGATTAGATATAGAAAACTAGAGTCTTACTCTGGCTCTGTTCCAGCCTTTTTGACCAACACATATGAAGGAGCTTCCGATGAAGCGTCTCGCGACCGCAGCTCTCGCTGCCGCAACTGCACTCACGATCTCGACCGTTCCGGCACTCGCTGCGGACGACAAGGAGGGCTCGTCCCTCGCCGACACGACCATCTCCAAGTCCGGTGAGTCCTCCCTCTCCAGCGACGACAAGTCCGGCGAGAAGGGCTCTTCCTCCCTCACCGACAAGTCCGGCGACATCAAGCTCTCCAGCGACGACAAGTCCGGCGAGAAGGGCTCCTCCTCCCTCACCGACGACAAGTCCGGCGACATCAAGCTCTCCAGCGACAACGAGAGCGACAAGGACAGCAACCGTAACCTCCTGATCGGCCTGGGCATCCTCGCTGCACTGATCGGCGCATTCAACTTCGCAATGCAGTCGGGCGTGCTCCCGTTCAAGATCTAGGATTCACTCCCTCCTAGAGAAAGATCCCACCCCGCTCCTTGAACTGGCCCCCGAAAGTTGGACTGGTTTAATTCTAGGCGGTGAGGGGCTCAAGGGTCTGATTCCGATATTGCATCGGGGTCAGGCCCTTGAGTCGTTGTTGGATGCGTTCGGTGTTGTACCACTGGATGTACTCATCGATCGCTTGTTTGAACTCCGCGACAGTGCCGAAAACTTCCCCGTGGTACATCTCTGTTTTCAAGTGCCCAAAGAAGTTCTCCATAACCGCGTTGTCGTAGCAATTGGCCTTACGCGACATGGACTGAACGCCGCCGTTGTCGTGGATCAGATTGCGCCAGCTCGGGTGCTGGTACTGAAAGCCTTGATCGGTATGCATCATCCACCCGGGTTCAGGGTCACACGCCGCGATCGCCTTGGATAAAGAATCGGCGGTAAAGACTGTCGACGGCGATGTGGCTACGGTGTGAGCGACGATTGAGCGGTCGAACAGGTCCATCACCGGTGATAGGTATATCTTGCGGCCTGCGACCCTGAACTCGGTGACGTCGCTGACAAAGACTCTGTTTGGCGTGCCTGGGGTGAACTTGCGTTCAAGCTTGTTGTCAGCAATGTGGCTGATCGTCCCAGCGTAGGAAACATAAGGCCTGCGTCGGCGGACCTTGGCTCGAAGACCCATCTCACGCATGAGTTTGTAGACGAGTTTGTGGTTGACCACCCAGCCCTGGTTACGCAAGTCCAGCAGCACCCGCCGGTAGCCGTAGCGATGCTTGTTACGCTCGAAGCTTTCCCGGATCGCGTCTTTGATCGCAGCGTGCTTATCTGGCTCGCTGAGTCGTTTCTGGTGGTAGAAGAACGTCGACCGTGGGATACCAGCTGCCTCTAGCAGGTACTCCAAGCGGTGGTGCGACTTGAGGATGACGATCGCCTGAACTTTCAGGCGCGTCCCTGCTTCCTCAAGTCCCGCAATTTTTTTAGATACGCGTTTTCCGCTTCCAACCGCGCAATCTGGCGGCGCAGCTTCTCCTCTTCTGTAAGTCGCTTCGGCTCGGCCGAGCCTTTGGGTCTGCCCTTCGGCTTCGGTTTCAACGCCTCATCGCCACCTTTGCGCCATTTCCAGGACCAATCTTTGACAAGCTGGTCTGACGACAGGCCAAACTCACGCGCAAGATCCATCTTGGTCTCGCCGGCAAGGTGGCGCTCGACAACTTCCTTTTTGATCTCGTACGAGTACTGCTGCTTTGTCGGCTTCTCCACAAGACATAGCCTGCCATGCAGCTGAAACCGCCGATAGAGGTTACGCGTGGCACTTATCGAACCCCCGACCATGTTCGCAGCAGCTCTACATCCCATGCCCAGTTCGAAACACTCCACCAACTGTTCGCGCTGATATTCGCTCAGCGAACTTCGTGCTCTCAATGAAAAACTGCTCCCCACTAGTCGGTAACTGATTTCTCAGTCCAACTAATGGGGAGCAGTACACCTTTCGGATGCGAGGTGGGATTCTTCTATTTGGGTGGCTAGGCGCGTCTAGCCCGGGAACTTCGCACGTGCCTCTTCCCACAGGCCCTCAAACGCCTCCTGTGACAGCCGCGTCGCGGTGATCCCCTCGAAGTTGTTGTACGCATCCGGGTGCGGCACGGTGCCCATCGGCTCGTTTGCTTGGCCGATGACGCGACCGTCGATAAAAATGCCCGTGATGGTTTCCGATGGATCGAGCTCGATCATGCGAACCATCGTGCAGGTATCGGCGCTGATTTCTTCCAACTCGGCGATGTTCAGCAGCTCGCCCCCGAGTTCGGGGACCTGGTAGTGGATGCGGACGTAGTGCTTCACGGGATGCCTTTCTCAGGAGGATTGTTCGCTTGCGATGCGCGAGACGTAGGCGGAACAGAGTATCAGCTGCACGAGGTGGTAGATCATCAGCGGGATGATGAGCACCCCGAGCGTAGCCCCGCCGAAGATCACCGAGGCCATGGGAAGCCCGGTCGCCAACGACTTTTGCGTGCCGCACATCTGAATCGCCACCACATCCGGGCGCGGGAATCCGAGCTTTTCCGGAACCACCTTGGTCACCCACAGCATGATCACGACGAGCAGCACAGCGAATACCACCAGGAACATGATCTCCCACAGCGCGATATTGCTCCACACTCCCGAGACCACGCCTTGCGAGAACGCCGAGTAGACCACCATCCAGATCGATCCGCGATCCACAATCTTCGTCGCCTTCGACTTTGCAACCTCGCGGACTTTTGACACGAAGTTGTGCGCCAGCTGCCCCAGGACAAACGGCAGCAGCAGCTGCAGGGAAATGTTGATGAACACCGAGGTATCCACATGGATCCCGTCCCCCGCGCCCATCAAAAGCATCACCAGCAGGGGGGTTAAAAGCACACCGCTTAACGACGACATGCTGGCCGCCACTACCGCCCCCGGGACGTTTCCGCGCGCGATGCCAGTCAGCGCAACCGATGACTGCACGGTGGAGGGAACGAGCGTCATGAACAAGATGCCCTGGTACACCTCGGTGGAAATGAACGCCGTCGTTGGCCGGAGCGCAACTCCGATGAGTGGATAGACCAGGAACGTGAATGCGAGGATGGTGGCGTGCAGGCGCCAGTTGGTCAGGCCTTTGAGAGCTTCCTGGGTGGATAGGCGAGCACCGTAGAGAAAGAACAGCAGCGCGATGGCGAGTTTGGTTGCAACGCCGAAGGCGTCAGCGAAAGTGCCACGCGCTGGGACGATGAAGGCAATGATCGTCGCCGCGATGATGCCAAGTAGCAGCGGGTCGATCTTTTTCAGGAAACCAGGCATGCGCCTTAGTGTAAGCGCACGCTACGCGACGCTGGTTCCCAGCAGGGAGCCTGCTCCGAAGGTCACCGCGAGCGCGAGGGCTCCGCCAACCACCAGTCGCACCACGGCGCGACCGGGCTTGGCGTTGCCCAGCTTTGCTGAGATAAAGCCGGTCACCGCCAGCGCAATCAGCGTCACGATCATGGTTATCAGGGGACGCGCGGAGGCGGGCGCCGCGATGATAGTGACCAGCGGGATGAGAGCGCCGACGAAGAACGCAAGGAAAGAGGCGATGGCCGCGGACCAGGGGCTGACAAGGTCTTCCTCGTCGATGCCGTAGTGCACCTCGAGGTGTGCTGCGAGCGGATCGTTGGCGGTGCGTTCCTGCGCAACCGCGAGTGCAGTTTCCTCGCTCAGGCCGGAGTTCTTGTAGGCCTGCACGAGGTGGTTGAACTCACCTGCGGGGTCGTTGTCGTGCAAGTTGCGCTCCGTACCGATCGCCGCGTTCTCCGCGTCGCGCTGCGAGGAGACAGAGACGTACTCCCCCAGCGCCATAGACACCGCACCACCAACAAGCGCCGCCACACCGGCGGTGATGATTTCGCGCGAACTCGATGTCGCACCCGCAACACCGACGACCACAGCGGCGGTGGAGACAATGCCGTCGTTGGCGCCGAGCACGGCGGCGCGCAGACGGTTGAGCTTCTCCCCCATGCCGTAGGTCTTCACCTCGACCTCGTGGAGGACAACATCATTCTGGGACTTGGAAACCGCGGCTGGGGCAGCGGCTGGGGCAGCGTTGGAAGCAGCCTGGTTTTGACTCATAACTGCTAATACAACTGCATCTTTTACCGGCGCGCAAGCAAGGCAATGCACTCTTATCGCAGTTCAGCCATAATTTATGCAAGCAAGCCTAAGCTCGCTCAGCGAGACAAACCCGCACCGAGCTACATGTTCTGTGCGGAGAGCGAGTCGCCGCCGTCGACAAGCGATGCTTCTTTGAGATCGTCCTTGGCGGGACCGGAGAGTACTTTGCCGTCGGCGATGGAAAAGGTAGAACCGTGCTTCGGGCAGCGCACGATGTCGCCTTGCACTTGGGTGATGCGGGACGACTCGTGTGGGCACACGTTGGAGTATGCGACGAATTCGCCCTCGGTGGGCTGCGCGATGATGAAGCCGTCGAGAATCACGGCGCTGCCCACGGGTACATCGGTTTTGGCAACCTTCTCGTCCACCTCCGTGCCGCAGGCGGCGAGAAACGCGCCGGCGAAGGTGGTCGCGGTGCCCAGGATGAACATCCGGCGGGAGCAGAGCGGCGGGTTGGAACTGGCAGCGGCATCGTCAACAAAGGTCATGGACTCACCGTAATCCGTTCTGGTCAACACTGCTATACCCTGGCCGCATGCGCATAGCTGAGCCCATGACCCTGCGTTCCCTATCCGTCCGCAACCGCATCTGGATGTCGCCTATGTGCCAGTACCGCTGCCGTGGCGGCGACGGTGTTCCGGGCGATTGGCACATGGTGCACTACGGTTCCCGCGCGGCCGGCGGGTTCGGCCTCATCATCGCCGAAGCTAGCGGCATCGCCCCCGAGGGTCGCATCTCCAACTACTGCGCGGGCCTGTGGAGCGACGAGCAGACCGCCGCATGGGCACCGATCGTTGCGTTCGCCCAATCCATGGGAGCCGCGATGGGCATCCAACTCAACCACGCCGGCCGAAAAGCGTCCACCTACCCGATGCTGCCGGGCGTGCAGGGCCGCGGCACCATCCCTGCCACAGAAGGCGGGTGGCAGAGCGTCGGCCCGTCACCGGTAGCTGCAGAGCGCCAGGCTGCACCCCGGGAGCTCACCTTAGAGGAGGTTCGCGGCATACCGGAGCAGTTCGCACAAGCTTGTCGACGCGCTGTTGATGCCGGTTTCGACCTCGTAGAACTCCACGCGGCGCACGGCTACCTGCTGCACCAGTTTCTCTCGCCCTTCTCCAACCAACGCACCGACGACTACGGCGGCTCGTTTGAAAACCGCTCTCGCCTGCTACTCGAAGTCGTGGACGCTGCGCGCAGCGCCATCCCCGAATCGATGCCGCTGCTGGTGCGCCTTTCCGCCACCGAGTGGCTTGATCCGGAGGGTTTCACCCTGGACGAGGCGAGCGAGCTTTCCACGCTGCTCAAGCAGCGCGGAGTGGATCTGATCGACGTCTCCACCTCCGGCAACGTCGCCGCCTCGATCCCGGTGGAGCCGGGCTACCAAGTCCGCTTTGCTAGCGAGCTGCGCCGGGCCAGCGGGCTGCCCACCGCCGCCGTCGGGTTGATCACCTCCGGCAAGCAGGCTGAAGCCGTCTTGAAGGCCGGTGATGCGGACGCGGTGATGATCGGCCGGGCCTCGCTGCGGGACGCCGAGTGGCCCATTAACGCGCTGCGCTCCCTCGGCGCGGGCGCGGACGAGTTGCCGTACCCGGATTCGTATTTTCGCGGGTGGCGCTAAGCCGCGCGTTACGGCCTTTGCGTCGCTGCTTTCATCGCCTGCACGTACTCAGTCAGCTCTGCCTTGAGCGCATCCATGTCCATGATCCGGCCGGGGTTCGGGTGCTCGTGCTCGACGTATTTCGCGATGATGTTTGTGATCGCAGAGCCGGTAATCGCACCCGTCGCCCCCGCCGCAATCGCATCAGCCACGTGCTGCGGCTTGGAGATGCCAAAGCCCAGCAGAACCGGGGCACCGCCGAAGGATCGAACATTATCGACGACCTCACGTAGGCCCTCAACAGTCGCCTCGTTGTCCGCACCCGTGACACCGTCGCGCGAGATCGCGTAGATGTAGCCGCGGGAGCTGGCCGCCACGCCCTCGAGCGTCTCGCGAGATGCCCTCGCCGGTGCGATGTAAATGGGGTCAATGCCCTGTGCCACTGCTGCCTCGCTGAAGGGGGCGGATTCGCGCACCGGGACGTCGGGAAGCAAAATGCTGTCGGCCCCAGCCTCGTGGAACTCGCGGTAGAAGCGCTCGAGTCCGCGCACGTAGGCGACGTTGGCGTAGATGAGCATGCCGATGGGCAGCTCCGGGTAACGCTCGCGGAGCACACGCACCTGGTTCAACGCCTTGTCTACGGTGGAGCCGCCGTCCAGCGCGCGCACGTGCGCGCCTTGGATCGCGGGGCCGTCCGCCACCGGATCTGAGAACGGCACACCGAGCTCCACGGCGTCCGCGCCGGCGTCGACAACAGTGCTGATGATCTCGAGTGCGTCCTCCGGCGTCGGGTCGGAGAGCATGATGAAGGGCACGAAGGCGCCCTCTCCCTTCGCTTCGAGGCGGTCGAATGCAGTTTGGTAGCGGCTCATCTACTTCGCCTCCTCGGCGTGTTCGGGGGAACCGGTGGTCTCTGTGGTATCAGAATTTGCGTGCGCAGCGCCCGGGCCGCCGAGCACCCAGTCGGCGTGCTCATCCAACGTGGCGCGGACGTGGGCGACGTCTTTGTCGCCGCGGCCGGATAGCGCGACCAAGATGTTCAGCGGCTCGGCATCGCGCGGGTGCTCTGCGGCGCGCTGGAGCGCGTAGGCCATCGCGTGCGAAGACTCTAGCGCCGGGATGATGCCCTCGTGCCGCGACAGGAGCTGGAAGGCCCGCAGCGCTTCCTGGTCGGTCACCGGCACGTACTTGGCGCGGCCCGACTTGGCCAGGTATGCGTGCTCCGGGCCCACCGCCGGATAGTCCAGGCCCGCGGAAATGGAGTAGGACTCCTCCACCTGGCCGTCCTCATCGCGCATCAGGTACGAGCGCGTGCCGTGCAGGATACCGATGGTCCCCGCCGCGATCGCCGCGCCGTGCTTGCCTACCCCGTAGCCTTCGCCGCCGGGCTCGGCGCCGATGAGTTCCACGCCTTCTTTGTCAATGAAATCCGCGAACATGCCGATGGCATTCGAGCCGCCACCGACGCACGCCACCACCGCATCCGGCAGCTTCCCGATGCGCTCGAGCATCTGCGCGCGGGCCTCGGTGGAGATTACGCGGTGGAACTCCTTCACTATCTTTGGGAACGGGTGCGGGCCCGCCGCGGTGCCCAGCAGGTAGTGCGACTCGTGGAATGTCGCCGTCCAATCGCGCAGCGCCTCGTTCACCGCGTCCTTGAGCGTGCCGGCGCCGGACTCCACGCCAACCACCTCTGCGCCCATGAGGCGCATGCGGTACACGTTCGGCTCCTGGCGGGCCATGTCCACCTTGCCCATGTAAATCACGCATTCGAGGCCCAGGAGTGCGCACGCGAGCGCGGTCGCGGTGCCGTGCTGTCCCGCACCGGTCTCCGCGATGATCCGCGTCTTGCCCATCTGCTTCGCCAGCAGCGCCTGCCCGATTACCTGGTTCGTCTTGTGCGCGCCGCCGTGCACCAGATCCTCGCGCTTGAGAAAGATCCGCGCGTTCGCGCCGTCGAGCGGCAGGTTGCGGCATTCGGTCAGCGGCGTCGGGCGCCCGAGGTAGTCGCGCAGCAGCGCGCGGTATTCCGCCATGAACTCCTCGTCCTCCATGGCGTCCACAAACGCGCGCTCAAGCTGGTTGAGCGCGGGCATGAGCGATTCGGGCACGAACTGTCCACCGAATTCACCGTAGTAAGCAGGCAGCAGCGTCGAGCCGCCGTGCGCGTTGTCAGTCACAGAAATCGTCCTTAGTAGTGAAAATTGCCAATCAGGTCGAAGGTCGCTTGCAGCGCCGCCGCATTCTTGCGGCCGGCCCACACGCCGGCAGTCTCGGGATACTCCACCCCCGAGTTCAGGTCCACACCAGCACAGCCTACGGCGAGTGCTTCCTCGACGTTCGCAGGGGAAATGCCGCCGGCAAGAAGAGCTTTTTGCTTAACGACGTCCGGAACCGCCCCCCAGTCAAACCTCTCCCCCGAACCACCGTCTCGGGCATCAAGCACCAACATGTCGACGTGGTCGGCAATTGCCTGTGCGGTGGCCGGGCCGTGCTGCTCCGTCATAGAGACGGCGCGCCAGATCTCGAGGCCCTCCCCGATCTCTGAGCGCACACGAGCGATGAGGTCGAGCTCAGCCTCGGTACTCCCCTGGTAGGGCCCATGGATTTGCACGGCGTGGAGGCCCTCTAGGTCAGCGAGTTCGCCCCAGCCCTCGGTGCGGCGGGACACGGCGACGTACCGGAGGCCCGGTTCGTGCGCGATGATGTCTTTCGCCGTTTCACGTGAAACATTGCGCGGGCTCGCTTCCTCGAAGATCAGTCCGCCGTAAACGGCGCCGGAGGCCTTCGCTGCTTGCGCGGCCGAACGTGCGGTCAGCCCGCACACTTTGTTCGGGCCGTAGACCAGCATGCGCACCGCAAGGTCGATGTCCGGCTGGCTCGTGAGTTGTGACCCGACGAGGAACCCGTCGGAGTGCCCGCCGAGGCGCCGCACCGTCTCCACGTCGCGGATTCCCGACTCGGAAACCACTACCGCGTCCGCCGGCGCAAAACGGGCGAGCTGCGCAGAGCGATCCAGGTCGATAGTCAGGTCGTGGAGGTTGCGGTGGTTCACGCCGAAGATCTTCGCCCCGAGGCGTGCAGCGCGCTGGGCCTCTGCCTCGTCGATCACTTCGGTGAGCACGTCGAGGCCAAGATGCTCGGCCAGTGCAGAAAGACGGGTGTACTCCTCGTCGTTCAGCACCGAGAGCATAAGCAGCACCGCATCTGCCCCGTAGTAGCGCGCGGCGTAGAGCTGCACCTCGTCGATGATGAAGTCCTTGCACAGCACGGGCAGGTGCGTCGTTGCGGCGACGGTGGCGAGGTGGTCGTAGTCGCCGCCGAACTTGTCCGGCTCGCACAGTACCGAGATGCCGGCGGCTTTGTACGCCGGGCGGGAGTAGACGGTTGCGATCGCGCCGGGCTCGTAGTGTTCGCGGATCAGCCCGAGTGAAGGGGAGGCCGCCTTGCACTCGAGGATGAACGAGGTGCCGGGGCGGCGCAAGCCGTCGTAAAGCGAGCGCTCCGATTTAGGTAACGTGTCGAAATCTACGTGGGCAACGCGCTTCCGAATTTCGTCAAGGTGACGTTTCCGCCCTTCCACGATTCCCTCGAGGACGGTGGGAAGTTTAGGCACTGTAGTCCGCCTCCTCGTGTTGCTGGAGCCAGCGTTCGACGGTGCCGTCGGCAAGCAGCGTGCGCGCGTGATCGACACCCGCGGCGATGGAACCGGTGGTGCCGTTGAGATAGAACATCGCACCGGCGTTGAGGGAGATAGCGTCACGATGTGCCTCGGGGCCTCGCCCGGCGAAGGTCTCGCGCATCATTGTGGCGTTCTCAGCACCGTCGCCGCCGACGAGCGCTTCCAACGGGTGGCGGGCAACACCGAGCTCCTCCGGGGTGAGCGTGTAGTGCGTGATCTCGCCGTCGCGCAGTTCCCACACGAGCGTGTCGCCGTGAACAGCGATCTCGTCGGTGCCCGCGCCGTGGACGACCAGCGCTCGAGAGCGCCCGAGCTCACGCAGGGTCTCCGCAATAATTTGTCCCAAACCAGGATTAGCAATCCCCATAATTTGGAACTCCGGACGACCTGGCGAGAGCAGTGGGCCCATCGTGTTGAACAGCGTGGGCACGCCAAGCGCCTTGCGCACCGGCTGCACAAAAGCCACTGCCGGGTTGTAGGCGGGCGCGAAGAGGAAGGTGAAGTTCGACGACTCGAACTGGCGCACCGCACGATCCGGGTCGAGGTCGAGCGGAATGTTCAGCGCCTCGAGCACGTCCGCGGAGCCGGACTTTGAACTCACCGAACGGTTGCCGTGCTTGACCATCTTCACCCCACCTGCGGCCGCCACCAACGAGGCCGCGGTGGTGATGTTGATCGTGTTCGCGCCGTCGCCGCCGGTGCCGGCGGAATCCATGATCCCCTCCCCCGTCACCGGGAACGGCCGACCCGCAATCAGGAACGCTTTCGCGGCGCCCGCGATGTCCTCGAAGGTCTCGCCGCGGGTGCGAATCGTGGCCAGCAACGCAGCGATGTGCACGTCGTCGTAGTCGCCGACGGTCAGCGGCGTGAACGCCTCTACCGCCTCGTCGAGAGTCGGCGCCGGGTTGTCCAAGAAGCGCCGCAGGACTTCCAGTGAGCTATCGCTGGCCATCGGTATCGCCTTTCTTCGCTTTCGTCGTCTGGTTGAGGAGCTGCTCCACGCAGCGCTGCAGGATGAGCGGACCCGCAGGAGTCAGGATGGATTCAGGGTGAAATTGCAGACCAATGCTCATGCCGTCGGTGGTCTCCGCGGCCATGATCACATCACCGATCCGCGTCTCCGTCCACGCAAGCGCGCGCATGCCATCCGGCTCGTGCGTTGCGCCGAGCGAGTGGTAGCGCGCCACCGGCACGGAACGGCCCGGTTCGCCGGGCACACCGTCCGTCGTCAAGCCAGCAAAGATCGGCGAGTCCAGGCCGGCATCAGTGAGCATCATGCTTATCGACGACCCGTGCTCCGGCCCGCACGGCTCCACCCGTCCCCCGTGGTGCTCTACCAGGGCTTGGTAGCCAAGGCAGATACCCAGGATCGGGATGCGGCCCTGGGCCCGTTCGATGACCTCCATCATGCAGCCCGCGTCGCCCGGGTACCCGGGACCGGGTGAGAGCACGATGAGGTCTGGATGCGAATCCAGCACCGTGCCGGCGCTGACGGTGTTGCGGTAGACCACTGTGTTCTGGCCCTCTAGACCCGCAAGCGCATCGACGAGGTTGTAGACAAATGAGTCGTGGTTATCCAGCAGTACGATCATTTCGCGACCTCCAATTCAGCGTCCGCGGCCTTAGCCAGGGCGCTCAAGACGGCGTAGGCCTTGTGCAGTGTTTCGTCGGCTTCTGCTTGCGGGTTGGAGTCGCGCACCACGCCGGCGCCCGCCTGAACCACGGCCGTTTCACGTGAAACATATGCCGAACGGATTACGATGCAGGTGTCGAAGTCGCCGGAGCCGGTGAGGTACCCCACCGCCCCGCCGTAGGAACCGCGGCGCACTCCCTCGAGGTCACGCAGCAGCTCCGTCGCGCGCAGTTTGGGGGCGCCGGTGAGCGTGCCCATGTTCATGCACGCGCGGTACGCGTCGAGCGCGTCGAGGTCGTCCGCCAGCGTCGCGGTCACCCGTGAGACCAGGTGCATGACGCGGGAATAGCGGTCCACCTGGAGCAGCTCCGCCACCTCGCGCGTCCCCGGCGCAGCCACCCGAGCCATGTCGTTGCGCGCTAGGTCGACCAGCATCGTGTGCTCCGCGACCTCTTTCGCGTCGGTGCGCAGCTGCAGCTCCATGCGGGTGTCCAGCTCGTGGTTCACGCTGCCGTCGGGGTTGAGACCGCGTGGGCGGGTACCGGCAATCGGGTAGAGCTGCACCTCACGAGTCTCCGCGTCGAACTTCAAGTTCGACTCCGGGGAGGCACCGAAGAGCTCATACGGTTCGCCGTCGCGACCCACCCCGCGCACGTAGAACATGTACGGCGAGGGGTTAGTCTCGCGCAGCGCCCGGTACGCGGCGAACGCGTCGAGACACTGGGCGCTGAAGCTACGCGAGGGCACCACCTGGTAAATATCGCCGCACTCGATGGAACCTTTGAGCTTCTCGACGTCCGCGCCAAACGCCGTATCCCCGACATTCGGCCGGACGTTCAGGGTGTTGGCGGGGTTGGGAGCCGCCGTGTAGGCGTGCTCATCGGCAGGCTCGGCAGCGTCGATCGCGGCGGCGAGCGCGGTGAGGTCGATACCGTCACCAGCTGCGTCGACTCCCGCGAGGTACGCCGTCTTGGATTGGTGGTCGACGCGGAGCAAAACCTCGGCCAGCACGAACTGGTAATCGGGGTAGGTGTTCACGCTTTCGCTGACACGCGGAAGTTCCTCGAAGGTTTCCAAGTAGTCGAAAGCGAAGCCGCCCGCGAGCATCGGGAAGTCTTCGTTGCCGTAGCTGGCGTGGGTGGTTAGTGCCCGCAGCACCTCGACCGAACTGATCGCGGTAAGGCGCTCGCGCTCGTCTGCGGCGGCGGAGGCTGGGAACTCGTAGACCTGCTCCCCCGCGGCGTCGTTAAGCAAATGCTCTGCGAGCTCCGAGCGGACCTGATCGGCGAGCACTTGGCCGGAATCGGTGAGGGGCTCGACCGTGACGCGGGTGCCGTTGCACGTGACGCGCAGCGATGAGGCGAGGACCGCGACAGATTGAAGGCCGGACTTGGTGGTGATGTCGGCCGATTCCAAAAGCACCGCGTCGGTGGTCTCGAGTCCGCCGAGGTGCGCGAAGAGGCTCGAAGCGTCCTCGTGGTAGCGCACCTCGTGGCGGGTGAACCGTGGTGGGGGTTTGCTCATCTGTGGTCCTTGGTCGTATCTGCTTTGCACCGAGGATCTTAAGAGCGAAAAGGCCCGCGGTGCTTGGTTGGGTTCCAAGCCGGCGGGCCGGTGAAATGACTTCTCAAGGCACGCCGTCTACGCGCGCCACCACCAGTTTTGGTTCTCGGAGAAAGTCACGGGATTCAGCGTAGCGCATGGGTGTGAGGTGGGCAACAGCGGGCGCGGTGCGCTAGCGTTCGTCGGCTTTGCCGGCCGCGCGGCGCAGGGCATCCACGTCCACTGCCGGCGTCGGTTTGGATGGCGCGGGTGATTCGGCTTCGGCGGTCAAATGTTCGTCGATAAGCGCAGCTGTTTTGGCTCCGTAATTGCCGCCGATGGAGAGTGCGACGAGTCCAGCGACAAACGCGATGACCGGCGCAACCCACAGCCAGCCGTGCGCGATGAAGCTGAACGCTGCGCCGATGGCCATGGCGACTCCGGCGAGGCTCCAGAAGGGGCCGACGACGCGGTGTGCCTGCACCCAGATCCGTTCTTCCTTGCGCACCTCGGGCACGCGCAGACCGATGGCCTTGTTGCCGGGGAGTTTGCCTGCGGCAGCGACTCCGCCGAGGACCACCAGCACGACCGCGACGATGATGAAGAGGCTGCCAACAGTGATGTTCAGGGTGGTCATGGCTGCAAACGGAGACATGCGTCCAGCTTAAACTCCGCCGGCGCATGCGCCGAATCCGTATCTGGTGTGATGCGTGCGACTCGCCCGCCCCGATTCCGCCAGGAGCACATGGGTGGGCGAGAATAGCGTTATGAGATCAAAAATCCTGCGTTCGTTGCTGCTCTGGGTGGTCGTGGCCATCATCCTGGGCTATCTGTGCAGCCTCTTCTTCCCCGACTGGCTCGCCCGCGTGTTTGTCACGTTCAACGGCCTGTTCTCCAACTTCCTGGGCTTCTTCGTGCCGGTGCTCATCTTCGCGCTGATCACCCCTGCGATTGCGGGCCTGGGCCGCGGCGCCGGTAAGTGGCTGGGCATTACAGCCGGTATCGCCTACGGTTCCACGATCATCTCCGGGTTCATCGCCTGGGGTACCGCGGTGGCGCTGTACCCACGCATGCTTGACGGCCGCAGTTTGGTCACCGGCGTCCAAGATCCGTCGGAAGGCGGCCTCTCCCCTTACTTCGAGGTGGAGATGCCCGCGCCGTTTGAGGTGATGAGTGCGCTGCTGCTGGCTTTTGTCGTCGGCCTGGCCATGACGGCGGTGAAGTCGAACAACCTCTACAACGTGCTCGAGGAGCTGAACGACGTTGTGCTCAAGGTCGTGACCACGTTTGTCATCCCGCTGCTGCCGGTGTTCATCTTCGGCACCTTCCTCAATCTGGGCATGAACGAGAACTTCGGCGACACCATGGCCGCCATGGGCGTGGTGTTGGTCCTCTCCATCGTGATGACCATTGTGATCGTCCTCCTGCAGTACCTTGCCGCCGGCATCATCGCGGGTGTGAACCCGTTCACCGCACTCAAGAACATGCTGCCGGCGTACTTCACGGCGCTGGGCACCTCCTCCTCTGCCGCGACCATCCCGGTCACCCTTAGCTCGACGCTGAAGAACAAGGTGGACGAGGACGTCGCCGGTTTCGTCGTGCCGCTCTGCGCCACGATCCACCTTTCCGGCTCGATGATGAAGATCACGCTCTACGCGCTCTCCATCGTCTACATGGCCAACATGGACATCTCCGGCGGCCAGATCCTCGGCTTCATCTTGCTGCTGGGCATCATGATGATCGCGGCTCCGGGCGTGCCGGGCGGCGCAATCATGGCCGCCGTCGGCCTGCTCCAGGCGAACCTCGGCTTCGACGAGTCCATGATCTCGCTGATGATCGCGTCCTACATCGTGGTCGACAGCTTCGGCACCGCCGCAAACGTCACGGGCGACGGGGCGATTGCGCTCATCGTCAACAAGTTCGCCGCGGGTCGCATCAAGGGGACTTCGCTTAACGACGACAGCGTTGAACCTTCCCACACCGTTTCACGTGAAACGGACGTGTTGGATGAAAGCGGGGCAGTCGTGCCGGATACCACTGTGAATCCGGCCTCGGGTTCGACCGCGGTAAAGTAGCGGCTTCCCGGTAACCGTTCACCCTCAGGCGCCTCCCCCCGCGGGCGGCGCCTTCTTTGTTGCGACCATCAGGGATAGTGAATGACGCATCAGTGAAGCAGAAACAGTGATTGTAGGCCGTCAGTGATGTTAAGAGACGTATCAGTGAAGCTGGAACCTCGATTTCGGGCTATCAGTGATACGAAAACGGCTGTCAGTGAGCTTCAGTTGCATCTGCTCGCCCAGGGAGATAGGAAAAGGTGTGCGCCGGCCGTGTTAGCCACACGTTAACCACTCCTCTGCGGTTTGCGCCGGCTAGTGGCGAGGGCCACCACGATCCGGCTGCCGGTCAAATATCCGCAGCCTCGGGGCGGAATCTGAGGATGACCTAGCGCTAGTTTCACGTGAAACGGCTGCGGCGGTGGTGTCGTCAAGAGAAGTGTGCGCCCTGCGCGCTGTGTCGGCGGCCTCTAGACGACGGAGAATTGAGCGGCGCCGGCCCCTCTTGACGACGTGGACGCGGTTGTCGCCGTGCGGCCGGTCCTCCAAACGGCAGCGCTACTCCCCTAGCCGTTCCCCGAGTCCTCCAGCGACGACGAGTCTGATGAGGTAGATCGTCATGACTGGGATGAAAAAGAAGGTCATTGGCACCGCCCAGCCAAAGGGTAGCCACAGGATGAGGAGCACACCCGCACCTAGAATGGTGACTGCTGCCACCGTACGGCTGAGGTGGGCGAAGGCGGAGACAACCGCTGAGTTGAAGAGTGCAACAAAGCTCGCCGCCGGTCGGGACCGCGCGGAAGCCCAGCCGTAAAACCACACGGTGATCGCGGCGATGACGAACGCTCCCGAGATCGAAAGCGCCTGGATAATGGTGAGCGCGATGCCCTGCACCCCCGCTTGGAACACCACCCACTGCTGGTACGCCAGTAATGCAATGGCGGCAGCCAACAGTAACCAATATGCGGTAGCGGCTTTCCACTCGTTTGCCAGTTCACGCAGAAACCGCATCGCATGCCCAGAGCCGACTCCCTCTACCATGTCGCGCACTACGACGTTCGCGGCGCGGGTAGCAGCGCCTACGGTGAGAATAGGTAGGCAGCTGACGACGAAGAGCATGTTCAAGATGACGATGTCCGCCATCAGCGTGATGGCGGACATGAACTTCGACTCAGGGTGAAACAGCTGCACAGTTTCTTAGGCTAGCCCTTCACAGCGCCCGCAGCGACGCCCTCCACAATATGCTTCTGCGCGGACATGTAGAAGATGATGATCGGGATGATCGCCAAGACCAGCATCGCCATCATGGCACCTAAGTCGCGGTCACCTTGCGATCCGATGAACTGCTGAAGCACGACCGGGATGGTCCGGTAGGGGGTAGACAGGCCGATCACCAGGTACGGGAGCAGGTAGTCGTTCCATACCCACATCGCGTTGAGGATGGCCACGGTAATTGCAGTTGGCTTCAACATTGGCAAGACGACGCGGAAGAAAGTAGTGAGGGAAGAACACCCATCGATGTAGGCGGCTTCCTCGATCTCAAGGGGGATCGATTTAATGAATCCCGCGAACATGAACACGGACAATCCGGCACCGAAACCGAGGTAAAGCACCACCATGCCGAGGGGATTCGCCAACCCCAGTCGGTCTGCGATCACCACGGTTGGGAACATCACCATCTGAAACGGGATCACCATCGAGAATACAAACACGAAGTACAGTGCGGACGTCCACCACGTTTTCACTCGGGTGATGTAGTACGCCGTCATGGAGCTGAAGAAGACGATCGCCGCAACAGAGAGGATTGTGATCACAAACGACCAAACGATTGCCCAGCCGAATCCTTCACCTTGGATGCCGGTGATGTAGTTCGTGAGCCCAGCCCAGAGTTCGCCAACCGGCAGGGCGAATGGATCGTTGGAAATTGCGAACCGTTCCTTGAATGAGTTCATCAGGATGAAGAAGATCGGGCCGAGGAACACCACGGTGAGAAACACCAGCACTGTGTAGATGAGCACCTTGGCTGGACCAGAGACCTTCGCCTCTTCAGGGGCGGTGGCGGAACGCTCAGTAGAGACATTGACCTTGCCCTCGTTGGGGCCCGGCGTGTCATTCATTGATGGATTGATCTGAACAGTCATGGGTTAGGCCTCCACTTCCCTGCTTCGGGTGGCGCGCAGCTGGAACATAGCGATCACCACGACCACGACCACAAAGATCACGGCCTTTGCTTGACCGACGCCTTCAGCGCCGACGCGGTTAAACATCGTGTTCACGATGTTGAGAGCGACCATTTCTGTTTGGCCGCCGGGAGCTCCGTCGGTAAGCGCCAAGTTCTGGTCGTAGATTTTGAACGTGTTGGACAAAGTCAGGAACAGACAAATCGTGATCGAAGGCATCACCATGGGAATGGTGACGTACCGCAGCATCTCCCAACGACTCACACCGTCGATTTCCGCGGCTTCGATCAGCTCGGGCGGAACGTTTTGTAGACCGGCAATGTAGATGATCATCATGTAGCCGATTAACTGCCAGTTCACCAGCATGATCAAACCGGCATAGCCGAACCGCCAATCGGCTGCGATCGTAGTTTCATAGTTGGCCAGCACCGCATTGATCATGGACTGCCACGTATAACCCAAGACGATGCCGCCAATCAGGTTTGGCAGGAAGAACACTGTCCGGAAGAAGTTCGTTCCCTTGAGTTTGCGGGTGAGCGTCCACGCTAGGGCGAACGCGATGATGTTTACTGTGACGATGGACAGTGCTGAGACCGCAACGGTGAACAGCAGTGCAGACACGAAGCCTTCGCGCTCAGTGAACACCCTTTGGTAGTTGCTGAAGCCGACCCAGGTGGCGTCTGTAATCGTGGTGAATTCGGTGAATGACAGTAGGAAACCGACGACGAAAGGAACGAAGAACGCAATGAGAAATGCGATCAGCGTCGGCAAAACGAAAATTGGAAAGTAGTTTTTTAGCGTCTTTTGCATTGTGTGCTCCTCGGGTGCCGCATCTGGTTAATCCATCAGGGCTATCTGGTTCGCCATCTCAAACTCCCAATCGTCCTTCAACTTGGCCACGACGTCTTCCCACGGCATGTTGCCGATGGCGTACTGGGCAAGATTCTGGCCGTAAAGGTCGCGGAACTGCTGGTTCGGGGAGTACTGGAAATCCCACGGAATCGCCTCTTGCTCTTCGTCGGCGAGTGCTTCCTGCACCTGCCGCGCCAACGGATCGTCTGGGACGTCGTCGGGACCATAATTCTCAAAAGGCGCGATGAAGCCGAGCTCGTCCACTACTAATTCCTTGCCACGATCCGAAAGGAACAGCCAGTTCAGAAAATCGCGGGTGGCCTGCTGGTCCTCTTCGCTGGCGCGTGAGTTCACAGAGAGGAAGTTCTCCGTACCCACGTTGAGACCAACGTTCTCTTCATTCGGCAGCCCCATGTACATGGGCATGAACTTGATCTTGTCTTCCTTGATCACGTTCGATGCGTCAGCCGCAATCTGGCCCCATGCCCAGTTGCCGTTTTGCACCATCGCGACTTTGCCAGTCGCGAACTCCGCCATCGAATCAGAAGTGGATCGCGCCGCCGCCAGCGACGGGGAAACTGTGGAGTTTTGCAGGTAGAGGTCGAAAAGCTGTCTGTAATTGTCGCCGTAGGGGAACTCAATTTCAGCCATGTCGGAAAATTCGTGAATGTTGCGGTCCACAATCTCGTAGTGGAGAGGGCCATTCATCAGGTGGTTCGTCCACCTCCACTCTTCGCCCGCGATCAATGACGTCACCGCGAACGCCGCAGAAATGCCTAACTCGTCCTTGCGGGCTTGCATGTCTTCGGTGACCGCCTTGAGCTCGTCGAAAGTGTCGAGCTCCTCCATCGACGCCACTGCAGGGTCCGGCAGAGCGAAGTAGCGATCCATAATTTCCTCGTTATAAAGGATGCCGAAGGCTTCCATCGCAAACGGGAAACCACGGACCGTGCCGTCCTCCGCGGTAATTGGCTGGGCATCCTCGTTGAGCTCCTGAACCACCTCGTAGTCACTGAGATCGGCGAGGTAGTCCTGCCAAATGCCGTAGCCTTCTTGGCCGTTGATCTGGAACAGCGTTGGCGCGTTCGACTTCGCCATTTCGGCCTTGAGCGTCTGCATGTATGAACCAGAAGCTGCGGTGACCACTTTGACGGGGACACCAGTTTCAGCGGTGTATTCTTCCGCGATTGCTTCGAACTGCTTCGCTTGTTCCGGCTTGAAATTCAGGTAGTACACGTTCGGGCCGTTGTTTTGCCCGCAGGCGCTCAGCTGCGCTGCGCACAAGACAGCTGTAGCTGTTATCGCAGCTACCCGTGTGAGTCTATGCATGGGGATCCTTCCAAAATGTGAATTCAGAACTTGTCAAAGTCATCGAAGTTTTTCTCGTCGCGTGCGCCCACAGCTGCACTCGGACCGTAGATGCGGGCTTCGTTCGGTCTGCCAGGTAGGACGGTGTCAAAGTACGATTCCGCCGCTTCCGCCAGCGGCACGTAGCGGTGCTCGTTCTGGGAAATGAACCAGCGGTGGTCCAAGATCTCGTGGAAGATCTGGGCCGGTTCCAGCTTTTCGCGCAACGGTTCTGGAGTTAGAGCGACCACCGGTTCGTAGGTGCGCACCATCCACCGGTGCGCCACTGCCTCTAGGGGGAGCTTGCCGCCGTACTTCATCGCTCGGTAGACCTCCATTTCGCCCAGCAAGCGCTGGGCTTGGCGGTCTTGCACATCCAAACCAGTGAGGCTCTCCAGCTTCTTGCGATAGAATCCGCTAGAGAACACGGCGGGTTCGATGTGCACCCGGTAGGTATCTCCCGAGTGCTCAATTTCGGTTTCGCCCACGTCGAATCCGAGCTCATTGATCCGGGCCACGCGCTCGGCGATCGCGCCAAATGCGTCGCCTTCCACCACCAACTCACCCGTCATCAGATCCCAAAGTTCGAGGTAAACGCGTTCAATGGCGTCACCGAGCGCAATCACGTCAACCTCTTCGTCGATGGCACCCCCAGCTTGCAGGTCCATGAGCTCGCCGATGATGTTCACCCGCGCCACTTCGACGTCGTAAAGCCTCCGCCCCCTCGAAAGTGGCTCGTGGAATTCGCCAGTCTCGGCGTCGACGAGGTACGCGGAGAATTCGTCCGCGTCGCGGCGAAACAGCGTGTTTGAGAGCGAGACGTCACCCCAGTAGAAGTTGAGCAGGTGCAGGCGCACCAAGAGCACTGCGAGAGCGCGAATCAGCTTGCTGACGGTGTCCGGGTGCAACACGCGCGAGAACACGTCCCGGTACGGCAGGGAGAAGGCCAAATGCTGGGTGACCAGGCACGGGGTGAGTTCATCGCCGGTGTCGCTGACACGATGCGTGATCACCGCGACCGGCATCACGCTGGGGGCATTGAGGTCTTGCAGCTGCTTCAGAGTGCGGTACTCGTGGTACGCGACGCGCTCGCCGATCTCTTTGACCGCAACCACCAAGCCTTCGGTTGCAATCAAACGCACGGTGTGGCGGGAGATGCCGCGCGGCAACGCCGCGAGAAGGTCATCCGACCATTCCTCCAGCGGCGTAGACCACGGCAGCTTAAGCAAAGCCGGAGCGAACACCGCGGAGTTCACATTGAGCTTTTCACTCATGGAACCTCCGATCGCGGCTTCGCCGGCTAGGCAGAGCTAGTTTGTAGGTGTTATGTCCATAGAGTTCTTGGACGTGGAGTCCGAGGACTTTTTGGACGTGGAGTCGGTGGGGTTTTTGGACGCGCTTAGCTGATCATCGTTGTGGTCTGCGTTTTGGCCGTGGCTTGGACAGGTTCGGTTGAAGCTGTGGTGGTTGGCGGTGTTTCATTCCTTCGACCAGGTTGATGTTGATTTGCCCGCCGGGTGGCCTGTGGCTCAGCGTGATCGGTAGCGGCACGCTGAAAAGAAATTCACCGTCGTGGGCTGTGAAGAACTCGGCGACGTTGTCGGCTGTGACCGTGGTGTAGAGCAGACGATTTTTGAATCTCAGGCCGATGTAGAGGCCGTGGGCGAGCACGCGGACAACTCCGTCTTTGCTTACTCGGAGTTCGTCTGGGATGCCCCAGCTGTTTGTTGATCGTGTCGTCGGCATCGTTAATGTGGGGGTATCGGTGGGAGGTAAGCCTTGCTGAGCTGCCACGTCATCGGTGCTGGCCTCGGGTGAAGTTGCCGCTTCCTCGGGGCCGTTTATCACTGTGAATGCTGCTTGAGAGTTGTGTGCCTGGTTGAAAGCGACCACACGGGCCCAAACATTTTCAGGATCAAGCGGATGCGTGGGTGGTGCTGCCTTGGGGAAGGTGTCGAAAGCTTGGCGTGGGGTGATATGCATTTTGCCCACCAGCAGTGATTGGTGGCGTCGTCGCTCGTTGTACACCTGACGATATTCAGCGAGATACTTGTTGACCTCGGTGAGGCTTGCTGGGTGGCGTGCGTCCAGGAATTGGGTCAGCGTGCGGTGGGAGCGCTCGTCTTTTCCTTGGGTTGTGGGAGCAAACCCAGCAATAGCAAGAACACCTTCGCTGGCGAGCCACACTTCAGTAGCTGAGAGATGTCCACGGTGATAAGTGGCGAACGCCTCGCCGTTATCGGAGAGGATCTCTTGGGGTTTGCCGTAGACAGCAAATGCCTCGGCTAATGCAGCGCGCGCATCAGTACCGTTTTCCGGCAAAGCGAATGCTTTGGTACCTACATCGAATCTGCTGGCGTCGTCGATGATCTGGTAAATCGTCACGTGCGTGTGCGCATGGTCGAACAGACGGTAGACCAGCCCGTCGATCTGCCACAGCTCACCAACGAAATCGCGGGCGAATCGTTTATACGAGCTGCGTGGGCGTTTACGGGCATTGGCATCGACAAAACCCAGCTCGTGAAGCCACGACGCGATGGTAGAACGCGACGGGGTGCGATCAGCACCGACGGAATCGAACAAGTAGTAATAGATCGACCACGGGCCGTAATCCAACCCCTGTTCCATCAAATGATGTCTAGCGTTAACAACCGCGATTTTGTCGGCGCCATCAAACTTTCTCGCCGGGTTCTTCGGGGCGGTCGAATCCGGCAAAATGCCAGATCGGCCCCTTTGAGATACCCGGTCTTTGATGTTGGCGTACGTCTGACGCGAGATGCCCAATTCTTTGCAAAACTGTGTGATCGTTTTGCCGTCGCGGACCGGATCGAAATCAGCGACCTTTCTACGCTTGTGCAATGAAATAGCCATCGGACTATTCCACCGCCGCACGCGTCCAAAAAGCCTCTAGACATCATGCCCAAAAACCTCCTGGACTCCATGTCCAAGAAGTCCCCAGACATCACAGAGCTAGTTTGTAGGTCTTTAGATCCTGTTTTCAGTGGATTTGGAGAAGGCGTGCAAGCCTCCGTCGACAATGCGGACATGAATGGTGTCGCCTTCGCGGGCGCCTGAAAGTGGCGGGGTCCGCACAACAATCTGGCTGCTGTTGCCTTCATCGCCTTCGACGATGCCTTCATCGCGCCAGCCACCACCAGCGAGGTGGCCATAAACGTACGAGTCGGAGCCGAGCTCTTCGACAAAGTCGACTTCAACCGGGATAGTGTGCTCAACGGTGCTATCCACCAGCTCGAGCGACTCGGGCCTGAAGCCGAGAATGACCTGGCCGTTGTCCTCGGCTGTGATGGCCTCCAACACATGGTCCGGCAGTGGAATGGACGCCTGGTTCAACCGAGCAGTGCGCGAAGCCGGGTCGATGTCAAAAGTGGACAAGTTCATCGCTGGAGAGCCGATGAAGCCGGCGACAAAGACGTTGTCCGGGCGTTCATAGAGCTCCCGCGGAGTGCCCACCTGCTGCAGCACGCCGAAGTTCAGGACGGCGATGCGGTCCCCCATGGTCAGCGCCTCGGTTTGGTCGTGCGTGACGTAAAGGGTGGTCACGCCCATCCGGCGCTGCAGGTTCGCGATCTGCGTACGGGTTTGCACGCGCAGCTTCGCGTCGAGGTTGGAAAGCGGCTCGTCCATCAGGAAGACCTGCGGCTCGCGCACAATCGCACGGCCCATCGCCACGCGCTGACGCTGACCACCGGAAAGCGCCTTCGGCTTTCGATCCAGGTACTCGGTCAGGTCAAGGGTCTTTGCCGCTTCTTCGACGCGGCGGTTCATCTCCGCCTTATCCATGCCGGCGATCTTGAGCGCAAAGCCGATGTTTTCTCGCACCGTCATGTGCGGGTACAGCGCGTAGTTCTGGAACACCATCGCGATGTCGCGTTCTTTCGGGTCAAGCCGGGTGACATCCCGGTCGCCGATCAAGATGCGGCCCTCGTTGGTGTCTTCGAGGCCCGCGAGCATGCGCAATGCGGTGGATTTACCGGATCCGGACGGGCCGACGAGGACCAGGAATTCGCCGTCCGCGATCTCGAGGTTCAGGCGGTCAACGCTGGGTTTAGAGGCGCCGGGGTAAATCCTCGTCGCGTTGTCATAAGTCACTGCTGCCATTTCTCTGCGCTCCTCCATCGGCAGGTACGTGCCGAACGATCCGTTGTGGGGGTTGGTGCTATGTATGTTACGCCGGAGGCGGAGGCCAAGGAGCGCTTTTGGGTCATCCTCGTTGCCTCCGCTCCCGCCGCGCACATCACCCAGAGCAAGTTCAGGGCAAAGAGCTTATCGACGGAGTGTTGTTGGCAGGATGGTGCCATGACTACGTACCAAGCGGCGATGTTCGACTTTGACGTACCGCCGCCCGTTCCCACCATCACCCTCACGCACGACCCAGCGATCCCAGATACGCCCACCGCTACCAAGATTGGCGGGCTTCCCTACCTGCCTGCGCATGTGGAATGGCCGACCTACACCTACGGCCCGATGATGTTCTACGCGCAGTTGAACTTCGAGGAGCTGCCGCCTCTGCCGGGATTCCCGGAGCACGGCATCGTGCAGTTTTTCGGCGGTACGGATGAGATCTTCGGCTCGGACGATGTTGACGGCTGCTTCGTGCGCTGGATTGAAGACACGACTGCGCCTTCGGTGGGCACTCGGCCCGAGGGTGCCTTCTGCGACAATGGGCCGTTCACTAATCAGGACACGGTGCTCCCCTTACGCGGTGTTCTGGAAACCGCCCTCCCTAGTAGCGAGATGTCACGGATCCGAAACTGGGCCGTAGGCGGCCCATACCCTGATGAGAATGACCGCGACATGTTCGCATCACGCACCGAGGTACTTCGGCGGGGAGACGAGCTGACGATCATCAAGGCCCACGGCAGGGAGCTGCACTGGCGCAAAGGCACACCCGGCGGGGAATGGGAGGAACAGATAGAGTTCACCGCGAACAAAACCGACGAGCGTATCGATGAGCTCAAGCAGGAAGCGTTGAACGACGGCTTCGTCGAGTACCCCGAGGCATTCAACCGAGTCGTCACAATCCTCATTGACTTCAATGCCGGGCACCGCGTTGGCGGCTACCCGTTTTTCACGCAGACCGACCCACGGCCTGCGTTCGCCGATTCCATCCAGCTGCTCCAACTCGACACAGAGATGCCCAATGTGATGTGGGGTGATGTCGGCCTCGCCCACTGGTTCATTAGCTCGAAGGATCTCGCGCGCAGGGATTTCAGCAACGTGACCTTCGCCTGGGACTGCTACTAGCCGAGTTTTCGTAGAATCCAACCCATGGCAGATAGAGGAAAAGGCTTCCGCGGGTCAAAGAGCAACTCGTTCAAGGACTGGGCCGCCGTGCTCGGCATTACCGCACTGCTAGGTCTCGGAGGCGGTGCGCTCGGTTATGCCACCACCGAGGCCCCGACGCGGCCGACTCACAGATCGCCACCCAAGCGGAAATGCCCGAGGTCATGATCTCCGACCCCGGCGACGTGCTCACACCTGACGACGAAGCTCGCCTGAAGCGCGATGCGGAACGCCTCAATCGCCCGGATACGGTGAAGACGCTGCACTACATCGCGCTCACTGAGAACCGCGACAACGTCAACGACTCGGTGGAGAACTTCCTCCGCGACAACTTCCCCGACCAGATCGGCAATGAGAAGTACGCCGACGGCGTGCTCATCGTCGGTACGGACGTCGTTGGCCGTCATAACTTCATCGTGGCTGGTGAGGACGTTGCAGACCAGCTCTATATCCGGGACGGCCAGCGCCTCGAAGATGCTCTCGAAGCCATGAAGCCGGGGCTTCGCGACAACAACATTCCGGGCGGTTTCTTCGCCGGTGCAAATGTCGCCACCGACATCGAAGCGGCCCAGAACTACCCGGTCGAGAAGGCTGATTCTGACCGCGGCAGTGCCATGGTCGGCTACGGTGTCGGTGCCGGCGCCGCGGGCCTTGCAGGTGGTTCGATGACCGCCATTCGGCGAAACAAGCGGCGGAAGCAGATTGCTCAGGCTCGAGAGAATCACGCAATCGTCGCAAATGAATTTACTGGCCTGAGCCAGCGACTGGATGAGCTGGACATCCGAGCTAACTCCGTGTCCTCCGCTTTTGCCGACGCCGAGCTGCGCGAGCAGTGGGAGGAGGTGCGCGGGCGCTTCCTGGGGCTGCACGAGGTGACGCAGCTGGGGGTGGACACGGACCGCCAGGCGTGGGAGAACCGCAAGGCGCTGGAGGAGGCCGCCGCAACGGTGACCGACACCGGCCACGCGGAGGAGAACATCAATCGCCTGTTCAACGCGGAGCGGGGCGACATTGCCACCCGCCGCTCGATCCTGCTGGACATCCGCACCGACGCGCAGAACGCGCGCCGCGAGGTGAGGGACAAGGAGATCAAGCGCGACCTGCAGGCGCTCGAGGCCCGCATCGAGGAGCTGGACCGCAACGCCGCCGCGCCGGACTTCATCGACCAGTTTGTGATCCTGCTGCGTGATTACTCCACCCTGCTTGACGAAGTCAAACGCCGCGAATTCTCCGATGTCCCCGAGCACAACCAGCTCGACTCCCCCACTATTACGCAGCCGGGCTTCATCTACGGAACCTACGTGCCGTACGTGCACATGAGTTCCTGGCACAGCTCGAATGTTGAGGCCGAGCAGCAGGCCCAGTCGTCCGCGTCGAGTTCGTCGAGCATCAACACGTCGTACAGCTCGGGGTTCTCGGGTGCAGGTGGCTCCAGCTCCTACTAAGAGCTTTTCGCTTATCGACGCCTCCCCTGCCGGTGCGGGGATAAAGTGAGGCCCCCTCGCGCGCTCGCACTCTAAATGGGGGGGTGGGTGAGTGCTCTACCGGCCTCGGGGGGGATGGGCCGTGGGCGAGGGGACCTACGCGCAGGAGTATACGCGCATTTGTGTGACATGTCTACTGACCGCAATACTCGCAGGTTAATGTGATTGCGGGCGAGGTACTGGCTGATCGGTTAGTCCAATCCAGCCAGCACGTCACGAACAATCTCGGAGAGATGCTGCGCATTCTCATTAGTGCCTTGAAGCACTTGGGTTCGGCAGGAGAAACCGTCGGCTAGCAACGGGCCTCTACCGTTTAGTGCGTGCTCGCGCACGCGTGGGAAGAGCTCCCGTTCACCCAGCTCCATCGACAACTCACCGTGTCCTGCTTCGAAACCCCAGTTGCCAGCGAGACCGCAACAACCCGTCTCAATCTGTTGCTCGTCGTATCCCAGTGCTTCGAGGACCAAGGTGGACTGCTGCGGGTCGCCTAGTGCACGTTCGTGGCAGTGCACTTGAGTCAAAACGCTGCCAACACCGCCAGGGATGACACCGCTCTCTACGAGTTCGCTTAATCGGGGGGCTGCAGCCTCAGCGAAGCTTATGGTTGCACCGGCAAGACGAGCAACCTCCGGGTCGGCGGTCTGCGTTGCAGACTCATGCTGAAGCATGACCTTGCAGGATGGCTCCAGGGCGACCACGGGATAACCTTGGTCTAGGTAAGGCTTGAATATCTTGGCAGAGTGTTCAAGCACTCGCCGTGTCATTTCCAGCTGGCCGGTTGAATGCCAAGTCAGCCCACAGCAGACAAAGTCCTGGGGAATTATGACCTCGTACCCGAGCATCTCCAGAGCTTCCACTGCGGCAACACCTGCAGCGGTAGCGAGGTTGTTGTTAAAAGAATCAGGCCAAAGCACCAGAGTGCCAGCGGCGCTCGAAATCAAAGACTTCTCGGACGACTTTCGCTTACGGGACCAGTCCTGGAGACTTTCCGGGGAAAAGCTGATCAGGGGCCGGTTGGTGTCTACGCCACCGACCTTGGCGACGAAAGTGGAGATCAAGGGCGCATGCATCGCGAAATTTACAACGCGGGGTACACCAGGAAGCTTTTGGGCAATACGGCTGAGCAGGGGCAGCCATCCCATCAGGTAATGCACCCGCGGTCTCACTTTGCCCTGATAATGGTCGTGCAGAAACTCGGACTTGTACGTAGCCATGTCCACGTTCACCGGACACTCCGTTGCGCAGGCTTTACACGACAGGCACAGGTCGAGGGCTTCTTCCACACCTTCCCCATCAATGGTCTCTCCACGGAACAGCTCGGAAAGGATGCGCGCGCGGCCACGAGTGGAGTGCACTTCGTCGCGGGTGATCTGGAAGGAGGGGCACATCCCACCGTCCATAGACCTGCAGGCCGAAACGCCTACACATCGATTTACAGCGTTGGTGAAACTGCCACCGTCGCGGGGAAACAGCTGGATTGGCTCGATCTCGTTGGTGCGCTGAGCGGGCTCCATTCGTAAACCTTCGGTGGTGGCGTCCGCGAAAACTAGGACACCTGGGTTGAAAACGCGTTGAGGGTCGAAGAGGAGCTTGAACTGTTCGAATAGCGCGCGCATCTGAGGGCTGTACATTTTGTACAAGAGAGCGGAGCGAGCGCGGCCGTCTCCGTGCTCGCCTGAAAGTGACCCTCCATGACGTGCGACCAGCTCTGCCGCATCATTCATAAAGGAGTGGAAATTGGCGATGCCGTCGGTTGTGTGGAAGTCGAAACTGATACGCACGTGAACGCAGCCTTCCCCGAAGTGCCCGAACGGGATTCCCTGATATCCGTATTGGTCCATCAGCTCGTAAAGACCACGAAGGTAATCCGCTAGATTCTCGGCAGGGACGGCCGAGTCTTCCCAGCTTGGCCATGCCTCTCCCCCGTCAGGAAGCCTTGTCACAATACCTGCCGACGCCTCGCGAATCCGCCAAAGGGAACGCGCCTCGACGGGATCTGACACCACCACAGCACCTGTGTGCTCAACTGAGTTGGTGAGATCCTCGGCTAGGGAGATAGCACCCTCAACAGTGTCTCCTTGAGTTTCGCAGTACAACCAGCCCCCTGCGTTCGGCTGACCAGGGAGGTTCTCTCCTGCGTTGGCCATACCATTCTTCATTCGGAGGGCGTTGAGCAGGTCGCCGCCCATGCCCTCGATTGTGGCAACTCCTGGCAGACGAAGAATGGGTGCTGCTTTCGCAGCTGCAAAAACGTCTTCAAATGACAGCACAGCCAGCGCGACAGCCTTTGGCATTTCCACAAGACGCACAGTCATCTGGGTGATGATGCCTAGTGTGCCTTCGCTACCCGAAATGGCCTTGGCCATGTCAGAGCCAAGGAAGTGGAGACCATACCCGGATACTTGCCGCGGGAAGCGACCGAGTTCTGACTCGATCAAATCTCGATGATCTCTGTAAAGCGAACGGAGTTCTTGTTCGAGCTCTGGGTCCGAGCACCCATCGCGCGTGAAGGTGACTAGTCGGCCGTCGAAAAGCAAAAGCTCTATGGAGATCAAGTTGTCTGCCGATGTTCCATAAGCTACCGAGTGCGAACCGCATGCATTGTTAGCCACCATGCCGCCAATCGTGCAGCGAGAGTGCGTCGACGGATCCGGACCGTATGTGAGACCGTGCTCAGCCGCCGCAGTGCGGAGGTCATCGCATACAACTCCAGGTTCAATTGTTGCGGTCTTTGCGGTTGGGTCGATCGAGAGAATCTTGTTGAAGTGGCGGGAGGTGTCGATCACTAGGCCATCACCGATTGCATTTCCGGCTACAGATGATCCACCACCTCGAGCTACGATCGGCCATCCTCGCTCACGTGCGTAAGCAACCGCTTCGATGACCTCCTGTTTGGATTCTGGCTCAATAACCGCTGCCGGCACGCGTCGGTAGATGGATGCGTCCGAGCTATAGGCTGCGCGCGTCGGCATGTCCTTGCGGAGTTTGCTGAGGATGGAGTCTGATGCCTGTGACATGATCATTCCTTATGACAAAGATGGCTGACAGCGTGGTGGAATACGTTCGGGATGCCGTCCACTCGGGCACCATGCAGCCGGACGAATGGTACAGCGTGGTTCAGATCGCCAGCGAACTTGGAATGTCGCGTTCCCCCGTGAGGGAAGGGCTGCTGAGATTGCAAGAAGCTGGGTTGATTCGGTTCGTTAAGAACCGTGGTTTCCAGATCATCCGATCGGGGCCTGCAGATGTAGCTGAGATTTTTGCGATCCGATTGGGTATCGAGCCCGCCGCGGCCTACCGCGCGGCAAAGTTCCGCACCAAAGAGGATCTTTCGCTGATTGACGACCGAGTGGCGTCGATGGAGCGCCTCGCGACTTCGGGTGAAGAAGACGAGTTCTTTGTTCACGATCGCGCATTGCATTCGTTGATCCTCGAGACCGGCAATGCTCGCAGAGGGGAGGCCGTTGTGGACCAACTGCGAAACATTACGCGGGTCCTTGGCCACTCCACGGCTGGCAAGTCCCGTTCGTTGTCCGACATTCTGAATGAGCACGGTCCGATAGTGGAGGCGATCCGCAATGGAGATGCGGACCGAGCTCGTCAAGCGATGCATCACCACCTCACCACGACAGGTCTGTTGCTTCTCCAGCAGGCCTGGGATCAACCGACTGATGCAGCCGTTGCAAGGCCGGAGGCGGTTGAACTGTTCTGGGACCGGCACGTTGGAGGTCTCTAGTCGTTGTTTGATCGCCGCCGCTTGAGGCGCCGCTCTTGGAAATCGTGGAACTCGCGGCGTACATCTTCCTCCACATGGGTTCGGTGCTCCTCGTTTTCCCTGCGTTCCTTCTCAATCTGACGCTTGCGGGAAGCCCGTGCTTCCGGGCTGTAACTGAGCACGAATGCGGACATCGCGCAGAGTGTTGCTGCCGCAAAGACCCATGGAGCGAGCGATTTCTTGACTGTCGTGATTAGTCCACCATCCAGCATGAACAATCCGGCAGTCTGCGCCAGCACGATGAGTAGCCCGCCTACGAGGAACGTCACCAGTAGGAAAAGGAAAACGTATTTAAACAGTTTGAAGAAAGCATTCATTGTCAGACTCCTGTAGGAACGTAGACCGGAAGGAAACCCATTCCTACTAGCCAGGCGACCAAAATCATTGGTAGCACGAAGTAGACGATCAGCGGGATGAACATTTTGGTGGGGTTCGCATCTGCCATCGCAGCGGATAGATAGATCGGGGCCCCGACGGGTGGCGAAGCACCCTCCGTGGAGGTGCACAGAAGCACAACCACAATCGCTACCGTTGGGTCAATCCCAACCGCAGTCAATGCAGCGACGGCAGGGGCTCCGATTGCAGCTGCAGTGGCCGTCGAGGACAAGGGTGTAGCCACGATCACAGCAAGAACTCCTACGATCAGGATCATTGCCCATGCCGGGAGATTCATCGCGCTAAGGGTGTTGGAGAGCTGATCCCCCACTCCCAGTTCTTCCATGATGGCCGCGGCAGCGAGCGCCGCAAAGAGCGAGATTCCCACTGTGGCGAAGCTGGGAAGCTCCTTTTCAAGCTTGGCTCTAAACTCTTGTTTGTTTTGGCGCAGACGGTTGAAGCCTTCAATTAACGCAATGAGGGTGATCAACACTGGCACCCAGACGATAATGGAGATGGCTTTCACACCATCCTCTCCAACGCCGGTGGACTCCTTTAGCCAGTTGGCCAATGGGCCAATTGTGATCAACACCGGAATTAAGATGCCCATGAAGATGGACGGGGAGCGCCACCCGGCGGCCCAGGCCTCGTTGAACGGCACAATCTGGTCTTTGGGAGTCTTTGGTATGTTGTCCTTCTTCGTCCAGAACCAGACGACGATGAGACGGTAGAGAACGGCGTAGGCACCAGCACACGCGAGAGCTACGTAGACCTGACTCGCGGAAGATGCTGCTGCTGCGGGCATAGCCAGGATGATGAACATTGTGGAGTTTGGCGGCAATGCAACGCCAAGTCCTGAGTTTCCGGCAATGAGGGTTGCGGCTCGATTGGAGCTAAACCCTGTTTTCTTCATCCAAGGGATAGTGACCGAGCCGACCGTTGCAGAGTTACCCGCCGTAGATCCAGCGATCAAGCCCATCAGTGCAGAAGCGAAAGTGGAAACATAACCTGCGCCACCACGGAGCCTGCCGAAGATCGAGTTCAAGATGGTGATCAGCCTATCGATCAGACCCGTCGCCTGAACGATGACTCCCATGAAGACAAACGCCATGCCAGCAAACGTGACTTCAGACGTGATGGCGGTGGTGATGCCGTGCCACAGTAGCTGCGGGGCATCCGCGCCACCCACCAAAGCGACTCCGATTAGTCCCAGGAGTAGCGCCTCTGCGATATCGCGTTTCAAGAACACGTTGAACACGATCGTGATTGCGATGAAGACAACCAGTGCGACGATTCCCATGTGGCACCCCTTTCATTGTTCAGATGTAGTGATGTCGAACACACTACGGTAGTAACATGTTACGTGTGGCGTTTTCCACGCATTGGTTGAAATTTCGACGACACGCCAACTGAACCTGCCTGTGAGCACAGATCATTCGAGAAGCTGGAAGCACCCATGAATGTTGCTCCCCTACCCTGGCAACCATGCGCTACCTAGACAGCGAGGCAGTCCTCCGGCTCCTCAGCCCCCGTGAGACGGTTGAAGCAATCCGCAGGCCGCTGCTCGAGGGTTTCGACCCAGCCACCGATCCGCACCGCATCAAGGTCGGACTCGACCACGGTGAGATGCACCTGCTGCCCTCATCGGACGGGAGATATGCGGGAGTCAAAATCCTGGGTATCCAGCCCCCGGGCTCAACCGAGCAAGTTCCCTTAGTACAAGGCTCGTACCTACTCATGGGTGGCCGGACGCTCACACCCGAACTGCTTATCGACGCCGCAGCGCTCACCCGGCTCCGCACCCCGGCGGTCGCTGTCGCTGGCGTGCTGGACTTGCTACGGGCTTCCTCGGAACCGTTGGAAGTCGCAATCTTCGGCACCGGCGTGCAAGGACGCGCACATGCCGCAACTATCACCGATGCCCTCCACGGCGTTCGAGAGGTACGTTGCACCTTCATCTCCCGCAGCCAGCCCGCCGACCTGCCGTGGCCTTCGGTTGGCGTTGGCAGTGCGGAGTCTGACCAGATCGTCAGCCGCGCCGGGCTGATGGTCACCGCGACATCCTCCCCGGAACCCATCGTCACATCGGAGCAATTGCTTGACGACGCCATCGTGCTCGCCGTCGGAGCCCATACTGCGGACACACGGGAACTCCACGAGAGCGTGCTCCAGGGCGCCCAGGTGATTGTGGAGGACATTGCCGCTGCCGAGCGCGAAGCTGGCGACGTGGTGCAGGCGATTGAAGCTGCGGCGATTACGACTGCCGATCTGATCCCGATGCGCGATGTGGTTCGCGGCGATGTTGAGCTGGACCCGGCGCGTCGGGTGGTGTTCAAAACGGTCGGTATGCCGTGGGAAGACCTCGCCGTGGCACGCGCGGTGGCAGAGACAGTGGAGCAGAAGGCTCGTTGATCGGAACCCTGCACCACAAATAAGCCCTAGTTCGAATCGAACTGCGGATGCATGTCCAGTCGCTAAGGGTGCGCAGGTGACTTTTCGGATCGGTTTTCACCTACCCGGAAACTCGTCGTAGAAGGCAACAGTAAGTGTGTTTCGAAGGGTATTTCGGCAGGTAAATGGGTTAAGCTCCACTCCATGTCTACTCCCGTGACCTCTTTTATGGACCAGTCCGAGACCCGACCGGCGTACGCCCCTGGCCTTATGGTCAAAGTCCGCGACGAACTCTGGCTGATTACGAGTGTCACACAGTCCGTGGACGGCCAACTGATCAAAGTACGGGGCCTGTCGGAATACGTGCGCGACACCACGGCGAGCTTCTACACCGCCCTAGATAAGATCGAGGTCTTCGACCCAGCAAAGGTCGAGGTAGTCCCCGACCACTCCCCCGGATACCGCACCACGCGCCTATGGCTTGAAACCACGCTGCGCCAAACCCCTGTACCGCTGTACCAGGAGCAGCTCTCTGTGGCAGAGCAGATGCTCATGGATCCGCTGGACTACCAGCTCACCGCTGTGCGCAAGGCGCTTAGCGACGACAACCTGCGCCCCCGCGTCCTCATCGCCGACGCCGTCGGCCTGGGCAAGACCCTGGAGATCGGCATGATCCTCTCGGAGCTGATTCGGCGTGGGCGCGGCGAACGCATCCTGGTGGTCACCCCGAAGCACATCATGGAGCAATTCCAGCAGGAGATGTGGTCGCGCTTCGCCATCCCGCTGGTCCGCCTGGACTCGGCCGGCATCCAACGCGTGCAGCGCATCCTGCCGGCAAGTAGAAACCCGTTCACCTACTTCCCGCGCGTCATCGTGTCCATGGACACACTCAAAAGTGCGAAGTACCGCGCGTACCTGGAGAAGGTGCGGTGGGACGCGGTGGTGATGGATGAGATCCACAACGCCACCAATGTAGGCACCCAGAACAACGAGCTCGCCCGCACCCTCGCACCCACCACCGAGGCGCTCCTGCTCGCCTCCGCTACCCCGCACAACGGCGACCCGGAATCCTTTAAGGAGATCCTGCGCCTCCTCGACCCCACCGCAGTGATGCCGGACGGCACGATCGACCAGCAGGCCGTTTCCAGGCTGCTCATCCGCCGCCACCGCCACAGCGAGGAGGTCGCCAGCGTGGTCGGTGAGCAGTGGGCCGAGCGCAAGGACCCCGTCAACATCCCGGTGGAGGCTTCCAACGAGGAGAACGCCGTCGCTGCGGAGCTCGAGCAGACCTGGATCAACCACAACCCGGCCGCCGACCGCCTCTTCCCGTGGACCCTGATCAAGGCGTTCCTCTCTTCCCCGGCCGCGCTCGAGGAGACGATCCAGAACCGCCTGAAAAACCCCAAGGTCGACACCACCCAACGGGGAGCCCTCGAGCGTCTCCACGAGCTCAACGCAAAGGTCACGCGCCAGAACTCCAACAAATACGCGGCCCTCGTGAACTACCTGCAGGACATCGGCATTGCCAAGAACAGCCCCACCCGCGTGGTGGTGTTCTCCGAGCGCGTGGCCACGTTGCATTGGCTCCAGCAGAACCTGATCACAGACATGAAGCTGACCAAAGACCAGGTCCAGATCATGCACGGCGGCTTGAGCGACGAGGAGCAGATGCGGCTCGTGGACGAATTCAAGCGCGAAGACTCCAAACTCCGCGTGCTGGTCACCGGCGATGTGGCGTCGGAAGGCGTGAACCTGCACACGCTGTGCCACAACCTGGTGCATTACGACATCCCGTGGTCGCTCATCCGCATCCAGCAGCGCAACGGCCGCGTGGACCGCTACGGGCAGACCGAGCCCCCGCAGATCGCAGCGCTCCTGCTGGACACGAAGCAGGGCGGCTACGTCGGCGAACTGCACGTGCTGGCCAAGTTGATCAACCGCGAGAATGAGGCGCACGCGCTGCTCGGTGATGTCGGCTCGCTCATCGGTAAGCACACGGTCACCGGTGAGGAAGAGGAGATCCGCAAGGTGATCCAGAACCAGCTCGCCTTCGACGACGTGGTGAAAACGCCCGAGGAGATCGCCAGCGCGCAAGCGGAAACAGAGGCCGATCTCATCGACTTCTGGATGTCGGGCTTCTTGCTTGACGACGAACTTCCGGCCCCCACCGCCCCCCTCAAACCAGCCGAGACCCAAAGCCTCTACCCCTCCGAGATCGCGTACCTGGAAGATGCCCTGAACGAGGCCTTCCACGCGGCACCGGAGAAACCCCTTTCAGCAGGTGGCGTGCAGTTCCAGCTGCACGACAACGGCGTGGCCGAGCTCGAACCCACGGAGGACCTGCGCCGCCGCTTCGAGGTGCTGCCGCAGGACTTCCTGGCGGACCGCAAGGTGCGCGAACACTTCCAGCTGGCCACCAATCACGCGGTGGGCAACGAGGTCCTGCGCAAGGCACGCACTGGCCATGACGGCTCCACCTGGCCCAAAGCCCACTTCTTGGGTCCCCTGCACCCGGTGACGGACTGGGCAACGGACCGCGCGCTCGCTTCCCTGTCCGCCGGGCAGATCACCGCGATCGAGGGCGACGTGCCCATGCCCACCGTCCTACTCATGGCCACGCTTACCAACAAGCGCGGCCAGGTGGTCTCCCGCGCCTTCGTCACCGTGGCAGGCGGGATGCTCCCGCAGACCATCGAGGACCCCATCGCGTGGCTTCGCGGCATCGGGCTGACCGAACAGGCCATCAACCCCGGCACCCTCACCCTGCCGGAGGACACAAGTGAGCTCATCGCGCAGTCCGTCCAGGCCGCGAGCAACCAGCTCCAACCGATGATGGCCGCCGCCCGCAACCACGCGCACGAGCGCATCGGGCACTGGTCCACGCGCGCCCAGGACTGGGAGGACGCGAAGGCGGGTGTGCAGACCACGGTGCGCGTGGGCCGCTCCGCCAACCTCATCGAACAAGAGAAGTCCCTCATCTCCTCGCTCGAACCGGACCGCGAACTCATTCGCCCCCTCGTCCTCGTCCTTCCAGAAAACCAGGAGCGCTAACCAATGGCTACCTTCGATTCGATCCTTAACGTCGACGAGTGGATCAGTGACCACTACTTCACCACCGACGAAACCAAAGGCGAGTCCTTCACCAAACGCGTGAAAAACCGCACGAAGGAGTGGGAGGCGCTGGAGCAGGAAACGGGCACCCTCTCCCCCATCAAGCGCCTCCAGCAACACCGCGGCGAGCTGCAGACCGCGTTTGCAACCGAGACCGACCTGGACACCACCAATAAGCTGATCCACCAGGCGTTCGGCTTCGGCGCACCGGCGCAGCAGACCTACACCCGCGCCGGGGAGACGTTCACGTACGAGGGCTGGTTGGGCAACGCGGGCACCCTCGCCGTCATCGCCGCGGACGAACCGGCAGAGACCGAGGACGACCTCACGGCACTCCCCGCCACCATCGCCCAAGAAGGCAAGGACCCGCAGACCACGAAGGTGTCCAAACTTGTCGGTGATCTCTTCCTGGCGGCTGAGCCGCCGGAGTTCGTCGTCACGCTTGCTGGGCCCTGGGTGATGCTCGCGGAGCGCGAGTCCTGGCCGCTTGGCCGGTACCTGGCCATCAATCTGCAACTGGCGGTGGAGCGTAACGACACGAAGAAAGCCGGCGAGCTCGAGCGCGTCGCCGTCATCCTGGCGCGGGAGAACCTGGAGCGCGCCGCCGACGGCACCACCTGGTGGGCGCAGACACGCGAGGAGTCGCAGCAGCACGCGGTGAAGGTCTCCGGCGATTTGCGCGACGCGGTGCGCGAATCCATCGAGATCATCGGCAACGACGTGCTGGACCGCCGTCGCGAGAACAACCTGCCAATCGACACCATCGACGGCAACGAGCTGGCGCGTCAATCCCTGCGCTACCTCTACCGCATCCTCTTCCTCCTGTTCGCCGAGGCCTCACCGGAACTGGCCATCCTGCCCACGGGCGCACCGGAGTACGTCGCGGGCTACGGCCTGGACCGCCTGCGCGACCAGATTCTCAACCCACCCGTCACCGACAAGGCCCGCCGCGGCACCCACCTTTACGACTCACTACAGCTCCTGTTCACCCAGGTTAACGAGGGCCACGACCCGCTCGACTCCCCCACCGCCGACCAGGACGCGCAGAACCAGGGCCTCACCTTCCGCAACCTCGAGGCCGACCTGTTCAAGCGCGAGAGCACATCGTTTATCGACGACACCAAGCTGTCCAACGCCGCCCTCACCCAAGTGCTGCAGAACCTGCTCCTGTCCAAAGTCTCCGCAGGCAAAGATCGCGGCTTCATCTCCTATGCCACCCTCGGCGTGACCGAGCTGGGCCAGGTGTACGAGGGACTGATGTCCTACCACGGCTTCATCGCCCAGGAGGACCTGTACGAGGTCGCGCCGAAGGGCGACGCCTCCAAAGGGTCCTGGGTGCTTCCCACCAACCGCGCCGACACCGTCCCCGAAGACAGCTTTGTCATGGAGACGAAGCAGATGGAGGAGGGCGGCACCTCCAAGGTGCGCCGCGAGCACCCGGAGGGTTCCTTCGTGTTCCGCCAATCCAGTCGCGACCGCGAACGTTCCGCGTCCTTCTACACCCCGCAGGTGCTCACGGAGTTCACTGTCGGTCAGGCCATCGAGGTGCTGCAGGAGGAAGGCCGCATCGAAACCTCTGAGGACGTACTCAGCCTGACCATCTGCGAGCCCGCCATGGGCTCCGGCGCCTTCGCCGTGGAGGCCGTACGCCAGCTCGCGGAACTCTACCTCAAGTTCAGGGAACAGGAACTCGACCAGCAAGTCGATCCCGAAACCCGCACCTTGGAACTCCAGAAGGTCAAGGCCCACATCGCCCTGCACCAGGTCTACGGCGTGGACCTGAACCCCACCGCGGTGGAGCTCGCCGAAATCTCCCTGTGGCTGGACACCATGACCAGCCAACTCAAGGCCCCGTGGTTCGGCCTTCACCTGCGCCGCGGCAATTCGCTCATCGGCGCGCTGCGCTCCACGTATTCGACCACGCAGCTGAAGAAGCGCGAGTGGCTCAGCGCCGTCCCGCGCCGGGAGTCCGTCCAGAATCTCGCCGGAGCTATCGACGCCGGCGAGCCTCGCGACATCAACGCCGCCGGCCGCATTCACCAGTTCCTCCTGCCTTCCGCAACCTGGGGCGCCGCAGCGGACGCGAAGGACCTGAAGACCCTGGCCAAGGACGAGATCACCGCGATGAAAGCGTGGCGCAAATCCGTCACCGGCAAGGTGCCCACCAAAGAGCAGGCGAAAAAGCTGACCAACCTCGCCGCCCGCGTGGAGTCCCTCTGGGCCATCACGCTGTCCAAAATGCGCATCGCGGAAGACCAGATCCGCCGCGACATCGACCTTTGGGGCCGCGACACCGAGCACACCGCGAAGAATGTGCACCGCGAGCAAATCGAGCAAGAATTGCTTCACGACACCGATGGTGCCTACCTGCGCCTCCGCCTCGCCATGGACGCGTGGAACGCGCTGACCTTCTGGCCACTAACCGAAGTGGACCAGCTTCCCGACCTCGACGAGTGGCTCGCCACACTTACCGACCTCCTCGGCGTAGACACCCAGGCCCGTGACACCAACCAGATCCGCCTAGCCAGCGCCACTAACTGGGACGAACTGGTGGAGCTGGAACGCACTGAGATCGGCCTCTCCGGCGCTCGCAAGATCGAGACCGTGCTAGCGAACCACCCGTGGTTGCGCGTGGTGCAGTCCGTCGCCGCCGACCAAGGCTTCTTCCACTGGGACCTCGACTTCGCGGCAGTGTTCGCTCGAGGGGGCTTCGACCTGCAGGTGGGCAACCCGCCGTGGGTGCGACCGCGCACCGACCTCGATGCCCTCTACTCCGAGGCAGATCCTTGGTTCTCGTTGGCGCACAAACCCACCCAGGCCGCGAAGAACGAGCGACGTCAGCAGTGGTACAGCAATGAAGCGACCCGTTCAACTGTGTACCGCGGCATCGGTGAATCCGTATCGACGGCCGCGATTCTCTCCGACGTCACCCGATACCCGCACCTCGTCGGCCAACAACCCGATCTCTACCGCGGTTTCATGGAGCGCACGTGGGGCAATGCGTCGGAAGATGGCGTGACCTCACTCATCCATCCCGAGTCCCACTTCACAGAGAAGAAGGCTGCGCCTCTACGCCGGGGTGCATATCTGAGGCTGCGGCGCCACTGGCAGTTCATTAACGAACTAATGCTTTTCGATGTCGACCACCACAATGCCTACGGGATTCACGCATATGGACCCCGGCAGGATGGCCCTGCCTTCAGTCACGCAGCATCCCTTTACCACCCGACAATCGTCGAAGAGTCCTTCTCCCATAATGGGGCCGGAAGCTTGCCTGGTCTGAAGGACGATAACGGAAACTGGGATTTGCGCCCGCACCGTGACCGAATTCAAACGGTTAACGAAGATGTGCTCGGGGTGTGGCACTCGATACTTGAGGATGACTCCGTTCCGGCTATCGAGTCCCGCATGGTCTACACCGTGAACACCGAAGCCGCGGCCGTGCTCGAGAAGCTTGCCGCCGCGCCCCGCATTCGGGAGCTTGGTTTGCAGTTTTCAGCGGGTTGGCACGAAACTGCCGACAAAAAAGCCGGGTACTTCGATACAGCCTGGGCTCATCCCGATTCGTGGGATGATGTCATTCTCCAAGGCCCGCACCTCGGCGTATCGACCCCGATGGTCAAACAACCCAACCCCACGCTGAAGCACAATCAGGACTGGTCAGAGGTGGACCTCGAGGCGATGCCCGCCGACTTCATTCCTGCGACGGCCTACCAGCCGGATCGTGGTACCCAGCCGAATTATGACGGTGACTATGGGAGTTGGCTTGATAGAGCGGAAAAGGTGCCGGTCAGGAATTGTTACCGCATCTGCTGGAGGGCGATGGCAGCAACGACCGGCTTTCGGACGCTCTACCCCTCACTCGTTCCCCCTGGAACTACTCACATTCACGGAGTTCATAGCGGCGCATCGGTGGGCGACGATGAGACGACAGTTGCAGTTGGGGCAACGCTCTCATCGCTCTTGATTGACTATCAACTCCGCGCTACCGGGCTCGCGAATCTCTACGGTCCGACAATTCAATCGTTGGCTAATCCAGAGGCATCTAAATTGAGGGGTTTCTTAATAGGTAACTACCTCCGGCTCAATTGCCTCACCGAAGCGTATGCGCCGTTGTGGGAGGAGTTGATGGGGGAGGCGTGGGACGTCGATAAGCCTTTGCGAAAGGATGAGGAGCGCCGGGCCGCGCAGGTGGAGATTGATGCGATTGTGGCGCTGTCGTTGGGTGTGACGGCTGATGAGTTGTGCATGATTTATCGGACGCAGTTTCCGGTGATGCGCCGTTATGACCAGGAGGATCGGTTTGATGCGAATGGTCGGAAGGTGCCGAGGGATGTGATGAAGTTGCAGGCGAAGTTGCGCGACGGTGAGGAGTTGTCGGTGGCGGATCGGACGTGGGGGCATCCGCAGTCGGGTGTGGAGTACGTCTTTGAGTATCCGTTTAGGCAGTTGGATCGGGAGGCGGATATGCGGGAGGCGTATGCGCGGTTTGAAGGGATAAGTTAGTGAGTTATTAGTGTTGGCCCGAAAATAAAAAGCTCAGCGGTGTGCGTCAGGGTATGGGTATAGACCGTGACTGCGAAGACCGTGGAAATAGGTGAGGATGCGCTCGACATGTTCCTGATCGGGGTTGTGGTCCATTAACATATCGCGGACTTCCCCGCTGTGAAAGTCCATATTTTGAAACTCGAATCCGGCTCCAGCCGTCAACTGCTGAATCAGCAGATCAATTGACTTTTCGTCAGAAATGGGCCGGTCTGAAGAAACTTGGGCAACGCCAAATGTTCCGGGCCGCCCCAGTTTGCCGATGAATGTTTCCAATTTTCGAAACCAAGCTGGCCGCTGTTGAGCTTCGGCAAGAAGAACTGCCTGGACTAGACAGCCAAGATTTCCTGACCGGTCAATATTTCCGCTTCGAATGAAAGCGTAGTCCAGTTGGTCAACGCCGATATCTTCCTTCAGCTCTCGGACAAGTTCTGGGAAGGGCATTTTAACTGCGGTGAGCCACGATCTAGCCCAAATTGCCATCACAGAGGCGAAAGCGCCTGCTAGAATCGCAATTGCGAATTCTTCACCACGGGGAATCCAAGATCCCCACAAGTCATGGCCTATGAGGCCAAACCATGTAAAGAGAACGACTATCAGAGTTTGACCGAAATGGTGCAGAACGATGAATTTGAAGTTAGGGTGCCGGGGTTTCTTCAACACATCGTAAATCGCCCTCCCTGAAGTCAGCAGTAAGTAACTGGCAATCATCCCGGCGGTACCAACAATGGCATCGCCATCCGCTCGGTCAATCATTTCTGAGATGAGCATCACGGTCAGCGCAACGGGTAGGCCGCGAAAACCAACAACTGTCCTCACAGGGTTACTTCTGTACTGATGCTCTACCCGATTGTCCAAGCTGGTATACGATTCCGGCCATTCACTCCGGAAAAAGCCATAGATTGCGTTTAGAAGCACCACGCCGATGATGGCAAACACGACGGTTTCTGTTGTCACATGCACCACGTGGGGTAGACAATCCCACAGTTGTTTTAGCAACCGAGCCGTACGAGTTTCGTAGTGATTCACGCTGGGATCTCCTCTGGCCCGTTTAGTTTCACTAACCAAGTGAGCTCTCGGCCAGCCTACAATCTGTAGCCAGTTTAAGGGGGAGCTTTAGGGCGTCGATAAGCCTTTGCGTAAGGGTGAGGAGCGCCGTGCCTCACAGGCGGAGATTGATGCGATTGTGGCGCTGTCGTTGGGGGTTACGGCGGATGAGTTGTGCATGATTTATCGCACGCAGTTTCCGGTGAGGCGTTATGACCAGGAGGATCGGTTCGATGCGAATGGTCGGAAAGTGCCGAAGGATGTGTTGAAGCTGCAGGATAAGTTGCGCGACGGTGAGGAGTTGACGGTGGCGGATAGGACGTGGGGGCATCCGCAGTCGGGTGTCGAGTACGTCTTTGAGTATCCGTTTAGACAGTTGGACCGGGAGGCGGATATGCGGGAGGCGTACGCGCGGTTTGAGGGGATGGTTCAATAACGATTGCTCACGCGTATCGCCATGTATATCGTTAGCGATATACGCCATGTTTCCTGCACACGAAGGAGGTCGATGACATGACCAAGGCAAAGAAGGGCAAGCGTCTGCGAACTACAGTGTTTAGGTCCGGAAATAGCCAGGCTGTTCGTATTCCCGCTGCGTTCCGTGTTGAAAGTGGCAGTGCAGTAATCGAACAGGTGCCGGAAGGGCTTCTTCTACGTCCGGTCGAGGAAAATTTCGGAGACGTGATCGCACGGTTGAGGGAGTTTGAGAAAGAGCATGGGGTAGACGAAGACCTCATTGATGAACTTGCAGATTTGCCCGTTGATCCGGTGCCTGAGGTTGATCGCCCGGCCACACAAGACGAAGGTAGGGACCGCAACGGCTGATGGGTTACCTACTGGACACCAATGTTTGGATTGATCTTGAACGCGGTCGAGAAGCTCAGGTCTCTGCCGCGGCTTCGTCGTGTTCGAGCAATGAATTATGGCTATCCACAATCGTGATAGGTGAGATCCAGTCGGGGATACAGCGGTCACGCAACCCGGAACTTGCGCGGCGGGTGTATGACCTTCTGTTGCAGGGCCGGCCAAGAGTAGGGGTCGACGAACAGTGCGCGCACGTCTACGGGGAGCTTCGGGCGGGGCTGCTCGATAGCGGCCGAATGATCGGAGGAAACGATCTTTGGATCGCAGCGCAGGCAGTGAGAAACGATCTGACGTTAATCACGGCCAATACTGGAGAGTTTTCCCGCGTCCCGGGTTTGAGGTTGGAGAACTGGCGTGAGGATCGACACTGTAATTGAAGGCCGTGAGTGGTCCCTCTGCTAAGAGTTGATGGGGGAGGAGTGGGGCGTCGATAAGCCTTTGCGAAAAGATGAGGAGCGGAGGGCCGCGCAGGTGGAGATTGATGCGATTGTGGCGCTGTCGTTGGGTGTGACGGCTGATGATTTGTGCATGATTTATCGGACGCAGTTTCCGGTGATGCGCCGTTATGACCAGGAGGATCGGTTTGATGCGAATGGTCGGAAGGTGCCGAAGGATGTGTTGAAGCTGCAGGATAAGTTGCGCGAGGGTGAAGAATTGTCGGTGGCGGATCGGATGTGGGTGCATCCGCAGTCGGGTATGGAGTACGTCTTTGAGTATCCGTTTAGGCAGTTGGATCGGGAGGCGGATATGCGGGAGGCGTACGCGCGGTTTGAGGGGGTGGTTAATTGAAGATAGAAGCTAACGTATCGAAGCGTCAGGATGCCAGGAAGCTGATTCAAAAGGCCCAGGATTCATGGGGCGGAAGCGCGAGGTCTTGCACGGGTCAACGATCTGGCTGACCCCTCAGCGCGCTGGGGACACCGGTCGCCAGAACTTCAAGAGACGATGAGTTGAATTCAATGTTGGTGTGATGGAGCGGCGGTATCGTGTTTCACGATCAGTTTGCCCACAGAGCTTGCCTGCCCGATGTGACCTCGAGATCGGGCAGCGTCAAATCTTCCGAGAAGATTATTGCTTCAGATCCAATGTGTTGTTTGTGGGCAGTATGAGCGATCTGAAAAGTCGCGCAGCGCCCGTCCCGATAAAGAACCTCTGTTATTCGTGGATCATCGTCGTAGGTCAGAAGCCAGGGACTCGAGATGGATTGCAATTTGTTGGCAAGCCCGATGTGGGCCATTTCGTCGAAGGCGTGGAGGTACAAACCATCACCCTGAACCATGTATGGCGGGTCAGCGTAAACAAACAAGTCTTCACCGAAATCGCGTAACCCATCTAGGAAATCGAGGCCATCGAGCTCTGTCACTATGATGTGCTCTCTCATTGTCGCAACAGTTTCGACCCTCTTAACCAAGGTTGCACGATTAAATCTCGCATCGAGTTTCCATTTGCCATGTTGCGCGTGCCCACCGATGGGGCCGGCGTGTAGAATGCCTGATCGATTCGTTCGGTTTAGGTAGAAAGTCGCAAAGCCAAGTTCGACATCGTCCCGCCCGATTGGGTTTCGGTAAATATCGCGTTGCCTCTCCCATTCATTAACATCGAGTGGCGTTGTTTTTATCAGTTGAACAAACGCGCAACATTCATCGAGTATCGCTCTCCACATTGCCGCAATCCCAGGGTTCAAATCATTTAGATGAATTTTGCTGACCACCCCTCTATGAAGTAGCTGTAAGGCCGCTCCTGCGCCTCCCGCGAAAGGTTCCGCGTAGTGGGTTGGTATTGGAAGCTGTGATTCAATAATTCGTTCGAGAAACGGAGCGAGGCGGGCCTTGCCGCCTGGGTATCGCAACGGCGAAAGATATCTCATTCGGTTCCAGCCTCTAGCAGCTTTTGGTTCATCGCCTCGAGCATCGGCTCGTAACGGTCAGCGAGCCGTTTGGTTTCGGCTGCGGTGCTGACAAAAGAGGGGCTGTGAACTGCGAACTGAGCCAATCTCAAATGGTTGGGATCATTTCTGATCGAGTGGAAAAGGGTGTTGAATGGGCGGGCGGTTTCAGCTTGCTTCAATTGCTCCGTCGCGCCCGGGTCAAGAATCTTAAGAACCTCGAGCAGGCGTTTATCAAGCTCGCGAGGCGGATTCCCTTTCCCGAAGCGGTCGAGGAACTGAAACGCGGTCAGATCGAGGATTACACGAAGAAGAATCGAGACAACGTCTGGGTTATTCTCCACGGAAAGGCGGGAAGTGTTCGTGGCTAGGTCGGCAATCTTCTCTGAAAACCCGCTAAGGTCCAGACCCTCAAAAACCCTGGCGTGAGTCTTTCGACGTTGCGGTTTTGGTTCAGGTTTCGGCGGACTCGGTGAGTCGTTGCCCTGGGGGGTGCTAGTTGGCTGCGAATCGGGAGACTGTGGGTAGGATTGTCCAGATGGCTCGGTTTTCGAGTTGTCCCCCGGGGGAACTGTGGCGGCCATTGCTGAAGGAGAGGGTAATTCCTTGTCCGCTAGTTCTCTCAGATAGGCACCGACATCCTCAGAGCTGTGAAGAGAACGACTATCTTGGTTTCTCTTAGCGAGGTCGGCAAGCAAATGGGTTATGAAAGGGCGCATCTCAGAGGCGGATAACTTCATCGTCGTTCGTCCATTGAGATGGTATTGAATACCAATTTCATCCCGCATCACAGAGTTGTCGAGAAGGCGCTTCAAGGTGGTGTATTGCACGTTTATGACTTCGGTCAAATAACGTATCAACATTGGATCATCGCTGTACTCAGCATTTAACAACTCGATAAAGCTGTAGGACGGGCTTCGTTTGTTCGTTCGTCGAAAGCGTCGGCGGTCCTTTTCGAATGAATTCCATTCTACGGTGGATGCGCCACTCTCTTTACCTAGGCCGTGTTTTTTGTCGATCCAAGAATCGGCTTCTTCGAGGGACGTAACGACAACAACATCTAGCGCGTCTGGGGGAGAAAACGGTGACTTCGCAATCACCGATTGGAAACGTTTTTGGTAACGGTCTTTCAAGTCAGCCGGTAGCGAATTGAGAAGTGCAGGGTGCTTCCAGATTTTCAGACAGGTTAGCCGGCGATTGCCCTCTAACATCCGATATCGAGTGCCGTCCACCACCGCAATAGGAAGATCGGAAGGATTTAAATCCCCACGAGTGGTTATGTCTTTAAGAAGACCTAAACACTTCTCGCCGGCTACAGCAAGCATAAACTCAATGGCCTGGTTCTGATCTTTCGCATCGTCTCTGAAACGGGCGTTGGTGAGATCGAGATCAATTTTACTGATGGGGATTGAGCGTCGTTTGCTGGTCCCCACTCCGAATCGCAGTTTCTGGGTTTGAGGGCTCAACTATCCACCTCGATTTCACGCGAGTACACGTTTGCAAAGCACTATCCCGCCAAGTTAAGCAGATCGTTCTGAGATAGATCGGAATAGATCCGCCACAGTGTGGTCTGCTGAATTCTGAGTTCGGCTCTGCCGCCGGGTCCTGGAGTGCCTAATCGTATCGTAAGGCGCTATACCAGGAGGGGAAGTAGTGTAGCTGCCAGCAACAATAGGATCTTCACCCGATAAACTTTCCCTCGTGTCTTCCCTCATCCCCGTCCGCGCATCCGAGTACGTTCTAGGCGGTGTCTCCGAATACCTGGCCACCGCGTTCTCGCTGGCAAACCCGGAGACCTCCAATGCGCTGAAGGCGTTCCTGGAGGACACAGAGCGCGGGATGTTTCACGGGCCGTACGTGCGGGTGCGGCTCCCCTACGCGCGTGCGATCGGGTGGGACGGGATCCTGGACTGGATGCCGTCGTGGTTCACGCCGTACCACCACCAGGCGGAGGCGTTCCGGAGACTCCGCAGCCGCGACGAGCACGGAGAGCGTCGCCCGGATCCGACGCTCGTGATCACCGGTACCGGTTCGGGTAAGACGGAATCTTTCCTCTACCCCGTGCTGGATCACGCGGCACGTGCCCGGGCTGAAGGCCACACTGGTGTGAAGGCGCTGCTGCTGTACCCGATGAACGCGCTGGCGAACGACCAAGGGGATCGCCTGGCTAAACTGATCGCCAATGAGTCGGCGCTGGCGGGGGTCACGGCAGGCATCTACACCGGTGAGGCCAGGGGCAGCGTGAAAAAGGTGACGTCGCAGTCGCTGATCAATGATCGGGACGAAATGCGCCTCAACCCGCCGGACATCCTGCTCACTAACTACAAGATGTTGGATCAGCTGCTCCTTCGTCCGGAGGACCGGGAGATCTGGAGCAAGTCCGCAACATCGCTGCAGTACTTGGTGTTGGACGAGTTCCACACGTACGACGGCGCGCAGGGCACCGACGTCGCGCTCTTGCTGCGCCGTCTTGGGTTGATGCTGAAGCAACACCAGCCGGAGGGCTTCCTGGGCGAGTACGCGGCGAACCCGTTGGGGCGGGTCACGCCGGTGGCCACGTCGGCAACATTGGGCGGCGACGATGACCGCTCGAAGGTGCTCGAGTTCGCGGGCACCATCTTCGGCGAGGCGTTCGAGCCGGAGGCGATGGTTAGCGAAAAGACGCTCACGTATTCCGAGTGGGCCGAGGAGATCGGGCAGACCTTCGGGTACCTCGATACTCCCCTGTCGCCGGACATCGATGGGCTACGCGGGGTCGTGGACGCCATCGCGAACGATACTTCCGGGCGCGACCACGCGGACGTGGTGCTGGACATCTTCCGCACGCGGTTGTGGGGCGTGGATGCGGGCGCGGACCTGGATACAACGATCGCGGCGTACGCGGTGCACCCGATCACCAAAGCGCTGCTGGATGACGACGGGAAGGCCAAACCCCTCATCCAGCGCGAGGGTGAGGACGCGAAGACACTGCCTGCGGCGATGTTCGACCCGATTGTGCTGCGCAGTTTGGGGGAGGACACCGCGAGGGAGTTCGTCACGCACCTGCTCACCGCCGTAGCGCAGCTGCGCGCGCTTGCCGGCGAGGTGTACAAGTTCGAAGGCAAGCGCCTGCCCGGTGTGGAAACGCACCTGTGGGTGCGCGAGGTCTCCCGCATCGAACGCACCGTCACCCCGACCGAGGACGGCCAGGTGTTTCGCTTCGCAGACGACGGCCACATCGATGCCGACGATGCCGCGGTGTGGCTGCCCGCCATCTACTGCCGCGAGTGCGGTCGCGCCGGGTGGATGACCGCACTAGAACCCGGGACTGACGCGGTGGTCTTGGATGGTGGGGAGATCCGGAAGGCGACCGTCGATAAGCCTGAGCTCCCGCGGCCCCTCATCGATGCCACCAACGAGTACCGGCGGGTCGTCGCGGAGGGGATGGAGCCGGGCGCGTTTGACGGCGAGGACGGCAAGCGCGCGCTGATGTGGTTCCACACCTCCACGCGCACGCTGAGCACCAGCGAGCCGAGCGAGGAAGCGCTCGCGGAGGGCAGCTCGGTGCCGGTGCTCACGTACTCGGGCCTGGGCGCAGAGGATTACGCGCGCGAGCAGGTGTGCCCGAACTGCGGGGAGCCGGACGCGGTGCGCTACATCGGCTCGCGTGTGGCCACGCTGCTTTCGGTGGGGCTGTCCAACCTCTTCGGCATGCCGCAGCTGGCGCAGGAGGAGAAGAAAACGCTCGTGTTCGCGGACTCGGTGCAGGACGCGGCGCACCGGGCGGGGTTCGTGCAGTCGCGGGCGCGGGCGTTCGGGATTCGTACGTTGATGAAGAGCGTCGCAGGCACCGAGGAGTTGTCCGTCGCCCAGATGCCGCTGCGGATCCTCGAGCGGGCCGATGGTGCGGAGGACCCGCTGCGCGCGCGGTTTGAGCTGCTGCCGCCGGAGATCGTGGAGGCGCCCACGTTCGTGCCGTTCTGGTCGAAAGATGCAGACGAGAAGGCGCGCCGCGAGGCCACGACTGCCGTGCTGCAGCGCCTCGAGCTGGACGCGGCGTTGGAATTCGGGCAGCGTGCGCACCTGCCGCGCTCGCTGGTGTCCACGGGTGCGCTCGCACCGTCGGTGGCGGTGGACGATGCGGTGCTGCTGGCGGCCGCTGGTGAGGCGCTGAAGAGCATCGACGCCGGGCTGTTCAACGTCGTGGATGCGAGCGCTGAAGAGGTACAGCTGCGGTGGATGCGTGGGTTTCTGGAGCAGGTGCGCGACCGCGGTGGTGTGTACACGCCGATGTTCGCCAGTTACTTGCAGGATGACGCGAACTCGTGGCGGCTGCATAACCGCTACGCCAAGGCACGCGGCATGCGGCGCTTTCCCAAGGGTGGTGCGCCAGAGTTTCCGCGCTCCGGCCCGGCGGTGGACGATAAGGACCGCGGGCTCACCCCGCTGGGCAGCCCGCGTGGGCGCTACGCGCGGTGGACGTCGAAGGTGCTGGGCGTATCCACGCACGACGCCGCGCTGGTGCTGACCAACGTGTTCCGGGAGCTGGCGAACCGGGACGCGGTGATGGCGATTTCTACCGACACCGGCGGCACCATCTACGCCATCGCGCCGGAGCACGTGGTGGTGCGGTGCGAGGAGGAGCCGGCGAGGTTGCAGTGTGGGGTGTGCAATGCGCCCTTGGGCGTCGATAAGCATGTGCGCGACTTGCTCGATGGTGTGCCGTGCCCGACTCCCGGCTGCCCGGGCGCGCTGGGTGCGGAGCGGATCGAGGAGAACTACTACTCGCAGCTGTACTCGTCCACCACCCCGCGCGCGATTGTGGCGCGCGAGCACACCGGGTTGATTCCCAAGGAAGAGCGACTGGCGCTGGAGTGGGCGTTTCGCGGCGGAGAGGAAACGAACGACCCGAGCGCGCCGAACGTGCTGGTGGCCACGCCGACGCTGGAGATGGGTATCGACATCGGTGACCTGTCCACGGTCATGCTCGCCTCTCTGCCTAAGTCCGTGTCCTCGTACGTGCAGCGCGTGGGGCGCGCCGGGCGCCTCACCGGCAACTCGCTGGTGCTCGCGTTCGTGCAGGGGCGCGGCACCACGCTGCCGAAGCTGAACCAGCCGCTGTCCGTGATCGCGGGCACCGTGGTGCCGCCGGCGGCATTCCTCTCCGCCACCGAGATCCTGCGCAGACAGACCACTGCGTACTTGGTGGATACACTGGACTTCAACGCGCACGGGTTGGATGTGCAGAAGGCGCGCGACGTGTTCAGCTTCCGCAAGGTCTCGCTCTTAGACGTGCTGGCGGAGGAGATCGCCGAGGGAGTGGAGTCGCGCGTAGAGGCGTTCCTTGCCACCGTGGCGGGTTCCGTGGACCAGGCGACCGTGGACGGCGTGCACGAGTGGGCGTGCGGTCAGGGGGCCGATTCGCTCATCGGGGAGATGCAGCGCACCCGCACGCTGTGGGATAGCGAGGTCAAGGAGTTCACTGCGCGCCGGGACACGCTGCAGGAGCGTTTGCGCGAACTCGAGGCGAAGGTGGACCCGAACGCGGGCACGGAGAACGCGGACCCGGACTTGGAGCGCGAGAAGCGCAGCACCAAGGCGGCGTTCCGGCGTGTGTCGCGCGACTTGGGCAAGCTGCTTCTCGACGATCACTGGATCTCCGCCATGGAGCGCTACGGCTTGCTGCCCAACTTCACACTGTTGGACGAAGCGGTGGAGCTCGCCGTAGTGGTCTCCCAGCTCAACCCGTCCACGATGCAGATCGACCCGGAGACGTTCGAGCTCTCCCGTGGTGTGTCCTCAGCGCTGAAGGAATTCGCGCCAGGCAACACGTTCTATGCACGCGGCATTGCCGCCACTGTAGACGCGGTCGAGGTTGGCATGAGCGGCGCGGACATCGAACAGTGGCGCCTGTGCCCTGCCTGTTCCTACGGCGAGCGCATGCATTCTTCCGTTGTTCCCGGAGCGTGCCCCGAGTGCGGTGCCGGCGCGTTTGCAGACAAGGGCCAGGTGCTGGACACCGTTCGCATGCGCCGGGTCTCCGCGGAGGTGGACAAGGCCCGCGCGACTATCGACGACTCCCGCGACGACAGGCACGAACTCAGCTACCACACCGCTTTGAGCTTCTCCGTACCTGAGGGCGGACACGGCGGCCGGTGGTTCCTCTCCCAGGGCTTCGGCGCCGAGTACTTGCGGTACGTGAACCTGAGCTGGTTCAACCTAGGACGCGGGCCCGCGACAAAGAGGATGCTCGCGGACCACGAGATCGACGCCCCCTTGTTCACCGTCTGCAATTACTGCGGCCACCTGGATTCGCAGAGGGGAGAGAACTCGAAGTGGGATCACCGCCCATGGTGTCCGAAGCGGACCGCGCGCGAGGAGGAGTCGGTGACGGTGGCGCTGAACCGCACCTTGCAGACCCAGGGCGTGCTGCTACACGTGCCGGTGCAGCTCACCGCCGGCGACAATGCGACCATCCCGAGCCTCACCGCTGCGATCAAGCTCGGGTTCAAGGAGGTCCTTGGCGGGGATCCAGACCACCTCAGCGTAGAGACGGTTCGCGTGCCGGACGGACGCGGCACCACCGTCGAGGCGCTGCTTATGCACGACAACGTCCCCGGCGGCACCGGGTACCTTTCCCAGTTCGCCTCGCCCGAGGACGTTCGAAAGCTCATGGAGCACGCCTTCGAAGCCGTCCAGAAATGCGATTGTAAGGACGACGAGCGACTCGCCTGCCCCGATTGCCTGCTGCCGTACACCCGCATCCAACAGATTGAGAACACCTCCCGCGCAGCTGCGGAACGTGCTCTGCGTTCCATTCTGACGAATCAGGACCACCCATCCCCCGACGAGGATCCGCTCAAGGCCTCGTGGAAGCCACAGACGGAAGCCCCGAAACTGGACCAGGCCTCCGAATTGGAGGTTCGGTTCCGCGAGAAGATCCGTAAGGGCCTCGAGGCGCGCAACGCCACCGTCAAAGACATCCCTAACGCCGGTGGCGTGGAGTGGCTGGTCACATTCCCAAACGGCGAAGAATGGTCGATGAAGGAACAAGTGAAGAAGGGCTACACAACGCCGGACTTCTACTTCTCCCCCAGGCGCCGGCGCGACGTACGCGACGTCGCCGTGTACACCGACGGCGCGGCGTACCATTTCGCAGCTGCGAACTACCGCTTCCCCGGGGATATCGACAAACGCAACCAGCTGCACTACGAGGACAACCAAGTGCTGCCGTGGAACGTCACCGATGCCGGCCTCAAGTGGTTTGACAAGGAGGTAGCGCGCACCGCAGGTGAGCCGGCGTGGGTGACCGAAGAGGGTGAAAAGCTGGCGCGGAAGCTCGGGTCTGTGGACGACGCTGCCATGCGGTTCATGAAAGCCTCCCCCATCACCCAGCTGCTCACTTACCTCGCGGAGCCGGACCGCGCATCCTACTCGGTTCTGGACCAAGCACTCATTGCGCTGCTGCGCAGCTCCGCCTACCCCACCCGGACTGAAACCGGAGTGCGGCTGACATTGCGCAATGAGATCCACATCGACATCGCCCCGACTGGAACCACGATGCTGCCCCACCGTCTCGTCGTCGACGCGGAAGCACCCGGTTCGATCACGGAGGAGAACTGGCGCGACTTCCTTCGCTTCGCCAACATCATCTGGTTGGCCAACAATGCCGTCGTCATCGAGGTCGGCGATGGGAAGACGGATGCGGAACCAGAGGTCGTCAGAAAGCAAGACGCTCAGGAGCCGAGTGCTATGGAAGCCGAGCAGATCTCGGGACTTTGGGCTCAAGCGATTGACGAGTTCGAAGATGAGTCTGGCGTTGTGTCGGCACTGCGGTTACTGGCCGGTGCCGGCGCGGAGGCTACTGAAGAGATTGGTGAGGAGATCGGTTCGCTACCCACCGCGGTCGCGTGGCCGCACCGCAGGATCGCCCTGTTGATGGAGCGCGACGACTCGTACACGGGCGCGGAAGCGAAGCTACGAGATGACGGTTGGGTGTTGCTGTACCCCGATACACTCGACGAACAAACCATCCCGGCGGCATTGCTGGGTGCGGAAGGGGCAGAGGATCCACGATGAACAAACCTATGGTGACGTTCAGCCTGTACAGCGGGCTCAAGCCGGATGGCGCGCTGCTCAAACCTACAATGAACTTTCTGCAGAAGCTCGCCGAGGATCCAACGAACCCGTCGCTGCGAATCAAGCCACTCAACAACGCGGTAGATAAACGCGTGCGCACCGGCCGGGTCAACGATCAGTTCCGCGCCGTGCTGTTCGAGCTCAAGGATGCGAACACGCACCACTTCGTGTTGGTGGACGTCGACTCGCACGATGAAGGCAACGCCAAGGCGGAGCGTCTTGACCCGGCATCAATCCGGTTGACCGTCAACCCAGTCAATGGGTTGACGCAGCTTATCACCGAAACGGCCCAGGTGACTTCCCTCGAGGCGAAGGAGGCCGACTCCGCGCGCAAGGCCAGAGAGGCCGCTGAGGCAGCGCGCGCGCTGGCGGAGGAGCAACACGCCGCCGCGGCTCGTCTCTCGGAGGAGGTGGGGGTGGACGCGGTTGTCGTCGACAAGCGCACACCCGCGCCCCGGGCCGAGATGGAGCGCCGCGGCTACACACCAGCGACCCTCCACGACGAGCTGGGCATCGATCTGTCTCTGGCTGAGGCCGTGTGGACCGCGGAAAGCGAGGAGGAACTACAGGTTCTGCTCGACGACCGACCCGCGTGGGAGCAGGATGCCGTGCTGGGATTGGCCGCCGGCTACTCCGTGGAGGATGTGCGTGAATCGCTGGGCCTGCGCAAACTCGATCCCGAGGCCGCCGAGAGTGAGGGTGCCGAAGACGATGACGCCCGGTTGCTGGCCGGTCTGCGCGAACCAGCCGCCGAGCTGGACTTCGCGTACGTGGACGACGTGGAGACCGAGTCGCTGCGTGCCGTAATCGAAGCCGGCAGCTTCGACCAGTGGCGCGTATACATCCACCCGGAGCAACGCCGCATGGCAGAGGGACCCCGCAGCGGGTCGGCGCGCGTGTTCGGCGGCGCCGGCACGGGCAAGACGGTGGTGGCAGTGCATCGCGCGAATAATCTGGCGATGCGTGCGGTACCGAATCAAGATGCTGGCGACGAGCCCCCGCGGGTGCTGCTGACTACCTTTACAAAGGGCCTGGCGCAGGGGCTGAAATCGCAGCTGAACGCGCTGAACAAGCACTTTCCAGAGGCGGACGATCCTGGGAATCCGGGCATCTGGGTGGACAACGTCGATGCCGTGGTCCGCAAGGTCGTTAGCAACGCGCCGCCAAGTGATGTGGAGGAAGCGACACGGCGCGTACTTGGCGTGAGCGCGTCGAGCGCACGGCCGTACACCGAACGCGACGCCACGCAGGTGTGGGATGCCGCGATCGAAGGCGCCAGCGAGGAGCTGCCGCGCTCGATTGCGAACGCAACGTTCTTGCAGGAAGAGTACGAGGGCGTGGTGCTGGCGAACGCGATCACACAGCAACCCGAGTATCTCAAGGTGGCGCGTACCGGACGCGGCACGCCGCTGAACCGCAAGCAGCGCAAACTGGTCTGGGCGGTGCTGGAATCTGTGATGCAGACGCAAGCGGTTGACGGGCAGCTGTTTTGGCCGACCCTGTCCGCCGTCGGCGCGGAGGTGCTGAACGTGCGGTACGAACGGCTCGGTGGGTCGTTGTTCGATCACGTTGTGGTGGACGAGGCGCAGGATTTCAATGCTGGGCACTGGCGATTCCTGCGTGCGTGCGTTGCCCAGGGGCCAAACGACATCTTCATTGCCGAGGATTCCCACCAGCGTATTTACGGGCAGCCGCTGACGCTGTCGCGATTTGGGATTGCGACGCGCGGCCGGGCGTCGCAAAGACTGACCCTGAATTACAGAACGACCAAGGAGAATCTGGACTACGCACTGCGGATTCTTGTCGGTGACGAGGCCACCGAATACCTCGACGCGGAAGGTCAAGTGGATTCCGTGAGCTACTACCGCTCCGCGCGCACCGGTCCTAAGCCGTACTTTGTTCCCACAGCGTCCGAGGAAGAGGAATTCAACGTTGCGGCGTACTTCATTTCAAGATGGCTGGACAGTGAAGAGGACGCGCACATCGGCGTAATGTGCCGTACCCGCGGCCAACTGTCGCGCGTGGTCGCTGGACTTGCCGACCACGGCATCGATGCGGTGCAAACCAGAAACGCTGAGCTGGCCTCGCACGAGCAGGTTTCCGTTATGACTATGCACGGCGCGAAGGGTATGGAGTTCACCCACGTAATCCTCATGGGTGTGGGCAAGGACATCATGCCGCTGCGGTTCCGGCTCAAAGACCTATCCGACGAGGACGCGCGCGGGGCGCTCCAGCGCGAGCGGTCGCTGCTCTATGTCGCTGCTTCACGCGCGCGCGATGAGCTGGTAATTACCGCAACCGGGGAGCCGTCGGATCTGTTGCCGGAGGGGTGATCCGAACGCGTAGGTGGTAGTGCGTTGATTTGGGTTTCGGCAGGTCAATCAGCATCCGCTTCAGGAGTCAAACGGGTCGCGTACGTCTCTCCGAACGACCCAGTCATGAATCCCTGCTTTACATAGTGAGCTTGGTGTTCAGGCTCAGGAAACAGGGTTGCTTCGTTAACGTTAAGACCGTCTAATTGTCTGAGGATCGCCTTCTTGGCTCCCGCAGGCACTATGAATCGCCGCTCGTGAGTAACCAACTCCCCGTCAGCAGCTTTGGGATCAAATAACTTGGGAGCAAAGCTGAACAACTCACCTTCCTTGGGAGGCTCCGCGTTTTCCGATGACAGATCCACCGGAGACCCATTAAGGATTAGGTTCATCCCAGCGATGAGAAAAGCACCACTTTGAGCTCCTAGTCGGGGGTTCGTGTACGACGGGCGTACCGCTGTAAACGATCGTGTGAGTGCGGCGACAAAAGTTTTGAAACGCCCCAAGTCATTGGGGTTGGCCACATATCTCGCACGTACAATGGCATCCGCCCTCCAGGTTGTCCCCCATGTACCGTTGATTGCCCACGTTGCAGGAAGCTGGACGGCATAGGAGTTCTCGCTCCAAACTTGAGTCCGCGGGAACAAAATGACCTCACCGTCCACCTCCTTTCCGTTGCTGTCGTGAGATTCACCACAGGCAAAGAACAACGCCACGAGCGGGTTAGTCGTAACGTCCAAAAGGCGCGTTGGAGTTCCAATATGCTGCAGCTTCGCAAGGGTCTCTATATCGGTGAGGCCAGTAAACTCCTTCGGCATCAGCCGAATCGTCTCTTCGATCAGTAGCTGCTCTAGTTCGTAAAAATAAGGTCGAGCATCATACTGCCGGTATAACACGGGCTCGATCTTGTAGTTCATGTTGGCGTGCCCTCGAAATAATGTCCAATAAGCTACGCGGCGGTCTCGAAGTTCCGGCCCCTTTTCGATCTCAACCTGGTGAACCGCCCGGATCAAATCCTCTACGCTTTCAATTGCGAGTAGGTCGTAAGCCATGACTGCACTCTACAAAGATGTTTAGAAAGATTGTGCTGCTGAGTGTCTTTGGCTCTTACCGTTATTTCATGTAGAACTCGTTGGCATTAACGCACTGTTTACTCGCAACCATCCACAAACTCTTGCGCTCTTTCCGAAGGGCACCCACCCTCTTGAGGCAGGCTGCAGTCAGGAAGAATCGTCGTGGTAGCGGGACCTTCGGATGGAAATCCCTTCGCACACCGGTCACGCAGCCGTCGTCAAGCATGTCCCTTCCGTGTGTCTAACCGCGGGCAATGCGGCGAACCACCCACCAACTTCCCTACTGTTGAAGTATCCCGTGCCCACTGACGAAAGCAGGCCACCGATGTCCACTGCCTACGGCGGATCCAACTCCAGCAATTCCTCGGGCGGTGGCAACGCCGACGACCTCCCGGAGCTGCACAGCGACGAGCACCTGGAGCAGGCGCGCGACGAGTTCGAGATGGAGCACCTCTCCGACGCGGACCGTGAGCAGATCGAGGAGGAGGCGAAGACGGAGTCCGCACCCGACGGCACGGTGATGTCGTGGGCGATGACGCTCTTCGGTACCGCCGTTGGCGCGGGCATCCTCTTCCTGCCGCTGGATGCCGGCACGTTCGGCTTCTGGCCGCTGATCATCGCCACTTTGTTCATCGGGCCGCTGGTGTTCTTCTCACACCGCACGTACGCGCGCATCGTCTCCGGCTCCCCGATCCCCGGCATGGATGTGCTGCAGGTGGTCACGGCGCTAACCGGGCGCAAGCGCGGCTTTGCCACGGCGCTGGTGTACTGGCTGGCGGTGTATCCGACGGTGCTGATCTACGCAATCTCCATTACCAACACGCTGGAGAGCTTCATCATCAACCAGATTGAAGGCCCGGAGATCAGCCGCTGGATCCTCGCGCCGATCTGCGTCGGCGTGCTCACCGGCGCGTTCGCCCTCGGACAGAAGATCACCCTGGCGATCGCGAACTTCCTGGTCTATCCGCTGATCATCGCGCTGGCCGGAGTGTCCCTGTACCTCATCCCGCGATGGGACATTGAAAGCTTCATGTCGTACGAGGCCGACACCCCAATCTGGCAGTCGCTGCTGCTCATCCTTCCGGTACTGGTGTTTTCCTTCAGCCACATGGCGGCGCTGTCCAAGCTCGCGCTGGACGTGCAGAAGAACCACGATGGCGACGTGGCCGCGACCGAAAAAGACGTGACCAAGATCGAGCTCACCGCGGTGGTCGCGCTGGTGTTGTTCACCATGTTCTTCGTCTGGTCGTGCGCCCTCGCACTCGGCGCCGACGGCCTCGACGAGGCTGCCGAGCAGAACATCCCGGTGCTGTCCTACCTGGCGAACGAGACCGGTACGCCGCTGCTCGCGTGGCTCAGCCCGATCGTGGCAATCTGCGCGATCGCCTCGTCCTACTTCGGCCACATGTTGGGCACCGAGGAGGGCACCACGTACCTCCTGCGCGTCGCTGCACCGAATTTCGCCCAGCGCGTCAACGAGAACGTGCTGCGCTGGATGATCAACATCTTCGTGTTCGTCACTGGAACGGTGATCGCGGTGTTCAATCCGTCGATTATGACCCTGATCTCTGTGGTCGGCGGTGTGTTTGTGGCCTTCCTGGTGTACCTGGTGCCGTCGCTGCTGTTCCGCAAGGCGACTGCGTTCAAGCATTACGCGAACCGCCCGGACACCATCTTTGTGGGCATCATGGGTGTGGTTATCGTGTGCGTCACTATCTGGGACATGGTGCGGTAACAGGTGCCACAATGGCACCATGACCAGCATTTACTACGCCAGCACCTACGGTTCCACCAAGCAGTACGCTGAGGAGTTGGCGCGCCGGGTCGGCGTAGATGCGGTGCCGATCGCCGAGGCCGGGGAGGTCAGCGCCGAGTCCGCCGCGGGTCCGATTGTGGTGCTCGCACCGGCGCACGGCCCGATGCACGAGGGTGTGAAGTTCGTACGCTCGCTGGGCAGTGAGGTGGTGCGCGACCGTCCGGTTGCCATCGCCACCACGGGCATGACTATCGACGACTTCGTGACCGCGACCGACCCCACCGGCGGCCTGCTCGGTGATCTGGCCGATTCCGTCACGCGGTTTTACCTGCCCGGGCGGCTGAATTACTCGGAGCTGTCCGCGGCGCACCGCAACGTCATGCGCGGGTTGATCACCGCGGTGAAGATGAAGCCGCGGAAGAACGAGAACGAGCGCAACATGATCGACATCTACGGCAAGGATGTGGATCGGGTCGATTTCGCCAGGCTGAACCCGGTCGTGGAGTGGGTCGAGACGCAGCAACGCTAGGTTTCACATGAAATTTACGTAAAAGAAACCTTTGAGGGTTAGCGTCGGCGGCGCAACACACCCACCGCACCCGCACCCGCGAAGGACTCTCATGCGTAAACCAGTTGCCGCCCTCACCACGCTTGCCCTGCTCACCCCGCTGACTCAGCTGCCGCTTCCCGTCGCAGCGGCGGATGACCTCGCTTCCCGCTTCACCCTCGGCGTCATGCCGGATACCCAGTTCTACGCTCGCTACGGTACTGATGCCGCGGGCGACATCTTCGGCTCCCGCTACGGTTCCAACCCGTTCGACGTGCAGACGGAGTTCCTCGCCGACAACCATGAGGCGCTGGGCACCGAGTTTGTCACCCACCTCGGTGACCTGGTGGATCAGCCGGAGGACCTCGCAAGCTGGGACATCGCCGACCGTGCCATGGCCGTGCTGGACCAGGCCAACCTGGATTACTCCGTGCTGCCGGGCAACCACGATTACGCAATGCTCGGAGGCGCCTCCGCGTTCGAGACCTACTTCCCCGTCTCCCGCGCAGAGAACCTCTCCACCTTCCAGGGCCGCCACCAGTCCACGGACGTCTACGCAGGCGGCAAGGACTACAAGTTCCCAGGCCAGACCGTCGATTCGGAGTACCACATCTTCGAGGCCGAGGGCCAGGAGTACCTCGTCCTCGCGCTCGGCTTCCGCGCCAACGACGACACGCTTGCATGGGCCCAGGAAGTCATCGACGCTCACCCGACGCTGCCCGTCATCCTCACCGCACACGAGATCACCGGCATCAACGGCGACGGCTCCACCTACTTCACCGAGGAGTACGGCCAGCACCTGTGGGACACGCTGATTCGCAAGAACGACCAGATCTTCCTCACCATCGCCGGCCATCACCACGGTGCCGGCTACCACGTCACCACCAACGACGCTGGCCACGACGTGATCAACATCCTGCAGGACTACCAGATGGCCTACCTCGGCGGTAACGGCCTGATGGGCCTGCTGCAGTTCGACCTGAGCAACAACCAGCTCGAGATGACCGCGTTCTCGCCGTGGGTCCAGCAGAAGAACACCGCCAAGCTCACCGCGTTCGACCACCTCCTCCCAGAGGGCAGCGGCGATTCCTACGCGATCGACATCGACTTCGACGCGCGCTTCGCCGGCTTCAACGAAGCATGGACCAAGGGCGATGAAAACGACCCGAACTACAGCGCCGTCCTGCGCGACACCGTCTCCAAGGGCTACACCCCCTACACCATCACGGAGACCGAGAAGCCTGCCGGTTCGGACGACTATGTCAAGGTCGAGGGCACAGCGGTGCACTGGAGGCCAGGTCGCACCACTTTCGAGGGGCAATTGCTTAACGACGGCCAGGCCGCCCCGGCCGGTTCCGTCATCCCGGACGTCGAAAGCGGCCAGGATATGACCCGTGTGAAGCACCGCGCGGGAGTCTCCGACAACCTGGTCACCTACTCCACCGACACCCACCCGTTGTCCTCCGATGCTGGTTCCCTGAAGTTCGCCGAGCCGAACGCCAAGAGCGCCGTCGCCTGGTTCGAGACCGCCACCGGCGCGAAGATCAACTCGATGAACTTCGAGAACGGCTACACCATGGAGGCCTTCCTCAAGCTGGACAAGGACTTCGACGGCGACGACAACGGTTGGTCCAACGCCCTGATCCGCGACGCTTCCGGCACCAAGGTCAACCCGAAGGACCCGGATGGCGACCCGATCCAGATGCTCGGCGTTTCCAACCTCCGCGAGCTGCGCTGGTACTCGCTCGGTGAGAACGGCAAGGGCTTCTCCAACTGGACCCACGAGGTGCCGAAGGGCGAGTGGATGCACGTCGCAGTGGTAAACGACCCGAAGAACAAGTCGGTAACCATGTACGTCGACGGCTCCCCGATTCTTCGCGACGGCTACGGCCCAATCGGCATGGCGGGCGAGGAGTACAAGTGGCTGCTCGGCACCTCCGCGTGGGAGGACAAGATGGAAGACGGCTGGTTCGGCAGCATCGGTGAGATCCGTATTGTGGACCGCTCCATCGGTGAGGATCAGTGGCTCACCGCCCGCGCGCCGAAGACCACCCCAACCACCGACGCACCCGCTTCGTCCACGCCGTCTGCTTCGTCCGCGCCGGCTGAACCGACTACTACTGCGGGGAGTTCAAAGTTCCTGTCCGGTGTCGGCGCGATCATCTCCCAGATCATTGGGGTCCTCGGTGGTGTTCTCTCTGCACTCGCTGCTCAGCTGCGCAACTTCCTGCGGATCTAGCAAGGGGCGATGAGGGCGATCTGGGGACTGAGTCCGGCGCTCATAAGTTTCGTGTTCAGACTAATGGGCCAAAAATAAGTCCTTAAGTTTGGTCAAGCGATGACTACATCAAACTTAAGGCGTGAACTTTCGCTTTCCCGCTAACGTAGAGGACATGAACTGGCCCAGGATTCAGTACGAAACGCTGCAGTGGAAACCGTCCGCGCAGCCGCTCTCGCGCCGGGCTGCAAAGGCGCAACCTCGTGAGTATGGCGCTGCGAAGGTGGCGTCGATAAGCGAACTGCCCCTTGAATTGTCCCAGGAAACCCTTGCTTTGGTGGAGCGGGCGACCGTTGAGGTAGTGCGCTTCGATGCGACGGAGGCGCATCGCCTGCTGCCGTTTACTCCCCTGCTGTTGCGCAGCGAATCTGTCGCTTCGAGCCGGATTGAGCAGCTGACCTCGTCAGCGCGGAAGGTGCTTGAAGCGGAGATGACCGGTCGCGCCAGCGGAAATGCTGGACTCATTGCGGCCAATACCCGGCAGATGGCGGAGGCGGTGGATCTAGGTGTGCCATCGCTTGAGTCGATACTGGAGATGCACCGCGTGCTGCTGGAGGAGTCTGCTCCGGAGATCGCGGGCAAGTTCCGTGAGCAGCAAGTGTGGATCGGCGGGAGCGATCTGCACCCGGGTGATGCGGATTTCGTACCTCCGCATCACACCCGTCTGGCGGATGCAATGCGCGATCTCGAGCGCTTCATGCAGCGCGATGACCTGCCGGCTTTGGTGCAGGCGGCGGTTGCGCATGCACAGTTTGAGACCATCCACCCGTTTGCCGACGGAAACGGGCGCACCGGCCGCGCGCTGATACATGTGATCCTGCGTGCCCGCGGCATTACTACTTCTGCGGCGCTGCCGATCTCGGTAGGGTTGCTTTCCGATACTGTCGGCTACTTTGACACGCTTAGCGCGTACCGGGAGGGGGACGTTGGGCCGGTGGTGGCGCTATTCGCCCGCAGCGCGCTGGCTGCCGTCGAACGCGGAACATGGCTCGCGAACGAGCTTGTCGACGTGCGCGACGAATGGTCCCACCAGCTTACGGCACGTGCCGACGCACTCGCGTGGCAGGTGCTCGACCTCCTTGTGCAGCGCCCGATTCTCACGGCTGCGGTGGTGGCTGAAGAGTTCGACGCCTCGGTCGAAACCGCCCGAAATGCACTCGAGCGCCTCGAGGCCGACGGCATCGTTATTGGTGGGCAGTTGGATCGGCGGCGGAGGGCTTGGCGCTCCCCCGATGTTCTCGAGCTGCTAGACGAGTTCGCTGCCGTGAGACGGAGTTAGCGTCCCAGCGAGCTCAGCCACGCGATCGGTGCGAGCAGCATCGCGAGGCGGCCGGTGAAAAGCAGGTACCGGGATGATAACGGTTGGATGGCAATCGTCTTTTTCTCTTCTTCGGTGAGGTGCTCAGTCCTGGGGAAGAAGAAGGTGTTGGACGACAGTGGACCCGCATGCTCGTCGAATGGGCTTTTCGTCTCTTTCACGGTGTACGTCGGAGCGGTGTCGTCCGCCGTTGCCGGGGTGGTGGCGGCAATCGAAGTGGCGGTCAGCGTGACGGCGGCGGCAAGAATGCCAACGCGGCGAGCTCGGGTGTTGGTGCGCATGGGGTCTCCTAGGTTCTTCGGGACGGTGACAGTTCTTATATCTCTCATAAGGTAACCCGCTGTTATCAACCCTCGCCCGAGTCAACGCGCTTAACCGATCAACAGGAACGCGAAGATGACTGCGCTGATCGTGCCCACGAGCATGGGCACGAACGTGCGTCGGACCAGTTCAACCGGGTTGATCTTCAGCGCGCCGGAGACGATGAGCACCGCGGCGTTCACTGGCGAGGCCTGACGCATCAAATTCGAAGCGGACCAAATGGACGCGAGCATTTGTGGCGCGTGCACAGCGGATTCTGCAGCCAGGCCCGGCACCATCTCGGAGAACGCGAAGTACGGTGCCACACCGGAGCCGGTGAGCACCGCCATCAGGCCGGTAGCCAGCACGAAAACGATCACCATCAGCGCCGCCGCGCCCGACGACGCCTGCGCAAGATTGGTCAGCGCGTCGATCACGCCCATCTGCGTGATGCCCTCCACCAGAATCGCCGCGGCGACGATCAGCGAGACCACGCCGGCGGCACCTTCGCCCAGACCTTTGAAGAAGTCCTGGAGCGCATCGACCGCTTCTGTGACGTTTCGCAGCCGGATCGCCTCGATGATCATGGTCACCATCAGCGACACCACGGTCACCGGCAGAATGTCGGCCTCGAAACCCACCACGCCCATGCGGTTCAGGATCGCGGAGATGACGATGAGCAAAAGCGGCAGCAGCGGCAGCAGTGCGTAGAACCCGGGCAGGCCCTGGGCGCGTTCCACGGCTTCCTGGATGCGCCTATCGGATTCGCTCTCCTTCGCTTCCTCCACCTCTCCGGCAGTGGTCGCGGCGGTCACCTTCGCCACATCGCGAAGATCGCAACGCCGCTGCCACCACATGTGCGTGAACGCGACGACAATCAGCGCCGGCACCGTCGCGTACGCCACGTTGCCGAAGGTGAACTCCGTCACCGTCATCCCCACCAGGTCGGCACCTTGAATCAGGCCAGCCTCGAGCGGCGAGGGCGCAATGGTCGAGGAGGTCACCACAATCGCGCCCACCGTCAGCGGAGTCAGGCCAGCAGCGATCAGCGCAGGCATCAGGGTCGCCACTAGCAGCAGGGACAGAGCGCTTGCCGACGGCACGACCAAGGACAACAACGTGCCCACCGCAAACCCGACGGGCACCAGCCAGTACGAGCCTTCGAAGCGCCGTAGCGGCTGGGATAGCGCAACCACGGTCTTCGCGTCAGCACCGATGTGGCGCATGTAGCCGACGAAGCCGAAGAGCACCATGATCGCCATGCCGGTGCCGGAGAAGCGGGACTTGAACAGGGACTCGATGATCAGCAGCTCGTCGTAAAACGCGTTGCCGCTGGACTCGATGTCCTGAGTAGAAAGGGTCACGCGGCCGGTCGCCGCGGCGATCATGAGCAGCAGCACGCCCACGGCGAAGATTGCCGATGCCGCGTGCACCTTTTTGTAAATGAAGTAACCGACCGCAGCAATCGCCACGACCGCGAGCAATACATAAAGCATGCTTTAAATATCGCCCGAAGGTTTCATCTATCGCAGCGATTTCGCGGATATGTGAACAATGTCGCCTTCGTGGATCTAGTGCTAGAGCGACTACTTAATGGACGATCCAGTGAGTTCAAAGAGCGCGTAGAACGGCAGGACGAGGTTGACGATGCTCCCCAAAGTCGACGAGAGCAGGCCCGGGTTCCCAGGGGCGCGGTTCTCCGGGCTGGGGAAGAAGTATTCCGACGACCCGAGGGACGAAAGGTCCTTGTACGGCTGGATGAGCGCGGAGCTGAGCTCAACGGCGTTGAGGGAATGCCCGCTGCGGGTTTCGACCTGAAGTTCGACAGCGTTAGCGGCAGGTGCGACGATGGCGGCGCTGGCGGTGACTACTGCAATGCAGGCGGGGGCAAGACGTTTGCGGGTGAACATGAAAACAATGCACTTTCAGTAGAGGACGAATGCTGAGGACGAGTGCTGTGGGCGGTAACGACCCACACCTTCCATATCTCCCCCAGTCGCTCGGGCGTTAGATGGACGCCTCGACGCTGGGAACGAGGCGTCGATAAGCAAAAGCTCCCTGCGACCGTGACAAACGGTGCCCTATTAGACTGTCTAACCATGACTGAAGCGAACTCCGCGACCCCGGCGAACCCGCACCGCTACACGGCTGAGCTGGCCAACGATATCGAAGGCAAATGGCAGGGCTATTGGCGCGAGAACGGCACGTTCAACGCTCCGAACCCGGTGGGTGACCTTGCTCCGCAAGCGTCAGACAGCCAGACGGAGCTGCCCGCCGACAAGCTCAACGTGCAGGACATGTTCCCGTACCCCTCGGGCGCGGGCCTGCATGTGGGTCACCCGTTGAGCTACATCGCGACGGATGTGTACGCGCGCTACAACCGCATGCTGGGCAAGAACGTGCTACACACGCTGGGTTATGACGCATTCGGTCTGCCGGCGGAGCAGTACGCGATTCAAACGGGCACGCACCCGCGCACCACGACTGAGCAAAACATCGCCAACATGCGCCGCCAGCTGTCCATGCTGGGCCTGGGCCATGACCCGCGACGCTCGGTGGCCACGACGGACCCGGAGTTTTACAAGTGGACGCAGTGGATCTTCCTGCAGATTTATAACGCGTGGTTTGACCAGGAGCAGCAGAAAGCCCGCCCGATCGAGGAGCTGGTGCGCGACCTGCTCACCGGCGAGCGTAAGACCAAGGACGGCCGCGACTTCCGCGAGCTGAGCACCGAGGAAAAACACAAGGCGATCGATGAGTTCCGCCTGGTCTACCTCTCCGAATCCATGGTGAACTGGTGCCCCGGCCTAGGCACGGTGCTGGCGAACGAGGAGGTCACCGCGGACGGGCGTTCGGAGCGCGGCAACTTCCCGGTCTTTCGCAAGCGCCTGCGCCAGTGGATGATGCGCATCACCGCCTACTCCGACCGCCTGCTCGACGACCTTGAGCTTTTGGATTGGCCGGAAAAGGTCATCTCGATGCAGCGCAACTGGATCGGCCGTTCGCGCGGCGCGCAGGTTGCTTTCCAGTCCGCCGCCGGTCCGATCGAGGTCTTCACCACCCGCCCGGACACCCTCTTCGGCGCCACCTACATGGTGCTTGCTCCGGAGCATGAGCTTGTCGACGAGCTCATGGCCGACGCTTACCCGGAAGGCACCGACGCGCGCTGGACCAACGGCGCCGCGACCCCGCGCAAGGCGGTCGACGCGTACAAGCGCTCGATTGCGGCGAAGTCCGATGTGGAGCGCCAGGAAAACAAGGAAAAGACCGGCGTGTTCTTGGGCGCGTACGCGACCAACCCGGTCAACGGCGAGCAGGTGCCGGTGTTCATCGCGGACTACGTGCTCACCGGCTACGGCACGGGTGCGATTATGGCGGTGCCGGCGCACGACGAGCGCGACTACGAGTTCGCCACCGTCTTCGGCCTGCCGATTACGGCGGTGCTGGACGGCGACGTCTCCGAGGCTGCGTTTACTGGGGATGCCGCGCACATTAATTCGTCGAATAGCGAAGGCCTGGACCTGAATGGTTTGGGCAAGGCTGAGGCGATCGAGCGAGCGATTGACTGGCTGGTGGCCGGCGGCCACGGCGCCGAGAAGATTCAGTACAAGCTGCGCGACTGGCTGTTTGCCCGCCAGCGCTACTGGGGCGAGCCGTTCCCGATTGTGTACGACGAGAACGGCCAGGCGCACGGCCTGCCGGAGGACATGCTGCCGGTGGAACTGCCGCAGGTTGAGGACTACAACCCGGTCGCTTTCGACCCGGACGACGCCGAATCCGAGCCCGCTCCTCCGCTGGCGAAGGCCACCGACTGGGTCGAGGTGGAGCTGGATCTGGGCCACGGCACGCAGAAGTACTACCGCGACACCAACGTGATGCCGCAGTGGGCCGGTTCCTCCTGGTACCAGCTGCGCTACATTGACCCGACGAACAACGACGAGTTTTGCAACATCGAAAACGAGCGCTACTGGACGGGCCCGCGCCCCGAGGAGCACGGCGCAAACGACCCGGGTGGCGTGGACCTGTACGTGGGCGGTGTGGAGCATGCGGTGCTGCACCTGCTCTACGCCCGCTTCTGGCACAAGGTGCTCTATGACCTTGGTTTTGTCACCTCGCAGGAGCCGTACCGCCGCCTGTACAACCAGGGCTACATCCAGGCGTACGCCTACACCGACTCCCGCGGTGTGTACGTGCCGGCGGCCGAGGTGGAAGAGCGCGACGGCAAGTACTTCTATGGCGGCGAGGAGGTCAACCGCGAGTACGGCAAGATGGGCAAGTCGCTGAAGAACTCCGTCGCGCCGGATGATGTGGTGAGCACGTACGGCGCGGACACCCTGCGCGTGTACGAGATGTCGATGGGCCCGTTGGACACCTCGCGCCCCTGGGCGACGAAGGACGTTGTCGGCGCGCACCGCTTCCTGCAGCGCCTGTGGCGCCTCGCACTGAACGAGGAAACGGGCGAACTCGCAGTCACCGACGCGGATCTGACCACCGACGACGCCAAGCAGCTTCACCGCACCATCGCCGGCGTGCGCGAGGACTACGAGGCACTGCGTCTGAACACCGTCGCCGCGAAGCTGATCGAGTACGTTAACTACCTGACCAAGACCTACCCGTCCGGCGCCCCGCGCGACGCCGTCACCCCGCTGGTACAAATGGTCTCCCCGCTCGCCCCGCACCTCGCGGAGGAGCTCTGGGCCAAGCTCGGCCACGAGGGCACCATCACGTTCGAGCCGTTCCCCACCTTTGATGAGCAATTGCTTGTCGACGACACCGTTGAACTGCCTGTCCAAATCAACGGCAAAGTCAAAGCGCGCGTCGACGTACCGGCCGAGGCCAGCCAGGACGAGATCGAGGCGGTGGCGTTGGCCGACCCGCGCGTGGCAGAACTTACCGAGGGCAAGACCGTGGTGAAGACCATCGTCGTACCGGGGCGCATGGTGAACCTCGTGGTGAAGTAGAAGGCAAGGCACAATGAGCACCACGAATCCCGGCGGCTACTCGCCCTCCGGTGGTGATCCACAGGGCAACGGCTGGAGCCACACGAAGGGCACCGGCAAACTGCGCCCCGGTCAGGCGATCGCGTGGGGGTTCAAGGCGATTACGACTAATCCTGGCCCGATGCTGCTGATCGGTCTCGTGATGGCTGTGCTCAATGAAATGACGGTGCTGCCGTGGGTTGGACCGCTCGCCGCGATCGGCTCGCTGCTGATCATTCCGGTGATCCTCTCTGTCGCGTTGCAGCAGACGCTGAAGGCCAGGTTTCAGCATGTTCAGGCTCCCGCTTACGGCAAAGCATTAGGGATGCTTGGCGTATTCATCGCAGTGTCCTTCGGCATCGTGCTCTTGCTGACGTTCATCGCACTGGTGTTTGCGGTCGCTGGGATGGACCTCAGCCTTATCCTCACCGACCCTGAGGCGGCGGTGGATCATCCGTCGACGCTGCGCGGGCTGATGATCCTTGTGGTTTTGTTGGTGGTGATGTGCCTGCTCATAGCGCCGTTCTTCGTCTTTCCCGCCTATTTCGCAGCAGACGACAACGGCAGTTTCGGCAACGCGCTCCGCGCGGGTCTCAGCGCGGCTGCGCGCAACTATCTGTCGACGCTGGCCACTGCTGTGTTCATCATCGTGCTCGGTATCATCGCGCAGCTCCCGGCATACTTGGCAAGCGAAGGGATGCTCAACGGTTTAGTCGGCACGTTGCTGACCATCGCGCTTTCCCTGTTGATCACGCCGTACAGCTACCTGGTTGGCGCACACGCGTACCGCCAGGTTTCCGGCGGCCCGGTACCCCACGAGGCCGCGGAGAACTAGCCCCCGAGTGGTTGAGAGTGCGCCGACGGTGGCCTTCTATGTAAAATTTCAGGTGTTTTTGCCTCCGACTCTTTGAAGGAAGACACCATGAGCACCCCGAACAACGGCGGCTACCCGCCCTACGGCAACGACCCTGAGGGCTACGGCAACCAAGGCGGTGACCCGAACCAGCCGTATGGCCAGCAGTCGTATGGCAACTACCCGTCGTATGGCCAGAACCAGTATGGCCAGGATCAGTACGGTCAGGATCAGTACGGTCAGCAGGCTTATGATCAGCAACCGTATGGCCAGCAGGCCTACGGCCAGCCGGGCGACTACTCCCAGTTCGACGTCAACTCCGCTGCCGGCGCTGCCGGGGGCGACGCGATGCGTTTCCACGGCTCCCAGCTGACCGACGGCACCTTTGGCGACGGCACCCAGCCTCACCCGATCAACAACCCGGCCGCCAACGGCTGGCGCCACACAAAGGGCACCGGCAAGCTCCGCCTTGGCGAGGCGATTTCGTGGGGTTTCAAGGGCCTCATGGCAAACCCGGGCAAGATGCTGCTCATCGGCGTTTCCTCAGCAGTGCTTACCGCGGTGTCGAACTCTGAGTTCGTGGTTCTCGGTCTCCTCGCCCTCGTTGCGCTGTTCCTGCTCGCGCCGCTCTTCGCCTCCGGTGTGCTGCAGCAGACCCTGGTGAAGAAGTTCCAAAAGTGGCAGGCCCCGGCTTACGGCAAGACGCTGGGAGTTGCGGCCATCCTCGTGGTCATCGTCGTCGTTGGAATTATCATTCTGAGCATCATTGCGGGAATCATCACGGCCGCAACCGGCCTCATCGACGAGAACATCGCGATGTACGCAGATTCGCCGGAGGCGCTGCTTTCGGATCCCAATGTGATGAAGGCAGGGGGGATATTCTTGGCAAGCCTCTTCATTCCGGTACTCCTCCTGGCACCGTTCTTCCTGTTCATCATCTACTACGCGGCTGACAACAACGGCTCGTTCGGCAACGCTTTCGGTGGTGCGATGCGCAGCGGCGCACGAAACTACTTCCCGGTACTTCTGCTGATCCTGTTCCTTGCCATCGTGAACATGGCTGTGTCGGCCCCCGCACTCTTCCTCAGCTCCGGCGAAGGCATGGCGGCGGTCGGTGCTATCATCACCATCATTCTGACCGTCTTTGTCACGCCGTACACCTACCTCGTGCAGGCGCACGCGTACCGCCAGATTTCCGGCGGTCCGGTTCCTCACGAGGCCGCTGCGGCCTAATCCGTAAGCACTTTCTCCACTTTGACACTCCCCCAACACCGAGCAGCACCGACACTTCTGAAACTTGTGGCGGCGCTGCTCGTTGCCACTTTGGTGGTGCTCGTGACATTCGGCAAGGCCTACATTGAGCTGCCCGGAGTGTGGGAGTCGGCGGTGCACCAACGCCGCCAGATTCGCATCAACCCGTTGCAAACGTTCCACACTGGAGCGGCCTGGTGGGCCCCGTGGGTCAACCTGATTGGCAACATGGCGCTTTTCGCGCCCATCGGGTTCATCGCTTACCGCGACTCCATCCTGCGCGCCACGGCCATCGGTTTCGCGCTCAGCCTGGGCATCGAGACCACCCAGTTCGTCTTCGCGGCCGGATTCTCCGACCTGGACGACATCATCTCGAACACCCTCGGCGCGCTCGTCGGGGCAGCTCTCGCCAGCCGCTGGCGGCCCTACGAATCGTACTGGGTCATCGCAGCAGGCAGTGCCATTGTGCTCACAATCTTCGCAGCATTAACGACGATTGCGTGATCCCAGCCCGCGCCAAACCTAGCTCTCGTAGCCGTAGTGCCGCAGGATGTATCGCAAAAGTGCCTCGCCGCTCTGCGTTGGCACAGGACCCTCAGGGCCGGTGTAGAACCCGCCGATTTGCCTGATGAACATCACTACGTCGCGGAAACTCTCCGGTACTGCGTGCCAACCTGGCTCAAGGTCGCGGATGCCGGCGAAGTCCGCCAGGTGCTCGATGTTCTTCGCGAACTCTGCTTTGCCGAAGACGGCTTCGAAGCCAACGAGAAGCTCCGTGTGGAAATCCGCGATCGGATCCTCCGACTGGAGGAAGAACCTGCCGCGTTCAGAGACCTGGAGTGCCTCGTCGCCTAACGCGATGAGGCCCGCGCCTTCCAAGAACTGCCGCAGTTGGCGCACCTCAGGGAAGGTATTTTCCCGCGGCTGCCCGCCCGTGTGCTTCCTTCCTAACAGCTCCGCCAGCATGCGCACTGCCGCGACCGGGAGGTTGCCAGTTTTGGTCAGCACCACCGGCTCGCTGAAGAGGTCGACGGCGTCGTACAAGACGTTGGCAAGCTCGAGCGGCTCGGCAGCTGTCCCCCGGTACATGGCGCTGCCGTCCGGACCCAGCTTGTCTTCGAAGAATTCCGCCACTGCAGAAAGCAGCGTCGGGTTCAGATCCGGGTTTGGATCGTTCTGCATGATCTGGCGCAGCTCCGGGCGCGAATCCAAAAAGTCCTCGAATTCGTCGGCGAGATCCGGGGCGTCCACGTCCGGCATGCCGGGGATTGGCTGGTCGAAGTAGATTTCCTCGGCCACAAACCCGATGCGGGTGGCCACCGAGACCGGGTCCGCGACGGTAAGGCGCTGCAACATCCGCTCCGGCGACATCACGGGCAGGAAGCTCAACAGCAGCGGGGTGACTTCCATATCTGGCGGCAGACCCGCGGCGATGCGGCGTGCTTCGTTGCGGAACTTCGTCATCAACTCTGGGCCGTTGGCGGATTCGACGATGTCGGGCCCGCAAGCGTCGATAAGCAATGGTGTGGGACCGTCAAGCTGGGACTCGCCGAGGACCGCGACCTGCACCGTCCAGTTCGCGGTGGGGTCGTAGATATAGGTGATTTCGGAGATTCTGGCGACGGTGAGTTCGGTCTCGTCGGATTCGCCGGCGCTGGGGATTTCGGCGAAGATGTGGCGGAACTCGCCCGAGCCGGTGGCGTACAGGTGCGTCGCGGCGCCGGAGAAGCCGAAGGCGGCATCGATGACCTGCGACAGTTCGCCGAGGTCCATGGAGTCGTCCACGTTGACGCAGCGCGAAATTTCGGGCAGGGAGCCTTCCAACGTCATAAGCAGCGTCACGATCATGCCAGACACAATACGGCTGATCGCCGCGCCGGGTTGGGTAACGGGTGCGCACTAAAATCTGCACGCGCGGCGTAACGCGGGCGTGCGGAGGGTGGGGGCGCTAGTTCGCGAGCGGTTCGCCGCCGAAGAGCACGGCGCGCGCCGGGGTGCTGGAGGTGTTCTTTATGCCCCAGGTTTTGTTGCCGGTGCCGGTGTATCCGACCTCGCCGCGCGGGACCGCAACGCGCTGCACCTCGATGCCATCTGTGACGGCGAGCAGGCCATATTCAAACGCCTCGTTGAGCACCAGCGCCACTTCCGCGCCGGGTTCGAGCCGCAGCTCCCCGGCCACGAGTGGCGTGTGTGTTTCCACCGGAGACGACTGGCCGAACAGCTCGCCGACGAAGACCCGCGCCTCGCCGGAGACGGCGGTGGTGACGCTGCGCAGCGTGAACACCGCCGGCGCGTACACCTCGAGCCGGCCGCTTGCGCCCTGCGGCACCGCCGCGTCCAGGCACACGCCCACGGCGCCACTGCCAGCAGTAGTGCGAAGCGCCGAACCGCTGGCAGGCGACGTCGCCACACTGGCTGCGCCCGCGCCGACGCGCTCCTCCAACCCGTGAGGGCCTGCGTGGCGCACCTCGCCGTCAATGACCCACACCACGGTCTGGTGCCCGGCGCGCGGCGCGACGCGGGCACCATCGCCGTCATCATCACTGCCGAAGACCGCGGCGAAATCCCAGGCGCCGATCCGCCCCTGCTCGCTGCGGCGGTTCTCGGTCGAGTTCAAGCGGTTATCCATGTGCGTTATGGTACCTGCGTGCAACAACTTTCAGCCGGGCTGCTGTTCGCGCTGGCCTTCTTTTCCGCGGCCGCGCCACTGTCCATCGACCTCTATCTGCCCGGCATTCCGGAACTCCAAGCCGAGCTGGCCACCTCGCCCGCCGCGGCGCAGGCGACCATCTCAGGGTTCATGGTGGGGATGGCCATCGGCAACCTCATTTTCGGGCCGATCTCGGACGCCACGGGCCGCAAACGCCCCATCATTGTCGCTGCGACTGTGCTGCTCGTCGCCTCGGTGCTGTGCGCTATCGCCCCGTCGATCCACCTGCTCATCGCCGCCCGCGCGATCCAGGGCCTCGCCGGCGGGTGCGTGGTCGTGGTCTCGCGCTCGGTCGTCCCGGACCTCGCACGTGGCGCACAAGCTGCCCGCGGATTTTCTGCACTCATGGCGCTCACCGGTTTCATGCCAGCGGTTGCGCCGGCCCTCGGTGGCATTCTGCTCCCGCTCGTCGGATGGAGGGGCCTCTTCTGGTTCATCGCCACCATCAACCTGATCCAAGTAGTTCTCTCCCTGCGCCTGCCGGAATCCCTCCCGCCGGAGAAGCGCACTTCAGGCGCGCTGAGCAGCCTCTTCCCACGCATCGGGCGATGCCTGCGCCGCCCGGCATACGTCGGCTATATGCTCGCCGGAGCGCTCGGCTTCGGCGCGCTGTTCGCCTACATCGCGGCTTCCCCGCTCGTCCTCCAGCGCCAGCTCGGCTTCTCCCCCACCGCATTCGCCTTCACATTCGGCGCAATCTCGCTGCTCATCCCGCTCTCCAACGTGCTCAACATGCGGCTGGTCAAGCACGTTCCGCCCCGCAGGTTGCTTCGCAGGGCTTTGCTTATCGACGCCCTCATAGCCGCCATCGTCCTCACCCTCTCCGTCACCGGCCCCACCCGCATCATCCTTCCGTTCCTGGCGGGCCTGGTCGTCATGGCCGGCTTCGTCGGCGCGAACGCGAACGCGCTGGCGGTGGAGGAAGTCCGCGACATCGGTGCCGGTGCGGGCTCAGGCGCCATGGGCTTCTTGCAGTTCGTCGTCGCTGCTGCCGTCGCCCCGGTGGCGGGCCTGGGCAGCAATCACGCCCTCGCCATGGCGGCAGCGTCACTCACGTGCGCGGCGTTTGCGCTGGCTGCGGTGGTGGCGCTGACGACGAAGCCGTCGACAAGCTAGAGCCTCACAAGCTAAAGCTCGACGACGGTGCGGCCGCTGCGCTTGCCGTCCAGCAGCTCCGCGCCAGCTTCGATGACCTCGTCAAGGCCGACGGTCTCGGTGCGGATCGCGTCGGTGCCCACGGATTCGGCGAGTAGCGCCCACGCCTGCTCGCGCAGATCGCGCGGGGTATCCACCGAGTTGATGCCAAGCAGGCGCACGCCGCGCAGGATGAACGGCATCACGGTTGCGGGCAGGTCGGCGCCGGCCGCCATGCCGCACGCGGTGACGCTGCCGCCCCACTCGATCTGCGAGAGCACATTGGCCAGCACCTGCGAACCAACCGTGTCCACCGCGCCCGCGAAGCGAGCCTTGGCCAGCGGTTTTCCTTCGCCCTCGAACTCGGCGCGATCGATCACGTCCGCCGCCCCAAGCTCGCGCAGCCACGCACCGTGTTCTTCGACTCGGCCCGTCACCGCGACGACTTCGTAGCCGCGAGCAGCGAGCAGCTGCACCGCGATCGAGCCCACCCCGCCGGTCGCTCCAGTCACCAGCACAGGGCCAGCTTGCTTATCGACGCCCTCTTCCAACGCCGCTACTGAAAGCGCCGCCGTGTATCCAGCAGTTCCGATGGCGGCCGCCTCGGCGGCACTGAAGCGCTCCGGGACCTTTGTGATCAGGGAACCGTCAATGCGCATGTGCGGCGTGTACCCGCCGTGCCTGCGCTCGCCGATGCCGTGGCCGTTGACGGTGACCAGCGTGCCGTCGTCAAGCGTGCCCACTGCGTCGATGCCTGGCACGAGCGGGAAGGTCCGCACCACCCCGCGATTTCCTGCGAGCGCCATTGCGTCTTTGTAGTTAATCGATGAGTGGCTGATGTGAATGTCGGTGTCGCCTTCGCCGGCGAATTCCTCGCGGGTTTCGACGAGCTGGGCGCCGTCCTCGGTGACGAGGATGGAGTTTTCGTTCTGTTTGCCGAGGTCAGTGTTGTCCATACCGCTCCAGCATAGGGCGAGCTGGCGTCAATAACCACGATGGTTTAACCTAAGAGCCTGCTAAGAGAAGTTGTAGACGTGGCATAAAACTCGCCTCTGGACCGTGGAGCACATCCAAATGAAACTGAGCAGGCCAATTGCACTTGGCACCGCAGCGGCGCTCACCATGACCGCTATTCACGCACCCGTGTACTCGTTCGCCGCTGAGCAGGGCGCGTTCACCGCCTCGAACGGCGTGACCATTCAGTACGTCAAAGGCTCCGAGGGCGACAACGGCGCCTACGTATTCCTGGGCGGCGATGGCACGGTCGCGCAGATGAAGCCGGGCAGCCCGTTCACCACCACGATGTCTTCCGTCACCGAGCGTCACGATGTCAGTGGCTACTTCCTGGTCCCGCCGAACAAGGACCACAGCTGGTGGCAGGGCAAATCCTTTGACACGCTCGAGACGTGGTGTGTGGCCGTGCGCGAGTTCATCAACTCGCTAGAGACCGACAATGTGGAAGTGATGGGCTACTCCGGCGGTGCTGAGTTCATAGGGCGCCACCTGCTGCGCACCAACACCGGCTGGACGCCGGAGAACTTCTCCGCTTCGATGGTGGGCGGCGGCGGCACCTCCGGCAACCCAGTGACCCCGCCGGCGGCAGGCAAAGAGACAACCCCGCTGCTGTGGATTGTGGGCGAGCGGGACACGTACAGTCTCCTGTACCCCACCTGGTCCGCGCTCGAGTCCTCGAAAGAATCGCGCACCGAGTACGAAAACGCTGGCTTCACCGATTCCCGCATTCGCGTGCTGCCCAATACCGACCACTACCAGTACGACTTCCCCGCGTTGCTGGATGAGCGCCTGAATGCCATGAGTTCGTCGGCCCCGGCACCTGCACCGGCGCCTGCACCGGCGCCTGCGCCGATCTCTGCACCGACCCCTGCTCCGGTGCCGCCCCTGCCCGTAGAAAGTGGCGCGCCTGTGTCGCCTGCCCCGGCACCGTCTGCGCCAGGTGCGCCAGGTGCGCCAGGTGCGCCGTCACCGGAGCCGAAGCTGCCAGCCGGAGAGTCGTCGGCACCCGCCGCGCAGCCCAAGCGCCCGAGTTCTGCCCCCGCTACGGATGAGCCCGCCTCGGATCGCCCCAGGCAGTCCTCGCGCGGCAACGCCTTGCTGGCTCAGCTGCGCCGCATGATCCTGAACTTCATCATTTCCCACTACCTCACGCGCGGCCAATAACGTCAGCGCAGCAGCGGGCGGGAAAAGCCCGCAAGCGCAACCAGTGCGGCCGCACCGAGTACGAGCGTGATTATTAGGGTGCCGGGGAGGTATCCGGCATCGACTGTTGCAGCGCCCAGCGCTGATCCGGACGCGATACCGACCTGGAACGTGACCACGTAGATGGAGCTCGCGAGATCCTGGTTGCGTTGGCCGGCGTGCAGAAAGATCGTGGTTCCGGCGGTGGGAAGCGCACCGGCGGCCGTGCCAAGCACTGCCACCGCGATAAGCGTGATCCAGCTGGATCCCGTCTGCAGCGCCAGAAGCCCAATCATGGCCGCGACCATGAGCAGGACCGTGTCGAGGCCGTTAACGCGGATCATTCGCTGATCCACGCGACGACCAGCGATGACCACACCAACAAGGCCGAAGAAGCCGTATAGCGACAGGCCGATTGGCACCCAGTTTCGCCCCGCTGTCGTTTCGATGATCAGCGCGAGGTACGTGAACGTCGCAAATACAGCGGTCACGGCGAACGTGAGGTAGAAAACCAGCGATGGGATCGCCGATTTCGCCTTGCGCTTCACCCCAACCTCAGCTGCGGGGCGGGCTGGTAGCGACGGCAGGGTGCGCAGCAGAAGCAGCAACGCGATGACAGTGGCGGCGCCGAGTACCCACGTTGCGTCCCGCCAGCCGATTTGGTTACCCAGGGCGGTGGTCAGCGGAGCGCCAATCACGGTGGACATAGTGGCCCCGAGCGAGACGGTGGCAACGGCTCGGCCCATCTGGCCGGGTGGGGCAAGCCGCCCAGCCATCGGGTTGATCAGGGACCAGAACAGCCCGTGTGTAACCGCCGCTGTAACGCGGCCCGCGACCAGTACGGCGTAGTTCGACGCGCTGGCTTGGAGCACAATGCCGGTGAGCAAGAACCCGAGGGTGGCGATGAACACCGGCCGCCGGTCCATGTGTCGAGTCGCTGACATCAGCGGGATCGTCACAAGGGCGACAAGTCCGGCGTAGACCGTCATCAGCAAGCCGATCAGGCCCTCGGACACGCCGAGGTCCTGGGCCATCGGCGAGATGAGGCCGACCGAAAACATCTCAAAATTGACGTAGACGAAGGCCGCGAAACTCATCGCCGCCAACGGCACCATCTGCATGCTCTTGGGCTGGACTTGTCGCGTTTCAGTCACGCGAGCACCATACGGCACCCGTGGATTAAGTGCGCGATCGCGATGCGGGATTGTGACGCACGGGTCTTTGTAGACGTCAGCCGCCATGGCGCCACACTAGTCACACGCGACCTGGGCAAATGCGGAGCCTTGGTCGCTGATGTCTACATCTGCACCGGATGCTCTGGCATCTAGATCAGGTTGAAGTACTTCGCCCAGTCAAGGAAGCGGAGCACGGAGCGAGAGAGGTTATCCAGGGCGATGATCGCGGCAGGGATCGAGGACAGGAAAGAGGAAAGCGACATGCGCCCAAAGATAGCAGGGCAATTGACCACCAGGAATTCCTAGATAGCCCCGGACCGCGCCGTGGCTTCGCGCACAAAGCTCGCAATGCGGCTAGCCGGCGCCGTCGCGTCGCCGAACGGGGTGGCAGCCGCGAGCTTCGCAGCGGAGGCGTGCACCGCCACCGCCTGTGCCAACAAGAACTGCAGTGCGTGCGACTCGGGATCGCTCGCCAGGTGCGCGCCCACAACCCCGGCCAGCACGTCCCCCGAACCCGGTGTGGCCGCCCAGGAGTGCCCAGCGTCCACGGCGGCCACCGGTTCCAGCAGCTCCTCCGTCGCGATCAGCGTGATGCGCCCCTTGCGCACAATGGCGCACTGCAGCTCGCTCGCGAGTGCACGGGTTTCCTGCCATCGCGACCCTTCCGGCAGCCCGACCGCCTCCCGCAGCCGAGTGAATTCCCCATCGTGCGGGGTGAGCACGGTATGCGCCTCGCGCTTTACCACCAGCTCCCGCAGGTCCTCGTGGGTGGCCAACAACGTGAGGCCGGTGGCGTCGATAAGCACGGGCTCCTGCCGCTCCAGCACCCAGCGCAGTTGATCAGCCGTGTCCAGGCCTGGGTCTGCGCCGGGGCCGAAGACCCAGGCCTGGACGCGGCCGGCATCGGCAAGTGACTCGGTGACCACCACCTCCGGGTGCGCGCGCACCACTTCGAGCGCTTGCGGTCCGGCGTAGCGCACCATCGCCGGGGTGGCGTTCACGGCGCCTGCGGTGCACAGGATCGCTGCGCCGGGGTACGTACCGCTGCCCGCGAAAATGCCGGCGACGCCACCTGAGTACTTGTCGTCTGCCGCGCCGGGTTCGACATCCAAGCGCCAGCCAGGGGGCATGGTAGTGATTCCCTCCGGAAGCGCGAGATCCGGGACGACGGCGCGGGCGCTGACGACCAGCGGCGGACCATCGGCGGCCCACTCGGGCAGGGTATCGATCAGCAGGGTGTGCAGCGGACGGCCGGGTAGGCCGACATCCGCGAGCAATTGCAGCCCGCAGTCCGGGGAAAGGGCGTGTGCGCGGCGCCACCCGCCGAAAGTCACCGTCACATCGGCGGGGATGTATAGGTCTCCGGCTTCCCCGGTGTCTGCGTCGACACCAGATGGCACGTCCACCGCCAGGATCTGCGTGTCTAGCCGGGCCCGACTGCGGCAGAACTCCACCACTTCCGCCAGTTCCGCGCGCAGACCAGCACCGCCGCCTAAGCCGACAATGCCGTCGATGATCAGGCGGTGCGACCACAGGTACTCAGGCAGCTCTTCCAACACCGTCCCGCCCGCGTTGCGAAACGCAGTGAGCGCCCGCTCGTGCACCTCGTCGGCCACCAGCACCGCATCCACGCCGTGACCCGCCAACGCCAATTCCGCGCCCGCGTACAGCGCATCGCCCCCATTGCCCCCGCCCCCGGCAAGCACCAGCACCCGGTCCTCAGCCTCGCCTGCATCCCCTGCATCCCCTGTGTCCCCGCGCAGCCACGCGTCTGCCGCCTGATACACCGCATGGGCTGCGGATTGCATGAGTTGGTCGGGGACGGATTCGTCGTCAAGCAATACTGCTTCTGCCTGGCGGATTTGGCTGGCGGTAAAGGTTGTGGCGAACATGGCGCACCAGCGTACGCCGGTATGGTTAAGGGACATGCCGTACAAAATCGGATTCGACCGCGAGAAATACATCGACATGCAGTCGGAGCACATCACGGCCCGGCGTGCGGAGATCGGCGGCAAGCTCTACCTCGAGATGGGTGGCAAGCTTTTCGACGACCACCACGCCTCCCGCGTCCTGCCGGGGTTTACCCCGGACAACAAGATCGCCATGCTGGACCGGATCAAAGACGACATTGAGATTGTCATCTGTTTCTCGGCGCTGGACTTGGTGCGGCAAAAGGTGCGCGCGGATCTCGGCATCACCTACGAGGACGACGTGCTGCGGCTTGTCGACGTCTTCCGTGACCGCGGATTCTTAGTGGAAAACGTGGTGTGCACGCAGATCGAGGGTCACAATCCACTGGTGGAGACGTTTTTGGAGCGGCTCGCACGCCTCGGGCTAAAGGTGTCGAGGCATTACATGATTCCGGGGTATCCGCACGATACTTCCGCTGTGGTGAGTGAGAACGGCTTCGGGCGCAACGACTATGTAGAGACGTCGCGGGATCTGATTGTGCTGACCGCGCCGGGTCCGGGCTCCGGCAAGCTGGCGACGTGCATGTCGCAGGTGTACCACGACAACCAGCGCGGCATTCCCGCAGGATATGCGAAGTTTGAGACGTTTCCGATCTGGAACCTGCCGCTGTCGCACCCGGTGAACTTGGCGTACGAAGCGGCGACGGCGGATCTCGATGACATCAACGTGATCGACCAGTACCACCTCGACGCGTACGGCGAGCAAGTGACCAGCTACAACCGGGATATTGATGTCTTTCCGCTGCTGCGCTCACTGTTGAAAGAGGTCACGGGCACGGAGCCGTACAAGTCGCCGACGGATATGGGTGTGAACATGGTCGGCCACTGCATCTCCGATGACGCAGCGTGCCGATACGCCGCGGAGCAGGAGATCATCCGCCGGTACTTCCACGCGTTGGTGGCGGAGCGGCGCACCGATGCGGATTCGACGGTGTCTGATCGTGTAGCCAACGTGATGCGCAAAGCAAACGTAACCGTGACCGATCGTGCGGTGGTCGCGCCGGCGCTTGCGATTGCGGAGCAGACTGGCAACCCGGGTGCGGCGCTGGAACTGCCGAGCGGGCAGATAGTCACCGGCAAGACGTCGGACCTGCTCGGGCCGTCGGCGGCGGTGCTACTCAACGCGCTGAAGGCACTCGCGGAGATTCCCGATGACGTGCACTTGCTCTCCCCTGCCTCGATTGAGCCGATTCAGTCGCTGAAGACCCGGCACCTGGGTTCGGTGAACCCGCGCCTGCACACTGATGAGGTGCTCATCGCGCTGTCTGTGTCCGCGTCGTCGGACCCGCAGGCTGCGACCGCGCTGGATCACCTGAAGTACCTGCGCGGCTGCGACGCGCACGTGACCACCATCTTGGGTTCGGTGGATGAGGGCATCTTCCGGTCCCTCGGCGTGCTTGCCACCACCGAGCCGCAGTACTGGCGCAAGGCGCTGTACCACAAGCGTTAGAACAGCGCCGCCACGAGATCCATCGGCTCGACTCGCCGCGTGTGCCAGGGATCGAGCCTGGAGGTCTGTGTCGTTTGTGCAGCTAGCTCAGTCAAAAGTCATCCTCTCTTCGTTTAATTCATCTATTGCGCTCGTTGCGGATGCTTCCTACACTGCACCATTATGGACAGCAAGTCGCAGCTCTCGCCGGTGGAACAAGCCCTCTCAGCCTTGAACGACAACCTCGCAAGCGCGCGCACCGAAGCGAAAGACTCGGTCACGGTGCCGAAAGAAACAGCCATCTGGATCCGCAATGTGCTCGAGGATATCGCCGAAGGCCGCCTCGTGCGCTCGCCTGAACCCGAAGACGAGATGACCACCCAGCAGGTAGCCAACCTCCTTGGTGTCTCGCGACCGTTCGTGGTCAAGCTCATTGACGACGGCCGCTTGCCGGGCCACAAGGTGGGCACTCACCGCCGCGTGTACACGCGCGACGCGATCGACTTCAAAACTCGCATGGACCGTTCCTAGCCGAGCTTTTGTCCCGGCACGCAGCGGCAATACAATCCGAGCTATGACCGGAAAAATCCTGCTCTACTACAAGTTTCAGCCCATCGCGGACCCAGACGCCGTGCGCCTGTGGCAGCGCGACCTGTGTGAGTCGCTGGGACTGACCGGCAGGATTCTCATCTCCCCACACGGCATCAACGGCACCGTCGGCGGGGACATTCAAGCTTGCAAGACCTACGCCCGCAAAACCAAGGAATACTTCCGCGGCATCGAGTTCAAGTGGTCCGACGGCTCCGCAGAGGATTTCCCGAAGCTCAGTGTGAAAGCGCGCGACGAAATCGTCGCATTCGGTGCGCCAGATGAGCTCGAAGTCGACGAGCGAGGCGTGGTCGGCGGAGGCGCTCACTTGACCCCCGAGCAGGTGAATGAGCTCGTCGAAAAGCGAAGCGACGTGGTGTTTTTCGACGGCCGCAATGCCCGCGAAGCCGAGATCGGGCGCTTCAAAGGCGCCGTCGTGCCGGATGTGGAAACCACCCACGACTTCATCGCCGAGATTGAAAGCGGCAAGTACGACTGGATGAAAGATAGACCGGTTGTAGCGTACTGCACCGGCGGGATCCGCTGCGAGATTCTGACTCCGTTGATGAAGAACCGCGGGTTCGAAGAGGTATACCAGATTGACGGCGGCATCGTCCGCTACGGAGAGAAGTACGGCAACTCGGGGCTGTGGGAAGGCTCCTTGTACGTCTTTGACAAGCGAATGCACACCGAGTTCGGCGCGCCGGGAGATCCCGACTTTGTGCAGCTCGGCCACTGCGTGCACTGCGATGCGCCGACGAACCAGTTCTACAACTGCGCGAACGAGCCGGAATGCCGCCACCAGTACTTGAGCTGCGAGGACTGCCGGCAGGCGAAGCCGTACTGCGCCGATTGCGCCACTGCGCAGATCTCCGGCTAGCCGCTCACACCCTCTGTCGCGTCGAACGCGAGGATGCCCACCGTGATAATTAGCCAAATCATGGTGAACGGCACGATGGGCAGCCAGAACACGCCCATCCAGGGCATCCACCGCTCGTAGCGGTTGAGTTTGCGCACCATGATTACTGCGCAGCCGATCAACATGGCGACCGGCGGGATGGAAGTGAGGATCGCCCACCAGGTCCGCCATTGCGGGGTGCACAGCCAAGTCGCGCCGTCGTCGCAAAGCGGGCCGCCCTGCAACCTCGAGATGAGTGCGAGCACGAACCCGAACCCGACGGTAATACCCACCGTAGCCACGGCATACCAGATTGCCTGGCGCGTGGATTGACGGTTGCGCTCGGCGGTGACCAGCGGATCCGGCTCATCGGCGAGCTCGTCGAAGGTTTGCGGCTCCGGCCGGACGCGGCTGAACCTGTCCGCGCCGGAGTGGAGGTCGTTTTCCGGATGGTCGCGCATGGTTCTCACCCTATCCCGGCTCCGTGCAATGCCACTAGGCCGCTTAGTTGGTGCCGCGCGGGTAGATGATTACGGGCACTGGCGCGAAGCGGATGAACTCGCCCTCGCGCGTGCCCACAAACACCCGCTTCAGGTTGTCAGACGGCTGCGACCCGATGCACATCACGTCGCCTTTCTTCCACTTCACCGAATCGATGGAGCGCTTCCACCCCTTGCCCGAGGCGACGAAGCTTTCTACGTCAAAGGTGTCGGCAAACCGCGGGTCGATAGCGGTGGCCACGCCAAACGCCTGGTCACGGGCGCGATCGAGCAATCCCAGCGTGGTTTCGTTCCACTCCGCAGCCGCATCCGAAATATCGGTAACCTGCTCAGACGGTGAGAACGCGATGATGCGCAGCGGCACGCCCAGCACGCACGCCAACGTCGTCGCGTACGGCAACCCGGAGAATCCACCCGCGCCCTTCGGTGCCGCAGATTTCGACGATTCCACCAGCGCATACGTCACCCGCGTAATGCCCTTGCGTGACAAGCTCACCCCTTTCGGCGCCAGTCCAAGCGGCACCGGCGAGGAGTGCATCAGCGCATCAGCCACCGACGATGGCCGGAATCGGTTCTTGGCGGTCTTCGCGCGCGAACCCAGCACAATCAGATCCGCGGTGAATTCCTCTGCGGATTGGTACAACGATCCCGCGACATCGGCGCGGTCGGTCAGGCACGAAGCGTCTTTCGCCCACTGCGCCTTCGGCACGTACTCTTTGAGCACCTTGCGAGCTTGGTGGTCAAACTCCGTTGCGCGCTCCTTGAACCATTTCCGGTACTTCTTCTCCGAAAGCGGCTTCTTCCAGTTGCTTTCCACAGCGGAAACCACTTGGACCTTGACCGGCAGCGAGCGTCCAAGCCACGCCGCAAACTCCACCGCTTCGGTGTTCAGCGAATCCCAGCCGACAATAACGCGCAGAGCACGCCCGCTATCGGGTAGCTCTGCGAGGTCGCTAGTAAACGAACGGTGAACCATCGGCAAACAGTTTACGCACCCTGTTCACCGAACACCGAATTATTGCTAGACCTATTCCCCCACCTGACCAGCATTCCGCCTCGCGGAACCGCTGGTTGCCTTTTCCGGTTCCGCATACGCCTCCGCCAGCGCCATGATGGCGTTCGCTGCTTCGGCGAGTTGGCCCAGGTTGCCGTCGTCAAGCGAGTCCAGCATCTCCGCAAGGAATTGCGTGCGCTCCTCGCCTACCCGCTCAAGGGTCAGCTCCCCGAGTTCGGTGAGCTCCACCGTTACGCCGCGTCGATCTTCGTTCGCGCGCAGCCTCCTGACCAGCCCTTGCTTCTCCAGCTGGTTGATGGTGTTAGATGCGGTGGGCATGCGCACGCCCTCGGCGTCGGCAAGCTGGCGCACCCGGCTCGGTCCGTGATCCTGAATTCGATGCATGATGGAAAGCTGCGGCCCCGTCAGTTCGGACTGATCCGCAGTCCGAAAATACGTGACGTAGAGTTTGGTCATCGCCGGCCGGATCTGCCGGGCTAACTCAAGTGGATCGGGGCGTGCCATGAGACGGTCTTTCCTTGTCGCCTGTCGATTGATAGTTTGAACTGCCTAAAAAACCACTTTACTCATATTTGCTGACATGATCGCATACACACACGAGGTTTCACACGAGTGGCAGCGCCGCGTCACCGTCCGCGAGTTTCACCAGGGCAGTTTGCTTATCGACGACCTGTGCGACGCCGATTTCCTCCTCCGGGCGGCCGCGACGCACCACGGTGAAGACGCGCAATACCCCTGCCCCATCTGTGGCGGCTCCCTGCGCGTCGTCAAGTGGGTGCACAGCGAAAAACTCGGGCGGCGCAGCAATACCGCGCGTTCGGAGGATGAGATCGAACAGCTCGTGGGCGAGGTCGGTCCAATCACCGTGCACTTCGTAGAGGTCTGCCCAGTGTGCAAGTGGAATTTTTTGCTTAAAGAAGTCACAGCTGCACCAGTAGTGTGAACAAGCCCCGCCAAGGTAGGGTGTCCACTTGTACAAGTGTCGGTACGAGCAGGACAAGCGTGTGACAGAGAGTAATAACAGCCGCCGTGAACCGAAGTCGGCGAGGTCTACAAAGCCGTCGACAAGGCCCACTGAGTCGACTCGCGCGACCCGTTCAACTCCTTCGACCCGTGCGGCGCGCGCAGCCGGGTCCGAAAGTTCCGAACGATCCGACCGGACCAAACGGACGGAGCGGACCGAGCGGACCGAGCGGACCGAGCGACCTGCCCAGAGCGGCCGGGCCGCAGCTGGAAGCAGTGCGGTAGCGAAAAAGCGGAAGCGTCGCTGGGCCCAGTGGCTTCTGGCGTTCGCGTTGTTTCTCCTGCTGCTCGCGGCTATCCCCTTGACCTGGTTCTTCTACAGCTACTCTCAGGCCAAAGTGCCGCAGCCGGACGAGATTGAAACGGCGCAGATCTCCAACATCTACTCCAACGACGGCGCAACCGAGCTCGCCCGCATCGTGCCCCCGGAGGGTAACCGCGTCCAAGTCGAACTCGAACGCGTGCCTCCTGCAGTCCAAAACGCAGTGCTTGCGGCGGAGGATCGCGACTTCTGGAACAACTCCGGTTTCTCCTTCACCGGCTTTATCCGCGCGGCGCTTGGACAGGTCACTGGCAATACGTCCGCCGGCGGTGGCTCGACCATCACCCAGCAGTACGTGAAGAACGCCATCGTGGGCAACGAGCACTCCTACGAGCGCAAGGCCCGTGAGCTGGTCTACTCGGTCAAAATGACCAACGAGTGGAGCAAGGAAGAAATCCTCACCGCCTACTTGAATACGGTGTACTTCGGACGCAACGCCTACGGTGTCGAAGCTGCAGCGCACGCATTCTTCGGCAAGTCCGCCGACCAGCTCACAGTTGAAGAAGGCGGTGTGCTCGCTGCTTCCATTCAGCTGCCAAGCCAGCTCGATCCATGGACTAACCCGGAAGGCGCGCACCAGCGCTGGGATTACGTCATGGACGGCATGGTGGAAATGGGCGAGATCACCGAAGCCGAGCGCGCCGCGCTGGTCTACCCGGAAACGCGCGACCCGGCGTCTTACTCCGCCTACACCGAAGCCACCGGACCGAACGGCCTGATCAAGAACCAGGTCATGACGGAGCTCGAGGCCCTCGGCATTACCGAGGGTGATCTGACCAACCGCGGCCTGCAAATCACCACCACGATCGATCCGAACATGCAGGCTGAGGTGGAGCGAATCTCGAAAGAACAGCTCACTCCCCTGCAGGACGATGCCCGCACCAGCGTTGTGGCCATCGACCCGGCCACCGGCGCGGTGCGCGCCTACTACGGCGGCGACGATGCCAGCGGCTGGGACTACGCCAACGCCGGCCTACAGACCGGGTCGACGTTCAAGATCTTTGCTCTCGCTGCGGCGCTGCAGCAGGGCATCCCGTTGACCGCGATGTTCGACTCATCGCCGGTGACTTTGCCGGGTAACCACGTTGTGACCAACTGGGACGGCGGCGGTGGCGGCATGTTGTCCATGGCGGAAGCCACCCGCACCTCGTCCAACACCGCGTTCATGCGCATCCAGGACGATCTGGACAACACCACCCAGGACACGGCCGATATGGCGCACGCACTCGGCGTGGCGCGCCACATCCCGGGCGTGCCAGGCGTGACTCTGCGCGAAAACGGCGGCCAGCCCTACGAAGGCATCGTGCTCGGCCAGTATCAATCGCGCGTGCTCGACATGGCCACCGCGGCGGCGACTCTAATCGACCGCGGTGTGTACCACCCGACCCACTTCGTCGAGCGCGTCGTCGATGCCAACGGTGAGGTTCTTTACGCCGTCGACAGCGAGTATTCCGAGCGTCGCGTGTCCGAGCAGGTTGCCGACAACGTCATTCAGGCGATGCAGCCCGTGGTCGCCTACTCCAACGCGACGCTGGCCGGCGGACGCCCCGCAGCTGCAAAGACTGGTACCGCGCAGATGGGCGACACCGGCCAGAACAAAGACGCTTGGATGGTCGGCGGCACCCCGCAGCTCGCGGTTGCCGTGTGGGTGGGAACTGCTGACAACACCTCCCCGATCTTCAACGAGTGGGGCGGCAACATGTACGGCTCCAACACTCCGTCGAAGATCTGGAAGAACGTGCTTGACACCGTCCTGGAGAATCAGGAGGCGGAGGCATTCCCCGCCGCCTCTCCCGTGTTCTGGGGCGTGAACGCGTACTCCGGTGGAACGAGCCTCGGCGGCTCTGCATCGGCACCGACGTACGGTTACCAGCAGACGTATGCCCCGGCACCGAGTCCGGCCGACCCGGCCAACAAGCCAGCACCGGAGCCTGAGCAGCAACCGGCCCCGGCTCCCACCCCCGAGCCGGTCCCGGCGCCTGCACCTGCACCTGATCCGGAGATCCAGGACACCATTGATGAATTCCTGGAAGGCATCAATGAAGCGTTCCAATAGCGAGGGTGAAACCGTGACGCAAGCTACCAAGCCGACTACCTGGTCCGATCCTGCTAAGCGGGTGCAGCCGGGCCGCACCGAACCCGTCGCGCAAGGGTGGGTGAACTTCCTCGGTGGCCCGATGGGGCGCTTCGCCCAGGTCGGTCGCGCGGCGTTTTGGACACCGCTGCGCGCGATCATCGCCGTGGCCTACGTGTTCCTCTCCCTCGGTTACCTGTCCAAGGCCAACTGCACCATGGGCAAACCAGACGACAATGGCGTCTTGCAGCTGAACTGGGGCGGGTCCCGGCAGTACACGTCGTTCTGTTACAACGACATCGTCCCGCTCTACGGCGCACGCGGTCTCGACTCCCCCGGGTTCGTCTACGACTACTCCTGGGTGGAAGACGGGCTGACCCGCTACATGGAATACCCGGTACTTGCTGGCCTGTTCCAACAGTTCTCGGCCACGATTTCGCGCAACACCTACTTCCTGGCGGACCGGTTCCTGCCCGAAGTTGGTTGGTATTTCGCCGTCACCGCGCTGCTGATGTCTATCCTCTGGGTCTGCACTGCGCGCATGGTTGCTGAACTCGCCGGCAACCGCATCTGGGACACCCTCTTGGTGGTCGGCTCTCCCCTGCTCATCATGCATGCCTTCACCAACTGGGACATCCCGTCGATCTTCTTCCTCGTCGCTGCGATGCTCGCGGCGCGCAACAAGAAATTCTGGCTCGCGGGCATTCTCATCGGCGCAGGCACCGCGTTCAAGCTTTGGCCGCTGTTCGTGCTCGGCGCGTACCTCACCATCGCGATCCGCAAGCGCAACCTCGTGCCTTTCTTCAAGATGACGGTTGCTGCGGCAGTCACGTGGGTCGCCGTCAACGCGCCGGTGTACCTCCGCAACCCCGAGGCCTGGTCCGAGTTCAACCGCCTGAACACCGACCGCGGCTGGGAGTGGACCACCATTTACGCCGTGATCTCGCGCGCCACCGGCTGGGCCGGCTTCGATGATGGCTCCGGCGCCCCGGTCATCTTGAACACCGTCACGTTCGTGCTTTTCGCCCTCGGGTGCCTCGCGGTGCTCATCCTGGGCCTTCGCGCACCCAAGGAGCCGCGCGTCGCGGAGCTGCTCACCCTCATCGTCGGCTTTTTCCTGCTGTTCAACAAGGTGTGGAGCCCGCAGTACTCCATCTGGCTCATCGTGCCCGCCGTGCTCGCCGCGCCATATTGGCGCCTCCTGCTGAGCTGGATGACGGTGGACATGATGGTGTGGCCGATCCTGATGTGGCACATGCACGGCGTGCAGAACCTCGGCCTGCCCGGCGGCGCACTCAACCTCATCGTCATCGCGCGCGACGTGCTCATCATCGCGATCATGGTCGTGGTCGTCCGCCAAATGTTCGGCAAAACCCCGGACAAAGTCGCCGCTGCTCACAACGGCCACGACCCGCTCCTCACCACTCCAGACCAGTGGCTCACAAAGCTTGACGACGGCACGCCCAGCCCAACCGACCCAGTCCCGGCACCAACAACGCCATGACCACGCTGCTCGGCATCGTCTCGATAGCGATCGGCTTCAGCCTCGTCGGGGCCGCGGCTATCGCCCTGTGGAAGGACCGTTACCGGCTGGCGATCGGGTTCGGCATCGCTGCGTCTACATTCTGTACCCTATTGCCGGTCATCCTGGCGGTTTTCTTCGCGGTGCCAAATCCCTCGTAAACCACGTAACATCGTGGACATGCGTAACTCAAAGCCGTTTGTTCTGACTGCCGACAGGGAGGCCGCTTCTTCGGCCCCGGCGGCACCGGTCGCGGGTGCTTCCAGCGAACACGAGATTCCGGAAGCCGTCACTGGTTACTCCGACGAAGCCCGTGAAGATATGGCGGATGACGGCATCAGCGAAGCGGACGTTGAACGTGTGCTCACCGCCGCGCGGAACCAGGAAGCCGGAGTTGAAGTCGAGTGGGAGGACGATGGCTACTGGGAGATCGAGTTCCAAGACATTGATATTGACATCACGCCGGAGGGCATGGTGCTTGAGGCGGATCGGTAGGACGTAGCCGTCGATAAGCAAAAAGCTCAATTTCTTGCAGCGGAGCTGCTGCGGTACGCTGGTCGAGTTGCTTGACGCCAAGCGACCCTCCTGCCATCACCACGAGGGTGATGGCCGAACCAAACAGACCATAGGAGGTGATGAGGTCCGTGCGTCACTACGAAGTAATGATCATTCTTGATCCCCAGCAGGATGAGCGCACCGTTGCCCCGTCCCTGGATAATTTCCTGGAAATTGTCCGCAAGGATAACGGCAAGGTGGAGAAGGTTGATGTGTGGGGCAAGCAGCGCCTTGCGTACCCGATCAACAAGAAGGACGAAGGCATCTACGCCGTTGTCAACCTCGAGTGCGAGTCTGACACGGTCAATGAGCTGGATCGCGTGATGAACCTCAACGAGAACGTACTGCGCACCAAGGTGCTGCGTACCGACAAGTAGAACCAGCTAGGCTCAAACCTGAAACGATTGTTGTTCAGCAGGTATCTGTAGGTACACGTAGGTAAAGGAACGCTCATGGCTCAAGGCGATACTCCCATCACCGTTGTTGGCAACCTGGTTGCTGACCCGGAACTGCGGTTCATCCCGAGCGGTGCGGCCGTTGCGAACTTCCGCATCGCGTCCACCCCGCGCACGTTCAACCGCGAGACGAACCAGTGGGAAGATGGCGAGGCTCTGTTCCTGACCTGCAACTGCTGGCGCCAGATGGCCGAGAACGTCGCAGAATCCCTGACCAAGGGGATGCGCGTGATTGTCAACGGCCGCTTGAAGCAGCGCTCCTACCAGACCCGCGAAGGCGAAAGCCGCACCGTGTTCGAGGTTGAGGTCGACGAGGTCGGCCCGTCCTTGAAGTACGCCACCGCAAATGTGAACCGCACGCCGCGCGACGGCGGCGGGAACTTTGGCGGCGGCAACCAGGGTGGCGGTTTCGGCGGCGGCCAGGGCCAAGGCGGCCAGAACCAGGGCGGTTTTGGCGGCGGAGCTGCTGGCGCGGCCGGTGGTTTCGGCGCAGGTGCTGGCGCTGGCCAGGGCCAAGGCGGCCAGAACAGCCAGAACCAGCCTGACAACGATCCGTGGAATTCCGCTCCGTCCTCCGAAGGTTTCGGGGGCATGGACGACGAGCCTCCGTTCTAAACGTTGAGCTAGCTACACAGCTACAACCCACACTCAAACTTTTCACAAACGAAGGAAGGTAAGGATTCAAATGAAGCTGATCCTCACCGCTGCCGTTGAGAACCTTGGAGAGCCCGGCGACGTCGTCGAGGTCAAGGACGGCTACGGACGTAACCTTCTCCTCCCGCGCGGCCTTGCTATCCCGGCTACCCGCGGCGCAGAGAAGCAGATTGAAGACATCAAGCGCGCTCAGGCCGACCGCCAGGTCCGCGACCTTGAGCACGCAAAGGAGCTGCGTGACCAGCTCGACCAGCTCACCGGCGTCAAGGTTGCAGTGCGCACCTCTGACAGCGGCAAGCTGTTCGGCTCCGTCACCGCTGCGGACATCGCCGACGCGGTCAAGACCGCTGGCGGCCCGAACCTGGACAAGCGTCGCATCACCGTGCCCAAGGGCCTGGTGACCAAGACCGGTGGCTACCAGGTCAAGGTCAACCTTCACGACGACGTGGAGGGCAAAGTGAACTTCGAGGTCGTCGGAGCTTAATTCGCTTCACGACGATTGCGTGCACCCTTAGCACCGCAATCCAACGACAACAGCGCTTTTGAGGAAACGGCGCGGGTCACCCTACGAGCTTGTGAGGAGCTCTTGAGGCCCGCGCCGTTTCCTTATGCCTTTGCTGCGTCCTTGGGTGTGACCTTGGGCGCAGCCTTGGGTGCAGTGAGCGCGGCCATGAGCAACAGCACCTGGCCGATTGGGATGAGCAGCGTCCAGATGGTGAACAGCGACACCTCTCCCCCTTCGCCGACACCACGCTGGGCCAGCGCGAGCTGCGCCGTGGTGAGCCACCCGAAGGTGAGCAACAGCGAGCCCGTAATGCCGTAGCCCACGGCAGCGTCGTGGGTGGTTGTGCGCGCTTCGCCGGCACAGAACACTGCGCCGAAGATCGCGTTGAGGGCTGTCACACCGAAAAGGGTGGCCAGCACAATCCTGCCAGCTCCATACGGGGCGCCAAATACAGTCATGAGCTGGGCGGTAACCACCGCCACGATCGGAATCGCGGTGGTGGAGAGCACGACGCTAAGCAGCAACTGGCGCAACTTCATGTGGCGAGTGTACGTCGCCCACAGCGGCTTGACGACAGCGTGCTTGTTTTGAGACGGCGTTCCACATTGTAGGAGTTTCGTGGGCGTCATTCGCGACCTGGGGTTTTGGGTCGCACCCCCCGCCGAAATGTAAATTCCTACAGAGTGAGATGCGTTTGAGACGGTGCCGAACATAAGAGTTCCCTAAACTGAGCACTCATGAATACGAACACGACCGGTAAGCAGGACATCATCCTGGGAGTCATCGTTTTTCTCGCGGGGTTCCTCGCGCTCGGCTTTGCCACCAGCTCGCTTTCGCTCATCACCGCAGTGGTGAGCTGGATCGCGGGCATCTACATGATCATTCGAGGTGTGAGGAAGAACCGCGTGTAACCTCGAGCATGTACTGCGCGATACCATCCGGATCCGCCAGGTAGTCCCGCATCGCTCGAAACGCCGTTGTCTCCTCAACGTCGAGGCCGCGAGAGTAACCGTCTTCGTCGATCTCAATGAGCTCCGCACCCGGAATGGCCAGCAGGATCGGGGAGTGGGTGACCATGATGATCTGAGCCCCGGCAGCGGCCAGGTCGTGGAGCAGCACCAGTAGCGCCATTTGGCGCACGGCGGACAACCCGGATTCAGGCTCGTCGAGGAAGTAGATCCCATCGGGCGGAAAGTGTTCGACCAGCATCATTACCGATTCGCCGTGGCTCATCGCGTGCAGGTGATGCGCGCTCGGGCCAGCCGCACCCATCTTGCGTCCAGCTTCAAAGTGCGCATCGCCGCGCAGGAAGTACCCCCGCTTCGCCTCACGTCCTTCAACCACGGCAAGCAGCGGAGACAGGGGATCGAGCGGCCCCGCGGGCGGGTCGTAGACACCGCCGTCGATGGGGAAGCCGAAAGCACGGGCGATGCCGGTGAGCAACGTGGATTTACCCACGCCGTTGTCCCCGGTGAACACCGTAATCGGGGCCGTAAATTCAATGCGATCCAGATTCCGCACTGCAGCCACATCGAGCACCCACGGCTCCACGCTGCCGGCACCCCCAGCCCCAGAGCCCGGCCGCCGTTCAACAGATCGGATGAATCGCGTCATTGCACCAGGAAATTCGCAGTCGCGGTCGGGTTGGCAATGAACTCGCGATGCGCAGTCACCGCTTCACACTCCTCAAAACAGATCGGATGGATCCCGTCCTCGCTGACCTCAAGCAGTGCGGCATCCGGAATTCCTAGCAGCACAGGGGAATGGGTCGCCATGATGATCTGCGACCCCGCATCCGCCAGGTGCCAAAGAATCCCCATCAGCTCGAGCTGGGCAAACACTGACAGGCCGTCCTCGGGCTCGTCGAGAAGCAATAGTGCCCCCTGCCCGAATCGCTCGCGGAAGATGCGCATGAGCCCCTGCCCGTGGCTAAGTTCAACCAGGTCAGAAAGCGGATTGACCCCCATCGACCGGTAGTACTCGCTAAGCCCCAGGTACGTCTCACCCCGCAGGAAGAACACGTCGCTCGGGTTCTCGCTGCGCGTGATCGTCAGCGCTTCCCACAGGGCGGACACAGACTTTGTCGTTGCGAAGCGCGCATTGCGGGACCCACTCTCAGCATTCGCGCCCCGCGCCACAGCGATCGCCTCAATCAGGGTGGACTTGCCGGAGCCATTGTCGCCAGTGAATACGGTCACCTGAGAAGTCAAGGTCAGAGGGGAAGAAGCAAGATGCTTGACGACGTCTAACCCCGCAGCGTACCCCCGCACCTCCGCATCAATGCGCACCCGATCAACAAACATGAAGTCCAGTATGCATGAACCTTAATCTGTGACAACCCTGTGCATAAGTATGGGATAAGAATGCCAGTTCGCGGTTTGAGAATGGCCGGTTTATAGCCCAAAGCGAACTGTGTCAACTCAAAATACGATGAGATATCCCCAGCATTTTAGAAGCCGGAGGAGTGTGAATATTAGTGCCACTAACTGGTGGATTGTGGGATTTCGCAGGGCATTCCTTGGGACCGTTCCACAAGTTCTCCACAAGGTGGGGTAGGTCGCTGTGGAGAACTCGTCGATAAGCATCGTCCTTTTCCACAACCCCTGTGGATACCTTCTTTCTGAACTCTTTTTGTGATGGGGTCTCGCGGTATGGTGAGCGGGGCTGAAAGGGGACCTCATGAGTGCCGACGAGAGCTTTGACGATTACGTGCTGCCGCCCGAACCGGCGGAGCTGAGCTTCGGTGACCGCCCGGAGAGCGGCGGTTCGACCCGGTTCGAGCGCGGGGGCCGCTCGAACTTCAACCGGGGGCGCGACGACCTGAGTGAGTACCGCACGCCGCCGCACGACGAGCGGGCGGAGCGCAGTGTACTCGGCGCGATGCTGCTCAACCAGGACGTGGTGGTGGACATCGTGGACCGCCTGCACGCGGAGGACTTCTACTTCCCTGCGCATCAGCTGATCTTCCGGGCGATTGTGGATCTGTACTCCGACGCGAGCGAGATCGATGTGCTGATCGTCTCCGGACGCTTGGACCGGCTGAACCAGCTCGAGCGAGTTGGTGGGGCACCGTACCTGCACACGCTGATCTCAGAGGTGCCGACCGCCGCAAACGCGCAATACTACGCGCAGATCGTCGAGGAGAAGTCGATCCTGCGCCAACTGGTCAACGCCGGCACGCACGTGGCACAGCTTGGCTACGAGGGCGAAGACGGTATGGAGGTCGAGGCGCTGGTTGATATGGCGCAGCAGGAAGTCTTCGGGATTACGAAGAACGACCGCGGCCAGGATTACCAGTCCTTGTCCGACCTGTTGAAGCCGACGATTGATGAGCTGACGCAAATTGCCGCCGGCGGCGCACTGGATCAAGGTGTGCCCACGGGCTTTATCGACCTGGACAACCTGACCAACGGCCTGCATGCGGGTCAGATGGTGATTATCGCGGCGCGTCCGGGCGTGGGTAAGTCGACGCTGGCGCTGGACTTCATGCGCTCCTGCTCGATTCACAACAACAAAACGTCGGTGATCTTCTCGCTGGAAATGAGTGCGTCCGAGATCATCATGCGTTTGCTCTCGGCGGAGACGGAGATCAAGCTCTCCGCGATGCGCTCCGGACAGATGGAGGAGCGGGACTGGGAGAAGCTCACCCAGCGCCTCACCGACATTCAGGACGCGCCGCTGTTTATCGACGACTCGCCGAACCTGACCATGATGGAGATCCGCTCCAAAGCGCGGGCGCTGAAACGCCAGCACGGTTTGGATTTGGTGGTGCTGGACTACCTGCAGCTGATGAGCTCCGGCAAAAAGGTGGAGTCGCGCCAGCAGGAGGTCTCGGAATTCTCGCGTCACCTGAAGCTGCTGGCGAAGGAGCTTGAGGTGCCGGTGATCGCGATTTCCCAGCTGAACCGTGGCCCAGAAGCGCGTACGGATAAGCGTCCGCAGCTTGCTGACCTGCGTGAATCAGGATCGCTGGAGCAAGACGCGGACATGGTCTTCCTGCTCTACCGGCCAGATTCGCAAGACCGTGACGACGAACGCGCGGGCGAGGCCGACATCATCGTGGCGAAGCACCGCGGCGGCCCGATTGACACCATTCCGGTGGCGCACCAGCTGCACTACTCGCGCTTTGTGAACATGGCGCACGGGTAGTTTTGGATCCAGTTAGGTTTGCCAGACCACTGTTAGGAGTGGCTTTCCATCGGTGACACGCTGGTCAATGGCGTTTATGATCAGTCAGCAACACAGTTCAATCCGCTTGAACCCGCTGTCAGTGACCGAAGGAGTAAGCCATGACCGTGCGTTCCATCAACGCCTCCGCCGCGTGCGCCAACACCGTGGCGAAGCTCGACCCCAGCATTACCGTCGCGCGTACCGGCGAATCGACGATGCTGCTGAACCTGCCGCGCGACATCGCTGAGATTGAAAAGGCCGCAGAAGCGCCCAAGGGCTTCGGCACCCGTCTGCGCGAGCTCTTCGCATAAGCGTGCCTAGCGACGGCAGCGCTTAAGCCAGCGCGACGCCCTTTTGCTCCGGCAGGGTGAAAGCAGCGATGCACGCCACCGCGAACGCGGCGGCGAAGACGCTGAACACCGCGATGTTGCCGCCGAAGGCGAGCACCGGCGGAACAATCAGTGGCGCGAGAATCGATCCGATGCGGCCGAAGGACGCGCCCGCGCCTGTACCGGTGGCGCGGATGTGGGTGGGGTATAGTTCCGGGCCAATCGCGTAAAGCGCGCCCCACGCGCCAAGGTTGAAGAAGGACAGCAGGCAGCCGGCCGCGATGATCTGCCACTCCGCCGCTGCCATTCCGTACAACAGGGCGGAGGCTGCTGAGCCTCCGAGGAAGACCGACAGGGTCATACGGCGCCCCCAGACCTCGATGAGCCAGGCAGCCACGGCGTAGCCCGGCAGCTGGGCCAAGGTGATGATCAGCGTGAAGCTGAACGAGCGCACGAGCGTGAAACCTTGGCCGACCAGCAGCGACGGGATCCAGGTGAAGGCACCGTAGTAGGAGAGCGAGACGCAGAACCACACGATCCAGAACGCGGCGGTGCGCTTGCGCAGGTCGGGGCCCCAGATGCCGCCGCGGATTGGCGTCTCCTCTGGCGGAGTAGACTTGTCGTACTCGGACGGGTCGGCCTCCGCCTCGAACTCGCGGACAATCTGCTCGGCTTCCTCATGGCGACCCTTGGATTCGAGGAAGCGCACCGACTCAGGAAGGCCCATGCGCACGTAGATCGCGTACAGCGCGGGCACCGCGCCGAGCGCGAGACCCCAGCGCCAGCCGTTTTCGCTCTGCGCAACAACAAAGGTGCCGATGATTGCGGCCAGGATCCATCCCACGGCCCAGAACGCCTCGAGGATGACTACCATTCGGCCGCGCACGCGGCGGGGTGAGAACTCGCTGACCAGCGTGGAGGCCACGGGCAGCTCGCCACCGAGGCCGAGACCCACGATGAAGCGGAACACCATGAGCATGCCCACGGAGGAGGCGAGCGCCGAAGCGCCGGTGGCGATGCCGTAGATCAGTAGCGTCGCCGCGAACACCTGGCGGCGGCCGATCTTGTCCGCCAGCAGGCCTGCGAGAGACGCGCCAATGGCCATGCCGATGAAGCCGACGGAGGCGATCCAAGAGGTCGTGGACTTGCCCAGCTCCCAGTGGACGGCAAGTGCGGCGATGATGAAGGACACCAGGCCGATGTCCATCGCGTCCAGCGCCCAGCCGAGACCGGATCCGAGGAGAAGGCGCTTGTGTTTAGGTGTTACGGGCAGCCGGTCGAGGCGCTCGGTGCGGGTCAGCGCGCGGCCATCGGCCGCGGCAGCTGACAGGTGTTGCTCAGGGTTTGTCACCCGCCAAATTCTGCCTTAAAGCCCCGCAACCGGAGGGAGTTTGTGACGACGAACACAGACGAGAACGCCATCGCAATCCCGGCCAGCATCGGATTCAGGAACCCGAGCGCGGCAACCGGGATGAGCAGCACGTTGTAGGCAAAGGCCCAGAACAGGTTGCCCTTGATAGTCTGCAGCGTCTTGCGTGACAGACGGATACCGTCAACCGCCGAGCCGAGCGAGTCGCGCATGAGCGTGATGTCGGATGCCTCAATAGCAACGTCCGAACCGGCACCCATTGCAAGGCCGAGATCGGCGGTCGCGAGGGCAGCGGCATCGTTCACGCCATCGCCGACCATCGCAACGTTGTGGCCCTTGTCTTGCAACCCGCGCACAACGTCGACCTTGTCGGACGGCATTACACCTGCCGTCACGTCTGCGGCGTCGATGCCCACTTCGCGGGCGACCGCCAGTGCGGCGCCCTCGTTATCGCCAGTGAGTAGGTGCGGGGTAAGCCCCAGCTCGCGTAGCCGCGAGATGGCCGCAGCGGAATCGCGCTTCACCGTGTCGCGTACCGCAATCACGCCGGCCACCTCGCCATCCACCTCCACGGCAACGGCAGTACCGCCGGCGGTCTCCGCGTCCTCGAATGCGCCGCGCAGGGAACCCAGATCCGCCTGGGGGCGGCCGACGCGGACCAAAGTGCCGTCGACAAGCGCCTTGGCCCCAACACCTGGCTCGTTTTCGAAACCTAAAGCCTCGGGTGCCGCGACACCCGCCGCGATGGCTTGGGCAATCGGGTGTTCCGACTGTGCCTCGACGCCCGCGGCGAGACGGTGCACCGCTTCAGCGGTCCAGCCGGAAGCCGGCACGACATCGGTCACCTGCATCTCCCCGCTGGTCACGGTGCCGGTCTTGTCTAGCACGATCGTGTCAGCCTCGCGGGTGGATTCGAGCACTTCGGGGCCTTTGATCAGAAGCCCCAACTGCGCGCCGCGACCGGTGCCCACCAGAATCGCGGTCGGCGTGGCCAGACCCAACGCGCACGGGCAGGCGATGATCAGCACCGCCACCGCCGCGGTGAACGCGTGCGCCGTGCTGTGGCCGGCCAACAGGTGGCCCACCAGCGCAAGCAGCGAAATTGCGATCACCGTCGGCACGAAGATCTGCGAAATCCGGTCCACCAGCCGCTGCACCGGAGCCTGACCGGACTGGGCGTCCTTGACCAGTTGGCCCATCTGCGCCAGCGTGGTGTCCGAACCCACGCGCGTCGCCTCGACCACCAGGCGACCCGACGTATTCAGCGTCGCGCCGGTGACCAGCGAGCCCTCCGCCACCTCGGCGGGCACCGATTCGCCGGTGAGCATCGACTCGTCGATCGCCGAGTGCCCGGACACCACGCGCCCGTCTGTGGCAATCTTCTCGCCTGGACGCACCACGAACTGCTCACCCACAGCCAGCTGCCCAATGGGCACGCGCACCTCTTTGCCGTCGCGCAGCACCGCCGCGTCCTTTGCGCCCATGTCCAGCAGCGAGCGCAGCGCCTCCGAGCTCTGCCCCTTCGCCTTCACCTCAAACCAACGCCCGAGCAGCAGGAACGTGATCACCACGCACACTGTCTCAAGGTAGATCTCGTTCATGTGCGTGTCCTCGGGCAGGATCGCCATCTCCATGGTCATGCCCGGCTCGCCGGCGCCGCCGAAAAACAGCGCGTAAATCGACCACAGGTACGCCGCGGTCGTGCCCAGCGACACCAGCGTGTCCATCGTAAAGCTGCCGTGGCGCAGATTCAGCAGCGCCGAACGGTGAAACACCGACCCAGCCGCGAAATACACCAAAGTCGTTGCCGCGAACACCGCCCATTGCCAGTACGTGAACTGCAGCGCCGGAATCATCGACACCAGCATCACCGGCACAGCAACCAGCGCCGACCAAATTATGGTTCGCTTCAAGCTTTCAGCTTCGTTGTCTCGAGCTTCATCGCTTATCGACGCCTCGTTGCCAGCGTCCATCTCAGGCTTCGGCGTCATGTCGTACGCGTCGTAGCCGGACTGGCGCACGACCTCGATCAGTTCGTCCGGGGATGTCTTGCCCGGGTCGTAATCAATGGTGGCGGTCTCGGTGGAGTAGTTCACCGTGGCATCGACACCGTCAACTTTGTTCAGTTTGCGCTGCACACGCGACGAGCAGGACGTGCAGGTCATACCCGTCACGCCCAGCTCGATGTGCTGGAGCGCTGTGCTCTCGGGTGTGGTCATATTCCCACCATATGCCCGCAAAATTATATGAACAAGGCCCGTTCGCGCTGAGCGAAACGGGCCTTCGGCGGGGAATCACTACGCGAGCTTGTAGCCAGCCTCTTCGACGGCTGCAGCGATCTGCTCGTCGGTGTAGCCCTCGCCTGTCACCTCGACGTTGCCGGAAGCGTGGTCAGCCTTGACGCCGGTCACGCCAGCGATCTCGGAGATCTCCTCCTGAACACTCAGCTCGCAGTGGCCACAGGTCATGCCTTCAACGTTGTAGGTCTGGGTAGCCATTAGTGATCCTCCTCGTAGTCGTCGTGAAGCAATCTGCTCCCGATGCTACTCGGCGAGTGCGAACCCTGCGTTTTTCGCAGCCTGCGCGATTTCCTCGCTGGAGAAGTCCTCGCCCATCACGGTCATGACCCCGCGGTCAGTGTCGACATCGACGGTGTGGGTGCCTTCGATGAGCGTGACCTCGTCGATGAGCGAATCGACAGCGGCTTCGGTCGACGGACCTGTGATGCGGTAGTTCTTGGTCACTGCAACTGCGTCCTCTCTGGTAAAGGGCGGAAAATGCCCGGCGGGGAATCTCTTCGCCCCTGGTACCGTTTAAGTAGTTGGCACGATAACAAATAGACGCGAAGGAGAATAAGTTGAGCACGGTTGACGTGAACGAAAACACCTTTGAGCAGGCAGTGGGTGCCGACGGCATCGTTATGGTCGACGCATGGGCATCCTGGTGCGGCCCCTGCCGCCAGTTTGCTCCGGTTTACGAGAAGGTCTCTGAGGCGCACCCTGACGTAACCTTTGCGAAGCTTGATACCGAGGCGAACCAGGGGCTCGCCGCGGCCCTGGAGATTCAGGCGATTCCGACACTGATGGCCTTCCGCGACGGCATCCTGGTGTTCCGCAACGCCGGTTCGCTACCGGAAGCCGCGCTGGAAGACTTGGTGCAGCAGGTGAAGGGCTTGGATATGGACGATGTCCGCCGCCAGGTCGAGGCACAGCAGGCCGGAGACGACAATGACGACGAAGCTGTGCAGTAAACGCCAGTACTACGTCGATTTGACCTAGCAAAGCCCCGCTGCTTGCGGGGCTTTTTGCATGCTGTAGCCAGGAAGTGGTGCGTACACTGGGTCGCAATCTTTTGACGAGTGGAAGGACTTAGACCAATGGCGAATCCGTTTTCCAAGGGCTGGAAGTACCTCATGGCCAACTTCGAGCACCAGATCGATCAGAACGCTGACCCGAGGGTGCAGATCCAGCAGGCGGTCGCGGCTGCGAAGAAGAATCACCAGGAGATTTCCCAGCACGCTGCGTCGATTGTGGGTAACCGCAACCAGCTGGAGATGAAGTTGGAGCGCCTGATCAAGCAGCAGGAAGATCTACAGAACAAGGCCCGCACTGCGCTGCAGGCGGCCGATAAAGCGACGAGCTCGGGTGACGCGGACAAGGCGCAGCAGTTCAACGCGACCGCAGAGGTGCTCGCTTCCCAGCTCGTGGCTGTTGAGCAGGAACTGGCGCAGACTCGCGAGGCTCATACCGCGGCGGACCAGGCGGCACGCGAGGCAGTGGCCCAGCAGCAGCAGTCCGAGGCACGTCTGCAAGAGCAGCTGTCCCAGGTCAGCCAGCTCGAGTCCCAGCTGAACCAGGCACAGATGCAGGAGCAGACCACCCGTACGATGGACTCCATCAACCAGTTCGGTGGCGACGACAGTGTGCCGACCCTGGACGGAGTGCGTGACAAGATCGAGCGCCGCTACGCCGACGCTCTTGGCGCCCAGGACATTGCGAAGAACTCCATGAGCGACCGGATGGCGGAGATCGAGACGGCTGGCACCGACGTCGCAGCGTCCAGCCGTTTGGAGGAGATCCGTGCTTCAATGGCCGGTGAGCTGGAGTCTGGCTCTACCAAGGTGGTGTCCCAGGGTGCGATCGAGACCGGTGACGACGCGGAGGCGGCGCAGGCAGGCCAGGCCGCTCAGCAGGGCAGCCCGGATCAGAACGCGACGCTTTCTGAGGCGGAGGCGTACCTGTCCGGCGACAGCAAGCCAGCCAGCTCCCAGGAAGCGGGCTCCGAAGCTAACGATGCCGAGGTCGTAGACGCTCAGCCGGTGGCCGACGAAGACAATCGCTCCGACCGCGACAACCGCTAGGACGCGTTAGCCACGTCAGCCATTTCGGCCGCGTGGTTAGCCACGCTGGATGTTGATAAGCACTCCGCGGATGCCGGAGTGGAATCCGTCGCGCAGGTTCACCCGCTGAGTTTCGCTCAGCGTGTATTCGTGGAGCGTTTCGCAGGCGAACTGCAGCAGCGGGCGATCAATCTCCGGCGGTAAGCCGCCACCGGAAAGCATGTGCGCTTTGTCGCGCTGCTCCGAAGTGGCGGCATTTTCGTACCACCACGTGGCGTACTGTTGCCCCACGTCGTAGGGGGTTTGAAACCCGGCTGAGCTCCAGACCTCTTCCGGCAGCGGAACGTAGCGCGAGCGTAGTTTCCTCCGTGGGGCCATCATGGACGGCTTGGGTGCCGGTTTGGGGCCCGGCTTGGGTCGATCTGCCGTTTCCGGGTTGGTCAGCGATTGGTTGCCTGGCTGGTTGGTCTCATTGTTCGCTTCAACCTGCGCCTCGGTGGGTTCGTTGGACTCTGGCTCAGCCGGCGGATGCGTGCGCTGATCCGACGGCTTCGTACCGGTAATCGGGGCAGCTTCGGAGCGACGCGCGGCTTCAGCGACGGTGGCAGGGGAGGGGTGAGCGGAAGCGCTGTCCGCCGCCTGTTGTGCCGGCGACTCTGACTCGCCGCAATCGCCGTCATCGGGTCTTGCGTGCATGGCGCGATCAATGTTGCGCTGACTCGGGGCGAGATCGCGCGGCATTTGTTGACTAGCCGCGTCATCCCCACTAGCTCGGTCAGAACCCGTCTCGGGCGCTCGCAATGGGTCCGGGCCGTACCCGGGAACCGCAGTCGGACCTTGGTCCTGGTCCACCGGCTCAGCGTCGTTCAGCGGGCGCTCCCGGATCGTTGGCGGCAGCGGGCCCTCGAGTACCTGGAGTTGCATCGCATCGGTGAAGTCTTCGCGCGGATCGATGATCGTGGTGGTGTCACAGGCGTGGCGCAATGCCGAGGACATTGAGTCCCAGCCGAATCCGTACAAGTGGACGCGTACGCCCATGTCTGCGGCTTCCTGCACGCCGGGAATCATGTCGGCGTCGCCGGAGACCAGCACGAAGTCGCTGAACTGCTCGCGCGTTGCATTAAGTACCAGGTCAGCGACCAGGCGTGTGTCCACGCCTTTCTGGGTGCGTCGCTCGCCCCACTCAATGAGCTGGCCGGTACGCAGCTGCACGCCTGCGCAGGCGCGCAATGCCCGCTGGTAACGGTGTGGGCCGGAGTCCGGGATACCGTCGTACCAATACTGTCTGTGGACAGGCTGGTTGAGTTGTTGGGTGATCATGGTTCCAAGGCAAGCGACCACCTCGGGAAGGTCAATTTCTAACTGTGCGCGGGCACCGATCTCCCACGAGTTGTAAAAACTCGCGAGCAGGTACGACGTGTCCACGAACACCAGTGTTCGTTCAAGCATGGCTCCTAAATTCCGATTCTTTTCGTTTCTAATTTCGTATTTCTGGGCCCGGACGTGGGTCTAGATACCCCCAGTCTGCCTGAATCTCCCATGAGGTTCCACGTCGATTTCGAAACGAAACGCTGAAAACCCTCTTGCAATGCACCTACCGGATTGCTATATAGTTAGTTACTGCAGTAACTAACCAACCAACAGAAATCCTGAGGACCCAGCGGAAGGGGAAATCTATGAACAGTGAGGCTGAACCGCTGTTCGTCCAGGTCGCCCGATTCGTTGAAGACCTCGTCGTTGATGGCACCCTCCAGCCGGGTCAACAGGCACCCTCGATGAACCAGCTTGCGGAGTTCCACGAGATTAACCCGGCTACCGCGCGCAAGGGCTTGAGCCTTCTGGTCGACGCAGGCGTGCTGGAAAAGCGTCGTGGCCTGGGCATGTTTGTCACAGATGGGGCTCGGGAACGCATTATGAAGAGCCGTCGAGAAGCATTTGCCGGCGAATTCATTGCGCCGCTTATCGACGAAGCCGTGCACCTCGGCTACTCCCGCTCCGACCTCCACCAACTCATCGACCGCGTCGCAGAAAGCAGAGGACTGTACCAGTGAACCCCACTCCAAACGCCGTCGTTCACACGCGCGAGCTCACGCGCAGCTTCGGCAAGAAACCAGTACTCAACGGCATTGATCTCAACTTCGGTCCCGGCATCCACGGTCTGCTCGGCCGCAACGGCGTCGGGAAATCGACGCTGCTCTCCATCATCGGCGGCCAACTCAAACCCTCCGGCGGTCAGGTCGAGGTTTTCGGCGAAACCCCATTCGACAACGCGCGGGTGATGGACCGCACCGCGCTTCCGGGCGTCGACACTTCGTACCCCACATGGTCGGTGGCCAACGTGTTCAAGGGCGCGGCGCTGCGCTACCCGCATTGGAACCAAGCAATTGCAGACACCCTCATCGCCGACTTCTCCCTCGACGGCGCACTGAGCACCCCATTCGGCGGACTCTCCCGCGGGCAGCGTGCGATGGTGGCCATCATCGTCGGCTTGGCTTCGGGCACGGAGCTTTTGCTTCTCGACGAACCCTATGTCGGCCTAGACCTGCACAACACCGACGTCTTTTACCGGCACCTGTTGGAACAGGCGGATTCGGCGCGGACGATCATCATGGCCACCCACCACATCGAGGACGCCGCAAAGGTGCTCGACACCGCTGCCATCCTTGGCCGCGACGGACAGATCGCCGCGCACGTGAGCGCAACCGACACCGATGAGTATGTCCTGGTCGCCAGCGCAAGCGAAGGTTCGGTGTTCTCTCGCGAGCTGATGACCTATGCGGATGCCGAGAAACTCCGCTCGAGCTCCCGCGTCACCGCCGCTGGGTTCGACGACCTCATCGAGCACTACCTGGAGGTGTCCTAGCATGCAGTTCTTCTGGCTCCAATTCCGCGCCGGGCCTTGGCTCCGCTTCATCCCGCTCCCGGTATTCGCCGCCTATTTGTTCATAAACGTGACGCAAAGCAGGCCAATCGTGGCAGTGGTGACCGCTGCTGTGGCAGCTCCAGCAGTGTTCATCGCCTTCTACCCGGAGATGGACATGGCGCAGTCATTCGGGATGACGCGCGCGCAAGCGGCAAAAGTGATCATCTGGCCCGTGCTGTTCACAGCAGCCATCTGCGGTGCAATTGCCCTGTCCCAACGCGCTGATGTGGTCGGTATTGTCTGCGCGGCGACCAGCCTTGCGTTGAGCATCTTTATGGGCCTGGTGTGCTTGCCCAATGGCGAGCGTTCTGATTCCTCTGAGAGCGCTCCGCTTCTGGCGGGCGCACCATCCTCTGGCGGCTCGTTTGAGTGGGCGGTCATATGGCGGCCCGTACTCACCCGCGCAGCGGGGTTCGGCCTTGTCAGCATCCTGATCGGCTGGCTTGCCACGTTCATTGGCCACGACACGGTTCGCCAGTTCGTCGCCGTCATCCCGATCCTGGTCACGTGGTACTCCATCATTGCGTGCCCGGGCTTGCTCCCGACCACCGCTTCCAGCTTCGGGCTAACCAGGAGAACATGGGCCATCCGCGCCCTAGTGGTTGCGGTTGTCGCTAACGCAGTGTTCGCTCTGGTCACGGTCGGCATCGCATTGCTTATCGACGCCCCGGCCAGCGCCTACCTCGCCGCCTCCGTAATCGGCGTCGCGGTGTGTGCCATCGCGTTGAGCCTCACACCGCGCACGGAGTACTTCGCGTTCATGGTGCCGTTCCTGTTCGTGCTTCCACTTCGGGAACTCATGGACACCCGCAATCTCGCATTCGATCCGGATGTGATTCGCGGCGTCGAGATCATCGCCGCCGTTGGCGGAGTCGCTGCAGTAGTTTCTCTGCTGCTGTACCTGACCGGCAGGGCGGACATTTCCTCTGGCTCCCGACGCTTCTTCGGGGTCGAATAGCCCGCAGACCACATCATCTATAGATGCCCCAAAACCCGGAATGTGCTGGGGGTTTGTGTTGTTGTGGTGGTGTGTGTAGGTTTATGTGAGTCAGCGCGACCGACAACGCCCCGCCTGGATGTGGTTTCAGGATTGTGTGAGCGGTAGGAAAACGAGCGCTAACGGCTAAGAATCTTACGTCTCCTTCTGGATGATCTGCTTTGTTGTGGGTTGTTTGGGGGGTGTGCGTGTGTTGTTTGAGAACTCGATAGTGTGCCAATGCATTTTTTGTTTGTGAACTTTTGCGTTGTGTGGTGTGTTTGTGGTTGGTGCTTGCTGCCCTGTTTTTGTGGGGTGGTTGGTGTGTGCCGGTCACTGTGGGTCTTGAACCAATGATTGGGGCTTGTGGTGTGCTGGTGAGACGCTACACAGCTTCATGCGTGTGATGGTTTCACGAGTATTTTTTTAAAACTGTGTTGTTTGTTGGTTTTTCCTCGTCGGATACAGCAACAACATGAAGTAATTTTTGGATAGCCAGTCCAGCACGGTTTTGTGTTGGGTGGTTTGTTTTGGTTGGGTTTGGGCTTTTCACGGCCTGTTTCTTCTGAAGCACGCACTGGGCAGTTATTGTTTGGTGTTTTTGTGGAGAGTTTGATCCTGGCTCAGGATGAACGCTGGCGGCGTGCTTAACACATGCAAGTCGAACGGAAAGGCCGAAGCTTGCTTTGGTACTCGAGTGGCGAACGGGTGAGTAACACGTGGGTGATCTGCCCTGCACTTTGGGATAAGCCTGGGAAACTGGGTCTAATACCAGATAGGACCACGGTGTGGTGATCGTGGTGGAAAGTTTTTTCGGTGTGGGATGAGCTCGCGGCCTATCAGCTTGTTGGTGGGGTAATGGCCTACCAAGGCGTCGACGGGTAGCCGGCCTGAGAGGGTGTACGGCCACATTGGGACTGAGATACGGCCCAGACTCCTACGGGAGGCAGCAGTGGGGAATATTGCACAATGGGCGCAAGCCTGATGCAGCGACGCCGCGTGGGGGATGACGGCCTTCGGGTTGTAAACTCCTTTCGCCAAAGACGAATTTTGACGGTATTTGGAGAAGAAGCACCGGCTAACTACGTGCCAGCAGCCGCGGTAATACGTAGGGTGCGAGCGTTGTCCGGAATTACTGGGCGTAAAGAGCTCGTAGGTGGTTTGTCGCGTCGTTTGTGGAATACCGGGGCTTAACTTCGGGGTTGCATACGATACGGGCATAACTTGAGTGCTGTAGGGGAGACTGGAATTCCTGGTGTAGCGGTGAAATGCGCAGATATCAGGAGGAACACCGATGGCGAAGGCAGGTCTCTGGGCAGTAACTGACGCTGAGGAGCGAAAGCATGGGGAGCGAACAGGATTAGATACCCTGGTAGTCCATGCCGTAAACGGTGGGCGCTAGGTGTGAGTCCCTTCCACGGGGTTCGTGCCGTAGCTAACGCATTAAGCGCCCCGCCTGGGGAGTACGGCCGCAAGGCTAAAACTCAAAGGAATTGACGGGGGCCCGCACAAGCGGCGGAGCATGTGGATTAATTCGATGCAACGCGAAGAACCTTACCTGGGCTTGACATACACCAGATCGCCGCAGAGATGTGGTTTCCCTTGTGGTTGGTGTACAGGTGGTGCATGGTTGTCGTCAGCTCGTGTCGTGAGATGTTGGGTTAAGTCCCGCAACGAGCGCAACCCTTGTCTTATGTTGCCAGCATGTTGTGGTGGGGACTCATGAGAGACTGCCGGGGTTAACTCGGAGGAAGGTGGGGATGACGTCAAATCATCATGCCCCTTATGTCCAGGGCTTCACACATGCTACAATGGTCGGTACAACGCGCTTGCGAGCCTGTGAGGGTGAGCGAATCGCTGAAAGCCGGTCGTAGTTCGGATTGGGGTCTGCAACTCGACCCCATGAAGTCGGAGTCGCTAGTAATCGCAGATCAGCAACGCTGCGGTGAATACGTTCCCGGGCCTTGTACACACCGCCCGTCACGTCATGAAAGTTGGTAACACCCGAAGCCAGTGGCCTGTCAAAAGGAGCTGTCGAAGGTGGGATCGGCGATTGGGACGAAGTCGTAACAAGGTAGCCGTACCGGAAGGTGCGGCTGGATCACCTCCTTTCTAAGGAGCAGTACTCATAAGCCCTGCAGTTGTGGGGTGTGTGGTGGTTGAGGTTGCCGTGGGTGCGCCTGCCACCGAATACATTTTCAAAATATCCGGGTGGTCACATACCGGCGGGTGGCTTCAGAAACGCCGCCCGCGTTGGAGTTAACCCGAGTGCACCGAAGTATCAACGGGGGTTCATAAACATACGCGTTGGCATGCTGTTGGGTGTCTGGAACAACACACCGTTTGTGTGCACTGTGTGTGCATGGTGTGGTGTTCTTGTGGCCCGCATAGTCCTGGACGCAGCCGGTGGTTGTGTGTGGGGTGTGTGGGTGTGGTGTGTGAGAACTGGAGAGTGGACGCGAGCATGAACCAATCAATTGCCTGGCTCCTTGTGTGGGGTTGGGGTTGGTTGGGTAGTGTTTTTTCTTTCTTTTTTGTGTGTTGCCCGCGCATATCCTGCTGTCACCTTTTGTTGTGGTGGTGGGGTGTGTGTGGGTGTTGTTTAGTGTGTTTTGTTCAAGGGCGTACGGTGGATGCCTTGGCATGCTGGGCCGATGAAGGACGTGTGAGGCTGCGTTATGCCTCGGGGAGTTGCCAACTAAGCGTTGATCCGAGGATGTCCGAATGGGGAAACCCAGCCGTCGTTGTGGGCGGTTACCTGCAGGTGAATGCATAGCCTGTGTGGGGGTTGACGCGGGGAAGTGAAACATCTCAGTACCCGTAGGAGAAGAAAACAAGTGTGATTCCGTGTGTAGTGGCGAGCGATAGCGGATGAGGCTAAACCATGTGTGTGTGAGACCTGGCAGGGGTTGCATGCGTGGGGTTGTGGGGTATGACCGTGGCAGGCTGTCAACTGTCGCATCATGGTGTTGTGTGTTAGCGGAAGTGTCTGGGATGGCACACCGGAGTAGGTGATGAGTCCTGTACGTGAAGGTGCACATGCGTGGTGTGGTTGTCGCCCCGAGTAGCAGCGGGCTCGTGGAATCTGCTGTGAATCTACCGGGACCACCCGGTAAGCCTAAATACTCAGTGTGACCGATAGCGGATGAAGTACCGTGAGGGAATGGTGAAAAGTACCCCGGGAGGGGAGTGAAAGAGTTCCTGAAACCGTGCGCTGACAATCCGTCAGAGCACCTCTTGTGTGTGATGGCGTGCCTTTTGAAGAATGAGCCTGCGAGTTAGCGGCATGTCGCGAGATTAACCAGTTGGTTGGGGAGTCGTAGCGAAAGCGAATCCGAAATGGGTGCCTTTTAGTGGCATGTCCTAGACCCGAAGCGGGGTGATCTACCCATGGCCAGTGTGAAGCAGCTGTAAGAGGTTGTGGAGGCGCGAACCCACTTAGGTTGAAAACTGAGGGGATGAGTTGTGGGTAGGGGTGAAAGGCCAATCAAACTCCGTGATAGCTGGTTCTCCCCGAAATGCATTTAGGTGCAGCGTTGTGTGTGTTTGCCGGAGGTAGAGCTACTGGTTGGTTGAGCGGGACTATCATCTTAGCAATGTCAGCCAAACTCCGAATGCCGGTGAAAATTGAGCACGGCAGTGAGACTGTGGGGGATAAGCTTCATAGTCGAGAGGGAAACAGCCCAGATCGCCGGTTAAGGCCCCTAAGGGTGTACTAAGTGGAAAAGGATGTGGGATCGCGAAGACAGCCAGGAGGTTGGCTTAGAAGCAGCCATCCTTGAAAGAGTGCGTAATAGCTCACTGGTCGAGTGGTTTTGCGCCGACAATTCAGTGGGGCTCAAGTACACCGCCGAAGCCGCGGCAACGTTTTTGCGTTGGGTAGGGGAGCGTCGTGCATGGGGTGAAGCTGTACTGGAAGGGGCAGTGGACTGTGTGCGAGTGAGAATGCAGGCATGAGTAACGAATGGCAAGTGAGAATCTTGCCCGCCGAATGACGAAGGGTTCCTGGGTCAAGTTCGTCTTCCCAGGGTGAGTCGGGTCCTAAGGCGAGGCCGACAGGCGTAGTCGATGGTCAACGGGTTGATATTCCCGTACCCGTGTATCCGCGCCCAGTATCGAAGCGGTGAGACTAACCACCCAGAGCCGTACTGACAGCATCCTTTTGGGTGCCTGTGGTGTGGTGATGCGTGGGGCCTGATCCGTGGTAGGTCAGTGATGGGGTGACGCAGAGTGGTAGCCAAGCCACGTATTTGGATTGTGGTGCAAGCGTGCAGCACGACGGCTTGTCAAATGCGGCCGTTAGAAGGTGTGAGGCGTGATGCGTAGCCCTAGTGGGGTGATGTTGGTGATCCTGTGCTGCCGAGAAAAGCCTCTAGCGATGTGGATAGACGGCCCGTACCCGAAACCGACACAGGTTGTCAGGTAGAGCATACTCAGGCGAGCGGGTGAACTGTGGTTAAGGAACTCGGCAAAATGCCCCCGTAACTTCGGGAGAAGGGGGACCACACCTGGTGCGAAACACATGCGGTTTCAAGCTGGTGGTGGTCGCAGAGAAGAGAGGGGAGCGACTGTTTATCAAAAACACAGGTCCGTGCGAAGACGTGGAAGTTGATGTATACGGACTGACGCCTGCCCGGTGCTGGAAGGTTAAGAGGACCTGTTAGGACTTTTGTCCGAAGCGGAGAATTTAAGCCCCAGTAAACGGCGGTGGTAACTATAACCATCCTAAGGTAGCGAAATTCCTTGTCGGGTAAGTTCCGACCTGCACGAATGGCGTAACGACTCCCCTGCTGTCTCAACCACAGGCCCGGTGAAATTGCACTACGAGTAAAGATGCTCGTTACGCGCGGCAGGACGAAAAGACCCCGGGACCTTCACTACAGCTTGGTATTGGTGTTCGGTGCGGTTTGTGTAGGATAGGTGGGAGACTGTGAAGCGGCTACGCCAGTGGTTGTGGAGTCGTTGTTGAAATACCACTCTGACCGTAGTGGATACCTCAACCTTGGCCCATGATCTGGGTTGGGGACAGTGCCTGGTGGGTAGTTTAACTGGGGCGGTTGCCTCCCAAAATGTAACGGAGGCGCCCAAAGGTTCCCTCAGCCTGGTTGGCAATCAGGTGCAAGAGTGTAAGTGCACAAGGGAGCTTGACTGCGAGACTTACCAGTCGAGCAGGGACGAAAGTCGGGACTAGTGATCCGGCACCTACTTGTGGATGTGGTGTCGCTCAACGGATAAAAGGTACCCCGGGGATAACAGGCTGATCTTCCCCAAGAGTCCATATCGACGGGATGGTTTGGCACCTCGATGTCGGCTCGTCGCATCCTGGGGCTGGAGTAGGTCCCAAGGGTTGGGCTGTTCGCCCATTAAAGCGGCACGCGAGCTGGGTTCAGAACGTCGTGAGACAGTTCGGTCTCTATCCGCCGCGCGCGTTGAAACTTGAAAAAGGCTGTCCCTAGTACGAGAGGACCGGGACGGACGTACCTCTGGTGTGCCAGTTGTTCCGCCAGGAGCAGCGCTGGTTAGCTACGTACGGAAAGGATAACCGCTGAAAGCATCTAAGCGGGAAGCCTGTTTTAAGATGAGGTTTCATAGGTTCCCCAAAGACGATGGGGTTGATAGGCCGGAACTGTACCCACAGTAATGTGGTCAGGCGACCGGTACTAATACACCAAAACCAAAACACCAACACAAACCAGCAGAACAAACCTGCACCGCAACGCGTCCATTCTCCGGTATCTGACACACCACACCACCCCAACCAACAGGGGGGACCCCAACCCTGGGGACAACACAGTGTGTGGCCAACAACCACAAATGTGTCGGTAGTTGATAGCGGCGGGGAAACGCCCGGACCCATTCCGAACCCGGAAGCTAAGCCCGCCCGCGCCGATGGTACTGCACCCGGGAGGGTGTGGGAGAGTAGGTTACCGCCGACCCAACAACTTCACAACAACCGCGAACCCGGTACCTGGAAGCACAATCCAGGTACCGGGTTCGCGGCATTTCTGGATTTAGATCGGGTTTATACGACATCGGATTGGGCGGCGAAATGGCGCGCCTGCCCACTCAACGGGTCCTCGAACGCAATCTCGATCGATTTCAACCGCATCGGCACACTGTAATCCTCGTCGCCGAACGCTTTGACCACCGGGTAGACCGGGTCGCCGAGAATCGGCGCACCCGCTGCGCACATGTGGACGCGAAGCTGATGAGTACGCCCAGTCACCGGTTCCAGGAGATAGCGGGCGAGAGGCCCCTCTGTTTCATGGACTCGGTGAAGCGCATCCTCCTGCGCCGGCTGCAGCCGTTCAACCGAGCGGACAATGGTCTCCGCATTTGGTTGCGCACCTTTGACGTTGTTAGAGGCCACTTCGCCATGACGTTTCTCGATGTGGCTCCGCCATACGGTGGGGACCGCGAGATCCAGCTCCGGGGCGATTGCGGTGTAGCGCTTGAACACCTGCCGGGCGGCGAAGAGCTCCTGGTACGCGCCTCGGATATCCCTGCGCTTCGTAAGCAGCAGCAGTCCAGACGTCATGCGATCGAGCCGGTGCGCCGGCGTGAGTTCCTCGTTTCCGGTAGCGCGGCGCAGGCGGACAGTCGCGGTTTCGGTGATGTGCGCGGCGCGCGGCATCGTTGCCAAGAAAGGCGGCTTGTCCACCACCAAGAGATCGTCGTCCTCGTACACCGTCTGGATCTCGTAGGGGACTGGAGTCTCAGGTGCGGGACGCCGGTAGAAGAAGACGTCGGTCCCTGGTTGGATGAGGTCGTCGGGGTTCACGGGGGAGGCGTCGATAAGCACGACCTGCCCCTGAGCAAACCGCTCCATGACTGCCTCTTCGGTGTCTTCCGGGTGGCGGTGGCGCTGCTCTGCAATGACCCGAACGACGAACTCGAAGGCTGTAGTTGGATCGGGGCCCGGGTGGCGGATGCGCGAAGCGGAAAGGCCGCCACGCGGCGGTAATGGTTGTCGGGGGTGCTTCTTGCGGGCCATGATGTGTAGTAGATTATCCGGCATGGATCTTGGCGCACTACTTGAACCTATTCAGAAGTTCTTCGGCGAGGGCATTGGCAAACTGATTGCCGACTTTGCCAGCCTGCTCTACCAGCTGCTGTACCCGTCGAATGCTGAGGCGGCGCAGCCGATCGAAATACCGAAGTAGACCGGTCTGGGCGGGCGTAGAATACATGGTATAACCAGTCTTCTACCTGAAAGGGCGGGATCGTGAGCAACGAAGCTGACGCAGCTCAAGACTCTGTAAGCCACGACGTGAAAGATGTGGTTGTCGCTGTTGACGGCAGCCCGGCCTCCGACAACGCGGTCCGGTGGGCGGCAAACACCGCGATGAAGCGCAACGTGCCGCTGCGGCTGGCATCCAGCTACACCATGCCGCAATTCCTTTACGCGGAGGGCATGGTGCCGCCGCAGGAGTTGTATGACGATCTGCAACGCGAGACGATGCGCAAGATCGACGCGGCCCGTGAACTTGCCGTAGAGGTTGCGCCGAGCCTGGCGATTGGTCACGCTGTGGCGGAGGGCTCGCCGATCGACATGCTGCTCGAGATGTCGCGCGATGCCGGGATGATCGTGATGGGCTCGCGCGGGCTCGGCGGGTTGTCGGGCATGGTCCTCGGCTCTGTCTCCGGCGCTGTGGTTTCTCACGCCAGCTGCCCGGTTGTGGTGGTGCGCGAGGACAACAACGTCACCGAGGAGACGAAGTACGGCCCGATCGTGGTCGGCATCGACGGCTCCGAGGTGTCACGTCGCGCAACAGAGGTCGCCTTCGAAGAAGCGCAGGCTCGCGGAGCTGAGCTGATCGCGGTGCACACCTGGATTGACACCCAGGTGCAGGCTCCAGGAGCCGGCTTCACGGTTAGCGAGGACCGCTGGAAAGAAGCGCACGACGAAAAGTCTGAGCTGCTGGAAAACTACCTCCGTGAACTGGGTCGCACCTACCCTGAGGTGCAGGTGAAGAAGGTGATTACTCGCGACCGTCCGGTACGCGCACTCACCGAAGCAGCCGAGGGTGCGCAGCTCCTGATCACCGGATCGCACGGCCGCGGCGGCTTCAAGGGCATGCTGCTCGGCTCGACCTCGCGTGCGCTTCTGCAGTCCGCACCGTGCCCGATGATGGTGGTACGTCCCCAATCCTGACCGTTTTTCGGCATAATGGGCCTGGAAGCATTACGTACATATTGAAGGGACCTTTTTCATGACTCCTACACTCGGTTTTCTTGGTTGGATCGTGCTCGGCGGTATCGCGGGCTGGATCGCATCGATGATTCAGAACCGCGACGCGCAAATGGGTATCGGCCTCAACATCGTCGTCGGTATTATCGGCGGCCTGCTCGGCGGCTGGCTCCTCTCCCTGTTCGGTGTTGATGTCGCCGGCGGTAACTGGATCTTTAGCTTGTTCACCTGCGTGCTCGGCGCAGTCGTCCTGCTCTGGATCGTCAACCTGGTGACTGGCCGCCGCCGCTAAACACAAGCATTTTGCTTGACGACGGATCCCCTTGGCGCATTGCCGCCAGGGGGATTTTGCCATTCCGGGACACCGTTTTAAGACCGCCCGTTGTAGGATAGTCATACCGGTTTGTCTATTACTGCTCAGTATGCGAAGGAGGCGCCCAGTGACCAGCTCAAACACCGGCTCAGACGCGGGCAAGAAGAAGCCAAGTGCACGGCGCCGAAACCGCCCGAGCCCGCGCGAGCGCCTCCTTGACGCCGCGACGAAGCTGTTCAACGAAGAGGGCATCCGCGTTATTGGCATTGACCGTGTACTGCGTGAAGCGGACGTGGCCAAGGCTTCGCTGTACTCGCTGCTCGGATCGAAAGACAACCTTGTTGTGGCCTACCTGGAGCGTCTGGACGAGGAGTACCGGGCGCGCTGGGAGGAACGCGCCGCGAAGGCGGATGACCTCGACGGCAAGATCATCGCGTTTTTCGATATGGCGATCGATGAGGAGCCGGGCAAGAACTTCCGCGGCTCGCCGTTCTTCAACGCGGCCACCGAGTACCCGCGCCCAGAGAGCGAGTCTGAGCGCCGGATTGTGGAGACCAGCCTGAACCACCGCCGCTGGATGCACACCACGCTCACCGAGCTGCTCACGCGGAAGAACGGGTACGAATCCTCTGAACAAGCGGACGAGATGCTCATCTACCTCGACGGTGGGCTGGCCGGCGCGCGCTTCACCCGCAGCGTCGCCCCGCTCGAGACCGCGCGCCAGTTGGCGAAGAGCGCTCTCGGCGCACCGGCGGCGGACTACTCGATTTAGCTCTTCGCCGACCCAGGCGCAGCCGGCGGCGTCCAGCGCGTCGACCCAGCGATGGTTGGAGCTTCATCCTTTCCAGCCTGACCCGCCTTACCAGCCTTCTTTGCTTCCTTGGCTGCCTTGCGCTCGGCCATAATCTGCCGGTTGAGCTCCTTGCGTGCCTGGTTGCGCTCCTTCGTCAGCGCCTTCTTGTCAGCTTTCTCCGCGGCCTTCGCGTCCTTGCGCGCCTGCTTCTCGGCCTTGATTTCACGTCGAATCTCGTTGAAGGACTGGGGTCGCGTGATGGCGGTGAGACGCTTGCGTCGTAAAGCAAGCTTGCGCTCCTTGTTTTCCCTCTTCCTTGTGTCGACCGCGGCCTTAGCTTCTGCCTGCGACCGGTGGTGGATCTCTTCTGAGGGGTAGCGGCGCACAATGAGCACCGAGAACGCGGCGGTCTGCAGCGTGGTGAAGAGGTTGTTGCACACCCAGTACATCAGCAGCGCGATGGGGACGAGGCCGGTGAGTCCGGCAGTGAGCAGGGCGCCGGCGACGATCGGGATGAGCCAGTAGAGCATGTAGTAGGTCTGGCGCGTCATCGTGTTTTCCCACTCCAGGGTGGCGCGGTTGCGAAGCTGGTTAACCAGGAGGTTCGTGGAGGTGAGCACGATCGCGGTGGCGATGAGCGGAATGGCGAGGGTGCGGACATCATGCTGCGTGGTACCCAGAAACTCGAACTGCTCATCCGACATGGATACGTAGGCGGGCAGCGGGACGCCGAAGAGGACGGCGCTACGGAAGGACTCGATCTCAGGCTCGGAAAGCACGCCGAGCGAGCGGCCGCCGGCGGCATCGGGCACCGCCATCCAGAGCAGCAGGCGGTACAAGCCGAGGAAGACCGGGATCTGGATCAGCGCCGGCACGCACGCGGCAAGCGGGTTGTAGCCGTGCTCCTTCTGAATGCGCTTGCGTTCTTCGTCCTCCGCGCGAAGTTCCTCCGGGGTGACGGACTCGCCGTACTGCTTCTTCACCGCCTCCAGGTGTGGGCGCATGAGGTAGGTCGTGCGCGCGGATTTATACGTCTGCCACGCGAACGGGAGGATGATGCCGCGCACCGTGAACACCAGCAGGATCACCGACGCGATCCATGTCGCGTTGGCGGGAATATTGAACTGCTCGGCCAAAAGCCAATGCCAGAACTTCATCACGGCAGAGACCGGGTACACGAACATTTCCAGCATGTGCGTTAATGTTAGGCCATGACCTCGCCCGATACGGAACCGCTGCGCATCGGGCAAGTTGTGGCAGAGCTGCTGGTCACAGCGGGGGCACTGCTGCTGCTCTTCGCGTTTTACGAGTCGTTTTGGACCAACATCGCTTCAGGCCGGATGCAGGACGAGGCACAGTCGCGGCTTGAGGGTCAGTGGCAAGAAGAAGGTTGGACCAACCCAAGGTCGCAAGAAAGACCAATGCTTGGCGACGCCTTCGCCCGCCTGTTCATCCCAGCCTTCGGCGCGGATTACCAGTTCGCCGTGCTCGAAGGTGTGGATGAAAAGACGCTCTTGGCTGGCCCCGGGCGCTACCCGGATACGCAGTTGCCCGGCGAAGCTGGCAACTTCGCAGTGGCTGGGCACCGCGTGGGAAAGGGCGCGCCGTTCAACGATCTCGGTGCGCTGCATGCGTGTGACGCGATTGTGGTGGAGACGCGTTCGTCGTGGGTGACCTACCGGGTGCTGCCAATGGGTCTTGCGGCGGAGGAGCGGCGCGCTGAGGGGACGGCGTGTTTGCCGGAGGCGTTGAACGAGCGCGTCGCGGCGGGCGACTACGCAGCAGTGCAGGGCAGGCACATCACCCTGCCGAATGACGTCGAGGTGCTCAACCCGCTTCCGGGTGATGCCTCGATGGAGGTCGCTGATGGCGCAGAGGGGCTGATCACACTGACCACGTGCCACCCGCAGTTCTCCAACGCGGAGCGCATGGTCATCCACGCGGTGCGCACTGAGGTACTGCCGAAGACGGAAGATGGCGGGCCGCTGCCCGCGGCGATGACGGAGCGTACTTAGGAAACGGTATGGGACTTTACGGATTGTTCTGGCGCACTCTGCCCGGCCCGCCGCCGGTGAAATGGCTGCTCACCCTCATCATTGCGGCGGCGGTGTTCTTCCTGCTGATGGAAGTGGTGTTTCCCTGGGTGTCCGCGCAAATGCCCTACAACGACGTCGCGGTTTAAGGTTGCGGCTCTCCTTAAATCCAGCGCGGGACGGGCGGCACCCACGCTCGCAGCGCAGCCAGCAGTTCCCCCGGCTCATCAGCGACGATGAGGTGCTCGCGGTCCGTCGCGCGCACAAACCCGTGCTCGACCATGTGATCCACCATCGTCAGAAACGGTGTCCAAAACTCCACGCCCAGCAACCCGATCGGCTTGGAATGAATCCCCAGCTGCTGGCTCGTCCATTCGTCAAAAAGCTCATCCAGGGTGCCCACGCCGCCGGGCAGGACCACGAAGGCGTCGGCAAGCTGGCTCATCAGCGCCTTGCGCTCAGCCATCGTGCCCACCACCTCCAGCCGGTCCAGCTCATCAAACTTCAGCTCGTAGTTCGCAAGGTGGGTGGTCAGCACACCCACCAAAGAGCCATTGCTTGACGACGCCCCGCGGGCCACTTCACCCATCATCCCCAGCTTCGAACCGCCGTAAACCAAGGTGATGCCAGCCTCGGCGAGTGCGGCGCCGAACTCGAAGGCGAGCTGCGATGTCGCCGCATCGGAGCTGGGGCGCGCGCCAGCGAACACGGCCACCGCCCCGATGTCGCGGGGTGCGAGCGCCGGGAAGATGCGCGTGGTCAAAAGCGGGGCGAGTTCGTGGCCCTGCGGATCTGTGGGGTCAATCCACGCGACCTCGGCAATCTCTGCCGCGGGTGCGGGGTTGTTCGGCACCACCGAGCTGGTGAACGCCGCCGAGGTCACGGTGTACCCCGGCTCGTTGGAAGCCTCGGCGGTAAACCGCCCGAGGAAGCTCAGCGATTCGCGCGGAACGTCAACGCCGACTTCTTCGCGCGTTTCGCGGATCGCGGCGTCCACCATCGATTCGTCCCGCTCCGGCTTGCCTCCGGGCAGCTGGAAGCGGGGACTCTTGGCCTTGCGAACGCAAAGCACCTCACCGGCAGCGTTGCGGATGACCACGGCGGCGACATTGATGGTGGAGGCTGCGGAGTTCACAACCCCAGCGTAGCGATTACGTGCTGCGCGACCACCTGCGCTTTGAAGGATTCGTCCTGGTTAGTGAGCACCACCACAGCCACGTTGTCCTTGGCCACCGCATAGCCTGCGCCGCTTCGCCCCGGCACCTCGCCGCCGCCGAAGCGCCCGCCGTTCCAGCCTTCCGGCTCGTCTGCTGGCGCGGTGTGCTCGATCGGCGCGGCCCAATCAACCACGGCCATCGCCTCGTCGAAGGAGCCCATGCGCCGCACCAGCACCGTCAGCTGCGGCTCTTCCGGGTAGGACCAGAACTGGCACGCCGGCGGGTCGAAGCGGGTATCCACACCGACACCGGTGACCACCTGCCCGTTCGTCTCAGCGACAAACTGGGGGTCCAGGTACGGGCACGTGTCCGAAGCATCGCGCGAGGTGTCCGGAACGGCATCGACCGGGAGGCCGTCTCCGGCAGGCGGAGCCGGGGCGGCCTGGGGGTCCGAGGATTGCGGGGGTGGGGATAACGTGGGCGTCGTCAAGCTTGAGCCCTGTGAACAACCCGCAGCCAGTGCACAAACCGTGACCAGTGGGGTGAGTAGTCTCAAGCGCATGAGCTCCAGATTAGTGATGCTGGAACGCGATCCCGCCGACATCCCCGACAACAAGGCGCTGGACGCGGGTATCACCGTGCTGTCGGTGTGCTTGGTGCTGGTCTCGCTTGGGGTGCTCGCGCGGATGCCGCTGAACTCGGCGCTGCTGCACATCATGCTGGTCACAGCGTTTTCCTTCCTGCTGTTCTACGGGATCGTCGAGATGCCGAGGTGGGGCGCGTGGAACCGGGTGATTTGGCTCGTCGGGCTCACGGCCGTGTGGGTGGCGGATATGACGATCTCGCCGGTGGCCGTGTACTGGGTGTTCATTCTGTTTTTCGTCTACCTGCGCGCGTTCAACGATTGGCGCGGGCTGCTCGGTGTTGTGCTCGGGCTCGGCGCGGCGATCGCATTCCAGGTACCCGCGGGGCTCACGCTCGGCGGCATCATGGGGCCGACGCTCGCCGCGGTGGTCGTCGTGGCCACGAACTATGCATTCACCACGGTCAGCAGGGTCAGCAGGGAGCGCGAGGCGCTTATCGACGAGCTCTTGGCAACGCGAGAGCAGCTCGCCAACTCTGAACGGGAGGCGGGCGTGGCTCAGGAGCGCGAACGGCTCGCGCACGAGATTCACGACACGGTGGCGCAGAACCTGTCGTCGATTCAGATGCTGCTGCATGCCGCTGAGCGCGATGTGCAGGCGCTTGGGTTGGGTGAGGAGCAGGTGGAGGCGCCGCTGCGGCGAATGGAGGCGGCGCGGCGGGCGGCATCGAATAACTTGGCGGAGACGCGGGCGATGATCGCGGCGCTGACGCCGGCGGGGCTACGGGAGGCGTCGCTGTCGGAGGCGCTGGGGCGCATCGCGAACGACTTTTCGCAGGCCGCTGACATGAGCATCGAGGTAGAGGCGCACGGGGAGGTCGCTGAATTGCCGATGCGCACCGAGGCCGGACTGCTGCGAGTTGCGCAGGGGGCGGTATCGAACGCGGTGCAGCACTCTGGGGCATCGCGGGTGCGCGTGACGCTGACATATGAGCCGGACGGGGTGCGTCTGGATGTGGTGGACAACGGCGTCGGCTTCGACGTTGCTGCGCAGGCGGGCAAACCGTCCGGGCTCGGGCATTTAGGGTTAAACGCGATGCGCTCGCGGGCGGCGGAGTTGGGCGGGGAGCTAGTGATTGAGTCCGCACCAGGTGGGCCGACGGCGTTGTCCGTGGCGGTGCCTGATGAGGTGCCCGCCGAGTCGCCTGCGGGTGCTGTCAATCAAAAGGATGAGGCGGAGATAGGATAGAGCCATGATTCGCGTGTTGCTGGCAGACGACCACGAGATTGTGCGCCTCGGCCTACGCGCCGTACTGGAAGACGCCGACGACATCATGGTGGTTGGCGAAGTCGCCACCGCCGAAGCCGCGATTGCAACCGCGCAAGCAGGCGGTGTGGATGTCGTGCTGATGGACCTGCGCTTCGGCGCCGGCGCGGAAGGCGCGCGCGTGATGACGGGTGCGCAGGCGACGGCCGAGATCAACGCGGCAATGGAGACCCCACCGAAAGTGCTGGTGGTGACCAACTACGACACGGACGCGGACATCCTCGGCGCCATCGAGGCCGGTGCGGTGGGCTACCTGCTCAAAGACGCACCGCCGGACGAGCTGGTTGCTGCGGTGCGCTCCGTGGCGCTCGGTGAAGTGGAGGAGCAGCCGATGTCGGCGGTGGTGCGCGACCGTTTGGAAGTTCGTGAACGCACCCCACGCACCTCGCTCACCCCGCGTGAGCTTGAGGTGCTGCAGCTGGTGGCTGCCGGCTCGTCGAACCGAGAGATTGGCCACGAGCTCATGCTTTCCGAGGCGACGGTGAAAAGCCACCTCGTGCACATCTACGACAAGCTCGGCGTGCGCTCACGCACCTCGGCGGTGGCCAGCGCTCGCGAACTCGGGCTGCTCTAGCGAATAGAGCGTCTAGCCGCGCTGCTTCGCGTGGATCTCCGCAGCGAGGTCGGTGAGGTCCTGCTCGATCGCGTTGTGGGTGAGGCGCTGCTGCTCCGGGCTCGCGTGCTCCGCGTTGCGCACTGCCTGATCCAGGTCGGCCAGGCGCACACGCGCGTCGTCGGCAAAGCCACGCGGCAGCGATGATTCGTTGTCGACGTTTGCCCGCAGTGCCTCAATGCGCGCCTTCAGCTCCGCACCGCGGCCCGAGTGGCGGGCAAGATCCTGCGACGTCAGCCCCATGCCTGCGGCACGGTTGTCCAGCTCGCCCTGGCGGTAGGAGGTCCAAGCCTTGTAGATCAGCGGCAGCAGTACCGGCACGAGCGCACGGGCGGCACCGGTCCACTGCTTCGCCTTCTTCTTGGTCAGGCCGGACTCCTCGATGCGTTTGAGGTGCGCCTGCGCAAGCTGCTTCTCGTGCTTGCGCTTGCTTTTCAGGGCCTTCTTCTCCTCCTTGACCAGCCGCTGCTCCGCCTTGTCCAGAAGTTCCATGGTGCGCAGGTCAGCCTTCGCCTCGTCGCGGGCGAACTTCCGTGCGCGTGCCTCAGCTTTCTTCAGCTCGGCCTTGGCCTTGGTGGCCTTCACGTTCTTGCGGCGGCGGTTCTTCTTCAAAATTCCCATGGGGTGCGGGCTCCTCAAGTTGCATAGGTAACTTCGGCTAAATTCGCTTCGCCCCACAACTGTACCCGGCTCCCAGGTACACTCGCTGACATTGTGGATACGGTGCGTGCGTCCGATCTGGTCGGCTGCAGGTTTCGGATGCGTCAGCGTGCGGCGCACCCGGATGTCCCGCCGTTGCCCGACGCACTCGCCCGACAGCCGCAGATTGACGCTGCTCGGGCCGTTGTGTTTGATGCGCTGCCGGTGGAACGAGCGGTTGGGGACGGGCGTCGAAAAGCATTCGTGCGAATTGACTTGGACCCTGCTTTTGGCACCGAGCGTGAGACCGAGCAAGCCCTCGCGCGGCGCGCGCACCTGATCACGAACGCGACGCTGCGCGGCACGGTCGCAGGGATTGAAACGGTCGCGGAGGTCGATGTTCTTGTGCGTGTCGACGACGCGTACGCCCCCGTCATCATCTCGAACCATCGCGTCGCACGACCGCACCCCACCGCCACGCTCGAGATGGTGGCCACAAACCGGCTGGGACTGTCGAAACCGCTGGTAGTGAATGCCAAAGCTCGCCATCACACCACTGACGGGTACCGGCTCGCGCTCGCTGAGCTGCTGTTGCGCGAGCGCGGCTTAGCGACGGGGCGCGGAGGCATCATCGGCCAAGACCGCTCCCGCGCTTATGTCGGCGATGTCACCCGTTTCATCCCGCCATTGCTGGACGCGCTCGCAGCGCCGGTACCGACTGAGCCGAAGCGGCTGAAACAGTGTGCGACCTGCCGGTTCTGGCCGCTGTGCGAGCCGCGGTTGGAGGAGCTCGACGACATCTCGCTGGTGCTGCCTGGCGGGCGCGGCGACACGTGGCGCGAGCGGGGGTATGCGACGGTGCAATCGCTTATCGACGCAGGCGTGGGCGAGCCCAGCGCCGTCGCCCGCGCGTGGCGCGAGGGTGTGCCGGTGCTTCGCCGCCCCGGCGAGATTGCGATGCCGCGAGCCGACGTGGAGATCGACGTGGACATGGAGGCGTACCTGGACCAGGGGGCGTACCTGTGGGGCGCATTCGACGGTCAGACCTACCGCGCGTTTGTGACCTGGGATGAGCTGGAAGCGCCGACTGGGTGCGGGGGTGCTGGCGGGCGCGGGGGTGCTGGCGGGCGCGGGGGTGCTGGTGCGCGCGGTGCCGATGCAGCTGTGACCGCTGAAGAGGCGAACTTCAACGCGTTCTGGACCTGGCTCATGGGCGTGCGCGCCGAGGCCCACGCGGCCGGGAAGACGTTCGCCGCGTACTGCTACGCCTCCGGCGGCGAGAACTACTGGCTGAAGGCCTCTGCGAAGCGCTTCGACTCGATCGATGCGGCGGAGGTGAACGCGTTCATCAGCTCTGACGAATGGATCGACGTGTTCGCGCATGCCCGCCGCCACCTCGTCGGTACCGATGGGCTGGGGCTGAAGGTACTCGGACCCGTGGTGGGTTTCGAGTGGGAGGACGACGACGTCGACGGTGAGCGCTCCGTCGCCCTGCGCCGCGCGGCCCGCCTCGGTGACCAGCGCGCCCGCGACATGCTGCTGCGTTACAACGAGGACGATTGCCGCGCCACCCGCGCCGTGCGCGAATTCCTCACCGCAGGTGCGCCGGGGCTACCGGAGCTTCACGCTTGACGACGCTTCTCCGTCACGGCGTTAACTGGTGCCGAACAGGGAAGAATTAGGTTCGGTGCGGTTTAGAATCAGCGCTTATAATTCTCAATTTATGGCTGGGGATATCGGTAGCAACAACCGCATCGAAGGAGACGGGAACTTCTTCTACCAACACATTGGTGGTGTCAATCTCGGTAGTTTGGACGCGGCTGGGTTGGCCGACGAGTGGGCTCTTGCGGGCAAGGTAAAACGCGAAGCCCGAACTGAACGTTTAACTCAAGCTGGGGAAGCATTTGCCGCGGCCCTAGTCCTCATGGCGCTTGGAGCGTATCTTCTATGGCGAACCGGTGGTTTGGACTCCGCCTCGGCGATGTTAGAAGCGGTACAGGACGTATCGGTTGAATTGATCGGCGGAGGCCTCGCTGCAGCGATCAGTTTATTCTGTGCTGCGCTTGGCTTTGGGAAGCTTCAGACTTCTGAGGCGGAGCGTGAGGCCGAGCAACATCAATTACACGCGGATAATGTTGCACGTTACAAAACCGATCGTCGTAATTGGAAGCGGCTTAAGAAAGAAGCGAAGTTAGCCCGACACCGTCGAGACTAGTGACGTCGCCCGTCGTCACTCTGACCATAACGCCTCTCCGTTCTAGCTAACCAGCCCGTGATCACCGTGAGCGCTGCCAGAAGCGCGGCGAGCACTCCAACGAATCCGCCCCAGGACAGAGCCTCGAAGGCGCGACCCGTCGCCGCGCCGAGGATTGACGAGCCCATGTAGTAGGAGAACACGTACAGGCTCGACGCTTCGGCGCGGTCGCGCTCCGCGATCTGGCCCACCCAGCCGGACGCCGTCGAGTGCATTGCGAAGAAGCTTGCAGTGAAAACAAGCAGGCCGAACAGCGTCGCCCACAGATTTGGGCTCGCCCCGATGAGCGCGCCGACAAGCATGAGCGCTGCACCAGCTAGCACCACCCGGCCGCGGCCGAAGCGCTTCACAAGCGAGCCAGCACGGGCGCTCGACCACGTGCCGGAAAGATACATAAGGAACGCGAGTCCGGCGAGTGAAGGTGGCAGGCCGAAGTCATTGATCGCGCGGAACCCGAAGAAGTTGTACATGGACACGAACACACCCATGCCCAGAAATGCGGTCACCGCGAGCGCCACGAGGCGCGGGTTGCGCAGGTGACCTGCCACAGCCCGGAACTCTGCGGCAGGACGGATGGTGTCCTTCGCGTGGAAGTTGCGCTGCTCCGGCAAGAGTATCCAGGTGGCTATAGCCATTGCGAAGCTGACCATCGTGCCTACTGCGAGTGCCCACCGCCAGCTGGCTACCTCCAGCACGAATGCGGGCACGATGCGGCCCATGATTCCGCCAACCGTGTTGCCGGCGATGTAGAGACCCATCGCGCCGGGCAGGTCGCGCTCATCGAGCTCCTCAGACAGCCAGGTCATGGCCACTGCGGGTGTCCCCGCCAGAAGCGCTCCTTGCAGCGTTCTGAGCAGCACCATCTGCTCGATGCTCTGAGTCAGCGGAAGAAGCAGACCAACGGCGGTGGCGGCCACCGCCGAAATGACGAGCACCCGCCCACGGCCGAACTTCTCAGACAGGATCGACGCTGGCACCACGCAGATCGCGAGTGAGCCAGTGGCGGCCGAGACAGTCCACGCGGCCTCGGACGGAGTAATGCCGAGCTCGATGGTCAGCGTCGGCAGCAGCGCCTGGGTCGCATACAGCGAAGAGAAGACAGCCAACCCGACGAACAGCATGGCGATTGTCGCCCTGCGGTACTCCGGCGTTCCCTTCCTCATATCCCTATGCTCTCGCACCGCCGGTGCCGCCGCAAAAACCGCTCTTTCGTACAGCCATCTCTGGTCAAACCCGGACAATGGTGCCAAACCCGGATATCTACGAGGGTTTATGTCTGTTGGTTCAGGCATAAAGGGGTGTAACTATCCGGGTTTGGCACCATTGTCCGGGTTTGGCTGAGCGGATAGGTGGCGAAGCGGGCGGCCCGGTGGGTGGTCGCGTGGGTGGGCGGATAGGCGGCGGGGCAGGAGAGTAGCGGAGCGGGAGGGCGCGAAACCGCCACCACGCGAAACGGCACCCGGCCCGGCGGTTGAGCCGGGCGGGGTGCCGCCGTCGTTAAGCGTTAAGCGAAAGCGAACTGGGCTTACGCTGCTGCCTTTGCGTAGCGCTCGTTCACATCGTCCCAGTTGACAACGTTCCACCAAGCGTCGACGTAGTCAGCCTTGACGTTCTTGTACTGCAGGTAGAACGCGTGCTCCCACATGTCCAGCATGAGGACCGGGGTGAAGTCAACGGAGATGTTGCCCTGCTGGTCGGTCATCTGCTGGATGATCAGGCGGCCAGCGATGTGGTCGTAGCCCAGGACTGCCCAGCCGGAGCCCTGCAGGGAGTTGGCTGCACCGGCGAAGTGCTTCTTAAACGCCTCGAAGGAACCGAAGTCGCGGTCGATCGCAGCGGCGATCTCGCCGGTCGGGTTGCCACCAGCGTTTGGTGCCATGTTCTTCCAGAAGATGGAGTGGTTGGTGTGGCCACCAAGGTTGAACGCGAGGTTCTTGGACAGCGCACGGATCTTGTCGGCATCTGCCTCGCCGCCCCGCTCCGCCTCGAGCGCCTCGAGCGCTGCGTTTGCGCCCTTGACGTAGTTGGCGTGGTGCTTGGAGTGGTGCAGCTCCATAATCTCGGCGGAGATGTGCGGCTCCAGCGCGTCGTATGCGTAAGGAAGTTCCGGAAGCTCGTAAACAGCCATGATCATGAGTCCTTTCGTTGGAGATCAAGTTACGGCACCCCATGGTAATGAAATTTGGAACACCGCGACTTTTCCGGGCGTTAGCACTGGTATGGGATTCCTTTTCGCACCGAAACCTGAACTCGTCGAACCCGGCCGCGCGCTTCCCGGCCGCGATGAGCCCGTCTTGGCCAACCCCCGCCCGCACGCCGTCTTAGGCGCCCCGATCACCGGCCCGTGGAAGCCCGAGCAGAAACGCCTGCTCATCGGCATCGGCTGCTTCTGGGGTGCGGAGAAAATGTTCTGGCAGATGCCGGGCGTCGAATCGACGTCTGTCGGCTACGGCGGCGGCGTCACCCCGAACCCCACCTACCGCGAGGTCTGCTCCGGCCAGACTAACCACGTTGAGCTGGTCGAGGTGGTCTACGACCCCGCCCAGGTCGAACTCAAGGAGCTGGTCCGCGCCGCGCTCGAGGCGCACGACCCGACCCAGGGTTACCGCCAGGGAAACGACGTCGGCACCCAGTACCGCTCTGCGTTCTACACAGACTCAGCCGAGGAAGCGGAAGCCATCAAGGCTTGGGTTGAGGAGTATGGGCAATCGCTTATCGACGCAGGGTTTGGCGCGCCTACCACCGAAATCGCAAGTGGGGTGGACTACTACTTGGCTGAAGACGAGCACCAGCAGTACCTGCACAAGGTGCCCAACGGCTACTGCCCGCATCACTCCACGGGCGTTGCCTGCGGGATCTAGGCGGATCTAGGCTGCTGACTTCGAGCGCTACTCCATCAAGCCGGTGGTCACCATCGCTACCACCACGGCGATGACCAGGGTGTTGAACGCGAACGCCACGATCTTGTTCGCGCGGAAGCGGTTCCACCCCTCGCGGGTGATGGGCACGGCTGGGCTCGCCGAGCCCATCGTGGAGGTGGTGGTGGCGAGGGTGAGGTAGTCGTCGAAAAGCGGCTCGTCGGTGTGCTCAAAGTTGAATTGACGCTCGTCGCCGCCCAAGTCGAGCTCGAGATACGAGGTGGCGTAGGCGACCACGAGGTGCGCCCACGATAAGACAGCAGTGAGGGCGGCGAGTGTCAGCATGATGGGGTCGTGGCGCGACCAAGGGATGCGCGCGACCATGATGGACATGGCCAGCGCAACGATTGCCGCGGTGATCGTGATCGTGGCAGCGCCTTTGGTACCGCTCCAACGAACCCAGCGTTTTTCGGACACGCGAGACTCGCGCCTGGCGTAGGCGCGCAGCTCTTCGATCGTGCATGCACGCAGCATGCGAATCGTCCACCAGACATAGATTCCGATGTAGAGCACCCAAAAGACCAGGTAGTACGCCAAGCCAAAGCCTAAGGGTCCGATGGCTTCGAAATCCAGCCGGTCGGAGGCGATCACCCAGTTGAGCGCAACGGTGGTGATCATTGCGGCGATGCCAAGCGACGAGTAGTCGCGGTATATCTCCGAGCGCATCCGTGGTTTCGCCATGGCTGTGCTGCCTTGCTGGCCCTAGTACCCGTGCTTGGACGGAAAACCGCCCGGAGGCTTGCGCAACTTCACCGCGTCGTTGTGGATCCACTCGGCTGCGCGATCCATCTCCGCGTCGCTTAAGCCTCCGTTGACACCGTGGACCACTGCATTCCAATAGGCCACCGTCTCGTCGTGGTAATTGTGCCCGTGCGGGGACGGCACATCCTGCGAGGCCAGCTGGTCGATCCCGACCTGCCACCACGTGATCAGCGGCATCCAGCGCAACGTCTGCAGCACGTCAAGCTTCTGCGCTTCGGGGGCGGCGTCGCCGCGCGAGCCGGGTTCTTTCAACCAGTCCGGAATCTTCCAGATCAAGCTAGGTTCCCACCACACCACCGGATCCGAAGCGTGCTGGGCAAAGACGTAGCGCGGCGACTCCCATTCGTGGGCGTAGTCGTCGCCCTTGAAATCGTGCGTGATGTGGTCCGGGTGGGCGGTGAAACGGACATGACGCCCGCCGTCGACAAGCGGGAGGCGCTGCGGCGAGCCCTCCTCGCGTGCGCGGGTCAACTCCGAGTGGTTGCGGGCAAAACCTGGCACTCCGGTGAACACACCGCCAGAGGTGGCCTGGAGGAATTCTTCCACGCTGCGGAACACGTCGGACACTCCGTAGGCGCCGAGCGATTCGCCGCCGACGTAGAGTTTCGGGCGCACTGATTCGTCGATAAGCGAAAGCTCCTCCCGGATGGCGCGCACCAATGCGCGGGAGGAGCGGACCGGCGAGTCGTGGTCGGCGATGTAGGAGTACGCCGAGGGGAGGAACGAATACTGTACGGCGACGATGGCGCTGTCGCCGCGGGTGACAAATTCGAAGCCGGACGTGTGGAAATCGTTGATCCAGCCGGTGCCGGCGGCGGACATGACGGCGATGTGGTTGCGCTCGAACGCGCCGGTGCGGTGCATCTCGGCGACGGCTTCCTGCGCCATTTGGTCGAAGTCCGGCGACTCGTCCGGGTCGAGGCCGTGCAGGCCGATGAAGATGCGGATCGGCTCCTTGACCTCGTCCTCGCTGACGCCAAGCACGCGTGCGATCTGCGCCTTGCGGGGACCGCCTGCAGCCGTTGCGCGGCCCTGACGGCCCATGGAGCTCCAGTTCACGTTGGATTCGGGCGAGCCGGAGCGCTCCGGCTCCGCCGGCTGATCAGCGCCCTTCATAAACGCGCGGTCGAGCTCCTGAGCGCTCTGGGAGACCCGGGAGAAAAAGCGGCGCACAACCACCCGGTCGGCAAACAGCAAGATCACTCCGCCGCCAACAGCAATGGCCAGCGGCCAGGAGGTGACGGGCGGCAAACGCTTGCCCAGCACGGCGTTGATCGCGTCAATGAAGGATTGGATCGCCTCGCCGACCGTCAGCATCGCGCCGTAGCCGAGCGAACCCAGCGCAAGGCCGCCGATGGTGTCCCACACCGAGTACTCGCCTTCGACCTCGACCAGTCGCTCTTGATCGCGGCGGCGATACAGTGCCATGGCATACACCCCGAGCGTCGTGGCGGTCATGCCCAAGCGCGCGGGCGTGGGCAGCGGGCCGCCCTCGCTTCGCTTGCCCGGGCGCACCGCCTGCGATACCGCGGTGGTCACGGCGTGGCCGATGCCCTGGAGCACCGCCGTGTTCGCCGCGGTGGTGGACCACTTGTGCGGCAAGAGCGAAGGCGAGACCGCACCCCAGGTGGCTACCTCCGCGCCGACGGCGCCCACGCGGAAACTCTGCGGCAGGCGCTGCAACCCGCGCAGTCGAAGCCCCGGCGTGAGGTCGGTGAACACCTCGAACGCTGCCACGGGAGCGGCGAGGATGCCGTCGCGGCTAACCGAGTAGCGCCGGCGCGCATTGCGCACCGTGTTGAAGGCTTCGGCGGCCTTGTCGCCCAACGGGGATGGCAGCCGGCGGAAGCTGGACATGGGTTGTACCGGGTCGTCGAAAAGCACACGCTCATTCTGGCAAAGATCGAGCGGGGAAGCGGGGCAGCTGTACGTTGGGTGTCGTGGACAACCGAGCGCAAACCCAGATCATCGCGCACCGTGGGTTCTCCGGCCTGTATCCGGAGCACACGCAGCGCGCGTTCGAGGAAGCACTGAAGCTGCCCATCCACGGGATCGAATGCGACGTGCGTCTGACCCGCGACGGCAAGCTCGTGGTGTTCCACGACGCGACGGTGAACCGGACCACTAACGGTCGCGGGCGCGTGGCCACCATAGATTACCGCGACCTGCGCGAGCTCAACTCCGGCACGGAGGAAGACCCGCAGCACATTTTGCTTCTCGACGAACTGTTGGAACTCTTATCCGACTATCCCCACAAGCACATCTATATAGAGACCAAGCACCCCACCCGCTTCGGTCCAGAAGTGGATGAACAGACGCTGCGCGTGCTGCGCTACAACCGCCTGCAGGATTCGGAGCGGGTGCATGTGGTCTCCTTCAGCCACTCGGCGGTGCGCTACTTTGCCAAACAAGCGCCGGAGCTGGAGACCTACTACTTGTTCCACCTACGCGAACGAACCTGGAACCCGGGCAACACGATGTTTTCGAAGCCCTTCGGTGTCGGCCCTGCGCTCTCTCACCTGCAGCACAAGCACGAGCTCCTCGGCTTCAAGGGTCTGAAAACCTACACCTGGACCGTGAACACCCCGCGCGAGATGCTTTGGTGCGCGGAGAAGGGCGTGGACGTGATGGCCACCGACTTGCCGAACTTGGCGCTGGACACGTTCGAGCGCGGTCAAGGTGGTGTCGAGGGCGTGCGCTAGCCTAAAGCGCATGCCACCTAGGAAACCGAAGAAGCAAAAGAACCAGCTGCCCGAGGGCATGACCCGCCGCGAGGCGAAGCTTGCCGCCCGCGCCGCCGAGCGCGAGCAGTTTGCCAAGGATCCCCGCCCGTACGGCGGCTTGGCCATGGAGTCTGACCTCATCGCGCTGCAGGAGTTCGTCCCGTCCGCCGTCGCGCAGGTGGAGGTCAAGGGTACGCCGGTGAACATCGTCACGGTGCTGCCTGGCGCCGGCGCCGCCATGGTGCGCGCCGAGGAGGAGGGCGGCGAGCGCTTCGTCGCACTTCAGGTGCAGTCCCACTCGCAGAACCCGGGCCGCGACCTGGCGTACGCGCTTAACTGGGTACTCGAGGCAAAGCCAGGGGAGACCTTGGGCTCCACAGTTGCGGATGGCTCGCAGCCAGAGCTTTCCTCGCTTATCGACGCCTCGTCCCAACTGCAGATCACCGAGCACAACGACTTCGGTTGGTGGTTCGCCGAGGGCGCGACCGTGCCCCCGGAGATCCGCCAGGCCCTGGGCCGCGCCAACGAGGCTGTCCTTCCGTCTACCCAGGTCAAGGTTGATCTACCGGGTTCGATCTGGTGGGTTAACCCTGGCGGCGGCAAGGCCCACATCCGCTGGGTGCGCCCGGAGGAGAGCGAGAACCAGATGCTCACCGCCCTGGCTCGCATCGCCGCTCGCGGCGAGCTGAATCTGGGCGAGGGTACCAAGTTCGCTGGCGCATTCCGCACCCACGGCGTGGTCGTGCCGGTGTGGGACCTCGACCCGTCCGTGGACGCCGCCTCCTACGCCGAGGCGCTGACCGCGCTGAACGAGAAGATCGAGGCGGAGTACGCCTCCGATGCGCAGCTCTCCGCCGAGGAGCGCAAGCAGCTGGACAACATCAAGTCCCGTCAGGTGACGATTTAGGTCGACTCCAGTGGTAGGCCAACATCTGCTGTGCTTCCTCTTGAGTGAGCACGCTGATGCGCTCGTCTGACAAATGCAGTTGGTCCTTTAGAGCCTGCGTGAGCCATGTGGGCAAGTCAGCGGTTCCTGATGGCTCCGCATGCGCCTCTATTCCGGCATACCGTCGCCCAAATTCGGCCAGAATGTCAGCCAGTGCACGGGTCTCTAGGTCCTCTTCATTTTCGAGTAGCTCCGCTCGGTGAACCATTTCGCGGTAAACCGCGGCGTCTGACCGGGCTCCTGCTGCCCACACCTCCGCGATCTCGAGTACCGGTCGGAACCTCTCATCATTAGAGACGCGCCACACGATCCGATAATCGCGATCCCCGATGATGAGCTTTCTGAAGGTCACTAGTGAACCTAGGAGCGGCTCGCCGGCGTAGGGGGATTGCTCCAGGAGCAGCATCTTTCTAAAGATGCTTCGGACAATTTGGGGATCCTTCTTTTCCAGCCGCCGGAGGTCTTCAACTGCTTCCTTAGTCAACCTCACCCGGGCGGGAGGATTCGCTTCTGCCATTGGCTTGCGGACGCTAGAGGGATTCCCCATCGGCCGCGATCTCGGCCATTAATTCTGCGCGACTAAACCCGAACATTTCCATCGCATCGTCGAGGTCGGTGCGTTCGCCTGAGTCAGTCGCAAACCTCCCGAGCGCGAGAACAGCGTCCCGTAGCGTCTCGCTATCCCGGCGCAAGCGCTCAATCTCGTTGGTGGAAACTACTTCCGCGACAACTCTTCCGTGCCTAGTCAACGGCACCGGTGCGCCGGATTCAGCCATTGAGACCAGTCTCGAAACACCGGCTGAGGAGGCCTGGCTGATGGATACGGTTTGCATAGACCTAAAAATACCCAGATTTCTACCTAGATTCAATGGGTTGCGGTGAAGTGGCTGTTCCACGGATTCAGTAGCGGGTCTAATAGGTTGTGCTTGAACTAATAGTCGCCTGAAATCCAGCTTAGAGAAATTTACCGTGAATTTACCGTAGGTTCCCATCAGCGACAGCCCGGATTTAAATTCGCGAGCGAAACTTTCCTGAGCGAGTCGATTCGAATCGCGTTGTCCGATTACGCCACTTCGGTGGCCGACGATGAGAGGGAAAGTTCGATGTTTAACAACCGATTGGTTCGCGGAGTTTTCGCAGTCTCCGCTGTCGCTATGCTCAGCGCATGCGGAAATACTGGGGTAGACACCTCTGCAGGTTCCTCCGATAAGAGCTCTTCGGGCGGCGCGCAGACCGTAATCTCCTACAACTCGCCTGCGGAGTGGGGCAACTTCGGTGAGGTACATGCTGCATTCAAGGACTCAACGGGAATCGACGCTCCCAACGACCCGAAGAACTCCGGGCAAGCGTTGGCTGCTCTGCAAGCAGAGAAGGCTTCTCCGGTTGCAGACGTGGTTTACACAGGTATTGCTTTCGGTGGCCAGCTGGTTGAGTCCGGTGTTCTCCAGCCGCACACCCCTAAGCGAGCCGGTGACATTGCCGATGACTTGAAGAGTGCGGATGAAATGTGGCACACCGTGCACTCCGGCACCGTGGCATTCATCGTGAATGAGGAGTTTCTCGGTGGTGCGCCGGTTCCGTCCTCGTGGGCGGACCTGTTGAAGCCCGAGTACAAGGGCAAAGTAGGTTTCCTTGACCCGACTCAGGCTGCAGTCGGCTACTCCGTTGCAACCGCCGCGAACGAAGCGATGGGCGGAAGCCTCGATGACTTTGGTCCGGGCTTGGATTACATCAAGCAACTCGTCGATAATGGCGCGATTATTTCTGCTCAAACTGCGACTGCAAAAGTGGCACAAGGCGAAATCCCGATTCTCATCGACGCCGACTTCAACGGATACAAACTGCGTGATGAGGGATCGAATGTGAGCATCATTATCCCCGAAGAGGGCTCTCTTCAGATCCCATACGTTGTGGGTCTCGTCAACGGTGCGCCACACGATGATAACGGTAAGGCTCTGCTTGATTTCTACTTCTCGGAGGAAGGGCAGTCACTCTTTGCGCACGGTTACATGCGCCCGGCAGTTGGGGAAATCCCAGCCGACATGCGCGGAAAGTTCCTGCCTGAGGAGGATTACGAGCGTGCACGCACTGTCAACTACTTGAAGCAGGGTGAGGTACAGCAAAAGTTCAACGAGGATTACAAAGCTCTGATCGGGTAGACCTCATGAACCAGGCAAACTCCGCGCCAGCAGAGAGTGCCGGACGAGACGCCGTGGAACGCAAATCGAAAAGGTTCAGTCTCGGTTTGCTGGCACTCATTCCAGTACTTGTGATCGTCATAGTGTTCGGCCTTTATCCCGTTCTGGTCTTGATACTCAGGTCATTCGGGATTGGTGAGGTGGGCATCTATGAGACCTCGGGGCCTACCCTGCAGTATTACAAAGAAGCGCTGGGCTCCGCTTTTATCGCCAGGTCGGTTCGCAACTCGGTGATAGTCGGTTTGGGATCGGTGGTTATCACCGTGGTTCTTGCGATCCCAACCGTTCTATACCTGGCGAAGCGGTCACGCGAGAATCGAGCTCAACCTGCGTTGGATGCCCTGCTCACTTTCCCAATCACTCTGCCGGGAATCATCATCGGGTTCTTCTCGATTGTCCTGTTGGGTAGGAACGGTTTGATCGGGCAGTTTTTTCCGCCGTTGGCTGGCGCTGCTTTCACATACTTAGGGTTCTTCATCGCATATGTCTTCTTCTCGGTCCCCAGAATCGTTGGGCCACTGAGAGGCGCGGCCGAGATGCTTAATCCCGAGTATGCGGAGGCTGCTGAAACTCTTGGGGCCTCGAGGTTCCGAGCATTCTGGACCATCCAACTGCCTCTCATTCTCCCTGCCGCAATTGAAGCGTCCGGTACGGCTGCAGCTGTGGCTCTAGGTGGGTACGGGACTGCTGCGACGCTGTCTGAAGGTATCCGGCTGTTGCCGCTGGATGTCGTCGATGCGTTGAACAACGGGTTCAACATCGCAACATCGTCCGCTCTAGCGGTGATTCTGGCGTCCTTGGCCTTACTCGCTATCGTTGCCGGCCGTCTGTTGGCACGTCTCGTTGAAAGCGGACTCAGAAAATGACCATGCATGAAACTGGCGCACCCGTAGAGCGCGCTACCCCCAACGAGAATCCGGTCACTGCCGGCCGGATAGTGACGTGGCTGCTGACGGTCTTCATTATTGTCCCGGTGTTGGCTACCTTCATCGCAGCCACATCTGTCGATTTTTCAAAAGGGCCCTGGGGCGGTGGATTCACCTTAGACTGGTTCGTCCTTGGTTGGAATCTACTGGGATCGACCCTTCTGCGGTCTCTCCTTGTGGCGCTGCTTGTAGTCGCTCTCAATCTCCTCATCGTTTTTCCGCTTGCCTGGTGGGCTCCGCGGTTGCCGGATTGGGTGTCGAGGGTGCTCATTACGCTGTCAAACATTCCGCTTGCCATCCCGGGCATTGCGCTTTCGATTGCTCTTATCGGGACATTCTCGGGGTTAAGGCCCTCCGGCATCCTGCTGGTAGTGGGCCACTTGATCTTCACCCTCCCGTTCGCGATGTCAGCACTTGTCCCGGCGCTCGCAGACCCTCTCCTGCGTGAGGCTGAATACACAGCGCATTCACTGGGGGCATCGTGGCTCAGGGTTATTTTCAGTATCACGATTCCATGGACGAACGTGGCGATTCTCCAAGCTGTGACGATGATTTTTGCCATTTCGTTCGGCGAATTCAATATCTCGTTCTTCATTAATCCGCCTGCGACACCTATGGCTCCGTTCGCACTGTTCGATGCCTACTCAACGCGGCGCCTGGAAGTTGCGTCTGCGATGTCCTGCCTGTTTATCGCTTTTGCAATCCCGGTGCTTGTGGCGATTGTGGCGGCCCGTACACGTTCAAACTCTCAAGCAAAGGACAAGAAATGACTTCAGCGGCAATCAAGGGCGGCAGCTTGGCAGTTGATCGCATCACGGTAAAGTACGGCGACTTCGTGGCTGTGGAGGACATCAGCTTGCAGGTTGAGCCAGGGGAGACCACTGCTGTGATCGGTCCCTCGGGCTGCGGCAAATCGACCACGTTGAAAGCCGTCGCCGGGTTGAATCATGTCTCGAAGGGATCAGTGATCATCAACGGGAAGGACGTTACCGAGCTCACTGCGGCTCAGAGAAACATCGGGCTGGTCCCTCAATCTTATGCCTGCTTCCCGCACATGACTGTCAGGGGGAACATTGGCTACGGCTTGAAAGTTCGTGGCATTGATGCTGGTAAGCGAGACGAAACGGTAGAGCGCGTGTTGGACCTCACCCAGCTCACCGAGTATGCCGATCGTAAGCCGGCCCAACTTTCGGGTGGTCAGCGTCAACGCGTCGCTCTGGGACGCGCCATTGCAATCGACCCAAGCGTGTTACTCCTTGACGAGCCCCTCGCAGCTTTGGATCCCCAGTTGCGCAATGACCTCCGCCGCCAGCTCGCCAACATTGTCGCCGACGTCGGCTGTGGAACATTGATTGTGACCCACGATCAGCACGAGGCACTCGCTCTCGCAGACAAGATCGCTATCTTGCGTAGTGGAAAGCTCGTTCAGTATGGGACTCCTGACGAACTCTGGATGCGGCCGATCGATGATTTCGTGGCCAACTTCTTAACCAACTCGACACTCCTCGACTGCGAGGTCGGAGACGGGTTCGCCTATGCGCTCAACCGGACATGGCGAGTCCCGCTATCCGATCTCGTCATCCGAAACGATGATCGCCCGAAACCTCAATTGCTGATTCGTCCCAACACCCTGCAGCTCGCTGACAACGCCGATGAAAACGCATTCGACGCGGTAGTTGAATCTGTGGAGTACATGGGGGGTCGATTCCAGGCAGTGGTGAAAACTGCGGACGGTGTGGCTCTTCTCATCACTACAGACGAGCGACTATCCAACGATGACACCGTGCGTTTGACGGCACGTCCCGGCGAAGCTGCACTTCTAGGAAGGATCTGATCCCATGACAATCAGACTTCAGGTTCTTGGTTCTAATGCAACCGCACCATCGGAGCACGGAGGAGCTTCAGGGTACCTTCTGCAAACCAGTGAAGGCGTAGTACTCGTGGACTCCGGACCGGGCGTCATGTTGAGCTACTTTCAGCAGGGCTTCGAGCTAGACCAGCTAAAGGCCATTGTGCTCACGCACATGCATGCCGATCACTCACTCGACATGATGGCATGGGCTTTCAGGTGGACATTTCCGGTGGTACGTGATCCGGTTCCAGTTCTCCTTCCCTCCGGCGAGACCGAGAAACTTGCCCGTTTCGACGATCTTTTCGGCATAGAATCCTTGCCGACCATGGCTCGCCCGATCACCGGAAACTTTGAAGTAAATGAGATGCCGATGGACGGCGGGCGCACCGAACTTCAACTTGCAGGGTTAACGCTCACCACGTTTGAGGCAAGGCACGCGGTACCGTCTGCTGCACTCCGTTTCGAAGCCGAGGGGAGAACCCTAGTATTCAGCTCTGATACGGGGGATTGCGAAGGGCTGCGCGACGCCGCTTCGGATGCGACGGCATTCGTTTGTGAGGCAACGTATCTCGATCCCCGCGAGCAAGCAATGGCCGAGCATGGGCACCTAACCCCAGCTCTCGCTGGGGAAATCGCAGCATCAGCTGGTGTGGAGAATCTCATTCTCACCCACCTTGAAGATCCCAATAATGGGGAGGAATCTGTGCGACGGGCAAAAGCCACTTTTGGTTCGGAACAGGTGCACTTGGCCCGTCCGGAGTTTACGTTCGATCTGTAAGGCGAGTATCTCAAGGAGCGCAGCACGTATGTCCACACCCACCACCACCGGCATCATCGCCCACCGCGGCCTCAACGGCATCTATCCCGAAAACACCCGCCGATCCTTCGAAGAAGCCCTCAAGCTCGACGGCGTTGCCGGCATCGAATGCGATGTGAACCTCACCGCCGACGGCCAAGTCGTGGTCATCCATGACCAGACGGTGGATCGCACGTCGGACGGGAGTGGGGAGGTCGCTGAAATGGGCGTCGATAAGCTCAAAGAGCTTAACTTTGGCACCCAGAGTGACCCGCAGGAGCTTTTGCTTCTCGACGAGCTGTTGGACCTGCTCGATGCGCACCCGGGCAAGATGATTCTGATTGAGACGAAGCATCCGTCGCCCTTTGGTGACCGGCTGGAGCAGGCCGTGGCCGACGTGCTGCGTGCGCGCGGGATGGATTCAGACGAGCGGGTGCAGCTGATTTCCTTCAATCCCGAAGCGATTGAGCGGTTCGAGGAATTGCTGCCTGAGCTGCAGTCCTTCCTGCTGCTTGACCCTGAGCCGCTGCTGACGGGGAAGGGCGGGGCGCCGTTCGAGCGGATCGGGACGTGCGGTGTGGGGCCGTCGATGCGGCAGGCGAAGGCGGAGCCGGAGCTATTGGGTGGCGATGTGCCGAGCTATGTGTGGACGGTGAATTTGCCGAAGGACATGCTGTGGTTGCGTGAGCGCGGGGCGAGCCTGATTGGCACTGATTTGCCGCACATCGCGGTTGAGGTGTTTGAGGGGACGCACTTTCCGCAGGGTACGAATGTGTGACATCGCAACAACAGTTCGACGAGTGTTCATCAAAGTAACGCACATGCAACGTTAAGTTCCCTGTAATACAAATCCAATTTCATCGTCTGTTCATTCGGGGATTCTAATTTCGTTCCTCATGAACACGATGATTCCTGCAGTCTCCGTGGAGCCGGAGGTCTCCGAGGAATACGCAGCAACGTATAAAAAGCGGAAAGGTCGGATCGACTGGCACCAGGTCGGCCTAGCGGCGCTGCTCATCCTGCCGAATTTGGCTCTGCTGATCCTGTTTACCTACCGCCCACTGATCGACAACATCCGAATCTCATTCTACAACTGGAACATTTCCTCGCCGAACATGACGTTCGTCGGGCTGAAGAACTACACCGATTGGTTCACAGCGCCGGAGACGCCGACCGTGGTGTGGAACACCGTGATCTTCACCTTCTTCGCCGTGGCGGGTTCGATGGTCATTGGTCTGCTCCTGGCGATTCTGCTGGATCAGAAACTGTTCGGCCGCTCCGCGGTTCGATCGATGGTCTTCGCGCCGTACGTGATCGCCGGTGCAGCGATCGGTGTGGCCTTCCAATTCGTGTTTGACCCGAAATACGGCCTGATCCAGTTCTTCCTGGGCTTGGTGAACATCCCGGTGCCGAACTTCTACCAGCAGTCGGGCTGGGCAATGTTCATGATCACGGTGACCTACATCTGGAAGAACGTCGGCTACGTCTTCGTGATCTACCTGGCTGCATTGCAGGGCCGTCGCGCGGATTTGGACGAAGCGTCGGAAATTGACGGCACCTCGCCGGTGCGCCACTTCTTCCGGGTGGTGCTGCCGCAGCTGCGCGGCACAACTTTCTTCCTGCTGATCACCGTGCTGCTGAACTCGTTCCAGGTCTTCGACGTGATCAACGCCATGACCCGTGGCGGCCCGTACGGCTACGGCACCACCACCATGGTGTTCCAGGTCTACACCGAGACCTTTGTGAACAACCGCGCTGGTTACGGCGCCGCTGTGGCCACCATCATGTTCATCGTTGTCCTGATCATCACCGTCGCCCAGATCAAGCTGCAGGAAAGGCTGGACAAGTAAATGTCGACGAAATTTACTCAGGGCAAAAAGACCGCCAAGGTTGCAAAAGCAGTGTCTGCGTCGGCGGCAACCCACGAAGAGCGTGATATGCCCCCGGTGCCGGGCAGCCAAGCAGAGGGCGAGCCGGTCATTTCAGAAGCCCAGCGCAAGCGCAAGGGCGGAGGCGCAGATTACAGCTCTCCTGGGATGAAGATGTTTGGCTACCTCGCGCTCGTGCTCACCGTGCTGTTGATCATGGTTCCGCTGTACTTCATCGTCATCACATCCTTCAAGACGTACCAGGACGTGTACTCGGACCCGATCACCTTCTGGCCGAACCCGTTCGAGCCGGGCAACTACGCGCGTGTGTGGGAGACCTCCGGTTTCCAGAACTACCTGCGCAACTCCATCGGCATCACGCTTATCCTCACGGTGATCGAGGTCGTGCTCGGCGTGATGTCGGCGTACGCGTTTGCGTTCCTGCGGTTCCCGGGCCGCAACGCACTGTTCCTGCTCGTGATCGCGGCACTGATGGTGCCGAACCAGATCACCATCATCTCCAACTACGCGCTCGTGGCCTCGATCGGCTGGCGTGACACCTGGCAGGGCGTAATCATCCCGCTTGCCGGCGTGGCATTCGGTTGCTTCCTCATGCGCAACCACTTCCAGTCGCTGCCGGGCGAAATCATGGAGGCCGCTGACATGGATGGTGCCGGATTCTTTACCAAGCTCTTTCGCGTGGTGCTGCCTATGTCTTGGCCGACCTTGTCCGCGTTCGTCCTGATCACCGTGGTCAACGAATGGAATGAGTACCTGTGGCCGTTCCTGATCACGGACACCCCAGCGGCGACGACGCTTCCGGTCGGTTTGACCCGCCTGCAGGACGCAGAGGGACTGACCAACTGGGCACCGGTGATGGCCGGCACCGTGCTTACCACCCTGCCGATGATCATCGTGTTCCTGCTCCTGCAGAAGCAAATGATCAAAGGCCTGACCGCTGGCGCGGTCAAGGGATAACCGCCGTCCAACAACCCAACACAACTTCACCCCTATAACCCCCAAGAATGGAGTCCCCCCATGTTCGCATCCAACTCTCTTCGTAAGCGCATCGGTGCAGCCACGGTTGCAGCGCTGACCGCTGTCACCCTGACCGCTTGTGCAGGCGGCAGCACTACCGGCGGCAATAACGATGGCAACGCTGGCGGCGACGAGAACAAGATCGTCTTCTGGTCCAACCACCCGGGTTCCTCCCGCGACCTCGAGCTCGAGCTGATCGCAGCATTCGAGGAGGAGAACCCGGACCTGACCGTCGAGCTGGTCACCGCCGGTTCGTCCTACGAGGAGCTCGCCCAGAAATTCAACGCAGCACTGGCTGGTTCTGACCTGCCGGACGTAATCGTCGCTTCCGACGTGACCTGGTTCAACTTCGCCCTCAACGAGGCAACCACCCCGCTCGATGAGCTGTGGGAGAAGGAAGGCCTGGACCCGGATTCTTACGTTGACACCCTGCGCGAGGACTACGAGTACAACGGCAAGCACTACGGTGCCCCGTACTCCCGCTCCACCAACCTGATGTACTGGAACACCGACGATCTGGCTGCTGCTGGCCTGCCGGCAGATCGTGGCCCGGAGACTTGGGAAGAGTTCGATGAGTGGGCTGCAAAGCTGAAGGAGCAGACCGGTAACCCGGCACTGGTCATCCCGGACGGCTCGAACTACCTCGACTGGTACTTCCAGGGCATGGTGTGGGCATTCGGCGGCGCGTACTCCAACGAGTGGGAGCCGTCCTTCTCCGACCCGAAGACGCTTGAGGCAGCTAAGTTCCTCCAGGACCAGGTGAACAAGGGCCACATCGAGATCAGCACCGACCCGACCGTCGCTTTCGGCAACGGCAACGCTTCTGCCCTGCTGCAGTCGACTGGTTCCCTCGCAGGCCTGACCGACTCCGCGACCATCCCGTTCATCACCACCTACCTCCCTGGCCCGGGCCCGTCCGCCGCAACCGGTGGCGCTGGTCTGGCTATCCCGAACGGCATCTCCGACACCCGCAAGTCGAACGCGATCAAGTTCGTCGATTTCATCACCAACACCGAGAACACCATCATGTTCAGCCAGAAGACCGGTTACATGCCGGTGCGCAAGGACGCGTTGGAGGATCCGGAGGAGCGCACCTTCCTGGATGAGAACCCGAACGCTGAGACCGCGATCAAGCAGCTCAACGAAAACACCAAGCCGCAGGACTACGCCCGCGTCTTCGTGCCGGGTGGCGGCAAGCGCATCGGTGGCGCCCTGGACAAGATCACCAACGGTGGCCAGGACGTGGAGAAGGTGTTCGCTGACCTGGATAAGGAGACCCAGCAGGTCATCGACCGTGACATCACCCCGAACCTGAAGAACTAGCCCCAGTCCGATTAGGAGAAAAGGAGTCACACATGGCAACCGTTGAGTTCCGCCAAGCGTCTCGCATTTATGACCCAGCGCGTCCGCCAGCGGTGAGCCGTGTCAACCTGGAGATCGCGGACGGCGAGTTCTTGGTCCTCGTCGGACCATCCGGCTGCGGCAAGTCCACCACGCTGCGCATGCTCGCAGGTCTCGAGCCGGTCGATGAGGGGCAGATTCTTATCGACGGCCAGGACGTGACGGAAACCCGTCCCCGCGAGCGTGATGTCGCGATGGTGTTCCAGTCCTACGCCCTGTACCCGAACATGACGGCACGCCAGAACATGGCGTTCGCGCTTGAGAACGCCAAGGTGGACAAGGCGACGATCGAGGAGCGTGTCGCCTTCGCCGCAAAGATGCTCGAGCTCGAGGACCTCATCGATAAGAAGCCGGCGGCAATGTCCGGTGGTCAGCGCCAGCGCGTGGCCATGGGGCGTGCAATTGTGCGCCAGCCGAAGGTCTTCCTCATGGATGAGCCGCTGTCCAACCTGGACGCGAAGCTGCGTGTGTCCACCCGCGCGCAAATCCTCGCGCTGCAGCGCGAGCTGGGTACCACCACGGTCTACGTCACCCACGACCAGACCGAGGCGATGACCATGGGCGATCGCGTGTGCGTGCTGAAGAAGGGCATCCTCCAGCAGGTAGACACCCCGGACACCCTGTACAACAACCCGGGTAACACCTTCGTGGCCACCTTCATCGGTTCACCGGCCATGACGATCATCGAGAACGTGCCGTTCATCGACGGCCGCGTTGTCGGCGGTAAGGATCACGCGCTGGATTACTACATGCCGCGTGAGCTGGCGGCAAAGGTGAAGACGGACCGCGTGGTTGTTGGCGTGCGCCCGGAGAACTGGGAGATCGCTGGTGTGAATCATGCGGGCGAGCAGTACGGCCTGCCGGTGCACGTCGACATCGTGGAGCACCTCGGTTCTGAGCTCTACGTTTACGGCAGCCGTCAGGAACAGGCGGACAGCAAGGTCGCCGTGCGCGGTGACCGCATCACGGTCAAGGTGCCGCGCGGCATTGACATCGATCAGGGCGACACCATCTACCTGCGCCCGATGGAGGGCGGCTCCGTCTTCTTCGATCCGGAGACCGAGATCAACTACGACTACCTGTAGTCACTAACCCGCCACACCAAAGCGAGGCTCAGGGTGTCATCCCAACCGGGGTGGCGCCCCTTGCCATTCCGGCCAAGTGCAACGGATCAGCGCGGGCGCAGCTCGAGCAGGTACCCGCCCTTGTCCTCCATCACCCAGATGGCACCGTCGGGGGCTTGCTCCAGCGCCCGAATGCGCTGGCCCATGTCCCACTTGTCCAGCTGCGTGGCAGTGCCGTCCTCGTTCAGCTGCATGCGCACGATCGTCTGGCCGCTCAACCCGCCGAGGAACGCATTGCCCTTCCACTCCGGGAACAGCTCGCCGGTGTAAATCATCAGGTTGGCAGGTGAAATCGCCGGTTTCCAGTACGCGGCGGGCGCCTGGTACCCGTCGCCGGGCCCGTGGTCGGGGATCGGCTGGTTGTCGTAGTGGCTGCCCATCGACGCGTTGGGCCAACCGTAGTTCTCCCCGCCGACAATCAGGTTCAGCTCGTCGCCGCCCTGCGGCCCCATCTCGGAGGCCCAGATGCGGCCGCTCTCATCTGCCGCGATGCCAAGCGGGTTGCGGTGCCCCATCGACCAGATCTCCGCCGAGCGCCCGCCCTGACCCGCGAACGGGTTGCCAACAGCGGGCGTTCCATCGAGGTTCAACCGAAGGGTCTTGCCCTGGTTTGTACGCACGTCTTGTGCTGGGGTGAAATCGCGCCGGTCTCCGGATGTGACGTACAAGAAGCCGTCGATAAGCAACATGCGCAGCGAGAAGTGACCGTCGCTTTCGCCGGGGTCCTGCTCCCAGATGACCTTGAGGTCTTTCAGCTGCGCGGTGGCGGTGTCGAGGTGGCCGTAACCCACAACACCCTGCGCACCTTTGTCGTGCGGGCGCACCCACGACACGTACAGGCCACCGTCCTGGGTGAAGCTCGGCGCGGCGACTACGTCGTGGAGGCCGGCCTCGGACTGGTGGAAGATCTCCGGCACTCCGCTTACCTCGCGCAGCTCGCCGGTGGTCTGGTCGCGCAGCTGCAGCAGGCCGGAGCGATCGGAAATCAGCAGGTAGTCGGTGCCGGGGAGGAACTCCATCGCCCAGCCCTCCGCATGCCGCTCATGCTTGATCACTTCGAAGGGGAAGTTGCGCATGTCCGAGAGCGAGCTCGAGCTGGGCAGAATGCTTGACGACGGCTCCGGGACACTCGACATCGGCGAGGTCAGGCCGAACAGGGAAAGGAACGAGAAAAGGATGGTGTGGATGAGGCTGACAACGGCGGAGCTCATGGCCCACATTTTAGGTCTATACTCGCGCATAACCGCGGACAGACGCGCTCAGCAAAGGGGTCACTATGAGGACGAACATCGGTAGATTGTTTCCGTCGAGTTCCAGGGTTGGGCTCGGTTGCATGGGTTTCAGTTGGGGGTACAGCAGGCCAGGGCAGCTTGACGACGGCCAGAGCGCGGAGACAATCCGACGTGCCTACGAAGCAGGGGTGCGACACTTCGACACCAGTGATATGTACGCCGCAGGCCACAACGAAGAACTCGTTGGTCGAGCGCTTGTCGGTTGTCCGGACGCGTTTGTGGCGTCGAAGGGCGGCATCGTCGTCGACAGCGTTGAACCGTTGTCCATGCACGTCGACGGCACGCGTGCACATCTGACGGACGCGCTCGAGCAGTCGCTGCGCCGACTCAATCGAGACCACATCGACCTGTACTACTTGCACCGGTTAGATTCCGAGGTCCCCGTGCAAGAGCAGGTGCAGGTGCTCGCGGAGGCGCAGCAAGCCGGAAAGATCCGCCACATCGGTGTCAGTGAGGCCACGGTAGAGCAACTCGTTGCCGCTGCTGAGGTGGCCCAAATCGCCGCGGTGCAATCCGAACTTTCCGTGTGGACCCGGGACCCTCTCAAACCTCAGGAGGCGAAGGAAGGCGCCGAGCCGCTGAGTGTCCTGGATTGGTGCGAAGAACACGGTGCGACGCTCGTGGCCTTTTCACCGCTGGGACGGGGATACCTCACGGGCAAGCTGGATACCTCAAAACTCATGGAGGGTGATTTCCGGACGTGGATGCCCAGGTTCACCCCTGATGCGCAGGAGCGGAACGCGCAGATCGTTGAAGCGCTTGAGCGTATCGCCGATCAGCGCGGGGTCGCTACGTCGCAAATTGCCCTGGCATGGGTGCTCGGTCTCAGCCAGTCGACGGCCGTGATCCCCGGCAGCCGCAGCATCGGCCACATTGAGTCGAACCGTGACGCGGGCACCATCCAGCTCACGAGTGAGGAGATGGAAACGATCACCTCGCTGCCGGAGCCGGTCGAGTCCCGGTACTAGGTCAGCGCTGAGAACCGATGTCTTCCTGTCTCGTCGTCATCGACGCTCAAGATTGGATCCTCGACCTCGCGGGCGGGCCGCTCTCCCGGGCTGAGCTGATCAGCGCGATAGCGCGCCGGGTTGCGCAGTTCCGTGCCGGCAATGTGCCGATCATCTGGGTGCGTTTCCTTCGCCAAGACGGTTCGGACGGTGGCCCGGATGGGGCTGCACAGATCGCTGATGGCTGCGGCTTGATCGACGGTGATGTGGTGATCGACAAGTTCGGGGTGGATGCGTTCGCCGGGACGGAACTTGACTCGGTACTGCAGGCGATGAGGATCGACGAGCTTGAGCTGGCCGGTTTTTCCACTGCCCACGCGATCATCGAGACTGCGGTAACCGGTGCGGATCTCGGGTACCGCATCAGTGTGCTTGCGGACGCATGCTCTGCGCCAACGGCTCAGATGCACGCCGACGCACTGCAACAACTCAAACGCGTCTGTGGGATTGTCGTCGAGGCCTAGCCGTACACCCGCTCACCGGCGACCCAGGTTTGCCACGTGATGGGCATGCCGGGCCGGTAGGCGAGATTGATCGCGTTTTCCGCATCCAGGATGTGCAGGTCCGCGGCCGCGCCGGGAACCAGCGTGCCTTTCGCGGGGCGGCCCTGCGGGTCTTGGCCTTCGCCCACGTTGTGGCGTCGCAAAGCCTTGGCGCCACCGGTGGTCGCTGCCTCAATGGCCTCGTCGAGCGTGAGGTGTTGTTGCAACACCGCGGTGGTCACGCAGAAGTTCATTGAACTGGTGAAGCTCGTGCCGGGGTTCAGGTTCGAGGCAATCGCTACGGTCGCCCCAGCATCGATCAGCCGTCGGCCCGGTGCGAGTTGCTCTCGGGTCGAAAGGTCGCACGCGGGCAAAAGCGTGGCGACGGTCTGTGAACCCGCCAGCAACTCAAAATCCTTATTAGACAAGTAGTTCACGTGGTCCACGCTGGCTGCACCCATCTCCACCGCGAGCCTGACACCGGGACCTTCACCGAGCTGGTTGCCGTGTACCCGCACTCCGAGGCCCGCAGCCTTGCCGGCTTCGAGGACCCGCCGGGATTGCTCCTCGTTGAACGCACCGCGTTCGCAGAACACGTCGATCCACTGCACGTGTTCCTTCACCGCGTCAAGCATGGGGCCGACGACCTCGTCCACGTACGCCTCGACTTCCGCACCTGGCGGCACGAGATGGGCGCCGAGGAACGTCACGTCATCAACGTGGCGCGAAGCCACGCGCGCGGCCTCCAACTCGGATTCCACGTTGAGCCCGTAGCCCGTTTTCGTCTCGAACGTGGTTGTCCCGCCTGCACGGCCCGCAGCGACACGCTCCGCGAGCAGCTGGTCAAGTCGCGCAGCACCCGCCGACCGGGTCGCCTCCATTGTCACAGCGATGCCGCCCGCCGCGTAAGATTCGCCGGCCATGCGCGCCTCGAACTCCTCGGCGCGGTTGCCGTCGAACACCATGTGAGTATGCGAGTCGACCCATCCCGGTAACACCGCGCGCCCACCCACATCGACACGCTCTGCAGCGTCCGCCCCGGCGGGTATTTCCTCGGCGGGGCCAACCCAAGCGATCACGCCGCCGTCGATGAGCAAAGAGGCGTCTTTGATCGTTCCAAGCTCAGAGACGGTGCGGAGCTCGGAGATGCCGGTGATGAGGGTGTGCATAATTGCCTTTCAGCGCGGGTAGCAGTTGTTAGTCGCGGGCCTGGAATGCCATTGGGATGCGCACGTCGCGCTCCTGTGCCACTTCCCACGCGCGAGAGTAGCCGGAGTCAACGTGGCGGATCACGCCCATGCCCGGATCATTGGTCAAGACAGCCTCGAGCTTGGCCTCGGCGATCTCGGTGCCATCAGCCACCGTTACCTGGCCGGTGTGGATGGAGCGGCCCATGCCCACGCCGCCGCCGTGGTGAATGGACACCCAGGTAGCGCCGCCGGCAACGGCGGTCATGGCGTTGAGCAGCGGCCAGTCTGCCACCGCGTCGGTGCCATCGAGCATGGACTCGGTCTCACGGTACGGTGAGGCCACCGAACCGGAGTCCAGGTGGTCTCGGCCAATAACGATCGGTGCCTTGACCTTGCCTTCCTTGACCAGGTTGTTGAAGATCACGCCGGCCTTGGCGCGCTCGCCGTAACCGAGCCAGCAAATACGCGCCGGCAGGCCTTCAAACTCCACGTACTCCTCAGCGGCGTCGATCCAGCGGTGCAGGTGCTCGTTGTCCGGGAAGGCCTCCTTGATTGCCTGGTCTGTGACTTTGATGTCCTCCGGGTCGCCGGAAAGCGCAACCCAGCGGAACGGGCCGAGACCCTCGCAGAACAGCGGGCGGATGTAGGCCGGGACGAAGCCGGGGAACTCGAAGGCGCGGTTGTAGCCGGCCTTACGGGCTTCGTCGCGAATCGAGTTGCCGTAGTCGAACACCTCGGCGCCCTCGTCCTGGAATTCCACCATCGCCTGGACCTGGGTGGCCATCGCCTCGCGGGCCTTCTTGGTGAAGGTGGTCGGGTCGGCCGCCGCCTCGGTGTGCCAGTCGCTGAAGGTGATTTCAGTTGGCAGGTAGCTCAACGGGTCGTGCGCCGAAGTTTGGTCGGTGACAATATCAACGGTGAACTCGCCTGCGCGCTGGCGGCGCAGCATCTCCGGGAAGACGTCTGCGGCGTTGCCAACGAGGCCGACGGAAAGCGCGCGCTTTTCCTCTTTCGCCTCGGTGACTAACTTAATGGCCTCTTCGATGTCGGTGGTGACTTCATCGAGGTAGCGCTTGGCCTGGCGGCGCTTCAGCCGAGCCTCGTCGACATCGACGATCAGGCAGGCACCACCGTTGAGAGTGACGGAAAGTGGCTGCGCACCGCCCATGCCGCCGCAGCCGCCGGTGAGGGTCAACGTGCCTGCAAGCGTACCGTCAAAGCGCTTCTTGGCTACCGCGGCGAAAGTCTCGTAAGTGCCCTGAAGAATGCCCTGGGTGGCGATGTAAATCCAGGAGCCTGCGGTCATCTGGCCGTACATCATCAAGCCTTCGTCTTCGAGTTCGCGGAAGTGCTCCCAGTTGGCCCAGTCGCCGACGAGGTTAGAGTTGGCGATCAGGACGCGAGGTGCCCATTCGTTGGTCTTCCACACGCCGACCGGTTTGCCGGATTGGACCAGGAGAGTCTCGTCAGCTTCGAGGTCGCGCAGCGTATCGACGATCGCGTCGAACGCCTCCCAGCTCCGCGCGGCGCGGCCGGTGCCACCGTAGACCACGAGGTCATCGGGGCGCTCAGCGACCTCTGGGTCGAGGTTGTTGTGGAGCATGCGCAGCGGCGCTTCGGTTTGCCAGGATTTTGCGGTGATGTCCGTGCCGCGCGGGGAGCGCACCTCGCGCGCACCCTCAGACCAGTTCTTAGCCATGGTGGTTCCTTTCCGTGGGGTGTGGTGGTTGTTGGTTCAAGGTTAGAAACCGAGAAAACGAAGCGCGGGCGTTTCTGCTCGCTTTCGTCTCGGATACGAGACGTGAATGACCGTTGGGCCTATGCTTTCAGGTCGAGATCCTTTGTTTCTTTCATCAGGGCGCCGGTGAGCAGTGTGACTGCTGCCATTGCCACAAGGTAGTAGGGGAATAGGTGACCGTAGCCCTCTTTAGACAGCCAGGTGTTCAGGTATGGTGCCGTGCCGCCGAAGATGGCTGTTGCGGCAGAAAGCATGGTGGCTACGCCTACGGCGCGGTAGCGAGTGGGCAGTGCCTCCGTCCAGATTGCCCCGTTCACACCGAAAAGAAACGACAGTGACACTAGCGCTGCTATTTGGCCAACCAGTTGCGTGATGAAAGTGCCGTCGAGGAAGCGGTAGATCGGGATGGTGATCAAGACGAAGAGGGTGCCCGCAATCATCACCATCGGCTTCCTTCCAATGTGGTCGCCGAGCATGCCCATCAGGGGGATTGCGAGTAAGAAAATGAACTCTGCGATTAGGCTCGCGCTGAGCGCGCTGTTCGCAGATTGGCCGTGCACCACTTGGACGTGCGTGGGCAGATAGATCGACCAGGTATAGAAGAACAACGACCCGCCTGCAGAGATAAGGAAGATGCGCACCAGGCCGCGCCAGTGTGACCAGATGGAGTCTTGGGTGCGTGCAGTGCCCGTCGCGGCTACTGCACCGTCGGTTTTCTCGGTGTTGAACGCGTCCGTTTCAGACATGCTGCGCCGCAGCCACAGGGCGTAGAGCCCGAGAACACCGCCGATGATGAATGGGATGCGCCAGCCCCACGCCCCAACCTGCTCTTCGGTCAGTAGGGCGTTGATGAGCAGACCGGTCATGGTTGCCGTCATGGTGCCGATGACAACGCTGGTCCACGACGTTGAGCCGAAGAATGCACGGCGTCCCTCTGGTGCGCGCTCCACCAAGTAGGTCACCGCGGTGCCCATTTCGCCGCCGTGCGCAAGACCCTGGATGAGGCGGGCGGCCACCAAAATGACAGATGCCCAGACTCCGACGGCGTCAAACCCGGGAGCAAAACCAATCACCAGCGAGCCGACCGCAGTGGTCATCATCGCAACCACCAACGCCTGCTTGCGGCCGACCCGATCGGCGTAGGCTCCGAAGACGAATCTGCCGATGGGACGAGCGACAAAGCCGACCGCGAACACTGCGAGGGTGCTCAGCAACGCCGAAGTTGGGTTGTCGTGGTTGAAGAACTGGATCGCCAGAAATGGTGCGAAGATCGTGTAAACGTTCCAGTCGTACCACTCCAGCACGTTACCCAGGTTGGCAACCAGCATGTCGCGAACGCGCGACTGCTGGGGCGTAGCCGGCCAAGTGGGAGAGGGCCTGCCCACTTGTGCGGTTGTCATGCCGAGCCTTCCAAGCCTGCCTGGGCTGCCGAATCGGATCCTGGTACTCGCATTTCAAACTTCTCGGTGACCACGGTGTAGTCGAAGTAGCCCATGCGTGCGATAGGGCGGATTTTCAACACGTCGATCTTGCCGTCCGCGTCGAGGAAGTCTTCGTTGATGTGAATCGTCTCCACATCCGCCACGACCAGATCAATCGTGCCCACCGGTGTATTGCCGGGGATGCGCAGCGTGGTCTTGTAACGGCATTCGAACTTGATCGGACTCTCGGCGATCATCGGAACCGGGTAGTTATCGGCGTAGATTTTGGTCACCTCGAGGTGGTCCCACTCACTTTCCTCGTGCGGCAGAGCCATAGCGGACTTGTTCACCTCCTCACGCAGGTCGTAAGTCGCCATGTTCCACACAAACCAACCGGTTTGCTCCGCGTTGAGGACGGTGTCCTTTCTACGCCCATCCGGGTATTGGTTTGCGGAGAACATCACCATCGGCGGATCGAAGGTGAGGTTCTGCCACTGGCTGTACGGGGCAATGTTTTCGCGCCCCTCGGGGTCGACGCTGGAGAGCCAACCGATAGGGCGGGGAACCGTGCTGGACTTGAACGGAGAGTAAGGCAACGGGTTCGGTTCGGTTTTTGGGTGCCATTTCATGACAATGCCTCCTGTGACTTGAGTTACATGGGAGAGCATATTGCGGCGCAGGGCACAAAATCCAGCGTTAGATATGACGACTAGTCTGAGATCCCAGACTTAACCCGTGCTCTTACTGCAGAGCCCCCACGGCGTTCTCTACTGCGGTGACTAAAGTGCCCGATTTGACCAGCTCGACAGTGTGCTCAATTTCCGGTGCAAGGAAACGATCCGGGCCGGGACCGCTAACCCGCTGGCGCAACGCACCCACAGCAGCGGCAGTTCCCGGCGCGGGTGCGCCTTCGCGCATATCCAGTGCGCGGGCTGCGGTGAGAATTTCAACGGCCAGCACGCGCTGCAGACCGTCCACACTGCGACGCAGTTTCCGTGCGGCTGCCCAGCCCATGGAGACGTGATCTTCCTGCATCGCCGAAGACGGGATCGAATCCGCCGACGCCGGCGTCGCGTTGCGCTTCAGCTCGTGCACGATTCCGGCCTGCGAATACTGTGCAATCATGTGCCCAGAATCCACGCCCGGGTCATCGGCAAGAAAAGCATTCAGCCCACGGTTGCGCGCCGTGTCTAGAAAACGGTCGGTGCGCCGCTCGCTTATCGACGCCAAATCCGCGACGACAATCGCTAGAAAGTCGAGTACATACGCCACGGGCGCGCCGTGGAAGTTCCCGTTCGAGGTGACACGCCCATCCAGCGCCACCACGGGGTTGTCCACCGCGGCGGCGAGCTCCCTGCCCGCGACCTGCTCCGCGTGAGTGAGCGTGTCGCGGAATCCGCCAGCTACCTGGGGTGCGCAACGCACCGAGTAGGCGTCTTGGACCTGCTTTTCCCTAAACTCTTCTGCTGCTGCCGCGAGGATCGCAGAGTCTGCGGCGACAGTGCGGATGTTCGCCGCTGAGGCGGCTTGGCCAGGGTGGGGACGTAGCTGCTGAAGATCGTCGTCAAACACCGAGAGTGTGCCGGTGAGGCCTTCTACCGTCATGGCGGCCGCGATATCGGCCACCTTCGCGGCCTGGCGGAGATCAGTGATGGCGAGACAAAGCATGCCGAGCATGCCATCGGTGCCGTTGATCAGTGCCAGTCCTTCCTTCTCCTGCAGCACCAGCGGAGTAATGCCTGCATCTGCGAGTGCATCCGCGGATGCCATGATCGGGCCGCCATCAACGCGGCATTCGCCTTCACCAATCAAGGCGAGTGCGCAGTGCGCCAGCGGAGCGAGGTCGCCTGAACACCCCAGCGAGCCGTATTCGCGCACGACCGGGGTGATGCCGGCGTTGAGCACCGCCGCGTACGTCTCAGCGACCACCGGTCGCACGCCGGTGCGCCCCGTGCACAAGGTGGACAGCCGCAGGAGCATGAGTGCGCGGACGACTTCTTCCTCAACTTCCGGTCCGGTGCCCGCGGCGTGCGAGCGGATCAATGAGACCTGCAGTTTGGCACGCATGTCTTCGGGGATGTGACGGCGCGCCAACGCGCCGAAGCCGGTGGAGATCCCGTAGACCGGGGTGGGGTCGTTCGCCAGCTCCTCGACACGCGCGCAGGTGGCGGCCATTTCCTCAATTGCAGCGGAATCAATTTCAACCTGCGCGCCGTAGCGCGCAACAGCAACGACGTCGGCGATGGAAAGCGCGCCTACGCCGACGGAAACAATGTGGTCAGCAATTTCAGTCATGGAAGTCAACCTAATCCGTTTCCAAAGAATCGTTGCGAGATTTGGGTCGCGGCGTTCGTAAGTGCGTCGATAAGCCTGGATTTTTCCTCCCTGGACTTACCGACGGGGAATGTGACGGCGAGTGCTGCGGCGGGGCGGGCGAGGTGATCCACAATGGTGACCGCGATGGACTCCTGCCCGCGAGACACCTCCTGATGCTCCGAAGCCCAGCCCTGGTCGCGGGCCGTGTCAATTAGTTCCTTGAGCTCCCGGTACTTCCCCCGCTCGCCCGAAGCGTCAAACACCGCGCGCAGCTCGGCCTCCGGGAGATGGGAAAGCATGGTCCGCCCCGAGGCGGTGGTCAGGGCAGGGAGGCGAACACCGACCTCTGTCAACAGTGACATCGTGCCAGGGGCGCGAATTTCCTGGAGGTACACAATCTCTGACCCCGCAAGCCTAGACAGGTGCGAAGAGCCGCCCGCGAGCTTCGCGATACGTTGCATGTCCTTCGACGTCGCTCGCACAAGCGGCTGCTGAACGGTGTATGCCTGCGCCATCTGGTATGCCGCCAGCCCCAGGCCGTACGTCGCCGGCTTATCCAAACGGACCACGAAACCGGACCCCTCCAACTCGTGGAGCAGGTGGTACGTGGTGGAACGGGGCAAATCCAACTCGCGCTGAATGCGGGTAGCGGAAATTGGCGCGTCCGTGTTTGACAGTAGCGTCAGAATCCGCAGCACATTATGCGCGGCAGGTACCTGCGGCTTAGTCATGCACCCAAGTATGCAATACCCGCACACAGCTAGGCTGGGGCGCATGAACACAGTCAGCGCGCCCCTGTACACCCCAGCTAAAGCATGGAGCGGGCGTGATGACGGCCCCGGCCCGGAGCACGCGCGCTGGCACAGCGTCATGCAGCTCGCCGACACCTCGGCCACACCCCGCGACGGCGTCGCGCTCATTGGTTTCGCCTCAGACGAAGGGGTACTGCGCAACGGCGGCCGGCAAGGTGCCGCCGCTGGCCCGGAAGCACTTCGCGCAGCGCTGGGAGGTTTAGCGGTGCACGAGGAGCGGTTGCTTTACGACGCAGGAACCGTGACCACCCAAGGCGACGACCTTGAAGGTGGCCAGCGTGAACTCAGTGATCGCGTTCGTGAACTCGCTGAGGCTTCAAACATGGTGATCGTTCTCGGCGGCGGGCATGAAACGTCGTTCGCTTCCCACCGGGGAGTCTTCGAAGCGCGCGGGCCGATGCAGGTAATTAACTTCGACACGCACTTTGACCTGCGCAAGGCGGACCGTGCGACCTCTGGCACCCCGTTCCTGCAGATCGCTGAGCTGGCCGGGGGGGAATTTGATTACTCCGTGCTGGGAATCTCCCGACCGAACAACACCGCGGTGCTCTTCGACACGGCAGAATCGCTCGGTGTGCGCACGGTGTTGGATACCGAGCTTGCGGGTCTGTCGGTGCACGATGCTTCGAAGTTGATCGATGAGATCGTGGGGAGAAGTACGCTGCCGATCCATCTGAGCATCGACTTGGACGTACTGCCCGCAGCAGTCGCGCCGGGGGTGTCCGCTCCAGCTGGTTACGGAGTGGCGATGGAAACCGTGTTGGCAATGGTGTCCGCAGTGGCGGCAACCGGGCGAGTAGCACTTCTCGATGTGGTGGAGCTCAACCCTGACTTTGACATCGACTCACGCACCGCCAAGGCAGCAGCGCGACTCATCGAAGAAGTTGTCGCCTCCGCCATTTCCTAAGCAACAAATTTGGCTGAAAGTGACGCGGGACACACGGCGATGGCCTAGATTCTCTATTGACCTACAGGTTTCCGTTTGTCTTGCCACTTCAAGGAGGCGCTATGGAGGACTTTCTTTCAACGCTAAACGGCATTATCTGGTCCCAATGGCTCGTGTTCCTTTGCTTGGGCGCGGGCGTGTACTTCACCATCGTGACATTGTTCATGCAGGTGCGTTGCCTGCCTGACATGTTGAAGCAGCTGTCCCAGGGAGAATCATCCGAGTCAGGTATCTCGTCGTTCCAGTCCCTGATGATGTCGCTGGCAAACCGCGTCGGCGTAGGCAACATCGCCGGTGTGGCGACCGCTACCGCGTTCGGTGGTCCGGGCGCGGTGTTCTGGATGTGGATCGTGGCGTTCCTGGGCGCTGCCACCTCCTACATCGAGTGCACCCTGGCACAGATCTACAAGGAGAAAGACCGTGACACCGGTGAGTATCGCGGAGGCCCGGCGTACTACATCGAGAAGGCGTACTCGCACACCGCAGCGCGCCCGTTCGCGCTGGTATACGCGATCTTCTTCGCCATCTGCATGATCCTGGCTACCTCCTACTTCCTGCCTGGTATTCAGGCAAACGGTGTGGCAGCCGCGGTGCAGAACGCGTGGGGGATCGAGACCTGGATCTCCGCCGCGATCATGGCTGTGCTGCTCGGCGTGATCATTATCGGTGGCGTGAAACGCATCGCCACCTTTGCTTCCCTGGTTGTGCCACTCATGGCAGGCATCTACATCTTGATCGCGCTGGTCGTACTGTTCGCCAACTTCTCGCAGATCCCGGAGGTCTTCGGCCTGATCTTCCGCTCCGCATTCGACCAGGAGGCGATCTTCTCCGGCATGCTTGGCGCGGCGATCATGTGGGGTGTTAAGCGCGGCATCTACTCCAACGAGTCTGGCCAGGGCACCGGCCCCCAGTCCGCAGCCGCAGCCGAGGTTTCCCACCCGGCGAAGCAGGGCTTCGTGCAGTCCTTCGCGGTGTACGTGGACACCTTGTTTGTCTGCTCGGCGACCGCGTTCATCATCATCTCTACCGACATGTACCGCGTGTTTGAAGGACAGTCCGAGGACGGAGCGGTGATCTACGAAGGCTCGCTGCCTAGTGACATTGCTGTTGGCCCGGGCTTTGTGCAAGAGGGTCTGAACACGATTGCCGGTGGTCTCGGCCCGAGCTTCGTGGCGCTGGCGATCATGTTCTTCGCATTCACCACCGTGCTTGCCTACTACTACCTGGCCGAGGTGAATTTCACCTACCTCAACCGATGGGTGAAAAACGTGGCTGCACGCCGAGCAATTATCTGGATCCTGCGCGTGCTCATTGTTGTCGCCGTGTTCATCGGTGCGACCTCCACGCCGGGCACCGCCTGGGCGCTTGGCGACATCGGCGTGGGCGCGACCGCTTGGCTCAACATCGTGGCGATCCTGTTCCTCCAGGTACCGGCGATGAAGTGCCTGTGGGACTACCGCCGCCAGAAGAAGGCCGGCCTGGATCCGCAGTTCGACCCGGAGGCGCTTGGCATCAAGAACGCCGAGTTCTGGGAGGTGCGCAAGCGCGAGATGATCGAGGCTGGCACCTGGCCCGGCGTTGAAGGCTCCGTAGTGACTAGCAACCGCTCTTTTGGTTCTGCCGGCACCAGCTCTACGGGCGGAAGCGACACAGTCGCACGGTAACCGGAAGCTCTACTGCATGATGAACAACCGCACCTGGGACCACACCGCCCCGGGTGCGGTTGTTTTGCCTTCAGGCCGTGTGGTGCTCGGCCGCGCATTGAGCAAACCGCGACCATTGCAGCGCGATCCCGAGCTGGGTATTTACCTTTCCTTCCGCCCTCCCCGGGATACTCCGTGGGACTCGCGTTGGATTCAGTGGGCTGACTTCTGGATCCCGAGTTCCCGCCCCGACGCTTATGCCTCGCTTACTGAGGCGTGGAAGCGCTCAGCTGCTGAACGGGTCGAAGTGGCTTGCCGCGGCGGCATCGGCCGCACGGGCACGGCGCTGGCGGTACTGGCCGTCCTCGACGGCATCGAGCCCCGCGCTGCTATTAAGTACATACGCGAAAACTACCACCCCAGGGCAGTAGAAACCCCCTGGCAGCGGCGCTGGGTGACGCGGCTTCCAGAGGGAGCAGGCGGCGCGAGCTGCTAGGTTCGATGCAGATACCAGCGCGCCGCGTTGTTCCAGAACACATCTTCTACCGCGTGCGCGCCGAGTGCATCGGTCACGGTTTGCGCGATCAGGTCCAGGTCCGAGATCTCAAACGGGCGCTTCGCGCGTGTCGACGGCACGTCGGTGCCCACCATCAACGCCCCCGGGTTCACACGCAGCACGGCGGCCATAGTCTTTGCCGGGTCGAGTTCCACCCGCCCAAAACCAGTCGCTTTCACCATTGCGCCGCGTTCAACGAGGCGCAGCATCGCGTCGAGGCCGTCCTGGTGCATACCGAGGTGACCGATGCTGATCCGAGGAAGGCGTGCAAGAACAGGTGCGAGCTCGTCCAGCTCTCGGGAGTCGACGTAGAGCTCGGTGTGCCAGCCCGCGAGGTCGTAGACGCGGTGAGCCAGCAACTCCAAGTCTTTGACACCGGCGGATCCGCCACGCTTGAAGTTGAAGCGCACCGCCCGCACACCCGCGGCGTCGAGTTCGAGCACTTGGGAATCAGGCACGTCGGCGGGCAGCTGGGTGACGCCCACAAAACCGTCGCCAAGCATTGAAAGCCCCTCGGTGAGGTAGCCCTGATCGAAAGCCTGGAACGAACCGGAGACGATGGCACCTCCGCGAACCTCGTAGCCGCGCTCAGACCATGTTTCGGTGGTGGAGCGGTAATCGGCGACCGTGTACGGCTCGGGCATGAACCCGCTGTTTTCCACCAGTGGATGGTCGGGAGAGATGATGTGGAAATGGGCATCGAAGAGCAGCATGCTTAAAAGATCAGGTACGCAATCGGCACGGTCAGGATCACGGAAAGCACCACGCGCTCGAACCAGATCACAACCATCTTCCCAATGCTCAGAGGGATGTCGGTGGCCAGCACCGCCGGGATCATCGAGGAAAAGAAGAACACCTGGCTGATCGAAACCACTCCGACGGTGAAGCGCAGAATTTCGGATTCGTTGCCAGAAACCAAGGTGGCTGGCAAGAACAGCTCTGACAGGCCAATGGCAAACGCTTCGGATGCAAGCCCGGGATCAGGGATCTGCATGATCCAGGCCAGTGGATAAAACGCGAGGCCCAGGATCTTGAATACCGGTGTGTAGAAGGCGAGCGCCAAACCGATGATGCCGACAGCCATGATGCCTGGGATCACCTGGATGGTCATCAACACGCCGTCTTTGAAGTTGCGCCAGATCGTCGTGGCCAACGATTCGGACTGGGCCAGGAACGCCTTTGCCTCTTTCCATGCGGCAGCAAAGATGTTGCCTTCAGCGCGCTCTTCCGGTTGCGGAGTCGCCCCTGGATAGTAATCATCCGGAATGGTGCTCAGCGGCGGGATGCGCACGATGACGGCAGACACCAGGAAGCACACAATCAGGGTGACGCCGAAGTACACGCCCCAAATGTGCATCAGATCGAGGGTTCTGGCGACGACGACCATGAAGGTGGCAGAGGCCGTCGAAAAGCCTGCGGCGATGATAGCTGCCTCTTTCCCTGTGTATCCTCCAGACCGGTAGACACGGTTGGTGATCAAAAGTCCGAGCGAGTATGAGCCGAGGAACGATGCCACTGCATCGACGGCTGACTTGCCTGGGGTGTGATACACCGGCCGCATGAATCGCTGCACCAAGACTCCGATGAATTCCATGAGGCCGAAGCCAACGAGGAGCCCGAGGAAGACTGCGCCTACCGGGATTAGCAGGCCCACCGGGATGACCAATTTGTTCAGGATGAACGGCCCCAGGCGGTCTTCGAATAGGAAGGCTGGACCAAAACCAAACACCAGCATTGCGCAGAGCAGCACGGCGAGCGCGCTGAGAAACGCGAACACTCCGCGGGCAAAGTCCTCTTTCCACCTGCCCGAGATGAACTGGTAGACAGCGCCCGCCGTAATCATGAACAGCGAAATGTATGGAAGAGCTGTTTCGAGAGAGGATTGCAGCAGGCCAACAATATGATCCAGCAAAATGGTGTTCTTCTCGCCGATGGTGAACGGCACGAAAAATGCGAAGATGCCAATGCCGCTGTAGACAAAGAACCGCCATTTATGGCTCGGTTCACCGGGATCCGTTGTCGGGTGCGGTTGGGGCGGAGAGGGAACAGCTGCCAAATTCTCAAAGTCGATGCGCCGCGAAATTCCCCTCACGCGGCTGTCGGAGCTTTCACTCATCACGGTCCTCCAATCCAGTGCGGGGATCCTCGCTAAGCCAGGAATCAATTTCGTCATTGTTCGCCCCCAGACTTGGGGCCGGGTGAGGCAGGCCCATCCCCTCCAGCTTGAGGGGGGAGGCCAGGGTGCGGAATCCGTCAGACTCCTCTACAACCACGCCACGCTCTGTTGCCAACGGGCTTGCCAGGGCGTCGTCGAGCTCATATACCCTCGCGGTGGGAACTCCGTGTTCACCGAAAAGCGCGATGGTCTCGTCCATTGTTTTTGTACTGAGGGCTTCTTCGATCAGTTCGCGCAGCGCAACCCGGTTCTCAGAGCGGTCTAGAGGTTCGGCGAAGCGGTAATCGGTAGCGAGCTCGGGCATTCCCAGAGCGGCTGCGAGCCGCTCGAACAGCCGATTGGTCGTAATCGCGATGACTACGTCTCCGTCCTTGGTCGCGTAAGTGGAAAATGGCGCGGAAAGGCCGTGGTCGTTGCCGATGCGGGTGGGCGGCGTGTCGTCGTACAGCGCGCGCATGCCGACAGACTCCATGACGGAAATGAGCGAGTCGTACATAGCCAAGTCGATGTGCTGGCCTTTACCGGTGTTGTTGCGCTGGTACAAGGCGGAGACGGTGCCGAGCGCCGCGTAGAGCCCGGGGATGAGGTCACCGAGGGAAATACCTACCCGGGTTGGCTTGCCGGTGGGCCAACCCGTGATGGACATAAGCCCGCTCATGGCCTGGGCGACAAGATCGTAGGCGGGCTCCTTGGCCATCGTTCCGGTCTGTCCAAAACCCGAGATGCTGGTGACAACAAGGTTGGGGTTGAGCTCGAGGAGCGTCGCAGGGCCGAGCTCAAGTTTTTCAAGGACACCTGGGCGGAAGTTTTCCACAACCACGTCTGCGCGTCGGACCAGTTCTCGCAGTACCTCCTTGTCTTCGTCCTTCTTAAAGTCAAGCGTGATGCCCTTCTTCGAACGGTTGAACAGGCGGTAATAGGCTGAAGTGCCATCGACAAAGGGTCCGAATTGGCGTGAATCGTCGCCCCAGGGTGACTCCACCTTGATCACTTCCGCGCCGAGGTCGGCCAGGAGCATTCCGCAGAAGGGGCCAGCCAGCACGCGGGACAAATCAAGGACTCGGATGCCAGCCAATGGTGCTGAGTGTGCCGTTGAGTGTGTCATGGATGGCAGCTCCTCACACGAACGCGGATTCGCCGGTGAGCGCGCGCCCAACGATGAGTTGGTTGATGTCGAAGGTGCCTTCGTAGGAGTAGATGGCCTCAGCGTCGTTGAAGATCTTGGCCATGCGGTAGTCCGAGATCAGGCCGTTGCCGCCCATGACCTCCCGGCCCAGTGCAACGGTCTCGCGCATGAGCTTCGAGGTGAATGCCTTCGCTAGCGCAGACTGCTCATTGTTTGCGGTGCCGCGGTCTTCCATGCGTGCTAGCTGCGCCATCATGGATTCGGAGGCCACCAGGTTGCCCTGCATCGTGGCAAGTTTGTTCTGATTCAGCTGGAAGGAAGAGATTTTCTTGCCGAATTGCAGGCGCTCGTCGGCGTAGTTCAGCGCAACATCGAGCGCGCCCATTTGTGTGCCGACGGCTTGCCAACCCACCGTGGAACGTGCGGATTTGAACACCTTGTTGATGTCTTTGAAGGAGTTCGCGTTGGCCAGCTTGTTCTCGTCGGGCACGAACACGTTGTCCAAGGTGATGTCGGCGTTTTGCACCGCACGAATCGCAACGCGGTTTTCCATCAGAGTTGCGGTGTAGCCCTCGGAATCAGTTTCTACGATGAAGCCCTTGACCTGCTCGTCTTCGGGGTCTCGCGCGTACACGGCCACGTAATCAGAAAACGTCGCGTTGCCAATCCAGCGTTTCGCGCCGTTGAGTACCCAACCACCGTCGACCTTCTGCGCCGTGGTTCGCATGCCTTGGGCCACGTCGGAGCCCGCCTCCGGCTCGGTAATGGCGAGCACACCGGTCTTGCGCACCGCGTACAGGTCACTGAGCCAACGCTCCTTTTGCTCGTCGGAGCCGAGCAACTCAATCGAGCCGGTGAACAGCCCGTCCTGGCCAGAGAAGAAGGTGCCCACGGAACCATCTGCGCGGTGGATTTCTGCTGCTACCAACCCGGCCAGCAAGCGGGAGCGTCCCTGTCCCCGGACCAGGCTGATGATGTTCAGCTCCGCAATCTCCGGCAGGAGTTGGTGGGGAAATTCCGCCCGGTTCCAGTGATCCACTGCGATCGGCAGCACGGAGCGCTGCGTCCAATCGCGGACCTTGTAGAGAATGTCTTTCTCTTCGGTCGAAAGCTCCCCTTCGAAATCGTAGAAATCGCCATTTGGGTAACGGCCAGCCATGTGCATCCTCCCATCACGAAACGTCCTATTCGAGTTTGGAAGTAGCTTAAGTCACACTAAGAGACAATCAAGATGCAAATTACACTTGAAGTCTCGGATTCGAGACACCCACAGCACCACGTTGCCCACCTCTTTGCCAACCTGGTTGCCCACATCGGTGTCCATGAACCCGCCGAACCGGATGGTCACCGTTTCTCGGCCGCCGCGCATGGCCAGCGGGATGCGCGTGAGGTTCCAGATGCGGTCGCCCTAGTCAAACACGAACATCGACGGCCCTGACGGATGGTCGGGGGAGATGATGCGGAAGTGGGCGTCGAAAAGCTGCATGCTTGTGAAAATAATCCCATGTCAAACGGGTACTTCGACCGCCGCCATTGGTTGTAATATTCAATCATGTCAGAGATCAATAAACTACTCGCGGATGAGTCGATCGATCTTGCGGGATCGGCATCCACATGGTCGGATGCGGTGCGGCGTGCAGGAGAGTTGCTCGAAGCCACCGGAAAGGTAGGTTCCGCCTACACCGAGTCGATGATCCGCAGTGTGGAAGAAAACGGGCCATACATTGTCGTGGCCCCTGGTTTTGCTTTTGCGCACGCCCGCCCCTCGGAGGCAGTGCATGAAACCACCATGTCGTGGCTCCGACTGGATCGGCCGGTTGAATTTGGGCACTCGAAAAATGACCCGGTCGACCTCGTTGTTGCACTTGCCGCGGTGGACTCAAAGTCGCACCAGAGGGCAATGGGGGAAATCGCCAATTTGCTAGCGAGGCGCCGCAGCGAGCTGAATGCTGCGCGCACACCCGATGAACTCAGAGAGGTGCTCACCGGAGGCGGCGAGACGGCGCAGGCGCGCTCCACCGAGTCTGGCTCGGGTGCGTCCGGCACGACGAAGAACAAGATCCTCACCGTTTGCGGCAACGGCCTTGGGACCTCCCTGTTTCTCAAGAACACGCTGGAGAGCGTGCTTAGCCAATGGGGCTGGGCCCCGTACATCACCGTCGAAGCTACGGACACCATCTCGGCGAAAGGTAAGGCCAAAGAGGCAGACCTAATTCTCACCTCCGGTGAGATCGCGCGCACTCTTGGTGACCTCGGAGTGCCGGTGCATGTGATCCAAGACTTCACCTCAAACGCTGAAGTTGACTCCGCGCTCCGCGAGCTCTACGACATTGAAGGGATGCAGTCATGAATCCGCTGATTGGATTTGCGCAATTCATAGTGAACGAGATTCTGGCGGTGCCAGCCTTCTTGATTGGCATCATCACCGCAGTCGGTCTCGCAGCGCTTCGGAAGTCCGCTGGTCAGGTTATCGGCGGCGCGATCAAAGCGACCCTTGGCTTCCTCCTGATCGGCGCGGGCGCAACCCTCGTTGTCGCCTCGCTTGAACCGCTCGGTGTGATGATCCAGGGGGCAACCGGCGCGCAAGGCGTGATCCCCACCAACGAAGCGATAGCCGGTATTGCTCAGCAGGAGTATGGCGCGCAGGTCGCGTGGCTGATGATTCTCGGCTTCGCTATCTCGCTCCTTCTCGCTCGAATCACCCCGTTGCGGTACGTGTTCCTCACCGGTCACCACGTCCTGTTTATGGCCACCATGATCACGATCATCCTGGCCACAGCCGGATACAACTCGTGGGTTGTCGTGCTCTTAGGCGCAGCGCTGCTGGGTGTGCTGATGGTGTCCCTGCCAGCGATCGCGCACCCGTGGACACGGCGAGTTACAGGTGATGACAGTATCGCCATCGGCCACTTCGGCACCGCCGGTTATGTTGCGGCCGGCGCAACCGGCAAGTTGGTGGGCGGTAAAGGCGAGAAGATGTCGCGCTCCACGGAGGACTTGAAACTTCCAGAAGGCCTGCGGTTCCTCCGTGACTCTATGGTGGCTACTGCGCTGTCGATGGTGCTCATGTACGTCATCATCGCTGCATTGCTCCACGCGCGTGTGGGCAGTGCAGAGGCTTTTGAGGCCTTCCCCGATGGCGCGGCAAATGTGGGCAATTACTACATGCAGGCAGTAACGCAGGGTCTGTCTTTCGGTGTGGCTGTCGCCGTGATCCTCTTCGGTGTGCGAACCATCTTGGGCGAGCTCATTCCCGCCTTCCAGGGCATCGCCGCGAAGGTGGTTCCCGGTGCGATTCCTGCGCTGGATGCGCCGATCGTCTTCCCTTACGCGCAGAATGCGGTGCTCATCGGCTTCATTTCATCGTTCGTCGGCGGCCTGCTGGGTCTTGCCGTGCTTGCTGCGTGGCTGAATCCTGCGTTCGGCATCGCACTTATCCTGCCCGGCCTCGTTCCCCACTTCTTCACCGGTGGTGCCGCTGGCGTCTACGGCAACGCAACGGGTGGAAGGCGCGGCGCGGTCTTTGGCGCGTTTGTGAACGGCCTGCTCATCACCTTCCTGCCCGCGTTCTTGCTCCAAGTACTCGGCGCATTCGGCTCGGAGAACACGACCTTCGGCGACGCGGACTTTGGCTGGTTCGGAATTCTGCTTGGCCTAGCCACGCGCGCGCCGGGCGTAATCGGCATCATCGTGGTGGCCGTCCTTGGTCTTGCTGTGTTCGGCCTCGGTCTGTTCTCTCAGAAGCGCCTTGTTGAGGGCAACTGGGATCCGACACCGCACCGGACCCCGGTGAGTTCAACTGCAGAAGCGATTGGTGTGTCAACCGCCGAAAGCACCAACAAGAGCGTGACTACCCGCAAGTACCCGAAGATTGCGCCGCCAGTCGGTGCGCCGGTACCTCCCGCGCGGATCGATTCTTAACGCAGCGAGTTGAACAGCTCGGCGGCCGCAGCGTCGTCCCACAGCACAACGTTGCCCACTTCGGTGTCCATGAACCCGCCGAGCGGAATGGTCTCCGTCTCCAGGCCGCCGCGCATGGCCAGCGGGATGCGCGCGAGGTTCCAGATGTGGTCGCCCTGGTTCACCACGAACATCGACGGCACCGTCCAGGCAAGCGGGATCAGGCGGAACGGGTTGAGCAGCACGCCCGGCGACATGACCTTGCTCATCAGCGCGCCGAGGAACTCGCGCTGGCGGGCCACGCGATCGAGATCGCCCTGCGCCGTCGCACGCGTACGCACGTAGCCCAGGCCGGTTGCGCCATCCATGTTCTGACAGCCGGGCTGGAGGTTGATGTTGGCCAGCGGGTCGTCAATCGGCTCGGCCACGCAGATTTCCACGCCGCCGACTGCGTCCACCACGTTCGCCAGGCCGCCCATGCCAATCTCCGCGTAGCGGTGCACCCGCAACCCCGTCGCTTGCTCCACCGTGTTCACCAGCAGCGGCGCGCCACCATACGCAAACGCGGCATTGAGCTTGTCGTAGCCGTACCCCGGGATCTCCACGTAGCTGTCACGCGGCAGCGACACCAACGTCGCCTTCCCCGAGCGCGGAATGTGCAGCAGCATTACGGTGTCCGTGCGCGTCGAGCCGATGTCGCCGCCCGTTCCCAGCCGCTCCACATCGTTCTCAGTCAGGCCGGTCCGAGAATCCGAACCCACCAGCAGCCAGTTCGTCCCCGAAGTATTCGCCACCCGGTCCGCCGGCATCGCCTGGATGCGGGACATGCGGGCATCCAGCAACAAGCCCCCCACCAAGGTCAGGACCAGGAGGGTGGCAAGGACCGCAAAGCACCCAGGAGCTTTTGCTTTTCGACGCCTCCTTGAACGCCTCGACACCTGCGAGCGCCCACCACTTTCGACGTGCATCGGCACGTCCACGGCAGGCTCGTCGTGATAGGCGTCGTACACGTGCGGGGAGTGCTGCACTTGGCGCTGTTGGGCGCGCACCCGTTGCTGCACAGGCCGCTGCTGCGTGGCCGGGCTCGGCATCTGCTGCCGCGGGCGCGGCCGCGCTTCCTGCTGCGGCACGACCCGCGTCTGTTCTCGAGCCGCTTGCCGTTGCTGCTCCTGGCGCTGCTGGTGCGGCGTGCGCCGCGGTTCATACTCGCCGCGGGGGCGCTCAGGCTGTTTGGCGCTTGCTTCGCGACGACGCACCGGACGCCCGTACCGGTCCACGATTGGACGACCGTCTTTCCCCAGCACGTAGTCGCCAAGGTTGTCCCGGGGGTCGTTGGAGTGGGGTGAATGTCCGGTCGTTGACATGGGGACAGTGTAGACCCCTAAATTCCAAGCCAGGACAAATCAAGTAGCGGGTAGGCGACAAACGCAACGGCGTCGATAAGAAAGTGCGCGAGTACCAGCGGCCAGACCCGCCCCGTCTTGTGGAAGTACCACGCGAACACCACGCCCATGACCAGGTTGCCAAACCCTGCGGAGAAGCCCTGGTACAGGTGGTAGGAGCCGCGCAGCGCCGCCGAAGCCGCGATCGCCTGCCACGGCTTCCACCCCAATTGGCCGAGGCGCGTGAGCAGGTACATCACCACCACGACTTCCTCGCCGAAGCCGTTCGCAAACGCCCACAGCAGCGACGTCGGAATCTGCACCGCATCCGTAGCCGGCACTACGACCTTGCTCAACCCCAGGTGCACCGCTGAGACGTACAGCGCCAGCCCGGGCAACCCTATCAACGCGGCGAACCCGGCACCGCGTCCCAGATCGCGCCACGTTGGCCAGCGCCAACGCTCTCCCAGCAGATACCAGGCCAGGCCGCCCCAACCCACCAACACAAAGGCGGATGTGAGTTGAAGCGCGAGGTCGAGCCAGGAGACGCTGGACTGGGCGTCGACAAGCACTGTCTTTTGCTCATTGAGCGGCGCGGTGAGCAACGAGTCCACCAAGCGCAATGCCGCGCGCAGGCCTGAGGTGCCGAAAGTGATCACGAGGACCAGCACGACTTCGAGTCCCAAGCGCCTGCGCATGCGGTAACTTTAGCGCCGTGACACGCATCGCGTACCTCGGACCTGCCGGCACGTTCACCGAAGCCGCCGCGCGCCGCTTCGACCTGCCCGACCCGGACTTCGTGCCGGTTGATTCGCCCGCGGCCGCGCTCGATGCGGTGCGCGCCGGCGAGGCAGAATTCGCGGTGGTCGCGATTGAGAATTCTGTCGACGGTGCGGTGACCTCGACCTCCGACGCGCTCGTCGAGTCCGGCGTGCAGATTCTCGCGGAGACGGAGCTGGAGATCGCCTTTGCGATCATGAGCCGGAGGGACTTTTCGCTTGACGACGCCTCGTCGCTGACGACCCACCCAGTGGCCTACCAGCAGGTCAAGGGCTGGGTTTCGAAACGTTTGCCGGGAGTGAAGTTCGTCTCGGCGTCCTCGAACGCGGCCGCCGCGCGGATGGTGGCGGACGGTGAGGCCGATGTCGCAGCCGCCCCGGAGCGCGCCGCGGAGATCTTCGACCTTGAGGTCCACGCGCGCGGAGTAGCGGATATGGATTCCGCGCGCACCCGTTTCGTGCTGGTCGGGCCGGTTCGTGTGCCCCCGGCGCGCACCGGCAACGACCGCACCTCGATCGTGTTCCAGACCCCGAACGAGCCCGGCACGCTTGTGGCAATCCTGCAGGAGTTCGCGTACCGCGGGGTGGACATGTCCCGCATTGAGTCGCGCCCGACGCGCCAGGAGCCGAACACGTACAACTTCTTCGTTGACCTGGTCGGCCACGTCGACGACGCGCCCGTCGCCGAAGCGATGCGCGGCGTGTATCTGCGCGCGAGCTGGGTTAGATTCCTCGGCTCCTGGCCGAAGGCGTCCGGGGCGCCGGCGCCGGTGGATCAGACCCGCATCGCCGACGCTGAGGCTTGGGTGCGCGCCGCCCGCGAGGGCCAGACGCAGACGGAAGGGGAACGCTGATGCTGATCTTGATGCGCCACGGGCAGACCACCTCGAACGTCGACCGCATGCTGGACACGCAGCTGCCGGGCGCGGCGCTCACCGAACTCGGGGAGGAGCAGGCGCGTGCGGCGGGCCGCGAGATTCTCGCGAACTACACCGTTGACCGGGTGATTTCCTCCGAAGCGCTGCGCGCGCGTCAGACCGCGGCACTGGCATTCGGCGAGCACTTCGACGTGATTCCCGCGGTGCCCGGGATCAAAGAAGTCGATGCCGGCCGCTGGGAGATGCATAACTCCCACGAAGCGCACGAGGCGTACCTGCAGTGCTTCCGCGGATTCTACCGCCGCGAGCCGGAGGCCTCCATCGAAGACGGCGAGACGTTCGCGTACTTCATGGAGCGCTATACGGGCGCGGTCATGCCCTACGTTGAACAAGGCGGAACCACTGTCGTGGTCTCGCACGGTGGCGCGATCCGCGCATTTGCGGCGAACGCCACCCACGGCAGGGGAATCACCCCTGAGTATGCCGAGCGTTCCTACCTGCCCAACTGCTCCTACGTGGTCCTCGACACCGAGGGCGAGTTCGGCCACTGGCACGTGCGCAAGTGGGCTGACCACGCACTTCCTTAGCTCTCTCCCTAGTGCCGCCCATGGTGGCACTACCACCTGGGGTGGCATCACCCCCAGCCGAGTTCGTGCAGCTCGTGCTCCTCGAGCCCGAAGTAGTGGCCCACCTCGTGCAGTACGGTCACGCGCACCTCGCGGCGCAGCTCCTCTTCATTCGAGCACATCGCCTCAAGCGCGTCTTTGTAGACAAACACCGCATCGGGCAAAAATCCCGTGTGGTTCGCCTGCTTCTCCGGCAGCGGCACGCCCTCGAACAGCCCAAGCAGCGTCGGGTTGTCGTAGTTGAAGTCGCGCGCGAGCACGACCATGTTTGTCATGTGGCGCGCGAACTCCTCGGGGATGGTGTCCAGGGCGTCGTTGATCATTTCCTCGAACTCCGCCTGGGTCACTGGCATCATCGCCATGCGCACATTCTCCCGTTACTGCGCTGCGGCGGGCGGTTGCTCGGAAGCTTCGCGCAGGGGTCGGCGATCGGGTTGCTCGGGCGGGGCGGCGCCGTCGATAAGCAAATGCTCCCGACCGTCGACTGCTGAGCCAACGAGCTCCGCGAACTGCCCACCTTCACGCGGGGCGACCAACGCGCAGTTCACCGAGCGCGAGCCGCCTTCCCACGCCTCTGTGCGCTGCGTGGTCCAGAACGGGTCGAGCCCGATTTGGTACAGGTTCTCTTCGCCGCCGAGGTAGTCCTGCGCGGCCGCGGTGCACACATCACCGAGGTGCGCGTCCTGCTCGTCCACATTCGGCGTGTGGTCGGCGAAAACCGGCTTTAGGTCAACCGTCGCTGTGATTTCCAGCTGGTGCGGCTCGGCGCACTCGACTGGTGTGAGCGTGTTCGCGGCGTCGATGGTCAGGCACTCGCCGGTCTCAAACACGCGCGCCTGATCCTGATCCGCGACGTATCCCGAGGTGAAGACGAGTTCGCCGTTGCGGTCGGTCTCCTGCAAACCGCACAGCATCGTGCGGTCGCCCTTCTCCCACGCGGATGCCGGCGGCAGAATCGGCGCGATGGAGTAGCGCCCGTTCGGGTCGTACTTGCCGTCGAGGTAGCGCACGGTCGCCGCGCCGCACAGCTCTTCGCGCAGCTGCGCCTGCCGCGTCTGGCTCGGCATCGCCGCGTCCGGGCCGAACTCGGAAGTCGGGTAGGTGCCCAGGTCCTCGCGCAGGGCCACCTCGAAGCGGTGCGGCCCCTCGCAGTCGGCCTGCTCGAAGTTGCTGATCGAGCCGTCGTCCTTCACCTCCCAGGTCAGGCAAGAGCCCTGGTCGGCAGTGGTAAAGGTCGTCGGAGTTTCGCTTATCGACGTCTCCTTGGTCGCCGTCGTCGACGATTCCGCCTGCGGTTGCTCCCGGGTGCCATTTTCCGCGACCATCGAGTACGACCCGATGCCCACAGCGCCGGCGAGGGCCGCGATGGTGAACGCGCGTCCCGCCAAGGTGCGTGAAACTGGTGAAGCCATAGCTTTTAAGCGTAGTCTACGTGGCTGACTGATCCCTTAATCGAGCGCTCGGACGACGCGGGTGCGAAGGCGGTAGCGGTCGGTGCGGTAGACGGAGGTGCAGTACTCGATCGGCGTGGCCCCGCCCGAGGTCTCGCTCACTGCGCGGCGGATAACGTGCAACAGGGGAGTAGTCGCGGTGGTGTCCAAGAGGCTGGCGTTGGTATTGCCGGCTGGGACGGCGGAGACGATCTGTTCGGCTTCGGTGACCACAATCTCGTATATTTCCTCCAGCACGTTGTAGACGGACTGGTCGACGTCGTGGTCGAGCAGGTCGGGTACGTGGTCGGCGTTGTACCAGGCGTCGTCGATGGCGTAGGGCTCGTTGTCGCCGAGGCGCAAGCGGCGCAGGCGCACGTGTGGCGTTTCTGCGTCCGTGCCGAAGAATTCGGCCACTTCCTCTGGCGGCACGGCAATGTCTGACGTGAGGATCCTCGACGACGCGGCAACGTTCAGGTGCCGCATCTCATCCGACAGGCTGGCCAGGTGGGTGCGGCTAACCAGCTGGCTGGGTGCGACGAAGGTGCCCTTGCCCCGGACACGCTTGAGCTTGCCTGCGGCGACGAGATCCCCAATCGCGCGGCGCACCGTAATCCGCGAAACCCCGAACTCGTCCTCCAGCGCGCGCTCGCCCGGCAGGGGGTCGCCGGGTTTGAGCTCATCTCCGATGCGGCGCTCGAGGATTTGGCGCAGCTGCGCGTGCTTCGGGGTGGGCCCGTCGGTGATCATGCGCTCCATTTTATGGAGCTGGTTATTACCAGTAAAGGTGAACGTGAACACGGTAGAGTCTCAAGGCGTGATCGATCTTAAGAGTGTGCGCGAAAACCCTGACCACGTTCGCCAATCCCAGGTCGCCCGAGGCGAAGACCCGGGCTTGGTAGATCAGCTGCTGGCCGCCGACGAAGCCCGCCGTGCCGCCATCCAGACGGCTGATGAGCTGCGCGGAGAGCAGAAGGCGTTTGGCAAGAAGATCGGCCAGGCGGCACCCGAGGATCGTCCTGCGCTGCTCGAGGGATCGAACGAGCTGAAGCACCGCGTCAAGGAAGCCGAAGCCGCCGAGGCTGAAGCCGCTGAAGCGGTCGCGCGACTGCAGGTGGCTATCCCGAACCCGATCCAAGGCGCGCCGGCCGGCGGCGAGGAGGACTTCGAGGTCCTCGAGCACGTCGGCGAGGTTCCCGAATTCGACTTTGAGGTCAAAGACCACCTCGACCTGGGCGAGGCGCTTGGCATCATCGACATGGCCCGTGGCGCAAAGGTCGGCGGCGCGCGCTTCTACTACCTGGTCGGCGACGGGGCCTGGATGCAGCTGGGCATGCTCATGCTCGCAGCTCAGAAGGCGCGTGAAGCAGGATTCAAGGTCATCGTCCCGCCGGTGCTCGTGCGCCCGGAGATCATGGCCGGCACCGGCTTCCTCGACGAGCACGACGAGGAGATTTACTACCTCGAGCGCGATGAGCTCTACCTCGTGGGCACGTCCGAGGTGGCGCTTGCCGGTTACCACCGAGACGAGATCATCGATCTCTCAGATGGTCCTCTGCTTTACGCCGGGTGGTCGAGCTGCTTCCGTCGAGAAGCTGGCTCTTACGGCAAGGACACGAAGGGCATTCTGCGTGTCCACCAGTTCGACAAGCTGGAGATGTTCGTTTACTGCAAGCCCGAAGATGCCGAGGAGATGCACCAAAAGCTGCTCGGCCTCGAGCGCGAAATGCTCGAGCAGGTCGAGGTGCCGTATCGCATTATCGACGTCGCGGCCGGCGATCTCGGATCTTCCGCGGCGCGGAAATTCGACACCGAGGCGTGGGTGCCGTCTCAGAACACCTACCGCGAGCTGACCTCGACCTCGAACTGCACCACGTTCCAGGCGCGCCGCCTGAATACCCGCTACCGCGACGCGGACGGCAAGACGCAGACCGCGGCGACGCTCAACGGCACCCTGGCCACCACGCGCTGGCTGGTGGCCATCCTGGAGAACCACCAGCAGGCCGACGGCTCCGTCGTCGTGCCCGAGGCGCTGCGTCCGTGGGTGGGCAAGGACGTGCTGACACCGTGAAAACCTACCTGGGCTTCCACGTCCCGGACGACTTCGAGCCGGTCCCGGACCACCCGAGCGAATCGCGCGAAGGGCTCTACCCGGCCACGGTGCGCATGGCGCGGCGTTTTCTGCACGTATCCAACATCGACGTCACGGTGTACGGCACCGAGCACATCCCGGCAACGGGCGGCGCGCTGCTCGCCGGCAACCACACCGGCTACTACGACTTCATCCTCGCCGCGGTCGGCCCGCACCTGCGCGGGCAGCGCCTCGTGCGCTACATGGCGAAGAAGAGCGTCTTCGACGTCAAACTTCTCGGCCCGATCTTGCGCAGGATGCGCCACGTGCCGGTGGATCGCAAGCGCGGCGGCTCCTCCATCGATGCCGCCGTACGCGAGCTTCAAGACGGCATGCTCGTGGGCATCTTCCCGGAGGCGACGATCTCGCGCTCCTTCGAGCTCGCGAACTTCAAAACCGGCGCGGCGCGCATCGCGTACGCCCCCGACGTGCCGCTCGTCCCGTGCGTCATCTGGGGCTCGCAGCGGCTGTGGACGAAAGACCTGCCGAAGCGCTTCCGCAACGTGCCGGTGATCATCCGCTACGGCGCGCCCGTGGAGCTCACCGGGGACGCCGAAGCAGATACCGCACGCTTGAAAGCTGACATGCAGGCGCTGCTCGACACCACCCGCGCCGAGTACGCCGAGGCCCACGGTTCCGGCGAGGGCGAGGGTTGGATGCCGGTGGCGCTTGGAGGCACCGCCCCGACCGTGGAGGAGGCCGACGAGATCTACCGCCTCGAGCGCGCGGCTCGAGAAGAGAAGAAGGCGAAGAAGGCGCGTCGGAAGGGGCGTCGATAAGCGAAATGCCCCCGAAACTGATCATCAGTGACATTGATGGGACCTTCCTGAACTCCAAAGGCCGCGTCACCCCGCGGCTGCGCGACGTGGTTGCGCGGGCCGTGCGAGCTGGGGCTTTTTTCGGCATAGCGACGGGTAGGCCGCATCAATGGCTGCTGCCAGTGCTGGACCAGCTGCCGTTCGCCCCGCCGTGCGTGTGCGCGAACGGTGCGGTGGTGTACGACCCGGGGAGCGACGCCGTCCTGCGCGCGTTTGAGCTGGCGCCGGACACGATGGCCTCGGTGGTCAGCGAGGTGGAGCGGGTGCTGCGCGGCGTGGAGCATGGCTACGGGGTGGAGCGCGTGGGGCAAAGCGCGCTGGATCCGGAGGACGAGTGTTTCCTGATCACGCCGAGCTACAACCGCGACGCGTGGGACTCGCGGTTCGGGGTGGTGACGGTGGAGGAGCTGGTTTCAGTGCCCGCGGCGAAACTACTTGTGCGCTGCCCGGCGATGACGTCTGCGGAGATGTTTGAGCTGGTCGCGCCGGTAGTTGATCCGGACGAAGCGCACGTGACGTACTCGATGGATGAGGGGTTGCTCGAGTTCTCGCAACCCGGTGTCAACAAGGCGACCGGGGTGTCGGTGCTGGCGGCGCAGTACGGGGTTGCGCCGGAGGAGATTGTGGCGTTCGGGGATATGCCCAATGACCTAGAGATGCTCGCGTGGGTGGGCATGGGCGTAGCGATGGCGAACGCTTCGCCGGTGCTGTTGGATGCCGCGGATCACGTCACGGTGTCGAACGACGAGGACGGCGTGGCGGCTGTACTCGAGCACTGGTTCTGAGCAGGAGCAGGCCCCTGAGCGTGAGGAGCTGGCCGAGCGCGGCGACGGCGAAGATAAAGATCATTAGCCACGGGTTGGGCCAAAAGAACCGAACGAACAGGTAGAACCCTGTCCCCAGTGCCCAGGATGCGACGTGGCCGAAAGTCATGAGTTTCGCTGAGTGACTCCAGTCTTTGGCAATGCCGCGCATGCCCAGCCCAATCACCGCGCCGACCAACGCGACCGCCATGAATGCGATGCCTGGGATGAGGTAGAAGACCGAGAACTTCTCGTCCAGGTCGATGTAGGTTCCAGTAGCCAACGCCCACACCATCGACACGACAACGTACGTGATGGCGACAGCTGCTCCTGCGACGGAGATCGCGGAGATCACCGCGAGCGTCTTTTCCGCTGCGTTGGTTGCACCCATGGGTGCGATAATAGTGCGGTGTGTAGGGCCCGCGGCTTACGCCGGCCGCGCCACCGGCACGGGGTACATCTCGAGCAGTCGCTTGAGCTTCTGAATGAACTCGCCCGACGTTACGTCTTTCCAGGTCACGCGCAGCACCACGAGGCCGCGGTTCTGCAGCTCGCGTTCCCGGTGGCGTTCGGAGCGGGTGATCGTGTCCTCGTCTCCGTACTCGCCGCTCGTCTTCACGGCTCCATCCGCCTCGATGACAATGAAGCCGTTCAACAGGGCGTCGACAATAGCTTTGGTGCGCTCCCCGTACTGATCGGTGATGGTGAAGGCGACCTGGTGCTCGATGGATTGGATGCCGGTGAGCGTGCCGTCCTGCATAGCCTGCAAGATCGCGTCGCGCACGAGCGTTTCGAGCGGGCTTTGACAGGTGTCGCAGGAGTAGCGGATGAGAGCTTCGAACTCTCGAATTCCATTGCCGCGGGTGATGTTTGAGGTGCGGGAAAGTAACGCTTTCACCGAGAGGTCTTTGTGCTTCCAACGGGCGGACTCGATCTGCACGAGCGCCTCGGTGCGTCCGTGGTACCGGTACGAGTCGAATAGGCACCGCGCAAGGCTAGCCACGCGAAACCCGTGGTAGTCGCTCAATTCCTGTTCGGTAATTTTTGCGCTGCGGTAGACGCGGTCGGGGTAAGGCCGCTGTGTGCCCCATGAATTCGAACAGCCCGGTAGTACGAGGTCGACCTGCTCTATCCAGGAATAGGTGGATAGTCCTAAGAGTCTCGCCCCCGCTGGGCCGGTAATCACAGCTTTTCTTGTTGCAATGGCGACCCGATCGATGAGCTTGAGTTCCTGTTGTTTACGTTTCGCTATTTTCGAAGTAGATGTCATAGCGCGATGATGGACTAGTTCTGTCGGAAATGGAAGCCCCTGTGTCAGCGCTGCGGATAGCCCGGTGGATAACCCGGTTGTAGAGGGGTCCGAAACTGTGGAAGGTGAAAGCCCAGGTCGCCTCGCCGCTATCCATCGACCCCTCTACAACCAATGTAGAAGGGTCGAAGAATGACCGTGGAAAACCCCAGGTCGAGTTCCGGCGGTACTTCGACCCTTCTACAAGAGGGGATCTGAGCACAGGAGAACGCGCTGAATACAATCGCGGCATGCAGCAAAACGCCGCGAAGTCGCAAGCGAAGCCACAAGCCAAGCGCAACGGCGCGAAGTACATCGCCGCGATTGACCAGGGCACGACGTCGACGCGCGTGTTCATCACGGACACGGACGGCAACGTCGTCTCGCACGCGCAGTTCGAGCATCGCCAGCACCTGCCTCGCCAGGGCTGGCTGGAGCACGATCCGGTGGAGATTTGGCGCAACACTCGACGCGCGATCGTCGAGGCGCTCGCGGACATCGACCTCGCGGACGAGGACATCAGCGCGCTCGGTATCACCAACCAGCGCGAAACCGCGGTGATCTGGGAAAAAGCAACGGGCCGGCCGATCTACAACGCGATCGTCTGGCAGGACACTCGCACGAACCCGCCCGACTCGCGCGACCAGTACAGATACCATGAGCAAACCGGTCTGCTGCACAACTCATACCCGGCCGGACCGAAGTGGGCATGGATCCTCGACCACGTCGACGGCGCCCGTGAGCGCGCCGCAAACGGCGAACTCCTCGCCGGCACGATCGACACGTGGCTGATCTGGAATCTCACCGGCGGCGCGCGCGAGCCGCACAACGCGCTGCACCTCACGGATGTCACCAACGCCAGCCGCACCCTGCTCATGGATCTCAAATCACTCGAGTGGAGCAGTTCGCTTTGCGACGACCTGCGCGTACCCCAAGAAATCTTGCCCCAGATCAGGCCCTCGATAGGCAGGTTCGGCGCCGTGCGAAGCCGCGGGCCTCTGGCAGGTGTACCCATCACCGGTGTACTCGGCGACCAACAGGCGGCGCTGTTCGGCCAAAACTGCCTCACGCAGAACGACGCGAAGATGACCTACGGCACTGGTCTGTTCATGCTGCTCAACACGGGTGAAACACCGGTGCATTCGGAGACGGGGATGCTCACCACGGTGGCGTACCAAATCGAAGACCAACCCGCGGTGTACGCGCAGGAGGGATCAGTCGCGGTCGGTGGTTCGCTGATTCAGTGGCTGCGCGACCAGCTCGGCATCATCAAGACAGCGGCGGAGACGGAAACGCTCGCAGCGCAGGTAGAGGACTCCGGCGGCGTCACCATCGTGCCGGCGTTTTCTGGGCTGTTTGCCCCGCGGTGGCGTCCGGATGCGAGGGGGATCATTTGTGGGCTGACACGCTACGTCGATAAGCGACACATTGTTCGTGCGGCGCTGGAGGCGACCTGCCTGCAGACGTTCGAGGTGGTGCGGGCGATGGGTGGCGACCCGAGCGAGCTGAAGGTGGACGGTGGGATGACCGACAATGACCTGCTCATGCAGATGCAGGCGGACATCCTGGGCGTCGATGTGGCGCGGCCCGAAAACATTGAGACGACAGTGATGGGTGCGGCCTCGGCGGCAGGGATGGGAGCCAAGCTTATCGACGCCCCTTTGCCGCTGGGCCCGATCACAACGTTTGAAAGCGAAATGGCCGGCCCCGATCGGGACCGGCTCATTGCGCAGTGGGAGGACGCGGTAGAGCGCTCCTACGGTCAGGTCTAATCAGTGATGATGTTCACCGTGTTCTCGGACGGGGTGTAGACGATCGCGCCGCCTTCGAACTCCATCTTCACTTCATCCAGGTCGCCTGCGTTACCGGTGCTGATGATCTGCGAGGTAGGCAGGCCCAGCGGGCCGAGGTCGAGGCCCTGCTGCAGCCACGCATCGGCGATCTCGCCGACCATGGTGAAGATCTCGCCGGAGTTGTTCTGCACGCCGATGCCGCTCTCGTAGAACACCATCTCCGAGCCACCGATGCCGGCTCCCGTGCCGACGATATTGCCCAGCGCTGGTTCGAACTGGTACCACACGTCCGCCACCTTGGAGCTGCCGACGAACTTCAACGCCGGGCCGATGTATGGGGCGGCATCCTTCACTGTCAGGCCGGCGATCAGTTCTTGGCCTGCGACGTTCTTGATGGCGTCGTCAAGCAAACCCTGCTTGGCCGCGTAGACGAGGATGACTCCTGCGACCGTGCCCGCAGCGGTGGCGATGGCGGTGGCGTCGCCGGCGAGCAGGTCGGAGAGCAGCTGGGAATCGGCGGAGCTGGTCTCGCTGTCGCTGTTGTTGGTGACCGTGGTCTTCGAGCCGTTTTGGTTGGTCACCGTCTCAGTGCGGGTCTGGTTCTGGTTCTGGTTCTGGTTCTGCTTCTGTTTCTGGCTCTGATTCTGGCTCGGTGTGGTGGTCGCAGTAGTGGACGGGTTGGCATCGGAGGTCTTCAGCGCGTTGTACTTCACCGCGGCAATGCGGCGGATGTCGTCCATTCGTGCGTACAGGTTGTCACCCGGGCACTGGTTGTAGTGGAAGTCGCGGTGCGCGTTGATGTTCGGGAACATTGCGCCCTGCCCCTGACCGTAGCGGGAGCCGCGGAAATTGAAGTCCGCGGCGTGGTAGCTCTGGCCCATCGGGTCGAAGCCGGCCACAGCGGCCTTCCAGCCAATGATCTCGCCCAAGGACTGGATCGCCTTTTGTGACGGCGAGGCCTGCTGGTAGTCGCCCAGCACGGAAACGCCCCAGGTGTTGGCGTTGAAGCCGCCGACGTGCGCACCCTGCACGGCACGGTCCAGGCCGCCAGCTCGGCCCTCGTAGATGTTGCCGTACTTATCGACGAGGGCGTTGTAGCCCATGTCGCCCCATCCCTGAGTCACAGCGTGGTAGTGCCAGATGCCTCGTACGATGCCGGGGGCCTGGGCCTCGGTGTAGTTGTTGGAGCCGGCAGTGTGGTGCACTGTCGCGGCCGTGACGGGCTCGGTGTAGGTCGGGTTGCTGCTCGAACCTGCGCCCCACGATGCGCGGGAGACCACCTTCGGCATACCCGCGGTGTACGAGTCGGCGACCATGTTGACGTCGCCTTCGGCGGTGCCGGTACCGCCGTCGATGAACACGGCTTCGAGGTCGTTGGCGGTAGTGGGGGCCTCGGAATCCGCGCGGCCGTCTTCAAGCATGTCGACGTTGCCGGTGGAGACCTGGACGCGCTTGGTCGGCTCGATGAAGATCGGGTCGGTGCCGGCCTTGAGCGCGCCAGCCGGCAAACTTGCCGGTTCCATTTCGTACCACTCGGACCACGTGCCGTCGGCACGCTCGGCGCGGACGTAGGCGACGATGTCGCGATCGCCGGTCCAGGTCAGCGCGAAGAGGGAGAACTCGCGCTCGCGCTGGAACTCTTTGACCACACGGCGGACCTCGGTGTCTTCGCCACCCTGGGTGCGCACGGCGGCGTCGTCGACGACGATGCTGTCGCCGCCCGCGAACGTGTCGGTGTCGGAGTAGACCTCGATATTCGCGGGTGCGACGGATTGAACCTGGAGGATATTGCCGCCGCCGAATGCTGCGGTGGCGACCATGGCCACGGCGACGGTGGCTGCGCTAATGGCCGCCCATGCGGGGTGCATCCGGCGGGACGCACGGTTGAGGCTTCGGCGTTGGTGCACGGTATTACTCCTGTGACTGATGTGAGGTTAGTTAATCAATGTGCACTATAAACCACGTTGAACTCTCAAGCACATGTTGAGACTTGGCGTGTCGCGGTCCTTGCCCATGTATGCGAGACTTGAGCCCATGGCTTATGACCTCATCGTTGTTGGATCTGGATTTTTCGGGCTCACCGTGGCGGAACAGGCCGCCAGTGAGCTGGGTAAACGCGTGCTAGTGGTGGAAAAGCGCGAGCACATCGGCGGCAACGCCTACTCCGAAGCCGACCCGGAGACCGGCATCGAGGTGCACAAATACGGCGCGCACCTGTTCCACACCTCGAACGATCGCGTGTGGGAGTACGTCAACCGTTTCACCGATTTCACCGACTACCAGCACCGCGTCTTCGCGATGCACGACGGCACCGCCTACCAGTTCCCTATGGGACTGGGCCTGATCAACCAGTTCTTCGGCCGCTACTACACGCCCGATGAGGCCAAGGCACTCATCGAGGAGCAGCGCGAAGGCAAGGATCCGGCCGAGGCGACAAACCTGGAGGAGCGCGGCATTGCGCTGATTGGCAAGCCGCTCTACGACGCGTTTGTGAAGCACTACACCGCAAAGCAGTGGCAGACCGACCCGACCGACCTGCCGCCGGAGATCATCTCCCGCCTCCCGGTCCGCTACACCTTCAACAACCGCTACTTCAACGACAAGTACGAGGGCCTTCCGGTCGACGGTTACGCAGCCTGGCTTGAGAAGATGGCAGAGCATGAGCTTATCGACGTCCGCGTGAACACCGACTGGTTCGCCGTCGCAGACGACATCCGCGCCGAGAACCCGGAGGCGCCCGTGGTCTACACCGGCCCGCTGGACCAGTACTTCGACTACGCCGAGGGCCGCCTGGGCTGGCGCACCCTCGACTTCGAGCAGGAAGTGCTCGAGGTTGGCGACTTCCAGGGCACCCCGGTGATGAACTACAACGACGCGGACGCGCCGTACACCCGCATCCACGAGTTCCGCCACTTCCACCCGGAGCGCTCCGAGTACCCGTCCGATAAGACGGTGATTGTGAAGGAGTACTCCCGCTTCGCGGAGGACGACGACGAGGTCTACTACCCGATCAACACCCCGGAGGACCGCGAGAAGCTCGAAGCGTATCGACGCCTCGCGGCCGAAGAATCCGAGCAGAACAACGTCCTGTTCGGCGGCCGGTTGGGCACCTACCAGTACTTGGACATGCACATGGCCATCGCCGCCGCGCTGACCCTGTTTGACAACCAGCTGCGCCCGTTCTTCGAGTCCGGCGAGCCGCTGAGCCAGCCGCGCGGGCACTAAGGGGGGCGGCATGGCAATTGAAGAAATTTTCGTTCACCCCGACTGTCCGGACTGTGCGGGCGTCATCGCCGAGTACAACGACAACCCGAACAGCTTCGGCGACGCGGAGCTTGTCGACGTCACCGAGCTCGGCAGTCTGAAGCGTTTCCTGCACTACCGTGACCGGCTGTCCGGTTACGCCGCCGCTCGGGACGCCGGCAAGATCGGGGTGCCCTCGAAGGTGCTCGACGGCACCACGGTGGAGTTCTTCGACGCGGTGTAGCGGCCACGGCGGCGCGGTGCCGGGGTCGCCCGGCACCGCTGCCCGGCCGACCAATTAAAACGCCGACCAGGTTGTGGAAAATAACCACGCCTCCTGGCCAGCCGATGAACGGGATTATAACGAGAATGGTAGCTCCGGTCGAGTTATAGACAACTCGAAACAACTCCAAGCAACTATTCTGACCTGCGTCGATGGACTGATTTTGGGCGATTTTTGCGGTAAGTTGTTTCGGAGTTGTTTCAAACAACTTTGAAACAACTTTTGTTATTCTGGGCCCATGCTCGATTCGGGTTTTGAGGGTGTGAAGGAAGCACTGTCGGCAATTGAGGCCGGAGATAGCGCTGATATCTGGGAATCCCAGGTACTGGATTTCAAGGAGGATCCCGCCGTCCACCCGATGAACAAGAACCCCGATGCGGGTCTTGTGGAGTTTCTCATCGACGAAGTTATTTGTTTCTCCAACGCCGACGGCGGAGTCGCCTACATTGTCCTTGGCGTCAATGACAAGAAGGCAGGCCCTGCTGCGTTCACTGGTACTGATCGCTCATGCGATTGGTTGGTGGAAAAGATTTACAGCAAGACGCAGCCTCATATTCAGGTCGAAGCTTCTGAAATCGAGCGCTGTGGCAAGCGTTTGATTGCGTTGCGCATCCCGCGGGGGATGGCGTTGTATCAGCGTTCCAAAGGCCAGGCCAGTAAACGCGTCGGGAAAAACTGTGTTCCTTTGGGGGAGGATGAGCGTCGCAGTATTCACCTGTCCCGTTCGAACCCTGACCTGAGCGCTATTGTGTCTCGACGAAGCCCTGAAGATCTCGACCCTAAGGCAATCGAGCAGGCTAAAGCACTCCTTGCCAACCGGAAGCATGCCTTGGGTGATGACTCGCCTGTACCCCAGACGAGTCTTCAACTCTGCAGTGAATTGGGATTGCTTACGGCCGATGGCGCGCTGACATTTGCGGCAGAAATTCTCTTCATGCAGCCACTGCACAACCGGACGGTCGTGAGACATTTGCTTCGCGACGTGCCCAGTGGCGATCCGAAAGTAACCGAGATCTCCGCACCGTTGATTACTGCGTCAGAACAGCTACGTGCGTTGATTAAGGCTCACACGTCGCAGGAGATTGCGCGAGTGCAGCTCCCGAACGGGCAAGAGTTTCCCATTCCGGCGTTTCCTGCGGCTGCTGTAGATGAAATTGTTTCTAACGCATTCGCGCACCGCGACTGGGGGGCGACCACTGCAATCGTCGTTGATCAGTCTCCGACCAGTCTGACCGTATGGTCTCCTGGTGGCCTCCCCGTAGGCGTGCCCGAGGAGAGGATTCTGACCACCCAATCGATTCCGCGCAACCCGATTCTGATGGGTGCACTGCGACAGTTAGGACTTGCTGAAGAATCTTCGCGAGGCTTCGATCGCATGTGGGTCTCCATGCTTGCTAGTGGTAGGCAAGCCCCCAGTCTGAATGCCGATGGGCCGTTTGTTGAGGTCACGTTGCCCGCCGGAAATGTCGATTCGGCGTTTATTAAGACGCTGTACCTGTTGCGTACTGAGTTTGGCGAAGCGATCTTCAAGAGTGTGGATGGGCTTTTGGTTGCGCGTCATCTAGCGAACAACCAGATTTTGATGACGTCCACGGCAGCTCGACTCATGCAAGTCCCGGAAGCGCAGGCCCAAGAAACCTTGGGGTGGTACGCAAGTCAGGGCTTCCTAGAACCTTTGCGGGATGCTCCTGAGTGGATACTGTCCGCTCGAGCTCGGACGGCCTTTGAGGGGAACGAATCTACTGCCATTGCATCCGTGACTACCGAGGACTGGATCATTGCTCAGTTGCGCGAGGGGAAGTCCCTGAACGCTCGTGAGGTTGCGAATGAACTCGGCGTAGAGCGTGAATCAGTGAGCCGAATCCTTCGCCACCTTCGAGATTTGGGTAAAGCGAAGATTGCCGACGGTAGCCCGACTCGAGGTCCGAGTGTTCGGTGGGTTTCCCTCTAAACAACTCCAAACAACTATCCTGACCTGCTCAGATGGGTTGATTTCGGGTCAGTTTTACGGCGAGTTGTTTCGGAGTTGTTTCAAACAACTCCGAAAAGGGTTGGTTAGGCGCTCAGGGCCGGGGCGACGAAGGTCGAAACGAGGTACCGGTTGATGTCGGAGTGGTTGATGATGCCCGCGCCCGTGCCGACACCTGTTTTAAAGGCGACTAGCCGTTTGGCCAGCTATACGGGCGCCGGGGACTACGCACCTCAGTGCTTCGGTTAGGCAAGCCTATATAGTTTGCGGAGGTAGAGAGTGCGCGGGACCGAGTCGACGAACGTTGAGATGGAGGATCAGCTTCGGCGACACCTGCTGCCGCCCGCGGTGCGCCGTAAACTGACCCACCGTGGGAACTTTCATAGCACTTATCGGCCTGCTGCTGGCCACCGTCCTTGTCGCCGCGATCGGTGAACGCACCGGCCTGCCGTGGCCGGCGCTCCTAACCGTGGTGGTCGCGCCGGTGATCTTCATCCCTGGCATCGACACGGTGTCCATCGATCCGCACTTGATCTTGCCGATCTTCCTGCCGCCGCTGCTGTGGTCGCTGGCCCGGCGCACGAGCTGGGGGCAGATCGGCTCGCAGCTCAACGTGGTGCTGACCATGTCGATCATCCTGGTGTTCCTCACCATCGCCGCGCTGACCGCCACGGCGATGTGGATGCTGCCGGGGCTCAGCCTGGCCACCGCGATGGTGCTCGCCGCAGCGATTGCCCCGCCGGACCCGGTGGCCGTGGATGCGGTGGCGGGCCCGGCCGGTATCCCAAAGCGCATCACCGGCACGCTGCAGACGGAGGGGCTGTTCAACGACGCCGCCTCCATCGTGACCTTCAACGTCGCGATGGCGGCCGCGGTCGCGCACGGCGAGGTCGACTTTGGCAAGGGCGTGTTGCAGTTCCTCTACGCCGCCATCGCCGCGGTGCTAATCGGCCTGGTTGTGGGCAGGCTGGCCGCTGTCTTTGCCAACTCCGTGCCTGATTCCGTGATCCGCACAGCGTTTACCTGGGTGCTCCCGTTCGCCATCTACGCAGGCTGCGAGGCCATCGAAGCCTCCGGCGTCATCGCGATTGTCATCGCCGCGGTGGAGATGTCCTCGCGCTCCGCCATGACCGCCGAGGACCGGCTGACCGGCCACTCCTTCTGGGAAACCGTGGAGCTGCTGTTTACCGGCGTGGCGTTCGGCCTGATCGGCATGAGCGTGCGCGACGCGCTGGACACCGCGGGCACGCACATCTGGCAGGCAGTGAAGGTGGGCGTGGTCCTGTCCGTCGTCGCGTTCGCGGTGCGCTTCATCTGGATGTGGGTGCTGTACAAGATCAACCAGAAAAAGCACCACACCAACGTCTCTCCGCTGCGCCTGCAGGAGGTCTTGCTCATGGCGTGGGCGGGCATGCGCGGGCTGGTCACGCTGGCGCTCGTGCTGGCGATCCCGGCGTCGGCGACGAGCTACCACCACGAACTCTCTGTCATCGCGTTGACTGTGCTCACCTGCACGATGGTGGTGCCGGGGCTGTTGCTGCCGTGGCTCGTCGATAAGCTTGACCTGCAAAACGGCCCGGCCGGCGACAAGGCGCTCGAGGAGCTGAACCAGCGCGCCTTCGACGCGGCGCGCAAGGCGGTCCGCGAGCACGGCGAGGAGTACGCGCCGGAGGCGTACGCGATGATGCAGGAGCGCCTCGACTCGATCGCGGAGCAGCGCCTGCAGGACCCCGAGGGTTCGGAGGAGCGCAAGGCTGCCTTCGACCGTGCCCGCGCGGGCGCTGCGCAGTTGCAGGAGGTCGCGTTGCGCGCTGCCAGCCGCGAGCTGCAGCAGGCGCGCCGCGAGCGCAAGTACAACCCCGCGGACGTCGATGCGGTGCTCGCCGACTTGGACCGCCTCATTCTCGCGCGCGACCGCAAAGCTCTCACCGGCCCGAGCAGCCTGTGGGAGCCGAAGTAAGGGGCGTTCGCCAATCGACGAGCCCCGGCCCTCCCCGTTTTCAAAATGCCAACCAAGTCGTTTTCAAAACGTCAAGCAAACCGTTTTCAGAACGCCAACCTAGAACGTTTAGCTGGTAATATGCAGCGGTATGGAAAATGGGTATATTCCACGGTTGGCAGATGCTGAATTGGAACGATCGCTCCGCAGGCAGGGCGGTGTCCTTATTCAGGGGCCGAAAGGCTGCGGGAAAACTGAGACGGCAAAACAGCAAGCTGCGAGTTTTCTTAACGTAGAAGCGGACCCTGGCGTCACTCTCGCTATGGATAATGACCCGCGGCTGCTGCTCGAAGGCGCCACGCCGCGCCTTATCGACGAATGGCAGTTGCAGCCGAGACTGTGGGATTTCGCGCGGCACGCCATTGACGAGCGTCAGGCGAAGGGGCAGTTCATCTTCACCGGTTCCACGGCCCCCGAGGCGAACGCAACGAGCCACTCGGGTGCCGGCCGGTTCGCACGAATGACGATGTCGACGATGACCCTTTTTGAAACCGGAGAATCGGATGGGTCGGTTTCGCTTGCCGCGGCAGTTGCAGGGGACCCGTTGCCGTTTTCTGCACCAGCGTTAACACTGCCGCAGCTGGCGGAACGAGTGTGCCGGGGTGGCCTTCCTTACAACGTTGGTCTCCCGTTTGAAGATGCGCTTGAAAACGTCCGTGACTACGTACAAACCGTTGCGGCCGTGGATGTCCACGCCCCTGGCAGAGTGAATCGTGATTCAGAGCGAGTGCGACGAATGATCCGCTCGTTAGCTCGCGGTGTGGGCACCGAGCTGGAGCTGCAAACCATCGCGACCGATTCCGATACCTCACGGGAAACAACACGGGGCTATCTCGATGCTCTTGCGAGCATTTTCGTCTCTGTGGATCAGCCTGCCTGGTTCACGCACCTGCGCTCTAAAGCGACGTTGAGGAAGTCGCCGAAGCGCCATCTCGCTGACCCCTCTTTTGCTATGGCAGCACTGGATCGAGGCCCAGAGCATCTACTTCGAGATCCGGCGTACTTCGGCCAACTTTTTGAGTCCCTCGTTGTGCACGAACTACGTGCGCTCACGGGCAGAACGGTGTACCACGCCCGGCTTAACACGAAGCTGGAGGTCGACGCGGTCGCGAACGTCGGTGGCCGGGACGTGCTAGTCGAAGTGAAACTGGGCTACACCCCAGAGGTGATTGAGCATGCGGCCGACACACTCAAGCGGTTCGCAGGGCACCTTGATGACGACCCAGCCTTGGTGGTGATCACCTCGGGAGGACCCGCACTCCGCCGGAACGACGGTGTCGCAGTGATTCCAATTGGAGCTCTGGGACCGTAGTTAAGTTAGCGTTTTTGCTCATGGATAAGCCCCGTACTTTTGTTAAGTTAGGCAATCCTATATAGTCCGTTCAGTGAGTTTCCGGCCCTTCCTTGCAACAGTCGTTCGCAGCGAGCGCATCGCACCGAATTTTCAACGTGTGACGTTCACCGGTGTCGACGCAATGGGCCCCGCTGTGCCCATCATGGATTTGCGGATCAAGCTCATCATCCCGTCGGCGGCAGGGCTTGTTGATTTGCCGGCCGAGGGGTGGTGGGACCTCTGGCGCGCCATGCCGGAACACACGCGCGGGCATCTCCGCACCTACTCCATTCGCGCCCTCCGGCGCAACGACGGTGACCCGGACGAACTCGATGTGGATTTCGTGCTGCACGGCCACAACGCTGGGCCGGCCTCCGCGTGGGCGGAAAGCGTGCTGCCCGGGCAGGCGCTGTGGATCATCGGGCCGACCCGCGATGACGCGTCCGGTGTCGGCATCGAATTCGCTCCCGGCGCTGCCGCGGCAGCTCGACTGTACGGCGATGAAACTGCTCTTCCGGCGATTTCCCGAGTACTGGAGGACTGGCCCGAAGACCTCGCCGGTTCCGCTGACATTGAGGTGCCGGCGGGCAACAGCCTCCAAATCGATGCGCCTGCCCACGTTGACGTCCGCTGGCACTTCCGCACCGAGCCCGAAGTCGGGCATGGGGACAAGCTCTACGCGCAGCTTAAACAGGACATTGAGCCGCTGCGGGGCCCAGTAGCTCCCACCACCGATAAGCCCGATAACGACGGTGAGGTACAGCGAGACAATGTCTGGGAAACCCCGACGTATTCGGGAAGCGGGGGACCCATCAACGGTGGGGCGGGCGCGTCCGGACACACCTACTACTGGATCGCCGGCAAGAACACTTCGGTGAAAGCGATGCGCCGCCTGTTGGCTAGGGAGGCGGGGTTGCCGCGCCAGCATGTCTCGTTCATGGGGTATTGGCGGTGACAGACCATGAGTGCGACTAGACACGCGGGATTCGCCATCGTGCTAGGGATTTCGGCTGTCACCGCGGTGTTGCTCTCGCTCGCCGTCGGCGCACGGCAAATGAGCGTGGCAGAAAGCGTCAGCGCTGTGCGTGACGGGCTTGCCCTCGCGTTCCACACCGAATCTGGGCAGGTCAGTGAGGAAGCGCAAGTGGTTGCCCAACTGCGGGTACCGCGCACGTTGCTCGGCCTGCTCGCCGGCTCGGCGCTAGGCACAGCGGGAGCTCTGCTCCAGGGGCACACGCGCAACCCGCTGGCTGACACAAACCTGCTGGGCATCGCCCCGGGGGCGGCGCTTGCGGTGGCTGCGGCAACCGCCGTGTTCGGCTCGCTGCCGGTCCTGGTCGCGGTGGGGGTCGGTTTCCTCGGCGCGACAATGGCGGTAGTGCTCGTCTTCGCACTGAGCGCGCGAAGCCGCGGATCCACCCCGATCACGGTGGTACTCGGCGGGTCCGCGCTCGGGGCGGTGTGTTCCGCGCTGACCAGCGGCATCGTGCTCACCAGCACGCAAAGCCTTAATGACATGCGGTTTTGGACGGCGGGCTCCGTCGCGGGCCGGGACATGCACATCGTCGCCGCCGTGGCCCCGGTCATACTGGTCGGCCTGGTGGCTGCGTTCGCCACGGCGAACCGGGTGAACATGGTGAACCTGGGCGATGACGTCGCGCACTCCCTCGGCGTCAACGTCGCAGCTGCACGCGCGGTGGGGATCCTGCTGGTCGCCCTGCTTGCCGGTGCAGCTGTGGCGGGGGCGGGCCCGATCGGGTTTGTCGGCTTGGTCGTGCCGCATATCGTCCGCTCCCTGACCGGGCCGGATTACCGGCTGGTGCTGCCGTGCTCAGCGCTTGCCGGTGCGACGCTGCTGCTCCTCGCGGATGTCGCCGGCCGAGTCATCGCCCGCCCCGGTGAGCTGCAAGTTGGCATCACCCTCGCATTCGTCGGCGCCCCGTTCGCCCTGTACTTGCTGCGGAAGGGGGCGAAGCTGTGACCCGCACGTTTGCAGTTAATGTCGTGCTCGCTGCGTGTGGGCTCGCCGTCGCGCTCGGGGGCATCATGGTGGGTGAATTCGGGCTTGGGCTTCACGACGTCCTCGCCGCCCTGACCGGACAGTCCACCGGCATGGCCCGCACCGTGGTCGTCGAGTGGCGCCTGCCGCGTGTTGCCACGGCGCTGGCGGTGGGGGCCGCGCTCGGATTCGCGGGCGCGATCTTTCAGACGATCACTGGTAACCCGCTGGCCAGTCCAGACATCCTGGGCGTTGTTTCAGGTGCGTCGGCGTTCGCACTTACAGCGCTGCTCGCGGGTGGCGGTACCGGGGCGCTGCTCAGCGCGCTCGGAGTGCCGCTGAGCGCGTTTGTCGGCGGAATAGCGGTCTCCTTGGCGATGTGGTGGCTTAGCCGCGCCGGCGGGCTGGGATCGTTTCAGCTCATCTTCGCCGGCATCATCCTCAACGCCCTGGCGGTGGCGTACAACTCGTTCCTCCTCGTCCGCGCCGACTACCGCGATGTGGGCAAAGCCCAGGCGTGGGTGACCGGCTCTGTCGGATCCTCGGGTTGGAGTGACGCCGCTGCTGTGTTGGTGGCGCTTGCGCTGGTTGTGCCGCTGCTGCGCTGGGCGTCATTCCAGCTCGAGGCCCTCTCTCTCGGAGACGACACGGCTGCGGGGCTGGGCGTCGATCCGCGGCGCACCCAGCTTGTGCTCATGGTGCTTGCCGTGGCGTTGACATCGACGGCGGTGGCGGCTTCAGGTCCGATTGCTTTTGTGGCGTTTGTGGCGCCGCACGTGGGCCGTCGATTAGCAAATGCCCCCACGCCCCCACTTGGCACCGCCATGATTGCTGGCGCGCTGATCGTCGCCGGTGCGGACCTCGCGGTGCGCACTGTTGTGCCGGGAGATTTGCCGGTAGGCGTGGCCACGTCAGCGTTCGGCGGGGCGGCCTTGCTCTACGCGCTGATGCGCGCGACCAGAAAGGTGACCTTGTAATGCTTCACGTGCGTGATCTCACCGTCAGCTACGGCGCGGCAACGATTATCGACGGGCTCGCCCTCGACGTCCCGCGCGGCGGCGTCACAACCATCGTCGGGCCGAACGGCTGCGGTAAATCAACGTTGTTGCGCGCGGTTGCTGGCCTGATCCCGCGCGAGCGTGGCGAGGTGGTCCTGGACGGCCGAAACACCGCGGAGATGAAACGCCGCGAGATCGCCCGCACGCTCGCTGTGCTGCCGCAAACCCCCGTAGCGCCGGACGGGCTGACGGTGCGTGACTTGGTCGGACGCGGGCGTCACCCGCACCAGACGTGGCTGCGCCAGACCTCGGAGAAAGACAGCGCGATGGTGGACGAGGTGATGGAGCTGACTCAGGTGTCCGAGTTCGCGGAGCGCCCGCTCGAGCGGCTTTCCGGTGGGCAGCGGCAGCGTGCGTGGATCGCGATGGTGCTCGCCCAAGACACCCCTCTCGTGCTTTTGGACGAGCCGACCACGTATCTGGACCTTTCCCACTCCGTCGAGTTACTTGCACTTATTCGCCGTCTCGCCGATGACATGGGGCGCACCGTGGTCATGGTGCTGCACGATTTGAACCTCGCGGCGCGTTTTTCCGACCAGTTGGTCGTGATGAAAGACGGCGAGGTGCAAGCGGCAGGCACGCCCGCCGAGGTTGTGTCGGAGCAGTTGCTTGCCGACGTATTCTCGCTGCCCGCCGTGGTCGCCGAGGACCCGGTGGCAGGAGGGCCGCTGATCGTGCCCCGCTAGCGCGCTCTAGAGCTCCTGGTCAATCTGTGTGATCGCGTACGGGATGGTCAGCGGGTTGGGCATGCTCATCGCGTTGGCGGTGTCGGTGTCGAGCCAGTGCACGCCCCCGCGCGTGTTGACGTCGAGGTTCGCAAACGAGGCATCGTTTTTCAGCGCGTCGATCGCGTCGTAGTAGTCCAGGATGAACACGTAGTCCACGTCATTGAGGTCGGAGTAGTTCTCGGGGGACCAATCGATGAAGAAGCTGGATCCGTCACCGTTGAACTTGTCCGGAATGGTAAACCCGAGCTTTTCAATGAAGGAGCCGCGGCCGTCGCCTGCCGTGTACACGCCGAGCTTGCCGTCGTAAGGCATCCCGATGACTGCGGTCTTGCCCTGCAGCTCCGGATGCGCCTGCCGGAAGTCGGCGAAAGCCTGCTCGGATTCTGCGATGAGCTTGTCGCCCTCAGCTTCCTGCCCCAACGCCGCCGCGATCTCCTTAATCTGCTCGTCCCACGGCACCTGCCAGTCCTCGTGTTGGTCGGAATGGAAGGTCGCCGGCGCAATCTGCTGCAACAGGGCCTGCTTGTCGCTGTCGAAACCGCTGTTGACCGCGATGATCTTGGTCGGATCGAGTGCTGCGACCTGCTCAGCGGTGTCGGTGCTGAACTCGGTGGTGGTGTTGCGGATCGGGTTCGGCTCGGCGGTGAGCTTGTCTTTCGCCCACGGTCCGAGGCCGGACGGATCGCCCGAGCCCTCTGCCTCCCAGGTGGCGTAGCCGACCGGTTGTTCCCCTAGCGCGAGGACGGTGTCCACGTCGCCAAGCCCCAGCGTGACAATGCGGTCGTTCGACCCTGCCTCGTCGGTGCGCTGGCCGGAGTCTGCGGACTCGCTGGAACAGCCGGTGAGCAGCAGCGCAGCCGCAGCGAAGGTAGCGGTCAGCCGCTGAAGCGACAGTGGGGAAGTGCGTTTCAAGGTTCGCCCTTTCGGTCGGGAACGAAAGCACCCTGGGTTAGGTGTGCCTAAGCTAACGTGATTAGCTTAGGGTACACAGCCGCCACCGGGCAACACCTAGGTGGCCCGGGCTTTTAGCGGTACTGACCGTCGCCGAACTCGCGGCGGAAGTTGCCGTCCCAGTCGTAGTCCGCACCCGGGCCCTGGGTGCTGGGGTCAGGCTGGCGTTCGTCGGCCGCCTGCGCTCCCATGACCAGAAACACCGTGCCCGCAATCGCGCCCGCGATGCCAATGAACACGGCGGTGGAGCCGGTGAGGAACGCGAACGAGAGTACGGCCACCACGATGCAGGCTGCGCCGATGGCGTAGTTGCGCGCCGGCGAACCGGAGCCGTTGCGTTGTCCACCTGCGGGGTCGTGGGAGAAACCGTCGTCGTTGTATCCCTTGAACTGCATGATTCGCAGCCTACGGGAGACGCGCCGTTATTGGCTGTTGAGTTTTCCGGACAGGCGGTCCAGGCGGTCCTTGCTCGGCCCGTCGAGACCGACGATGGTGACGGTCTTGCCTCGTTCCTCGAACTTGAGGGTGACGGAGTCCAACGTGGCCACGGTGGAGGCGTCCCACACCTCGGCCGCGCTCAAGTCGAGCACGATGTTTTCTGCAGGGTCGGTGTAGTCGAAGGCGTACACCAGGTCGTTGCTGGAGGCCCAGAAGAGCTGGCCGTGGATGCGGTAGGTGCGGGTGTCCACGAGCCCGTCCTTAGTGGTGTCCTCGGCGGAAACCTGTTCGACGGAGGCGAGGTGTGCGACGCGGCGGGCGAAGGTGATCATCGCGGTGATCACGCCGAGCACCACGCCGACGGCGAGGTTGCTGGTGGCGAGGGTGGCAGCGACGGTCACGAGCATCACCACGGTCTCCGACAGCGGCATGAACTTCAGTGTGCGCGGGTGGATGGAGTGCCAGTCGAAGGTGCCCACCGACACGATGATCATGATGGCCACCAGCGCCGCCATCGGGATGGTGCCCACGACATCGCCCAGCACGAGAATCAGGATGAGTAGGAACACGCCGGCAAGAAGCGTCGATAGGCGGGTGCGCGCCCCGGATTCTTTGACGTTGATCATGGTCTGCCCGATCATGGCGCAGCCGCCCATGCCGCCGAACAGGCCGGAGGCGATGTTCGCCACACCTTGGCCCCAGGATTCGCGGGTTTTGTCGGAGTGGGTGTCGGTGATGTCGTCGACAAGTTTGGCCGTCATCAACGATTCCAACAGGCCGACAAGGGCCATGCCCAGCGCGTACGGCGCGATGATCCGCAGCGTCTCCAGCGTCAGCGGCACGTCCGGGACGAACAGTCGCGGCAGGGACTCGGGCAGCTCACCCATGTCCGACACGGTGGGGACGTGCATCCCGAAAAGCCCCACGACAGCGCTAATGACGACGATGGTGATCAACGGCGCGGGGATGGCGCCCGTAAGCTTCGGCCACCCGATCATGATCGCGATGCCGGCGGCGACGAGGACGTAGACGACCTTTGGGACGTCGATAAGATGCTCCAGCTGCGCGGTGAAGATCAAAATACCCAGCGCGTTGACGAAGCCAGTCATCACCGACCGCGGGATGAAGCGTTGCAACTTGGCCACCCCGAGCGCCGCGAGCAGGATCTGTAGCACGCCCGCCAGCAAGACGGTCGCGATGAAGTAGTCAACCCCGTACTCGCGGGACACCGGGGCGATGACCAGGGCGACCGCACCCGTGGCGGCCGAGATCATCGCGGGGCGGCCACCGGTGAACGCGATGGTGATGGCCATGATCACCGAGGCGAACAGCCCGAGCGCCGGATCAACGCCGGCGAGGATGGAAAACGCGATCGCCTCGGGGATGAGCGCCAGCCCGACGGTCAGGCCCGCCAGCACCTCCTTGCGCAGCCGAGTATGCGACGAAAATGCGTAGCGGAAGGACTCCACAACCCCCGTCGGAGCGGGCGGTTCGTGAGATATCTCGGTGTGAGCGAAAGCCATGGAAGTTACCGTTCTACATGCGCGGGAAACTGCGCCCTCCGGCAGGTGAGGGCGTGAAAACGTAGCTACCGTATCGGTCCTGCGCATCAAGCGCCAATGCGGCCGCCGCGCGAAACCGGTCCTCATCACGAGGCGGGGAGGTCGCCGCGGATCGTCGCAACGCTATGGGCCACCATGTAGATGCCGACGATGGCTGCGATCCACAGCAACGTCACCTTCGCCTCGTATTCGAGGCGGGGGATGAGGCGCTCCAGCCGCGGGAAGATCTTTTCGCCGAAGAACAGCGCCAGGGTGGCCAGAATGACCGTGGGGATGATCATGATGAGGCAGTAGATGCCCACGGCCCCGGCCTTTGCCGCGGAGGGGATGTCCCAGCTGCCGAATAAGCCCATGGCGGCGATGTACGGGAGCATGGTCGCCGCTTCGGTGAGGGAGGCGCCGAGACCGAGGGCCACCATGCTTGGCACACTGCTTGTTGCTCCGGCTGCGCGTTTTGGCAATTGCCCGGGTTCGGGCTTCTTGGGATCGGGGCCGAAGACGCCGAAGATCGCAAGTACCGCGCCCAGTGTCAACGTGATCCACGGGAAGATATTGGTCTGCGTGACCCGTTCGGCGACCGAGCCCAGGCCGGCGAACCCGAGAAGCATTCCCAGCCCAAGGAGGAAGTACACCGCGGCAACTGTGAAGAGGTAGGCGGTCAGCGCCGGAACGCGAACAGCGCGCCAGTGGACGATGAGTGCAAGAGGAATGACAAGGGTGCCCAAGCTCAAGCTGTCGAGCAGCGCCAAGCCAACAACAGCTATGACCGAACCCATAGGACGCTCCGATTCTCTCGTACGAACGTATTACGCCTTACAAACGTACGAGAAACTAGACTGGGGCGCAACCATGAACGACTTTTCCTTGGAACATCAGTTTTCGGAATCGGCCGCGACCATTGCCGACGCGACCATCCGCATCATTGCGTCGCGCGGCCTCGATGCTGTGAGCGTGCGGGAGGTGGCGAAGGAATCCGGGTTCGCCGCCGGCTCCGTGCAGTACCACGCCCCGAACAAGGACGCGCTGCTTGCGCACGCGTTCATCCGCTCCGTCCAACGGCAAGGGGAGCGTGTCGGCGCTATCGCCGACAAAGACGACGTGCTCGAGACCTGGGTGGCAAGGCTCGCAGAGCTTCTCCCCATCGGCGGCGTTCGTTTCGAAGACGCCGCGATCTGGGTCACCTACGGCTCAGCTTCGGCGACCCGCGAGTGGATCGCGAAGCTCTACACCGAGGTGCTCGAGGAGTTTCAGAACAGCGTGGTCCTGGCGCTCGGCGGCAGCGATCAAGCGAAGCCGAAGGCGCGCCTAGTAACAGCGCTGATCAACGGCCTCACGCTGGACAACCTGCGGGTTCCCGAATCGGAGGCCGACCGCATTCTGGCCGACCTCCGAGAAGGCCTGCGCCTCCTCTTCTCCGGTTAACCCCACCCAACTGCGAGCCAGTCGAAGTTTCCGTGCCCGAACCGTTACGCTTATCCACGAATGTTTCAGGGCCGGACCAAAAGAGCCGGAAACGGAAAGTGAGACTTGTGGAAAAGACCACGAACGCCGCCCAGACTGATCGCGTGCTTGCGCGTATATTGATGCCGAAGAAGGGTGAGCCGCGCGACGTCCGGATGCTCTACCTCATCGAAGACGAGCACAACAAACAGCGCCTGAGCTGGTCCGACCGCACAAGCTTCACCATCCCCGCCGGCAACGAGGCCAGCTTCGAGACCTACTTCAACGCTTTTCCGGCAAGCTATTGGCGCCGCTGGTCGCAGCTCAGCTCCGTCCTCCTCGCGATGGACATCGAAGGCCGCGCCACCATCTCCGTCTACCGCTCGAAGCACGACGGCACCCGCATTTCCGTCATCAACGCCGAAGCCGCCGACGAGCACATCGAAATCCCGCTCGAGCTGCGCAACTTCGAAGACGGCGGCTGGCTCTGGTTCGACATCACAGCAGAAACCGATGCGCGGGTGCGCAATGCGGCGTGGGTCGCGCCCCAGGACCCCAAGGAGCAGGTGCTTGACGACGGCACCGTTGTCCCACCCCAGCCCAAGCAGGTGGCCGTAGGCATCCCTACTTTCAACCGCCCCCGAGACGCCGTCAATGCACTGCATGCGTTGGCCGAAGACGCGTATGTCGAGGCGTCGATAAGCCATGTGCTCATGCCGGACCAGGGCAACCAGCACCCTGCCGATGAACCTGACTTTGAGGACGCGGAAAAGAATCTGGGCGGTAAACTGAGCATTTTCTCGCAGGGCAACCTCGGTGGTTCGGGCGGGTACTCGCGAATCATGTACGAGGCGCTGAACTCCACCGATGCGCCGTTCATTCTGTACATGGACGATGACATCGCGATCGAGCCGGACTCGATTGTGCGCGCGGTGCAGGCGGCGCGGTATGCCAACCAACCCATCCTGGTGGGCGGGCAGATGCTCAACCTGCAGGACCGCGCGCAGCTGCGCACCACCGGCGAGGCGGTGGACAAGGACATCTTCATGTTCCGCGCGGCGGAACATGCCGTCTACGACCACGACTTTTCCAAGTACCCGCTGGGCTACGTGGGCACCGAGCAGGAAGAGCTGGATCCGCGCAAGACCACGTCGCGGGCGCTGCACCGCCGCGTCGATGTGGACTACAACGGCTGGTGGATGAACCTGTTTCCCCGCGTGGTCGCGGAGCAGCTCGGGCTGCCACTGCCGCTGTTCATCAAGTGGGACGACAACGAGTACGCCCTGCGCGCAAAGGAAGCCGGCTTCCCGACGGTCACCTGGCCTGGCGTCGCGATCTGGCACATGGCCTGGGCCGACAAGGACGACGCGATTGACTGGCAGGCGTACTTCCACATGCGCAACCGCCTCATCGTGGCCAGCATCTACGGCCCCGAAGACCCAACCGCGATGCTGAAGAACATGTCGAAGTCCACCTCCAAGCACTACATGTGCATGGAGTATTCGACGATCGCCATCCAGAACGAGGCGATGAAGGACTTCCTCGCCGGCCCGGACCAGCTCTTCGACATCCTGGAGTCCGCGCTGCCGCGAATCCAGGCGATCCGGAAGGACTTTGCCGATGCGCAGGTTGTCGAGTCAGCTGCGGACCTTCCGGCGCCCACGGGCGCGCCGGGCGTGCCCACCCGTACGATCGGCGGCCGCCTGGCCAAGGTCAAGAAACTCCCGTGGGCGGCGAAGGCGCTAATGCACCTGCGCAAGCCGGAGAACCGCGACCACTGGAACGCCCCGCAGCTCAACCTCACCACGGAAGAAGCTCGCTGGTACACACTCGCCCGTTTGGATTCCGCGACGGTTTCCACGGCAGGTGGCACGGGCGTCGCCTTCCGCAAGCGGGACAAAAAGCTTGCCGACGACCTGGTGGCGCAGCAGAAGGAACTGCGCGCGGAGATCAGTAAACGCTGGCCGGAACTCAAGCACGCGTACCGCGATGCCCGTGGCGAGCTGACTAGCCACGAGAACTGGGGGAAGATTTTTGATGAGCAGTAAAGAAGCAGACTTCCTCGTCCAGCTGCAGGATGTCATCTACGCACCGGCGACGGTCAAGACAGCCCGCACGCTTAGCCACTTCGGGGAACACGATTTGGGCTGGGTGGGCGTTGCTGCGGTGGGCGCAATCGTCGATAAGCAAAGGCGCAGGAAGTGGCTTGCCTTGGGGGCTGGGACCTTTGTGGCGCACGCGGCATCTGTGGTGCTGAAGCGTGTGGTGCGCCGACCCCGGCCGGACGATGAGCGGATCACGGTTGGTGTGCGCACCCCGTCGAAGCTGAGTTTCCCGTCTTCGCACGCGACCAACACTGCGGCGGCGGCCGTGCACCTGCACGACATCACCGGGTCGAAGTGGCCCTACGCGCTCGTTCCGGTGATGATGGCCTCCCGTAACGTGCTCGGCGTGCACTACCCGACCGACACGCTTGCCGGTGCGGCGCTCGGCGCGGCCATCGCCAAGCTTGCGATCGAGGCGGAAAGGCGGATCTAGCGTGACTGAGCCAGTTAAAGAGCCAGTGAAAGAACCGCTGCTGCGCCCCGAGCCGCACACCGCCGGCGTCGACGTGGTGATGAAGAAGAACCCGCCGAAGAACCTGCCGGACGCGATGACCAAGGGTCTCCGCCCGAAGCAGTGGGTCAAAAACGTCCTGGTGCTCGCGGCGCCGCTGGCCGCGGGCCTGGAGGCGTTCACCAGCCGCACCGCGATTGACATCCTCATCGCGTTCGTCGTGTTCTGCTTCGGCGCGTCCTCGATCTACCTGATCAACGACGCCCGCGATGTGGAATCGGACCGCCAGCACCCGACTAAGAAATTCCGCCCGATCGCCTCCGGCATGCTGCCGATCAACCTGGCGTACGCGATGGCGGTCATCCTCATCGTCGCCGCAATCGGCCTTTCGTTGGTGGCTACCGACGGCACCTCGTTGGCGCTGGTCATCGGCGTGTACATCGCGCTGCAGCTGGGGTACTGCTTCGGCTGGAAGCACATCCCGGTGATCGACATCGCGCTGGTGTCCTCCGGCTTCATGCTGCGCACGATGGCCGGTGGTGTCGCAGCGGGCATCGTGCTTTCGCAGTGGTTCCTACTGGTCGCGGCGTTCGGCTCGCTGTTCATGGCCTCGGGCAAGCGCTACGCGGAGCTGATCCTTGCGGAGCAGACCGGCGCGAAGATCCGTAAAGCGCTCGAGGGATACACCGGCACTTACCTGCGCTTTGTCTGGACGGTCTCCGCCACCGCGGTGGTGATTTTCTACGCACTTTGGGGCTTTGAGCTTTCCGACGCCGTGACTGGCAACGCCGCGATCTGGTACCAGATCTCCATGGTGCCGTTCGTCATCGCGATCTTGCGCTACGCCGCTGAGGTCGACGGCGGCCGCGGCGGGGCCCCGGATGAGATCGCGTTGGAAGACCGCGTCCTGCAACTTCTCGCCGTCGCGTGGCTGTTCTGCATCGCTATGGCGGTCTACATCGTGCCCGCCGTTTCCGGGTAACTAAAATCCCATTGATGCACAGACACGCCCGCCTCTCACTGCTTGCTACAACGCTTGTGGCAGGCGTGTTCGCATTTTGGGGCGGGTGGACGCGGCGCTGGATGTCAGACGACGGGCTGATCGTCCTGCGCACAGTGCGCAACCTGCTCGCCGGCAACGGCCCGGTGTTCAACGTCGGCGAGCGCGTCGAAGCAAACACCTCCACGCTCTGGCAGTACCTGATCACGGCAGTTGCCTGGGTGACGGATGCGCGCCTGGAAGACATTGCGACGTGGCTGGCGCTCACATTCACGGTTGTCGCCGCGGCGTCGGCCACCCACGCCACGGGACGGTACTGGCAGCTGAGCGCCCAGCAGACCGTAGCGGTCATCCCGTTCGGCGTGATCATCTACCTTGCCCTGCCGCCGGCGCGCGACTTCGCCACCTCCGGCCTGGAGTGGGGCCTGGCGCTGCTCTGGTTCGCGGTCTGGTGGGCGCTTTTGGTCACGTGGGCGACGCCCGCGCGTCGCGCGATCCCTTCGGTGGGGTACTTCCTCGCCTTCTGGTGCGGCCTGTCTTGGCTCGTGCGCCCAGAGCTCGCGCTCTACGGTGGCGTGACCGGCATCGTGCTCATTGCCACCAACTTCCGCAAGACCCCCGGCATTCTGCTCGCCGCGCTCCCGGTCCCGGCGGCGTACCAGATCTTCCGCATGGGCTATTACGGGCTGATCACCCCGCACACGGCGGTGGCCAAGTCCGCCTCGGATTCGGAGTGGTCGCAAGGCCTCAGCTACCTCTGGAACTTCGCAGGCTTCTACTGGCTCTACCTTCCGGTGGCCGCAGCGTTGATCACGGGTGTGGTGCTCGTGGCGGGTGCGAGGGGGCGTCGATTAGCAATTGTTCTTTTGGCCACCGGATGTGCACTCGCCCACGTGCTGTACGTGCTGCGAGTGGGCGGCGACTTCATGCACGGCCGCATGCTTTTGCTGCCGCTGTTCGCGCTGCTGCTGCCGGTGATGGCGGTGCCGCTGACGCGGGTGACCGCGGCGATTACCGCCGCGATTGTGGTGTGGGCGGGTGTGATTGTGGTGCACTCAAACCCCACCGATGAGCACGCCTACCAGTACGAAGACCAAGAGCTGAACATTGTCGACGAGCGCGATTTCTGGACCACTGCGCTCGGCCGCGAACCTGGCGACGCGCCAATGTACGCCGAGGACTTCCTGGCCATGCCGATGATGCGTGGCTGGGACCAGGAGCTGCCGGAAGCGCGAGAAAATAACGCCGCGCAGATCGCCATCGGCATCGACTACGACGACGGGGAGCAGTTCCGTTGGTACCCGCGCGAGCGCTTCGAGGGTCCCTCGGACCTGCAGGACCTGCCGCTCACGGCATACTGGATCAACTTGGGCATGACCAGCATGAACGCCCCGCTGGACGTGCGCATCCTGGACACCGTCGGACTGTCCACACCGCTTGCGGCGCGCATGCCGCGCATGGAAGACGGCCGTATCGGCCACGACAAGCAGCTCTCGCAGGAGTGGCAGGTCGCCGATTCCGCCGTTGACCTGGATGATCTCCCCGACTGGTTCGACATCGAAACCGCCAAAGAAGCCCGCGCTGCCCTGCGCAGCGAAGAGATTGCGGAGTTGCTCGCCACCTCCCGCGAGCCGATGAGCTGGGAGCGGTTCAAGGCAAACTTCAGGTACTCGCTGGGCAAAGGTCGCACACTTTCGCTTGACGACGACCCCTCTGTGTACCTCGACCCCGCCACCGTCAGGGAGATCCGCGATGGCCGTGACCCTGGGAAGGACCTTAGTCCGCGTATTGCCTGGCCTGTGGACTAACTGGCCCGACACGGTGGGGATTGGTAACGTTACGGTAACATCCGCCCGATAGGGCAGGTAAAGAAGGAGTTTCCGTATGCAGACAACCCACAAGCGCCGCGGCCTGATTGCCCTGCTCGTAGCGCTATTCACCATGATTGGCGGCATCGCGGCGGCACCCCAGGCGCAGGCAGCGAATCGCGACTGGCTGCGCCCCGACTCCACTGGCAGCTGTGAGTGGGACGGGGTTGGATTCTGGGTGCAGCGTTGCACGGTGTGGTCGCCTTCCATGGACCGCCACATCACCGTCCAGATTCAGCCGGCTCAGCGCGGCGGCAACGCCGGCCTGTACATGCTCGACGGCCTGCGTGCGACCGAGTGGTCAAACGCCTGGTTGGTGGACACCAATGCCGCCGCAACGTTCGTGGACAGCAACATCACCCTGGTGATGCCGGTGGGTGGCCAGTCCTCGTTCTATACCGACTGGAACGCGCCGGCGACGTACGACTTCAACCACCCGGTGACCTACAAGTGGGACACGTTCCTGTCCCAGGAGCTGCCGCCGTACTTGCAACAGCACTTCGGTGTCTCGCCGACGAACAACTCCATCCTCGGCATCTCCATGGGCGGTACCGCGGCGCTGAACCTCGCGGCGCTGCACCCGAACCAGTTCCGCCAGGTCCTGTCCTACTCCGGTTACCTCACCACCACGATTCCGGGCGGCCAGACCGCGTTGCGCCTCGCGCTGCTTGACGGCGGCCTGTACAACCTCAACGCGATGTGGGGCTCCATCCTGAACCCGCGCCGCTACGAGAACGACCCGTTCCTGAACATGGGCAACCTGCGCGGAAAGGACGTCTACGTCTCCGCCGGCAGCGGCACCCCAGGCCCGGTGGATGAGCGCTACCTTCCGGAGCACCGCGCGGCCGGTATGGCGCTTGAAGTGATCTCCAACTTCACTACCCAGCTGTGGTCCGCGAAGGCGCGAGCATCTGGTGTTGAGCACACCGCCGTCACCACCCCGACTGGCCTGCACAACTTCAGCCAGTGGGATGCAGAGTTGCACCGCACCAAGTCGCGCATCCTTGACGTGATGAACGCCTGGTAAATTGCCACAACTTTCACATCTGACACGCCGGGTACAAATCACCTCAAAAATCACCGGCGTGTCAGGCGACTAAAGTCTCAAGCGAAACTTAACCTTTGGGCTGAATGCCCGCCCCTCCGATCAACTTCATGAAAAGGCTGATTGCAATGCGTGAATCCCGTAACCAGAAGCTGTTGTTGGCAGCCATCTCCTCCATGACGGTCTTGGCCGCTGGCCTGGCACCGGCGCAGGTTGCTAATGCACAGTCGCCGGACCTGTCTAGCAACCTGAGCTCCAACCGCGGCTTCTCGGACGCGATCCGCCCTTCGGATCCGCCACAGCGCACCCCGATCGAGGTGGACCGCGATGTCGAAGTTCCGGGCCTGCCGGCCGGGGTTGAAGTTGACCGCATTGAGTGGCTGACCAACCGTCGCGTGGCGGTGTTTATCAAGTCTGCGGCGATGCCGCAGGAGCTCATCCAGGTGCAGATCTTGCTGGCTCGCGACTGGCACTCCAACCCGAACGCGAAATTCCCGGAGGTGTGGGCGCTTGACGGCCTGCGCGCCCGCGACGACGAGAACGGCTGGACTATCGAGACCAACATCGAGCAGTTCTACGCCGACAAAAACGTCAACGTCATCCTTCCGGTCGGCGGCGAGTCCTCCTTCTACGCTGACTGGCAGCGTCCGGACAACGGCAAGCACTACAAGTGGGAGACGTTCCTGACCAAGGAGCTGGTCCCAATCATGAGCAACGAGTTCCGCTCCAACGGCAAGCGCGCCGTCGTCGGCCTGTCCATGGGCGGTACCGCCGCGGTCAACCTGGCTGAGCGCAACCCGCACCTGTTCAACTTTGTCGGTTCCTTCTCCGGCTACCTGGATACCACGACCACCGGCATGCCCACCGCCATCAAGGCAGCGCAGCTGGACGCCGGCGGCTACAACTCTGACGCGATGTGGGGTCCGCAGGGCTCCCAGGGCTGGATCGACCACGACCCGAAGACCGGTATCGAGAACCTCGAGGGCATGACCGTGTACGTCTCCGCAGGTTCCGGCCGCGACGACTACGGCAACCCCGACTCCGTGGCCAAGGGCGCTGCGAACTACGCAGGCAAGGGTCTGGAGGTCATCTCCCGCATGTCCACCCAGACGTTCGTGGACTACGCAAGCCGCACCAACGTCAAGCCGGTCGTGCGCTTCCGCCCGTCTGGCGTGCACTCCTGGGAGTACTGGCAGTTCGAGATGGCCCAGGCGTGGCCGTACATCGCGAACGCGCTCAACGTTCCCGAGGCGGACCGCGGCGCGCAGTGCACCCCGATCGGTCTGATCGCCGAGGCCACCAAGTCCGGCGTCATCGGATCCTGCGTGAACGACGAGTACGTCACCGGTGAAAACGGCAAGGGTCGCGCACAGGACTTCCGCGGCGGCACCGCATTCTGGTCCCCGGACACCGGAGCCCACGCCATCTTCGGTGCGATCTTGGCCAAGTACAACGGGCTCGGCGGCCCGTCCGGCTGGCTCGGCTTCCCAACCACGGGCGAGACCAAGACCCCGGACGGCCGCGGCCGCTTCGTCCACTTCGAACACGGCTCCATCTACTGGACCCCGCAGAACGGCGCGTACGCCATCCCGGGCGACATGATGAAGGCGTGGGGCGAAGCCGGCTACGAGACCGGACCGCTGGGCTACCCGGTGGCCGAGGCGACCCAGGTTGGCAAGGGATACGTCCAGCAGTTTGAGAATGGCTACCTCACCCGCAACCCGGAGCAGGACGGCAAGACCTCCCACTACATGGTCTTCGGCGAGATCGGTAAGAAGTACGGCGAGGTCGGCACTGCCACCTCCGGCCTGGGCTTCCCGAAGTCCAACGAGAAGAAGGTCAACGGCGGCTTCTTCCAGGAGTTCGACCGCGGCAACATCTACTGGTCGCCGCAGTCCGGCGCCCGCGTGATCTTCTACGGTGACATCTTCAACGAGTGGGGCAAGCAGGGCTACGAGCAAGGCAAGCTCGGCTGGCCGACCTCCGACATGAAGGAAATCCCGGCTGGCGGCCTCACCATCGACTTCCAGAACGGCACCCTCAGCCAGGTCAACGGCAAGGTTGTTGAGAAGAAGCGATGAAAAGAGCACTTTGCTTAACGACGGCCACGCTGGCAGCCGCGTTCACCCTCACCGCCTGCGGCGGTTCGGCGACCGTCGATTCCGAGGACAGCACAGAAACGTCGACGACGGTGGCAACTGCTGCGTCGTCAAGCGAAAGCTCCTCGAGCACTGCGACGGTGACCCAAACCTCGACTCGGCAACCTGCGGCCCCCGCCGGTCCGGTGGACCAGCCTGCCCGCGAGCTTGACTCGGTGCCCGAGCAGGCGGACCCCTTCACCGCCGAGGAAACGGGCTATCTGAACCAGCTCAGAGAAAACGGGGTGAACGTCGAGGGAGTTGAGGATGAACTCACAGTGACGGGGCATAGTGTGTGCTCGGATGAGACCATCACCCGCGATGTGGTGGCCGGTCAGCTTGTCGAGCAACGCCGCACGGACATGACTCCGGAGGCGGTTGGGCAGCTGGTGACCGACGCCGCTCGCGCCAACCTCTGCTAGGAACCACTAGGAACCACACCGTGCGTGAACGTAGTGCCACCCGCAACGTCTTTGTCGTTGCGGGTGTAATCCTTGTTGTCGCCCTTATCGGCCTGGGCATTTTCCAGTGGCGAAACGGCGAACCGATCCCGCCGCTCGAACCCACAGAAACCACCGAAGCCGAGCCTGCCCCTCCCACCCCACAGGAACCCGAGTGGTGCCCTGCGGTGGAGTTCGTCTCCGTGCCCGGCACCTGGGAGTCCTCGGCTGACGACGACCCCTTCAACCCGCAGGCCAACCCGTACAGCTTCATGCTTTCGATTACGCAGCCGCTGCAGGAGGCCTACGACATCGGGCACGTGCGCGTATTCACCGTGCCGTACACCGCGCAGTTCCGGAACATCCAGACCGCCCACGGGCGCGAGGAAATGACCTACGACGACTCGCGTGCGGAAGGGCTGGCAAAGCTCAACGGTGAACTCGCCTACGTTGCCGAGCAGTGCCACTCCACGAAGTTCATCATTGCCGGTTTCTCCCAGGGTGCCGTGATTGTGGGCGACGCGGCGGACGCGATCGGCACCAACTCGGGCGCAATCCCGCCAGATCGTTTGCTCGGCGCAGTGATGATCGCGGACGGGCGCCGCGAGAACGGTGTGGGCGTGCACCCTGGCGCGGAACTTTCTGGCCAGGGCGCCGAAATCACGCTGCAGCCGCTGCAGCGCGTGGTCGATATGGCGACCCCGGGTGCGACCATGACCGGCCCGCGCCCCGGCAAATTCGGAGCGGTGGCAGACCGCGCGTTTGAAATTTGCGCACCGAACGACTCCGTGTGCGATGCGCCGCTTGCGATCAAAAACGCCTTCGACCGGGCGGCAGACCTGCTCCTGGCCAACGGCAATCACGCGATGTACGCCACGAACCCGGACGTCATTCCCGGAACGACCGCGTCGCAATGGACGGTAGATTGGGCGCGGACTAGCATCGACACCTTGGAAGTTCAGTCGAACTAACTATTTACTCGCACTTATTTAGGGACTAGCGAAGGAGCCCCATGGATCTCGAAGTCATCATCAAGCGGTTCATCAACGAGGACGGAGACATCGTCCTCCCGCCGAACTTCACGATCCCGGCGCTCAACGAAATTCTCTTCATGGGCGCCGTCCAGATGGGACAGGCCGACGCGGTCAACATCCGCTTCTGGGACTACTCCCAGGACACCGAGGGCGAAGCCACCGACTACACCCGCCGCGAGGTGAACACGCGCATCAAGGCCGTCTCCGCGCGGCTGATGCAGGTGGGGCAGCCGGGCGACCGTGTGGCCATCCTTGCCGGCAACTCGCCCGAGTACATCTTCGGCTTCATGGGCGCGATGTACTCCGGCCAGGTGCCGATCCCGCTCTACGACCCGAACGAGCCGGGCCACGAAGACCACCTGCGCGCGGTCCTCGCCGATTCCGGTGCGAAGACGGTGCTCACCAATACCCAGGACGCCCCTGCGGTGCGCGCGTTCTTCGCCGATCTGCCCGCTGCGGAACGCCCCCGCATCCTCGCGGTGGACTCCCTGCCGGATTCGCTCGCGGAGACCTGGCAGCCGATCGAGGTCGAGGCAGGGGTGGATACCTCGCAGGACGTGTCTTTCCTGCAGTACACCTCCGGCTCGACTCGCAACCCGGCCGGCGTGATCATCACCAACGAGTCGATCGTGTCCAACGTCATCCAGATCTACATGGGCGCGCGCGTGAAGCAGCCGCTGCGCATCCCGTCTTGGCTGCCGATGCACCACGACATGGGCATCATCCTCACGACTCTGCTGGTGATTCTGGGCAACGAGCTCGAGATCTTCACCCCGCGCGACTTTATCCAGCAGCCGAAGCGCTGGCTTGATCGCCTCACGCGCCGCGAGGACGACTCGGACAAGATGCACGTCTACACCGTGACGCCGAACTTCGCCCTCGAGCTCGCCGCCCGCTACGCCACTCCGGAGAACCCAGAGGACTACGACCTTTCCCTGGTCGAGGGCATCATCATCGGCTCCGAGCCAGTGACCAAGCCTTCCGTCGATGCGTTCCTGGAAGCCTTCGAGCCCTCCGGCCTCGACCGGCTCACCCTGCGCCCGTCCTACGGTCTCGCCGAGGCCACGCTCATTGTGTCTACCCCACAAAACAAGGACCGCCCACGCTTCGCGTTCTTCGACCGCAACGAGCTTGCGAACGGTAAAGCAGTCGAAGTCGGCGAGGATGCGGGCGTTGCCTTCGCCTCCAACGGCCAGCCGGTGCAGTGGCAGCACTTCGCCATCGTTGATCCCGAAACCAAGAACGAGCTGCCCGAAGGCGAAGTCGGCGAGATGTGGGTCCACGGACCCAACACCGCCGCCGGCTACCTCGACCGGGAAGACGAAACCAACGAGACCTTCCGCAACGTCATCGGCGAGACCCTCCAAGAAGACCTGCCCAAGGACAACTGGCTGAACACCGGCGATCTGGGCACGCTTGTCGACGGCCACCTGTACATCACCGGTCGCGTCAAAGACCTCGTCGTCGTGGCTGGCCGCAACCACTACCCGCAGGACATCGAAGCCACCGTCATGGAGGCTTCCGACCACGTTCGTGCCGACTCGGTCGCGGCGTTCGCGGTCCCGGGCGAGGACGTCGAGCAGCTCGTACTCATGGTGGAGCGCGCCGACGGCGCCTCCGAGGACGGCGATCCGGCTGCAGAGGACGCAATCCGCGCCGCGGTCACCACCAACCACGGCATCTCCCCGGCGGTCATTGAGTTCTACCCGCCGAACGGGATCGCGCGCTCGTCCTCAGGCAAGATCGCGCGCCGCGTCAATGCCAAGCAGTTCGCCGAGCGGGAGTAGATAACAATTCGGCCACGGCGGCCGATAAGGTCTTACGTTATGACTGAGAACGATTTGCGCCTTTGGCTCGAGCAGTGGGTGTCGAAGGCAACGGGGGAAACCAGCATCGACACCGCCAAGCCGCTCGAGGCGTACGGGCTGTCGTCTCGCGACGCGGTCGTACTCTCGGGCGAGCTGGAAGGCCTGCTCAACCGCAAGCTCGACCCAACCATCGCGTACCAGTACCCGACCATCGATGCGCTTGCCGCCGCGCTGGTGGCCGCGCCGAAACGCGCGGCAAAGGAGCGTCGACAAGCAATCAGCTCTTCCCCCGCCGAGCGCGACATCGCCATCGTCGGGCACGCCGGCCGCTTCCCGGGCGCGAACTCGTCGGCGGAGCTTTGGAAATTGCTTATCGACGGCCAGGTTGCAACGGGGCCCCTGCCCGCCGGCCGCTGGTCTGAGTACGCGGGCGACCCGTACCTTCGCACCAAGATGGCGGAGGAGTCGACCGACGGCGGCTACCTCGACGACATCGCGAGCTTCGACAACGAGTTCTTCGGCATCTCCCCGCTCGAGGCGCAGAACATGGACCCGCAGCAGCGCATCATGCTCGAGGTGGCGTGGGAGGCGCTCGAGCACGCGCACATCCCGGCGGACACGCTGCGTGGCGCGGCGGTCGGCGTCTTCGTGGGTTCCTCTTCGAACGACTACGGGATGCTCATGGGCGCCGACCCTGCGCAGGCGCACCCCTATGCACTCACCGGCAGCTCGAGCTCGATCATCCCGAACCGCATTTCTTACGCGTACGACTTCCGCGGCCCGTCGATGAACGTGGACACGGCGTGCTCGTCCTCGTTGGTCAGTGTGCACCACGCGGTGCGTGCGCTGCGCGACGGCGAGTGCGACGTGGCGCTTGCGGGTGGTGTGAATATCTTGGCGAACCCGTTTGCCTCGCTGATGTTCTCCGAGCTCGGCGTGATCTCGCCGACCGGCAGCATCAAGGCGTTCTCCGACGACGCCGACGGCATCGTGCGATCTGAGGCCGCAGGTTTTGTGGTGCTCAAGCGAGTCGCGGACGCGATTAAGGACGGCGACCAGATCCTCGCCGTGATCAAGGGCTCCGCCACCAATTCCGACGGCCATTCCAACGGCCTCACCGCCCCGAACCCGGATGCCCAGGTCGACGTGCTCGAGCGCGCCTATGCAGACGCAGGCATCGACCCGACCGAGGTGGACCTGGTCGAGGCGCACGGCACCGGCACCATCCTCGGCGACCCGATCGAGGCAACCGCCCTTGGCACCGTGCTGGGACGCGAGCGCTCTAACGCCGCGCCACTGCTGCTGGGCTCGGTGAAGTCCTCCATCGGTCACTCAGAGTCCGCCGCGGGCGTGGTGGCGCTGATCAAGGTGCTCGAGGCGCTCGAACACGACACCATCCCGGCCTCGGCGAACTTCACCGCTCCAAACCACTTCGTCGACTTCGACGCCGAGCACATCGAGGTCGTGCAAGACCCGCGCGAGTGGCCGCGCTACTCCGGTCGCCGCGTTGCCGGCGTTTCCGGCTTCGGCTTCGGCGGCACGAACGCGCACGTGGTGCTCGCGGATTTCGATGCAGAAGAGTACGAGGGCGAAACCACCGCACCGAACACCGCCTTCACCGGTCTCAACGTTGCGGCGCTGCCGGTATCTGGGCTGCTCGCAAGCCGTCGTAAAGCGGCTGCTGCCCAGCTTGCGGACTTCCTTGAGTCCCGACCTGACTCCGACCTGATCCCCGTCGCACGCTCGCTCGCGCGCCGCAACCACGGCCGTTCTGCTGCGGTAATCCAAGCCACGACCACCGAAGAGGCCGTGGCGCGCCTGCGTCAGGTTGCCGAGGGCAAGATCGGCCCAGGCATCGTTGCCGCCGACGCCCCGAGCGTGACCGGCCCGGTATTTGTGTACTCCGGCTTCGGCTCGCAGCACAGGTTCATGGGCAAGAAACTCATGGAGTCGAGCGAACTCTTCGCCGCCCGGATGCGCGAGCTCGACGAGCTGGTCAAGTTCGAGCGCGGCTGGTCGATGCTGGACATCATCAACGACGACGACCAGACGTACGACACCCAGACCGGCCAGGTCACCATCACCGCGATACAGATCGCGCAGACCGACCTGCTTGCTTCGATGGGCATTTACCCAGCAGGCGTGATGGGCATGTCCATGGGTGAGATTGCCGCCGCGTACGCCGCTGGCGGCATCAGGGACAAGGACGCGATGCTCATCGCTTGCCAGCGCGCGCGGCTGATGAGCGAGGGCGAGGCCCAAATCGCCGGTACCTCAGGCGAGGGCGCGATGGCCGTGGTCGAGCTCGGCCCCGACCAGCTTGCGGACTACCCCGGTGTCGAACCAGCCGTGTACGCCGGCCCCGGCATGACTACCGTCGGCGGGCCCGCCACCGCCATCGACAACATCGTCGAGCAGCTCGAGGCGCAAGAGAAATTCGCCCGCAAGCTCAACGTGCGCGGCGCCGGCCACACCTCGATGCTGGACCCGATCATGGGCGACCTCGCCGCCGAGATCGCCGGCATCAATGCGCAGCCGCTGACCGTCCCGCTATTTAGCTCCGTGGACAGAGAAACCTACCCCGCCGGCAGTGTTGTCCACACCGACGAATACTTCCTGCGCATGACCCGCCAGCCGGTGTACTTCCAGGACGCCACCGAAGCCGCGTTCGCCGCCGGCCACACCACGCTCATCGAGATCACGCCGAACCCCGTCGCGCTCATGGGCATGATGAACACCGCCTTCGCCTCAGGCAAACCGGACGCGCAGCTGCTGTTCACCACGAAACGCAAGCTCGACGAGGCGGAAACGCTGGTCGACCTCGCCGCCCGGCTCTACGTCCAGGGCGTGAAAGTCGACTTCACCGGGTTCTACGGCAGCCAGCCGCGCATTGAGACGCCGGGGATCGACTTCGCCCGGAATGAGCTGTGGACGTCGGCCAGGCCGTCGTCAAGCGAAAGCTCCCTGCTTGGCGCGCGCGTGAACCTGCCTGATGGCCAGGTCGCGTACGCCACGCGTGCGGATGCGGTGTTCAGCCCGTACCAGCTTATCGAGGCTGCGGCGGCGGAGATCGCGCCGGGCTCGAGCGTCGTGGCGACCGAGGAGCACGGCTACCTGCCCGCGGACGGCACCGTGACCACGCTGGTCACTCCGACCTTGGGCGGGCTGTCCATCCGCGTGTACAACACGGACGTACTGGTTGCGGAGGGTTTCGCCTCCATCCTCGACTTCGACGCGAAGCAGGTAGTCGCAGGAGTTGCGGAGGTCGAGCCTTCATCGCTTGTCGACGAACCGGACGACGCAATCGAAGCGTTCCGCTGGGATCCGGCGACCGAGACCGTGGCCGAGCGCCTGCGCGCGATCGTGTCCGAGTCCATGGGCTTTGATGCGGAAGACTTGCCTGATGAGCTGCCGCTGATTGATCTGGGGCTGGACTCGTTGATGGGCATGCGCATTAAGAACCGCATTGAGAACGACTTCCAGATCCCGCCGCTGCAGGTGCAGACGCTTCGCGACGCCTCCGTGGCCGACGTGATCCAGACCGTCGAGGACGCGGTTGCTGGGCGGGAAGCTGCTGGGTCGATCGAAACTGAGCCTGAGCAAAAGGGCGCTAAACCCACAGGCCAAGGCGTTGGTGTCGCGCCGCGCGACGCGTCCGAGCGCATGGTGTTCGGAGCGTGGGCGAAGTACTCGGGAGCGGCGGCTGCAGGCGTGACCTCGGAGCTGCCTGCTGTCTCCGACGAGGTCGCCGCCGAGATCGCGGCGCACCTGACGGAGCGCTCCGGCATTGAGATCACTGCGGAAGAAGTCCAAGGCGCTGAGACCCTCGAGCCGCTAGCGAACCGTGTGCGCGAGGGCTTGGAAACCGAGGTCGAGGGCAACATCCGCGTCTTCCGCGAAGGAACGAAAGAGCCGGTGTTCGTCTTCCACCCAGCGGGCGGATCCTCGGCGGTGTACGCGCCGCTGGCTCGCCGCCTAGATGAGCGCACGCCGGTCTACGGTGTCGAGCGCCGCGAAGGCTCGCTGGAGGAGCGCGCGGCGGAGTACGTCGAGGACATTCAGCGCATCGCCGGTGACCGCCAGGTTGTGCTGGCCGGCTGGTCCTTCGGTGGCGCGTTGGCGTACGAGGTTGCGCACCAGCTTGGCAACGACAAGGTGAAGTACATCGCACTGCTGGACACCACCCAGCCGTCGGAGCCGATTCCGGACACCATGGAGGAGACCAAAGCACGCTGGGGCCGCTACGCCCAGTTTGCGAAGGACACCTACGGTCTGGAATTCGACGTGCCGTACGAATTGCTGGAAACCGCGGGCGAGGACGCGCTGCTCACGATGCTCACCGAGTTCTTGGCGAACACCGATGCCTCCGAACACGGGCTCGCTGCCGGTGTGCTCGAGCACCAGCGGGCGTCGTTTGTGGACAACCAGATTCTCAACCACCTGGACTTCTCCCGGTGGGCCGACGTCAATGTCCCAGTGCTGCTCTTCCGCTCCGAGCGGATGCACGAGGGCGCGATCACCCTGGAGCCGAACTACGCGCACATTGATGAGGACGGCGGCTGGGGCGCTATCGTCACCGATTTGACCATCGTGCACTTGCCGGGCGACCATCTAGCGGTAGTGGACGAGCCAGCGATTGGCATCGTTGGCAAGCACATGAACGAATGGATGGGACTCTAACGTGACCACTGCCGATAAGCTCGCAGACCTGCGCGCCCGGCTCGAAAAAGCCCAGGACCCCGGCTCGGAACGCTCGCGCGCAAAGCGCGACGCCGCCGGCCTCACCACCCCTCGTCAGCGCATCGCAGCGCTTCTCGACGAAGGCACGTTCGTGGAGATCGGCGCCCTTGCCCGCACCCCGGGCGATGAGAAGGCCGTGTACTCCGACGGCGTGGTGACAGGCTACGGGCGCATTGATGGCCGCCCGGTCGCCATTTACGCCCACGACAAGACCGTCTACGGCGGCTCCGTCGGCGTGACCTTCGGCCGCAAGGTCGTGGAAGTGATGGAGTTCGCCATCAAGATCGGCTGCCCCGTCATCGGTATCCAGGACTCCGGCGGCGCGCGCATCCAAGACGCCGTGACCTCGCTGGCCATGTATTCGGAGATCGCGAAGCGCCAGCTGCCGTTGTCGGGCCGCTCGCCACAGATCTCGATCATGCTGGGCAAGTCCGCCGGCGGTGCCGTGTACGCGCCTGTGACCACCGACTTCGTCATTGCTGTTGAAGGGCAAACCGAGATGTACGTCACCGGACCGAACGTGATCCGGGAGGTCACCGGCGAAGACATCACTTCAGCCGAGCTCGGTGGGGCCCGGGTACAAGAGCTCGCCGGTAACATATCGGCCGTCGTCAAGAGTGAAGACGAAGCTTTCGATTTTGTGCGCGACTTGCTTGACCACTTGCCGACCTCTGCTTTCGACGAGGTGCCGACCCTTGACGCGCCCGCCGATGATGAGCTCGACGACTCTGAGCTGGATGCGTTTCTGCCCGACGACACTAACGCCGGCTACGACATGATGGATCTCCTAGTCCAGCTTGGCGACGACGAGGAACTCGTGGAGATCCAGTCCGGGTACGCCGAGAACTTGATTTGCGCTTTCGGGCGCATCGACGGCAAGCCGGTGGGTTTTGTAGCCAACAACCCGATGTACCTGGCGGGGTGCATTGACGCAGATGCTGCCGATAAGGGCGCGCGGTTCATTCGCACCTGCGACGCGTACAACATCCCGATTGTGTACGTGGTGGATACCCCTGGCTACATGCCGGGTGTAGAGCAGGAGCGTCGAGGGCTGATTCACCGCGGGGCGAAGTTCGCGTTCGCGGGCGTTGAGGCGACCGTGCCGAAGGTCACGCTGATTGTGCGGAAAGCATATGGCGGCGCGTATGCGGTGATGGGGTCGAAGAACCTCAACGGTGACCTGAACTTTGCGTGGCCGACGGCGCAGATCGCGGTGATGGGTGCCGCGGCTGCAGCGATCACGCTGCAGGGCAAGCAGCTCGACGCTATCGATGATCCTGTGCAACGCGAAGCCATGAAGAAAATGTTCATGGATTTTTACGACGAGAACATGACATCGCCGTATGTTGCAGCCGAGCGCGGGTTCATCGACGCAATGATCCAGCCGAGCGAAACGCGATTGGCGCTGCGCCGCGCCCTGCGTCAGCTGGAAACCAAGCGCGAGTTTGACTTACCAAAGAAGCACACGATTTCACCCCTTTAGATTCTCACGATAGGCTCAGTTTCATGATTTCTTCGATGCTTGATATTTCCGGTGACCTCCTCAGCATGACCGTCTGGTTTGTGAACGGTTTGCTTTCCGGCAACCCGCTCTACGCTTGGGGTTCTTCTTTCTAGTTTTCTCGCCGCCATCTTTTCCTAAGCCGCGGCGAGCAGCGCGACTAGATGCCGCTCGACGGGGCTGTACTCAAATCCGCATTCCAGTGGGTCGGGGAACGGGGGTTCTCCGTGATCCGGCTCCACTGGAACTGGCCCAGGATCGGGGAGCGCCGCCTTGATGGGGAACTCCATCCCGTATTCCTGCTCTAAGGCCTCGATTCGGCATTCTGCAGTTTCGAGGTCTTTATCCTTGTCAAATTCATCCATGATTTTGTGCCCTTTGGCGTAAAACTCCGCAGCGAGAGCTTTAGTTCGGCTGATGGAGTCCAGACTTGAGCGCCAGCGGGGACTGGTGGGCGTGAGTTCGTCGAAAAGTATGCCTTCGCACGCGGAGATTTCGTATGTACCGTCAGCGAACAGCCAGATGATTGTGTTGGTGTCGGGGTCGTGGACATAGAAGGCGCGTTTATCTGTCTTCATGTTGTGGTGATGTTGACAGAGTGAGAACAAGTTCGACGCGGTGGTGGGGCCGTCTTCGTCGAAAGGCACCCGGTGATCCAGCTGACAGCGCTCAGCCGGTCTCGTACAACCCGGGAAAATGCAGGTCCCATCCCGCGCTGTAACGAACGCACGCATGCCGGCGGTGGGAGTGTAGCTGCTTGTGCTCACTGTGGCAGCGTCGTCAAGATCTAGAACTTTCGGCGAAACTTTCTCGAGCCAGTCGTCCAGCGCAACGGTGTCCTCCGGCCCAGTCCAACCGAACCCGGGGATATACGCAGGCTCACCGGCCTGGCGGTCGCGCGGAGCGAAGATGTTGAGCGTAGGCTTCGCGCTTGGCGCGATCTCTCCGGTAAGGAGTTTGACCGCCGCGTCCACCATTTGCATCGAGTGTTCCCGAGCCGTGGCAAGAAGGTGCTGGCGGATGCGGTAAGCAGTCACAGTATCGGTCACCAGTTCCATCGCACCCTTGACGACGCCTGCGTTGGAAAACGTCTCAAAGTTCACGGAATCTGCGGTGTCCTGGCTGCGGGCCTTCCGCTTCTTCGGATCGTAGGCACGGGCTGGGTCAATGCGCTTGATCAACTCGCGCATGCGCCGCGTGACCAGGGTCCTGTGTGGAATCTGCTGGTCGACTCGGCTAGGAGTGAAGATGTCTGCAAGCAGCTCATCGAACTCAGCGAAGATTTCCGGTGCAATGTCAGGGCCGAGCTCGTCGAGCACCGAGTCGATGGCTGATAGGTGGCTCATGTCCAACAGGTGCGTCTCAGCCTGCAGTGCCCGGAGTATGGGGAGCTGCTGCAAACGTGCGTGGGCGAAGATCGCGTTTTCAACGAACCCTTTGGACCATCCGGTTGCAGCCTTAATCTGCTCGGCCTCGAGGTGGAAATCCTCAACCGAAGCACCGGGTTCGGCGTACACCGAAAAGAGAGACCAATACGCTTCCCGCACATGCTGGGCTGCAGAGCTTCGCAGATCACCAGGACGTTGGGTGCGGAAGCGCGGCGCAACCGTTTCGGTAGTTTTCATTTGATCCCCCTTTGTTACCGCATATCATATAGAATATGTGTACGATATACAAGAGGTAACCCTGGAGAAATCGAGTCGGTATAGAAACTGTCCACCAGAAAGTACGGGTGAGCGACTCAAGGCGCAAGCAAATCATACGAAAACTGTCCGAAAACGTCTAGAGTTTCCGGGCCACTGCGCGCCAGCCCAGCATCAGCAGCGCGCTCATCACGGTCGCGACGATGACGAAGGACCAGTGTGGTACTGACTGATTGCGGAAACCCCAAATCACCAAACCGGTAATAGCGGTGATTGCCCAGATGAAGCCGCCGCGGTTCTGCCGCACGATCAGCCAACCGAGCACGACGCCCAGCGCGAACGGCCACACGGTGGACAGCCACCCGGAGAAATTGAACGGCATGTCTTCGGACTGATGCGCCGCTCGCGCCAGCAAAGCGAAAACCGCGATTGCGACAAGGTCGGCGCCGATCGCGACAGGGGTGGAAATGGGTTTGCGGGTGGAAGGTTTCGTCGTTAAGCGATTGCTCATACCTGCATGCTAACGGCTATTTCCTGCCCAGCATGAAACCGCGCCCAGCGTAGACCAGTGCGTAGATGCTCCAGCCGATGAGGGTGATCAGGGCGAAGGAGATGGCGCGGTAGATGACGGTGGCGGCGGTGGCGTCGGCAAGCGATAAGCCCCCTGCGACAAGCATGCCTGCCAGGACCGGCTCGACCGTGCCCACTCCGCCCGGTGTGATTTGGGCAGCGCCGGCGAGCTTGGTCACGATGTACGCGAGCGCAACCCCCATCACGGAAATGCCACTCTGCCCGCCGACCGCGTACACGGCGAGCAGCATGGTGCACAGATCGAACAGGCGGTTGAGCAGCGACAACGTGGCGGCTGCGATGAATTCACCCGCGCCCATGCGGATCGCCGCGACCTGGTCCACCACCGTTTCAATGCGTGCCCGCACCTTGTCCGGCAGGAAGCCGACCCAGCGCTTCAGCACGGCCGGGTTGCGGGTGGCCCAGAACACTGCAGCGATGGTGGCGGCCGCGATGGCGAAGCTGGCCAGCAGCGTCCGTACCGAAAGGTCAGCGCCGAGAAACAGCACGGCGACGAGACCGATGACCCCCATCCACACCGTCGATAGCGCGCCGGAAATCACAAAGAACCAGCCGCACAGCCCAACCGAGGCGCCCCACGAGCGGTGTACCCTAAACGTCAGCCACGCCGAGATCGCCGGACCGCCCGGCACCGTCGTTGACCAAGCGTTTGACGCGTAAACGATGGCGTTGGTGTTGGCCGGGTTCGCAATTCTCGCACCAGTGTTCAGCAGAAGCTGCATCACGCCGGACATCGCCGCGAGCGCGAGGTTGGCGGTAAAGACCGCAGCCAGAACTGGCAGGGGCTCAGCGTCCGCGAGCGTCTCCCAAGCTTGGCCAAGAAACGGCAGCTCGTCGCGAAACACTACGAGCAGGATGGCAATCAGCGCAACTGGCGCCAGCCAGCGCAGCCACTGCTTAGCGCTCGAGCTCACGGAACTGTTCACGCTGCCTCAGCTGGGACATCAGCTCGGCGAATGGCACCAGTCGCTCATCGTCGTCCACACTCACCCCGGAGCGGTATGGCTGTGTATCAACGACGGTGTCTCGCACCCGGATCTCGCCAGCAAAAGCATTGCGCTTATCGACGGCCTGTCCAACGTATTTCTCACCCGAACCTTCGCCAAGCGCTGTGTAGGCGCGTTTGATAAAAGGCGGCGCCCACCAGTTGTCATCGCTCAGCAAGTGCATCACCGCGGGGACGAGAAGGAGGCGGATGACCGTGGCATCGAGGGCGAGCGAGAAGATCATGCCGAACGCGATGTACTTCATCATCACAATGTCGCTCATCGCGAAGGCTGCGGCGACGACGATCATGATCGCCGCGGCGGCCGTGATAATGCCGCCGGTGTGCGCGGTGCCGTACTTAATCGCCTGGTCTGTGGAGGCGCCGTTGTGGCGGGCTTCCACCATGCGCGAGACCAGGAAGACCTCGTAGTCGGTGGAGAGGCCGTAAAGGATGGAAATGATGAGCACCAGCACGGGGCTCATGAGCGGGCCCGGGGTGAAGTTGAGCAGCCCGCTGCCGATGCCGTCCACGAAGATAAGGGTGAGGAAGCCGAGCGTGGCGCCGATGCCCAGGATGTTCATGATCACGGCCTTCGCTGGCAAGATAATCGAGCCGAAGAGCAGCGCCATCAGCAGGAACGTAGCCAGCATCATGTACAGCGCCATCCACGGCAGGCGTTGGAGGAGCGCTTCGATGGATTCGACCTCCATGGCCGGGGTACCAGCGACGTAGGTCTCCACGCCGTCCGGTGTGTCAATTGCGCGCAGCTGGTCGATGACCGTTTGTCCCTCATTGCGGTCGGCGAGCGGTGCGGAGAAGACGGTGGTGCCGTTCTCAGTCGGGCGCGCAGGTGCGAGCGGGGCGGCGAGACCCTCAACGGAGCGGGTTTGCATCACGATGTCAACCAACTGCTGGCTGTCCGCGCCGGTGACCACGAACTTTACTGGGTCGGTGCGGAAGGCCGGGAAGGTCTCATTGAAATCGTCCTGCGCCTGGCGGGTTTCCTGGTTCGGCGGCAGGTACGTCTCGTTGATGCCGCCGAAGGTGATGCCGACCATTGGTGCGGTGATCAGCAAAAGCAGCGCGGAGACGCCGACGACGACTGTCTTTGCGTGGCGCATAGCCCAGGCGGGAATGCGGAACCAGATGGTGTCTTCGATCCGGCGTGCGGTGCGGCGCGTTCTGCGGACAGACCACTTGTCAATGTTGCGCCCCAGCAAGCCGAAAAGCGCCGGAAGCACGGCGACCGAGATGATCGCGGCGAGGACGACCGCGCTGATCGCGCCGTACGCCACCGATTTAAGGAAGGCCTGCGGGAACATCAGCAGGCCGGAGAGTGCGACACCCACCATCAGCGCGGAGAAGAACACGGTCTTGCCTGCGGTGGTCGTGGTGACTGCGACAGCCTCGCGGGTATCGAGCTTCCGGTCCAGCTCCTCACGGAATCGCGAGACCATGAACAGGCCGTAATCGATGGCCAGACCCAGGCCCAGCAAGGTGATGATGGACTGAGAAAAGATGTTGACCTGCTGGAACTGGGCAAGGATAGCCAACAGCGACAGCGAGCCGACGATGGACAAGATGCCCACGATCAGCGGCATTGCGGCCGCAACCACGCCTCCGAAGACGAAGAGCAAGATGATGGCGACGAAGACGAGGCCGATGCGTTCTGCGCGGGCAATGTCGTTGGCCATGCCGGTATCCAGCGCGTCCGCGACAGCGGTGGCGCCGGCAATCTGGACGGTTGCGTTTGGAATGTCGATCGCTTCAAGCGCCGGCTTGATCGTGCGGAAGTCTTTGAGCGTCTGCTCGCCGTCGCCAGCCAGGCCGATCGCGGAGAAGGCTTTGGTCCCGTCCGGGCTCATCTGCTGCGAGTTCGGCGCTGCAAAGTAGCTGCGGATCGCGTCGACCTCGTTCGGGTAATTGGTCTTTAGCGCGTTGATCTGCTCGTTCGCGGCGTGGAATACAGCCGGGTCGTTGACGTTGTCGGCGGTGACCATGAGCACGACGTCGCCGGAGTTGTCGCGGCCAAAGGTCTGCTGCTCGATGACGGCTGCGGCGGTAGATTCAGCGCCCGGGTCCTCCCAACCTTCCTGGGAAAGGCGGTCACCGAGCTTCGAGCCGAAGAGCACCTGCAAAATGATGATGATCGCCACCACCACGACAGGAATGATTTTGCGGTGGCGGAAGGCAAAGTGGCCCCACCTGTAGAACACTTACTCTCCTCGGGTGTTGTTGAGCAGCGCTGCAAGCGGACGGAACGGCTGCAGCCAGGCGCCGCCTTCGGGAAGTTGGTCGAGGTTGATGCGCGGCAGGGGTTCACGGAACACCCCGGGGATGTCCTCGAGGTCGACGAATGTGACGCACTCCGAGTTCACAGCCCAGGAGGCGTGCTCGTGGAAGCCGAGCACCGTGACCGGGATGCCTTGCGCGGCTAACGCCTCGATTGGCTCGAGGAAGTTTTGCCCGTCGGCGGATGCGACAACGACACCGCGCAGTACGCCTTCGTCGGAGCGGCGCTCGATGTGGGCGAGCATGTCCTGGTCCACATCGGAATCTTCGTCGCTCTTCGGTTTGGCAAAGACTGCGAAGCCGACGTTGCGCAACGCTTCGACCCAGGGGCGCACTGCGTCGGCACCGGCGGGGGAGACGTTCGTGAACACGGTCGCTTCCGGTTCAACGCGTTCGCCGGTGGACTCAGTGAGGTCGCTCGCCTGGCCAAGTAGCCAGCGGCCGATTGCGTCAAAGCGTGGACGGTAGGCGGCGGTAGGGCGACCGCCCAGGATGGCGCCCAGGCCCATATCCAGGTTCGGAGCGTCCCACACCAGCAGGTAGCTGGCTGGGCCCGGCGCCGCCCCGGGGGTGTATGGGTGCGTCATTTCGTGCAGGTCCATCCCTACTTCTTCTCCCACAGGTACTCGCGGATCACATGGTCTTTGTCCATGCCTTTGCCCTCGAATTTAGTGATCACCTGCCGGTCTGTGAGCAACGGCGCGGCTTCCCACGGCCAGCCCTTGTAGGTGAGTTGTGGCTCGACGTCGACCAGCGCATCGATCCACTCCGCATAGTCGGCGTGGTCCGTGGCCACGTGCAGCACGCCGCCCGGCTTCAGCCTGGTCGCGATCAAGTTCAAGGTGCCGGACTGGATGATGCGGCGCTTGTGGTGTCGCGCCTTCGGCCACGGGTCGGGGAAGAAGATGCGCACTCCGTCGAGGGATTCGGGCGCGATCATGCGGGCGAGCACCTCGACACCGTCGCCGCGGATCATGCGGATGTTGTCGATGTTGCCCCGCACCACCGAGCCGAGCAGCTTGGCAAGGCCGGGTTTGTACAGCTCCACGGCGATGACGTTGGTGTCCGGTTCGAGCGGTGCCATGGCGGCGGTGGATGTGCCGGTGCCGGAGCCGATTTCCACGACAGTCTTTGCGTGGCGTCCGAACCAGGAATCGACGTCTAATTGTTCGTCGCTAAGCACAAGCCCTAACCTGGGCCAATGCTCCTCGAAGAGGGCCTCCTGGTTGTCGGTGAGCGTGCCGCGGCGGAAGGTGACGGAACCGAGGCGGGGGTAGTCGAGCCCGGTGTCGAACTCCGTTTGGAGTGGGCGACCATGCGGCAATTCGCCGGTGCCCGGGCGTTGAATTGGGGAATCAGGATTATTCATTGCGACAATTGTGCACGTGACGTGCGCGGATGCCAAATGGGCGCGCCTCTTGCGCCGCGTTGGAATTTTGGTGCGTACCCCCATTTGTTCACAGGTTTGTGCTGGGGTGATGCAACTTCCTGCCCGGTGTGGGTGGAGTTGGTTAGGCTGGGGCCGACGCACAAATTGGCCTAGCCCTGGCACAAGGAGACACAGTGACCGAGAGCACCACCGTCCAGCGACTCGAAGGCGAGCTGCCCACCGACAATGAGGCGCTGATCAAATGGATCAACAACGCCGTGGACATCTTCAACCCGGACCGTGTGGTGTTTGCGGACGGCTCCGACGAAGAGTGGGATCGCATGGCCGCCGACCTCGTGGAAAAAGGTACGCTGATCCGCCTCAACGAGGAAAAGCGCCCGAACTCCTTCCTGGCCCGTTCGAACCCGTCGGATGTGGCTCGCGTGGAATCGCGCACCTTTATCTCCACCCACAAGCAGGCGGACGCGGGTCCCACGAACAATTGGATGCGCCCGGACGCGCTGAAAGAAGAGATGCTCGAGCACTTCGACGGCGCAATGAAGGGCCGCACGATGTACGTCGTGCCGTTCTGCATGGGCCCGATCGACGATCCGGACCCGAAGCTGGGTGTACAGCTGACCGATTCCGAGTACGTGGTTATGTCCATGCGTGTGATGACGCGCATGGGCACCGAGGCACTGAACAAGATCCAGGGCGACAACTTCGTGCCGTGCCTGCACTCCGTGGGCGCGCCGCTTGAAGAGGGCGAAGAAGATGTCGCGTGGCCGTGCAACGAGACGAAGTACATCTCCCACTTCCCGGAGACCAAGGAAATTTGGTCCTACGGCTCGGGCTACGGCGGCAACGCGATTTTGGCGAAGAAGTGCTACGCCCTGCGCATCGCTTCCGTGATGGCCAAGGAAGAGGGCTGGATGGCGGAGCACATGCTCATCCTCAAGCTCACCTCTCCGGAGGGCAAGGCCTACCACATCGCCGGCGCGTTCCCGTCCGCGTGTGGCAAGACCAACCTCGCCATGATCACCCCGACCCTCGAGGGCTGGTCGGCAGAGGTCGTCGGCGACGACATCGCATGGCTCAAGCTTCGCGACGACGGCCTGTACGCCGTGAACCCGGAGAACGGTTTCTTCGGTGTCGCGCCGGGCACGAACTACGCGTCCAACCCGATCGCGATGCGTGCCATGGAGCCGGGCAACACCCTGTTCACCAACGTTGCGCTGACCGATGACGGCGACGTCTGGTGGGAGGGCATGGACGGCGACGCTCCGGAGCACCTCATCGACTGGCGCGGCAAGGAGTGGACGCCTGACGACGAACGCAAGGCGGCCCATCCGAACTCCCGGTACTGCGTGCCGATTGCACAGTGCCCGAACGCTGCTCCCGAGTTCAACGACTGGCAGGGCGTGAAGATCGACGCCATCCTGTTCGGTGGGCGCCGCCCGGACACCGTCCCGCTGGTGACTGAGGCTTACGACTGGGAGCACGGCACCATGATCGGTGCGATGCTGTCCTCTGGGCAGACTGCGGCGTCTGTGGAGGCGAAGGTGGGAACCCTGCGCCATGACCCGATGGCGATGCTGCCGTTCATCGGCTACAACGTGGGCGACTACTTTCAGCACTGGATCGACATGGGTCGCCGCGGTGGCGACCGCATGCCGGCCGTGTTCCTTGTGAACTGGTTCCGCCGTGGCGACGACGGCCGCTTCCTGTGGCCGGGCTTCGGCGAGAACTCCCGCGTGCTGAAGTGGATCGTGGACCGCATCGAGGGCCGCGTAGGCGCAACCGAGACTGTCGTGGGCCACACCGCCCGCGCTGAGGACCTGGATCTTGAGGGCCTTGATACGCCGATCGAGGACGTGCGGGAGGCGCTCACTGCAGAGCCGGCGCTGTGGCGTGAGGATCTCCGCGACTCGCGTCAGTACCTCGAGGAGCTGGGTGCCCGCGTACCGCAGGAGATTTTCGACGAACTCGACCTCTTGTCCGGCCGCATCAAAGTGGCTACCCGCGTTCGCCGCGAAATGGAAGACCAGATCGCCGAGGCAGTATCCGCCGCGATCTCGGAAGAGAGCAGCGCACGGTCTGCAGCGAAGGGCGCTGGCGCGAACTAGTGCTTGACCAGCACTAACACGAGGTTGGAGACAGCGAACTCGCGGAGAACAGGTACGCGAGTGAGCCACCACGCCCAGTGCGGGTGGTAGCGCGGGAACGCGAAGGCGAGCTGGCCGGTTGACTCTGCCCATCGCAGACCTTCTGTCGCCGAGACGTTGAACAGCGATTCGCCGAAGACGTTCTTCGGCGGGTGGCCGTGAATGCGCTCGTAGCGGCGGCGGGCGAAATTACCGCCAATGTAGTGGGGGAGCACCCCAGTCTCGTGCCCGCCGAACGGCCCAAGCCAGACGGTGTAGCTCAGGACAATCAACCCACCGGGCTTGGCCACGCGCAGCATTTCGTCGCCCATCTGCTCCCAGCCAGGGATGTGCTCCGCGACGTTTGAGGAATACACGATATCGAAGGCACTGTCGGCGAACGGCAGCGCACGAGCGTCGCCGCGCACCGCGCCGTAGCCGGTGATGCCGGCCGCGGACATCTCGGACACGTCGGGCTCGAGGCCGATATAGGCAGTGTCTGCGAATGCTTCGGCGAAATACCCGGGGCCGCCACCGACATCGAGCACGCTGCGGCCGCGGAGAGGGGTGCCGGTAAGGTCGCGCAACAGGGCGTCGATAAGCAAATGTGTGTCCCGCGCCAAACCTTCGTAAAAAATGCGCGGCCGGAACTGCTCGTAGCCGAACGAGCGGAGCAAGCGCAGCGAACGGCGAAGCGTGGCAAGGCGACGGGTACGGTACATAGCGATGAAGATACTGCTGATGTGCTGGCGCGACACCACCCACCCGCAAGGCGGTGGCTCAGAGCGCTACCTCGAGCGCGTCGGCGAGTACCTGGCGCGTGAGGGCCACGAGGTAATTTTCCGGTCGGCGAAGCACACGGATGCGCCGCGGCGCTCGCGGCGAAACGGGGTGCGCTACGAGCGCGGCGGCGGGAAGTACGGGGTGTACGTGCTGGCGCCGCTGTCGATCTGGCGCAACCGGCCAGACATTATCGTGGATACGCAAAACGGCATCCCGTTCTTTGCGAGGCTCTTCACACGCCGGCCGGTGGTGCTGCTTACGCACCACTGCCACCGCGAGCAGTGGCCGGTGGCAGGCCCGATCATCGGGCGGTTGGGCTGGTTCCTGGAATCGCGGGTCGCGCCGCGCGTGTACCGAGGCGCCCAGTACGTGACGGTCTCGCAGGCCTCGAAGCGCGACCTGGTTGCGCTGGGCGTGCGCGGGCGCGACATTGAAATCGTGGAAAATGGAGTCGACGAGGTGCCACTTGACGGGCCATTGCTTCACGACGACGGACGTGTCCACCTCATCACCTTGTCCCGACTCGTTCCGCACAAGCGGATAGAGTTGGCTATCGATGCCGCGGCGCAGATCGACGGCGCGGTGCTGGATGTGGTGGGGTCCGGCTGGTGGGAGGACAACCTGCGCGAGTACGCGGCGCGGTACCCGTCCGACAAAGTGGTCTTCCACGGGCATGTCTCAGAGGCGCACAAGCACGCGCTGCTCGAACGCGCCCGCGTGCACCTCTTGCCGTCGGCGAAGGAGGGCTGGGGGATCGCGGTAATTGAGGCGGCTCAGCACGGGGTGCCTACCGTGGGGTTTGCTGATGCCGGCGGGGTGAACGAGTCGATCCGGGACGGCGAGACCGGCAGGCTGGTGCGCGCTGACGAGGACTTCACGGCCGTGGTGTGCGAGACGCTTGGCGCTGACATGGCAGACGCGGCGCGCGCGTTTGCTGCGCAGTTCTCCTGGGAAGCGACCGGCCGGAAGGTCTTGAGCGTGCTTAAAGCAGCTCGGTGGTCCAGTTGAGCTGCTGGATCTTCATATCCAACGCGCGGAAATCCTTGCTCATCTGATCGGCGTTGCGGCGCAGCTCCCCGACATTAAGCGTGGACACGAACTTGATCTCGCTGCGGTTGTAGCGATCGCCGCGGATGGCGGCGGCATCGGCAACGGAGGTGTATATCCGTCGCGCACGCAAAAGACCGTCGCGTCGGGCGATGGCGTCGGTAAGCGTCATGCCTTCGTCGAATGGAGTGTTCGCGTTGGTGTGGTTGATCCGGCGAACCAAGATTTCGATCTCTTCGAGGAGTTGTTCGGCTTCTCTGAGCAATGCTTGGGGGTCTTCTGACGGGGTATCCCCTTCCTGGACGCGCGCGACTGCGTTGAGTCGGCCCTGCAGCTTGTTCAGCCGGTCCTGCGCTTCAGAACGGCGCGCGAGCGCTTCAGCCAACAACATGGCACAACCTCCTTGGTATCAGTCCCCGATCCCACCCTCACGCGCGGAACTTCCAACGTCGCGGTAGTGCACTGTGCACCCCACCACTTCAGAGAGTTGGTTGGGGTTTGCGCTGTGCTGATGTGCTCCGTGCCGGTCGCTTTCTGTGCAGAAGTAGGTCTCGAACCTCTCTGCCCCGAGCGACCACCAGGGCGCCATGAGCCCCTCTTACCCTCGGGGCGGGGTTGACGTTCGCTAAGTTCGCGCGTTACCGACTAACGGGTAAAGATACCAGGCAGGGCTTAAGCGGCCTGGTTGGGGAAGAGCTCGCCCTTGGCCAGGCGGTCCTTCATCTCTGCCTCAACGAGCAGGGGAACGAAATCCTCGATCACGGCGTTGGCGTTGTGCTTGCGCACGACGGCATCGAACGCGTCGTGGAATTCGACCTCGTCGAACTTGTAGCCGTGCTCCTGGTACAGATCCTGACGGATGTTGCGCAGGACGCGCTCGCGGATGATGGAGAAGTCAATGTTATTTATGTCGGTGTAGCTGCGCATGGTGTTGTTTCCTTTCGGTGATGTTCAGTGATGTTCAGTGATGTTCAGTGATGTTCAGTGATGTTTAGCGATCTGACCTGCCGAAGGCCAGGAAGTATGCGAGCGCCATTTCTTCAAGGCGATCGTCGTGAAACTTGTCTGCGTCGAATTGCATCGGGGTGGCCTCCTTTCTCTAACTGCGGCTACGCTCAATTGCGTAACCTTGTGTTCATCTGGAGTTCACTTTAGAAGTGGCAGGTGGGCCATGCAAGGGCGTCCATCATTGGACCTCGCCATTAATGGGTTAAAAGCAACTAAGTTGCATGAACGTGCAGGTCAGAGGCCTAAAAGACTTAATATTTCCTAAGAGTGATCCTCGTCACACCAAAAAGCGGGGCGGCGCACCAGAGGGCGAAAAGCGCGATGCCGAGGGGTGGTAAACCCCGTTGTTCGGCACCGGTTTCTAGAAGATCTCCATCCGGGTACACCACCACTCCAATGCCCAAGGATTTGAGTGCTTCGAGATCGTTTTGCGCCCGCTGCGCCGCGAGCCACCGGGGCGAGGGAGGATCGGCAACGGTGCCGTCGACAAGCAAAAGCCCCGATTCGACCGCGTTCATGGCTTTGGGGGCGGGGTCGACGACCACTCTGCCGCCGATGTCAATCAGCGCTGGGCGATCGACGAAGAAGACGTCCCGGCCGCGGTGATCAATGGCGGGGAACTCGATGGCGGTGGGGGTGAGGGCGCGCAGCGCGAGCGGTGCGTCAGGGACCTGGAGGAGCGCCATTAACAGCGCAGTGCCAGCGAGTTTTGGGGTGAGCGCGCCGGCGGCGGCGGTGCAGGCGGGGAGGGTGAGGATGAGCCACTTTTGGGAGTCGCGAAGCAGGCCGGCGCCGGGGACGGTCTCGATGAGGGGGGCGAGCAGGCCCGCCCACGACGCGAGCGCGATGGCAAAGCCGATGCCGGCGAGCACAAGCCAGCGGGTGTTCACGGCGCGCCAGCCGAGTGCCAAGATGGCGAAGAGTCCGATGCCGAACAGAGCGAAACCGAGGTTGCGCGACTCCGGCACGGCGTCTGCGTTCCAGATCCCGCCGAGGCCGAGCAGCGCGCCGAGGGTGCCCACGAATGTCTCCGCGCGGGGCGCGAACAGGGCGGCAGAGGCGGCGCTCGAGGTGGCGGAGGCCGGGGTTAATAGGCCCGCAACCACCCATGGTGCGCAGGTCAGCGCCGTCGTGAGTATGCCGCGCCACCCGCGCGCAAAGGTGGCGGCGGCGATCGCGCCGGTGGGTGTGAGCGAGGCGAGCCAGTGCGCCAACGTGGCTTGGGCGGGCGGCGCGAACGCGACCGCGGGCAGCAGCCAGGCGGCGGCGACGAGCGACCAGTGGCCTTGAAGCAGGCGCTCGATAACGAACGGGTTCCACAGCAGCACCGTCATCGCGGCTGCTTTGCCCAGAGAAGAGCGGCTGAGCCGATACGCGCTCACGGCCGCGGCGATAGCTGCGCCAACCATGATCATGCGCAGCGCGAGCATCGGCCACGGCACGATCCCGAGCAGCGCGTCCTGCGGGACGTTGCGGGCGGCCAGATCGCCGTAGCCTAACGACGCCCGCGTGAGCGCCATCTGGTCAAACACCAGCATGTCGCGCAGCGCGAACGCCTCGCCAACGCCCGCCGGGACCAGAAACGGCCAGGTAACAGCCAGCACGAGCAGCGCGCCATAGGCCTTGAGCCCTGCGTCTACGCCCACAACGGCTCGTATACTGACCACATCGGAAAGACTAACGGAAAGACCCACACGCCCCCTGTGCTCCCTGAGCTGGACGGGCTGCGCGCCGTCGCGGCGTTTGGGATCCTGACCACGCACGTCGCGTTTCAGGCCGGCACCGGCTCGCGGTTTTTGGAGCGCTTCGATTTCTTCGTACCCGTTTTCTATGCCCTCTCCGCGTTCCTCCTCGCACGCGGCGGCCAGCGCCCGGGCTATTACCGCCGTCGAGTCGCCCGCATCGCGCCCGCGTACCTGGTCTGCGTCGCTGTGGTGCTAGTGACGCTGCCGTCGCTGAGCACGGTCACAGCAAGCCAAGCCGCTGCCAACCTCGCGATGGTGCAGATCTACGTGCCGGGCGGGCTCATCGACGGCCTCACCCACATCTGGTCGCTCTGCGTCGAAGTCGCGTTTTACCTGGTCCTGCCGCTGTATTTAAGGCTCGGGCAGCGCGGCCGTTGGGCTGTGATCATGGCGGCGGTCCCGCTCGGTTTGTGCTGGCCGTGGTTCGTCCGGCCGTTTTACGACCCCGCCATCCTCAACCTCCAGATCTGGCCGCCGTCGTTTGCCCCCTGGTTCGCAGTTGGGTTGGTCCTCGCCGAACTTGAACGGCTCAAGGTTCGCTATTCCGGCCCACGCTGGCCGTTCCCGCTGTGCGGATTAGTCGTTGCCTGGCTCGCCGGCCTCATCGGCCCGCCTGGTTTGATCCATCCCACCCCGCACGAATTCAACGCCCGCGTCATCTGCGGCACCATCTTCGCCGCGTGCTTCGTCGCGCCGTTCGCCCTCGGCCCGCGCTCCAGCGGCACGCTCCTCTCCTCGCGTCCCATGATCACCCTCGGCCGCTGGTCCTACTCCATTTTCTTGTGGCATATGTCCGTGCTCCACTTCGCGTTTCCAGTCTTGGGGCTTTCGCTTTTCGACGCCCCCTTTATCCCAATTTGGGTTTTCACAGCCGTGGTAACTTCGGCGGTCGGCTACGTCTCTTACGAATTGGTGGAGGTTCCGGGGGCTCGGTTGGTGCTCTCTGGGAAGGCAAGGCACGCCACCGCGAGGCAGCCGGCGAGCGCGAGCAACCACGTATCGCCTGCGTAGTTCGGGTTCGGCCACGGAGCGCGGGCCAGCCACAGCCCTGCGAACGTCATCGCGCCGCCGGCGAGCCACGTACTCGGAATCAGCGTGAAGCGGCGCACGGCCCAGACGAGTACAACAGCGGCGGCCCCGAGCACCGGATTCGCAACCAGCACTGCGAGCAGCGGCAGAACGGCGAATGTTGATGTGGGGGTTTCGTGGCGCTCCTGTCGGCGTCGCGGCAGCATCACACACGCAGCCAACGCGAGCAGCGACAACGCGCCACCGAAGAAGAGGGTGCGGCGGTACAGCTGGTCTCCTTCGTGCCACATGGTGAACTCGCCGCTGGCTCCGGCGGGGAGGCGAAACGCCTGGGCGCCGGCGTCGATAAGCAAAGGCTCGAGCTCCGTGCCGCCGACACTTGCCCGCAAACCTTGATTGAACGCGCGGGTGGTGAGGATGATCCGGTCGGTGTCGGCTGGTTGTGCCTGCCCGGCGAACGGTTCCCAGCTGGGCAGGTCGAGTGGGCCGTGGGTGAGCATGATGGTCTCGGCGGTGGTGACCAGTTCGTGGTGGCCGGCGGGGAGGGAGACGGTGCCCTCGACGTCGCGGCCGTCGATGCGCGCCGGGGCGGAGAGCGTCCATTCGGCGTCGACGTCGGTGACGAAGCGGCGCTGCAGCACCTCGGTGGCGGGGAAGATGCGCTGGAAGAAATAGGCGTCGCCGGGGCGATCGACATCCACAATGCGGGAGATGCCGGCGTCGATCTCAGTGATGCCGACGGGTTCGGTGAGCGTGATGCGGCGCGCGCCGTTGGTGGCGAGTGTGCGCGGCTGCCCGCCGACGAGCGAGACGGTGCGATCCGGACCGTCGCCGGAGATGATGACCTCGGTGTTCGCGGTGGCGGTGATGGAGAAGGCGTCGGTTTCCGGCGCGAACTCGATATAGGCGTCCGTGTCGCCGGGCGCGGGCCACCATGCGGTGTCCTCGAGGCCGTCGAACGCGGCGGTGAGCGATTTCGATGCATCGGTGCGGAACGTGCCTGCGTCGGCAGCGGAGGAGGACGCACGCGCCTCGCCCTGCATGTGCACCTTGGTGCGCCGGCTCTGCGACACGTAGTCCTTCACCGCGTTGTGCACGCTCTTGTCCTCATCGGGTGTGGCCAGGTGGGCAGACTGCGCACCATTGCCGTAGTTCCGGTTGGCCAGCGCCGGGGTATCGGTGACGATTGTGTGGCGCGGGTTCTCACCGCCGCGGTCCAGCATCACCGGGAAGTAACCCAGCTCGCGCCACAATAGAGGCAATCCCTCGCCGCCGACCTGGGCACGCAGCGGTTCGTCGGCAGTGATCATCATGTCGCGGCTAGCGTCCAGCATGAAGATGTCGACATCACCGAAGCTTGCGGTCGGCTTGCCCAAGCTCGGCGTGGGAGTTTGGTGCTCGAGGTCGCGGCGTACCACGACTGCACCCACTCCGATCGAAAGCAGGGCTTGCTTATCGACGACTGCCACCTGCCCATCCAGACCCCGAATCGCCTCCGGATTCACCAGCGGGATCGCGTCACGGAAGACGAAGCGAGAATTGGTGAGTGCCTGAATCGGCTCATCTCGGGTCCACCCCCACTCCTGACGGGCGAACGGGGCAGCCGGGACGACAAGGGTGCGGGTCCCAGCGGCGTGCTCATCCAGCCACTCGCCGACAGCGACCCAGTCTTCGCTGACTTCATCCCAGGTGCCCTGGGGTAGAAGCCGCAGCGACCATGCGGGGGCGACGGCAATGGTGGCAGCGAGAATGGCGGCGGTGGTTTTCGGCGCAGCGTGCTTGACTGAATCTCTGCTCATACTTGCCAGCAGCCACCCCACTCCGAGCACCAGCGGCAGACGCACCAGAGGATCGAACTTGTGCAGGTTGCGAAACGGTGCGAGAAGGGTGTCGTACTCCGGGATCAGGAAATGCGCGCTGGCCAGCAGCGCGAACCCGACCGCGAAGATGGATACGAAGGCGCGGCGCTGGGGGAAGTCGGCCTTAGCAAGTCCAGCCAATCCGAGCGCGGCGACGAGGCAGGTGGCGATAATGAAGGTCGGCTCGGCCACGAGCAGGAACCCCGCGCGGCGCTCCGTTTCCACGAACGGTGCCCAGCTGGTGGTGCCGCGCAGGATCTCCACGGGATTGAGCCAGGCCGTGGTGACCGTGGCGGACTCGATGTAATCCAAAAACGGCGAAGAGTACGTGCCGAGCATGATAAGCGGCCCGATCCACCACGCGGAGACGGCTATTGCTCCGACGGTGAACCACGAAAGATTCCTGAACTTCCCCCGCGCAAGCAGGTACACCGCGGCCGGCACGCACGCCGCGATAGTGGCGGAGGCGTTCACCCCGCCCATCAGTGCGACCGGCACCACCGCCGCCGCCACGTTCGGGCGCTTGCCCAGCAACGGCACCAGTGTCCACGGCACCAGCGCCACCGGCCACGCCTCTGAGGAGATCGCGGTGAGCGTGGTCAAGATGCGCGGCGACAGTGCGTAGAGCACCGCGGCGGTGACAGCCGGCAGCGTCGCGGTGATTCCGATGCGTCGGGCCAGGACCAGCGTGCCGGAGTACGCAATGGATAAAAGCAACGCCCACCAAACACGCTGCGCCACCCAATCGGGGACGTGCAGCCAGTCCGCCAGCAGGAAAAACGGGCCCTGGGGGAAGAGGTAGCCGTAGGCCTGGTTCTGCACCTGGCCGAGCGGAAACTCGTCGGTGTAGATGTGCAGCGCATTGCGCAAAAACCCCGCTGGGTTGGCGGTGAGGTCGAACTTGGTGTCAGCGGCGATCTGGCCCGGGGGTTGCAACAACGCGAGCAGGGTCAGCGCCAGCCACCCGAGCCAGTGTGTGCGCATCTAGTCCCGCGAGCCGTACTCCGGGCCGCCGAGGACAGCTTCGTCAGCGGGCACCGCGCCGCCGGTAGGCACCGTGGTCTGGCCGGAAAACGCGGCGATGCCGAGCACCCCCACCACGCCCAGCACCACACCTACAACGGCGCTGGCGAGCACCGAGGACACCGAGGACCCCGCGACGCCGCCAGCATCGTCGGCGTTGTCGAGGTCGATGGTGACTCGGTAAGACATGCGTAGGAGCCTACCAGCGGATCGTGCGAATCCCTGCGTAGAGTGGCTTCAGGTATGCGGCAGGAAAGGAGCGACAAGTTGCGTTTGCGAAGCTCAGCAGCAGTTGCGCTCGTCTGCGCGCTCACGGTGGCGTCGATTAGCGCATGCTCGCTTGACGACGACACGCCAGCTCCTGCCACCTCTGAAGCTTCTCCCACGAGCGAGCCCCCGCCGCCACCGCCACAGCCATCTCCGACCGCGGAGGAGCGGGTGCCGCAGGACTTGCGAGCGAAGGTGGCGTCGCTGATGGTGGTTGGGGTGTCGAACTACGACCAGGCCCGGTTTGCGCTCGATCAGGGCGCGGGTGGGTTGATCATTCCCAGCTGGGCGGATCCGGGTCTGCTCACTGACGAGGGGCGCAACATCAACGCTTTGCGTGCCGAGTACGACCGGCCCTTCTCGGTGACGATCGACTTCGAGGGCGGGCGCGTGCAGCGCCACAGCGGCGTGCTCGGGGACTTCATGCCGCCGCGGGTGCTGGCTGGCATGCCGCCTGAGGTGATTCAGGGCACCGGGTACGACATCGGGGTCTCGCTGCGCGCTCACGGCATCAACGTGGATTACGCGCCGCTGTTGGACCTCGACGTGACTAATTTGGACATTGTCGGCGACCGTTCGTTCCACGGAGCTCCCGATGAGGTTGTCCGGATCGGTGGCCTGTTTTCGCAAGGGCTTTTCGACGCCGGCGTGACACCCACGTTCAAGCACTTTCCCGGCCATGGGCGCGCCTCAGGTGACACGCACCATCAGCTCGCGATCACCCCGCCTCTGGAAGATGTGCGCGGTTTGGACATGGTTCCTTACGGCCCGCTGCTGGAGCGCTTCCCACACGCGAGTGTGATGATGGGCCACATGATCGTGCCCGGGATGGGTGAAGACGGTGTGCCGAGTTCGCTGAACCCCGAGGCGTACCGCGTGCTGCGCGAGGGGGACTATCCGGGTGGCGTGCCTTTCAACGGGGTGGTGGTCACCGACGATCTCTCCGGAATGCGGGGGCTTTTGGACTACACCCCAACACCGGAAGCAGTGAAGCGGGCAATCGCCGCCGGCGCAGATCAAGCGCTCTGGTCATCCGGCGCCGACCTGCCGTACATCATCGACCTGGTAACTGGCGCAGTGATGTCTGGTGAGATTCCGATGGCGCGCGTTGACGAGGCTGCCACGCGCGTGCAGCAGCAGCTTATCGACGGTGGGTTGTAGCGTGAACACAGTAAATCGAACGGCTCTCGATTACCCTGATATGGGTGAGTACGGTAAATGCGACAACGCAGCGCTTAGGGCGCGGCGGCAAGATCGCGCTCGGCGTGGTGCTGGGCGCGCTTGCGGTGCTCCTTGCCATCTACGTAGCCGACCTGGCGTTTAACCGAGGCAATGTGCCTCGCGGGACTGAGGTTGGCGGCGTGGCTATCGGGGGGATGAGTCCGGCTGAGGCGGAGGCCAAGCTCGAGCAGGAGCTTGGCGGCGTTGAGAAGAACGCAGTGGAGATTCGCGCAGGGAGCCAGCGTTCGACGCTGGTGCCGGAGGCGGCAGGCCTTGCGGTGGACTGGCCAGCCACAGTAGAGGCTGCCGGGGTGGAACCGATGAACCCGTTCATTCGGCTGCGCAACCTGGTCTCCACCCGTGAAGTCGACGTGGTGACCACCGTGGATGAGGCACGGTTCGCGCCCGAGATCGACCGCGTGAACGGTGAACTTCGGGTGGAACCCATCGACGGCTCTATTGCAGTCGAAAACGGCCGCGCGGTCGAACACGCCCCCGAGAACGGCCAGGACGTGACTAACGAGGTACTTCGCGAGTACGTGACCGGTCAGTGGCTGCGGCCTGAGGGTGTGGAGATCACCAAGCTTGAGACGCTGACCCCCGCGATTGACGAAAGCGTGTTGAAGGATGCCATGCAAGGCCCGGTTCGTTCAGCCCTAGACGGTCCCCTGACGGTCCGCGGCAAGCGACACGGCGACGGCGAGGGCGAAGTGGCGGCGTCCATTCCGCAGGAGCGACTCGGCGAGATCGTGGAGTTCCCCGTGGTGGACGGCAAGATAACACCACTGGTCCATCCCGAGGCGGCGGAGGCGATTTTCGCTGAGCAGCTCAAAGAAACCGAAACCGAGAAGCAAAACGCCCGGGTCCTTGCCAGCGGCGGGGTGGAGCCGTCGGTCGACGGCATCGTGGTCGACTGGGGCAAGACACTGGAGCGTTTCGAAGACCGCCTCCTCGGAGACTCCCCGCGAGACTGGGAGGCCACCTACAAGGAGGAGCCTGCGAACTTCACCACGGATATGGCGCAGAACGCGACCTTCGACCAGGTGGTAGGTTCCTTCACCACGGGCGGATACTCGGGTGCTTCCGGCACTAACATCGGCATCGTCGCCCGGGCGGTCAACGGTGCGATCGTGAACCCGGGTGAGACCTTCTCGCTGAACGGCCACACCGGTCCGCGCGGCGCCGCACAGGGGTACGTGGAGTCCGGCATCATCCTGAACGGCCGCGCGGACACCGCGGTCGGCGGCGGCATCTCGCAATTCGCGACCACGCTCTACAACGCGTCTTACTTCGCCGGCATGACGGACATCGCGCACACCGCGCACTCGTACTACATCTCCCGCTACCCGGCAGGGCGCGAGGCGACGGTCTACGAGGGTGCGATCGACCTGCAGTTCCGCAACGATTCGCCGCACCCGGTGAAGATCGAGACCTCGGTCGGCGGGGGAGAGGTCACCGTCAACCTCATGGGCGTGAAGACGGTGAACGTCGAATCCGTCAACGGCGGTCGCTGGGCGCACACTTCGCCCCAGGAACAGGTGGTCACCGAGTCGAGCTGTATCCCGTCTTCGGGCATCCCGGGCTTCACCACGTCCGACACCCGCATCATCAGCGACCTGAGTGGCAACGAAATCAAGCGCGAAACCCAGACCACGGTGTACAGCCCGCAGCCGATCGTCCGCTGCGGCGATGGTGGCGATTCCGGTCCAGCACCTGCACCGGAACCGCCGGAAGGCGAGTAGCAGTTAGTACTCGTCCAGTGGGGCGTTCGCCATTTCGTCGGCAAGCGCGTCCATGATGCGCCAGCCGAGCTGCGGCGCACCCTCCGGGACGAAGGCGGTGTGATCGCGGCGGGCGAGGGCTTGGATTACTGCGCCGTACGGGGACAACGGGCCGTCGAAAAGCGAAATGCCCATGACTTCCTTCCGGTCCCGCCGGAACCCCTTGCCGGTGCGCAGCAGGATGTGGGTGCGCTCCCAACCTGGCAGCGACGAAGCGATCTCGAGCTGCACCAGGGTTTCCGTCTCGCGGGCCGGGTCGACACCCGGCAAGGTAGGTGGCGGGCACGCGCAGGTCCTGATCCACATTGGCCTGCACAGCATCATCGACCTGTGCCTGGTAATCGTCCACGTCCTCACGCCCGGCGCCGATGACTTCCATCTCCGCGCCGCTGGCCGCGATGTACTCGCCAAGTCCCGGCAGCAGCAGCCGCATCGCCAGGTCGCTCGTGCCTCCAAGAATGATGAAAGAGATCATGCCGTCAGGCTACGCGCGGGCGGCTGATTCCGGCGGCTCGTGCTCACCGGGAGCCCGCTCCAGGCCCCACCGGGTCAACTCCGCCAAGAGAGGATCGCGCGGCATCAGCGGGTGCAAAGGTGCGTAGCCGTCGTAGAAATCGGCGACGTTGATGTTCGCTACGTCTGCGCCGTCGATAGGCAAAAGCTCCGATGCTGAAGTCGGGGTGACCACCGTATCCGCCGGCGAGTACAGCGAGGTGTACATGACGCGCGGATCGGTGTCCGGCAGGTTCGAGCGCTCGGTGGACCACGGCGAACCTGCGAGTTGCTGCGAAGCGCCGCGGGTGGCAAACAGCATGCCCAGCCACGGCCAGCGCGTGAGCAGCGGATGCAGCCAGCTCACTCGGCCGTGAAAGTCGGTGCCGTGGAAGTTGCCGCCGAGCGCCACGACGCGCCGCACCTTGTCCGCCTCTCCGTCGGCGATGTAAAGCTTCACCATCAGTCCGCCTTGCGAGTGCGCCACAATGTCCACCTGCTCAGCGCCCGTCTCGGCCAGCACGTGGTCGACGTTTTCTGCAACGTCTCCGACAATCTCGTCTAGGTCGCCGATGCCGAAGAACCCCGGCGCAATCATGTCGCCGTAGTCGTAGCCCCACACCCAAAACCCGTGGTCGCGCAGGTGCTCCGCGTTCTGCCGAAACGCCATCGTCCGGCTATTGATCCCGTGTACGTACAGCACCGGAGTCTCGTGCGCGGGCACAAAATCCGGGTCGTTGAACGGCGAGGCGGGGCGCCGCTTGAGCCCCAGCGAGGCGCCGACCAGCCACAGCAGGGCAATCACAAGTCTCATACAGAGCATTTTGCTTGACGACGGTTGCGCTAGACCAAGCGGTCTGTTATTCTCGCTTCCACGATCCAGAAGTTCGACGAATGCCTCCCGGCACGTCGACTGGCAACCGCGCGATTCGCGCACGGTGCCCCCGGGAGAAGATCGGCCGGTGACTTGCAAACCTGCGCACCGGAAGTGCGAATTCCATAAGGAGAACACATGTCTAATGACATGTTCATGCCCGACGACTGGGTGCCAGCGACGCTCATCAACGTCGCCGACACCACCGTGACATTCAGTGCGGCAGGGGCCACGGTTGTGAGGGAGCTGCCATCACTCATCTCGGCGGTGTTTTACGTGTGCACTCTGAACAAGCCGTTTGAATTTTCCGCGGCGCGGAACGCGGTGCGAACGGCGGACGGCGAAGAATGGGAGTTCCCGGCTCCTCCTGCTCCACGCAGGGTGGTGGACAAGGACGAATGCCAAAGTCTTTCGCCGGGGCACAAACCGCACTGGGTGCCCGCTCTGCGCTCATTCCGCGAGCCCGGCGAGAAGGTGCCGGTCACTCTGATCAGCGTGGAGGGAAAGAAGCTCACCTTCGCCACTCCCGATGGGAAGCTGACCGTCTACAACCATGACCCCGAACGCTGCAGCCGCGCGATCGAGTACCTCCCGGACTGGAAGCTCCTTAAAGGGCCATTGAAACGCGACGAGCATGGCCACCAAAGCTACGAGATGAACAGCGTGTCCCTGCACCCCCTGAGTGACTGCACTGCGGAGAAAATTTGAGCCGGCGACGAGAATCGAACTCGCACTCTCAGCTTGGGAAGCTGATGTTCTACCACTAAACTACGCCGGCACTGGTCACGCGGACCTTTGGCTCACTCTAGCACCGCGCCACCGGAGCCCAAAAAGTGGCAGTTACAATCACAACTGTGCTGCTCTCTGATCATGACATCCGCGACGCGATTGACTCCGGCCGCCTCGGCATCGACCCGTTCGATGCGTCTCTGATCCAGCCGAGCTCGATCGACGTGCGGATGGACAACCTTTTCCGCGTGTTCAAGAACTCGAAGTACACCCACATCGACCCGAAGCTGGAGATGCCGGATCTCACCGAGCTCGTCGAGGTGCCCGAGGACGAATCCTTCGTTCTTCACCCCGGCGAGTTCGTCCTTGCTGCAACGCTGGAGCGGTTCACGCTGCCCACTGACCTCGCGGGTCGCCTGGAAGGCAAGTCCTCGCTCGGTCGTCTCGGCCTGCTCACGCACTCCACCGCAGGATTTATCGATCCGGGTTTCTCCGGCCACATCACCCTGGAGCTGTCGAATGTGGCCAACCTCCCGATCACGCTGTGGCCGGGCATGAAGGTGGGCCAGCTCGCACTGTTCGCCATGACTTCGGCGGCAGAAACTCCTTACGGCTCGTCGCAGCTTGGCTCGAAGTATCAGGGTCAGCGCGGGCCAACACCGTCGAAGGCCTACCTCAACTTTCGGTAGCGTGGGGGTCAAGGCAGTTTCGCTTGACGACGAAAGGTGTTTCCCATGACTAACCCGAACGAGCTTCACATTTCTGCTGCTGGCGATAAGCACGCCAAGGGCGGCTGCGGTTGTGGCCACCACGCGAAGAAGGCCGAAGGCATGCACTCCTGCGGCTGCGAGCCGAACAGCTGCCAGTGCGGCCACAACCACGGGGCCCACGATGAGGACGCCGACAAGGACTTCTCCGATCCGGACGTGACCCGCGCAGATGGCACCAACCCGGCAGTGCGCACCGTCGACGAGGGCGAAGGCCACAACCCGAACGCCGGTTGGAACGACGGCATCCGTCCCACCGAGGGTGGCGACGCCACCGCAAGCGGTGCGAGCGACAACGCCAAGGACCAGATCAACTAGACAGCGCGCACTCGTTCGATCACCGGCATAATGGTGACTTATGCGTATGACGGTGATTGGAACGGGTTACCTCGGTGCCACCCACGCAGCCTGCATGGCTGAACTGGGCCACGAAGTGCTCGGCGTGGATGTGGACGAGGCAAAAATTGAAGCGCTGAAGAACGGTCGCGTGCCGTTCTACGAGCCGGGTCTGCCCGAGGTGCTCGAACGCAACCTCGAGGCAGGCCGCCTCGACTTCACCACCGACTACGAGCGCGTCGCGGAGTTTGCCAGCGTCCACTTCATCGGCGTTGGCACCCCGCAACAGCGCGGATCCTATGCTGCTGACACCCGCTACGTTGAAGCAGTCATCGAGGACCTCGTGCCCAAGCTCGAGGGCAACCACATCATCTTCGGTAAATCGACCGTGCCGGTTGGTACCGCAGCCGCGCTCCAGGAGCGTGCCGACGAGCTCGTCGCCGAGGCAGGCAACAAGGCGAGTGTGGAAATCGCTTGGAACCCCGAGTTCCTTCGCGAAGGCTACGCGGTAAAGGACACCATCGAGCCGGACCGCATCGTCGTTGGCGTGCGCGGCGAGGACACCAACGCTGAGCAAGCGGCCCGCGAGATCTACGCCCAGGCGTTGGAGAACGAGACCCCGTTCATCGTCACGGACCTGCAAACCGCTGAGCTGGTCAAGGTCTCTGCGAACGCATTCTTGGCTACCAAGATCTCCTTCATCAACGCCGTTTCGGAGGTCTGCGAGATCGTCGGCGCTGACGTCACCCAGCTCGCTGATGCCATTGGCTACGACGACCGCATCGGCCGCAAGTTCCTCGGCGCCGGCCTCGGCTTCGGCGGTGGCTGCCTGCCGAAGGACATCCGCGCGTTTATGGCCCGCGCCGGCGAAGTCGGTGCCGACCAGGCTCTGACCTTCCTTCGCGAGGTCGACGCAATCAACATGCGCCGCCGCCAGCGGACGGTGGACCTCTCCCGCGAAGTGCTGGGCAGTCTCATCGGCAAGCGCATCACCGTCCTCGGCGCGGCGTTCAAACCGAACTCCGACGACGTGCGCGACTCGCCTGCACTCGCGGTTGCGGGCCAGCTCTCCCTCGCCGGCGCTTCGGTGCGCATCTACGACCCACAGGCGATGGAGAACGCGAAGAAGGTCTTCCCGACGCTGGATTACGCCACCTCGCTTGACGACGCTCTCCGCGGCGCGGAACTTGTCATCCTCGCTACCGAATGGGCCGAATTCAAGGAGCTCGATCCGAAGCATGCCGCCGAGCTAGTCGCGGAGCAGCGCATTATCGACGGCCGCAACGTCCTGCCTGTCGACGCGTGGCAGGCCGGAGGCTGGGAGATTCGCGCTTTGGGGCGCAGCCTGTAAGGGGTTTTTATCCCTTCGTGTTCAGCGCAAAGAGCAGCGTCGCTCCAACAGCGACCGTCTGCGCTACGCATCGGGCAGCGTTGAGCGAGTTCCACCGGGACTCGAAGTTCGCGCGAATCTCGGACACCGCATTCTGACTTGTGAACGCATTGTCGAGGTAGTTGTTCAGTGGGACATTTCCCGCGACGGTGATGCCCAGTGCGACGAGCGACGCTGTTGCAGCGAGAATCGTCCATCTGGTCGGTACGAGGATGGCCAGTAATACTGAGGACAGTGGTGCAAGCGCGAATACTGTCAGGAATCGGGGGTTGAGGATCGCCTGGTTGATGCCTGCGAAGACCTCGACGTACTGATCATCGGGTAAACGTGCGAAGCTCTTCCGAGTACTGACCTCAAAGGCAAAATAGAGACCGCTGAGCAGCCCGCCGGTGACGGTTGCGCAAAGCGCCACTGCACTGGTGATGATGGGAAGATTCATCTACGCGCCCTCCCGATTCTGTAGGACGGTGCTGACCGTCTCGGTAAGCGGCGTCAGGGCCGAGATCGATTTCGACGCGCAAGGTGCAAGCAACCCATCACTGTCCGCCCGGTACATCTGGGCAAGGCTGTGAGCGACGCCGGTTGAAAAACCAGCCCGCTCGAGCTCGGACTCCCACGCCTCATCGGGAATTTCGACGACCGCCACGTCTTTGTGAAGCTGCTCCGCAATCACACCGGCCACGTCCCGTTCGGTGTAGCTCGGACCGATGATGTCAACCGGCTCTTGAGAGACGGGAGGATTCATCAAGTTGTGTGCGGCGAAGACACCGATATCCTTGGTCGCGACCATCGGCTTCGGCTCATCAGCTGCGCCGAAAACGGGGTACACGCCCTCCTGGAGAATTGCGGGCAGCACATCCTGAAACTTCTCTTGAAAATGTCCCGGCCGAAGGGCGGTGAGCAGGGGAGTAGCGGACAGGAGTGCCTGCTCCATTCGGTGCAGTCCTGTGATTGGGCCCGTTGAATGCTCGTGTTGGGCGCCTCCCGACGAGAGCATGACGACGTGAGGAACGTTTGCGGATTCGACCGCAGAGCGCACTGATGCGATGACTGCATCTGCGTAGCGGTCAAGGTCGTCTGCACCGAAGTGGAACGGGAGCAATGCGAAGAATCCCTCCGCACCCTTCAGCGCCTCGGACAATGCCGCGCTGTCGAGCAGGTCAACCGCTGCAGTCTCGACGCCTTGCGCTGACCACTGTTTCAAGGATTCTTCCGATCTCGCGAGAGCTCGAACGGGTTGGTCGTGCTTGAGTAGTTCGGCGACAACGTTGGATCCAACGCGTCCCGTCGAACCGGAAATAACAAACATCGGGGCCTCTTTTCTCAAAGTAGGGAGGGTTACGGAGACTGGCTCAATTCACGTTAGGAATCGCCAGCGACCGTCAGTAGGCCCGTCAGTCCATTTTTCTTTGCCGATCGTCCGGATATGTGGAGTTGACAACTCCGAGGGTGCGATCATCGTTCTATGAATGTGAAACCGGAGGTAGCGCACTTCCTGAGGCAGTTGCGTATGAGCGGTGTGTTCTACTGCAATACGACTGCCCGCGGTGATTGGGGTCTGCGGATGCCAGTTGATCCCCAATGTCTGAGTTTTCACGTGGTCACCGAGGGCTCATGCTGGTTGATTTCGGACGACATGCCGAAGCTCCAACTCCGGGAAGGGGATGTTGCTCTCGTGCAGCTCGGAAGGGAGCACATGCTCTCCGCCAGCCCGGATAGAACGGTAGCTCCCCGGGTCGATCAATTGCCCCAAAGGTATCTCAGCGAGAACTACTCAATCGTCAACGTAGGTTGCGACGGCTCATTCACGCGGTTGCTCTGCGGGATGGTGAGTTTTGACGCTCCAGATGTTCACAACATCGTGCAAGCCCTTCCCCCTGTGGTCTCCGCAAGAGGCATGAACTTAAACGACGATTCGTCCGTCGTGAAGCTAGTCGGCCTCTTGGCAGACGAACTCTCAGAAGATAGGTTGGGCGGGGACGCCGTAGCGGTTCGGCTGGCCGACATCATCGTGGTGCAGATCATTCGAAAATGGTTCTACGAGGAAAGCTCCTTCGAACCTGGGCTCATCGCGGGATTAGCTGATCCTGCGATCGGGAGAGTCCTACACGCAATCCATGATGAGCCAGAAAAACCGTGGGCGATCGCAGATATGGCAAAAATTTCCGCCATGTCACGCACATCGTTTATCGAGAAGTTCCGAGAGGTCGTCGGAGTAGCACCAGCAGCGTACGTGACGAACTGGCGCATGGAGGTCGCAAAAACCCGGTTGATTGAGACCAACGAGCCGATCGCAGTAGTTGGTTCTTCGGTGTCGTATTCTTCCGAATCCGCCTTCTCCAAAGCGTTCGCCCGCAGCGTCGGGATCTCACCTAGCGCGTACAGGCAGACGGCGCTTCGTCGTCAAGCAAACTAATGCTGGTGGTAATCGACGAGGAAGTTGCCGAGGCGCTCGATCGCGTTTTCCAGCTGTGATGCCCACGGCAAAAACACCACGCGGAAGTGGTCCGGGGTGGGGTAGTTGAAGCCGGTTCCTTGGACCATGAGGATCTTCTCGCTCTTGAGCAGGTCGAGCATGAAGCGTTCGTCGTCGTGGATTTCGTACATCTCAGTGTCGATCTTCGGGAAGCAGTACATCGCGCCCATTGGCTCGACCACCGAAACGCCAGGGATCTCGCGAAGCTTAGCGACGGCGACGTCACGCTGCTTCCGCAACCTGCCGCCTCGCCCGGTCAGTTCGTAGATCGACTGGCGGCCCCCGAGCGCCACCTGGATCGCGTGCTGGCCGGGCACGTTTGAGCACAGGCGGGTGCCGCTCAGCAGATCCAGGCCCTCGATAAAGCCGGCGGCGCGGCGGCGGGGACCGGTGATGATCATCCACCCAGCGCGGTACCCGCAGACACGGTACGCCTTGGACAAGCCGTTGAACGTGACAGTGATCAAGTCCGGAGCGACCTCAGCCATGGAGATGTGCTGGGCGTCGTCGTAGAGAACGCGGTCGTAGATTTCGTCGGCAAGCACCATGAGCTCATGCTCGCGCGCAATGTTGGCGATGCCCTCCAGTACTTCCCGCGAGTAGACCGCGCCAGTCGGGTTGTTGGGGTTGATCACCACGATGGCTTTGGTCTTGTCGGTGACCTTCGCGCGGATGTCCTCAAGATCCGGGTTCCAGTCGTTGTCCTCATCGCACATGTAGTGGACGACCTTGCCGCCGGCGAGCGTGGACGCGGCGGTCCACAGCGGGTAGTCGGGGGCGGGGATGAGGATCTCGTCGCCGTCGTTTAGCAGGGCCTGGGTGACCATGGTGATCAGCTCGCTGACCCCGTTGCCCAAATAAACATCGTCGACATCGAATCGGGGGAAGGCATCGATCATCTCGTAGCGGGTGACCACTGCGCGGCGGGCCGAGATAATGCCTTTGGAGGTGGTGTAGCCCTGGGAGGTGGGCAGGTTTGCGATCATGTCGCGCATGATCACGTCCGGCGCTTCGAAGCCGAACACGGCCGGGTTACCGGTGTTCAGTTTCAAGATCGTGTGGCCGTCGCGCTCCATTTGCTCGGCCGTGGCGGACACGGGCCCGCGGATGTCGTAGAACACATCCTTGAGTTTGTTCGCCTGATCGAAATGCCGGTGCTTGTCACTCATGCACCATGAGACTACTGCCTTTTAAACCGCTTCACAGTCTGTTGCGCAACATCCAGCGCGTCGGAAGTCAGCTGGTTCAGCTGGTCGCTGCGCTGCTGTCGCATGAGCGCCTGTTGGTGTACCTTCGCCGCCTCAATCTCCAGCTGACGCGCCTTGAGCTGCTGGCGGCGCTGAATTTCCAGCTGCCGCAGGCTCGGGGTGTACCAGCTGTCTGGGCCGATCTTCATCACGTACAGCAGGATGAACAAAGTCGGGATCATGAGTAGCGCCACGCCAGTGAGAATATCCAGGCCCAGTTCCGTAAACAGCACCGTTCCTGCTAGCGACCCGACCGTGCCCAGCCAGAACACGCCCGCGCGCATCCGTTGGCTCGCGCGTCGCGCTTGCACGATTTCAGCTTGGGAGTACAGCACCGCTTCATTGGGCACTTGCTTATCGACGGCTCTTTCAACCGCCATCGGTGGCAAGTCACGCAACACCGTTGCAAGGTCGTCGTGATACTGCGCATCGGCGACCTGGCTGCAGCGTTGGTCGAACTCGTCCATGTTCAGACGGCCCTCGCCAAGCGCGCGACCGAGCGCATCCATTGCGTCGATGCGCTCGGCGTCACTGATTCTGTAGTTGCCGTAAGGGGTGCTCACGTCGCCGATTCTACCCTGTACGGCGGCGAAGGGTTATGCGTGCCAGCGCTCGTCGGTACCGGTCTTGCGGTCCTCGTAGCGCTGCTTCGCGTCGATGTACTCCTGCTCCGGGAGCTGGTAGAAGTACACGCGCGGCAAGACACCCTCCACATGCTCGAGGTAGGTGTTGACGAAGCCGTCAACACCTTCGCGGTCTGCCGACTTCGTGTTCACGTAAATGAACAGCGGACGCGCCAGCGGGTAGTTACCGTTGCGGGCTTCCTCGGCGGTTGGTGCGATGCCGTCGACGAGCACATTGTCAATCTTGTTACGGGTCGGGTCCTCGGTCGCCAGGTAGTTACCAATACCCATGAAGCTCAGCGCGTTGACGTCCTCAGCCACCCAACCGGAAAGTTCCTGGATGTCGTCGGTTGCCTCGTAGTCGTCGCGCAGCTCCATGTCGCCCAGCACCAGCGACTGGAACACGCCCAAGGTGCCGGAACCCTCCGGGCGGCCGTACAGGTTGATTTCCTCGTCCGGCCAGGACGGATCGATGTCGGACCACTTGGACACCTCGGAGTCGCTCGACCAGATCTCGGCGAGCTGGTCGATGCTCAGATCAGTCGCCCAGTCGTTGTCGCGGTGCTTCACAATGGTGATCGCGTCGAGGGCGATCGGCAGCTCGACGTACTCAACATCGTTGTCTGCGCACTGTTTTTGGAAGTCGGTCGGGGCATCTGCACCGGGGATGGCAACGGAGGCGTCGTTGATGTCAGCTTCGCCGTTGCAGAACAGCTCGAAACCGTCGGTGGAGCCGACGGCCTCGATGTTCACGTCGTAGTCGTAGCGGTTCGCGATGTAGCTGGTGATCGGCTCAACGGTGGAGGAGCCTGTGATCTTGATGGCGTCCTCGCCCGGGGTGTTGTCGTTCGAGCAGCCAGCTGCGAACAGAGTTACAGCGGCCAGCGCTGCGGCAGTGAGTTGCTTACGCATCGTGCTTGCTCTCCCTCATCTCGGCGCGGAAATCGCGCAGCATCTTGAACAGGTTCGCCCAGGTACCCCGCTGAGTACCGAAGTACTCCGGGAAGTGCTCCAGCTCCTCTGCCTGCTCCGGGGTCACATTCGGGTTGAGCTTCTTGGCGTACGCCGGCTTTGCAGCACTCTCCGGCGTGACAACGGCCTCGGTGCGCTCGGTCACCGGCTCCTGGGAGTCGGTCTCGGTCTCTGCGCGAGCAGCTGCATCGTCGTTGATCAGCTTCTGCGCGTTGCGGCGACGAGCCTCAAGCTCGGTGCGCACCTCGTCAGCAGTCTCCTCGAGCTCGGCCAGCAGGGCTTCGAGCGCGTTGTCCGGTGCCTCGGTCTGGATCAGATCCTGGGCGAGCGGGGACAGGTCCGGGGTCTGGTTGTTCTCGTTCGGATTCGTCATTGCGTGCTCCTTAGGAAAGCGCGTTGGAGATGAAGACGGCCAGGATCGGGATGATGAAGAACACGCCACCAATCCAGAGGAAGACGTAGAGCTTGTTCTTCGTCGCCAGGGCGGCGAGCCAGTCGGAGCCCGCAGGTGGCAGCTTGCGCATGAACGGGATACCCAGGATCACAAGCGCTGCGAAGGTGTTGAACAGGGTGTGGACCAGCGCACCGGACATTGCAGCTTCGGCTTCAGCGCCGGATGCGGAGAACGCCGCGATCAGGCCGGTGACGGTGGTACCGATGTTTGCGCCCACCACGAACGGGAAGAGGGTGCGTACCTCGAACTTGCCCGACGCTGCCAGCGGAACGGTCAGTGCGGTGGTGGTGGAAGAAGACTGCACCAGGGCGGTGATCAGGGCGCCGGAGAGCACACCGACAAACGCGTTCTTGCCCAACGCGGCGTAGAGGATCTCCTGTGCCTTGCCCACGAGGAGCAGGTTCAGGATCTTGCCGATGAAGCTAATGGAGAACAGGATCAGAGCAATACCGATGACGGAAAGCAGGATGCCGCCCCAGATGTCGCCAAGCGGCTCAACCAAGCCGCTCACCAGCTCTACCAGCGGCTCGGTGATCAGGTCGATGAAGTCGCCAATCGCCTCGAAGATGCCGGAAACAACGCCCTCGCCCTGGCCAGACAGCGACGGTGCGATCGCGGTCGCGGTCTTGCCCAGGAAGCCGGTGAACATCTCCAGCGGGAAGAAGATCAGGATGGCGATGAGGTTGAAGAAGTCGTGCACGGTTGCCATGGAGAAACCGCGCTGGAACTGCTGCTTGTTACCTGCCAGACCCAGGGCCACCAGGGTCGAGGTGACCGAGGTACCCATGTTCGCACCGAAGAGCATCGGAATCGCGATGTTCAGCGGCAGGCCACCAGCGATCATGCCCACCACGATGGAGGTGGTGGTGGAGGAGGACTGAATAATCGCCGTGGTGACGATACCGATCGCCAGACCCACGAACGGGTTCTCAGCGAAGGAGAACAGCTCCTGTGCTTGATCGCCGGCGATCATCTTGAAGCCGTCGCCGATCATGCCCACGCCGTTGAGCAGCAGCCAGATGCCGAGGAGGACTGCGATCCAGTTGGCAACCTGCTTGGCGGTGCCTTCGAGTGGGAGCCAGGCTAGCGGGTCCTTCTTTTCGTCATCCTCGTCGACCTCGTTGTCGTCGAGGTTTCGATTTTCGTCATCGGTCTTGGTCGAGTCGTCATCAGCAAAGCTCACTGCCGTGCTTCCGCTGGCTTCGGCGCTGCGGTCAGTGTCGTGCTTTTGGGACACTTCTTTGTCTCTACTCATGCTCACCCAATCGTTTGGTTGGTCGTCTCACGCCGTGAACACACACGTGCATGCCCGACCGTACGGCGGCAGGGTTGTCGGCGGGTGGCCCCGAGGTGAATTTTGGGAAAACTGAGAGCGAGATGAGAATCCCTGCTGCTAACTGGTTCAAGATCGTGTACGAAACGTGCACGTTGGAAACAATGACAAAGATCGAAGAACTAAGGGATCACTACGACAACACGGATGTCGCCGAGCTCATTGACTCCGCCGAGGAGGTGGATTTTGGCGATCATGTAACGCCCGAGGCAATGAGCGCGTTTACGGTTCGCCTTCCAACCCACGTGCTCAACCGGGTCCGCGCGATAGCAGAGCAGGAGAATTGCTCCACGGGGGCGGCGATGCGGGCGATCATCGAGCAGGGTGTTGCAGACTCAATGAGCGATGACGCCGTCATCCCTGTCAGGGAGCTGCGCAGACTCATCTCTTCTGCCCGCGGAGCGTAGCTCCCAGCTAGTCGTCGTCGGCGAACTGCGACTGGCTTAGCTCGTAGTAAAAGCCTTGCTTATCGACGAGCTCCGCATGCGATCCCTGCTCCACGATCTGCCCATCTCGCATGACCAAGATCAAGTCGGCGTCCCGGATCGTCGACAAGCGGTGGGCAATGACGAAGGAGGTGCGGTTGGCGCGCAGGGCGTTCATCGCCTGCTGCACCAACACTTCCGTTCTGGTGTCGACGGAGGACGTCGCTTCGTCGAGAATGAGCAACGCCGGCTGCGCGAGGAAGGCACGCGCAATGGTGATCAGCTGGCGCTCGCCCTGGGAAATGGAACCGCCATCCTGATCCACCTCGGTGTTGTATCCGTCGGGCAGCGCGCGCACGAAACGGTCGACATAGGTCGCCTTGGCAGCCGCGATAACCTCTTCGTCGGTGGCATCGAGGCGACCGTAGCGGATGTTGTCCATGATCGTGCCCTTGAACAGCACCGCGTCCTGGAGCACCATACCGATCTGCTCGCGCAGCTCGGCGCGTGAGAGGTCGCGGATATCCACGCCGTCGAGCGTGATTTGGCCCGCGTCGATCTCGTAGAAGCGCATGATCAGGTTCACCAGCGTAGTCTTGCCCGCGCCGGTGGGGCCGACAATGGCCGCGGTCTGGCCGGGCTCGACGCGCAGGCTCAGGTCGCGGATCAGCGGCTCGCTCTTGTCATAAGAGAACTCGACATCGCGGAACTCCACAAGGCCGCGTGTGCGGCCATCCAGGTGCGCGTCCGCCGCGTCCTCCGATTCTTCCTCCGCGTCGAGCAGCTCGAAGACGCGCTCCGCGGACGCCACACCGGACTGCAGCATCTGCATCATGCCCGCGATCTCACCGAGCGGCTGGTTGAACTGACGCGAGTACTGGATGAACGCGGTCGCGTCGCCGAGCGTCATATGCCCATTGGCCACGCGCACGCCGCCGAGCACCGCGATGGCCACGTAGCTCAAATATGAGATGAACTGCATGATCGGGTGCATCGAGTTGGCCAAGAACTGCGCCTTCTGCGCGGCGCCAGCAAGCTCGTTATTGCGCCGGTCGAACTCCTCGCGCAGCTCCTCGGTGCGCCCGAAGATCATTGCCACGTCGTGGCCGGAGAACGCCTCCTCCACGTGCCCGTTGACATCGCCGGTGGCCTTCCACTGGGTGACAAACTGCTTCTGGGAGCGGGTGCCCACAAGGGCCATCACCACGCCGGTCAAAGGAATGGCCAACAGCGCGACCAGCGCAAGCTGCCAGGAGATGGAGAACATCATCACGATGATGCCCACCAAGGTTAGGAGAGCGTTGAACAGCGAGGACAAGGATTGCTGCAATGCTTGCTGGACGTTGTCCACGTCGTTGGTGGTGCGGCTCATCACGTCGCCGCGCTGTCGGGTGTCGAAATAGCTCAGCGGCAGCCGGTGCAGCTTCGCTTCCACCTTTTGACGCAGCTCAAACACGGCGCGCACAGCCAGCCGGTTCAAGATCGCACCCTGCGCCCACATCAGCAGCGAGGCCAGGAAAAAGAGCGTCAGCACCACAATGATCAGCTCGCCGAGGCGACCGAAGTCGATGCCGGAACCAGGCGTGAGTGTCATCGCCTCAGCCATGTCCGCGAACTGGTCCTGGCCCGCGGCGCGCATCGCCTCTACCGCTTGCGTTTTGTCCATTCCCTCGGGCAGCTGCTTCGACACCACGCCGGAGAAGATCACGTCCATTGCATGGCCCATCACCCGCGGCGCGTACACGCCCAGGATCACCGAGCCGGCATTCATCAAGAACACGAATGTCAGCGCCACCTTGTAGGGGGCCAGCAGACCTAAAAGCCGCTTCGCGGACGGCCAGAAGTGCTTTGCCTTGCGCGGCGCGTTTTGGGAGAAGTTGTCGCCGGCCATCTTCTCTTCGTATTCGGCCAGCTGCTCATCGGTCAGTTCAGCGTTTTGTCCCGTCGGCGCACTCATGCGTCCACCACCTGTTGGCTGCGTTCAATCTCCCGGTAGGTCTCGCTCGAGGCCATCAGCTCTTCGTGCGTGCCGCGCGCGACAATCTCACCGGCCTCCATCACCAGGATCTGGTCGGCATCGCGTATCGACGCCACCCGTTGCGCCACCACAATCTGTGTCATCCCCGCTGCGTGCTCACGCAGCGCTGCCTGCAAATTCGCCTCGGTGACTGCATCGAGCGCTGAGAAGGAGTCGTCGAAAAGCAAAATGCTTGGGCGAGCCACGAGCATGCGAGCGATGCACAACCGCTGCCGCTGACCGCCCGAGACGTTTGTGCCGCCTTGAGCGATCGGCATCTCGAGGTCTTCGACGAAGCTGGCTTGCGCGATCCCCAGTGCTTGCCACAGCTCCTCGTCGCTCGCCTCCGGGTTGGCAATGCGCAGGTTCGACGCCACCGTGCCTGAGTACAGCCAGGGTTTCTGCGGCACCATGCTGACTAAGCGCACCAGCTCGGCACGGGGAATCGCGCGGACATCGGTGCCGGACACGCGCACCTCGCCCTCGCTCGCCGTGTACAGCCGCGGAATCAGCCCGAGCAGCGTCGATTTGCCGGCGCCGGTCGAACCGATGATCGCGGTGGTCGTGCCAGGCTTCGCAGTAAAGCTCACATTGTTCAGCACAGGGTGCTCGGCGCCAGGGTAGGTGTAGCTCACCCGGTCGAACTCGACCTCGCCGGAGCTATTGCTTATCGACGCCTCCGTGGCGCTGTTCACCCCGTGGTCGGAAACCTCATGGTCAAGTACCTCGGCCACGCGCCGAGCGCACACAATCGCGCGCGGCAGCATCATGAGCATGAACACGCCCATCATCACCGCCATGAGGATTTGCATGAGGTACTGCATGAACGCGGTGAGCGCACCGACCTCAACCAAGCCTTGATCCACTCGGTGGCCGCCAAACCACAGCACTGCGGCCGTGGCCAAGTTCAGGATGAGCATGATGACCGGGAACATCGTGACAAAGAGACGTCCGATGTTGAGGCTGAGTTTGCTAATCGCGGTGTTCGCGTCGGTGAAGCGGTCCATCTCGTGTGCTTCGTGGCCAAAAGCGCGCACGACGCGGATACCGGCGATCTGTTCGCGGAGCAGGCCGTTGATGGCGTCGAGGCGTTCCTGCATCTTGCGGAACATGGGCATGAGCACCCCTGCGAGGATGCTCACCACGATCGCGAGTGCGACCACGGCGAGGACCACCAGCCAGGACATGCCCGCGTCCTGGCGCAGGGCCATGATGATGCCGCCGATCGCCATGATGGGCGCTGCGATCATGAAATTAAGGGCAAGCAGCATCGTCATCTGGATCTGCTGCACGTCGTTGGTGCCGCGGGTGATCAGCGTCGGGGTGCCGAATTGGCTCATGTCCTCTTTACTGAAGCCCGTGACGTTGTCGAAGACGTCTGCGCGCACGTCGCGGCCTGTCTTCATCGCGGCTTGCGAGGCGAACCATACGGCAGCAACCGCCGCTGCGACCTGGATGAGCGCGACAATGAGCATGCGCAGACCCACGTTCCAAATGTAGGGCACATCCGCGCGCGCGACACCGTTATCAATAATGTCTGCGTTGAGGTCCGGTAGGTAGAGCGTAGCCAGGGTGGTGACGAGCTGGAGCACCATCACGGCAAGAATCGCGCCGGAGTAGCGCTTGCCGTATGTGCCGATGATTCGGAGAAGATCCACCGGGCAATCGTAGACCCGCCATCATCGACAACGCACGTCTGAGTTTGCGGACATTCCTGGCCGGAATGTTAAGCGGTTTAACACATGACTAGATTGACGTTAATTGTAGGCGGATCTCTTAACATTAAGGTCTGGTTGTGGTGCCAGCGCCGGTGAGTATTTCCAAAGCTGCAGTGTTGAGGAAGATTTTCGTGCGACCGGCCTTTTGTTCCTCAAGGATCCCGGCTTGCGCAAGTGAACTCAACCAGATCGAGGCGGTCTGCCGCGTAGCAAGGTCTTTCGCTGGCAGGTCAGCGATTCGCACGTACGGCTGCATGTAAAGAAGTTCGGAAAGCTCTGCCGCAGGCTGGATGCCCAACTCGCGAATGTGATCCCTCGTCTCTGCCTGCGCCCTCGTGAGTTCATCGATGAGGTCTGCTGTGGCGCGAGCCGATGAAGCCACTGCATCAACCATGAAAAGAATCCAATCTTCCCAGGCGTTGTCAGCTGTGACGGCTCGAAGCAGACGGTAGTAGCTGGATTTGTTCTGAACGATGTAGCCGGAAAGGTAAAGAACAGGAAGATCGAGCACGTCTTCTTGCAGCAAGAGGAGGATATTGAGGATTCTTCCAGTGCGGCCATTTCCGTCGTAGAACGGGTGGATTGCCTCGAACTGATAGTGTGTTGCCGCCATAAGTACGAGGGGATCCAACCCGTGATCCGAATAGATGAATCTTTCCCATTCGGTGAGATGCCGCTCGATAACATCTCGACCCTCCGGCGGTGTGTATCTACGAGTTCCGGTCACGGGATCGCCGATGTAGGTTCCGGGGGTTGATCTCACCGTGGCGGGATTACCGGTAAGTGTTGAAGCGATCTCAATTGCGACCTTTTCTGACACTGGGCGGTTTCCAAGAAGCTTCACGCCGTGTCGAAGAGCGTCTCGATATCGAAGCGCTTCCTTAGTCGCAGGGTCGGGGGCGGGGTTAACGTTGTACTCGGCACGAAAAAGTTCGTCGTTTGTCGTGACAATGTTTTCAATCTCCGTTGAAGCTTGTGCTTCTCTAAGAGGTATCGTGCTCGTGATGATGTCGGGGTTTGGAATAAGCCGGCATGCTGTGTTCAGCGCAGCTAGGGCGACTCGAGCCTCGATTACCGCCTTAAGCACCTTGGGTGTTTCGAGTACCTGGCTCGGTGGCAATGGGGGCAGTTGGTTGAAAGGCGCCTCTGGGTCGAACATGCGCGTCATGTTAAGACGATAAGCATTTTGCCCCTCTGATGTCGACCAGAGAGGCAAAGCTTAACATCAACCGCGTGAAGCGCTAACCCTCGCGCTTGTGGGTGGAGTGTGCGAGCATGTCCTCCCACTCGACGATCTTCTTGCGCTCGCGGGCGTTGGTTCCGCAGTCTGCACCTGCGGCGCGCTCGGCCTCATCCAGGCGGTACCAGCCATCCCAGGTGGTGTATTCGATGTCGCGCGACTGCAGCAGCCCCAGAATCGCATCCGGATCCTCGTGCGCCGGAGCGGTGAGGCGGCCGGCAAGGGCATCGCTGACCAGCATGTCCGTCGTTTCCTTGGCGTCGGACTTGGTGTTGCCGATCAGGCCGATCGGGCCACGCTTGATCCAGCCGGTGGTGTAGAGGTCTGGGACGATCTCGCCGTCTGGGTCTGTGAGGACGTGGCCGCCGTCGTTCGGGATGACGTGGCGCTCGGTGTCGAAGGGCACGCCCTCGACCGGCTCGGAGCGGTAGCCCACCGCGTGGTAGACCTGCTGCACCGGCCAATCGGTGAACTTGCCGGTGCCGCGGATGCCGCCTTCGCCGTCAAGTTCCTGGCGTTCCGTGCGGATGCCCACAATTGCGTCGCCCTCGGTGAGCACCTCTACGGGTGCCTCGAAGAAGTGAATGTAGATTTTGTGCGGCGAATCGTCCGGCTCGCGCATGGCGTACTGCTCCAGCACCTGGCAGACGAGGTCGACGGACTTGTCGGCCCGGCGCACCTCTTCGCTGAGCTGGTCGTAGTCGATGTCCTCGGGGGCAACGAGCACCTGGATGGTCTCGGACTCGTCGAGTTCACGCAGTTCCTTCGGGGTGAACTTCGCTTGTGCGGGGCCGCGGCGGCCGAACATGTGCACCGTTTGTGCTTGGTTGCCCTTGAGCGACTCATAGACGTTGTCCGGGATCTCGGTGACTAAGAGCTCGTCGCCAGTCTTTGCCAGCACGCGCGAGATGTCGAGCGCGACGTTGCCCACGCCGACCACTGCGACTTCCTTTGCGGAGAGATCCCAGTTGCGCTCAAAGCGCGGGTTGCCGTCGTAAAAGCCCACGAATTCGCCAGCGCCGATGGACTTGTCGCCGCCTGGAATAAGCAGGTCGCGGTCGCGCACAGCACCGGTGGAGAAGACTACGGCGTCGTAGTACTCGCGGAGCTCTTCCACGGTGATGTCGCGGCCCACGGTGACGTTGCCGATCAGGCGCAACTTCGGCTTGTCCAGCACGTTGTGCAGGCTCTTCACAATGCCCTTAATGCGCGGGTGATCCGGCGCGACGCCGTAGCGGATCAGGCCGAACGGCGCGGGCATCTGCTCGAACAGATCCACGTGGATGTCCAACTCCTGGTTGCGGATGAGCAGATCAGAGGCGTAAATCCCGGCGGGTCCGGCACCGATCACGGCGACTCGCAGACTCATAGTTCACACGTTCCTTTCGCGTTGTGGCGTTTTCTCCAGGACAATATAGACGATAGACAATGCGGTCTGTAAACCGGTCGGAAAATTTTATCCAGCCCCTACAGTGCCTGACTTGCCGCCGAGATTGTGCACTTGAGGATTCTATTCATGCTGAAACCCCAAGCTCTGTAGCGTTTTCAACGGAGCTACGTTGCGGTAGACAACATGGTACGGCAAGCTTCCCGTAAACGTCGTCAGGCAATGGCGACATAAGACAGATCGGTCTAGTAAAGGAGCTGCCCGTGAGTGCACCAACGGTGAAGCGCGAGCGTGTCCGCAAGCCGGAGGGGCAATGGCTTGTCGACGGCACCGCCCCCCTGAACCACGACGAGGAGCTCAAGCAGGCCTCCGAGATTTGGGACGTGAAGCAACGCGTTATCGACACCTACTCCAAGGAGGGGTTCGACTCCATCGCGCGCGAGGACTTGTACCCGCGGTTCAAGTGGCTGGGCCTGTACACCCAGCGCAAGCAGAACCTCGGCGGTGAGTACACGGGCGAGGACAACTCGGTGCTGGAGGACAAGTTCTTCATGATGCGCGTGCGCTTCGACGGGGGTCGCTGCACCACCGCCCAAGCTCGCGCCGTCGGCGAGATTTCTCGGGACTACGCCCGCTCCACGGTGGACCTCACCGACCGCCAGAACATCCAGCTGCACTGGGTGCGAGTGGAAGACGTGCCGGCGATCTGGGACAAGCTCGAAACTCACGGCCTGAATACCTGGGACGCCTGCGGCGACGTGCCGCGCGTGGTGCTTGGTAGCCCGGTTGCCGGTATCGCGAAGGACGAAATCATTGACGCGACCCCGGCCATCGAGCGCATCCAGGAGATCTTCACCGACGCCGAGTTCCAGAACCTGCCGCGCAAGTTCAAGTCGGCGATTTCTGGCAACGCGCGCCAGGACGTGGTGCACGAGATCAATGACCTCGCCTTCATCGGCGTCGAGCACCCAGAGCTCGGGCCCGGCTTCGAGTGCTACGTTGGCGGCGGCTTGTCCACCAACCCGATGCTCGCGCAGTCGCTCGGTGCGTTTGTCACCCTTGAGCAGGTGCCGGAGGTGTGGGCGAACGTCGTGCGCATCTTCCGCGACTACGGCTACCGCCGCCTACGCAACCGCGCACGCCTGAAGTTCCTGGTCGCCGAGTGGGGCGTGGAAAAATTCCGCCAGATCCTCGAGGAGGACTACCTCGGCTACGCGCTGCCGGACGGGCCGCACGCGCCGAACAACCTCGTCGACCGTGACCACATTGGCGTGCACGAGCAAAAGGACGGCAACGTCTACATCGGCGTGAAGCCCACGCTCGGCCACATGTCCGGTGAGCAGCTCATCGCGATTGCAGACTTGGCTGAGCGCTTCGGTGTTTCGCAGCTGCGGTTTACCCCGTTCAAGGAGCTCTTGCTGTTGGGGGTTGATCCCGCAGACGTCGATAAGCTCAAGCTCGAGCTTGACCAGCTGGGCCTGAGCAGCGAGCCGAGCGAGTTCCGCCGCGGCCTGATTTCGTGCACGGGGCTGGAATACTGCAAGCTCGCGCACGTCACCACCAAGTCGCGGGCGATTGAGCTTGCCGACGAATTGGAGGAGCGCTTCGGCGACTTGGACTCGCCGATCTCGATCTCGCTGAACGGCTGCCCGAATGCCTGCGCGCGCCACCACGTCTCCGACATCGGGTTGAAGGGCCAGATGGTGGCCGGACCCGACGGGGAGAAGGTGGAGGGTTTCCAGGTGCACCTCGGCGGCACGATCGGCGAGGGTGCGAACTTCGGCCGCAAGCTGCGCGGGCACAAGGTGCTTTCATCCGAGCTGACGGAATACGTCACGCGCGTGGTGCAGCACTACGTGGACCAGCGCGTTGACGGCGAGACGTTCCGCGACTGGGTCCAGCGCGCAGAAGAGGATGACCTGCGATGAATTTCCGCCGGGAGCCGAACCCGAATCGCAACCACCCGACGTTTTGCCCCTACTGCGGCGGCGAGGAGCTGTGGCCGAACGAGGAGACCGATTTTGCGTGGAAATGCGGCGAATGCCTGCGGATCTACGAGGTCAAGTTCTATGGCCAGGACGCGCCCGCAAACGCTCCTGCGCCTGCGCTGTCCACCCCCGACGCGCTGCAAGCGTCACTGAAGCGCAGCGGGCATACTGCGGTCCTGCGCGCAACCGGAGATACTGGCAAGGATGAGTACTAACATGATCAACTTGCTGCACACTGGCGGCAGCGGCGACTCAGGTTACCGCGACCCTGCCATCAGCCCCGATGGGCCCACCACGACGGAGCCCCTCCCACCCGAGATCGCCGAGCGCAATGCCGCGCTGGTTGAGGAGTTCGCCGATTCGCTTTACGACGCTCCGGCTGACGCAATCCTTGCATGGGCCCACGAGCACGCCCCGGGGCCGGTGGCGGTGACGCTGTCGATGGAGAACACGGTGCTGGCGGAGCTCGCCGAGCGTCACCTGCCCGGCGCCGACTTCCTGTTCCTAGACACCGAGTACCACTTCCCGGAGACCCTGGATGTGGCCGCTGAGGTGGAGCAGCGCTACCCGGAACACCGCCTGGTGCGTGCGACGGCGGTATTGAGCCGTGCCGAGCAGGACAAGGTCTACGGGCCGAACCTGTTCCTGCGCGAGCCGTCCGCCTGCTGCCGGATGCGCAAGGTGGAGCCGCTCGCCGTGCACATGAGCCCTTACGTGGGCTGGGTGACCGGTCTGCGGCGCGCCGACGGCCCGACCCGCGCGGAAGCGCCGGCGCTATCGCTGGACAACACCGGACGCCTCAAGATCTCCCCGCTGGTCACCTGGTCGCTGGAAGACACCGAGGCCTTCGAGCGCGACGAGAACCTGATCATCCACCCGCTCACGCGCCAGGGCTACCCCTCCATTGGCTGCGCCACCTGCACCATGCCGGTGGCCGAGGGCGAGGACCCGCGCGCCGGGCGATGGGCATTTGCCAACAAGACCGAGTGCGGCTTGCACGAGTAAGTCACGAGTAAGTCACCAGTAAGTATTGAAGGACTGAGTACATGGGTACAACAGTGAACGCGCTTTCGCCGCACCTGAAAGATTTAGAGAACGAGTCCATCCACATCCTGCGTGAGGTGGCCGGGCAGTTCGACAAGATTGGCCTGCTGTTTTCCGGCGGCAAGGACTCCTGCGTGGTCTTCGAACTCGCCAGGCGAGCCTTCCATCCCGCCGCCATGCCGATTGAGCTGTTGCATGTGGATACGGGCCACAACTTCCCCGAGGTGATTGAGTTCCGGGACGCGCTCGTCGATAAGCACAATGCCCGGCTGCGGGTGGCGCACGTGCAGGACTGGATTGACCGGGGCGACCTGGTGGAGCGGCCTGATGGCACGCGCAACCCGCTGCAGACCGTGCCACTGGTGGAGACTATCGCCGAGGTTGGCTATGACGCGGTGCTGGGCGGTGCCCGGCGCGACGAGGAGCGGGCCCGCGCGAAGGAGCGCGTGTTCTCCGTGCGCGATTCTTTCGGCGGCTGGGATCCCCGCCGCCAGCGCCCTGAGCTGTGGGATCTGTACAACGGCGGCAAGTTGCCGGGCGAGAACATCCGCGTGTTCCCGATCTCGAACTGGACCGAGTCGGACGTGTGGGAGTACATCGGCGCGCGCGGCATCGAGCTTCCCAGCATCTACTTCGCGCACGACCGTGAGGTGTTCAACCGTGGCGGTATGTGGCTGACGGCTGGAGAGTGGGGCGGCCCGCGCGACGGCGAGGAGATTCAGACTCGTCGCGTGCGCTACCGCACCGTGGGCGACATGTCCTGCACGGGTGCCGTGGATTCGGATGCCACCACCATTGACCAGGTGCTGGCGGAGATTGCCACCTCCACCTTGACAGAGCGCGGCGCCACCCGCGCGGATGACCGTTTGAGCGAGTCCGCCATGGAGGACCGCAAGAAGGAGGGCTACTTCTGATGTCGAACACCACTCTTGCGGGCGCAGCCGCTGCGTTAGCAGAGCGCGCAACGCTGCGCCTCTGCACCGCCGGCAGCGTCGACGACGGCAAGTCCACCTTCGTCGGCCGCCTGCTGCACGACACCAAGTCGGTGCTCGCCGACCAGCTCGCCTCGGTGGAGCGCACCAGCGCCGATCGCGGTTTCGAGGGGCTCGACTTGAGCTTGCTTGTCGACGGCCTTCGGGCCGAGCGCGAGCAGGGCATCACCATCGACGTTGCCTACCGCTACTTCGCTACGGACAAGCGCACCTTCATCCTCGCCGACACCCCGGGGCACGTCCAGTACACCCGCAATACGGTCACCGGCATGTCGAACTCCCAGGTGGTGGTCTTGCTTGTCGATGCCCGCAACGGCGTCGTCGAACAAACCATCCGCCACCTCACCGTGTCCAAGCTGCTGGGCGTGAAAACGGTCATCCTCGGCGTGAACAAGATCGACCTGGTTGACTACTCGCAGGAAGTCTTCGAGGACATCCGCGCTGCGTTCGAGGCGAAGGCGCAGGAGTTGGGTATCGAGGAGCCGATCGCGGTGCCGATCTCTGCGCTCAAGGGAGACAATGTCGCCGAGCGCTCTTCCAACATGGACTGGTACACCGGCCCCACCGTGCTCGAGCTTCTCGAAACCATCCCCGTCAACTCCGGTCGCGCGCTCGAGCTGCCGTTCCGTTTCCCCATCCAGTACGTCCTTCGCGAGCACGCCTCCGACTACCGCGCCTATGCAGGCAAGGTCACCGCAGGGAGCATTTCGCTTAACGACGTGGTGTCTGCCCCCAACGGGCGCGAAACCCGAGTCGTTGGCATCGACTCCGCCGACGGCGAAGTCGAGCACGCAGAGGCAGGTGACTCCGTGGCACTTCGCCTGGCAGACGAGATCGACCTCACCCGTGGTGACCTGCTGGCGGCGCAGCCGCGCCCCGAGGACGTCACCGAGTTCGCCGCCACCGTGGTGGGCCTAACCGAGAAGGACCTCGCGCCGGGCAAGCCAGTGAAGCTGCGCTACGGTACTTCGCTCGTGCGCGCTCGCCTGGCCAGCGTGGACCGGATCTTGGACATCGACTCCGCTGATAGCGACGTCATCGATCCTGCGGGAGTGGGTTTGAACGACATCGCGCACGTGACGATCCAGGTCGCTGACGAGCTTCCGGTGGAGGACTACGCCGCCCGCGGTGCCGTCGGTAGTTTCCTGTTGATTGACCAGGCAAGCGGGAACACGCTCGCCGCCGGGTTTGTGGGCACGCGCCTGCGCTAAGGACGCTAAGGACGCTAAGGACTGGCCATGACTGCGCTGATCACGCTCTCGCACGGGTCTCGCCACCCGAATGCCCGCGCCGGCGTTCAGGCGCTCACCCACGCGGCTGCAGAGCGGCTCGGGGTGAACGGCACTGACGCCCACCTCGAGTTCATCGCGCCCAGCCTTGAGGAGGCGGCACGCGAACTCGGCGAACCCGCGGTAGTCGTACCGCTGCTGTTCACCGAGGCATTCCACGCCACGCACGACGTGCCGGAGCACCTCAAGGCGGCTTCCGCGCACGCGCCGCTGAAGCTGACGCCCGGCCTTGGGATGGGCGAAGACATCGCCGAGGTCCTTGCCGAGCGTGTTGCACTTGATGCACCACCTAGCGCCCACATCGCGCTGTACCCAGTGGGGACATCGAATGCGCAGCAGACGCAGGGATACGAGGCGCTCGCCGTCAACGTGGGGGAGCGCAGTGGTCACAGCGTGAGCGTGGTCGCGGCAACACGCGGCGGCATCACTGCGCTCACCGAACTTGCCCGCGAGCGCGGGAACGTTCACGTGCTGCCCCTCTTCGTCGCCGATGGGCTGCTGCTGGATAAAGCGCGGGAGGCCATACCGCGCATCGAGGCGGAAACCGGCGCGCGAATGTCGTGCTCCGGTCCGCTCACCACCGATCTGGCCGGCATCGTCGCCAGCCGCTACACCACCGCATTGGAGGTTTGCCATGCGTAACCTGACCGCGCTGCTGCTGATTTCGGTCGCCGGCTTCGCCGCACAGCTTGTCGATGGTGGGTTGGGGATGGGCTTCGGCGTCACCTCCACCACCATCCTGATCATGCTCGCGGGCTTAACCCCCGCTACCGCCTCTGCTGTGGTGCACACCGCCGAGTTGGGTACCACCTTGGTATCCGGTGTGGCGCACTGGCGCTTCGGCAACGTGGATTGGCGCACCGCCTTCGCCGTCGGCATTCCGGGCGCGATCGGCGCGTTCACCGGCGCCGTCGTGCTCACCCAGCTGCCGATGGAGCACGCGCGCCCCATCATGTCGGCGATCCTCGCCATCATCGGCGCGAACCTCATGCTGCGCTTCGCGCGCGGGCTGACCCGGCGCAAGCTTTCTCCGAAACCGCACTCGAAGCGCTTCCTCGGCGGGCTTGGCTTGTTCGGCGGCTTCGTCGACGCCACCGGCGGCGGAGGCTGGGGGCCGGTGACCACCACCGCGCTGCTTTCCGCAGGCCGTTCCGAGCCGCGCCGCATCGTCGGCACCGTCAACACCGCCGAGTTCTTAGTCACTGCCGCAGCGACCACAGGCTTCGTCGTCGGCATGTGGCACGACCTGCTGGCCAACCTCGCGGCGGTGGGCGCACTCTTGGTCGGCGGCGTGATCGCTGCGCCGATCGCAGCCTGGCTGGTCTCCCGCCTCAACCCGATCCTGCTTGGCGGACTCGTGGGCACCGTGATCACCATGCTCAACCTGCCTGTGGTGCTCGCGGCGCTCGGTCTGGACCAGCACCTGTGGATCGTGCGAGTCCTCATCCTGGCAATCGGCGCGGTGCTGTCGTGGCGGGGTGTAATGAAAGCACGCGCGAACTCGAAAGCTGCGTCCGAACTTGAGGGTGCGACCGCCACTGAAATCGTCGTGGAACCCCAACGCGCCTAAGACCGCGTAGGTTTAACGGCATGTTGATTGCCGAGCAGCTCTATCTGCTGCTGTATGACGATCATGGGTTCGGCACAGGCCACGGTCGCTTCAACGATGCGGGTGTCGCCGCTGGCGTGATGGCGGACCTCTCTCTGGGTTACGGTGCACTGCAGTACTCAGACAACCGCGCCCGGCGGGTTCGTGTCATTGCTGGATTGCCCCCGAACGCACATCCCGCACTGGCTGCTGCGCATTCAAAGATCCTCGAGAAGCCTGATCGTCGCGCGGAGGATTGGATGAGCCGCGGCAACATTGGCAAGCATGAGGATGTGACTGTAGGGCTCGTGCACCGCGGCGTGTTGATACCAGAGTTCAGCAAGGGCATCTTCCTCTCTTCAACCTACTACCGCACCCGCGACGCCTCCGTCGAAAAGCAATTGCGCGCGCGGCTGCAAGCGGTGATGTTCGGGCACAAGCAGGCGGCGCTCGATGAGGCGGTTGTCCTGCTGGCGCTTGATGCGCTGTGGTCTGTGCGAGGGATTCTGAAAGCTGAGCTGACCGGGATGCCGAGAGGCGAGAGTCGGGCGCGAATCCGGGAACTTCGAGAGAAGGCGACGGATCCCGCGTACGGGTGGGTTGATCCGCTGCTCGGGCATTCGCTCAAGGCGTGCATGAAATCGCTGCGTCAGGCGCAGAATAACCACGGAGCGTCCGCGTAGCGCTGCGCGTTTTTGTAGCATCGGGACCATGCTGATCACGGAACAGGTTTTCCTGCTGCTCACCACCGACAAGGGCAGCGGCGAGCCTTGGGTGGGCTACCGCAGGTTCGGTCTTGGCGCGGCGATCCTCGCTGATCTTGCGCTGCACGACGTGGTTGCCTTCACCGATGAGAAGCGTCCGCGCGTGAATGTGACCGGCGAACTGCCGCCGGATGCGCACCCGGCGCTGGTCAACGCGCACCAAATGATCCGCGAGAAGCCGAACCGGCGTGCGCAGCGCTGGATTGGTCACAGCGACTTCGGGCGCATCGACCTTTCGGCAGCGAATCTCGTCCAACAGGGTGTGCTCGAGGAGCACTCCCGAGGCTTCCTCTTCATCCAGTGGGCGCAGTATCCCACCCGCGACGCCTCTATTGAGCAGCGGTTGCGCGCCCGGTTGCAGCAGGTCTTTCACGGCCAGGCACAAGAGACTATCGACGAAGGCGTCACCCTGCTCATCGTGGATGCGGTCAACGGGACGCGGAATGTGTTCAAGGAAGAGATCAGAGGGCTTGAGCGCAAACAGGTGAAGGGAACGATTGAGGAGATCCGCCATTCGCTGACTGATCCGGCACTGAACCGCACCGTGGAAAGCGTGGCAATGGCAGTCCAAGGCGCGACCACAGCGCTGATCGCCACCGTTGCAGCGGCGAACGCCTCGGTGGCCTCCGGCTAGGGTCGCTAGGATCGTGGCCATGCTGATCGCGGAGCAAGTCTTCCTGCTGCTGACCAACGACAAAGGCGGCGGCGAAGCGTGGGTGTCCCACCGCAACCTCGCCCTCAACGGTGCGCTGCTGTGCGATTTGGCCGCGCACAATTACATCGCGTTGGAGCGCAAGCGGCTCAGCCTGCGTGTGAGCGCGACGGTGCCGTCGAAGTCGGTGCAAGACCCGCTGCTGCGACACGGCGTTGCGGAGCTGGAACGCAAGGGCGAACGGCGGCTTACCTCCCTGCTCGAATCGGGGAAGTTTGCACAGCCGAGTGTGGTGGCGCAGCGGTTCGTCGCAAATGGTGTGCTTGCTGAGGAGCAAAAGGGCTTCCTTTTTGTGAATTGGAACAAGTACCCGACGTTGGACCCGAGCGTTGAAGCGAACCTGCGGGCGCGTCTTCAGCAGACGCTGCACGGTCAAGGCCAGGAGTCCTGGGACGAAGCCGTGGTACTCACCCTGTTGGACGCGATTGAGGCGATCGGCCCTGTGCTCAAGCAAGAGACGAAGGGAACCAAGCGCCGCGATCGGCGCGAGACCCTCGGTGAGATCGCGTACTCCTTGATATCACCGGAGCTCGAGCGCACTGGCACCCTGCTGTCGGACACGGTGCAGGCCGTTCGGGAATCGATCGTCGCGATCATCGAGGAAGAGCGCCGCCAGGCACAAGCTCGGGCTAGAAGGTAAACGCCAGGGAATCGGAAATGACAAAACCCGCGCCATTGGCGCGGGTTTGTACTGGAAGCGAGAACGCGTTTACTTCGCAAACTCCTCAACGAGTGCCGCGTTGAACGCCGGCAGGTCGTCCGGAGTGCGGGAAGAGATGAAGCCGGAATCGACCACAACTTCTTCGTCGACCCAGTTCGCACCAGCGTTGATCAGGTCGGTCTTCACGTTCTCTACAGAAGTGAGCTTGACACCCTTGATCAGGTCCGCATCGGTGAGGATCCAGCCGCCGTGGCAGATCACACCGATTGGCTTGCCTGCGCCCTGGATCTCCTTGACCAAGTTCACAGCATCCGCGTTGATGCGGATTGCGTCCGCGTTCACAGTGCCACCCGGCAGGATCAATGCGTCGTAATCAGCGGCGTTGGCCTCCGAGGTGGTTACATCCACGGACACCTTGGTGCCCTTTTTGCCCTCAATTTCGCCTGCCTCCGGTGCGATCACGTGCGCGGTCGCGCCCGCAGCCTCGACAGCTTCCTTCGGCGAAGTCAGCTCGGAATCTTCGAAGCCGTCGGTAGAAATGATCGCGATCTTCTTGGAGCTCAAGTCAGCCATGGTGGGTTCCTTTCGTAAGATTTTTCCGTTGTGTCTCTCCACGGTACGGAAAGTCTGGAAATCGTGTCGGGACCATAGCTTGACGACGGCAACTACGCCTCGTCGTCTTCGAGCTTGCGCTGTCGCTCCTTGTCGGATGTGTTCTCCCCGTCGGGATCAATGCTGCGGGCCTTGCCCGGCACCTCCCGGTCGTAGGTCTTCTTCGGGGCTTCCTTGCCCGCCGGTACGCGGGTGGAGCCCAGTGAAGTCTTCACTGGCTCGTCCAAGTCTGGGCTTTCGCGGCGGGCCATCCGCATCATGTGGTTACGTACCGCGAGGAACGCTTCCTTGGAATCAAGCGCTTGCGATTGCTGGGTCGCGATTTGGATGTCGTCGGCAGTGATCTGCCCCGCGCGCAGGGAGACCATCTCGGCCCAGTAGCGGAACCACACGGCGAGGACCGCAGCGATTGGCACCGCCAAGAACGCTCCCACGATGCCGAAGATGGTGCCGCCGAGGGCAACCGCAAGCAGCACGATCGCAGCGTGCAGACCCATTGCGCGCGACTGCAGGATCGGCTGGAGGACGTTGCCCTCAATCTGCTGCACCGCGATGATGAGGATCAGCACGAAGATTGCGTTCCAGAAACCGTTGGACACCAATGCGATGATCACGGCCAAGGCGCCTGCGGTGAACGCACCAACAATCGGGATGAAGCCGGCGAAGAAGGTGATCACGGCCAGCACCGGCCACAGCGGCACACCCAGCAGCAGCAGGCCCACGCCGATAAAGATTGCGTCCACCATGGAAACGATTGCCTGGGTGCGGATGAAGCCGGACAGCGTGTTCCAGGAACGCATGAGCACCTCAGTGAGGTGCCAACCGGTCTTCACGCCGGTGTACTTGCGCAGCCACGGCAAGAAGCGGTCGCCGTCTTTCAAGAAGAAGAAGGAAAGGATCAGCGTGAGTACCAGCGTGGTGCCGAGCGAAGCGATGGTGCCGATGCCGGAGAACACGCCGGAGGCGATGTTCGAGGCGTTGCCGCGCAGCGCGTTCGTGACCTGCTGCAGACCATCTTGGATCTTGTCCGGGTCGATCAGCTGTGGGTCGACCCGCTGCTCGACAAAGTCCAGGATCTGCTGGATGCCCTGCTGCGCCTGCTCGTAGAGTTGCACGCCTTGTGTGCGCACCGTCGGCGCCATCGCAGAAAAGATGCCGATGATCGCGCCGAAGAAACCCAACAACACGATGAAAACGGCGAGCGCTGCGGGCACCTTCTTGTTCCGGAGCCACCGCACAGGGGGCCAGAGCACAGTGCAGAAAATCAGCGCTAGCAGGATCGGCAGGAGTGCCATCCAGACGTAGCGAAGGAGGTAGAGCATGATGCCGGTCGCGATGACCACAATGATGAACCGCAGCGCCCAGGCGGCTGCGGTTCTGGCGTCGGCCGCGATCACATCGCCGCGGTCGATTGGTTCGCCTGAGAGCTCTTGGGCTGCGTCGGCCGGGGTGGGCATCATGTGCACGTCTTCGACAGCAGTGTCGAGTGCGCCCACATAATCCGAATTGTCGTTATCAGTCACGCGCGTCATTGTGCCAGAAGTGTTGGTATTTCCTCACTCGCAGCGTCCAAAGCTTTTGGTACGCCATTGGAATCGTTATGCCCTAGCCCACAACGCTCAAACGGTGTAATCTGGCGCACACCTTGATTTATGTTCCTGATGGAAAGGACCCGAACCATGACCGTGTACGCCAACCCCGGCACCGAAGGCTCGATTGTCAACTACCGCAAGCGCTACGACAACTACATCGGTGGCGAGTGGGTTGCCCCTGCTGACGGCGAGTACTTCGACAACATCACCCCGGTCACCGGCGAGATCTTTTGCCAGGTTGCGCGTGGCAAAGAAGCTGACATTGAGAAGGCGATCGACGCTGCGGAGAAGGCCGCACCGGGCTGGGGTGCGACCTCAGCAGCCGAACGCTCCCTCGTCCTGCTTCGCATTGCGGACCGCATGGAGGAGCACCTCGAGGAAATCGCCGTCGCCGAGACCTGGGAGAACGGCAAGGCTGTGCGCGAGACCCTCGCCGCCGACATCCCGCTGGCCATCGACCACTTCCGCTACTTCGCCGGCGTGATCCGCGCTCAGGAGGGCCGCCTTTCCCAGCTCGATGAGGACACCGTGGCCTACCACTTCAACGAGCCTCTCGGCGTTGTCGGCCAGATCATCCCGTGGAACTTCCCGCTCCTGATGGCCGCGTGGAAGTTGGCCCCGGCGCTCGCCGCCGGTAACGCAATCGTCCTCAAGCCTGCGGAGCAAACTCCTGTCTCGATCCTCTACCTGATGGACCTTATCGGGGACCTGATCCCGCCGGGCGTGCTGAACATTGTTAACGGTATGGGTGATGAGGCCGGTGTGGCTCTGACCAGCTCGGACCGCATTGCCAAGATCGCGTTCACCGGCTCGACCGACGTGGGGAAGATCATCAACAAGGCAGTCGCGGAGAAGATCATCCCGGTCACCCTCGAGCTTGGCGGCAAGAGTCCGTCGATCTTCTTCCCGGACGTGCTGGCTAAGGACGACGATTTCCGCAAGAAGGCCATTGAGGGCTTCGCGATGTTCGCGCTCAACCAGGGCGAGGTCTGCACCTGCCCGTCGCGTGCGCTGGTACACGAGTCCATCGCGGACGAGTTCCTGGAACTCGGTGTGAAGCGAGTCCAGCAGATCACCACGGGCAACCCGCTGGATACCGACGTGCAGATGGGTGCGCAGGCGTCCGTCGAGCAGATGAACAAAATCCAGTCTTACCTGGAGCTCGGCCCGCAGGAGGGCGCTGAGGTGCTTACCGGCGGCAAGGTGAACAAGATTGAGGGCCTCGAAGAGGGCCTGTACATCGAGCCGACCGTGTTCAAGGGCACCAACGACATGCGCATCTTCCAAGAGGAGATCTTCGGCCCGGTCATGAGCGTGACCACGTTCAAGGACTTCGACGAAGCGATCAAGATTGCCAACGACACGATCTTCGGCCTCGGTGCCGGCGTGTGGTCCCGCGACGGCAACACCGCGTACCGCGCCGGCCGCGCGATCCAGGCGGGTCGCGTGTGGGTGAACCAGTACCACTCCTACCCGGCCCACGCCGCGTTCGGTGGCTACAAGCAGTCCGGCATCGGCCGCGAGAACCACCTCATGATGCTCGCTCACTACCAGAACACCAAGAACCTCCTCTGGTCCTACTCCGAGCAGGAGACCGGTCTCTTCTAGGAGCTTTTCGCTTATCGACGCCCCGTTTGACCCAGCCTTCGGCAAGGTCAAACGGGGTTCTGCCATCTGCTCAGGAAAAGTTGAGCGTGTTGGGAACAACTTTGGAATGGACGCGTTGTAACCATTGAGCGCGCTCGGCTCAACCACTGGTACAGTAGGCCCGGTGAAGTTGAGCGGAAGCGCTGCAACTTAATGAAAAACGACTTCCAATCAGGAGGAAACAACCACCATGGCACAAGCAGTAGGCATTGACCTCGGTACCACCAACTCCGTCGTCTCCGTCTTGGAGGGCGGCGAGCCGGTTGTTATCGCCAACGCTGAAGGCTCCCGCACCACCCCGTCCATCGTCGCGTTTGCGAAGAACGGCGAGGTGCTTGTCGGCCAGTCCGCGAAGAACCAGGCTGTGACCAACGTTGATCGCACCGTGCGCTCCGTGAAGCGTCACATGGGCTCGGACTGGACCGTAGACATCGACGGCAAGAGCTACACCCCGCAGGAAATCTCCGCTCGTACCCTGCAGAAGCTGAAGCGCGACGCTGAGGCCTACCTGGGCGATGAGGTTACCGATGCCGTGATTACCGTCCCGGCGTACTTCGAGGACGCGCAGCGTCAGGCCACCAAGGAAGCTGGCCAGATTGCGGGCCTGAACGTGCTGCGTATCGTGAACGAGCCGACCGCGGCTGCGCTTGCATACGGCCTGGAGAAGGCCGACAGCGAGCAGACCATCCTGGTCTTCGACCTCGGTGGCGGAACTTTCGACGTCTCCCTGCTTGAGATCGGCGACGGTGTCGTCGAGGTGCTGGCTACCGCCGGCGACAACGAGCTCGGCGGCGACGACTGGGACCAGCGCATCGTCGAGTGGCTGACGGACAAGTTCAAGTCCCAGAACGGCGTTGACCTGACCAAGGACAAGATGGCCATGCAGCGCCTGCGTGAGGCTGCGGAGAAGGCCAAGATTGAGCTGTCCTCCCAGCAGCAGGCCAACATCAACCTGCCGTACATCACCGTCGACGCAGAGAAGAACCCGCTCTTCTTGGATGAGACCCTGTCTCGCACCGAGTTCCAGAAGATCACCTCTGATCTGCTGGACCGCACCAAGGCGCCGTTCAACCAGGTGATCAAGGACGCTGGTCTTTCCGTCTCCGACATTGACCACGTCGTCTTGGTCGGTGGCTCCACCCGTATGCCGGCCGTGACCGACTTGGTCAAGGACCTCACCGGCAAGGAGCCGAACAAGTCCGTGAACCCGGACGAGGTCGTGGCCCTCGGCGCTGCTCTGCAGGCAGGTGTCCTGCGCGGTGACGTGAAGGACGTGCTGCTGCTCGACGTCACCCCGCTGTCCCTGGGTATTGAGACCAAGGGTGGCGTGATGACCAAGCTCATCGAGCGCAACACCACCATTCCGACGAAGCGTTCTGAAACCTTCACCACCGCTGAGGACAACCAGCCTTCTGTGCAGATCCAGGTCTTCCAGGGCGAGCGCGAGATGGCTGCGGCCAACAAGCTGCTCGGTTCCTTCGAGCTGGCAGGTATCGCACCGGCACCGCGCGGAGTTCCGCAGATCGAGGTCACCTTCGACATCGACGCTAACGGCATCGTGAGCGTGTCCGCTAAGGACAAGGCCACCGGCAAGGAGAACACGATCAAGATCCAGGAGGGCTCTGGCCTCTCCCAGGAGGAGATTGACCGCATGATCAAGGATGCGGAGACCCACGCTGACGAGGACCGCAAGCGTCGTGAAGAGCAAGAGACCCGCAACAACGCGGAGACCGGTGCTTACCAGACCCGCAAGTTCATGGAAGAGAACTCCGACAAGCTGCCGGAGGACCTGAAGACCCGTGTCACCGAGGCTGCAGACGCTGTGGACGAGGCGCTCAAGGGCGACAATCTGGACGAGATCAAGTCCGCAGTTGAAAAGCTGAACTCCGAGGCGCAGGAGCTGGGCAAGGTGCTCTACGAGGCTGAGGCCAACGCTGGTGCCACCGCTGCAGACGGTGCGGACTTCGCCACCGCGCCTGAGGACAACGTCGTCGACGCCGAGGTTGTCGAGGATGACACTGAGGCTGGCACCGACACCACCGGCACCACCGGCAACCCTGACGAGAAAAACTAAGGAGCGAGCGGGATATGACGAACCCAAACGTGAACCCCAACTCCGCCCGCGAGATGGCAGATAACCCGGGTGCACCGGATAACACCGACGAGCAGTACGTCTCGCCGGATCAGGCGGAGACCATGGCGGACGAGGCCGCGGAGGCAGAAGCTTTCGAGACCATGGCCGATCCGGACGCAGAGGATCCCCTTACGGAGGTCTCGGACGCGGAAATCGCCGACGCGGTCGAGGCTGAACTCGGGGAGGTCAACCCCGATGCGGACGGCGACGGCACAGTGACCGACATTGAGCTCCAGCTCGCCGAGCGCACCGAAGATCTGCAGCGCGTTAGCGCAGAGTACGCCAACTACCGGCGCCGCTCTGAGCGTGAGCGTGCCGCGGTGGCGGAGCAGTCGAAGGCGAAGTTCGCTGAGAAGCTGCTACCGCTGCTCGACGACCTCGACCTCGCGGCCCAGCACGGTGACCTCAACGAGGGCCCGCTGAAGTCCTTCAGCGACAAGTTCCACAGCATCCTGGAAGGCCAGAAGTTGCAGGCTTTCGGTGCCGAGGGCGAAGCCTTCGACCCGGAGATCCACGAGGCAGTGCAGGACCTGTCGGAAAGCGACGAAAAAGTCGTCGGCACTGTATTGCGGAAGGGCTACAAGATGGGCGACCGTCTGATCCGTAACGCAATGGTGATCATTGGGGATGCTGCTAACGCGGCTGGCGGCGAAGCGTCGACAAGCAACTAGTGCCTGCAAAAATCCCCGACGGCCGGGCGCGAGCTACACACCGCTCGCCCCGGCTTTCTTGCTAAAACCATATTGAACGATTGCGAAAGGAGGGTGCGAGATGGCGATGCAGCAAGAATGGGCCAACAAGGATTACTACGGTGACCTCGGAATATCCTCAAGCGCCTCTGCCGCCGACATTAAAAAGGCGTACCGCAAGCTCGCACGCGAAAACCACCCGGACTCCAACCCTGGCAACAAAGCAGCCGAGGAGAAGTTCAAGCGTGTGGCCGAGGCGTACGACGTAGTCGGCGATGAGGAAAAGCGGAAAGAGTACGACCAGTTCAAGTCGATGATCGGCTCCGGCGGCTTCGGAGGATTCGGTGGCCGCTTCGGAGGGGGAGGAGGCACCGGATTTCCGGGCGGGTTTCGCACGACGACGCAAACCGACTTCGACGCCGCCGACTTCGACGACCTCTTCGGAGGGGGCGCTGGACAAGCTGGAGACGGCGGCCTTGGTGATATCCTCGGTGGCTTCTTTAACCGCGGCAGCAGTGCTAGCAGGAGCGCTCGGCCGTCGCGGGGGGCGGATGTCGAAACCGAAATAGCCCTGGACTTCCGCGAGGCCGCGAAGGGTACGACGTTCCCTGTGGAACTCACCGGCGAAGCGCCGTGCACGACATGCCACGGATCTGGGTCCCGCACCGGCAAGACGCACGCCTGTGAGGTGTGCGCCGGCTCCGGCTTCATCCGTGAAAGCTCCGGCGCGTTCGGCATGGCCCGGCCGTGTACGAACTGCGGCGGATCCGGTGAGGTCATCGAGGACCCGTGCCCGACGTGTGACGGTACCGGCACCGTGCGTCGCACCCGTTCGATCACCGTGCGGATCCCCGCTGGGGTCGTTGATGGACAGAAGGTGCGGCTCGCGGGACAAGGCGAAGCGGGGCCGAACGGCACGCCATCCGGCGACCTGTTCGTGCATGTTCAGGTACGCCCTGACCCGGTGTTCACCCGCTCCGGTGACGATCTGGAGATCACCGTGCCGGTGTCGTTCGGTGACCTGGCGCTCGGCGGCACTGTGACGGTTCCGACCCTGGAAAAGGCGGTCAAGGTCAAGGTGCCCGCGGGTACGCCGAACGGGCGAACTCTGCGCGTGAAGGGACGCGGCATCGAGCGCAAATCCGGTGCTGCAGGTGACCTTTTGGTCACCGTCGAGGTGACAGTGCCGAGCGACGGTGCGCTGGATGCCAACGCCATGAGCGCCTTGCGCACCTACGCGCAGGCGGAAAAGGACTCCGGTTTCAACCCGCGCGCCGGGTGGGCCGGAGCCCGCTAACTCCCAAGGAGGTGAGAAGAAGTGGCTGACTCAAACTCATCAACCAACAAGGTGCGTGATGACGAGCAGTACTACGTCATCTCCGTTGCCGCCGAGCTGACAGGCATGCACGCACAAACGCTGCGCACCTACGATCGGCTCGGTCTCGTCTCTCCGATGCGTACCCGCGGGGGCGGGCGCCGCTACTCCGCGCGCGACATTGAGCTCTTGCGTCGCGTGCAGTACCTCTCCCAGGAGGAGGGTGTGAACCTCGCCGGCATCAAGACGATCATCGAGCTGACCGAGCAGATCGAGGTGCTTGAGGAAGAACTGCAGGCTGAGCGTGCGGCTGCGTCAGAGTTGCGCTCGCAGTTGTCAACGCGCCGTCGCGGTGCCGAGCTGGTTCACGTGCCGCGCTCCACTGCGGTGGTGGCTTGGGAGCCATTCGCTTCACGACGGTCGCGCAACCGCTAGACCCGGCACCCCGGCGAAACGCATCTTGGTGATGGAGACAGTGAGGCCGCTACCGGGAAAGGGGACCCGGTAGCGACCTCACTTATGTTATCGACTCAACCCAAGTTTCGAGCGATGGATAGATAACAACCTGGCAACACTGAGGCTAGGCGCTGGCATTGTGATAGTTGCCCTCGGAACCATGACTCTGCCTCAGTCGAATTGGCCCCGGCTGAAAGGCGTCCCGTTTTCCTAGGTTCAATCACACTGGCGAACGATCCAGACAGGAGAGGGCGAAGCCGGAGCTACTTGAACTCGATCGATGCCGCGGCACCAATGTGGCGCAGGTTCGATCGCGCCAAGTCGATCATGCGGCCCACGCCACCCTCGAGCGTCAAGGTCTTTACACCCGCAGTGGTGAAGCCCTTCAGCATGTCCCAGGTGATATCCGGCGGCAGGGAAAGCGCGTCGGGGTCAGTGACAATGTCCACCAGTACTGGGCCGTTGAACGCAAGCGCCTCGGTAAGGACCGGCTTGAGGTCTTTCGCTTCTTCGATGCGGAAGGACTTGATGCCTGCACCCTCGGCGATCGCCGCGAAATTCACGTGCTCGTGGTCAGTTTCGAAGTCGGGGAAGCCGGCAACGAGCATCTCCAGCTTGACCATGCCAAGCGAGGAGTTGTTGAACACGATCATCTTCAATGGCAGGTTGTGCAGGCGCACGGTGAGCAGCTCGCCGAGCAGCATGCCCAAGCCGCCGTCACCGTGCCAGGAGATGACCTGGCGATCCGGGAACGCGCACTGGATACCAATCGCCATCGGCAGCGCGTTGGCCATGGTGCCGTGGAGGAACGACGCTTGCTCGTCGCGCTTGCCGTTCGGGGTGAGGTAGCGAGAGGACCACACGTTGCACATGCCGGTGTCCACGGTGAAGTACGCGTCGTCATCGGCAAGCTCATCAAGCACCGAAGCAGCAAGCTCCGGGTGAATCGGCTTCTTCGCTTCAGCGGCCTTGTGGGTGTACTTGTCCACCACGTCTTCAAGCAGCTCGGCGTGGCGCTTGAGCATCTTGTCCAGGAACTTGCGGTTCTTCTTTTCTTCGATGTGCGGCAGGATGTTGTCGATCACGCTCGCGACATCGCCCACCACCGGGTACGCAACCGGGGTGCGACGGCCGATGTGGGAGCCGTCGATGTCGATCTGACCGACATTCTTGCTTGGCAGCCAATCGACGTACGGGAAGTCCGTGCCGATCATGAGGAAGAGGTCAGCTTCCTTCGACGCTTCGTGGCAGGCACCGTAACCGAGCAGGCCGGACATACCCACGTCGAATGGGTTGTCGTGCTCGATGTACATCTTGCCTCGGAAGGAGTGGCCAACCGGTGCCTTGATCTTCTCGGCAAGGGCGAATAGCTCCTCGCGGGCGTTGCGTGCGCCGTAACCGGCGAAGATTGTGACCGTGTCGGCCTTATTAATTGCCTCGACGAGACGCGCCGCCTCATGCGGGTCCGGATACACGCGACGTTCCTTACCCACTGCGTAGTTGCCGCTGGCGGTGTAGGCATCGTCGGCCACGTCATCAGCGAATACGTCGCCTGGCACAACCAGCACGGAGACGCCGTTGCCTGCCAGTGTCGACTGAATCGCGTTGTGCAGCACGCGCATGCCCTGATCTGCAGAGTGCACCATTTCCAAGTAACCGGAGCACTCTTGGAAGAGCAGTTCCGGGTGAGTTTCCTGGAAGAAGGAGGAACCAATCTCCGCAGACGGGATATGGGAGGCGATTGCAAGCAGCTTTGAGCCGTTCCGGTGCGCTTCGAAGAGTCCCTGTACAAAGTGGGTATTGCCTGGGCCGCAGGATCCACCGCAGACAGCGAGCTCATCGCTTGCAAGGGCATCGGCACCCGCAGCGAAGGCGGCAGCCTCCTCGTTGCGCACGTGCACCCACTCGAGACCGTGCTTGCGCACCGCGTCCGAAAGCGGGTTCAGCGAGTCGCCGACAAGACCGTAAATGCGCTTGACGCCCAACTCCTCCAAGTGGGCCACAAGCTGGGTGGCAAAGTTAGTCATGGTGTGCTCCTTGGTTCATCTATTTGTTAGCGCGTTCTCACCGCTCGACCGTCGAGCCTACCGATTTCTGCAGCTTGGACCCCGGTGGCTGTGACAGAGCAGTCAGGAATGCCTCGTCTGTGAAATACGAGGAATGGTCGCCCGTTACCCCCTCCACAACAGTTGCGCCATAGCTCGCAGTGCTTGGCGACGACCCCCCGAGCACACCTTGATTTCCTCGTCGGAGGGCCAGAATGGGGTCTCGATCAGCGTCGACCACAAATACTTGAGAATCTGGCCCAGCAAGGGTGAGGTCATTGACGGATTCTCCGTACACGCCCGGGCTGCCGAGCAGCCACAACTCGTCTGCGAGAAGACCGCTGCGCTGTGCCGCACGAGTGGCCACTACCGTTCCGTAGGAGTGGGCGACCACGGTTTTCTGGGCATCGGGGTAGCGTTCCTCCAGCGCGGCCTGGAACATCGCGAGGTTTACTGCGCCTTCGCTTGCCGACGCCGGCGACAGCGCCCGCGGCAGTGTCTTTGGCGGCTGGTAACCCTGCCACACAACCACCGTCGCCCCGGTGCGTTGGGCGATCAACTGTGCCTTCTGCAGTTCGTGGCCGAGGGAGTCGGGGTGGCCTGTCGTTGCGCCAGCGACCATGGTGATCACGCGCGCCGGGTCGATGGAGTCACCGACAAGGACTGTGCTCCCGCTGGGACCAGCCTCAAGCACTATGCCGCCTGCAGCGTCGATCACCGCTTGTGTGCTCGCAGGCAGGGTGGACATGTGGTGCGCGTGGAGCTCGTGGACCGCGGTGTCCGGGTGGTTCACCAACGCGTCGAACCCTGCGCCGCGGGTGCGGTTGATCTCGCGGGCAAGCTCCGTATCAAGCTGCATCGACAGTGCGTTGAGCCAGACGATGATCCGGTAATGGCCAGCCGCCTGGGCGGCGTGGGCGGCGGCATCCAGCGCCGATTGTGCACGGGCGGCCCAGATGAGCAGCTCAGCGATGCGGCGCAAACTCTGCGCGTGGCCATCCAGCTCAGTTGAGAAATCGGCCAGCCGAACAAGCGCAAGATCGGGAGCGGGGCCTGCGAACCCGGTCGCACTGATAGCAGTAGCCGCCTCACGCGTGGCGCGTGCGCGGGCCGATACGGTCGCCCCTGCGCTCGACACGAGGGACGCAGCCGCGCGCAACTCATTGGGGTCGAGGCGGGGCGCGTATGTAGGAAGGGTCGCAGGGCTAGCCATTGCGCAGCGACCTCGCGAGGGCAGTGTCGAGTGCAGTGTCAAGAGCAGTGTCGATGTCGGCGGCTGTCTGGGCAAAAGTGGCGATGGAGTCGAGGTGGTTGGTTAGGCGGCGCAGTGTGCCGTCGATAAGCAAATGCTCCTTGTGCTGCACTGCGGCGAGGGCTGTGGCTGCGAGCGATGGGGAAAGCTGTGCTGTAGGGAGGGTGGAGGTGTCGGGGAGGTGTGCGCGGGCGGTGGGGGCAGTGGTGTCGGAAAGGGCGAGAAAGTTCATGCCGACAACCATGCCAAAGCGAAATAAACAAAATCAAGAGCGAGTGAACGATCTGTGGATAACCCGCTGCCACGCGCATTAGAGTTATCCACATGAGGATTGCCTTATTGCAAGTGATCACCGGCGCCGATAAGAGCGAGAATTTTGCGCGCGTCGAGCCGCTGATCCGCGACGCAGCGGCCGCGGGTGCCAGCCTGATCGTGCTGCCAGAGGCCACAAGTCAGGCCTTTGACCAGGGCAGACTAGACACGCAGGCGGAAGAACTCGACGGGGAGTTCTCGACGGCGATGCGCACGCTTGCCGACGAGCTCGGGGTAACCGTGGTCGCGGGCATGTTCCGCCCCGCCGACACCAACGTGCTCGAGAGCAACGGTGAGCGAAAGACGGTGAACCGGGTGCGCAACACCGCGCTGGTGACCGGCGGCGGGACGCACACGGGCTACGACAAGATTCACGCGTACGACGCGTTTGATTACCGCGAATCTGACACGGTGAGAACCGGTGAGGAGCTGGTCACGTTCGTGCACGAAGCGGACGGCGAGAGTGTGGTGGTCGGCATGGCGATCTGCTTTGACATCCGCTTCCCGGAGCAGTTCAAGGAGCTTGCGCGACGCGGCGCTGAGGTCATCGTGGTGCCCACGAGCTGGGCTGATGGGCCGGGCAAGCTCGAGCAGTGGCGGGCGCTAAACGCGGCGCGTGCATTGGATGCGGGCGTGTTCATCGCAGCGACCGGACAAGCCCGGCCCGATTGGGAGGAGAGAGCGGGGGAGGAGTCCGGCCCGACCGGCATTGGCCACTCCGTAGTGGTCAACCCGCAGGGTGTGCGTATCGCCGAAGCTGGCTACGCGCCAGAGACGCTCATCGTGGACATCGATCTGAGTGAAGTCGCCGCGGCCCGCAAGGCGCTGCCGGTGGTCGCGATCACCGAAAACACGGTGATGCGGTAAGGATGCGGTAAGGAAGCGGTAACAATGCGGCAGCGGGGCTAGCCCTCGTCGGGCGGGGTAGTCCAGTCGAACTGCGCGTCGTGCGCAACGACGGTAATCCCGTTCTGTGCCCTCTCGGCACCCGCCGCGTGCAGCGAACGCACCAGCTCATCGGTACGCGCCTTCGTCCCGCACAGCACCACCTCGCGGCCCCACCACGTGCCCGCACCGGCGAGAAAGGCAGACAGCGGCGCCCACACGTGGTTCAGCCCCGCCTCCTGTGCGGGGCCGGCGTCCTCGCCGTCTGTCACGGCGCAGGTGACGGTCAGCCAGTCATGTGCCTGGTTCAGCGCGCCGATGGTGCGCAGATCGTAGAGCTCATCAGTCGTGTCCGCACCGATCAGCAGGTGGACATCCGGGCGGGTCTCACGCTCCAATATGCCGAAAAGCATGGCTTTGGCCGCCGCCCAGCCGGTGCCCACCGCGGCAATCATCGCCTGTTCACAATCCAGCACCGGGCTCGGGCCGCGCGCGGCACCCAGCGTCAGGTACGTCCCGGCCTCGGGTTCAATCTCACCGTCCACATGGAACTCGAGTTGGCCAAAGCTATTCGACGGCAGCGCCGGCGCCAAACCGCGCCACACCCCCTGCCGACCCACCTGCATGACTGGCAAGACCTGGCCGGGAGCGTAATCCACCTGGATGCCGGCTTCCAATTGGACGATGGTCACCCCGCTGTCCGTCCCACCTGCCGGAGCGACCTCAGTGATCTGCGCGGCGGATGCCGCTGGGATCCCGGCTAAGTCAGCTTCTTCAACCGCGGTGCGCATCGTTTCGGCGACGGCGACGAGGATCTCGCGGGACTGGGAATCGGCGGCGGAGGCGTCGGCAAGCATGTTCGCGACCGCCGGGAATTCCGCGGACGGAAAGCCCACGCGGCGCAGATCCAGCGCCCATGCCCGCACACGTTTGATCACACCGGGGCGCAGTTTGGCGTTGGGGGAATGGGACAAGATCCAAAAGGCGGCGTCGACAAGTGTTTGTGGCACTTCCCGCGTGCCTTCCGGCAAGATTGCGGCTCCCTGCTGCCCGTATGCATCGATGAAACGGCTATACATCGCGGCCCGCACCAGGCCCGGTCTCTGTATGAGTGCGGCAGGGATACTCATAGACCATAAGATTAGCTGCTCACCCGGCAGATCCGGTTTTATGCAGGCCCCCGCGCGTCAGTTAAGGTGGCTGCTAAAACCGAAGAATCGAAAGGTGGGAACCGGTGGAATTCACGCCATATACCCTGCTCACCGACATTGGCTGGCTGTCTATCCTGCTGATTGTCGGCAACGTGTTGCGAAACCGGCTGCTCATCCTGCAGAAATGGCCTTTGTGATCGGGCTGATTGGACGCATGCTGCTGCGCGTGCTGCGCCGCCCGAACTACCTCGACCGCGACACCGTCGGCTCGATCGCGGGCGCGGCGACCGACTACATGATCGCGTTCGGCATCGCCTCCATCGTCCCCGCCGCGCTTGCCGGCTACTGGCAGGCGCTCGTACTCATCTTCGTGCTGGGCACCGTGTTCTGTGTCGTATGGATGCTGTGGGCGGCGCCGACGTTCTTCGGCGAGAAGTGGCTCGAGCGCGGCATCTTCGGCTGGGGCTGGGCGACCGCCGCTGTGGCCACCGGTATCGCGTTGCTGAAGATGGTCGATCCGAAGCTGAAATCCGGCACACTCAATGAGTACGGCGTGGCCTACGTCGGTTTCGCGCCGTTTGAGATCGGCATGACCATCCTCGCGCCGATCGCGGTCATCGCCGGTTTCACTACCGGTTTCGGGTGGGCCGCCTTCACGATCGCGGTCGGGGTGGTCGGCGTCGCGTATGTGCTGCGTTGGGTTCCGGTTTCGCGCCAGTCGCGGGAGCCGGACGCTTCTCGACGGCCTGTCTGACGCCTTTCCCGCTCCCGCCTGCCGCACCCACCCGCAGCACCGAGCACCGACAAACCCGGACAACACACCCAAACCCGGATAGTTGAAGCCCCTTACGTGTGCAGTTCCATACGTAAGCGTGCGTAACTATCCGGGTTTGTGGCTGTGGGTCGCCGTGGTCGCGCATCTTGTCGTGGTTTGGTCGCGTAAGCCCGGGGCGAACCTTAGCGGCCCCCGCGCAACTTTTTCCAGCAATTTTGGGATTGATAGGAACAGACTCAACCCCGTGTGCGTTACGTCTAGCGAGAACCAAGTAATAAAAGCGAAGGAGTAACGCGACTGATGGGAACTTTTAACCCCACCACCAAGACGCAGGAGGCGATTCGGCAGGCGCTGCAGAAGGCGTCGGCGGCCGGCAACCCGGACATCCGCCCAGCGCATCTGCTTGAGGCGATTTTGACGCAGGACGAGGGCATTGCCGCTCCCGTGTTGAAGGCCACGGGCGTCGATCCGGACACTGTGGCCCGCGAGGCGGCGCAGATCACGGACGGATACCCCAAGGCTGAGGGCCAGAATTTAGCGAACCCGAATTTCAACCGCGATGCGCTCAACGCGATCAACGCAGCGCAGGAGCTGGCTGGCGAGCTCGGCGACGAGTTCGTGTCCACCGAGGTATTGCTCGCCGCCATTGCGAAGGGCGGAGACGAGGCGGCCGAGTTGCTGAAGAAGCGCGGTGCCACCTACGAGGTGCTCAAGGGTGCCTTCCCGTCCGTGCGTGGCTCGAAGAAGGTCACTTCCGAGGACCCGGAGCAGCAGTTCCAGGCGCTGGAGAAGTACTCCACTGACCTGACTGCACGCGCGCGTGAGGGCAAGATCGACCCGGTGATTGGCCGTGATGCCGAGATCCGTCGCGTCGTGCAGGTGCTTTCCCGCCGCACGAAGAACAACCCGGTGCTGATCGGTGAGCCTGGCGTCGGTAAGACTGCAGTAGTCGAGGGCCTCGCCCGCCGCATCGTCGCCGGCGACGTGCCGGAGAGCTTGAAGGGCAAGACGCTGATCTCGCTCGACCTCGGCTCGATGGTCGCAGGCGCGAAGTTCCGCGGCGAGTTCGAGGAGCGCCTCAAGGCGGTGCTGGATGAGATCAAGTCCTCGGACGGCGAGATCATCACCTTTATCGATGAGCTGCACACCATCGTCGGCGCTGGCGCGTCTGGCGAGGGAGCAATGGACGCGGGCAACATGATCAAGCCGATGCTGGCCCGCGGCGAGCTGCGCCTCGTCGGTGCGACGACGCTGGATGAATACCGCCAGTACATCGAGAAGGACGCCGCGCTGGAGCGCCGCTTCCAGCAGGTCTACGTGGGTGAGCCGACCGTTGAGGACACGATCGGCATCCTGCGTGGTTTGAAGGAGCGCTACGAGGTGCACCACGGTGTGCGCATCCAGGACTCTGCCCTGGTCGCTGCCGCCGAGCTGTCCAACCGCTACATCACTAACCGCTTCCTGCCGGACAAGGCGATCGACTTGGTCGACGAGGCCGGCTCGCGCCTGCGCATGCAGATCGACTCCTCCCCGCAGGAGATCGACGAGCTTGAGCGCGTGGTCCGTCGCCTTGAGATCGAAGAGATCGCTTTGGCGAAGGAGAACGACGCGGCTTCGCAGCAGCGCCTGTCCGACCTGCGCCAGGAACTCGCCGATCAGCGTGAAAAGCTCGGCGAGATGAAGGCGCGCTGGGAGAACGAGAAGGGCGAGGTGAACAAGGTCCAGTCCGCGAAGGAGGAACTCGAACGCCTGCGCAACGAGTCCGAGATCGCGGAGCGCGAAGGCGACTACGCCAAGGTCTCCGAGCTGCGCTACGGGCGCATCCCGGAGCTCGAGGCGGAGGTCGCAGCTGCCGAAAGCCAGGCCAGCACCAAGACCATGCTGGAGGAGGAAGTCACGCCCGATGTCATCGCGGAGGTTGTGTCCTCGTGGACCGGCATTCCGGCCGGCAAGATGATGCAGGGCGAGACCGAGAAGCTGCTCAACATGGAGTCGGTGCTGGCGGGCCGCGTCGTTGGCCAGAAGGAAGCAGTTGTCGCTGTGTCTGACGCGGTGCGCCGTTCGCGCGCCGGGGTCGCGGATCCCAACCGTCCGATCGGTTCGTTCCTCTTCCTCGGCCCGACCGGTGTGGGTAAGACGGAGCTGGCGAAAGCGCTCGCGGAGTTCCTCTTCGACGACGAGTCCGCCATGGTCCGCATCGACATGAGCGAGTACGGCGAAAAGCACTCCGTCGCCCGCCTTGTCGGCGCCCCTCCGGGATATGTCGGCTACGATGCCGGTGGCCAGCTCACCGAAGCTGTCCGTCGCCGCCCCTATTCGCTCGTGCTTTTCGACGAAGTCGAGAAGGCGCACCCGGATGTCTTCGACGTGCTCCTTCAGGTGTTGGATGAAGGCCGGCTTACCGACGGCCAGGGTCGCACCGTCGACTTCCGCAACACGGTGATCATCCTGACGTCCAACCTGGGCGCGGGCGGCAACCGCGAGCAGATCATGGAGGCCGTGAAGCACCACTTCAAGCCGGAGTTCATCAACCGTCTTGACGACGTGGTGGTCTTCGAGCCGCTCACCCAGGATCAGCTGGTGGGCATCGTGGAGATCCAGCTCGAGGGTCTGGCAGAGCGCCTCTCCGCACGCCGGCTCACGCTCGACGTCTCGGATGCCGCCAAGTCCTGGCTGGCCGACCGCGGGTATGACCCGGCGTACGGTGCACGCCCGCTGCGCCGCTTGATCCAGCAAGCGATCGGCGACCGGCTGGCAAAGAAGCTGCTCGCAGGTGACATCCGCGACGGCGACCAGGTCCATGTCGACGTAGCCGACGGCGGCGAGATGCTCGACGTCAGCGCGAGGTAACGCGACGGGAGCGCGTACAAGGGGCCGTCGATAAGCAAACTGCTCTAGACTGCACGCATGGAGCCGACCACGACGATCACCACCCGCGTCGCGCTTCCGGGCGTGGAGAACGAGCAGCTTGCGGCGCAGCAACTGACCAGCAACCACTTCGTGGTGGCGAGCGTGCCATTTGTGGACACGGCGCTGGCGCTCGGCGACATCGTCGAATGCGTGCTGGTCGGCGGGCAGTTTCACGTGGACCGTGTGGTGGTGCGCGGAGGGGCGTCGACAATTCGGATCCTGCCGGAGACGGAGGAGCCGAATCAGATCGCGGAGACGCTGCTCGCGTTCGGGTGCCGCGTAGAGCTGGGCCCCGGCGGGATGCTCGCGGCGTCGATTGGGGCGGACTGCCCGCGTGAGGGGATCATGGAGTGGCTCGATGGCCTCGAGTCCGACGGTGCGATCCAGCAAGCCCCCGGCTACATGGCCTAACCACGGCTAGACTGGCTCGCATGAGCGTCTTTGTCTCCGCTGAAGCCCTGAACGAACGCATCAAGACTGGCCAGAAGCACACCATCATCGCCGCCCTGTGGGAGCGCACCGATGGCAAAGCTTGGTCGAAGTTCCAATCCGAGCACATCCCGACAGCGGTGTTTTGCGATCCCGCGTCGCAGCTCGCTGGCATGCCGGGCCGCTACGAAGGCCGCAACCCAATGCCCAGCATTGACGTTGTGGCGAAGGCAACCAAGGAGTGGGGCATCGAGCCAGGCCGCCCGACCTACATCTACGACCGCGGCAACGGCCTGTTCGCCTCTCGCGCATGGTTCATTCTGCGCTGGGCTGGCATTGAGGACGTGTTCATCCTGGACGGCGGCTTCGCCGACTGGGACGGCGACGGCTTCGACACGGTCGCCGGCCCCGGCAATGTCGTCGTGCCGCGCGAGGTCGAGGTGTCGGAGGGGCACATGCCCGTCGCCAGCATCGAGGAAGTCAAGGCTTTCGAGGGCACGCTTATCGACGCCCGCTCCAAGAACCGTTTCGACGGCCGCCGCGAAGTCTTCGACCTGCGCGCCGGGCACATCCCGAGCGCGCGGAACCTGCCCGTGGATGAGCTGTTTATCAAGCACGGCGAGCACGATCAGGTGAAGGTGAAGGACCCGGGCACGATCCGCGAGATCTTCGCCGGCCTCGGCATCACTTCTGAGACCGACCCGCAGGACGCGATTGTCTACTCCGGTTCCGGTAACCACTCCTCGCTGATGCTCGCCGCGATGGCGCATGCGGGCCTGCCGGTGCTCACGCACTTCGTGGGCGGCTGGTCGCAGTGGTCGGCGGACCCGAAGAACCCGCTCGCAACCAACATGTAGCCACGCCGCTTTTCGGCCGTGCCACCGGCGGAAACGCCGCGCCGAGCAGTAACATCACGTCTTGATGGCTTACTTACTTATCTGTCTGGCGATTGTCCTGCTCATCGCCGGCGTGTGGCTGTGGGTGTCCGACTCGTCGGCACCTAACCGCGGGCGCAAATCCTGGGCCGAGGCGAACGGTTTCAGCTACGTCAAGCAGGACACATCGCTTGTCGACGAATGGCAACGCGGCGCCGCAGCCACCGGGTCGGCCATAACCAACGTGGCCACTGGCAACTGGGGTGGACACGAGACGGTTGTTGCCGATGTTGGCCCGACCACGGTGGTCGCCATGAGCACCGGCGCGGTGAGCGACGTGGTCGTGGACATGCGCCGCGACGGTTTCGACGCGGCGTCGTCGGAAGACCTCGTTGAGGTGGCGAAGGCCGGGGATTTCGCTGTGTTCGGGACGGACGCTGGGGTGGCGCAACGCTTCGTCGATAAGCGAGTGCGCGATGCGCTCGACCTCCTGCCCGCAACTGTGGTTGCGGTGTGGTTTGAGAGCGAGTGGGTGCTGGCGGAGGTGGGCGAGGGCGTGCAGCTGGGCGAGTGGGAGGCCGCGTTTGAGCCGCTGGCCAGGCTCGCCGACGCCGCGCGGACCCTCCCGCCCGCGAACCCACAGCCGCTGGCGGTGCCGTTTCCCACCCGCGACATTCCGGACGCGCCGGAGCCCGAGCCGAAGCTGGTAGTGGCTCCGGTTGAGGCCGAGGTCGAGGAGCCGCTGAACACGCCGAAGGTTCAGCGTCCCGAGGAACCGCTTGCGCTGCCGACGCGCACGACCGGCGCGGTGCGCGGGCCGGCGCAGGAGCACGCGCTTGGTGGTGACCAGGTGAGCGCGATTGCCGATGGCATCGCAGAGACCGCGCACAATCCGAGCGATCTGACCCGGGCGCGCCGCACGATGGCGCCGCCGTCTATCTTCGGAAGCACGGAGAATGCAACGGAGATGCCGAGCCCGAAGGAGCCCACCGATGAATGATGCCAAAAAAGCCCGCCTCGCTGAGCTGGTCAAAGAGCTGGCAGTGGTGCACGGCAAGGTCACGCTGTCGTCCGGACGTGAAGCCGATTACTACGTTGACCTGCGTCGTGCCACCTTGCACCACGAGGCGAGTCCGCTGATCGGTGCGCTGATCCGCGAGCTCACTGAGGACCTCGAGTTCGATGCCGTTGGCGGGCTGACCCTGGGTGCGGACCCGGTCGCTACCGCCGTGATGCACGCGGACGGTCGCCCGATCGATGCCTTCGTGGTGCGTAAGGAAGCGAAGAAGCACGGGATGCAGCGCCGGATCGAGGGGCCGTCGATTGTGGGCAAGCGGGTGCTGGTGGTGGAGGACACAACGACCACCGGCAACTCGCCGCTGACCGCGGTGGAGGCGTGCCGCGAGGAAGGGGCCGAGGTGGTTGCGGTCGCCACCGTCGTCGACCGTGCGACCGGGGCTGATCAAGTGCTTGCCGACGCCGGCCTGGACTACCGCTACCTCCTCGGACTCTCCGACCTTGGACTCGAGTAACCCCAACGCCGTTCCCGGGCCGACCGAGTGGACCGAAGCCCGCCACGGTGTCGGGCCGTGGGAGGGGGAGTGGCCCTCGAACCCGCGCTACGACGAGACATTGCTGCGCGAGGGTGACACCCGCAACGTGGTCGACGCGTACCGCTACTGGTCGTTGGACGCGATCGTCGCCGACCTGGACAAACGCCGTCACGATTTCCACGTGGCGATCGAGAACTTCGAGCACGACATGAACATCGGCACAGTCGTGCGCACCGCGAATGCGTTCCTGGCCAAAGAGGTGCACATCGTGGGCAAGAAGCGGTGGAACCGGCGTGGGGCGATGGTGACCGACCGCTACCAGCACATCCGCCACCATAAGACGGTGGCGGATCTCGCGGAGTTCGCGCGTGGGGCGGGGCTGACCATTGTGGCTATCGACAACACACCCGGGTCTGTGCCGCTGGAAGCCGCAAAGCTGCCGAAACGCGCGCTGTTGCTGTTCGGTCAAGAGGGCCCCGGCGTGACCGATGACGCGCAGCGGGCCGCGACCATGACCTGTTCGATTGCGCAGTTCGGCTCGACCCGCTCGATCAACGCCGGGGTTGCCGCCGGCATCGCCATGCACGCGTGGGTACGCCAGCATGCAGACATTTCTCAGGCATGGTGAAGTATTCCCAACGTCTGCGTCTGGCATGATGGTCACAGACCGATAACAAAAGAGGGAGCCGTCCGTGCCTGAGACCTGGTCGCACCGAGCTGACCTGGCTGAATCCGCGATTCAAGAGCGCCATGCCGCGCGCGTGTGGGGCGTCCCCAAGACCAACCTCGCGATGGTCACCTGGCCGGCGGGCGCCAAGGACAAAGCGTTCGTGCACTGGCACTACTGGTGGCAAGCACAGTACCTCGACTGCCAGGTCGACGCGGCGCTTCGTCGCCCCACGAAGACTCGCCGCCGCCGCATCGCCGACACCCTGCGCGGCATCCAGCGGCGCAACCGAGGCAAGCTCACCTCCAACAACTACTACGACGACAAAGCGTGGCTCGCGCTCGCATGGAACCGCGCACTGCAGCTTGACGGCCTCAAGCGCACCAGCGCGCTCGACGGCCTCGAGTTCGACCTCCTCGCCGGCATCGACCCCATCACCGGCGTCCTGCCGTGGAAAACCGGCGAGACCTTCTACAACGTCCCGTCTAACGCGCCGTCCGCGATCGTCTTCTCGCGCACCGGCCGCCTGGACAAATCCCGTCAGATCGTGGATTGGATCTTCGACAACCTCATTACAGAGACGGGCTTGCTTTACGATGGGCTGCGGATGCGCATGAACGGCCCAGAGATCATCGAAAAGCTCTATACATACAACCAGGGCACAGTGCTGGGCGCGTCCCTGGAGATCGCGCTTGCGCTGCGCCAGGATGTCGGCCTCGACCACGACGAAGCCATTGACTCCTTCGAGTACTCCGAGCGCGCCGACGCGTCGGTGTACTACATCACCCACATCCGCGCGATCATCCAAGCGATCGCGCTCCACCTCGCCAATCCGCAGGGCGTGATCCTCAGCCCGCAGGAGGAGTCCGGCGAAGGAGACGGCGGCATGTTCAAAGGCATTCTTGCGCGCTACCTCGCCGACATCGCGCTGCGTCTGCCGGAGGATTCGCGCGAAAACATCGCCACCAAGAAGATCGCGGCCCGCCTCGTCCTCTCCTCGGCCGAATCGTTGTGGTCGCACCGCCTCGAGGTGGATGGCCTGCCGATTTTCCCTGCGGATTGGACGAAAGATGCCCGGCTGCCACACAACTACGGTTTGGGGCCGTCGTCGATAAGCGAAACGATTGGCCTCCTCCGGATCGATGAGCGCGACCTCTCCGTGCAACTTGCCGGCTGGATGCTGCTCGAGGCTGCTGCCGCGATTGAAGCTGCAGATTAGCAGCCGCTGGGGCTCCTGCACGGCCGCGCGCAAAGGGGCATACTGGAACGCGTAAGACGGTTCTCAAGCAGTTTTCCCACGAGGAGGAAACCACATGCCAATTGCAACTCCTGAGGTCTACGCGCAGATGTTCGACGCTGCGAAGCAGGGCGGCTACGCGTTCCCGGCCATCAACTGCACCAGCTCCGAGACCATCAACGCCGCCATCAAGGGCTTCGCCGAGGCGGAGTCGGACGGCATCATCCAGTTCTCTACCGGCGGCGCGGAGTTCGGTTCCGGCTTGGGCGTGAAGAACAAGGTTGTCGGCGCACAGGCGCTCGCTGCGTTCGCACACGAGGTGGCGAAGAACTACGACGTCAACCTCGCGCTGCACACCGACCACTGCCAGAAGGAAGTGCTCGACGAGTACGTGCGTCCATTGATCGCCATCTCGCAGGAGCGCGTTGACCGCGGCGAGTTGCCGCTGTTCCAGTCCCACATGTGGGACGGTTCCGCTGTGCCGATCGATGAGAACCTGGAGATCGCGCAGGAACTGTTGCAGAAGGCGCACAACGCGAACATCATCCTCGAGGTGGAGATCGGTGTCGTTGGCGGCGAGGAGGACGGCGTCGAGGCGAAGGCCGGCGCGAACCTCTACACCTCCGAAGCGGACTTTGAGAAGACTATCGACGCCCTCGGTACCGGCGAGAACGGCCGCTACCTGCTGGCCGCGACCTTCGGCAACGTCCACGGCGTGTACAAGCCGGGCAACGTGAAGCTGCGCCCGGAGGTGCTGGACATGGGCCAAAAGGTCGCGGAGCGCAAGCTCGGCCTCGAGGCCGGCGCGAACCCGTTCGACTTCGTCTTCCACGGCGGCTCCGGCTCCGAGAAGGAGAAGATCGAGGAGGCGCTGGGCTACGGCGTAGTGAAGATGAACGTGGACACCGACACCCAGTACGCGTTCACCCGCCCGATTGTCACCCACATGTTCCAGAATTACGACGGCGTGCTGAAGATCGACGGCGAGGTGGGCAACAAGAAGGTCTACGACCCGCGCTCCTACATGAAGAAGGCGGAGCAGGCCATGTCCGAGCGCGTCATCGAGGCGTGCCAGGACCTGCACTCCGTGGGTAAGTCGGTTTCGAAGTAAAACCGCTAGAGTGAATAAGCGCCGGCGCCGACAAGGCCGGCGCTTTTCTCATGCCTGAGCACCCGAAGCCGCAAACGCCGAGTCCGGAGAACCCGCTCGGCCCGCTAAACCCGCCTGATCCCCTGGACACCCCGCCCAAGGCCCAGAAGAATCGCCGTCGCCGCCCGCAGCGGATGAGCACGCGCGAACGCCTCAAAGCTGTCGACGTCTCGCTGCAAGCGCGTCTCAAGCGCGTCCGCCAGCGGTTGCTGCCCATCCTGCAAACCAGCCTCGCCTCGGGCCTCGCGTACTGGATTTCCAAGGATCTCTTCGGCCACCCACGGCCGTTCTTCGCGCCAATCGCGGTGATCCTGGTCATCGGCATCACCAGCGGCGACCGCGTGACCAAAGCAGTAGACATTGCGATTGGCTGCATCCTCGGCGTCCTCGTCGGCGACGTCATCTTCTACCGCCTCGGCGACGGCGCCTGGCAGATCGCGCTCATCGTCTTCGGCAGCTTGGTCTTAGCGTCCTTCCTGTCTAAATCGGTGCTGCTGAACAACCAAGTCGCCATCGGCTGCATCCTCATCGCCACGATCATGCCGCCGGGTGCCGAGGTCACCGGCCTCGACCGCACCGTCGACGCATTCGTCGGCTGCAGCGTCGCGTTGCTCACCCTCGCCATCATCCCGCAGGGGCCCATGACCTCCGCGCGCTCCGAGATCGCCCAAGTCATGAGCCTCATGAGCTCAGTGCTTGACGATGTCGCCGAAGGCCTCAGCACCACTGACCCCGAATCCATCCGCGAAGCGCTCGATCTCATCCGCGGCTCGCAAACCCGCATCGACTCCATGTCCGCCGCCGTGCAGTCCGGCCAGGAAACCGCCGCGCTGTCGCCGTTCCTCTGGGGCCGCAAACGTCAGCTCAGCTCCATGTCCGCCGTCATCCCGGCAGTGGACAACGCCGTGCGCAACACCCGCGTGCTCGCGCGCCGCGCCCTGGTCATCTGCGAAGACAGTGACACCGTCAGCGAAAAGCAGATCGAGCTTATCGACGCCCTGTCCAACGCCGCCCTTGAACTCTCCGCGCTCTACGAGGTCAATTCGCAGAAAGTGCAGGCCCAGGTCATTCCGCGTTTGGTCCAGGAGCTGCGCAGCGTCGCCCAGGATTCCGGCATGGACGTAGTGGAAGGTGCGGTTGAAGGGGCGGCCGATAAGCCTGTGCTTGCTGCTTACGCGATTCTTGCGCAAACCCGTTCGATGACCGTGGACATGCTGCAAGTGTGCGGCATGTCGCGCGAGTCTGCGCTGGCTGCGCTGGCGCCGACGTCGACGACGCCGAATGTCCCGCCGGAGACGTTCGACTTCGACTAGCCGGTATCTCAAGTAGTCGGCGTCATTGGGCTGCATTAAGGTTCGGCTTATGGATAACGTTTCGGTCTGCATTTGCGCCTACAACCCTGGTCCGCTGCTGGTGTACCAACTGCGAGCTGTGCTGCGGCAGTTGCAGGACGGCGATGAGCTGTTGCTTATCGACGATGCCTCGACCGACGGTAGCGTCCAGCGTGCCGCGGATGAGGTGGAGGGTTCGGAGCGCATCACCTTGCTGGTGAACGAGAAGAACCTGGGCATCTCGGGCTCCCGCAACCGGGCAATTGAGCAGGCGAAGTACGAGCGCATCGCGTTCTGCGACGCGGACGATATCGTGGCCCCTGGCTGGCTGGATGCGTTGCGTGCGCACCTCGCAGAACACAAGTTCGTGGGTTGCAAGCTGGATATCGACGCGTTGAACTCGCAGGCGGCGAAGTCCTCGTTGCCGCATTCGGCGACCGAGTATGGCCTGCCGGTGTGGTACGGCGGGTACCCGTACATCGTGGGTGCTGGCTTTGGGCTGCACCGCGAGGTGTACGAGGCGGCGGGCCCCTTCGACACGGACCTGAACGCCAGCGAGGACGTCGACTTTAGCGTGCGGGCGAACCTTGCGGGCTTTGAGCCGTTCTTTGCCGAGGATGCCGTGGTGTACTACCGGCTGAGGCCGTCGCTGCGGGCGATTTTCCGGCAAAACCGCCTGTACGGCCGGGGTGGCGAGATGCTGCTGGCGAAGCTGAGTGCCCAGAGCGAGGAGTTCCGCGCAGCGCTCGCCGAGGTGGGGGAGGAGCCGCCGGTTGCAAAGGCGGGTTCCGTAACGCCGCAGCGCATCGCTCGCGCTATCGGAAACCGCATTGGCCGACTCCAGGCCAAGCGCGGCTAGCTCTAACGACCCCGCGCCCGTCCCACGGACGCGTCTCTGGCGCACATGGCACAAAACCCCGACCGGGAAATCCCGGTCGGGGTGAATGCTTTCGGCTAACGCCTTGCTAGCACTGTGTTAGTTCAGTGCTACCTCAGTGCGCTTAGCGCAGGTCAGCGTCACCCGGCTGGCCCGGCTCGCGGCCCTCAACGATGCCGTCGGTCTCGAAGCGCTCCTTGCGGACCTCCTCGGAAACACGCTCGGTGCCCTGAACGGTATCCTTCTCAAGGGAAACCTTCTCAACCGGCACGGAGTCCTTGGACACGTTCACGCGGTCCTCGTGAAGGGTGACGGATGCTTCCTGCTCGCCGATGTTGCCGTCGTAGTTCGCGCGGTCTGCATCGGTGATCGGCTCGCGCACAACGCGAACCTCTTCGCGCTCAACCGGAACCTCAACGGTCTCGGTCTCGTTGACAACGTACTTGCGCAGGCGAACCTGGCCGGACTCAACGCGGTCGGTGGAGACGTTGAGCTGCTCCTCGGAGCGGATGATCTCACCGTTCTCGTTGGTTCGAGCGGCAGCCTGGTCGCGGTCTGCGAACTCAGCGCGGTCACGGTCAGCGAACTCTGCACGGTCGCGGTCAGCGTACTCGCCAGCAGCGTAGCCAGCGCCAGCGCCTGCACCTGCACCTGCTGCAGCGCCGTAGCCAGCACCGGTCTCGTAGGTGGTGACATCCTGGGTGTCGGTCAGGCCGTAGTGGCGGTAGAACGCCTCCTGATCCTCGGTGGTGAGGTGGCCGTTCTCGTCCAGATCCGGAGCGTCCTCGATGCGCTCCTTCGGGAATGCGAGGTGCAGCTCGCCGTCACGCAGGGTGTGGCCACGCAGCGGAACGATGGAGTCGCCGCCGCCGAACAGGCCGTGGTTCACGGAAACGAAGTCCGGCTGGCCGGTGGTGTCGTTGACGTAAACGTCCTTCACGCCACCAACCTTGTCGCCGTCAACGTCGTATGCGGTTGCGTTAGCCAGATCCTCAATGCGGTTGTAGTCAGCCATGATTTCTCCTAAGTAAGTGAGTAATTGAAAGTCCGCCCGTAACTTCCGGGCGGCTTCCCTCTCGGGAACGAGTCCCAACCTAGCCACGTTCTGCAACCAACCGCCGGGCCTAGCTGAATCAAACAAAAGTTCGACCGACAGAAATCGAAACTTCAGGTATGGCAATCAAGGCTAGGTCTACCTGCAGGTTCACATTTGCTTATCGACGCCTCCGTGCCTCCGAACCTCCCCATTCCATTGCGAATCGGTAACGAGACGCCAAAGATTGACTGAAAAAGCGTGTATGTGATCTTTATCACAGTAGGGAAAATCACGGGATTCGGACGCTCTGGATGTCGCGCAGGTGGCGATAAAAGGTTGCGCGGTTCACCTGCCGCGGCTTCCGAACGCCGTCCACAACCACCGTGATGTTCTCCCCGCCCGTCTGAACCGCTCGCCCCGTAAGCACCCGCGAGCCATCGGTCTGACCTGCTGGTACCTGCTTGCCTCGTGCGAGCCATGCCAGGCCGGGTGTGGAGCTGAACCACTCGAGCTGCTTTGGAGAGTGAGATGGATGAGAACCTACGAGAGGCCCGTCAAGCGGAGTGACTAGTGGGGTGCAAGCGAGGCCGGGAGCGGTCATGGTGGGCACAAGTCGCGCACCGAACTGGCCAAAGAAGCGTGCTGACTCTTTGGCCCCGTCTCGGAACACCAACGTTTCCGAATCCACAACGATTTCACCGACGAATTCGTCTCTGCCGTCCCCGTGAAATATCTCTGCCGAACCAGCGACCGTCTCACCGGAATCAGTGCGCACACACGCGGCCGGCACTACCGGCGCCTCAACGGCAAAAGCGGCTGGGTTCTCGGCGGGCACGCCCCAACAAACCGCGGCGGGGGAGTTGTGGTCAGCTGGGATGTAGGCCACCTCCACCCACATGTAATCAGCGCGCATCATGCGGGTGAGCACTGCGCTTAGGGCGGCGTCCGTCCCCGAGACGATGATGCGGAGGCGTTCGTCCGGTTGCTGCGTGGCAAACTGCGGCTCACCAAGGTAGGCGACATCTGGGCGGGATTGGATGTCGGCGAGGGAGGGCGTGTCGTCGCTAAGCATGCACTCTTTGGCAACCGAATCGAGAAACCGCAAATCCTTGCGCGTCGGAACTTGTGGCAGCCCCACTCGCTCAGTGCCGGGGATGCTCACGTCGGTGGCGCACGCACAATGAATCAGACGCATAAGCCGCACGCTACAATAAGCGCGGTTCAGTCCCTTATATAAGGAGCAATGAAATGTCCGCCATCGTGATCGTCGGTGCCCAGTGGGGCGACGAGGGGAAGGGCAAGGCCACCGACATCCTCGGCGGCAGGGTCGATTACGTGGTGAAGCCCAACGGCGGCAACAACGCGGGCCACACTGTGGTGGTGGGCGGTGAGAAGTACGAGCTGAAGCTCCTTCCTGCCGGCGTGCTTTCCGAGAATGCGACTCCAATCCTGGGTAACGGCGTGGTGATCAACCTCGAGGCGCTTTTTGAGGAAATCGACGGCCTCGAAGCCCGCGGCGCCAACGCTTCTCGTCTGCGAATCTCCGGCAACGCGCACATGGTCGCGCCGTATCACCAAAACCTCGACCGGGTTCAGGAACGCTTCTTGGGCAAACGCGCGATTGGTACCACCGGCCGCGGCATCGGTCCGACTTATGCTGACAAGGTTGCGCGCGTGGGGCTCCGAGTGCAGGACATTTTCGACGAGTCCATCCTGCGCCAGAAAATTGAGTCCGCGCTCGATGTGAAAAACCAGATGCTGGTGAAGATGTACAACCGCCGCGCGATCTCCGTGGACGAGACAATGGAGTACTTTCTCAGCTACGCCGATCGACTCAAGCCGATGGTCATCGATGCCGAGTATGTACTGAACCAGGCGCTCGACGAGGGCAAACACGTGCTCATGGAGGGCGGCCAAGCGACCATGCTGGACGTGGACCACGGCACGTATCCGTTCGTCACCTCCTCGAATCCGACCGCTGGCGGTGCCTGTGTCGGTGCGGGCGTCGGCCCGACGAAGATCACCGCGGTGCTGGGCATCGTGAAGGCGTACACCACCCGCGTCGGCGCGGGCCCGTTCCCGACGGAGCTGTTCGATAAATGGGGCGAGTACCTTCAAGAGGTCGGCGGCGAGGTAGGCGTGAATACTGGCCGCAAGCGGCGCACTGGTTGGTACGACTCGGTGATCGCGCGCTACGCCTCCCGCGTCAACGGGTTCACCGACCTGTTCTTGACCAAGCTGGACGTGCTCACCGGCATCGGCGAGATCCCGATCTGTGTTGCGTACGACGTGGACGGGGAGCGTTTCGACGAAATGCCCCTCACCCAATCCCAGTTCCATCACGCAGAGCCGATCTTCGAAACGATGCCCGCGTGGGACGAAGACATCACCGGCTGCACTGACTTCAACGAGTTGCCGCAGAAGGCCAAGGACTACGTCCTCCGCTTGGAGGAACTCTCCGGCGCACCGATCTCCTACATCGGCGTTGGCCCAGGGCGTGATCAAACGATCGTGCGTCACGACGTTATGACGCGTTAGTTAAACAGGCGAAGTCCACTTCTTGAGGTGACCCAAATTGGCCACATAGTTTTAGACCAAAGCTCTATTTGAATGACATTTGAGCCGTAACGTCCACGCTCACACTTCTCCCAGTTCCATTTCTGCCAGGATCCCTGTAAGTTGATTCCATAACTTCTTGGTCATCTTGGGGTTCCGCAACCCCGTTTCCCAACCAGCAGAAAATGGTTCTTCGAATGGATTCTCTTCCCAGGAATACGCACGTGCCTTCAGGGCGGAAAGCTCTTCTCGTTATCCTGACCGTGGTCGCTGTTCTTGCGGCTTGCGTAGGCGGCGCTCGCCAACTTCCGACGGCGGGAGCGCAAAATGCTGCGCCTGTCCAGTTTGGTCAGCCGTCCGTGTCTACGACGGGCGGAAGTCCCATTGCGGAAGGGACTCAGTTGACTGGCAATGATCGCGTCAAATTGACCTTTCCGTGGACTGCTCAAGGGTCGATCCAAGATGGGCAGACGATGACAATCGCTTTCCCGAATGAGATTGCCCTTCCGGGTAGCAATGATCCGATCCCGTTTAGTGTTGGTGGCAATAAGGCTGGCGAGTGCAGGGTTGATGCCGACACCCAAACGCTGAATTGTCGTTTCAACGACTCCCTATCGCGACTGGATGCCGTTTCCGGTTCCATCTCTCTGAATGTAGGGCTGAAAGAAGCCCCAGGTCCGGATTGGGAGTTTGAAACGGAGCCGGGGACCAGCCCGTTATCGCTGGCAATTCCCGGTGGCTCCGTCGCTAAGTACGTTCTACCCGCCGGAAAAGAGAACATTTTCTCGAAGTACGGGAACATCGAGTACAACGAGAATCCGAGGAGCATTGACTGGACCATCATTCTGCCCTCGGAAAGCTTCGTGGATAACGACAACCCCGCCAATGAAGTCGTGATCACAGACAAACTCACTTCCGCCAACCACGATTACGTAAAACCAAGCGGGGCCTTCGTTGCGTACGTCTACCAGCAAAACCCCGATCTTTCGACCGAGGTTTGGCCAAATGCGGACGTGACTTTGACTGATGATGAGCGCGGCTTCACAGCGACGGTCACTCCTCCCGCTGGTGGTTGGAAGCCAGGTTGGGATCTTAAGGTGAGCTATAAGACCGAATACAACGGTGATGGTTACCCGAGCGATGCTGAGGGATTTAATAACGGAGCGCAAGCGCGGATTTCCGACAGTGCAGGCAATGTGCAAACTGATGTTGCCACGGATCGCAACCTTGAAAATCACACCTACGACTCGGCCTCTGCCGCCAATAGTCAAGGCGTTAAACAGGGGGCTTTTGAGATTAGCAAGGTTCTCGAAGGTGATGCGGAATGTGTGGATAGGCTGAGCTCTCAGGCATTTACGGTTCAAATTGCCCTCGATGTAAGGGACTCCGCAAATCCCAATTTCAGTTTTCTCAAGACCGCAGAGGCTACCGGGGGGCAACCTGCCGACGGTGTTTTCGTCTACCAACAGCAGGTCCGTTCTGACGTGGCGGTGAAGGGATACGAATCGCTGCCAGCAAATACAAAAATCACCGTTGAAGAGATTGAACCAAAGATCGAAGGTTTTCAGTTCGGTGTACCTAGCTGGAGCACCGCAGAAGGCGAAATACCCGAAGGTAACGCTGTCATGGTTGGCGGCGACGGCGTTGAAAACATTGCTCTAACTCTAACTAACAAGGTTTTGAACTGTCCGGAGCCGACCAGCGAAGCTGAGCCGACCGAGCCGGCCGAACCGACCAGCGAGACGGAACCGACCAGCGAGACTGAGCCGACCAGCGAGACTGAGCCGACCGAGCCGACCAGCGAAGCGGAACCAACCAACGAGACGGAACCGACCCCGACCAGCGAAGCTGAGCCGACCGAGCCGACCAGCGAGACGGAACCGACCGAGCCGACCAGCGAAGCGGAACCGACCCCGACCAGCGAAGCTGAGCCGACCGAGCCGACCAGCGAAGCGGAACCAACCAACGAGACGGAACCGACCGAGCCGACCAGCGAGACGGAACCGACCCCGACCAGCGAAGCTGAGCCGACCGAGCCGACCAGCGAAGCGGAACCAACCAACGAGACGGAACCGACCGAGCCGACCGAGCCGACCGAGCCGACCAGCGAAGCGGAACCGACCGAGCCGACCAGCGAAGCTGAGCCGACCGAGCCGACCAGCGAAGCTGAGCCGACCGAGCCGACCAGCGAAGCGGAACCGACCGAGCCGACCAGCGAAGCGGAACCGACCGAGCCGACCAGCGAAGCTGAGCCGACCAGCGAGACGGAACCGACCCCGACCAGCGAAGCTGAGCCGACCGAGCCGACCAGCGAAGCGGAACCAACCAACGAGACGGAACCGACCGAGCCGACCGAGCCGACCGGGCCGACCAGCGAAGCTGAGCCGACCGAGCCGACCAGCGAGACGGAACCGACCCCGACCAGCGAAGCTGAGCCGACCGAGCCGACCGAGCCGACCGAGCCGACCAGCGAAGCGGAACCAACCAACGAGACGGAACCGACCGAGCCGACCAGCGAGACGGAACCGACCCCGACCAGCGAAGCTGAGCCGACCGAGCCGACCGAGCCGACCAGCGAAGCTGAGCCGACCGAGCCGACCAGCGAAGCTGAGCCGACCGAGCCGACCAGCGAAGCGGAACCGACCGAGCCGACCAGCGAAGCTGAGCCGACCAGCGAGACAGAACCGACCGACGAAACATCCCCGCGTGCCACCACGCCTGAAGAGCTTCCGGATGATGGAAATGGGACGGGTCAACCGGTGTCTCCGGTTCCACCGACCGGCGGGGCAACGACCACGGCCACCAGCGCAGCCGATACCAACGGCTCTGGTGGAAAACCGGGTGCTCCTTCCACGACTGACGCGCCCGCGCTGCCGACAGGAATTCCTGGTCAGCCTGCACCGGGTGGCGATACTGACGGTTCGAGCGTCAGCCCCTGGCTGCTGCTCATCCCGTTAATCCCGGTCGTCCCAGCAGTGTTGTGGCTACTTGCACAAAAGGGGTCGTCCAACCCGCCTGCTCCGGTCGAGCCTGCACCGCAGCATCCGGAAGAAGTGCAGCCAGCTCCGGGCCAGCCGGTACAGCCTGGTCAACCCGTACCTGGCCAGCCTGCTCCGGTCCAGACCACTCCGGGCCAGCCGGGCCAGCCGGTACAGCCTGGTCAACCCGTACCTGGCCAGCCTGCTCCGGTCCAGACCACTCCGGGCCAGCCGGGCCAGCCGGTGCAACCTGGTCAGCCTGGACAGAGCCAACCTGCCCCGGGTAAGCCGGTTCAGCAGCCAGCGAAACCGGGCGAGCGTCAGCAGATCAAGTCTGTGCCGTCAGGGGCAACGGAGCTGACTGGGGGAGTGGAGCGCTTCATCGCGTAGCCTCAACCGAAAGCGACAAAGAGACCGCAGCATGTTCGTGCAGCGGTCTCTTTCGTTTTGGGCGCCGCAGCAAGTGGAAAGCTGCGCCGGGATGCCGGAGTGCTTGTTGATCGGTCACTGATCGGGGGTGATTTGGGGAGGGGATTTGAGAAGTGGGGTTCGCGTGGGCGTCGTTAAGCAATGGCCCTAGCTGGGGGTTCAGAAAACCTTGGAATTTGCTTACGATTGTTATTGCATTTCTTCAGGCATTGCCACATAATTGTCCGGTCACTGCTTAAGGTCTGAAAATTTGATTCCATTTACTGACCTTGAACTGACCCCTAGACGAATGTAGAGGAGAGCCGCGTGAACTTGAATAGCGCGTATGCAGGCCGCCCCGGCCTGAAGAGAATGCTGATTGCCGTGGTGACGGTAATCGCGCTTGTGGCGACAACGATGTTTGCCATTAAGAACGCGCCGACCGCTGGTGCACAGGATGCTGAGCCGACGGCGGGCGCATCGGAGACTCCAGCGGCAGAGGCGTCGCAGGCCGGTGAAGCCTCGAAGTCCCAGACCCCGGAACCGGCTGCGGAAAAGCAGGCTGAGGGTGGTGCTGCGCCCGAGACTGGTGCAGCAGCCGCTTCCGAAGCCGCGGACAGCTCGTCCGCCGCGGCTCCCTCGTTTACGGGGCTGAAGCCGACGGATAACTCGAAGGTGGCCATCACCAGCATCGCCATCACTGAGGGTGAGGGTGCGAAGAAACGCGGCGACGGCGCGCTGTACCAAAACCAGCCGGTCGGGGTCAAGATCGAGTGGGAGGCAATTGGCCAGGTGCAGGAAGGTGACTCCTTCACGCTCAAGTTCCCTAAATTCTTCCCCCTCACCTCTGCAATCGAGGCAAAGCTTGTCGACGACACGAGCGACCTCGACGGCGGCAACTGCGTCCTCACCGACCAGTTCACCTTGACCTGTACCTTCAACGACAACTTCAAGAACAAGGACCAGGTTCACGGCACCGTAGCCTTCCAAGGTCAGCCCCGTGCGAATGAATCCGGCACCGTAGACATCGAGATCACCGACGGCGCGAAGGCGCAGCCTCGCACCCAGACCGTGAACATGCCGAAGGTCATCCCGGATCTGACCCGCACCCCGGAAAGCGACTTCCGCAAGGCTGGCGAGGTGCAACCAGACGGTAAGACCATCGAATGGGAGGTCTGGATCCCGTACGGTCTCTTTGCAGACCAAGACAGCATTGTCATCACTGATTCGCTCACCGGCAGCCACGCATACAGCGGCTCCTACAACGCCATTCAATACGGCGAGAACTGGACCGGCGCAGATGCGTTCCGTCTCCCGGATGCAAGCATCGACGCCAAGATTGCTGAGGACAAGAAGCAAGCGACCTTCACCATCCCGAAGCCAGCTGACGGCTGGAAAGAGGGTTGGGACCTGCGCTTCTGGTACCGCACTACCTACACCGGTGAGGGGCTGCCTGCACTCGGGACGACCTTTGGTAACACGGCATCTGCGTTTGACAAGACTGCCGAAGGCACTGCCGCATACAACGCGGCCATCAATGCGACCATTCATGGCGTTGACCGCGGCTCCTTCGAGCTGACAAAGGAACTCGACGGTGATGATCGCTGCGAGAAGGAAATCGCCGGCCAGGAATTCACCGTTCAGGTGACCCTGAATGTGAAGGATTCTGTGAACCCGCGCTTCGATTTCCCTGGCACCAAGGAAGCTAAGGGCGGCGAGGCGAAAGACGGCGTGTTCACCTACACCGACAAGCTGGTTGTGGGTACTGCGCTGAAGGGGTACGACTCCCTGCCGAAGAACTCCACAGTCACTATAAGTGAGGTCGAGCCGGCTGAGGTCGAAGGTGTCGAGTGGAAGCCCGTGCGCTGGAAGGTCAACGGTAAGGAAGAGACCGGCGACAAGGTCACTGTGACTATCGCAGGTGAGCAGGCCCAGAACGTAGCGGTGACCATTATCAACCCGTACACCTGCGAGCCGCCGACCCCGCTGACCCCGCTGGCCCCGCCGACCACTTCCCGCGAAACCACCACTTCGACCGAGCCGACCACGTCCCGCGAGACGACCACTTCGACCGAGCCGAGCTCCTCTAGCGAGACCACCACTTCGACCGAGCCAGGCTCCTCCACCGAGACCACCACTTCGACCGAGCCAGGCCCCTCCACCGAGACGACTCCGTCCACCGAGACGACGCCGACCACTCCGGGTGGGTCCAGCGACGCTAGTTGGCTGCTGCTTCTCCTGCCGCTGATCCCGCTGGTGCCCGCAGCGCTCTGGTTCCTGGGCCAGGACGCTCCAAAGCCAACCCCGGCTCCGGCACCTGCCCCGGCTCCGAAATCTGAACCGGCATCAGCACCTGCTCCGGCGCCGAAGTCCGAACCGGCACCGGCCCCCGCACCGGCACCCGCGCCCGCACCGGGCCAGTCCACGCCGGCGAAGAAGCCTGCCCCCGCACCGGCTAAGCCGGGCGAGCGCAAGCAGATCAAGTCCGTGCCGTCCGGCGCGACTGAGTTGACCGATAGCGTCGAGCGCTACATCGCGTAAGCCGCTCGGTAAGCTGCCATGGAGGCCCAGCACGTAGTTGCTGAGGCCTCTTTTCGCATTCCAATACCCGCCAGCACCCTCGCGAAATCGACCTAGACCAAATCTCCGCGTAATCTACACAACCGTGTCAAAACGCCCCCTCGCGATCGCGGCCGCAATCCTTGCCGCGCCGCTGCTGCTCGCAGGCATCTCCAGCCAGACGCCTGGTGACCTCACGCATCCGTACCGCGACCGCGGCGAGCGTTTTGAGTCCAACTATGGTTTCCCCACCGTCAACTGGGCGGGCTACGAATGGGGCGTCCGCGAGACCAATTCCACGATCCACTGGGGTGATCCCCAGGCGGAGGACCCCGCAGACGGTCAGAAGAAGTGGGTTCAAGGCGCAACCGTCCAGCCAAACGGCGATCTCAGCATCCGCACTGAAGGCATTGCGGGCGGCGTCGAGCTCAACCTCGTCGAATCCACCGGGTATGGCACCTATACCTTTACGTACTCGGCCGACTTCGACGAGATGGACCCGCATACCGTCCTCGGCATCTTTCCGTACGACATGGCAGAGATGGAGCTCAACACCTACGACGAAGTCCACGTCAACTCCGCCGGCTCCACGGAGCTCGACTTCATCGAGATCAGCCGCTGGGGCGACACATCCCTTCCGCTCCCACGTGGGGGAGTGACTTACTACCCCGACGCCCGATTCAATAACCGTCCCGACGATTACGTCATCGACCGCTTCGACATCCCGCCCGGCCGCCAAACCCTCACCACCGTCGCAGAGTGGGAAGAAGACTCGCTCCGCGTCACCACCACTACCGAGGACGGCACCGTCCTATCCAGTGTCACCAGCACCGTCCGGGTCCCAGAAGACACCGGCACGCAGCAGCTCCGCGTCAATCTTTGGGTCACCAGCAGGAACACAGAGCTTATCGACGGCCAACGTGCCTTCACCACAGCCGAGCCTGCCGAAGTCACCTTCAGTTCCTTTTCTTACAATCCAAAGCGCGCCCGCGAGCCGGCAGAGCAAATCGATGCCGAGTCGGGTGATTTGCCCATTACCTGCCGGATCGGGCTCTTCGGGTGCTAGCTCACTAGCTGTTTTGTCATAGAAGTTGAATCCCGCGACTGCGTACCTTATTCTGACTGAGAAAAAGATAAGCGATCAAAGCGAATCTTAAGGTGAATCTCGTTCCGTTTCCGTCCAGCTCGGAGGCGGTTTCGGGTGTCTTTGGCCAGAAAGGGCATCGTCGATGAAGCAACTGAAACCCATCTCCATCGCGGCAGCAGTCGCCTTGGCTGTCACTCTGGGGGCATACCCCACGCACGCGTCTGCTGACGTGCCGGCGCACATCCAGCGCACCGGTCAACGCTTCAGCACCTCGTATGGGTTCCCAACGTTCAACTGGTCTGGCCATGACTGGGCTGTCCGCCAAACGGATGGTGTCATCGACTGGGGTGGTCCACAGGCTGCGGATCCGGCCGACAACCGAGCGAAGTGGGTGAACGGCGCGCGGGTGCTGCCGAACGGCGATCTGCAGATCCGCAACGAGGGCATTCGCGGCGGCGTGGAGATCAACGCAGTCGAGTCCACCGGCTACGGCACATACACCTTCGAGTACTCCGCCGACTTCAACGACATGGATCCGCACAACGTACTGGGTATTTTCCCGTACGACATGGCGGAGATGGAGCTTAACAAGGCTGCCGAGGTGCACAAGAACAGCCACGGTTCCACCGAAATCGACTTCATCGAGATCAGCCGCTGGGGTCAGGTCTCCCGCCCGCTTCCCCACGGCGGCGTGACCTACTACCCGGACACCCTCTGGGGTCCATCGCGTTACAACATTGACCAGTTCGACATCCCGGCCGGCCAGGTCACCCTCCAGACCATCGCGGAGTGGGAAAAGGACTACCTGCGCGTCGTCACCAAGACCGAGGAAGGCGAAGTGCTTTCCGACGTCACCTCGACCACGCGCATCCCCCGCGACACCGGCACCCAGCAGTTGCGCATCAACCTGTGGACCACCGAGTCCAACAAGTCGTTCTTTGCCGGCAAGCAGGCGTACCAGCACGCCGACGGCGACGAGATCACCTTCCATGATTTCTCCTACTCTCCCGAGATCGGCGTTGCCGCCAACCGGGCTGTAGCGAACCTGCCTATCGAGCAACCTCCGGCCCCGCAGCCGCCAGCCCCAGAGGCTCCGGCCCAAGAAGCTCCAGCACCGCAGCCGCCCGCTTCTCTGCCGTCGGCACCAGCGCCAGCAGCCCCTGCTGACCGCGTTGCTGTTCCCCCAGCCCCGGCACCTGCTCCAGCACCAGAATCTGCTCCAGTTTCAAGCCCTGCGCACGACCCTGCTCCAGCAGCGCCTCCTGCACCGGCACCAGAATCTGCCAGGGAAGACTTGCACGAAAATGTGCCGCAGATCGCCCCTGAATCGGATCTATTCGATCCCGCTACTCAGGCGGCTGCCGATCGAGACGAGGATGTCAAGGCGGCCGAGGATGGCAAGGATAGAAAGCCATCGGATCGTAAGCCGGGACAGGCCACCTTCTACTCTTGGCTGTTCGCTGACCTTAGGAGCTACTTCGGCGCAATCAGCAACCTCTTCATCCGTTTCGGCCGGATGTAGAGAGCCGAGGCGAGATCCTAACCATGTGGGCTCGAGGGCGGGGCCTGGGTCGAGCGGACCGCCCTGCTTACGGGCCTCCAGACCAGGGTGGGGGTGTCCTAGCTCTAATGGCTCCACTGGCCAGACAGGTGTCCTCAACTGGTGTCTTGAGCGGAAGTGGTACCGCTCTTGGGGGGGGGAAATTGGGGCAGCTACCATCGCGTAACGTTGCATGATGTATCAACACTGTTAAGATTCTGTGAAGTCTCTGCCCTTTGTAAACCTATCTCGGCCAAGGACGGAGCAACTTCCAGCCCACGCTGAAGCCCCTCTCCAGTAATGGCTGTAGACCCGACTCGAACGAAACGGAGTGAACATGAACGATCAGCGTGCAGCCGGCATGTCAGCCGGTCTGCGCCGAACACTCATCGCTTTGGTGACAGTTGTCGCCATAGCGTTGGCGGGTGCGTTCGGCTTGAAACAACTACCGATGGCGAAGGCCGATCCGGTGGACGTCACCATCTCTGATGTGAAAATCACCGAGCATCGCGGCGAGCCAGAGGTCGTCGAGGGCAACGTCGTCGACGTTCGCATGAACTGGGAAGCCAACGGCCCCTTCAATGCAGGTGACACCTTCGAGGTGGACTTTCCGGAGACCTTCAAACCGCAGTCGATCGATTCGTTCGATCTCACGGATGAAAACGGGGCGGTCGGCGGTACATGCTCTGTGGCATCTGGCGCCCAGACCCTGGTTTGTACGCTGAACGAAGAGTTCGTTGGTAAGCAGAACGTCAACGGCCTCATTGGTCTGCGCGCACAGGCCGAGGCTGCCTCTGAAGACGAGGACTTCCCGTTCACCGTCAGGGGCAAGCAAGAGAGCACCCCTGTCGCGAACGTGCCTGGCGGCGTGAAGGAGAAGGGTGAGATCACCGACTACACCGGTGTGGAGAACCTGGAGAAAAGCGCCCACATCGCTTCCCTGAGCGACGAATACCTGATCTGGGACATTCTCATCCCTTATGAGTCCTTCAAGGACGCTGACCAGATCGTGATCACGGACACGATTCAAGGCTCCAACCACAAGCACGTGGATGCCGAGGCACCGGACGGTACTAAGCGTGCGGGCGCAACCCAGCGCGATGCTCAGAACCAGCAGTCGTACATGAACGAGAACTTCGAGATCGTCAGTGACCAAGAGCTGCGAATCACCCTTTCTCCGTTCAAGGCAGGCACCGTCGACGGCAACGGCAAAGAATACGATGGCACCTGGGAAGAGGGGCAGGACATTTACCTGACCTACTGGACCCAGCGCCTGAACGAGGTCACCAAAGAAGGTGACACCTACTCCAACAACATCTCGGTCAACGCTGACGGCAACGTCACTGAAGCCTCCGCCAGCATGTTCTGGAACACCGACGGCTTTGGCACCATTGAAGGTGTCAACACTGGCTCCTTCTCACTGACCAAGACCGTTGAGGTCGAGGGGGAAGAAAACTGCGAGGCCCTCGAGGGTGCTCGCTACCCGGTTAACGTCACCATCACCCTGCCGACAGGCTTCGAGGAGAACATCTACAAGAACAGTGAGGGCCGCGGTAACCGAGACGGCAACGTGATCACCTACACCGATTACGTGCAGGACGGTGCCACCATCACCGGCTACGACAGGTTGCCGGCTGGCACCACCGTCGAGTTCAGCGAGGCGCAGCCGGAGATCGAGGGCGTGACATTCCAGGAGCCCGTATTCTCCGAGCAGAGCGTCACCATCGAGGACGAAAACTCCTCCAACGTCGCCGTCACGCTGACCAACCCGGCGCAGTGCACTCCTGAAACCCCCGCTACCGGCGGCTTCACGGTGAACAAGGTCGTCGAGGGCGTTGACGAAGCAGATGCTGAGGCATTCAACAACATCCAGTTCCCGATCACGGCCGCGATCACCAACGCCGAGGGCGAGTCCCTTGACCCGGTTGAGGGCTCCATCTCTGTAAACGGCGAAGAACTCGCCGGTGAAGCACCGGTTGGTGCAACCGTTGTCATTACCGAGGGTGAACCGCAGGGCGAGCTGCCGGAGGGTTACACCTTCGAAGGCGCGACCATCACCATCGGCGGCGAGGAAGTCAACCAGTTCACCATCGCCGAGGGCGAGGAGACCAACGTCGCCGTCACAGTTACCAACAACTACGTCAAGGACGACACGCCGTCCTCCTCCCCGGAGAGCTCTACGCCGGAGACGTCGACTGAGACCACTTCGGCTACCCCGGGGGAGCCTATTCCGCCGGGTACGCCGTCTGAGTCGACCACGCCGTCTGAGTCGACCACGACGACTGAGTCGACCACGACGCCGGGTACGACGACCACGACGACTGAGTCGACCACGACGACTGAGTCGACCACGACGACTGAGTCGACCACGACGCCGGGTACGACGACCACGACGACTGAGTCGACCACGACGACTGAGCCGACTACGACGACTGAGTCGACCACGACGCCGGATACGACGACTACGACGTCTGAGTCGACCACGACGACTGAGTCGACTACGACGACTGAGTCGACCACGACGCCGGATACGACGACCACGACGACTGAATCGACCACGACGCGCCCGAATGTTCCGGGTGTGCCAGGTGTTCCGGGAACTGGTACGCCGTCGTCGACTCCGAGCTCGACCACGTCGTCGTCTAGCACTACGGCTCCGACGTCGCCGACTCTGCCGACCACGCCGAAGACCCCGGGCGACACCCCGGATGGTTCAAGTGAAGTGCCGTGGTGGCTGGCGCTGATCCCGCTCATTCCGCTGGTTCCGGCTGTGATCTGGTTCCTGGGCAAGGACGGCTCTTCTCAGCCGGCACCTGTCCCAGCTCCGGCCCCTGCTCCGGCACCGGGTCAGCCTGCACCGGGTCAGCCTGCACCGGGCCAGCCTGCGCCTGCCCCAGCTCCGGCCCCTGCTCCGGCACCGGGTCAGCCTGCACCGGGCCAGCCTGCGCCTGCACCGGGCCAGCCTGCACCGGCACCGGGCCAGCCTGCCCCTGGTAAGCCTGCACAGCAGCCGGCGAAGCCGGGCGAGCGCAAGGAGATCAAGTCTGTGCCGTCAGGTGCGACTGAGTTGGTTGATGGGGTTGCGCGCTTCGTCGCTTAGCAATCTCCCTTGAGACCGCATGAAAGCGGGCTGGCAGCAACCACTGCCGGCCCGTTTTCTGCTTGCCGTCCACTAATATCTCTATCCGTTATGGGCGCGCTTCAGCTGAAGCAGCCCAGTAGACCTTTAACCCCGAACCGACGCGTGAGGACCTAACTACATGAGTACCGCTGTGCCCAACCAAGACCCGAACCCCGATGCATTCGATGCTGCCGCAGGGGAGGAGGCGAGCGCGGCCAAGCCGCGTCGGAACTGGATTCTCCCGGTGGCCCTTATTGCCGTCGCGGCGCTGTTCATTCTCTCGCTGGTCTTCATGCTCGGCGGCAAAGACTCCGACGAAGCCTCCGGCGACCTGTCCACCGCCGAGCAGCAGGCCGAAGGTGCGGATACCGAGGCGCCAGCGGAGGGCGGTTACGTCGACGATTCCGGCCAGCAAGAGCAGGAGCTCACCGCGTTCCCGACGACGGTTGACGATGTTGACGAGATGACCTTGTCACTCGGAGGGGACTCAGCACCCATCGACTTCGTGCAACTCACTGTCGACGGCACCTTGATCCCGCCGGAGGATGTCTCCCGACTGGGTTGGTACGTGGAGTCCGCTGTGCCAGGTTCCCAAGGCGGAGTTGGCTCCACCGTGATCACTGGACACGTGAACCATCAGACCCAGGGCCAGGGCTTCGCGTACAACTTCACCCAGCTGAATGTCGGCGACACCGTGACTATTGACGTTGACGGTCAACCGGCGAAGTACAAGGTGACCAAGGCACCGTTCCGGGTGGCAAAGGGTGAGGACATGCCGGCCGAGGTGAACGACACCAGTGGTGAGAACACGCTGGTGTTGATTACATGCGGCGGTGAATTTGTGGGTGGAGCACTGGGCTACGCCGACAATATTTTTGTGATAGCAGAGCCCGCGTAGCCCTTTTGACGTGGTGTTTCAGGGAAATTCCAGCGACGCGCCGAAGGGAAATGGCTTCCTTAACCCCCGAAGAAATCATAAGAGATCTACAATGTAGCTCGTAGGCTTTATCCAGCTTGGGTCTCACAGCGAGTGTAGCTGTGCGGAGTCTTGCAGGTCTTCACAAATTTCCTGAAAGGGTTTCAATGTTCAAGAACTTCTCCCGCCGCCAGGGCACCGCAATCGCCGCAGCTGCTGTCTCCGCAGCGCTGCTCGCGCCGTCTATCTCTCCGGTCGCAGACGCGCAGGACCAGGGCTCCGCAAAGAACGAGGGCAGCAGCAGCCTGTCTACCGTTGTTGTTCCGGGTTCCTCCGAGGGCGAGAACAAGGGCTCATCCATTAAGCGCAATGAGGAGGACGGCTCCTCCATCTTTACGCCGGCAAACCCGACCAGCTACGCTCGCCCGTCCGACAAGGATGTCACCAAGCGCGTCGAGGGTGACAAGAACGTGGACGGCGAAAAGTGCGCTGGCTACATCATCGGCTATGGCATCCCGCTCGCAGCGCTGGTACCGTTCGCGCTCGCTTCCCAGCTCGGCCTGGGTGGCTTGGCCACCATCAACGAGCAGTTCAACCAGCAGATCCGCGACGCCAACACCCAGCTGCAGCGCCAAGCTGGCATCCTCAACGAGGATCTGGCTCGCCAGGTTCAGGCCGTGGACAGTGCCCTGGAGAACTACGGCTTGAACCTCACCTCCGCAATCGTCGGCTTGGCAACCACCGCTGCCGCAATTGCAGCAGCTGCATCCATCATCAGCGCTTGCACCCCGCCGGCTGAGGGCGGCTCCTCGATCCGCGACATCAAGACAAAGAAGACCGCCACCCCGGCGGCGACTATCTCTGCCTCCGAGAGCCCCTCCAGCGAGTCCTCGTCGTCGTCCTCTTCGGAGACCACCTCCAGCTCCGAGTCCTCCTCCGCCGAGCCGACCGCTTCTGAGAAGAACTAAGACTCTGTGGGCGCAGGCTTCCGCGGAGGCCTAGCCGAACTCTGAAGCGCCACGACCCCCGCGCCCGTGCGACGACCTCGCACCGGAGCGGGGGTTCGCGCCTTGATATGCGATACTTCCTATCTATGAGCCAACAACCCAACCGGCACGTCCACGTGCTCGGCTCCGGCCCGCTCGCCGAAGAGCTCGCAGCGGCCTACCGGCACCTCGGCTGGTCGCCGACCCTCGGCCGCGCCCCGCACGCGCAGCCCAACCTCGTTGCAGTTGCCGACGACATGCTCAACACATCGGATCTCGAGGCGCTGGAGTCTTCGGGGGCGGAGGTCGTGCCGTCGATAAGCACCTGTTCCGTGACCTTCGACCGTGATGCTTTGCGCACTACCGCCGCCGACGAGCTGGGGCTGCCGACCCTGACCCACGAGCTGGCCCGGACGGCTGAGGAGCTACCGGGGGTTGCGGAGCGGATTGGGTACCCGCTGGTGGTGAAGCCGCGGCGCGGCAGGGGGCAACTGGTGGTGCGCGACGCGGAAGAGCTGGCGAACGCGCCGGTGCTCAAGCCGTTTCCGGCGCACGGCGTGGTAGTCGAGCGCTTTATCGAGTTCGACTACGAGCTGACGATTCTCACTGCGCGCTCGGTGGACCCGGCGACGGGGGAGCTGGCGACGTGGTTCTGTGAGCCGATTGGGACTCGGCACGCGCGCGGCGACCTGGTGGAATGCTGGCAGCCAGCGCCGCTGCCGGACACGGTGCGCGACAACGCGCGCTCAATCGCGGCGCGTGTGACCAACGCACTGGAGTGCCGCGGCATCTATGCGATTGAGCTGTTTGTCGACGGCGAGGATGTCTACTTCTCCGCAGTGCTGCCGCTGCCCGGGCTCGACGGCATGCTCACTCGCGCCACCCAGCGGCTCGATCAGTTCGAGATCCACGCCCGCGCGACGCTGCACTTGCCAATCGATGTCACGCTGGTCTCGCCGGGCGCGAGCCAGATTGTGTACGGTGCCAACACCGATCCGGAGGCGCTTGCGCGCGCGATGTCCGTTGAGGAGACGGGTGTGCAGGTGCTGGGGCGTGATGTGCTGGTGCGCTCGACGGGGGAGAGCGTCGAGGAGGCCCGGGAGCGGGCTGCGCGCGCCGCAGACGAGCTGCGCTAGGCCGCGGCTCTAGCCTTTCGGAACCGCACCACGTGAGGTGCCTAGATGTGCGCTGGGTCTCGTTCTAGACCCCAACCTGGGCCGAGTTACACCGGTAGACTTGCCTGCGTACGAACCGCACCGCACCTACGAAAGGCGACCCCATGGCTGAAAGCAAGTCTTTGCTGATCACCCCTGTCAACCGCTCGCTTGACGGCATTGACATCACCGCTGTCGCGTCCCAGCTCGGGCTTGAACCGAAGCAGATTGAGGGCACCGAAATCGCCGAGGTTTACAACTCCGGCATCAACACCGGCGACGCGCTGTTCGTCGGCACCGGCGACTACAACTTCGATGCCGAAGTCGCCGCAGCATTCGGTGCGCCGGTGGTGCTGGTGGCTGATGATGAGCGTGCAGCGACCCTCGCGCAGCGTCGCGTTGAAGAGCTGGGCGGTAAGGCCACGGTGGTCACGGGGCAGCAGCTTGGCGACGGGTCGTCGTTAAGCGTAGAGCTCGAGGCCGAGCCGGTGATGTCTGCGACCGTTTTTGAGTCCTGGCTGATTGCGAAGGCGAAGGAGAACCACTCGCACATCGTGCTGCCGGAGGGTGAGGACGACCGCATCCTGCAGGCCGCGGATCAGCTGCTGCGCCAGGACGTTGCGGAGCTGACCATTCTGGGCGAAGAGGCGGACATCAAGCGTCGAGCTGCTGACCTGGGCCTGGACCTGTCGAAAGCACACATCATTAACCACCTCGAGTCGGAGCTGCTCGAGGAGTTCGCCGCCGACTTCGCTGAGCTGCGCAAGAAGAAGGGCATCACCCTCGACGAGGCGCGCGAGACGATGAAGGACATCTCCTACTTCGCCACGATGATGGTGCACAAAGGCCTTGCCGACGGCATGGTGTCCGGCGCGGCCCACACCACGGCGCACACCATTAAGCCGTCCTTCCAAATCATTAAGACTGCGCCGGGCGCTTCCGTGGTCTCGTCGATCTTCCTCATGATCATGCGCGGGCGTCTGTGGGCGTTCGGCGACTGCGCGGTGAACCCGAACCCGACCGCCGAGCAGATCGGTGAGATCGCTGCGGTTTCTGCGCACACGGCGTCGCAGTTCGGCATCGATCCGAAGGTCGCCATCCTGTCCTACTCCACCGGCACCTCCGGTTCCGGTCCGGACGTGGACCGCGCGGTGCAGGCTGTCGAGGAGGCGAAGAAGGCCAAGCCGGGCCTGGTCGTGGACGGCCCGCTGCAGTTTGATGCGGCATGCGACCCGGGCGTGGGCAAGAAGAAGGCCCCGGATTCCCCGGTCGCCGGTCAGGCCAACGTGTTCATCTTCCCGGACCTGGAGGCAGGCAACGCTGGCTACAAGATCGCGCAGCGCACCGGTAACGCCCTCGCCGTCGGCCCGGTTCTGCAGGGCTTGAACAAGCCGGTCAACGACCTGTCGCGCGGCGCGACCGTGCCGGACATTGTCAACACCGTCGCCATCACCGCGATCCAGGCGGGGGAGAAGTAAGCTTTATGTCCTACGTCCTAGTTATTAACTCCGGGTCGTCCTCGATCAAGTTCCAGATCGTCGACCCAACCGCTTCCGCCTCCGACGAGCCGTTCGTATCCGGCCTTGTCGAGCAGATCGGTGAACCCTCCGGTCGCATCACCGTCAAGCACGCGGGGCAGAAGTACGTCGTGCAGAAGGAAGTTGCCACCCATGCGGTCGGTCTCGAGGAGACCTTCGCGCTTCTCGACGCCAAAGGTGTCGGACCAACCCAGCTGGACATCGTTGCCGCTGGTCACCGCGTGGTCCACGGCGGCATGGTGTTCTCCCAGCCGGAGCTGATCTCGGATCCGGTCGTCGAGATGATCCGTACGCTCATCCCGCTGGCGCCGTTGCACAACCCCGCCAACATCGACGGCATCGAGGTCGCGCGCAAACTGCTGCCGAACATTCCGCACGTGGCAGTGTTCGATACCGGCTTCTTCCGCGACCTGCCGCCGGCCGCCGCACTGTATGCCATCAACGCCGAGGTGGCGGAGAAGAACCTGGTGCGCCGCTACGGTTTCCACGGCACCTCGCACGAGTTCGTGTCCTCGCAAGTCCCGGCACTCATCGACCGCGATCCGTTGCACACCCGACAGATCGTGCTGCACCTGGGCAACGGCGCGTCTTGCTCTGCAGTGGAAAACGGCCACGCGATTGACACCTCGATGGGCCTGACACCGCTTGCCGGTCTGGTCATGGGTACGCGTTCCGGCGACATCGACCCGGGCATCATTTTCCACCTGTACCGCCAGGGCGGCATGAGCATCGACGAGATCGACAACCTGCTCAACCGCCAGTCCGGTGTGAAGGGCCTCTCCGGTGTCAACGACTTCCGCGAGTTGCGCACCATGATCGATAATGAGGACGAAAACGCCTGGCTGGCGTACAACGTCTACATCAACCAGCTGCGCCGCTTCATCGGTTCCTACATGATCGCGCTCGGCCGCGTCGATGCCATCACCTTCACCGCGGGTGTCGGCGAGAACGATAAGCACGTGCGCGCAGACGCCCTGGACAACATGAGGATGTACGGCATCGAGATCGACCCGGAGAAGAACGACCTGCCTAACGATGGCCCGCGCATCATCTCCACCGACAACTCGACGACAAAGGTTCTGGTCGTGCCGACGAACGAGGAGCTCGCGATCGCGCAGAAGGCGGCGCGCTTGGCGTCCCAGATCCGCTAGCGCTCGTACCGGGGCGCGCGTCGGCCCCGCTGCGCCTCACCCCGGCGTCAAACCCGGATAACAGCAACAAACCCGGATAGTTCCAGTCCCTTACGTGTGAACTTCCATACGTAAGGCCGCGCAACTATCCGGGTTTGCGTCTGCAAGCCGCTTCGACTGCCGGGGCGCCGGGTCGTGACGGGGTGGGTTAGAACCAGGTGGCGGGGCGGACCTTGTTCGCCATGTCCACCAGCGCGTACCGGTGGCGCGGGTACGGAGCGACGCGGGCCTGCTCGCGCAGGGTGATCGCCAGGCCGCGGCGAAGTCCGCGCACGTTGAAGGGGTACTCGAAGAGCGGTTTGTGCGACGCAGCGCCGTAGACCCTGTTCTGGCGGAGGAACGTCAGCGCAGCGCGCAGCACGAAGATCTTCACCTGCAAGAACCTGGGCTCGGTGGACGGGATCTCCTCCAAGCGACGCGCCGCGCGGCGGATACGAGCCTCGGTCAGGTCCTGCGCCACCAGGCACAATATCGCCGTGAGCTGCGCCATCCGGTGGTGGCGCGAGGACTGCGGAACGCGATCCAGCGCAGCGACGGCCAACTCTACCTCGCCTTCGTTCATCAACTGCCTAGCCAGCCCGAACGCCGACGACACCGTCGTCGGATTGGCCAACCACACCAGCGAATACAGGCGCATGGCGTGAAAGCGCAGCATGGCGGGGTTGTCGGCAACCATCGACCATTCGTCGTCCAGTACGCCGGCTGCGACGAGATCCTGGAACACCCGCGAAGGAATGTCGTCCAGAGACGTTCGGATGCCGGCACAGGCGCGGGCCAGGTCGTCGTCAAGCAATTGCTCCTCCCTGAGACCTGCTTGCTGGAGCAAGAGCTCATCGACGGCCGCGATGGCGAGCTTGGGCGCTGCCTCGCCGGGGAGGATGCCCAGGACGCGGGAGAAGTCGCGCTGAGCTTGCGCAAAGTCGCCGAGGAGAAGGTTGACCACGCCGAAGTACCAGAAGAAACGCCAGTTCTCGCCGTATTTTTCGTCGAGCGAGCCGAGCCACGAGCGCGCCTGCGAGGTGAGACCGAGGTCGAGCATGGTGCGCACGACAGCGAACGGGATCTCCATCGATTCTTTGTATTGCGGCGTGCGCATCGCCTGGCGCAGCGTCTCCAGGGTCTCCTGGGGCTCGGCATACGAGGATCCTTGGAGCATCGCGGCGCCGACGTCGTGGCGGTTGATCAGCGGCGACGGCAGCGCGGCGACGACTTCCTGCGGGGTGATTTCGACGGTGCGGGTGATGCCATCGATGAGCTGGTCGGTGCGAAACACCAGGTGCTTTGTGCCGAACGTCGTACGCTGCGGCGAGAAAAGCGAGTGCTGCGCGGGGTAGGTCTTGCCGTCGCGCACCGCGATGAGTTCGCGCAGCACACCGAGAAGCTGCAGCTCAAGCGCCTTTGCTGAGTGGAAGCGGAGCGCGGGATCTTTGTGGCAGCAGCGCGCGATGACGCGGTAGAGCGAGATGTAGCGGCGAAACATTGGCTCGGTGCTCGGGGTGGGAATGCCCGGGTCGTAGACGCCGTCGGAAGTCGGGAGGTCGATGATCAGCGCCGCGAGCGTGCGCCCGACGGTGTAAATGTCGGATTCGATCGTCGGGCCCTCCGTGGCCACCTCTGGCGCTTGGAAGCCGCGAGTGCCATAGATAAAGCCGAATGCACCGATGCCGGACACCGCGCCCAGGTCGATCAGCTTCACCTGGTCCTCGGTCACAATGATGTTGTCCGGCTTCAGGTCGTTGTACACCACGCCGCGCGAGTGCAGGTACCCCAGCGCCGGCAGCACCTCCAGGATGTACGCAATCGCAATGTCGGGTTCCAGGAGGTGTCCGGGTGCAGCGTTGCGCGCTTCGCGTAACGACGGCCCGCCCACGTACTCCATCACTATAAATCCGCCTGGCACGCGTGGGTCGTCGATGAAGTTGAAGATCTTCACGATGCCGGGGTGGGTGATGTCCGCGAGGAACTCCCGCTCCGCCGCCGCAGCAGCCGCCTCGTCCGGGTTGTCGGTGGAGTGCAGACCCTTCAGCACCACCACGCGTCCGGCCACGTAGTGGTCCTGCGCCAGGTAGATCCAGCCCATGCCGCCGTGGGCGATCACGCCAAGAATCTCGTACTGTCCCGCGACGACATCGCCGGGGTGCAGGGCGGGGGCGGGGATCCCCTTCTGCACCACCGCAGCGGTGGGGTCGTGCAGCGCCTCTTTCGGCTCGGCGGGCTGCACCCAGGGCAGCTCCACCATGCCATCGGCAACCATCCGGCTCGCGCGGCGCGTGCCACGCCGCTCGCGGAAGGTATCCAGGGCTTGGAGCCTGGAGCGTTGGGACGTCTCCTCGCGACCGCCTCCGCGCCGCAACTTCTCGAGGTCCTTAAGTAGGCCCGCCATGTCGCCGAGTTCGGCGTAGGCGGCGTCGCTGATGCCGGAATCCTCGTCGTCTTCGTCGACCGCTTCGTTATCGTCCACCGCGAACGGGTCGAAAGCTACGGCTTCGGTGTCCGGTTCCTCCTGCTCAAAGCCGCCGCCGTCGTCGCCGGCATCATCATCGTCAGCATCATCATCGTCAGCATCATCATCATCGTCGGCGAACGGGTCGTAGAGCACCGCTTCGGTGGGATCGGGGCCGGAATCAGGGCCCCTGTCTTCGCTGGTTCCGCGCTCGATCGCCATCTAGCTCGCCTCCTCTGTCGCTGTTTCGGTTTCCGATTCGGTCGTTGACTCGGTAGGCGCTTCAGACGTTGCTTCGGCTGAGACGTCGCGGTACATGCGGCGCGGCAGCCAGGCGTCGGAAAGCGAATTGCCCAACCACTGCCTGTAGAGCCTGCTCCAGGTGCCGTCACGGCTGACGCGTTCAATGGTGTAATTGACTTGGCGTACAAGATCATCATGACCCTTCGGAACGCCGACGGCGTAGAGCTGTTCGGCGAGTGGGTCGGAGAAGATCTGGGCGAGCGGATCTTGAGCGACCATGCCGGCGAGCACGGCGTCGTCGCCAATTACCGCATCGGCTTGGAACTGCTGGGTGGCCATGAGGCAATCCGACCAGCTGCGGGTGCGTAGGACGTGCGATTTTGGCATCTCCGCTCGCACGAGGTTGACCAGGTTCGTTCCGTCGACCACGCAGATGGTTCGGTCGCGCAGGTCGTCGACGCTCGCAATGCCACGGTCGCGCGGGGCAAGCACGCGCACGTGGGAGGTGAGGTAGGGCGTGGAGAAGTCGACCAGTTCGGCGCGCTCCGGGGTGATGGTCATCGTGCGGATGACAATGTCGACGTCCCCGGCGCGAAGCGTTTCGGCGCGGGCGGAAGGTTCCACGAAGCGAAAGTCCACCTTCGCGGCGGCGGCCTTGAGCTCGTCTGCTGTCGCGTCGTCGGGAGCGAAGATGTCCTTGGCAACCTCGCGGGCGAGGTCGACTTCGAAACCCCGCAAGTCGCCCTGGGTGGGTTCGCGGTAGGAGAGCAGGTACTGCGACTGGTCCACGCCGACGATGATGCGGCCGCGGTCGCGAATGCGCTGCATGTGCGGGCCCTCGCGGTCCTCCTCCGAGCCGGGAGGAAGCGAGCCGGGCCACTCCCAGCTGCCGTCTCCACCAGTGAAGTTACCTTCAGGCGGGATTCCGGGCGGGTCGAGTTCAGAGCCGGGCGGCTGCGGGGCGACGCGGTAGGTCAGCGGCGGATCTTCTACGGGGAGCGGCGGCGGGCTCGCGGCGCAGCCGGCGAGGGTACAACCGGCGAGTGCGCTCCCGACCAGCGCGCGTTTCAGCGCTGCGCCGCGCATCAGAAGTACTCCCCAAGCCGGCGGCGAATGCCCACCCAAATGCACGCCACCGCGAGCAGTGTCAGCACAGCGACGGCGGTAGAGACCAGCCGAGTCGCATCCAGTGAGGCAGTGATATAAATGCGGGTGTTCTCCCGCGACTCATTGATCAAGTGCTGCAGGTCCTGGTCCAGCTGCGCGAAAGCTTCCGCCGAGCCGGGACGGGCGTTGAGGATGTCGGTGGCGGCTTCAAAGCGGCCGTCGACAAGCGCTGCGGAAAGCTCGTTGTGCCCGGCTGCCCACTCGTCGAGGGCCCGGCGCGCGGAGAGCAGCTCTGGAGGCGCCCCGGAGACCTCCTCGAACGCGTCGAGTGCCTCGGAGACGTTCTTGTAGGTCAGGTCGAAGGACTGTGCGGAACGGGTCAAGGAGCGGCGCGATAGGAGGGCGAGCGTTTCGTCGGTACGCGATTCCTGCGCCTGAATGCGGGCGTCGGTGAGCTGCTCCCAGGGGCGAGCGGCCTGGTTGAAACCCACGACACCGGACTGCCACGACTGGAAGTTGGACACACCCGCCCACACGATGGCCACCACGATGCACAGCGTCGCGGCCACGAACCCGCGGTTCAACCGCCGCCGGAACACACGCCAGAGCCACCACTGCGCCGCCGCGAGCAACACCAGCGCCGCAATGAGACCGCTGATGGGCACCCACTGCGGGGAACTCAGCCGCTTCACCTCGGCGGCGACTTCCTGCTGCGTCACCGAAGACAACCGGTCCGCGCTGCGCAGCATCTGCTCGCGCATGACGGTGCTCGCCTCCGTCATGTACGCCACGCCCACCGGGTTGCCCAGGCGCTGGTTCACCTTCGCGCGCTCCATCAGCGCCGTGTACACGGGCAGGTCGCGCAGGATCTCGGTGACGTAGCCCGTGATCTCGCCCTCCTGGGCCACGCCGAAGCCGCTGCCGCTGTCCATCGACTCCGCGACCACCGCGCCCTCGTAGATGTCCGCAGCCGTCACCGCCGCCCGGTCAATCGAAGCCATGTACAGCGCCAACTGCTCCCGCGAGAGCAGCCCCGGCTGTGCAAAACCCGACGTCGCCACCGTGTCCGCAGACGACAGGGAGCTGTACAGTAGGTGCGCCGAGTGGCTCATCGGCTCAGTAGCGGTGGTCAGCGTGTCCAGCGCGCGCTGGCGGGACCCCATCGACTGGCTCATGGAAAACCCAGCGGCGAGCAACGCAATCGTCAACACCATCATCATGGCGATAATCTGCCCTGGCGTCGATGCCAAGAACACCGACGTCCTGCGCGCCATCCGCGCCGGGCCGGTGAACGTGTCCTGCAACATCTGCCAGGTCGTGCGGCGCTCCGGCTGGCCATCGACGGTGTCGAGCCGATCGAGCCATTCGTCGTCAAGCGATGGCTCTGGGGCGCGCTCGCTTAACTGCTGAACCATTCCCCAAGAATATCCAATCTGTGCGAAAGTGGGGGTATGCTCGGCGATGGAAACGGATGGGTGCACGGCGCAGGCGGCGCGAAGTATTGGGGGCTCTACGGCGCAGCGGGGTTGTTCCTGCAGGCGGGCGACACCGTGCTTATGCAGCACCGCGCGTGGTGGACGGCGCAGGGCGGCACCTGGGGGATTCCGGGCGGCGCGCGCGACAGCCACGAAACCGCAGCTGAGACCGCAATTCGGGAGACGGTGGAAGAGTGCGGCATCGACCCTGCGCTCGTCGAGGTCCGCGGTGAGCTGCTGACCACCGAGCGGGAAGGCTGGACCTACACCACGGTGCTCGCGCACACGCGCGGCGGCGAGCAGATCCCGCTCGAGGCCAATGAGGAAAGCGAGGAGCTTCGTTGGGTTCCGCTGGACAATTTGCGTGAGTTGCCGCTCCACCCGGGGTTCGCCGCCTCACTCGATGCCGTGCTGAGGCATACTGTCACGCATGATTGAAGTACAAGGTCTGACCAAGCGCTACGGCGCCGTCACGGCCGTCGATGACCTCACATTCACCGTCCCACCCGGCCGCGTCACCGGCTTCCTCGGCCCCAACGGCGCAGGCAAATCCACCACAATGCGCATGATCGTAGGGTTGGACAAGCCCACAGCAGGGCAATCGCTTATCGACGGCTCGGCTTACGCCAACCTGGACAACCCCGCGCAAACCGTCGGAGCGCTGTTAGACGCGAAGGGGGTTCACCCGAACCGTTCTGCCCGCGCGTCGCTGTTGTGGCAGGCGCAGGCGGCCGGGCTGCCGAAGTCGCGCGTCGACGAGGTGCTGGCGCTGGTCGGGTTGTCGGATGTGGCTGGCAAGCGCGTCGGCGGGTTCTCGCTGGGCATGAACCAGCGCCTGGGTATTGCCGCGGCGCTTTTAGGTGATCCGGAGTACCTGATTCTGGATGAGCCCGTCAACGGCCTCGACCCCGAAGGCATTCGCTGGGTGCGCGGGCTGCTTCGCGCCCTTGCCGCCGAGGGCCGCACCGTGCTCGTGTCCTCGCACCTGCTTGCCGAGATGGCGCAGACCGCCGACCACCTCATCGTCATCGGCCGCGGCCGCCTGGTCGCCGACACCTCCGTCGCGGACTTCATCCGCGGCAACTCGCGCGTGACCACCGTCGTGCGCCCTGCGGGCGACAACCTGCCTGCGCTGGAAGAGGCGCTACGCCGCGGGCTAGAAGGCGCCGGCAACGCTGGTGCTGGTGTCACGCGTTCCGTCGACGCAGACGGCCGCCCCGTACTCGAGGTTGCCGACGTCAGCTCCGACGAGGTCGGCGCACTCGCGTTCCACGCTGGCGTGCAGCTCGCGGAGCTCACCGAGCGCCGCGCCTCCCTCGAGGAGGCATACATGCAGTCCACCGAAGGCCACACGCAGTACGCCGCGGGCTCCGCGCCGGTTGCCCAGCCATCCGCCGGCCGCCACGCCGCACAGCCGTCCCAGCCCAACTCCCCGGAGGTGCCGAATGCTTAACCAATTCCCCGCCGAATGGACCAAGCTGCGCTCCACCGCGTCGTTCTGGTGGACCACCGGCCTCATCATCGCGTTCGGCGCCTTGTTCGGCGCCCTCTTCGGCTGGTCGGCTCGCCTGAGCAACCAGCTCTACGTCCCCACGCTGGTGGTGGCCGTGGTCGCGCTCACCACGATCATCATCGTGATCGTGCAGCAATCGATGATCGTGACCACGGAGTACCGCTATGGAATCCAGGCCACGAACTTCCGGTTGCGGCCGAAGCGCTGGGAAGTGGCCGTCGTCAAGCTTTTGCTCGGAGCCTTGATTGTGGCTGTGGCCTCGGTGATTGCTGTGGTGGCTGGGTTTGTTCTCGGTGACCTGATCGCGCCGGTCGCTGCCGATTGGAAGACGGGCGAGGCGACGCAGCGTGCGCTGTGGGCGGTGCCGCTGGGGATGGTGCTGCTGACCCTGTTTGTGCAGGGTGTGGCGTGGCTGACGCGCAACACGACGGCGTCGGTGGTGATCGGTCTGGGCATGATGTTTGTGATTGAGACCATCGTGGCGCTGCTGCCGAAAATTGGGCAGGACGTGGTGAAATACATGCCGTTTAGCAACTTGATGGGCTTTATGAACAACCAGGCCGCTGAGGGGATGACCGTTTGGCAGTCGCTGGGCATCTTTGCGGCGTGGGCCGTGGTGGTGTGGGTGCTTGGCGTCGTGTCGCTGACCGTGCGCGACGCGTAGGGGGTTGGTAGCCTCCCTCGCGGGGGAGGCGCATGGAAACAGACAAACTGGGGGGACTGTTACTGGACCGGAAGAGCGCTGCGCAGCATACGTGCGTGCAGCTCACCGCTTCCAAGTACGTTCTGGAAGATGAATGGTATGCGCTGCAGCGTCATGAAAAATCAGCGTTGCGGTGCTACGCCGTGGGGGTCACCGGCAGAAAGTCCGTCCTGATAGGGCGGTCTGCTGGTTGCTTGAACGGGTTATGGATTCTGAGCAATGAGACGGCGTCGGTGGAGTTGGCGATGCCGAGTGGCAATCCGCCGCCGCGTTCGCAGTGGCCGGATGGCGTTTTGTACAGGTATGTGCGGCTTCTGGAAAGTGACATCACCACGGTCGGGGCGCACGGGGAAGTGCGAGTGACAACGCCGATCCGCTCCGCTATCGATATCGCGCGGTTTCACTCGCCGCGCGACGGTGTCGTGGCGATGGACAGTCTGTTCGCTGGTCTTACGCTTGGACAACAGCGTGCAAAGTGGAAAGAAGTCCATGACCACTTGAAACGCATGGCGGGGCACAAGTACATCGGCCGAGCGCACGACGCGTTCGATTTGAGCATTCATCTCTCTGAGTCGGCGTACGAGTCGCTGTTCCGGGTCATCCTCGCTGAGCACGGCATCGCGGTTGAAGTGCAGAAATGGATCGGGCCGTTTCGGGTGGATCTTCTGTGGGGGCAGTTGGCCATCGAGATCGACGGTGCGAGCAAGTATCAAGATGTTGCGAAGGGGACAGTGGTCAAGCAGCTGCAACGCGAGAACTTCATCAAAGAACAGGGGTATGAAGTGATCAGGTTGTTCCCGTCAGAGATCCTGCGTAACGAGGCCGATTGCGTGGCTCGTGTTCGGGAAGCCAAGGCGCGAGCCGATCTTCGTGGCGCGCCGGGGCGGCCTGCCGGAGACGAACGATGGGAGCCGGAAGGTGGTTGGGGCTTCCGGGGCGATTAGGCCGGCGTTCGGGTCGGGATTCAGGCCTGGTCTCGATTCAGGCATGGTCTCGATTCAAGCCTGGTCTCGCTCGGGACGTCCAGCTGTTGCTGGGAGCTTTGAAGCCAAACCCGGACAATAGCCGCAAACCCGGATATTTGGGGGGCATTATGTGTGACAAGTTGTACGTAAGGGGCAGTAGATATCCGGGTTTGCGGCTATTGTCCGGGTTTGCGGATGGATGGTTAGGTCTGCCGGGCTCGCGGGTGGGAGTCATGTGCCGGAAGTGGATGGAGGGGTTAGTGGGGCGGGGGTGAGTTTGCCCAGCGGCGGGGGTGAGGGTGGCGGCAGCGGGAGCGGAGTGGCAAGGGCGGGGCGGCAAGGGCGGGGCGGGGCGCTACTGCACGGCGGAGGTCAGCTTCATCACGTTGTCGACGTAGCGGCGGTACCAGGGGCGGCGGTCCCACACTTCCAACGTCAGTTCGCGCGAGACGGAGAGGTAGTTCTCCGCCAGCTCGAAGAGCCGCGGCAGGAGCGAACCGCCCGCGATGAACAGCGAACTTTCGTAGTTCAGCGAGAAGGAACGAATGTCCATGTTGGAGGATCCGACGACGCCCACTGCGGCGTCGGAACCCGGATCTGCCAGTGCGAACTTGGTGTGCAGCACGTACGGCGCCGGGAATTCCCAGATGTGAACGCCCGCCTGCAACAACTGCTGGTAATACGCCGACTGGGCGTGCTGCACCATGAACTGGTCCGCCTTCTCGCCAACCAACAGATCCACCCGCACGCCGCGGTAGCAGGCAGAGGTAATGGCCTCCAACAGCGAGTCTTCCGGCACGAAGTACGGCGAGCACAGCACCAAGTGGTCGCGGGTGTGGTGGATCATGGCGTTGAACATCCGCAGGTTCGGCTCGGTTAAGAATCCGGGCCCAGATGGGACGAGCTGGACGACGTTGACGTCCAAAGCACTAGCGTCGTCAATCTGCTCCGGCGGCGTGAGCTCCATGACCTCGCCGGATTCCGTGAACCAGTCGACGGCGAACATGGACTCGATCGAGGTGACCACCGGCCCGGAGAGCTCGACGAACGCGTCGACCCACTGGCGCCCGTGGCGCACGTGGCCGGGCATGAGGTAGCTGCGGTCGATGAGGTTGAACGAGCCGATCATCGCGACCTCACCGTCGAACACGATCACTTTGCGGTGATTGCGCAGGTCAGGGCGGCGCCATCGGCCGCGCAGCGGATCCAGCGGCAGCATCATGTGCCAGTCCACGCCGATCTCGGTCAAGCGCCGCTTCAAACGCCGGAACCCGGGGTACTTCTGCGACCCAATGTGGTCAAAGAGCAACCGCACGTGCACCCCGCGCGCCACCGCCCGCTCCATCGCCTCGAACACCGGCGCCGTAGTGTCGTCCCAGGCCACGGCGTAGATTTCGAGGTCGACGCTGCTGACGGAGCCGTCGATAAGCTGTGCAATCCTGCGCATGGTGAGGTCGTAGTCTGTCCACAGGTACGGCGCGTGCGCGTAGAGCGCGGGGTAGCCGGTGAGTGTCCGGTTGAGCCGCACCAGCGACGCCGTCTCCGCGGGAAGTTCGGCGGGGTAGTCGCTGATTTCGCCGTGGACGTTGTTCAACGCGTCGTTGGCTTGATTTTGGATGCGGTGGCGCCGCCGCGAGATCAGCTTTGACCCCATAAGCAGGTACAACGGCAGCCCCACGATGGGTAGCAGCAGAATCAGCAGCAGCCACGCGTTCGCCTCGGACGGTTTGCGGTTGCCCGGCACGATGCCGATCATGACGAATTTGATGGCGTAATCGACCACCATCAGCGCCAGCTGCCACCACGACAGGTCCAGGGTCAGGGTCATCGGACTTGGTCGAGCTCCAGCGTCCGCGTGTCAAAATCGGCGATCACCGGCGCGTGGTCGGAGGCGCCTTTGCCTTGGCGTTCTTCCACGTCCACCCAGGCGTCGATAAGCTTTGTGTGCATTGGCTCTGTGGCCAGCAGAAAGTCGATGAGCATGCCCTGATTCTTCTGGAACCGCATGGATTTGTAGTCCCAGAAGCTGAAGCGGTCATCGTGCGTGACCTCGGTCAGCCCGGCCTCGAGCAGCATTTGCCACGCCGCGCGCTCCGGTTCGGTCACGTGCGTTTTGCCCTCGAACCAGCCGATGTCCCAAACATCCTCATCGCGCGGGGCAATGTTGAAGTCGCCGCACAGGAGCTTGCTTGTCGACGCCTCGACCACACCGCACAGGCTGTACAAGAACTGTAGTTTGTAGTCGTAATGTGGGTCGCCGATCTCCCGGCCATTGGGCACGTACAGGCTCCAAATGTTCACGCCGCCGCAGGTCGCACCCACCGCGCGCGCCTCGCGGACCGGGTCGCCGCTTTTGCTAAACGACGGCTGGCGCGCGAACTCTTCACGCACATCCTCAAGCCCCACCCGCGATGCAATGGCGACGCCGTTCCACTGGTTGGTTCCCACATGCGCGACCTCGTAGCCGGCGGCTTCGAAAGTGGCGTAGGGGAATTTCGCGTCGGCCACCTTGGTTTCCTGCATGCACAGCACGTCGATGTCAGTGCGCTCCAGGAACGCGGCGATGCGCTCGGCGCGCGTGCGCACCGAGTTGACGTTCCAAGTGGCAACTCGCATGGTGAACAGACTAGCCGAAACGTCTTTAGCGCAAGCGTGCGTAGCGGTGGCGATGGTGTTCGACGAAGCCGAGCTTCTCGTACAGCCCGATGCCGGCGGCGTTCGAGGCGCGCACCTGCAGGTACGCGTTGTCCGCGCCCTGCTGCGTGCCCCAGGCCAGCACAGCTTTGCCCAGACGCGTGCCCAATCCTTGGCGGCGGTACTCGGGCGCGACCTCCACCGCCGAGTAGCCGAGCCAGTTGCGGCCGTCGAGCGTGAGGCGCGCGAAGCCGATCTGGCCGTCGATGCGTTGCGCGAGGTCCCGCACCGCGCCCTCGGGCAGCGCCTGGCCGCGGTAGTGGTACATGGCCAGCCAGTCCGCGTCGGGTGCTGTGTCGACGCGGACGTCGACGCGGACGTCGGGGTCTGGCGCGCCGCCGCCTGCGCCGCCGCTTTCGCCTGCGCCCATCTCACCCAGCTCCGCGCTCATCACCACGATCTCCTCGCCGAGCTCCCAGCGCTCGGGGGCGGCTTCGATCAGCCGCAGCGCCGGCTTGCCGATGCGCTCCGGCACCAGCAGCTGCACCGGCATGTCGTGCTCGCGGTAAAACGCCTCGATCGCGTCGAGCGGCACCACACCGAACCCTGCGGAGTGGCCGATCGGGGTCGCGCTATTGGAGCGTTCGGCGATTTCGGCGCCGGCGCGGAGCAGCCATCCGTCGATAAGCAATTGCTCCTGACCTGGGAACGCGCGGGCGGTGGCGGCCTCGATCGCGCGGATGTCGGAGTTGCGGACGGTGCGCGGCGAGAGGCGCTTCATCACGTGGTATTCGCCGATGTCGACCAGCTCGTCGCCGCGGCGCACCAGAAGCGGGGAGACGGATTCGACGATGCCGATGACGTCGCTGGCCAGCTCGCCGCGCACCCGGCGCACGACGACGCGGTCGCCGACAGAAACCGGGTCGGAGCGGAAAATCCGCGACATGCTGCGTGAATCCCTAGTGCCCGAACGGGTCTGGATCCGTGCCCGGCAGCCAGGTGTTGCCGGCCTCGGTCCAGCCGTTGTCGCGGATCGCGCGCTTGGCTTCCTTCTTGTAGCGGCCGGTGAGCACGTCGGTGTAGACGTAGCCGTCGAGGTGGCCGACCTCGTGCTGCAGGCAGCGCGCGAAGAAACCGGTGCCCTCGACCTCGATCTGTTTGCCGTTTTCGTCCAACCCGGTGACCTTCGCCCAGTCCGCGCGGCCGGTGGGCCAACCCTCACCCGGGACCGAGAGGCAGCCCTCGTCGTCTTCGCCGTCGTCGCGCGGCATGGTCTTCGGAATCTCGCTGGTCTCCAGCACGGGATTGATCACGGTGCCGCGGCGCATCTCCTCGCCGTCCGGGCAGTGGTAGACGAACAGCCGCAACGGGACGCCGACTTGGTTCGCGGCCAGGCCAACGCCGTGTGCGGCGTCCATGGTCTCGTGCATGTCGGCGATGAGCTCTTGTAGCTCCGCAACCGGCTGCGTCACTTCCTTTGTGGGCGTGTGCAGGACGGGGTCGCCGTAAATCACGATTGGTCTAATGGTCATGCTGTATATATTAGGCATGCTTTCCCACACCGATATCGCCGTCCTCGACTTCGCCGCCCACGCTCCGCGTTCGCTCGGCGCGCGGGAGGAAGCGATTCAGCGGGAGCTCGGGATCACCCCCGTGCGCTACTACCAGCGGCTCAACGCCCTGCTCGACTCACCCGATGCGCTCGAGTCAAGCCCCCAGTTGGTTCGCCGTTTGCAAAGGCTTCGCGACGCCTCGTTCAACGGCGCGTCGTAAACCCTCAACTGTGACTTGAGACTAATGTCTCGCGTGTGACTACTAAGTACAACTTCGGCAACCCCGGCGACCGCGGTGACCACGGGGATGATGGCCGCCTCGAGCCGCACGACGCCTACCCCGTCGACGAGTACCCTGCAGCGGTCCCGGCCGATCTGGATGGCACCGATGACGCGGATGACGCGGCCGACTACGTCGAGTTCGAAGATGTCGACGACTACCGTGGCGCCCACCGTCGCGATGCCGACGAGGAGTACGAAGACTACGGCGAATACGACGAGTACGCCGATGATTACGGTGAATACGCTGACGACGACAACACCTCCGTCATCCCCGCTGCCGCTGGTGCGGCGGCAGCTGGTGCCGCGGGCACCGCAGCTGCGACGCGAGGTAAGCGTGGGGATGGGGAAGTGCGTGGAAAGGGGCGTCGACAAGCGAAAAGCTCTGCTGGCTCGAGCGCGGTTGCTGCTGGTGGGGTGCCCAAGCGCGGGCTGGCGATGATCCTGATCGCGGTGGCGGCGTTGCTGCTGCTGTGGGGCATTTACGCGATGATGCAAAACCGCGGTGCGGACAACGACGCGGCACCAGCGAGCACCGAGGCCACGACCGCGGCGACTGAGACCGTGGCGAACACCGGCGCGCCGGGCGCGGGTTCAAATTCGGGTGCAGGCGCAGATGCTGGTGCGGGGGCTGGCCAGACTGGCGCGCAGGATCCGAACGCGACCGCGGCTGACGGCGCGAACCCGCAGGATCCGAACGCGACCGCGGCTGACGGCGCGAACCCGCAGGATCCGAACCGGCCAGACGCCCAGGACCCGAACGCGCCGGCTCCCGCTCCGGCGGCAGGCGGCACCGCGCTGACCGCAGCGAACGCTGAGGTGTTCGTGTTCAACAACTCCGGAGTGCCGAATGCGGCTTCCGATACCGCAGCGCGTCTGGACTCGCAGTTCAACGTGGCCAACAACTCGCCCGACCCAGCGACGATGAACATGCCGGAGCAGCAATACGGTGTGTTCCCGGAGACCACCGTGTTCTTCGACCCGCAGGTTCCGGGTGCGGAGCAGGTTGCGGCAGACATCGCGCAGCAAGTCGGTGGCGTCCCGCGCGCGACCAACGATCTTCCGCAGGACGCGACCGGGCTGCCGGAGCCGGCGGCCGGAAACCGCAACGCGATCACCGTCGTCCTCACCAGGTAGCGCCTGGCGCACCGCCGGCGCCGGAATACAAATCCGGTGCGAGACCTACGCCGCGGACCCCAGCCAATACACTTACCCACCATGGCAATGGATCCGTTCCGCGATTTCGCCCGCTCTACCGACAACACCCTCGGCGTGGAGTGGGAGGTCGGCGTCCTTGACCCGGAAACGCTCGACCTCGTGCCCAGGGCGGCAGACGTGATCGACGAAGTCGTATCAAAGCATCCCGACACGCACCTCGAGCGCGAGTTCCTCCAGAACACCATCGAGCTGGTGACCCCGGTGTGCGCGAACATCCGCGAGGCCGTCGACGCGCTGCAGCGCGACCTGACGCGGATCCAAGACGTCGCAAAGCGTCAAAACCTGCTGCTTTGGGCCGGTGGCGGCCACCCGTTCACCGACTTCCGCGAGCAGGCGCTGAGCCCGAAGATCACCTACGAGGAGATCATCAACCGCACCCAGTACTGGGGCAAACAAATGCTCTTGTGGGGCATTCACTGCCACATCGGCATCAGCCACGAGGATAAAGTCTGGCCGATCATCAACGCGATCATGACGAAGTACCCGCACCTGCTCGCCCTTTCCGCATCCAGCCCCGGCTGGGAGGGCCTGGACACCGGCTACGCGTCCAACCGCACCATGCTCTACCAGCAACTTCCCACCGCGGGCATGCCGTACCAGTTCCAAAACTGGGACGAGTGGGTCGGCTTTATGCACGACCAACAAACCTCCGGCGTGATCAACCACACCGGCTCGATGCACTTCGACGTCCGCCCCGCCGCGAAATGGGGCACGATCGAGGTCCGCATCTCCGACGCCACCTCCAACTTGCGCGAACTCGCCGCCATCGTCGCGCTCACCCACTGCCTGGTCGTGCACTACGACCGCATGCTCGAAGCCGGCGAGCCGCTCCCCACCCTCCAGCCGTGGCACGTCGCGGAAAACAAGTGGCGCGGCGCGCGCTACGGTCTCGAAGCAGTCGTCATCACCAGCAGGGCCACAGACGAACGGTGGGTGTCGGAAGAGCTTTCATTGCTTGTCGACGAGCTCTTGCCCACCGCCCAGGACCTCGACTGCGTCGAGGAACTGCGGCTGGTTGAGGACATCCTGGAGCGTGGCGCGGGATACCAGCGACAGCGCCGCATCTATCAGGAGACCGGGGACTGGCGCGCCGTCGTCAAGAGCTCTGTGCAAGAGATGACTGAGCTGACCTGGTAACTAACCGGGTAACTAAACATCCTTGCCGGACTTGCCTGCCTTCTGGGTCTTGGTGGCATCGCTGGTGGGGTTGACGCGGCCTGGGTGGTAGGTGGCTGGGCGCTCGTTGACCGTGAGGTCTTCCTCCGGGCCGTAGAGGCCCTCCATGCGGGCGACGCGGCCGAGGCGCTGCGCGGTGACCGGGTTGGTCATCAGCGCGAAGATGACCAACAGGACCATCATGCCGATGTCGCCGCGTTCGTAGACGCTGAAATCCGGTGCGCCGACGAGGCGGATCATGGTGCCGGTGATCATGAGCAGCAGACCGGTGGTCTGCGGTTTTGTGATCGCGTGGACGCGCGCAAGGGTGGACTTGAAGCGCACGGTGCCCACCGCCGCGGAGAAGACCATGAACGCGCCGGGGAGGATGAAGATGAGCGAGATGATGTCGGTGATCACAGCGAACCATCCCGCTTCCTGAAACGCGCGACGGAGAGCGAAGAGATGAATCCGAGCAGTGCGATCACGATCATCACGTTGACCACGGTGGTGTCCAGTGTCCAACAGATGTAGAGCGCGAGCGCGCATTGCAGGGAGGCCGTGATGGCGTCGTTGCCCAGCACGCGGTCCATGGAATCCGGTCCGACAATCACGCGCCAGGCGAGGATGACGAACCCCACGGCAATCAGCACGGCCGCGACGCCGAGGAAGATGTTGTACACGGTGGCGTCCATCGCTTACCTCCTACCTTCGAAAATCTCGATCATCTGGCGCTCCAGTGTCTGCACGTTGCGGATTTCTTTTTGCACCGCGGCCTCGTCGCGCGCGTCGAGGATGTGGATGGTCCACTCACGGTTGGCGATGTCGATGTCGGTGACAGACCCGCCCGGCTGCAGGTTGTACGCACAGGTGGCCAGGTAGAGGACCAGTTCCGACGACACGCGCATCGGCACCCGGACGATGGCGTTCGGCGGCGGCTCCTGACGACGCAGCGCGAGCCACGCCACCTTCGCCGACGCCACCAATAGGTCTCGGACCCAGATGAAGATAAAGGCGACGAGTTTGCCCCAGTGCACTTTCGTATCCTGGCGCGGCACTTCCGGCAGTGGCAGCAGCACCACGAGGAGGACCGCGAGTGCGAGGCCAGCCGCGAGGTTTCCCCAGCTCAGCTCGCCCATCAGCAGAATCCACATCAGCGTGAGCCAAACGACGAACGGCCCGCGAAAGCGATTCTTGAATCCGTGCAGCATCACTGGTCACCGCCTTCGTCGTGGACTGGGACCGGCACCTGTTCGGTGGTCACACCGGTGGTTTGCGGTGCCTGCTCCTCGCCGAGTGTCTTGCGCTGCTCCAGCGAGTCGTAGCCACCGGCACCGGTTGACGGTTTAGCGAACTCCTCCGGCCGCCGGGTCGGGTTGTCCAGGTCACCGTCGAGCACCGCGTCGCGGTAGATCGCTTGGTCCTGGGTGGACTGTGCGGCGCGGTCGGTAATGTCCGAGATCGGGCCAGCGAGCACGGTCATGGATAGCGACGTGGTCACCAGCAGCGCGGTGGACATGATCATGCCCACCGGGATGCGGCCCGGGTCTTGGCGCTCGGCGACGGTGGTCGTGGCGTAGCGGTCCGCCAAGGTGGATGGTCGCGCCATGGCGACATCGCCTTCGGGGGCGTCGTTGCGGTCGCGCAGGAACGCCTTCGACCAGACCAGGATCATCGCGTAGAGCGTGAGCAGAGAGGTGACCACGGCGCCGATAATGAGTACCCACGCCAGCCAGGAGCCGTCCTCCGCACCTGCCTGGATGAGCATGATCTTGCCCAGGAATCCGGAGAACGGCGGGATGCCGCCGAGGTTTAGCGCCGGGATGATGTAGAGGATCGCGATCAAGGGTGCGGTGTACATCAGCGAGCCCAAGCGGCGCAGCTGCGCCGAGCCAGCCTGGCGCTCCACCAGGCCGACCACGAGGAAAAGCGAGGTTTGCACCAAAATGTGGTGCACTGCGTAGAAAATCGCGCCGGACAGCCCGGCGACGGAGCCGAGCGCGATGCCGAAGATCATGTAGCCGATGTGGCTGACCAGGGTGAACGACAGCAAACGTTTGATGTCATTTTGGGCGAGCGCGCCCATCACGCCGACGATCATGGTGAGCAACGCAACCCACATCAAAAGCGTATCCAGCGAGCCATCGGTGAACACGGTGGAGCGCATTCGGATGATGGCGTACACGCCGACCTTGGTCAACAGGCCCGCGAAGACGGCCGTCACCAGTGAGGCCGCGGTGGGGTAGCTGTCCGGCAGCCAGGCATCGAGCGGGAAGATCGCCGCCTTGATGCCGAACGCTACGAGCAAGGTGGCAAAGATCGCAGCCCGGGTGCCCTGCGGGATCTCCTCCATCCGGATGCCTACCTGCGCCATGTTCACCGTGCCTACCGCGGAGTAGATCATCGCAAGGGCGAAGATGAACACCATCGAGGATGCGATGGAAACCATCACGTACCCGATGCCGGCGCGCACGCGGCCGGGGGAGGCGCCCATGGTCAGCAGCACATAGGAGGCGACGAGGAAGACCTCGAAGCCGACGTAGAGGTTGAACAGGTCGCCTGCGAGGAAGGACAGGTTCACGCCCATGCACAGCAGCATGTAGATCGGCAGGAACACAGCGACGGGGTCATCCTCATCGCCGTCGCGAACACCTTGGGAAATGCCGTACCACATCACTGCGAACAGGACGATGGATGAGACGAACAGCATGATCGTCGATAAGCGATCGCTCACAAGCGTGATGCCGATGGGAGCGTCCCAACCGCCCATCTGCACGGTCTGGATGCCGTGGATGTCCACGGCGATGATCATCGTGGCGGAGATGACCGCGAGCGCGAAGAGCGTGAACAGCGCAATGGTGCGCTGAGTGCGCAGGTGGCGCCCGGAGATCAGGATGAGGCCGGCGGCTGCGGCGGGCAGGATCAGCGGCATGACCGTGAGGTACGGCATCGCGACTAGCGCGGTGTCCGCAAACTGCTGCAGGCTAACGTTCACCGTCGGCCTCCCTCACCGGGTTCTCGAAGAAGTGCGGGCCGAAGGCGTCGCCCGAAGACGACAGGCGCCCGGTCTCCGGGTCGTCGGAAGCGTCGTGATCCGGTGCGGCCGACGGGGTGGTCGGGCGCGTGGCCACGGCGCGGTCCTCTTCATCGCGCTCGATGATGTCGTCCGTGCGGTAGCGGTACTGGCGGTAGGCCAGCGACAGCATGAAGCCCGCGAGCGCCATCGAGATCACAATCGCGGTGAGGATCATCGCCTGCGCGAGCGGGTCCGCCATCTCCGCGGCCACCTCGGAGGAGCGCTCGAGGATCGGCGGGGAGCCCGCCTGACCGCCGGCCTGCAGCAGCAGCAGGTTGCCGCCGTTGCCGATCAACAGCACGCCCATGATCATCTTGGTCAGCGCGCGGTCCAGCATGAGGTACACCCCGCACGTGATCAGCACGCCGGAGCCGATGAGGAGGAACAGGTTCGCTTCCATCTAGTCGTTGTCCTCCCTCTTGGTGTCGACCTTGGCGTCGAGCTTGGTGTCGACTGCGGTTGAACCGGCCGTCGCAAAGTCAACTCTTTCCTCTTGCCGAGCCTGCCGTACTTTTGCCTGCTTGTTGCGCCGCTTCTGGTTTTTCTCCTGCAGCTCTCGCGCGCGGTCGCGGGCGCGCTCCTTGCGCAGGTCCTCCTCGCGGTCGAGGTAGGCACCCATGGAGGTGAGGACGTGCATGATCAGGCCAATGACGATGACGTACACGCCGGCGTCGAAGACTAGCGCGCTCGGCACGTCGAACTCGCCGATCAGCGGCAGCTCCAAACTGACGTAATTACTCATCAGCGGCGGGTAGCCGAAGAACAGCGGGGTGACCACCGCGAGGAACGAAATCATGATGCCGGCACCCAGCAGTTTCGCCGGGTCGATGGGCAGCGCCTCCTCGATCTCCTCGCGCCCGCCCGCGAGGTAGCGCAGCGAGAACGCAAGCGCCGCAACAAGTCCGCCGGCGAAACCGCCGCCCGGCGCGTTGTGGCCGGAGAAGAAGAAGTACACGGACAGCAGCATCATTGACGGGAACAGAATGCGCGTGACCACATCGACCATGATGGAGCGGTTTTGCTCCGTCTCGCTGGCCACGCCGGCGGCGAGCCAACGCGCCTTTGTGGTGGACAGCGTCGGTCGGCGCGACGCGCGGCCGAACTTGCCGGTGCCAAAGATCAGGCTGGCCACGCCGGTCGCCGCGATGACTAGCACAATGATCTCGCCGAACGTATCGGCCGCGCGCAGGTCCACCAGCAGCACGTTCACGGTGTTGCGGCCGTGGCCGATCTCGTACGCCAGATCCGGCATGTGCTGCGAAATCGGATCCGCCACCCGCGCGGACATCGCGGTCATGGCCACGGTGGTCACGCTGAGTCCCACGCCGATAGACAGCCACGCGCGCAGGCGGTTGTCGTCAGTGCGCGGCTCAACCTCGGTGGGCATCTTGCGCAGCACCAGCATGAAAATCACCATCACGATGGTCTCCACCAGCGCCTGCGTCAGCGCCAGGTCCGGTGCGCCGTGGAGTGCGAAGATCATCGCCAGGCTGTAGCCGGTCAAGCCCACCATCACCAGCGCAGACAGGCGGTTGTTCTGCAGTGTGGCAAATACCGCCATGGCCACCATGATGATGACCACGATGCCCTGCCACGCGCTGTCCCACAGAATCATGCGGATGCTGTTGCTCTCGCCGAAGATCAGGTACGCCAGCGGCACCACCATCAGCGTCGCAAAAATCATCGCCAGGTTGATGGTCAGCGAGCCGCGCTGCGTCGACGCCGTCAGGCGCAGCGAGATGGTCCGCAGGGCACTGAGCAGGTTGTCCCATACTGCGTCGGCATCACCCAGCGCCGGGCGCTCCGGCTGTGCGCGCCGCACCAGGTCACGCTGCCAGAACATCACCGCACCAGCAGCAACAATCACCACAGTCAGGATCAGCGGCACAGTCACCCCATGCCACAGCTTGAGCTCTTGCTTATCGACGGCCGGGAAGCGCACTCCCAAGTAATCGTTAAAGGCCCCCGAGAACCACGCCGGGAACATGCCGAAGACCACCGTGCAAATGGTGAGGACGAGCGGGGAGAGCCACATGGTGGGCACGATGTCGTGCATCTCGCGCACGACCGGGGAGTAGCCCTTGTCGTCGACGTCTTCAACATCGCCCTTGGTGGCGAACGCCCCGTGCAGGAAGTACAACGAGTACGCCATGGTGAGGATGGAGCCGACGACCAGCACCACGAGCGTGATCTTGCCCGGCATACCGGTGAGCAGCTCCTCGTGCAGCACCGCTTCGAGCGCGGCTTCCTTGGCCACGAAGCCGAACAGCGGCGGGATGCCCGCCATCGAGGCCGCCGACACGATGGCCAGGATGGCAATGATCGGCTCCTTTTTGCCCAAGCCCGAGAGCTTGCGGATGTCGCGCGTCCCGGTGGCGTGGTCGATCGCGCCGACCACCATGAACAGCGTCGCCTTGAACAACGAGTGTCCGAACGTGAGCGCCAGGCCAGCCATGGTGGCTTCGCGCGAACCGATGCCAATCACCGCGGTGATGAATCCCAGCTGCGAAACGGTGCCGTAGGCGAGGATGAGCTTGAGGTCGCGCTGCTTCAGTGCCATCCAGCCGCCGAGCAGCATGGTCGCGCAGCCGGTGGTGAGGACGACGAGGTGCCAGGTCTGCACCGCGGCGAGGTCCGGCGCCAAGCGCGCGACCAGATAGATGCCCGCCTTCACCATGGCAGCGGAGTGCAGGTACGCCGAGACCGGGGTCGGTGCCGCCATCGCACCGGGCAGCCAGAAGTGCCACGGGGCTTGCGCCGACTTGGTCAGCGCGCCAAGCATGATGAGCACGATCGCGACCGAGATACCGGTGGTGGCCTCGAGGTCGGCGAATTGGGAGATCTCGGAGAGCTTCCAGATGCCGGTCTGCGCGCCGAGCAGATTGATGCCCACAAGCATCGCGAGGCCGCCGAACGACGTGATCAGCAGAGCCTGGATGGCTGCGCGCCGGGACGAGGCGCGCTCGCCGTAGTAGGAGACCAACAGGTACGACAGCACCGAGGTCAGCTCCCAGAACACGTACATCAGTAGGAAGTTGTCCGAGATCACCAACCCGTACATGACGGTGGCAAACATGGTCAGCTCGGCGGCGAACTTGGCCAGGCGGCGCGGGTTCTGGTCGAAGTAGCCCCAGCAGTAAAACAGCACCAGCGCGCCGACACCCAGGATGATGAGGCTGAACAGCGCCGCGAGGGCGTCAAGCCGGAATTCCAGATTAAGGTGCGTCGACGGCATCCATTGAAACGCCGCAACGATCTCGCCGCCGTCGCGGAACACGCCACGATTGAACAGGCTGACCATCCAACCGAAGCCAACGGCCGGGACGATTGCGAGGATGCCGAACGCCGGGCGCCCAATCACTCGCAGAAGAACCGGTGCTGCAACCGTCGTGGCGAATAGCGCGATGAGCAGCGTCAGCACGTCCTACGGCCCTCCTCGGTGCGTAGCAGTTGGGGTGGCGAGGCCGCGACCGTTGAAAACTCTTCGAACTCAGTTTGGAAACGTCGTAAGAAACGTTGTGAGAAACACCGTATTTAACTTGCACAAAGTGGCGACAAGATAAAAGGCGCGTCAGGGTTACATGGCGCGGCCAACGCTTGGCATTTTACATAAGCCGAGCGCAATCGACACGCGACACCCTCCGAGCAGCGAAAACGCCCGGCTTTCAGGCCGGGCGCCGGGGTTGCCGTTGACGGTTCAACTATCGGCCGATATTTAGAGGTTGCCGTGGATGCGCTGTGCGCCGGCAGACATTGCGGCGGCCGCGGACGCTTCCGGGGTGCCGCCGAAACCAATGACCCATGCCTTGCGGTGATCGCGCTCGGAGTGACCGATCTTCAGGCAGGTCGCGGTCGCCTCAAAGATCTCGATCTGGTGGAATGCGAGGATCTCGACGTAGCGGCGGTGGCGGTCGAGGAGCTGGCTGATCGCGCGAACTGGGCCGGTAGCCTCGATCGTCTCGTGGAAATTCCGCGAGGCGGAAGCCTTCGGGCTGGCGTAAACGTCGAAGGAGTACTCGGACTTCATCCAATCCTTCTGCTTGCACGCAGTGAGCGTGACTTTCAGCGTCGGCTCCGGCGCGTAGGTGGCTATGAATAGACCCCAGTCCATGTCGCGTGCTTCGTGGCGAAGCTCGCGGGGGAGGTTGGCGTCGATTTCGTAGCGCGCCTTGAGTGGGTCGGGCTCGATGTGCTGCTCAGCCGGTTCAGCGTGAGGCGCGTGCTGCGGGTGACCCTCGAGGTGCGGGTGCGCCGTCGACAAGAGGTGCAGTGCGCCGTGGAGCGAGTGGGTACGATCGGTGTGGGTAGCGGCGGTGCTGGTGGCGGTGGCGGTGAACATGGGCGGTACTCCTTGAAGTAGCTGGGGCCTTGCTGGGGTCTGACCCTGGTAGTGGGGTGCTAACGACTACTTCCGCGCGCCGCGGGGTCTGTTTACGCGGCGGGGTCCGTAGCCTCGGCTACTCGGAGTACAAGGAGAGTTCTTTGTGTTGCAGATCACAGTAGCCGATACAACAGTGATCTGCAACACAACTATCAACTCACGCACATGCTCCGTCTATTTTCCGTAGGTGAGCAGGAACGTTGCCTCTGCGATGGCGACGTGCTCGATTTCCGTCGGGTCGACGGATTCATCAATGCCGTGGATGTTCGCGGCCGGATCCGCGACACCGTACAGCGCGAACTCTGCGTCGGGAAAGTTCTTCTGCAGGGTCACGGTGAGCGGGATGGAACCGCCGGTGCCAACCACGGTGAGGCGCTCAGCGCCGTAGGCGTCCTGCATACACTTGCCAAAATGCTGCACCGCCGGACCGTTTGGGTCCGTGGAAAACGGCTCGTTCACACCCGTGACGCTCACCTCAACCTTTGCGCCCCACGGCGCGCGTGCGTAGATCTGCTCCTCCACCTTCTTCGCCACTTCGGCAGCAGACTGGGGTGCGGGCACGCGCAGGTTGAACTGGGCCTCGGCGGTCGAGTTCACGATGTTCGTTGCGTCTTTCACCGGCACCGAGGTAAAGCCGATGACGGTGATGGCGGGGCGTGCCCACACCATGTCTGCCGGCTCGTCGTCGACGGTGCCGAGCAGCTGCACCCCATCGAGTACGCGGGCATCCTTGCGGAACGTCTCGCGGTCGTACGGGTCGCCTTCCCACTTCGCAGTGGTGTCCACGCCTTCAATGGTGGTGCGTCCGTGCTCGTCAAAGAAGGAGTCGATGATGCGGATCAGCGCATGCGCCGCATCCGGTGCCGCGCCGCCCCAGCCGCCCGAGTGAACTGGCCCTTCGAGGGTGGCCACCTTGATGCGCACCTGCGCGCCACCGCGTAGGTGGGTGGTCAATGTCGGGATGCCGGCGGCCACGTTGCCACCGTCGCCAATGAAAATCACATCTGCCGTGAACAAGTCGGGATTGGCGTCGATGAGCTTGCCCAAGCCGTCGTCGCCGCCGAGCTCCTCCGAACCTTCCACGACCACCTTGATGCCGAGGTCGGTGCCGCCGTTCTCCTGGACCATGCGCAGAGCTTCGAGGTGCATGATGACGTTGCCCTTGCAGTCCGCGGCGCCGCGGCCGTACCAGCGGCCGCCCCGCTCGTCGAGCTCGAGTGGGTCGTTCGTCCACACGGCCGGGTTCTGGGCGGGCACGACATCGTAGTGGGAGTAGAGGAGGACGGTAGGGGCATCGCCCACCGGCTCCTTCACGCCGATGATGGTGTCCGCATCATCCACGGTCGGGTGTCGGGTGACGTCAAGACCGAGCGCCTCGAGCTTGGCAGTCACCCACTTTGCGGCTTCCTCGTGGGTCGCGGCGTGCTCCGGCATAGAGTGCGGGGAGTAATGGGAGATCAGCTCCGAGAGTTCCTGGAAGATGCGCTCTCGGTTCGGCGAGAAGGTGAAATCGGTGCTGGTCGCTGCGCTGTTTACTGTACCGTCGTTACTCATATCCCCACGCTACCACCGCATTTTTGGACTGGATTCGCGTTTGAAAGGGCCGTCGATAAGCGAAAAGAGCCTGGGTGCTGAAACCTTGCGCCGATCTTGCACTCGACCCATGCGAGTGCTAAAAATGGGTGCTGGCACTTGAACAATGCGAGTGCTAAATGAACCTTCGAGTAGGTGAGGCTGAACCACTCATCAGCCGTGCCGTCGCGGGCGCCTGCTTGGAACCGACGAATTGAGTGCTCGTTCCCATATATATAAGGAGCAACAAACTCACATGGCAAAGATGATTGCATTCGACGAGGAAGCACGCCGCAGCCTCGAAAACGGACTGAACACCCTGGCAGACGCAGTGCGCGTCACCCTTGGCCCAAAGGGCCGCAACGTGGTGCTGGAGAAAAGCTGGGGCGCGCCGACGATTACCAATGACGGTGTGACCATCGCCAAGGAAATCGACCTCGAGGACCCGTACGAGAAGATCGGCGCCGAGCTGGTCAAGGAAGTTGCGAAGAAGACTGACGACGTCGCCGGCGACGGCACCACCACCGCAACCGTCCTCGCCCAGGCGCTCGTGCGCGAAGGCCTGCGCAACGTCGCGGCCGGCTCCAACCCGATGGGCATCAAGCGCGGCATCCAGGCTGCCACCGAGAAGGTCTCCCAGTCCCTGCTCAACTCCGCCAAGGAGGTTGAGACCCAGGAGGAGATCGCGTCCACCGCAGGCATTTCCGCCGGTGACCCGGAGATCGGCAAGAAGATCGCCGAGGCGATGTACGCCGTGGGCAACGGCTCCGTGAACAAGGAGTCCGTGATCACCGTCGAGGAGTCCAACACCTTCGGCGTGGAGCTCGAGGTCACCGAGGGTATGCGCTTTGACAAGGGCTTCATCTCCGCATACTTCGCCACCGACATGGAGCGCGGCGAGGCTGTGCTCGAGGACCCGTACATCCTGCTGGTCTCCGGCAAGATCTCCAACGTCAAGGAGCTCGTGCCGGTGCTCGAGCAGGTCATGCAGTCCGGTAAGCCGCTGCTGATCATCGCCGAGGACGTCGAGGGCGAGGCCCTGTCCACCCTCGTGGTGAACAAGATCCGCGGCACCTTCAAGTCTGTGGCTGTGAAAGCACCGGGCTTCGGCGATCGCCGCAAGGCCATGCTGCAGGATCTGGCGATCCTCACCGGCGGCCAGGTCATCTCCGAGGAGGTCGGCCTGTCCCTGGAGACCGCCGGCATCGAGCTGCTCGGCCAGGCACGCAAGGTTGTGGTGACCAAGGACGAGACCACCATCGTTCAGGGCTCCGGCGACCAGGCTCAGATCGAGGGCCGCGTGAAGCAGATCCGCGCCGAGATCGAGAACTCCGACTCCGAGTACGACCGTGAGAAGCTGCAGGAGCGCCTGGCCAAGCTGGCCGGTGGCGTTGCAGTGATCAAGGTTGGTGCTGCCACCGAGGTGGAGCTCAAGGAGCAGAAGCTGCGCATCGAGGACGCCGTGCGCAACGCGAAGGCTGCTGTTGAGGAGGGCATCGTCGCCGGCGGTGGTGTTGCACTCCTGCAGGCTGCCAAGGAGCTCGAGGGCGACCTCGGTCTTGAGGGCGACGAGGCTACCGGCGTGCGCATCGTCCGCGAGGCACTGTCCGCACCGCTGAAGCAGATTGCGCTGAACGCCGGCCTGGAGCCGGGCGTTGTCGCCGACAAGGTTGCGCACCTGCCGGAGGGCGAGGGCCTGAACGCCGCCACCGGTGAGTACATCAACATGCTGGCTAACGGCATCGCTGACCCGGCGAAGGTGACCCGTTCTGCGCTGCAGAACGCTGCTTCCATCGCCGCACTGTTCCTCACCACCGAGGCTGTCGTTGCTGACAAGCCGGAGCCGGCTGGCGCAGGCGCTGGCATGGATCCGGAAGCTATGGGCATGATGTAAGCTCTGCCCCCTCCCGCAGGAAAGCCCGCTTCGTGCGGGTTTTTCGCATTCAATGCTTATCGACGGCCCATTGTGACCGACCTTGTTCTACCGAGCGGCGCGACCGTCGCGCTGCGCCACCCACTCGTGGATCGGCGCCTGAGCCTCCGAGATGGACTTGCCGTGGCCCACGCCGTCGAGCTCGACGTACTTCACCTCAACGCCCGCCGCCTCCCAGGCGTTGACCTGGCCGATGACGTGTTCGCGGTTGATGGTGGTGTCCTGGTTGCCGACCAGGACCAGGACTGGGCCCTGCGGGTGCATGAGCTCGAGACGCTGCTCATCCAGGCGCGCCTGCAGCACGGTGGTGTCGGCATTGGAGAAGAAGAGGTCTCCGCCGGAAATATCTTCCACTTCCTCCTCTAACTCGGGGAGAGTCAGAGTGTTCGCCTTCGCAACGAGCTCGCGCCCGAGGTCGGAGAGGAAGGCGTCGCCGTCGACGTCCTCAAACGCGTTCATCGCGGACGCGAGCACGATGGGGAAGAAGCGCACCGCGCGGCCTGAGAGCATGCGCGCGACGTCCACCGGGCCGATGCCCATGATGCGCAGATTCTTGTTCACCAGCTCGGTGTCACCGGGCGCGATCGCCACGGTTCCCACTAGTCCCTCTGTGGGGTTGTCCGCTGCCGCAAGCGCAGAGTACCCGCCCTGCGAGTAACCAACGTTCACCCAGTGCTGCGCATTGAACTTTTCCTTCGCAGTTTCGACCAGACCGTTGATCGCCCCGGCGGAACTCACTCGGTGCAGGTAGGTCCCGCCGACTTCCTCCACGCCAAGCCCTTCGTAGTCCGGCTGCAGAACCGTGAACCCGGCATCGACCCAGCTCTGGAGGAAGACCGTTGAGCGCTCGATGTAGCGCCCGATCGGGTCGCCTTCCTTATATAAGGAGGGCGCGCTCGAGGTTGAGATGCCGGTGGTGCCGTGGGCAAAGGAGAGTAGCGGCACTGCAGTTCCAGCCTCGGTTGCGGCGGCGCTTTCGGGCACCGTGACAAGGCCCGACATGGTGACCTCGCCCCGTGCGCCCGGCGCCGGGTAGATCACGCGGTAGGTTGCGGCCCCGGTGGGCGCAGCCGGTGCTCCGTCGGGTTGAAGTTCGTGCCACTCTGCGGCCATCGGAGCTCCTTGGAAGTAGGGGAGGGTTCTGTGAGGGCGTTGCGGATAACTCTAGTGTCGATGCCGTATCACCCCCGGATGTGGGAGCCTGGAAAGCCTGCTTTGGATGCTCTTATCGGGCATTTTGTGCACTGGTGTTACATCAACAAGAGGGCTGTAACTCGGCATTCACCTTTCGGCGACAAATGTTGCTGGTAGCCGGAATTACTTAACAAAAGTTAACGTTGGGGTTAACTAATCCGCCAAAATACTCGAAACCAATCCGGCTGAGAATTTAGAGGAATCTCTTGCGCGAAAGATTGGCTGTGGCATACTACAACCCGTGATGCCCCTCGAAGGGTGTCAGGAAACTGTCAAAACCTCGCCAGGCATCTGGCACCAACACTTAAGGGGACAACATGGATCTCTCCGCAATCATCTCCGCGCTCAAGGACTTCGAGACCTTCGGCAAGAACATCGTCGGCCTGTTCCGCTTCGTCCCGGACTTCCTCCTGAAGCTCACCGAGCTGAACGACAAGGCAACCGGACTGACCCCGGAAGCTAAGGCTAACTAGTAAGTCGACGGTCTGAGTTCTCTCGGACTTAATGACACCCGGCACTCAGTGCCACCCACCAACTCATACTTGCTGAATAGGAGCAAACCATGGAAAACATCACCACCGCTCTCGAGAACTGGAAGTTCGTCTCCTCCGACGCTCACCTCGCTGGCGCTCTTCTGGAGATCCTGAAGTCCCTCGCAGGCGCTGCTGAGAACGCTCACAAGCTGCTCGGCCTGCTCTAAGGCTTAGGCGCTGAGAAAGCGCTCGCAGTTCGCCCCGCCAATCTTGGCGGGGCTTTTTGCATTGCAACCGCTGCCTGATCCGCCACCATCTCACCCCGCAACATGTGGCCGGTCAGCGTAAGATTCCCGGTATGGCTGACCACAAAGAAGACGATATGCCGATGATCGACCTCGCCGCGACCGAAGGCTGGATCGTGGACGATTCTGATGAGGACGACCCGGTGCTCCTCATGCCGGACGGCACGCCGATTCAGACGTGGCGCGAGCAGTACCCTTACGAAGAGCGGATGAGCCGCGATGAGTACGAGGAGAAGAAGCGCGCCCTCCAGATTGAGCTGCTGAAGTGGCAGAACTGGACGAAGGATACCGGTCAGCGCCACATCATCTTGTTTGAAGGCCGCGACGCCGCTGGTAAGGGTGGCACTATTAAGCGCTTTAATGAGCACCTCAATCCGCGCGGAGCGCGCACCGTGGCGTTGGAGAAGCCGTCGCCACGCGAAAGTACCTCCTGGTACTTCCAGCGCTACATTGAACACTTCCCTGCTGCGGGCGAGATCGTGTTTTTTGACCGTTCTTGGTACAACCGCTCCGGTGTGGAGCGAGTGATGGGCTTCTGCACCGAGTCGCAGCACGCTGAGTTCCTCCGCGAGGTGCCGATGCTGGAGAACATGATCCTCGGCTCTGGCATTTCGCTGACCAAGTTCTGGTTCTCCGTCACGCAGAAGGAGCAGCGCACCCGTTTCGCCATCCGCCAGGTGGATCCGGTGCGCCAGTGGAAGCTCTCCCCGATGGACCTGGCCAGCCTGGATAAGTGGGACGACTACACGCGCGCGAAGGAGGAGACTTTCCGCTACACGGACACCGACGAGTCTCCGTGGATCACGATTAAGTCCAACGACAAGAAGCGCGCCCGCCTCAATGCGATGCGCTACATTCTGAGCAAGTTCGAGTACACGAACAAGGATCATGAGATCGTGGGCGAGCCGGACCCGAAGATCGTTAAGCGGGGGCGCGATCAGATCGGTGATTAAGGTCGTCGACTCCGGGCCGGTTCGCGTAATTTCGCTCGACCGGCACGAGAAACGCAATGCGCTCAGCCAGGAGCTTTGCACATTGCTTATCGACGGAATCTTGCACCCGCCCTCCTCAACCCGGGCGATCGTCCTGACCGGGGAGGGCACCGTGTTCAGCGCGGGTGCCGATTTGGATGAGACGGATTTCCAGGACGCGCTCTATCCCGTAATTGCCAAGCTGATGCGCACTATTGTCGCGAGCCCGCTGCCAGCGGTTGCCTATTTGAACGGGCCCGCGATCGGTGCGGGAATGATGTTGGCGATGGCCTGCGATCTGCGGGTTGTTTCCGAGACCGCGGTCTGCTCGCTTCCGGTCACCAAGATTGGCATCGGTGTCGATTCTTGGCCCGTCGAAGCGTTGACCGAACTCATCGGCGGGGCCAGGGCGCGCGCGATGCTGCTTGCGGGGCTTCCGCTGGACGTCGATACCGCGGTAGCTACCGGTTTCGCCGTCGGCCGCGGCAGCCTCGAAGACGCGCTTGCCTTAGCCGGCAACTTTGCCGGCAAGTCCGCCGAGACCGTGGCAAACGTGAAGCAGCAGTTCGCCCCGTCGCTGTTCACCGAAGCTGAACGCGACGCGGGCGTGCAGGCCGCGTGGGGCGCGCGGCGCTAAAGGCGTTCTGGGCGAAAGTTAATAGTTAGCGGCGCCACGGGAATGCGCGCTTCACCTGATCCCACAGGGTGGTGATGGTGGTGGAGATGACCGTGATCACGCCAACTACAGCGTCAGCGACCGGAGTCGTGGGGCGCGGCTTGGGCTGCTGAGTGGTGGTCGACTCGGTGGTGGTCGCGGTCTCGCTCGCGGCCTCCGAGGTGGTCGGCTCAGCCTCCTCGGTGGTGGTCGTGGATTCGGTGGTCGCGGTGGAGGACTCGATCGGAGACTCCGAAGTGGTCAGCTCCGCCTCCGAGGTAGTCGGCTCAGCCGGCTTGGTGGAGGAGGTGGAGGACTCGGTCAAGGTCTCCGAAGTGGTCGGCTCGGCGTCCGTCTGCCCCCCTAGTGCCTTGACCTTGTCGTTGGCGTCCTTAAGCGCCTCTTCGGCCTCGGCTTTCTTAGCGTTAGCCTTCTCCAGTTCAGCCTGAGCTGCAGCAGTCTTCTCCTGCGCCTCAGTCAAAGCAGCCTGCTTGGGGGCTGCGGCCTCTTCGGCAGCTGTCAGTTCAGTTAGGGCGGTCTCTGCCTCCGGGCGTGCTGCGTTCGTTGCTTCCTGTGCCGCGATCAGGTCCTTGATCGCGGCGAGGTGCTCGTTGGTCCACTTAAGCACGTCGGCGGTGGCCTTGCGCACGTCGACGTGGTTGATTGCGTTGCGGCTGCGCTCCTTTGCAGCTTCCAGCTCCACCATTGCGGTGTAGAGGCGCTCTTCCTGGACAATCTCGGCGGCGCGGAGGTCCTCAACAGTCTTCTGCGCTGCATCGCTCTTTGCCTGTGCGGCTTCGAGATCTGCAATCGGCTTTGCGGCCGCGGCCTCTTCCTTCTTCGCAGCGTCTACCTTGTCCTGTGCCTCGGCAGCGGCTGCGGCAGCGGTCTCAGCCGCAGCCTTGGCGGACGCAGCTTCCTGCTTGGCGGCAGCGAGGGCTTGCTCCTTGTCCTTAACCGCGGCCTCTGCCTCTGCGATCGACTGATCGCCCGACTGGTTGGCGGTAGCGGCGGAGGTTGTCGGTTCCTGAGCGAACGCGGCCGGAACGGTGATCGTGCTGACGCCAAGCGCAACGGCAACGAGGCTGGCGCGGAAGGTCTTCTTCATTAAAGTCTCCTGGGAAGATCAGTAGGGCGAGAGCAAGTATAAATAAGCTCCAGAAAATAGAACCATTTCCCCCAAGAAGAGTAGCGGTTAGGTCAAATCGGTGCTGAATGCAGGAAGCGGATCTTGCGGGATTCGTGGTCATTATCACTGGTGAGAACCATGTTGCTAGAAGAAAGTGGCGTGCAGCATTCGACTACTCAACTTGTCTGTACCATTGCCGGGCAAATGCCGGACAAATGCAGGGGCGCCGGCCCCGCGCCCAATGCAAAGCTCCCAGCGACTTCAGCTAGCCAACACCTCGGCAGCCGAACGCCCTAGAAAACCAGCTGGTCTAAGAAGCGCTTTGCGCGATCGCTGGACGGCGATGCAAAGAACTCCTCCGGCGGCGCTACCTCCACAATGCGACCGGCGTCCATGAACACCACGCGATCGGCAACTGCCTTCGCAAACGACATCTCGTGAGTCACCACAAGCATCGTCATCCCGTCGCGCGCGAGTCCCACAACCACCTCCAACACCTCCCGAACGATCTCGGGATCGAGGGAGGCGGTGATCTCGTCGAGAAGCAATGCTTTCGGCTCCATCATCAGCGCGCGCACGATTGCCACGCGCTGTTGTTGCCCGCCGGATAGCTCGCGCGGGCGCGCGTCTGCCTTATCCGCCAGGCCGACTCGCTCGAGCAGCTCCATGGCCCGCTCGCGCGCCTGCGCCTCGTTCGCACCTTGCACCACTTTGGGGGCGAGCAGCAGGTTCTTCATCACCGTCAGGTGCGGGAACAGGTCGTAGGACTGAAACACCATGCCCACATCAGCGCGCACGTCTTTCAGGCGCGTCGTGGCGAGGGTGACGTCGCGGCCGTCGACAAGAATGTGCCCCGAGTCCACCGGCTCGAGGCCATTGACCGTTTTGAGCAGGGTCGACTTACCGCAACCGGACGGGCCGATGATGGCCACGACCTCGCCGCGATCCACGCTCAAGCTCACCCCGTCGAGGGCTCGGTGGCCGTTGGGGTAGGTCTTGCGGACGTCGTGAAGCTTCAAAAGCTCCATTTACTGCCACCTTTCTTCAAGCTTGCGCGCGGCGAGCGAGATGGGGAAACACACGAGGAAGTAGAGCACAAACACCACGCCGTAGATCCACAGGGCGGCGCTGGGGTAGTCGAAACGGTTCGCGTCAATGATCTGCTGTGCGACTTTGAGCACCTCGACGACGCCGATTAGCGCCACGAGCGAGGTGGTCATGATCATGCGGTTGGTCAGGTTGATGGTCAGCGGCAACAGCCCGCGCACCGCCTGCGGCAGCACCACGTGGCGGTAGAGGTCGCGGCCCTCAATGCCCAGCGCCGCGGCGGAGAGGTATTGGTGCCGCGGCACCGCCTGAATAGAGGCGCGCACCAGATCGCCCATCTCGGCGGTGCCCCACAGGGTGAACACGATGATTGCCGCAACCTTGGCGTCGAGGTTGATCCCGAAGCCGCGCGTGAGGTCGAAGTACACCAGAAACAGCAGCACCAGTTGCGGCATGATGCGCACAAACTGCAGGTAGAACTGGGTCACTACCCGCACAATTTTGCTTTTCGACGTCATGACAACGCCAAGGAGCGTACCCAGCACGATCGAAAGCGCCATGGAGATCAGCGCGATCTGCACCGAGACTCCGAGGCCTTGGAGCAGGCGGGCGAAGTTGTTGCCCTGCGCGAGTACCTCAAGATCCGAAAACATTCGCGCGCACCTTCCTCTCAACGGCACCGGCCACCAGCGAAATGGGCAGCAAAATGATCAGGTAGAACGTGACCAGCAGAAGCAGCGCCTCGCGGGTTTCGTAGGTCTGCCCGATCTGCTCCTTCGCCGTGTACACCAAATCCGGCAGTGCGACGATGCTCACCACCGATGTCTCCTTGATCAGGAAGATGATGTTCGCCGTCAGCGCGGGCAGAGCCAGGGCAGTGGCCTGCGGAGTGATCACATGTCGCAGGGCTTGGGTACGGCTCATGCCCAGGCTTAACGACGACTGCATCTGGCTGGCCGGCACGCCTTCCAGACCCGCACGAATTGCCTCGGCCATGTATGAACCGCCGAGGAACCCGAGCCCGATTACCGCACAAGTCTCCGACTCGATGACGATGCCCAACTTCGGCAGGCCGAAGTAGAGGAAGAAGAGCTGCACAAGTAGGGGAGTGTTGCGGGAGACCTCGATGTAGGCCGTGGTGAGTTGGCGCAGCACCGGGATGCGAAAGTACCTGATGGTGGCGCAGAGCGCGCCAACGAGAAACGCCAGCAAAATGCCTTTGGCGGCAACCCTCACAGTGAGGACTGCCGCCTGAGCGTAGACCGGGATGTTATCGGCGACGACCGAGAAATCCATTGGATTAGAGCTTGCCGCCCTCAACGACGAGGTCGTCTGCGGAGACCGCGTCGCCGTAGACCGGCTTCAGGGTCTTCTCGTAGGCGTCGTGGAAGAAGTTCTCCTTGCCCAGCTCGACCAGCTCGTCGTTCATCCAGTCCTTCAGGCTGGTGTTGCCCTTGGCTACTGCGCCAGCGATCGTGTCGATGTCACCCAGTGTCGGGATGGTCGCGGTGAAACCAGGGGTCTGCTCAGCCCATGCGAGCGCCTCGGTGTTGTCGGTGACCCAGGCGTCGCCCCGGCCGTCGATAAGCGCATTGGTGGCTTCGGTGTACTGCTCGAACTTAGTGAGTTTGATCTCCGGGTGGTTCTCTTCCAGGTAAGCCTCTGCGGTCGTGCCCTTGACCACGATGACGTTCTTGCCCTCGAGCTCCTCGACGCTGTTCAGCGGCTTGGCATCCGGGGTGACCGCGCCGAGCGAGACCTTCATGTACGGGTTGGCGAAGTCGACCTTCTCCTGGCGCTCCGGGGTGACGGTGAAATTGGCCAGGATGATGTCGACCTTGTTGGTGTCCAGGAACTCGACGCGCGAGGCGGCTTCGACCGGGACGTACTCAACTTCGACGCCGAGGTCCTCGCCGAGGCGGTTGCCGTACTCGATGTCGTATCCGGCGTAGCCGCCGTTCGCATCGACGTAGCCGAACGGCGCCTTATCGGAGAACACGCCGATCTTCACCGTGCCGTCCTCCTTGATGGCATCCACATCTCGGAAGCTGCTCGAGGCGGAAGGGGCATCGGAACCGGCGGAGTCGCTCGAACCGGAGGAGTCGGAGGAGCAAGCGGTGAGGCTCACTGCTGCGAGGACAGCGGCGACGCCCGCCGCGATGCGCTTGCGATTCGGGATGATAGACATGTTGTTCTACTTTCTCTTGCAGGTGAGACGGTCTTCCTGGCAACCGTTGGCGGCCCGGAAACCGATCTGTATGGAGAAAATACACCACCCTGTCTAGTAAGGGAAAGGGTGCCGGTAATCGCTGCCAAATTCGCTGAGAGTGGGCTGAAAGCTTGCCAAGCGGAACCTGGTCGGGTGGAGTAATTTTTGGCGTATGACGCTGCGCAACTCGTTCCTCGCTACCGCCACCGCAACCGCCATCGCAACCGCTACTGTCATCGCTCTTCCGCTGGGCCTCACCCAGGCCGTCGCCGCTCAACCGGAAAGCCTGCCCGCTTCGGCCCGTCCGTACCTGTACTTCGAAAGCTTCGATGCAGTCCCGAACCCGGCCCACTTCACCCACGACATGCCGAAGGGCTGGAAACAAGACGTCACCGGCGTGACCTCTGGCGAGGAACGCTGGAACGGGTGGACGCTCTCCACCATTCGGCGCTGGACCTGGACGTCTGGCACGGAACAGCGCCACTACTTCACCCAGGGCCACGATCAGGTGGCAATCATCGACTCGAAGCAGCAGCGCCTCGCGCCGCGCGACTCGATGGACGCTTCACTTACCAGCGCCAACATCAACGTCAGTGGCCAGGGCACCGTCGCGCTCGAGTTCGACCACCACTACCGCCAGGGCAAGTCGGGCCAGACCGCCCAGGTGAGCGTGAGCTTCGATGGGGGAGCACAACAGACCGTCGCCACGTTCGATGCGGACCGCTACTCCTCCCACGAGTACTTCGAGATCGATGTTCCGGCCGGCGCGAGCCAGATGCAGGTGACCTTCTCCTACCTCGGCGGCAACGACGACTACTGGTGGGCGCTGGACAATGTTGCGGTTCGTGCTCCGTTCACGCAGGTCGCGGAGCAGCCGAAGGCCATTATCGACGTCATCTCTGACACCCAAGATGACCCCGAAGACTTCAAGCTGGCAGTGGCGCGGCTCAACGCGATGCCTGAAAAGGCTGACGCGCTGGTGATCAACGGCGACCTGGTCGATCTGGGCACGCAGGAACAGTGGGACACCTTCCTCGCCGCACGCGAGGCAGTGCCGCACGATTCCGGCGAGGAGTTCTGGACCATCGGCAACCACGAGCTCTACGGCCACGAGCTGGACTTCCAAGAAAAGATGGACCGCTACATGCAGTACGCGGGCGAGCACACCGGGCAGGACAAGCCGTGGTTTGAAAAGGTCGTGGATGGTGTGCCGATGATCGGCATCTCCACCGAGTACTACCAAGACTCCGACCGTGACGGTAAAGAACCGTTTCAACGCCTGTCGGCCGAGCAGCTCGCCTGGCTCGACTCTCGCCTCGCGTACTGGGATAGCCAGGGTGTGACTGCACTCGTCTTCACCCACCCGCTACTGCCGCAGACGGTGTCCATGTCCCACTCGGCGTGGTACCAGAACGACTTCGAGAATCAGCAGGCACTTTCCAACGTCCTGTCGAAGTACAACGACGTCGTTGCATTCACCAGCCACTCGCATGCATCGCTGTACCAGAACAACTGGTGGGGGACGCGACGTTACGACGGCACTCAGGAAGGCGCGATCGGATTCCCGGTAGTGAACACCGGTGCGATCTTGAACGAGTACATGCCCGACGGCGACCACGACGAGGAAATCGTGGACGAGCAGGCCGCATCCGGCCTCCGCGTGAAGATCTACGACGACCGCGTCCGCGTCGAGGCCTGGGATTTCAAGGCTGGCCACAGTGCCACCAACCCGGAGGGCACGACGAAGCTGATCAAGTACCAGGACTTCTCCAAGCAGGGCCGCCTCACCGCGTCTGACGCGGTGCGAAACCAGGCTGCCGGCGCGGGTTCGAACGCCGGCTCCGAACCGTCGCCGAACCCGCAGCAGGATGGTTCCACAGGCTCGTCTGGATCCGGTATGCCTGCTGCGGTCGGCGTGATCGTCGCCGTGCTCGCGGCGCTCGGCGGTTTGTTCGCGTTCTTCGCGCCGCAGGTGGTGCGCTAGCCAAACACTGCCCGCGCCGGGCCGCAACTAGCCGCTACCGCGGCTCGACCGGGTTGCCCTGCCAGACGGTGCGCTCGCTGAGCACGTCGCCGCGCATCACCAGCGAACCCGGGCCAACCGACGCGTCCGCGCCGATCACCGCACCGGGCAGCACCACCGAGTGCGGCCCCACCGACGCGCCGGCCTCCACCACCACGGCATCCAGCGACATCACGCGGTCCTGGAACAGGTGCGTCTGCACCACCGTGCCGCGCCCCACCGATGCGCCGTCGCCCACGCGGCACAGGTCTGTCTCGGGGAACCAGTACGACTCCACCCAAGCGCCACGCCCGATATCCACCCCGAGCAGCCGCAGCACCAGAGACATCTCGCCGGTGCCCGGCGCCCAGTTGAAGAACCACGGCGCGGCCACCAGCTCAATGAACTGGTCCTGCAGCTCGTTGAGCCACACAAACCACGAGTACAGCGGGTGCTCGCCCGCCCGGTGCGTGCCCACCAGCAGCCACTTCGTCGCCACAGCAACCAGCACCGCGAGTGCGCCGATATACATCCACACCAGCCCACCAGCCAGGTACACCCACCAGCCCAGCACCGGCGTCAAACCCACAACGACCACCGCGAACAGTGCAGCCAGCCACGCATGCGCCATGGGTGCGAGCAGCCGCAGGGTTTCCACAAAGCCCCGCCGGAGCTTCATGCTTGTCGACGGCGCGTACGTCACAGATTCACTTCCCGCCTCGACCTCGACGCGGCGCATTCGCTCCGGCGGCGATCCCCACCAGTTAGATCCCGCTTTCGATTTCTTCGGGCTGGCAGAGAGCACCGCGACCAGGGACTGCTTAGCCAGCTTGCGCCCTGGGGCGACCATGCCGGAGTTACCTACGAACGCGCGTCGACCCACAGTCGTTTGGGCGCTGCGGATCCAGCCGCCGCCGAGTTCGTAGCCGCCGGCAAGCGTGTCGTCGGCAAGAAATGCCCCGTCGCGAACCTCGGTGAGCGTGGGCACCATGACAGCGGTGGACACCTCGGCGTCGTTGCCGATGTGCGCGCCGAGCGTGCGCAGCCACACCGGGGTAAGCAGTGCAGCGTAGACGGGGAAGAAGCGGGTGCGGGCATCATCCATCAGGCGCACGACGGTCCACAGCGCAAGCCCGTGGCGGGAACGCACCGGGGCGATGCCGGGTTTGATGCTCAGCTGCGCAATTCGCACCCCCAGCCAGGTCAGGCCCATGCCGACGCCCTGGTAAACCAGGCCGCCGAGCGGGGAGAGGACCACCGCCCAGCCAATTGACGGCGCGAGTGCCCACACCACTGCAATACCCGCGGCCGCAGCTGCAACGGGTAGGCCAGCGAGCGCCAGCGACGTCAGCGCATACGCCGCTGCCCAGACGATGCCGCGCGGCGGCCGCTCGTCAGGGAAGCGCAGCTTCGAGCGGCCGACCTTCTTCGCGGGCGAGCCCGCCCAACGCGCGCCCTTCTTCACGGGTTTGTCGCCGGTGACGGTGGACCCAGCCTCAACGTGCGCATCCTGGCGGATCTCGGTACCCGGCATCAGGGTCGAGCGGGCACCGATGCGAGCGTCATCGCCGATTGTCACCGCTCCGACGTGCAGTTCATCGCCGTCGAGCCAGTGGCCCGACAGGTCGACGCCCGGCTCGATCGCCGCACCGCTGCCAACCGTGAGTAGACCGGTGACCGGCGGCAACGTCTGAAAGTCCACGCCGCGGCCGATGCGGGCGCCCAGCATGCGCGCAAGCGGCTTGACCAGCCACGCCGCAGAGATATTCGTCGCGCCGGAGGCGGCGAGCCAGCGTTCCGCAGCCCAGAGACGCACGTGCACTGCACCGCCGCGCGGGTACACGCCCGCCTCGATGCGGCCGCGGATTACCCGCGCGCCAAGCGCGCCGACAGGCACGCGGCCGAGTGGGGTGCAGAACACCACAAACGCGAGCACCAGTCCGGACCACGACAGCGCCAGCACGCCTAGTAGCTGCGCGGCCAGGAGCACCCACGTCACTGCTGTGGCGGCACGCAGCGTCATCACCGGCACCATGAGCAGAGTCTGGGCAAGACGCGTAGTTGCGCCAACCGGGGTGACAGCGCGGTCGCGGAGCGTGTGGGTCGTGCCCAAGGAGTCGTCGGTAAGCGATGCTAAAGCCCCGAGTCGAGGGTGGTCGTAGAGGTCGCGCACGGCGATGGTGGGGACGCGCTCGCGCAGGCGCGCGACCAGGGTCGCGGCGGCAAGCGACGTGCCGCCGAGTGCGAAGAAGTCGTCGTCGCGGCTGGCGACGTCCATGCCGAGGACATCGACGAAGGTCTGCGCCACCCATGCTTCGGTTTCGGTGAGACCGACGGCGCTGACCTCGGCGGGCAGCGGCCAGGGGAGGGCCTTTTTGTCGACCTTGCCGGAGGTGCGCACGGGCAGCTCGTCCATCACATGCAGGCGCGGGACGAGCGCGGCCGGCATGACTTCTGCGAGTGCCTCACGCATCGCGATGACGTCGAGGGTGACACCCGGGTCGGGGGAGAGGTAGCCCACCAGCACCTTGTCGCCGCTGGGCAGCGTCTGCGTGGAGACGGCGGAGTTGTAGACCCCGTCCAGGCCCGCGACGTGCGCCTCTACCTCGCCGAGCTCGATTCGGCGGCCGCCGATCTTCACCTGGTCGTCGGCGCGGCCGATAAACGCCAAGCCATTGTCGGCAATTTTCACGTGGTCGCCGGTGCGGTAGGCGCGCGGCCAATCGCCCATCGGCGCGTACTTCTCCGCGTCCTTCGCAGGGTCGAGGTAGCGCGCGAGGCCAACGCCGCCGATGACCAACTCACCGTCGTCGGCGACTTTGAGGTCCCAGCCGTCAAGCGCCCAACCGATGGTCACCGGCTCGCCGGGAATGAGTTTTTGCGCGGAAGCCACCACGGTCGCCTCTGTGGGCCCATACGTGTTCCACATTTCGCGCCCCGTCGCCAAGCGATCGGTGAGCTCCTGCGAGCAGGCCTCGCCGCCGACGATGAGCAAGCGCACGTTGTCAAGCGCTTCCGCAGGCCACAGGCCCGCGAGCGTGGGCACGGTGGAAACGACGGTGATGTCGCGGCGGATCAGCCACGGGCCCAAGTCCTGGCCGGAGCGCACGAGCGCGCGCGGAGCGGGCACCAGGCATGCACCGTGGCGCCACGCCAGCCACATTTCCTCGCAGCTCGCGTCGAAGGCCACCGACAGGCCCGCCAGCACCCGGTCATCGGGCCCGAGCGGTTCCGCCTGGCAGAACAGCCGCGCCTCAGCGTCCACGAAAGCCGCGGCCGAGCGGTGAGTCACCGCCACACCCTTCGGCGTTCCGGTCGAGCCGGAGGTGAAAATAATCCAGCAGTCATCGTCAGGGCTTACTTGCTTATCGACGCCTCCTTGCACCGCCTTCGAGCCCCGCAGCACGCGAAACCCCTCATCCGTCCAGACCGCGTCAATCTTGGCCTCGCCGAAGACCAGCTCCGCGCGCTCGTCCGGGTCGTCGGCGTCGACCGGCACGTAGGCGCAGCCGGCGAACATCGTGGCCAGGATGGCCAGGTAGAGGTCCTTCGAGCCGGAGGTCATGCGGATGCCGACGCGCCCGCCGTGGTCGAGACCATGCGCGTGCAGGTCGGCGGCGAGTGCCTCGACTTCTGCGATGAGCTCGGCGTAGGTGAGCACTTCACCGTCGTCGATTGCGGCGGCCTCGGGGTGCTCCTCCGCAGTGGCGCGGATGATGTCCACGAGGGTGCGCGGTGGCGGCGCGAGGTGCGCGCGCAGCAGGTGCTCGTCGTGGCTGCCCTGGATTGTCATGGCAATAAGGCTAACTAACCTGGCGCGATCATCCAATTTGTTGGTTTGAACCAACGGTTTATTATCGCCCAGCAATGTGGGTGGGTGTTTGACTGGGGTGCGTGGCCACGCGGCCAGCCTCGCCCTCTCCGGCCTCTCTGCCCTTGCCGGCGAATGCCCCCACCGCCACAAGCCCTCTTCGCCACGAGATCTTGGCGACTGTAAAAATTTACGACTGCTCGATCGAGACCTAAGCCAATGCCGACACAAGCGCGCGTCTCAGTAAGTTCCTACAGAGCCGTGTGGAAGGGGTTGGGGGTGGGGGTGGTCCCTGGGCAAGCATGAAAGAAGCCGCCCGCTCAAGCGAGCAGACGGCTTCAAGTGGTGGCACCTATGGCGCCCGATTTGCTACCGAATTAGAACTTCGGCAGGAACTGCTGGATCTGCGGCAGGGCGAAAGCTGCTGCGCCAGCGATCGCTGCGAGAACGCCGATGACGATACCTGCGATAGCACCCGGGGAAAGGGAGCCATCTTCGCTCGAACCCTTGGCGGTCTTGTCACCCTCCTTGGAAGACTGGATGGTGTTGTTTGAAGACCGGTCGCCCTTCGGCTCCTTCTCCTCCTCCTTCGGAGTGTCCTCCTTCGGAGTGTCCTCCTTCGGAGTGTCCTCCTTCGGAGTGTCCTCCTTCGGAGTGTCCTCCTTCGGAGTGTCCTCCTTCGGAGTGTCCTCCTTCGGAGTGTCCTCCTTCGGAGTGTCCTCCTTCGGAGTGTCCTCCTTCGGAGTGTCCTCCTTCGGAGTGTCCTCCTTCGGAGTGTCCTCCTTCGGAGTGTCCTCCTTCGGAGTGTCCTCCTTCGGAGTGTCCTCCTTCGGGGTCTGCTGCTCAACGTTTTGTGCGTCAACGGTCTCCGCAGCGGTAGTCGCATTATCCTCGGCGAATGCGTTCGGAGCGACGATCAGAGAGGTTGCGACTGCGGCGGCAACGCCAGCGGTGCGGATGCGGGAACGGGTCATGGGAAACTCCTCCAGAGAGTTGGAAACAAATAGAGCTATTCAGTTGGAACTGGGTAACCGGAGTTACCCAAGCTTTGGGTTAGAACGCTGCTGCGATCTGGGGCAGCATCGGCAGCGTGACGGCGACGAGGCTAAAGATTGCGGCGATTATGCCGATGGCCAGGCCAATGACAGCACCACCGGCTACCGGGTTGACTCCGGAAAGTTCTGAGGAACTTGTTGCGGAGCCCTTAGTGTTCTTCGGAACCTGGGTAACCAGGGGCTGGTTAATCGACTCGCGTTCATTGCGGTCGTTAGAGGGGCCGGCCTTGACGCGCTCAACCTCGGCAGCGGCGCGGTCGTAGTCGGCCTGGGCTTTCGTCACCTTCTCCATTGCGGCGAGGATCTTCTTTGACCGCTCGTGCTCGTTGTCGATTCGAGCTGCTTCGAACTTACCTGCCTGATCGCCGGTGGCCTTCTTTAGCGCCTCGGACTCGGCCTTTCTTGCCTCGATGGCGTCTTGCTCGATCTTGGTCAGCTCGGCCTTCGCCTCATTGAGCTTCTTTTCAGCTCGCTCAAGCGCGGCCTCGGCGGCGATGAGCTCCGGGTTCGTGTCCTCGGCTGCGTTCTTGTTCTCTTCAGCCGCTATCTCAGCGTTCGGTGTCTCGGCGGAAGCGAACGGGATGGGAGCAGTGATCAGCGCGGCGGACAGGGCTGCAGCAATGCTGGCCGCGCGGAAACGCTTCATGACAAAACTCCTCGACGGACAATGAAAAAAGAAGGGAACAGATATCAGCTTAACGCTGCCGGGCTCCGCTCCGTGAGGCTTCGAGGTGTTTTATTGCGTGTCGCAAAGAATGCGGCTAGCTTTCCTCTTCCAGGATCGCCTTGGAAAGCTTCTTTAGCGATTTGAGCTGCTTCGTTGTCGACATGTCCAAGGCGCGATCTTCGGCCGAGGCGACATCGTCGACAAGCGAGGCGTGCGCCTTGATACCTTTCTTGGTTGGGGTGACAATTTGGCGACGACGATCCCGTGGATCGCGGTCGCGCTTCACCCACTCGTGCTTTTCCAGCGAGTCGACAAGGCGAACCATGTCCGAGGCGTCGATCGCCAAAAGCTCCGAAAGCTGGGTCTGGGAGTAGGGCTGATCGATCACGCAGCTGAGGATCCAGAACTCCCGCATCGACGAACCGTGCTGGCTCAGGGCGCGCTCTACCTCGTCTTTTGTATGTCGGCGGACGCGTTCGATCTGAAACGACGGCGACCGTGTGAGCGAGTGAGGTAGATCTGCGGACTGGGCCATGTCTCAAGCGTAACCAGAAATTGATGGGGTTGCGCCACTTTTGGCGACAGCCATAGGCCGGGCAAAGCTAAACCCGGATATCTACGACACCTTACGTGTGGAAGCTCGCACATAAAGGGGTGTAGATATCCGGGTTTGTGGCTGATATCCGGGTTTATGTCTCAGGGGTACCGAAGCGCCGAAGCGCCGAAGCGTCGAGCCGCCCGAGCCGCCCTAGCCCTGCTCGGACGGCAACCCAGCTTCCACCCACGCGGTGGTCCCGCCGGCGACGTTGATCGCGTTGTCCCACCCCATCGCGTTTTCCAGGTACTCGCCAGCCTGCGCCGAGCGGCCCCCGGATTTGCAGATCAGGTACACGTCCTGATCGGGATCAATCTCGCCAACTCGGGAGATGAACTCGCTCAGCGGCACATTCACCGCGCCGACGGCTCGCTGGGCGGCGAACTCGTCGGGCTCGCGGACGTCGATAAGCTGTGCCCCTTCGGGGACCTGCTGTACCTCTACTTCTTTCATGCCAACCTCTCCCTGAATAAAACCGAGAGGACCTAGTTCTCGGTCTTGGCTTCCTTCTCTTCTTCGAGGCCTTCGCGGGAGTTGTCGCCCACGCGCTTGTACGCATCCAGCGCGGCCTGCAGGATGGACTCGGCTTCGGCACGGTCGCCCCAGCCGGAACCCTGCACGGACTTGCCCGGCTCGAGGTCCTTGTAGTGCACGAAGAAGTGCTCGATCTCGTCCTTGGTGAAGTCGTCGATGTCGGAAATGTCCTGGAAAGACTCGTAGCGCACGTCGTCGAGCACGCAGAGCAGCTTGTCGTCGCCGCCGGCCTCATCGGTCATCTTGAACACGCCGATCGGTCGCGCGATCACGGTCACGCCCGGGAACACCGGCTCCGGCGTGATCACCAGCGCGTCCAGCGGGTCGCCGTCGTCAGCCAGGGAGTCCTCGATGAAGCCGTAGTCCAGCGGGTAGGCCATCGGGGTGAACAGGTAGCGGTCCAGGAAGATGCGGCCAGTTTCGTGGTCCACCTCATACTTGTTGCGCGACCCCTTCGGGATTTCGATGATGACCTCGATTGCCATTGCGGCTCTCCTTTGTTCGATGAATAGTCGCCAGCCATCATACGTGCGCTACGCTTGCCACCTGATGAAAGCTTGGACGTGGGACGCCGCGGCCGCCGCGCTCGTGGGCGTCGGTTCGGTCGCTGGTTTCGGTGTGGTCGCGCACGAGGAGCTCTCCGCTCTCGAACACGGCCCCGCCTACACACTCCCCGCACCAGTCGAGGTCCTCGAGCCAGCTCAAGGTTCGCCCATCGAGAGCAGTTCGCTTTACGACGCCCTGTCGAACGCCGCTTCCAACCCAGCACTCGCCGAGTTTCACGCCCGGGTGACGGACGCCTCCACCGGGGAAGTGGTGTTTGACCAACAAGCCGGTGTGGCGCTGCGCCCTGCTTCCACCACGAAGATCCTCACCGCGGCCGCCGCGATCCTGCAGCTCGGGCCTGACGACGTGGTAACCACGCAGGTTTACCGCGGCGCGAACCCGGGCGAGGTGGTGATCAAGGCTGCGGGCGACGTGTGGATGGACGCCGAGGCCATCGACGCGCTTGCCGCGCAGCTCAATGGCTTGGGCGAGCCCGTGACCAGCGTTGCCATTGACTCTTCTTATTGGGGCCAGATGCCGGAAATGCTGCCCGGCTGGGATCCGGTGGACATCGACGGCGGCTACGTTGCGCCGCTCCAGCCGGCGATGCTCAACGGTGGGCGCGGGCTTGTGGAGGAAACCGGCGACGTGCCGCGTTCGCACGCTCCCGCGCTCGACGTGGCGCAGGCGCTTGCCGGTGCCATCGGCGCCGAGGCCGCCGGCGCTGCCCCGGTGCCCGAGGGTGCGCAGGTGGTCGCGTCAGTGGACTCGCCGGACCTGGTCACCCGCCTGGACATGATGATGAAGCACTCGGACAACGTCTACGCCGAGGCCATCGGCCGCGAAGTTGCCCTGGACCGCGCGGCGACTGACGCGCCGGGGGCGACCATGGCTGCGCTGAGCGAGCACGGCTTCGACACCGCCGGCACCGAGATCCACGACAACTCTGGCCTGTCCACCATGAACCTGATCACGCCGAAGCTGCTGGATTCCATCCTCGCCGACGCCGCCGCCAAGCCGGAGCTGCGTCCGCTGCTGAACACCCTGCCCGTGGCCAGCGGCGAAGGCACGCTCATCGAGCGCTACGGCGACCTGCCGGGCCGCGGCTGGGTGCGCGCCAAGACCGGCACGCTCGACGACACCTCCGGTCTCGCCGGCACCGTGACCAGTGTTAACGGCAACGTGTACACGTTCGCGTTCCTCTCCAACGGTTCGAGCGTGCTGGAGGCGCGCCGGGCGATGGATGAGATGGCCTCGATCCTCCGGGCGTATTAAGGCGCGTTCGTGGAACCCTTCTGGCCGCGGAAGTCGTCCCATTTTCTCGCTTGTCGACGGGCCGTTCGTCCCGTCCACACCAATCCCGACCACCCAGCCGCCATCGGTTTATCGGGCGGGCCCGACTCACTCGCTTTGGTCGCCGCTGCCGCTGCCGAGGGCAAGCACGTCCGCGCGGTGGTGGTGGACCACGGTCTGCAGCCCGGCTCCGCCGACGTTGCGGCCTGCGCGGCCGAGCAGGCGCAGCGCCTGGATGTGCCTGCTGAGGTTGTCCGCGTCGACGTGGACACCGTAGCCGGCACTGGTCGCGCCATCGGCCTCGAAGCTGCCGCCCGCGCCGCGCGCTACAGTGCGCTCTTCGCGGCAGCTGGATCTGATGCCGATGTTTGGGTCGCCCACACCGCCGATGACCAGGCGGAGACGTTGCTCCTCGGCGCGTTGCGCGGCAACCCTGCGGGCATGGCAGCCAGGGCCGATCGACTCGTCCGCCCGTTTCTGTTTCTCCGCCGCGCGGAAACCGTTGGTGCGTGCCAAGAACTCGGGCTCGAAACGTGGGACGACCCGATGAACCACGACCCGGCCTACCGCCGCGTCGCCATCCGCCAGCAGATCATCCCGGCATTGACGGAACTCCTCGGCGGTGATGCCGTCGTCCCGCTCGCCGCCACCGCAAACCGGATCGCCGAAGATCGCCAGCTCCTCGAGTCCCTCGCCGACCTCGAGCCCACCGCCGACTGTGCTGAGCTCGCCGCAGACCCCGCACCCGTGCGTCGCCGTCGCATTGCGGCGTGGCTGATCGAAAACGGCATCTCCGTTCAGGGCGATCAGCTCAACGCTATCGATGGCCTCGTCACCGACTGGCACGGCCAGGGCCCGATCACCCTCACAGGTGGCCGCACCGTCACCCGCGATGCCGGGCACCTGCACCTTGTCTGAATGATGCGCTCCGGTAGCGTTATGTTGAATGAAAATAGCCATGACATTTTTTGGGGGGGTCGTGTGGGTGACACACAGATAAAGTATCCCGAGTACCTTCAGTTTCTGGATCAGCGTTCGCAGATGAATTCAGCACTGATGGCTCTGCTTGCAGGGTCCCAGCTAACCTCAAATACCCTGCAATTGACCGAGGGCTCGGAAGAAACTCTCGCCAGGATCTTTCCGGCAGTCCGGCATATTGAGCGGTTCAACCTAAGGTCAGACGAGGCGCGATCGTATATTGACCAGGCGGAGGGGCACTTAGCAAGAGTGGGCATTCCTTACGCGATGTCGGTCCTTGAGCAATACGTGGTATCCGCTGTCGGTTTGGCGCGGTTAGACGGTATGCAGGTCGTCGATTCGGCCGGTAACACTGGACCCGACATCAAAATGGTTAATATGCACGAAGTTTTCTACGCCAGTTGCCACGCCCAGCCTCCCGACTCGATGCTGGAGCTCTTCCACGTTTTGCGGTTAGTCCGCAACGGGATCATTCATGAAAACGGGAATTACAAAGCGGCTTTGGATCAGATGATCCCAGCCCTATCAGATGAAGCGCTCGATTACTGGGAGAAAGTGACTCAGAACCGCCAGCCGCTTCAGATTAAGGGAAACAACAATTCCCTACTAATAGACGCTAGACATCTCTTTCTCGCATTCGGCCTCGTGCAGCGCCTTGCTCGTGATGTAAACCGTACTCTGGGTAAAACCGTCTCAAAACGAACTTGGGCGGAAATCGTGGTCGACCACTATGAATCCGAGACGAGTGCTCCCCGTAACTCCAGCAAGTGGCAGAGGTCGGTCATAGGTTTGGCCAAATTCAACTATGGCCCAGGGATTATCGTCAAACGATTTGAAACAGGCTGCTGAATCGAAAGGTTACTGGACGGTTCCGCACTGGCCTTAAGCACCAAAAGAGGGGCTCTGCCACTGAGCTACACCACAACCGTGGGCCGGGAATCGAACCCGAGTCTCCCTCTTTCGCGAAAATCCCGGTCACGAACCGACAGAGTCTTACTCAGATTTTCTGTACCATCATTCTCCCAGATACTGTCGTTTCCCGCAACGTCGTCACGGTATTCGAAATTCTGCATTCGTTGGCCCGCCACCGAGACGAATAAGCCCCTGGCAAATATTTACCGAAATGCAACATGTTGCCACTTTCGCCCGCACGCCTCCTTCAGCCCTTCCAGGCCTCCCCCAGGTTCGCGGGAACCAGCCCCCACCCAGGGCGGTTCTTGAATCTGGCCGGATTGTGGTGGCAAGATGAGGAAGTTGATCTTTACCAACATTCCCAACGCAGCATCCGCAGAGGTAAGCAATGACGAAGCTGTACGACCACAAGGATTACAACGTCCCCGCCAACCGCTACGGCGACGATGTGGAGGCCGTGCTCATTCCGGAGGATGCGCTGCAAGCCCGCGTCCAAGAACTCGCGGACATGGTGAGCGAGAAATACAAGGACTCCGAGCAGGACCTCATGCTGGTATGCGTGCTCAAGGGCGCGGTCTTTTTCCTCACAGACTTTGCGCGCAAGCTCACCATCCCCTGCGAGATGGAGTTCATGGCCGTGTCGTCGTACGGCAACTCCACGACCAGCTCAGGCGTGGTGCGCATTCTCAAGGACCTGGACAAGGAGATCGAGGGCCGCGACGTACTCGTCGTTGAGGACATCATCGATTCCGGCCTTACCCTTTCGTGGCTGCTGAAGAACTTGAAGGGCCGCGGCCCGAAGTCGCTCGAGGTGGTCACCCTGCTGCGCAAGCCGGAGGTGCAGACCGCAAAGATCGATTTGCTCGATGTCGGCTTCGACATCCCGAACGAGTTCGTGGTGGGTTATGGTCTCGACTTTGCCGAGCGCTACCGCGACATTCCCTATGTGGGCACGCTGCACCCGAATGTCTATTCCGAGCTGTTAGGGCTTTAAGCTTCACCACGATATGACAAAAAACCAAAATGTCTTGCGGTGGGGCCTCATTGGCGCCGTCGTACTCATCGTTCTTTACCTGCTCACGCTGATTGGTGACGACACCCGCGCGTACCAGGACGTCGACACCTCCGTTGCTCTCGAGCAGCTCGAGAATGGCAACGCCGAAAAGGTGCAGATCGACGACCGGGAGCAGCGCGTCCGCATCGAGTTGCGGGAGCCAATCACTATCGACGAGCGCGAGGGCGTCGAAGCCGTCTCGGCCCAATACCCGGCGCGCACCACCCCGACCGTGTTCGAGGCGGTGCAGAACTCCGGCGCGGATAGCTACAAGACGAACGTGACGCAGGAGTCCTTCCTGCTCTCCATGCTCGGCTTCATGCTGCCGATGATCATTATCTTCGGCCTGCTGTTCTACTTCATGTACCGCATGCAGGCCGGCGGCGGGATGTTCGGCATTGGCGGTTCGAAGGCGAAGCAGCTGAACAAGGACAACCCGACGAACACGTTCGCCGATGTCGCGGGTGCGGACGAGGCCGTCGACGAGCTGCAGGAAGTTGTGGACTTCCTCACCGACCCGGAGATCTACGAGAAGCTCGGCGCGAAGATCCCGCGCGGTGTGCTGCTCTACGGCCCGCCCGGTACCGGTAAGACGCTCCTGGCCCGCGCCGTCGCTGGCGAGGCTGGGGTGCCGTTCTACTCCATCTCGGGCTCCGACTTCGTGGAGATGTTCGTGGGTGTCGGTGCCTCGCGTGTGCGCGACCTGTTCAAGCAGGCGCGCGAAAACTCGCCGTGCATTATCTTCGTCGACGAGATCGACGCCGTGGGTCGCCAGCGCGGCTCTGGCATGGGCGGCGGCCACGACGAGCGCGAGCAGACGTTGAACCAGCTGCTCGTGGAGATGGACGGTTTCGACGGCCGCGAGGGCGTCATCCTCATCGCCGCAACGAACCGCCCCGACATCTTGGACCCGGCGCTGTTGCGCCCGGGCCGCTTCGACCGCCAGATCCCTGTGACCAACCCGGACCTCAATGGCCGCGCGCAGATTCTCAAGGTGCACGCGAAGGGCAAGCCGTTTTCGAAAGACGTCGACCTCGACGCGCTGGCGAAGCGCACCGCGGGCATGTCCGGCGCCGACCTGGCCAATGTGCTCAACGAGGCCGCGCTGCTCACGGCCCGCGTCGGCGGCAACGTGATCACCCCGGACGCGCTGGAAGAAGCCACGGACCGGGTGATCGGCGGCCCGCGCCGCAGCACCAAGATCATCTCCGAGAAGGAGAAGAAGGTCACCGCGTACCACGAGGGTGGTCATACCCTTGCCGCCTGGGCGCTGAAGGACATCGAGCGCGTGTACAAGGTCACCATCCTCCAGCGCGGCAACACTGGCGGCTTCGCCATGACCGCGGACGAGGACGACAAGGGCATGTACAACCGCGACGAGCTCTTCGCCCGCATGGTCTTCGCCATGGGTGGCCGAAGCGCCGAGGAGCTCGTCTTCGGCGAGCCGACCACCGGCGCGTCCAACGACATCGAGCAGGCCACGAAGATCGCCCGCGCGATGGTCACCGAGTACGGTATGAGCTCCGCGCTGGGCACCGTGAAGTACGGCGAGCAGCAGGGCGATCCGTTCTCCGGCGGGGGAGGGGGCGCAGCGCTCGAGTATTCGCCGGCAGTCGCAGAGACCATTGACCGAGAGGTGCATGAGCTTGTCGACGCCGCGCATGCGACCGCCTACGCCATCCTGCGTCGCAACCGCGATGTGCTGGATTCGCTGGTAAGCAAGCTGCTGGAGAAGGAAACCCTGCGCCGCCCGGACCTCGAGGACATCTTCGGCGCGATCCAGCCGGAGCGCCCCGCGATCCCGGTCCACGACGAGCGCTTCGCCCGCCAAGAAGGCCACGAGCCGGTAAAAACCCCGGTAGAGCTGGCTATCGAGCGCGGTGAGGAGCCGCCGAAGCGCTTCTCCATCCTCGAGGCTTCCCGCGAGACCCGCGAGCGCCGCCGCCAGGAACGCGAGGCGCAATCCGGGCAGCAGGGTGGTGGCCGCGACGGCGGTTCAACCCGTTGGCAGCCGAAGCGGGGCAACCAGCCGCAATACGGTGGCGCAACCCCGCCGCCGGATTGGACGTACCCGGGCCAGAACCAGCAACCGCAGCAACCAGGCCAGCCGATGCCGCCGCAGCAGCACCCAGGCATGGACCACTACCGGCCGAACGGAGACACCACTCAGCTGCCGCCGCGTCAGCCGCGCCCGTCGGAGCAGCGCACCGACGAGATCGGGTTCCGCCTGCCGGAGCACGAGCGCCCGGACCGCTCGTTCGAGGACAACCCGCGCCGCCCAGACGTGCCGGAGGAAACCCCGGTCCGCGACGCGGAAGACATCGTTAACCCGGACACGGAACCTGGAGCACCGGAAGGAGACCGCCGCGATGAGCGATAACGCCAACATCCTGGACCCCGAGCAGGTCAGCCCGGGAGCCTCCGACCACCTTGTCGCTGCCAAGGGCACCTTCGATCGGGAGCGTGCGGAAGCCGCAGTGCGCGAGCTCCTCATCGCCGTTGGCGAGAACCCGGATCGCGAAGGCCTTATCGAAACCCCGGCCCGCGTCGCCCGCGCCTACGAGGAGTGCTTCGCAGGCCTGCACACTGAGCCGACCGAGGTGCTGGAGAAGACCTTCGCAGAGAACCACCGCGAGCTCGTGCTTGTGCGCGACATTCCGATCTACTCCACCTGCGAACACCACCTCGTGCCGTTCTACGGCAAGGCCCACATCGGCTACATTCCGGGCAAGGAAGGCAAGGTCACCGGGCTGTCGAAGCTCGCTCGCCTCGCCGACCTCTACGCCAAGCGCCCGCAGGTCCAGGAGCGACTCACCGCCCAGATCGCCGATGCGCTGGTGAGCAAGCTCGGGGCGTCGGCAGTGATTGTGGTGATCGAGTGCGAGCACCTTTGCATGGCCATGCGCGGCATCCGCAAGCCCGGCGCGGTGACCACCACGTCTGCGGTGCGCGGCGGCTTCCAAAACAACCCGGCCTCGCGCGCCGAAGTGATGAGCCTGATCAGGAGCTAACTCATGAGCGCCACCAGCCAGCCACGCGTGACCGTCGCAGACCTCACTGCACCGGGGCGCACGACGGTGATGGGCATCGTCAACGTCACCGAGGACTCGTTCTCCGACGGCGGCAAGTGGCTTCACGTGGACCAGGCAGTCGCCCACGCCCATGAGCTGGTGCGGCTCGGCGCGGACATTATCGACGTCGGAGCCGAATCCACTCGTCCGGGAGCCACCCGAGTTGCGGCAGAGCTCGAGGCACAGCGCGTGCGACCGGTGGTCGAACAGCTGCACGCCGACGGCATCCGCACCTCCGTCGACACGATGCGAGCTGCGACCGCACTGGCCGCCGCGGAGGCCGGGGTGGACATGATCAATGACGTCTCCGGCGGCCTCGCCGACCCGGACATGTACACCGTCATGGCCGAGACCAAGCTGCCGGTGTGCCTCATGCACTGGCGCGCGGACCGCTTCGAAAGCGCCTCCGGCGTCGCCGACCACGGCGGCGATGTGGTCCGCGACGTGCATAACGTCCTTGCCCAACTCACCGGCAATGCAATCGCCTCCGGCGTCGACCCGGGCCAGATCGTGGTGGACCCGGGCCTCGGCTTCGCCAAAACCGCAGAGGACAACTGGGCCCTGCTCAACGCTCTGCCCGAGTTCGTCGCCGGTGACTTCCCGGTGCTGGTCGGTGCGAGCCGCAAGCGTTTCCTCATCGGGATCCGCGCGAACCGCGGGCTGGAGCACGGCCCGGTCGACGCGGACCCCGCAACCGCGGCCGTCACCGCGCTGTCGGCCCACCTCGGCGCGTGGTGCGTGCGCGTGCACGAGGTCGCCCCCTCGCGCGACGCTGTCGATGTCGCCGCTGCCTGGAAGCACGGGAACACCGGGAGGTAAGGAAGTGGCCGACCGCATCGAACTCAAAGGCCTCGCCGTCCACGCCAACCACGGCGTCCTCCCGCACGAGACCGAGCACGGCCAGGCGTTCACGCTGGACATCGTGTGCTGGCTCGACTTCGCCGATGCCGCCGCCACCGACGACCTGACCAAGACCGTCAACTACGCCGAACTCGCGCAGCTGGCCTACGACATCGCCGCCGGCACGCCGAAGCAGCTCATCGAGACCGTAGCCACGCAGATCGCCGAGGAAGCGCTCGCGCGCTACGCCGTGCTGCACGCCGTTGAGGTCACCGTGCACAAACCGCACGCACCCATCCCGTTGGTCTTCGACGACGTCGCCGTGGTCGCCCGCCGCTCGCGAAAGCGCCTGTGACCATGCGCGCTGTGCTCTCCACCGGCTCCAACATGGAAGACTCGCGCGCGCATCTCGTCAGCGTCGTCCGCGCGTTCGGGCCGGAAGTCATCGCGCAAAGCTCCCTTTACCGAAGCGCACCGTGGGGTGGCATCGAGCAGGAAGCATTCCTCAACCAGGCATTGCTTATCGACGCCCCCTTGGACGACCCATTCACCCTTCTTAACCGTTGCCAGGAGTTGGAACGCGCCGCGAACCGCGTGCGCGAGGTGCGCTGGGGCCCGCGCACCTTGGACGTGGACATCGTGGACATTGAAGGCTTCACCTCGACTCACCCCGTGCTCACCGTGCCGCACCCACGGGCGCATGAGCGCGAGTTTGTGCTCCGGCCGTGGCTGGAGATCGATCCGGAGGCGCACCTCAACGGCGAGCCGGTGCGCGACATCCTCGCGCGGCTGGAGCCGCAGGGGGTGGAGAAGCTGTGACGCGTACGTCGATTGCCGGTCTCTTCAGCGCAGCGGCCTTTGCCGCCGCAGCCGGATGGATCTTAGTGCGCCGGTTCTTTGCCGCGCTTGAGTCGTTGAGCTTGGTCGTGCCGCTTAGCCTTTGGATCCTCGGCGCGGTCTGCTTCTATCTCGCGTACATGGTGCGCAAGCGCCGCGAAGAGGGCAAGGTCGGGCTGGATCGCAGTCAGCTCAACCCCATGATGGTGGCCAACTTCATGATTTTCGGCAAAGCCTGTGCCTGGGCGGGTGCCCTGTGCAGCGGCGCGTATATCGGCGCTCTGGTGTACGTAGTCCCTCGGATGCACATTGTGACGGCTGCCGCGGAGGACTTTCCGTCGTTAGTCTCTGGTGCCCTTGGTGGAGTGGTGCTGGCTGTGGCTGGGGTGGTACTGGAGCGATCTTGCGAGGTGTCGCCACCGGCTCATGGGGAAGGTGCCAGCTAAGGTTGGCCCCATGACTGAACCAAGCCGCGGAGCAGCCAGCAAGGACAGAGGGAACATCTGGGTGATCGTCCCGTTTGTTTTCGCTGTGATCGGCACCGTGGTCATGCTGTTCACCAACTCGGCTAACGCGCTGAAGATCTCGTTGATCTTCGCGCTGTGGGCGGGTGCTGCTGGCATCATCGTGGTCGATCGTGCGCGCCGGGACCGCGACGCGGCCCGAACAGCGGCTGATGAGCGTGAATACGAGCTGGCCAACACTCGCGCGCAGCTGGAACAGGCCGTGGTGCAGTCGCGCGAGGCCGGTGCCCACCCCACGCAGCCGCAGCCGGCCCCGGTGTTGAACTCACAGGACCTTCAGGTGCTGCGCGAGCTGCAGGAGGAGATCAAGTCCCTGCGCAGCCAGCTTGAAGAGATGCGCGGCGCGGTGTTTGAGTACGAGCCGGCGGCTGTGCAGGCGCGCGCGCGACGCATTCAGGAGATCGGGTTGAACCGCGAGCCGGGGGCGCCGGTGTTCCCGGAGCCGACCCAGCCACCGCGTCCGTGGCAGTCGAGTGAAGACACCATGGAGATTGACATTGTGCGCGAGCCGGTCAGCATGCGCCGTGATCGCCCGGCGGGTGCGCCGTCAGCCGACGCGATTGCAGGCCGCCTGGGCCAGCAGCCCGCGCGTGAGCAGCCGAACCCGCTGTCCGAGATCATCAACGAGCGCGCGAACCAGGCGGAGGCGAACCAGGCGGAGGCGAGCGAGGAGCCAGCACAGGTGGTAGAGCCGACGCCGGTAGCTTCGGAGCCCGCGCCCGAACCCCAGCCCGAGCCCCAGCCTGAACCCCAGCCTGAACCCCAGCCTGAACCGGTCGTCGAGGAAGCGCCGGAGCCTGAGCAGGTGCCGGAGGCACAACCCGCCGAGGATTCCACTGGCCGGCACCGCGGTGGTGGTCGCCGCCGCCGCGACGAGCAGGGTGCAAGTGCGCTCTCGGTCGCTGACCTCCTCGCGCGACGCCAGAACGAAGGCGCTTAAGCCTGTGCCACCACGCCTCGTCGTAGGGGCGGTGTTTGGGGAGACACCGCTCGCGCTGAAACTCGAGCAAGCCGGCCACTCCGTTTACCCGATCGATCCGGTCGAGGACCCGGGCGCCATCCAGCAGGTCGACCTCGTCCTGCTCGACGGCGTTACGGACGGTGTCGAGTGGGCTGCCGAGCGCCTCAGCCCTTTCGCACGCCCGCAACAGATGTTCCTGCACACCGCGCTCACACACGGGCCGCAGTTGCTTGACGATGTCGAAACCGCCCACGCCATCGTCATGTGCGCGCACAACCTCTTCGCGGATGTGTGGGTTACCTCGGCCGCCGACGAGCTGGGCGAGACCGTCATCGGTTTGCTCGTCTCCGAGATCGGCGGCACAAGCGTACCCGTCAACGATGCCGACCGCGGCCTCCTCGGCGCTGCCCAGCGGCTGCGCGCACTCGAAAGCACACTGCGCTTCGACGCGTACGATCTGATTAGGTCCGCACTCCCGGACGTCGATGCCATGCAGGCCGAGTTCTTCTCTGCGCAATCCGGGTCGGCGGAAACGACGATGACGCCGCAGGAGCTGGACTGGCTCTTTGGCGCGATCGAGGATCCGGGAATCCGTCGACTGTTCGTCGACGTGCAGCGTCGTCAAGCGGAGCAGACCCGCTCCACCGATGTGGAGCTGTGGGCGTTTTCCAAATACGAAGGGAGCTAGTCCGAGATGGCATTTGAACCCGGCCAAGCTGTGGTTGTGACCGATGAGGCGCACCTGGCGCAGTACGGCCGCGCGTTTCGCAAGGTGGGCAAGTCGATCGTGGTCGTGCCGTTGACGACTGGCATCCACGCTGGCCACATCTCCCTCATCCGCGCCGCGAGATCGCTGCTCGGCGCCTACGTCTTCGTCATCTACCAGGGCACACCCGGCGAACCGGTGCCCGAAGACTTCGCCCGCGAAGGCGTCGATGTCGTCTTCCACGGCGAGCTCGCCACCACCGCCCGCATTCACACCGGTCTTGACCACCTCGAAGACGCTGACTCCATCGCTCACGACACCGCCCGCATTATCGCTGCTGCCAACCTCACCCACGCCACGGACCTGGTGATGGGGGAGAAGGACTTCGAGCTCCTCGTCGCAACCCAGCTTGCAGTAACTAGCCTGCGCATGGAGGTCAAACTCCACTCGGTGCCCACGGTGCGCATGCCGGACGGCATCGCGATCTCGTTGCGCAACGCTGACGTTCCCGAAGCCCAGCGCGACGCAGCCCTTGCACTTTCCGCCGCGCTTACCGCGGGGGCCCACGCCGCGGAGCACGGCGAAAAGGTCGTCCTCGATACCGCCCGGGGCGTCCTCGAAGCCGCCGGCTTGACACCCGCGTACCTCGCGCTGCGCGATCTAGCCTTCCGCCCCGCCCCGGAAACCGGTGACGCGCGCCTGCTCGCAGCGGTCGATCTCGGCGGGGTCCACCTGATCGATAACGTCGGGCTACCGCTGGGTGTCGGCTTCAAACACATCGAAGCTTCACCCGAGAACTCCTAAGCTGCTGCGCTACACTCGCACCCATGTCTGAGCCCGTTATCACCGGTGTCCTCAACGAACGCTACGGCATCGCCTTAGTCGGCGACGGGGCGCGCCAGACCGGCCGCACCGCCGCGTCCACCCTTTTCGAAGGCAAAACCGACGAGGGGGTCGGGGTGCAGATCGAGCTTTTCGACGCCCCGTTCAGCGCCGCAGCCGACACCGACGTGCTCAACTCCCAGCTCAACGACGTCGCCCACCCAGGGGTGTTCCGCCCGCGACTCGCAGGAAAGCTTGACGACGGCCGCCCGTTCATCCTCCGCGACGCACCCACCGGCACCCCTCTGTCTGGGCTCATCGCCGAAAAGCGCGAGGCGGGGGAGACAGTCTCGGACGCGTGGGCGGGTGAGCTGCTGGAAAGCGCGGCCGCAGCCATCGACGCCTACATCGCCGCCGGCCACTCGAACTTCCTCGCACGTTCCGTGAACACTGAGCAGATGCTGGTGCAGCACGCGTTTGCGAAAGCCCCGGTGAAGCTCGGTCTGGTTGGGCCGACCACCGAGCACTCCTCCGCGGAAGACATCCTGCACGACTTCTGGAGGGTCATTGCCGAGGTCACCGGTAAGCCGGTCGACGAGGGGGCCGCCGCCCGCCACGCCACCGCGGTGGGCTACCTGCGCGCGATCGCCGGCTCGGGTGTCGCGCCGGGCCCGGGCGAGGTCTACCGCCGCGAGGCGGATCCGTACCAGGCCAGCCAGGTCGCGCCCGTCGCCACGCAAACGACAACGGCCCGCAACCCGTGGCCGTGGATCATTGGTGCTCTCGCGCTCGCACTTGTGGCTCTCATCGGCGCGTGGTGGTTCACCAACCGCGGCCAGGAGTGGAACGAGGCCGAGGCCCAGATCCATGAGGCCTACCCGCAGATCGTCGCAAAGAAGTCTGGGCAGTATGGCTGGCAGGGCTTGACCTGCGAGTCCGCGGCCACCGACCCTGGGCAGGACGGAAAGATCCGCTGCGCCGACGAAAACCTCGGTGTGACCGTGATCAAGTACGCCAACGAGCGCGAGCGCAATGGTGTCGTGCCCGGCGTTGACGATGCAACGGTGCTGGGCAGCGGAGCGTGCATGATCAACGATTTTGAGATCCCGGACACCGATCCGCCTGCGTACGCGATGGCCCCGCGCGACAACACCGAGTACTTGTTCATCGTGAACGGTGCCGACGCAGAGACGAAGCGCCTCGAACTGCCTCTGTGCGAATAACGCGCACCCACCGACTACCATTAGCTGGCGTGACTAACCAGCAGGCCCAGCAGACTTCCCAGACGCACGACCTTTCGGAGCAGCAGCAGATCCGCCGCGCGAAGCGCGAGAAGCTGATCAGCGACGGCCGCGGTGCCTACCCCGCCGAGGTCAAGCGCACTACCTCGCTGCACGACCTGCGCCAGAAGTACGACGGCACGCTGGAAGCTGGCGAGGAAACCCAAGATGTCGTCTCCGTCACGGGCCGCATCATGTTCCAGCGCAACACCGGCAAGCTCTGCTTCGCCACCTTGCAGGAAGGCGACGGCACGCAGCTGCAGGTCATGGTCTCTCTCGCGGAGGTCGGCGAGGAGCAGCTCGCAAGCTGGAAGGCCGACACCGACCTCGGTGACATTGTCTCCGTGACCGGCCGCGTGATCGCCTCGCGCCGCGGCGAGCTCTCCGTCCAGGCCACCGAGTGGCAAATGGCCTCGAAGGCCCTGCGCCCGCTGCCGGTCGCGTTCGCCGACATGAACGAGGAGCAGCGGGTCCGCCACCGCTACACCGACTTGATCATGCGCGAGGCCGCCCGCGACAACGCGATGACCCGTATCAAGGTCATCGCCGCGGTGCGCAAGTACCTCACCGGCCTGGACTTCGTCGAGATCGAAACCCCGATGCTCCAGACCCTGCACGGTGGTGCGGCGGCCCGTCCATTCGTCACCCACTCCAACGCGCTCGACATCGACCTCTACCTGCGCATCGCGCCCGAACTCTATCTCAAGCGCGCCGTCGTCGGCGGCATTGAGCGCGTCTTCGAAATCAACCGGAACTTCCGCAACGAAGGCATCGACTCCTCCCACTCGCCGGAGTTCACCATGCTCGAGACCTACCAAGCTTGGGGCACCTACAAAGACGGCGCCGAAATGATGAAGGGGCTCGTCCAGTTCTGTGCCCGCGAGGTGTTCGGCACAGAGCAGGTCACGCTTGCCGACGGCACCGTGTACGACCTCTCCGGCGAATGGAAGGTCCTTGAAATGTACCCCTCGCTCAACGAGGCTCTGCAGCGTAAGTTCCCGGGCCAGCCCGAGGTGACCGTCGAGTCTTCCGTGGAAGAACTCAAGACAATCGCCGCGGCCATCGGCCTGCCCGTGCCGGAAAACGCAGGCTGGCTACACGGCAAACTGGTGGAAGAGATCTGGGAGCACCTCTGCTCCGACCAGCTCTACGAGCCGACCTTTGTCACCGACTTCCCGGTCGAGACCTCGCCCTTGACCCGCGACCACCGCGAGAAGCCCGGTGTTACCGAGAAGTGGGACCTCTACATTCGCGGCTTCGAGCTGGCCACCGGCTACTCCGAGCTCGTCGACCCGGTGATTCAGCGCGAGCGCTTCGAGGACCAGGCGCGCCTCGCCGCGCACGGCGACGATGAGGCGATGGTGCTGGATGAGAACTTCCTCGCCGCGATGGAGCAGGGGATGCCGCCGACCGCCGGCACCGGCATGGGTGTCGACCGTCTGCTGATGGCCCTGACCGGCCTCGGCATCCGCGAAACCGTGCTGTTCCCGCTGGTCAAGCCGGAAGCAAACTAGAGCCTATCGCTAACTGCTAGAAAACCAGCCATCTTGGTGCACAGCGTGAAAATCGCTGTCATTTAGAAAGTGGCACCACATTTTCCTCTGGGAGCCGGGGGAGAAGCGTAAGCCCCGCGACCCTTCCCAGGCAGCTACTTCGACGTGCATTCCATGGTCGTATGCAAATTCAACCGCAGGAAATAGATCGGTGTCGTTGGAAAAGATCACGATAGCATCGACCTGTTTGGCCAGCGTGACCTCTACGACCGACATAGGGAGTGCGACATCTATACCTTTCTCGCTGGCCTCAAAGTAGTCGGGGTCTGCTTGACTGGGGAAATAATATTTAAGCGGCCGCTGGGTTAAGTGGCATCGCCTGTCTAAACTCCACTCGGCGGCGTAGAGATCGAAATACCGAGATGCCTCGGGTTGATGTTGTGGCACCGGACGCCCACGGAAGACGGAAACGCTGTCCAGCACAGACGGTCTCTTTCGACGGTTAGTTAGGGTTTGGGCAGTTTTCACCGGATCGACCATCCCCGAGTGTGCAGGTGAAGATACAGGGAGAAATCGGCTTCGTGCTGTTTTCCGAACATTTTCATAATCGATGAACACGTGAACTCTCTCGGTACTCGTCGCCCCGGTGACCATTGTTCTTCCTCCCCCGTCGCCATAAAAAAACCGCCAATCCCCCACGAGGGGGGAAGGCGGGAGTAATGCCAGTAACTATACCGACTCGAGACTCCCCGTCAACTCATTACCCCCCATTGGAAGAATTGCTGTTCCCGCTGGTCAAGCCGGAAGCGAACTAGATGCATTAAAGCGGCGGAAATCCGCTAAGAAGCTACTAAGGTTCGAGGTATGCAGACCCGAGCAGCGTGAGCCACGCGTTCGGGTCTTTTCGTCCTTTGATCAAGGAGCACACCTCGCATGGCAACAACTAAAGCGGACCTGAACTCGCAGGCCGCGGACATCATCGACGGTGTCGGCGGCGCCGGCAACGTCAAATCTCTTACCCACTGCGCCACCCGTCTTCGTTTTGAACTCAACGATGCATCCCTCGCCGACAAAGACCGGCTCGAAGCCAACCCGAAGGTCATGGGAGCGGTGCCACAAGGCGGTGCGCACTACCAGGTGATCGTGGGCGGGGATGTTGCGACCGTTTACAACGCGATCCAGAACCTCCCCGAGTTCCAAGACCGCGGCACGAAGTCGAACGAAGACGTCAAGGCGGAGCAGCGCGCCAAGGCCAAGGGCAAGGTCCCGTGGATCGACGCATTCTTCGAGTACCTCTCCGACTCGTTCCGCCCGATCCTGGGGGTCCTTCTCGGTGCCTCGCTCATCATCGCGTTCGCAGCGGTTATGGACGCCTTCAAGCTCGTCGACTTCCAGGCCACAGTTAAGACCCCAACCTGGCAGTTCGTAGACGCCATGTGGCGCTCCGTCTTCTACTTCCTGCCGGTGATGGTGGCCTACAACGCCGGCAAGAAGCTGAACATCGACGGCTGGGTACCCGCCGCGATTATGTTCGCGCTCTTCACACCGGAGTTCACCAACCTCGCAACCCACCCGGAAGCGACCGTGACCAACAACCCGATTCTGGGCTCGGAGGTCGCCTCCGTTCAGGTGATGGGGCTGCCCATGTACCTGCCGCCGTACGGCGGCAACGTCTTCGTGCCGCTGATCATGGCTGCCGTCGCCGCCGCGGTGTACAAGGGGCTGCAAAAGATCATCCCGAGCGCGGTCCACATGGTTTTCGTGCCGTTCCTCACCCTGCTGGTCATGATCCCGTTCACCGCGTTCCTCATCGGCCCGCTGGGCTACGCCCTCGGCGCCTGGATCGGCGGCGGTCTCGCGTGGCTGAACGGCAATGCCCCGTTCGTCTTCGCCATCCTGATACCGATGCTTTACCCGTTCCTAGTGCCACTTGGTCTGCACTGGCCCCTGAACGCACTGATGCTGGTGAACATCAACACCCTCGGATACGACTTCATCCAGGGCCCGATGGGTGCCTGGAACTTCGCCTGCTTCGGAGCCACCGCCGCCGTACTCGCCATCTCGCTCCGAGACCGGGACCCGATCATGCGCCAGACCTCAGGCTCGGCGCTCGCGGCCGGCCTCCTCGGCGGCATCAGCGAGCCTTCGCTCTACGGCATCCACCTGCGTTACAAGCGCATCTACCCGCGCATGCTGGTCGGCTGCTTTACCGGCGGCCTTACCATCGCCATCCTTGGCACCCCGTACGGCGGCGTGAAGACGAACGCTTTCGTGTTCACCTCGCTGTTCACCATCCCGGTCTTCGACCCGGCGTGGGTGTACATCATCGCCATCACGGTCGCCTTCTTCACCGCCTTCGCCGTCATCTTCATCACGGACTACCGCACCCCCGAGGAGAAGGAGGAAGCTCTCGCGCGCGCCGCCGCAGCTCGGGCTTCGCTTGACGACGACTCCGACGCCGCCGCCGAGGTCACCGCCCTGGAGCCCGGCGACGAGCCGATCACCTCTGCCCCCACAGCCGCGACTGCCGACGCCACACCCGTGGTCGTCGACATCCTCGCTCCCATCGCCGGTGAGGTTGTCGCCCAGGAAGCGATCGAAGACGCGGCGTTCGCCTCGGGTGCCCTCGGCAAGGCCGTCGGCGTGCTTCCCGCACCCGGAACCCAGACCACGCAAGTGGTCGCTCCGGTGACCGGCAAGGTCATCTCCGTCGCGAAGACAGGCCACGCCTACGGCATGAAGACCGCCGACGGCGTGGAGATTCTCGTGCACATCGGCATCGACACCGTCGCCCTCGAAGGCGCTGGCTTCACCCCGCGCGTGGAGCGCAAGCAGGAGATCGAGGCGGGCACACCGCTTGCCGACGTCGACTTCGCCAGCATCGTCGACTCCAACACCAACCCGACCGTGATCACCACTGTGGTGAACACGAAGAAGCTCGGCTCGGTGGATGATGTAGCAGAACCGAACCCGGACGGCGCTGTTGCCACCGGCGCACCCATCCTCCGCGCTTCGAAGTAGGCCGCTGGTTCGCCGGCGGCAACAAAGGCGTCAACTTCGCTCGGATCGGGAAGCCCAATTCGTAGGTAAGCGAGAATTACTGGAACGGGAGTGATTGGGAACCGCTGGAGCGCGATGGGATCCAGACGGGGCGCTTACTACCGAGTGTCATACTCGCGAGAAGCTGGAGAAGATGGGCGCTACCCAGCTCACCACCGGCACAAAGCAGTGGGAAGCGTACGAAGACGCTTCTTACCCAGCTTGCGACGGCCGCAACATCCTCATCCTGGAGTCGATCGTGAACTACGGCAACCGGGAGGAAACTCAGTTTCAGATAGCGCAGCAGGTGCTCATGCAGCACCCGAGTAGCCTGCCGGTGCACTTCACGGTTCCAGGACAGTGCCCTTCACTAACGCCCCTATTGACCAGCGATTGCAGTATCGCTTTGGCATAATTTTCACGTCTGCGTTTCGCCTCCATTTCAAAAGGACCTGCCCCCATGCCGCATTACAACCTCTATTCCTCCCTCGGTCTGGATCGTTCCCAGTCTGCGGAGTCGATCGAATACGAGATTGAGCAGCGCATCAGTGCCGGGCTGATTAACAACCCTGGTGGCCTCGACGAGCTCCGGGTGGCGCAGCGCGTGCTTGGCGATCCGGACCGCCGGGCGATCTACGACCGCAGGTTGGATGACTCCTACGCGCCAGAGATCACCGTCGATGCACTCCGCCAACTGGCAACCACGGAGATCGCGCCCAGGCAGCAACCGGTGACTGCTTTTGGTGCCGCCACCGATTCGTCGAATGCGCGACGCGGATATGACTCGTACCCCACCCAGGAGTTCGCCCGCGCACGCCCCGCCGTTGGGGTGCCCACCGCGGCAGAGTCTCGGCAGGTCACCACTGTGGGCGCTACAGCCGCCGTCGATAAGCGACGCAACCCGCTGCCGTGGATCATTGGTGCTGTTGCCCTTCTCTTGATTGCGGGTCTGCTGACCTGGTGGCTCGCGCAGCGAGGGACCACCGAAGAGTGGACCGGCCAGAATGCTGAGCTTGCGGAGGCCTTCCCCAAGCTCATTTCCGACGCTGACGGCGGCGCGGGGTTCATGGGAATGACGTGCCGGTCCCACACCACCGAAGGGGACGAATCCGCAAAGATCCGCTGCGCAGGTCCAGATAACGGCGTGAGCGTCTTCCTGTTCGACTCCGTCGAGGAACGCGACGCCTCGATTCCTGCAGGAAAGACAGAGCGCTACGGCAACGACAGCTGCACCATCGAGACGGTAGAGCTCGAGGGGCAAAACCCAGCTGCATACTTCATCGCGCCCCAGGGCGACTTGGGCACGTACTCGTTGCTTGTCAACGGTGAGGACGCGAAGGACCTGCGTCTAAAGCTGCCTATCTGCTAAACGCCCCTTCAGGCTGGGTGCTAGCATCCAGACATTTCGCGACGTCGAAAGGAGCTCGCATGAGCACCCCATGGCCGGGCACCCCTGAGAACAACCGCCCGATCCACACGAATCCTCACCCGCAGCCCCACTACGGCCAACCAGCCGCGCACTACTCCGCAGCCCTCCTGCCCCAGGCCCAAACCGCCCCGAAGAGTAAGCGCGTCGCGGCTCTGCTGTTCTTTTTCTTCGGCATTCTCGGAGTGGGCAACTTCTATCTCGGCCAAAAGAAGCGCGGCTTCACCAAGCTTGGGCTCTTCGTCCTCGGAGTGCTCGGCTACTTTATTTTCATCGGCATTTTCGTCCTCGCGGGCCTTATTATTTGGTCGCTGACAGAGTTCGTAATGGTGCTCAAAGGCTCGGACGGATATGACAGGGATCAGGACGGCATCCGTATGGTCTAACTCGGATCCAAGACCCGCCGCGCTACCGGTGATGCGCGCGTATCGTGGCACCTAAATGGTGCCGCGCAGATGCGGCACAGGCGACCGAAAGGAACTGAGCATCACCATGTCCGAGTCCACCGCGCGCACTGAACTTAAAGGCATCGGCGTTTCCGCAGGTACCGCTTCCGGGCCGATTGCCCTCGTCACACCGGCGGTGGGTATCGATCAACACGAGCCGGCATCCGTAGATCCCGAATCGGACGGGGTGCGCGTCCGCGAGGCTCTCGAGGGGGTTGCGGCATCGCTTCGCTCACGCGCTGAACATGCGAATTCCGAAACTTCGAAAGCGGTGCTCGAGGCAACTGCGACCCTGGCTACCGACAAGGGCCTGATCAAGGGCATTGACAAGGAGCTGAAGAAGGGAAGTGGCGTCACGAAGGCGATCCACGATGCCGTGGAAACTTACGCGGCGAAGTTGCGCAAGCTCGGCGGTTACATGGCCGAGCGCGTGACTGACCTTTATGACATTCGTGATCGCGCCACTGCTCGAGTCCGTAATCTTCCTGAGCCGGGCATTCCTGATCTCACCGAACCATCAATTCTTATCGCTGAGGACCTCGCGCCTGCGGAGACAGCGACCCTTGATCCGGAAAGCGTTTTAGGCATTATCACTGAGGCGGGTGGCGCGACCTCGCACACCGCGATCCTCGCTGCCCAGCTGGGCATTCCCGCTGCCGTTCAGGTCAAGGGCATTGCCGAGGCGGTAGTGAACCAGCCGCAGGTGGCGCTCGACGGTGGTACGGGCAAGGTCATCGTTGCGCCGGATGCCGCCGATGTCAGCGAGCTCGAGGCGCGTTCGCGTCGACGCGCCGAGTTGCTTGCTGATTCTGCGGGTGAGGGGGCAACCCGCGACGGTCACAAGGTGAAGCTGCTCGCGAACATTGGTACCGCGGAGGACGCGCGAAAGGCTGCAAAGTTCGACCTCGAGGGCTCAGGCCTGTTCCGTACTGAGTTCCTCTTTCTTGACCGCGATGCTGCGCCAAGTGTGGAAGAACAAACCGAGACCTATATAAAGGTGCTGCAAGCATTCGGACAGCGCCGCGTTGTGGTTCGCACGCTCGATGCTGGCGCCGACAAGCCTCTTTCGTTCGCCGACCTCGGCCCGGAGGAGAATCCTGCGCTGGGTCGCCGCGGTTTGCGGCTTTCGATGGAGCGTGTCGACCTCATTGACCAGCAGCTGGAAGCTCTAGCCGCAGCGCACCAGGCGGTTGAAGGAGCTGACCTGTGGGTCATGGCTCCGATGGTCTCCACGATCGAAGAAACCGAGTGGTTCGCGGAGCGCGCCCGTTCTTATGGGCTTCCGCAGATCGGTGTCATGGTGGAGACACCTGCGGCGGCAATCCTTTCCGAGCAAATCCTCACCGTTGCCGACTTTGCCTCCATTGGCACCAACGATCTTTCCCAGTACACGATGGCGGCTGACCGCATGCAGGGAGAGCTTGCCGGGTTGCTCTCTCCCTGGCAGCCGGCCGTGCTTCGTATGATTCAAGCCACGGCTCAGGGAGGGGAGCACAACGGAAAGCCGATTGGCGTTTGCGGTGAAGCTGGCGGTGACCCTCTCGTAGCTTTGGTCCTGGCTGGGCTGGGCGTGAGTTCACTCTCGATGGCCCCGGCTAAGGTCAGCGCGGTCAGGGCGGCACTGCGCCTGCACGATCTAGAGACTTGTCGGAACATGGCTGACCTGGCAATCAAGGCCCCAACTGCGTCTCAGGCACGCGAAGCTGCTCTTGAACTAGCGGATCCGATTATCCGCGATTTGGTGAGCTAGACCTTCCCTACAAAAAGACTCTCAGGTTAACGGAATGACACGCCGCAAACGCTCCAATTTGCGGTTGTCTTTTCTCTCAGTAACGGAAAACGCCCAGCTCAGAGCCTTTCGTACCCCATTTTGGGGGTTAGCTTTAGGGGGTTATAGTGAAAGTTGTTAATTCGAGTTCTGAATTAACTATTTACTCAAAATCCCAGCTAAACGCTATGTCCGCGCGCCGTGCGGGTAAACGGATCGTTAATCTTTTGTGACCTGATTTGAATTAGCTTGCAGTTGCTTGGAAGCGCCCGTAATGTTTCCAGCGACGGAGCCGATAGGGTGATTGAGGACTTAAGAGGAAATCAATCTCCAAGTCCCGTTGTTCCGGATAACTTTCGGCCGAGACAACCCGTCTGGGTCAGATACACCTTCTACTCTCTAGGAGTACTCACACATGTTCAAGAACCGTGTTCGCACCGCAGCTCTCGCAGGTGCAATCGCAGTTGCAACCGGCGTGTCCGGCCTGACCGTCCCGGCTTACGCTGAGGACGGCACCACCCACCAGACCGACAACGGCCAGCACGTTGCTGACGGCTCCAAGGCTGGTAACGGCGACAACCTGCAGAACATTGCACCGGTTGGCCAGGTCAAGGCTGCTGACGCACTCAAGAAGGCTGCAAACGACGACAAGGCGGCGATCGACGCTCACAAGACCGCTGACTACTCCCAGTACCAGGATCAGCCGATCGAGGCTGAGGCTCAGGCTAAGGCTGAGGCTCACGAGGCTGAGGCAACCAAGCTCCTTACCAACGCGGTTGCTACCCTCAACGACATCAACGCAACCCTGAAGGATGTCGAGGCTCAGACCGCAGCTGCCGAGGCTGCTTGGGCCAAGTACGCAGACGCTGTCACCATCTCCGATTCGGAGAAGGCAACGCTCGTCGAGCTGGCTAAGAACCCGGCAACCCCGGAGCCGGTTCGCGAGGCTGTGAACGAGGTCTGGACCCTCACCGCAAAGCCGGGCGACGATGACTACTACGAGCAGGTCACCCTGGTTGCACCGAAGGTCATCGAGCTGGCAGAGGTCCTCGACAACGCCATCAAGGAGAACTACGGCAAGACCGACAAGGAGCTTGTCGACGAGCTGAACGCAACCACCGCTATCTCCAACCAGCTCAACACCTACCTGACTGGTTTCGACAACCGCAACGCGCTGTACAAGGAGGCAATCCGCCTCACCAACGAAGCTACCAACCGCAACATCGTTGACATCAAGGAAGCTTACGCGGTTGCTCAGTCCAACGTCCGCAAGGCGCGCACCATCCAGGCTTACTACGGCCTTGTCGTTCGCTGGCTGGACCTGTACGAGAACGACACCATCCTCGGCAACGAGCAGTCCACCCTGCGCGAGGAGTACCGCAAGGTCCTCTTCGACAACGCTAACCCGAAGGGCGAGGCTCGCTCCCTCGAGTTCTACGCCAAGTCCGACCGCGACGGTCTGGCATGGGAGAACCCGGTTCAGCGCGTTCGCCTTCTGGATAAGAAGTACCGCAACGACGCTCCGACCATCGCTGGCGCAGACAACACTGCTGAGAAGGAGCGCGGCTCCGACATCGATCGTCTGATCGAGGCCATCAACGGCATGCAGGATGCCAAGGACACCAAGGAGCCGGGCGATACCACCAAGCCGGGCGACAAGACCAAGACCCCGTCCAACAAGGGCGACCTGAGCGGTGCCACCATCGCTGCGATCGTCATCGGTGTCCTCGCGGCTCTCGGCGGCATCGTCGCAGTTGCTTTCCCGCACATCCAGCAGTTCCTGCCGAAGTTCTAAGGCAGTTACCGCTAAGCGGATAGCACGAACTAACCACCCGGTTTAATCCGGGTGGTTTTTTCATGTCTGGACTGGGCCGGCGAGCGGTTCCGCAATCCCGTTCGCTAACGGCGAACTTCCCCTCTGAACTGGCCGTTTTGCCGCGCTGCTCCCTCCGGAGAGCTTGATGATGGATGTCGTGTGGGTCCCGAGCGTTATGGTGAGTGTCATCTATATGCGGATAGCGTTTTAGGAAGGGGTCAACTTCATGTTTGAGAGGTTTACCGATAGGGCCCGTCGCGTCATCGTGCTCGCCCAAGAAGAAGCTCGCGCGCTGAACCACAATTACATGGGCACCGAGCACATCCTCCTTGGCTTGATCAAAGAGGGCGAGGGTGTAGCCGCCAAGGCTCTCGAGTCGATGGGCATCAACCTAGAAGATGTCCGTCGAGAGGTCATCGACATTATCGGCCACGGCACGCAGCCGGTCACCGGGCATATTCCGTTTACCCCGCGCGCTAAGAAGGTTCTTGAGCTCTCCCTCCGCGAGGGTCTGCAGATGGGCCACAAGTACATTGGCACCGAATTCTTGCTTCTCGGCCTCATCCGCGAGGGCGAAGGCGTTGCGGCACAGGTGCTGATCAAGCTCGGCGCTGACCTGCCGCGTGTGCGTCAGCAGGTTATCCAGCTGCTCTCCGGTTACGAAGGTGGCGAGGGGCAGAACCCCGAGGCGCCCCAGCAGCCGGCCGGCGCGTCTGCTGGACCGGGGCCGCGCGGTGGCGGCAGCAGCCAGGGGGAGCGCTCCAACTCGCTGGTACTCGATCAGTTTGGTCGCAACCTCACTGCAGCCGCCAAGGAGGGCAAGCTCGACCCGGTTGTCGGTCGCGATAGGGAAATCGAGCGCATCATGCAGGTGCTCTCCCGCCGTACCAAGAACAACCCGGTGCTAATTGGTGAGCCTGGTGTGGGTAAGACTGCCGTCGTCGAGGGGCTTGCTCTGGACATCGCTAACGGCAAGGTTCCGGAGACCCTGAAGGACAAGCAGGTTTACTCGCTCGACCTCGGCTCGCTGGTGGCCGGATCGCGCTACCGCGGTGACTTTGAAGAGCGTCTCAAGAAGGTGCTCAAGGAGATTAACCAGCGCGGTGACATCATCCTCTTCATTGATGAGATCCACACGCTCGTTGGTGCCGGTGCGGCAGAAGGCGCCATCGACGCGGCGTCGCTGCTCAAGCCGAAGCTTGCTCGTGGCGAACTCCAGACCATCGGTGCGACGACACTCGACGAGTACCGCAAGCACATCGAAAAGGATGCCGCGCTTGAGCGTCGCTTCCAGCCTGTGCAGGTCGACGAGCCGTCCGTCGAGGACACCATCACGATCCTCAAGGGTCTCCGCGACCGCTACGAGGCACACCACCGTGTGTCCTACACCGACGATGCTCTCTCGGCTGCAGCGAACCTCTCGGATCGCTACATCAACGATCGATTCCTGCCGGACAAGGCCGTCGATCTCCTCGATGAGGCCGGTGCCCGCATGCGCATCAAGCGCATGACCGCTCCGGAAGAGCTGCGCGAGGTGGATGACCGCATCTCCGAGGTCCGCAAGGAGAAGGAAGCTGCGATCGACGCGCAGGACTTCGAGAAGGCCGCTGGTCTTCGCGACACCGAACGCAAGCTCGGCGAAGAACGCGCGGAGAAGGAAAAGAAGTGGCGCTCCGATGATCTCGAGGAAATCGCCGAGGTCGGCGAGGACCAGATCGCTGACGTGCTCGCGCACTGGACCGGTATCCCGGTGTTCAAGCTCACCGAGTCGGAGTCTTCGCGCCTGCTCAACATGGAAGACGAGCTTCACAAGCGCATCATCGGCCAGGACGAGGCTGTCAAGGCTGTGTCCCGCTCGATCCGCCGCACCCGTGCGGGCCTGAAGGATCCGAAGCGCCCGAGCGGTTCGTTCATCTTCGCCGGCCCGTCCGGTGTGGGTAAGACGGAGCTGTCCAAGGCACTCGCTGAGTTCCTGTTCGGCGACGAGGATTCGCTGATTCAGGTGGATATGGGCGAGTTCCACGACCGCTTCACCGCGTCGCGTCTCTTCGGTGCTCCTCCGGGATACGTCGGCTACGAAGAAGGCGGGCAGCTCACCGAAAAGGTGCGCCGCAAGCCGTTCTCCGTCGTGCTTTTCGACGAGATTGAGAAGGCGCACAAGGAGATCTACAACACCCTGCTCCAGGTGCTCGAAGAGGGCCACGTCACCGACGGCCAGGGCCGTGTCGTGGACTTCAAGAACACGGTGCTGATTTTCACCTCGAACTTGGGTACTGGCGACATCTCGAAGGCTGTCGGCCTCGGCTTCTCTGGTAGCACCGCTACCGACGCCGATGCGCAGTACGAGCGCATGAAGAACAAGGTGCACGACGAGCTGAAGAAGCACTTCCGCCCCGAGTTCCTGAACCGTATCGACGAGATCGTGGTCTTCCGCCAGCTCACCCAGGAAGAGATCGTGGAAATGGTGGATCTGCTCATTTCCCGCGTGGACAAGAACCTTGCTGCGCAGGATATGGGTATCGAGCTCACCGACAAGGCGAAGAACCTGCTGGCGCTCCGCGGCTTCGATGCGGTGCTGGGTGCGCGCCCGCTGCGCCGCACGATCCAGCGCGAGATCGAGGACGTGCTCTCCGAGAAGATCCTCTACGGCGAGATCGGTGCTGGCGAGATCATCACCGTCGACGTCGAGGGTTGGGACGGCGATGTCGAGGCGGCTCGCGAAGCACGCGGTACCGCGGCAGAGGGTGCGAAGTTCACCTTCACACCGCGCCCGCGCCCGCTGCCGGCTGACACCTTCGACGACGAGGAGGTCGAGGAAGAGATCCGCGAGATCGACCCGTCGCTGGAGGAAGCTCCGTCCACCGCGTCCGAGTTCCCGGACGAGCGTGACGAGTTCGACGATGACGACACCGACGGCGAGGGCCGCGGTCCGGTCGAGCCGGCCTAGGTCGGGTAATCTCTACGGCCATGGGTCTGCAGTACCGCAAAAAGCACAAGGTAGGGAAAAACGTCTGGATCAACCAGACCGGCACCGGCGCGTCAGTGTCCACCAAGGTCGGGCCGGTGACCTTCAACTCGCGCGGCGGGGTCTGGGTGAACCTGCCGGGCGGGATGAGCTACCGCGGTCGCTGGAAGTAGCGCCACGCTAGGCGCCCATCCGCTCGAGGATGTCGGCGTAAGCAGGTGACGCGTCCTCCTTGGACGCGAACTCGCTGAGATACATCGCGGTGAACTCCATCAGGTCCACCGCGCCTGCCTCGCGTGCGCGCTGCCACAGCGACTCGAAGACCAGCGCGGACTGTTCGTCGCGCCCCGCGTTGCCAAGCGCAAGAGCGTTCTCCCCAAGCAGCTTCCAGCTCGAGTGGTCGTCGCCAAGCTGCGCGAACACCTGGTAGCCCCAAGCAGACATGTCTATCGCCTCATTGTGGTGGTGGTCCCAGGTGAGTTCGCGAGTGAGCGAACAAACCGTGTTCGCAATGACGTCGAGGTGCGAAGGGGCATCCTCATCCTCCTGCAGCACCTGCACGAGGATGTTTTTGAACCTATCGCGGGCCTGCGGCCAGAGGTCAGCGAAGCTCGGATCCGCCAGCACCGCAATGAACCGGCAGGTGGCTTCGGCGCCCTCGAGTTGCGCCCATGGTTCGATGTCGAGCGAGGGATCATCAAGCTTCTCGCTCACTTGCTCAAAGAGACGCTCGACCTGGCGGTAGCGTTCGGCGTTGAGCAACACGTTTGCAGCAGACGCCAAGCGGGCGACGTAATTGGTCATGTCACCGCACTTCTCGGAGGCCAACGCTGCGTCGATAAGCGAAAAAGCTCCTGCTGTGGGGTTGCCGAGCCTGCCTAAGCGAACTCCCTTCAGTGCTCCGAAGTGAGCGAGGGTGGTGGCTGGGTCCTCGACCTGCTCGGGGTCGATGGCGATGGCTTCCTCGACCGCGTTGATGAACGCGAGGATGTCCATGCTGCGGCTTGATCGGATGGCGCGGGTGGTCAGGTCGCCGAGAAGCGGCAGCGACAGCGCCTTGGTGTTGATGAGGCCGCCGGTGAAGTCGAAGAGGTCGTGGACGACGGTGGATGTGGCGTAGCCAGACTGTTGGAGGGCGTCGAGAATCTGCTCGGCGAAGACGCCGGCGCGGTTGGGGTCGATGTTGGCAGCGATTGGCAATGCGCGCATGCCCACGAGACCCGGGAACTGGCCGGGGAAGGTGACGTTGGCCAGCATGAATACCTCGATGATGGTGCGAATCTCCGGGTCGAGGTCGGGCTCGTCGGCGGCGTCGATGAGTTTGCCCATCACGCGCTGGGCGTGGTCCATGCCGCCGCTGACGAGTTCTTCCCACAGTGGGCCTACCTTTGGATCTTCGGCGGCCCGGGGCGGGACTATCCCGGGGGAGAATTCGCCTTCCTCGCGGAACATCTCGCGAGCGAAGTTGTAGAGTTCGTCGTCGTAGCGGGTGTGGATTGGGTCGTAGCGCAGGGTGGAGTTAGAGAGGTTCTCCACGATATCCGCGGCCGTGTTGAAGAAATCCTCGGGATTGAGCTGCGGCACGCGGAACGTCTGCTTGAGGCGGTCTAGGGCTTCGGTGTCGCCGTTGACCTCTTGGAAGTGCAGCGCGCGCTCATGGGCGGCGCGGTAGAAATCCTTCGCCAGCGCGGCGCAAGTGGGATCAGCGCCGATGCCGTGCTCGAGCTGCCAACGCGGAGAGGTGAACCGGACCGAGACGATGTCGCCGAAGCCCTCCTCGGTGGCGAAGTGGAAAAAGCGGTAGAGCCCCTCGAGCTCCGTGGAGGTCTCCTTGATGAATGGCTCGGTGAAGTGCACGAGGTTGAACGCCTGGGTATGCAGGCCGCCGAGAAGGAGAAACGTCGCGGTCTGCAGGATCGCGCGGGTCTGCTTCGGGTCAGCGAAGGAGTGCTCGAGGACCAGCAGGGAGCGCTGGACGGAGGTTTGGGTGTCGACGGTCTCCGCCAGCGGCAGGAGGGACTCAGCGACCATGGCCATCGGCTGGTTGGAGTGGATGAACCCGCCGTCCATCATCCCGGCCACGGTTGCGTCGCACTCCTTGAGCATGCCCTCTTGCAGGTAGACCATCGCGGCGAGGTCGTAGCGATGCAGCCAATCGGCTTCATGGATCTCTCCGGAGTGGACGGCTTCGGGCGAGGGCAGGTAGCCGTCGAGAAGCGGCAACGCTTTGGCGCCTTCCCCAAGGTTGACGTAGGCGCTGATCCGGGTGTGGCGCAGCATATCCGGGTCGTCGAAGACCCGCGCAGCGAGGTTGAGCAGGTGTTCGACGTGGCGTCGCGAGGTGCGCTCCGCGAGCCACCACATCATGAAGTCGGTGACGTCCTGGAACCAGTTGCCCTCATCGAATGGGTGCGCGGGGAAGCGTTCTGGGTGTGCTTCGTGCATGCCGAGCAGAGCCTCGTACTCCTCGAGCGCGTTGGCGGGGTCGAGTTCTGTGCGGGGGAGGATCGCGTGCAGACGCATGCGGTAGGCGAGCTCCTCGGCCGCCTGATCCTCAGCGTCGATGTCGCAGAGCCGTTGGACGAGCTCCTCTACCCGGACGAGAAAATCCGTTTGCGGGAGGCCGTCGTAGGCCTGCTGCAGAAGCGTTCTCCACTGCGCATCGATACCTGAGAGTTTCATAAGTTTCAGTAGTACACCGGAGTCTGGGAGTCCGCTGGCCGGGGGGGCCGTAGAGTATCCCGTGCGAATGCTGGGGGTCTATCTCAGGTTGGGAAATGGCGTGTTCAGGCGCTTACCGGGGAAGGTGGAACAGGCCGTGCTCGTCTTGGACCGCAAGGCCGTCGTCAAGCAGTGAGAAGAGCGCACGGGAGCGCTGCGCCGCGTCCGGCCACACCACGTCGATCGCTTCCTGCGGCACCGGCGCATCCGCGTCGCGCAGCACCCGCATGATCTTGCCGCGCACCTGCCGGTCGGTGCCCGCGAACTTCTGCGTGGGAAGCTTCACCTCGCCGGCAGGTTTGCCGGCCGACACCCATGCGCATTCGCTGACCGGGCACTTTTCGCACTTCGGGGCACGCGCGGTGCACACCAGCGCGCCGAGCTCCATCAGGCCGACGGAGAACTCCGGGCCGTTTTCTACCGGCAGCAGCGCCGCCACCTCGGCGATCTCGGCCTTGCGCGGCTTCGCGTTCTCCTCGCCGCGCTCGGCGCGGGCGTACACGCGGCGTACGTTCGTATCCACCACCGCCACGTTCTGCCCGTACGCGAAACACGCCACCGCCCGCGCGGTGTATTCGCCGATCCCCGGCAGCGCGAGCAGGTCATCGACATCGTCGGGGACGGTGCCACGGTGATCGTCGACAATCGCTTGCGCGCACTCCTTGAGCCGCAGCGCGCGGCGCGGGTAGCCGAGCGTCCCCCACGCGCGCAGGATCTCGTCGGTGCCGGCCGCCGCGAACGCCGCCGGCGTCGGCCAGCGCGCGATCCACTCCTGCCATATCGGGGCGACGCGCTCGACCTGGGTCTGGTGGCTCATCACCTCCGACAGCAGCACGCCCCACGGGGTCACCCCCTCGGCCCGCCACGGCAGGTCGCGCACATTTTCGCAATACCACGCAATGATTTCGGCAGATTTGATCACAATGAGTGCCAGAATATAGCCCATGCCTACATCAATGACATCGCGCGAGGTCTGGGACACCCTCCTCGCCGGCAACGAGCGCTTCGCCACCGACAACCTCGCCACCCCGCACCGCGACGCGAGCCGTCGCAACGAAATCATCAGCGGGCAGGACCCAATTGCGGCAGTCGTCGCGTGCAGCGATTCGCGGGTTCCGGTCGAGTTGCTTTTCGACGCCGGACTCGGCGACATCTTCGTCATCCGCACCGCCGGAGGCTGCGTCGACTCTGCGGTGTCCGCATCGGTCGAGTACGCGGTGGATGTGCTTGGCGTGCCGCTAGTTCTGTTCCTTTCCCACGAGGGCTGCGGTGCAGTCGGCGCGGCTGTCAAGGCCGTGAACAACTCCGAGATCCCTTACGGCCTGACGCGCGTGTTTGTGGAAAAGATCGCACCGTCTGTGATCGAGGCGCACAGCAAGGGCCACACCGACCCGGCCGAGATCGAGGCGGACCACGCCCGCATCATGGCAGAACACTTGGAGGACCGTGCGCCCGCGGTGAAAACCCGCGGTGTGGGCGTTGTGGGTGCAAGGTACCGGCTGGACACGGGCCGCGTCGAGACCGTTTATGAGCACTTCGGTAGTTAAAGTGAGGGCATGACAAACCAGCGACCGCACCCACCTGAGATCTACATGCGCCGCAGGGTCGCGGCGCTCGTCGTCTTGCTGGTGCTGGCCGCGTTAATCATCTGGGGGCTGAGCGCGTGGGCAGGCAACTCCGGCGGCGACGACGAGGCCACCTCCGCCACAGCCACCGAGCCGGCCCCGGTCACCGAGCCGACGGTGCCGGCGCCCGAAGAAAGCACCTCTGCTTCGAGTGAAGCCTCTTCGACGGTGTTGAGTACTGCGGCGTCGACGGAGCCGTCGTCAAGCGAAGAGCCTCTTGCAAGCGGCAAGTGTGAGCTTTCTGACCTGCGAATTTCCGCTTCAAGCGACAAGCCTTCCTACGGTCCGGACGAGCAGCCGACGTTCTACATGATGGTGGACAACCCGACCGACACCGACTGCGTGCTGGATATTAGCGACGGGGACCTGCGGTTCGAGGTCTACGACATGGCCACCAACCAGCGCGTGTGGGCGGATACGGATTGCTACCCGTCGGTGACCACCGGGCGGCAGACGTTTGAGGCCGGCACCGAGAAGCCGTTCGAGGCGCGCTGGTCGCGTGCCGACTCGAAGCCGGGGCAGTGCGACGGACGCCAGCCGGTGCCGGCGGGGTCGTACTACCTGCACACGGTGATCGGCGATAACGCCTCCGACGCGATGCCGTTCAACTTAAGTTAGTGCTGGGTTAGAGTCCGGCGAGGATTTTCACGGCCTCTGCGAGGGTTTTGGCTTCGTGGACGCGCAAGCCGTCGAACGCAAGGGGCTCGTCAAGCTTTGGGACGATCGCTTGCGTGTAGCCCAGCCGCGCTGCTTCTTGCAGCCGGCGGCCGAGGTTGGGAACGCGGCGCAGTTCTCCTGCGAGGCCGACCTCACCGATCACCACCGTCTTGGGTGGCAACGGCTGTTCGTGCAGGCTGGACCAGGTGGCGAGCGCGACTGCGAGATCGGTGGCGGTCTCTGTGATGCGCACGCCCCCGACGGTGGCCACGTAGGCGTCCTTGTCGTTGGTGCGCTCGCCGCAGCGCGCTTGGAGCACAGCGAGCACCATGGGCACGCGGTTCGCATCAAGCCCGGTGACCACGCGGCGCGGCGACTTGTTCACCGGGTCGACGGTGAGCGCTTGCACCTCAGCGAGCATCGGGCGCACGCCGTCCATGGCCACGGTCACCGCGGAACCGTCCGGGGTCTGGCCGCGGTGCGAGAGGAAGAGCCCGCTGGGGTCGGGTACCTCGCGGATGCCGTCGGCGGTCTGCTCGAAGCAGCCCACCTCGTCGGTGGCGCCGAAGCGGTTCTTGATGCCGCGCAGCATGCGTAGCGACGACTGCCGGTCACCCTCGAAGTTCAGCACCACATCCACCAGGTGCTCGAGCACGCGCGGGCCGGCGACGTTGCCGTCCTTGGTCACGTGCCCCACGAGCAGGATGGGCAAGTTAGTGGTCTTGGCAAGCGTGGTCAGCGCTGCGGTGACCGCGCGGGATTGCGCGACGCCGCCCGCGACGCCCTCGACACCTGCGGCGTGCATCGTCTGCACCGAGTCCACGATGAGGAGGGAGGGCTTCACCTCATCAACGTGGCCGAACACGGTGTCCAACTGGGATTCGGCGGCGAGAAACAGCGTGTCCTTCAGCGCGCCGGTGCGTTCCGCACGCGCGCGAACCTGGCCGGCGGACTCTTCGGCGGTGACGTAGAGCGCGCGGCGGTCGTTACCCGCCCACTTGCTGGCCACCTCCAACAGCAGAGTGGATTTGCCCACGCCAGGTTCGCCCGCCATCAAGACGACGGAGCCCGGCACCACGCCGGAGCCGAGGACGCGGTCAAGTTCCCCAATTCCCGACTTGATTGTGTGCGTCGCGGTGGCGTTTATCGCCGTGATCGGCTGGGCTTTGGTAGTTGGGGTTAAAGGTGCCGTCGATAAGCGGGGGGCTCCTTGAGCTTCCTGCTGAAGGGTGCCCCACGAGCCGCATTCCGGGCAGCGGCCGAGCCACTTAGGCGACGTGTAGCCGCACTCAGAGCAGGTGTGGACCACCCGCTGCTTTTTGGCCACTAGTGGTTACTTGGTGATGTCGCGGTCGCCCTCACCAGCCGGCAGCAGCGGCGCAGACACGGTGGCCGGGACGTTCAGGGTGCCGGCGTCGAAGGTGAACTGCACGTCCACGTTGCCTGCGTAGGCGAAGTCCTGGTTCGGCAGGGTGGTCTCGATGTACTGGAAGCACTCGTTGTCGTACCGCGGCATGCGCTCGAGGCCCTCGGCGGAATCGCCGACGATGACGCAGTTGTAGCCCATCGCCTTCGGCGCCGGGCTGAAGTTGACCTCTTCGCCGTTGACGGAGACCGACTGCAAGGTGTGCTCCGCCATGGACGTGTCCTGGTTGGTGGCGGCGAACTTCAGGGCGGCGGTGCCTTCCTCGGAGAGCACGACCTGAACGTCCTGTACGGAGACCTCGTCGTTCTCGGTGAACGCGGTTGCACCGTCCACAGCTGCTACCTGGCTGGAGGTCTGGGTAATCTGACCAGCGGAGCAGCCGGCGAGCGCCAGCGCAGAGGCGGCGACGAGAGCGGCGACCGGCTTCAGGGACTTCACGAGGGTGTCCTCCATCATTTCGTTGCTAGGCAATTAATTGGCAATTCTGCACATTTACATTAGTCGCAGAGTGGGCAGATTGTGCATTTATGGGTGGGGTAAACTTTTGGCAGTGGGTGAACGCGGGGGCCTGTACTGTTAAATGGTCACGTAAACAAGCGCGAGGAGAGTTGCATGGAATTCAAAGTCGGCGAAGTGGTTGTGTACCCGCACCACGGCGCTGCGAGGATCGCAGACATTGAGCAGCGCGAGATCGGCGGCGAAAAGCTGGATTACCTCGTGCTGCAGATCCTCCAGTCCGACTTGGAAGTTCGCGTGCCTATCAAGAACACCGAGCTTGTCGGTGTGCGCGACGTGGTCAATGAGGAGGGCCTGCTGAAGGTCTTCTCGGTGCTGCGCGAGACCGACGTTGAAGAGGCCGGCAACTGGTCGCGGCGCTACAAGGCGAACCAGGAGCGCCTGGCTTCCGGCGACATCAACAAGGTGGCCGAGGTTGTGCGCGATCTGTGGCGCCGCGACCAGGGCAAGGGCCTTTCCGCAGGTGAGAAGCGCATGCTTGGCAAGGCGCGCCAGATCCTCGTGGGCGAGCTGGCGCTGGCGGAGCCGGTGGATGAGGCCAAGGTGTCCGAGATGGAGTCACGCATCGGCGAGATCATCGAGGAGCAGATCAAGGCCGGCATCATAGAGGATCCGGAAGACATCCTCGACGACGACCTGGATATGGACGACATCTCCTTCGACGACGAGGACGACGAAGATTAGTCGACGCGTCGTTGCCGTTGTCGCCGCCGCCGGGCAAGGCACGCGGCTTGGCGCGGCGGTGCCGAAAGCGTATGTGCCGCTGCGGGGGCGCTCGCTACTCGAGCGGTCGGTGACGGCGATGGAGACCTCCGGGGTCGTCGACTCTGTGGTCGTGGTGGTCAGCCCCTCCATGGAACCCGTCGCGCGCCGCTTGCTTCAGGGGCATTCGGTCACCTTCGTGCACGGGGGAGCGGAGCGGGCCGACTCAATCTGGAATGCACTCAGGGCAATTTCGCTTGACGACGGCTGCGTGCTCATCCACGATGCCGCCCGCGCCCTCACCCCACCGGGAATGATTGCTCGCGTGGCACGGGCCGTGTTGGAGGGTGCCGACGCCGTCGTGCCCGTAGTGCCGGTGGCGGACACGATCAAGGTGGTGTCGGGGGACGCGGTGACGTCGACCCCAGACCGTTCTTCCTTGCGCGCGGTGCAGACGCCCCAGGGCTTTGATCTTCGCACGTTGCGCGCGGCGAACGAGGCGTACTTCTCCGGTGCGCAGGATTTTGTGGCCACTGACGATGCATCCTTGATGGAGTGGTTCGGCGTGGACGTGCGCACCGTGCAGGGCGACCCGATGGCGTTCAAGATCACCACCCCAATCGACCTGCGGCTGGCCACCTCCATCACCGATGAGGTTGAGCCGACTGTGTTTGAGGTTCCCAGCGAGTAGCTGACATGTTCGAACGGCCCCGGCGAAGTGTTGTCGGGGTTTTGTAGTCTTTGGGTTGGCATCACGTTGGTGTTCGGGTGCGGCAGGTCGTCGATAAGCGATGCGAAAAGTTTTTCGATGTGACGCTTGTGCTTTCGAATGGCTTTCGATATTATTGCCTGTAGTTGGCTGGGGTTAATTCGGGAAGGGGTGAGACGATGAGCTATTTCGCGACAGAGCGCGAGGGCGATGAGCTGTGTGCGGCTGGGCAACGCGCGCGCGACGTGGAGTACGAGGTGTTTGCGCGCTATGCCGAGGCGGAGTTCGCGGAGCTTGACCTGGAGCTCGAATGTCGGCGGGTCGGGGAGGCGTTTGGACGCAGCAAAGCATGGGTTGAGCAGGCGATCTTGGCGTACTACCGGCTCGGGGAATTACCGGCGCTGAAGGCCCTGCAGGCGGAGACTCGCCGGTTGGATGTTGTGCGGCTGGATGCGATCGGGGAGACCGTCGACCGGCTGCACAACCTGCCACGCGAGGAGGTGCTCGAAGAGCTCGATGCGTTCCTGGTCGAGATGTTCACGCCGAAGAAGGCTGGGCAGATTTTGCCGTCGGCAATGGCGATTCGTCGCAGACTCAATGAGCTGGTGCGCAAGATCGATGCCTCACTAGCTCCCGATCCGAAGAAGACCAAGCAGCGTAAGGACGAGAAGGACAGGCCGCTCGGTGCGTGCGAGACCACGTTCTATGGTCTGAATGATCTTGAGGCGGGTCTGAGCATCACCGGCAACGTTGGCGTCATCGCCTCGATGGAGCGCTACGTCGACCGGGTGGCCAAAGAGGGCAAGCTGACGCAGAGCGAGGCGGTCCAGGCCATCCTCACTGGCCAGTTGTGCACGAACACCAAGATAGTTTTGCACGTGTTCGCGCAGAAGACGGATCCGTCGTCGTACTTCATACCCAACTTCGGCTGGACCGACGCTGACGGTACCGCGTGGCTTGAATCGCTGATGGAGGAGTCCCCGCCACAGATCATCGACCTCGACGCTGCCGCGGCATCCGTCACCGATGCCTACGTGCCCACCGACGCTATGAAGGCGTACGTGCAGGCGCGCGACGGCACATGTGTGTATCCGGGGTGCGATGTGCCCTCAACGAAGTGCCAGCTGGACCATCGCATTCCGTTCGACGACGGCGGCCCGACCACGCCCGCGAACCTGTTCTCACTGTGTCAGCGCCACCACAACATCAAGACCGATCGACGTGCGTTCTACGTCCCGGACCCCGCAACGGGGGAAATCGTGTGGCTGTTTGCCGACGGCACCTACTCCGTCGTAGCGCCGAACGGCATCCTCGAAGAATTCACTAGCCCGGACAAACCACGCTGGCGACAGACGATCGCTCAGCGCCGCGAACGCAAGGCCGTGATCGCTGAGTTCAACGCGCGGTGCCATGCTGCGGTCGAGCGATTCGAGGCGGACAACGACTACGAGGCGTGCGTTGCCGAGCTGGGAAAGCTCGAGAAAGCCAGCGGCCTGAAGTTCCAGTACTGGCCGGAGGAGCCGATGGATCTGAAGATGCACCCGAACGAATGGAAAGAACTGCTTCGAAGCGCTTACCTGGACGGGCATATCACTGCAGAAGAAGCCGGGATCGAAGAACCGGTGCCGTTCTAAGCGAACTAGGTACGGTGGCTGACATGAAACTGCTTCTCGCATCTTTCCTCCACCCGCGATTGAGCGAGTTCTTCGACGGCGAGGTGTTGTACATCAACGATGCCGCGAAGAACATGGATGGCACTCCATTCGTCGAAGAGGAACGACGGGCACTCGCGGAGTGCGGAGAGCCCACGACTGAGGTGAGCGTCGCTGAGCTCACGACCGAGGAGTTCACAGCGCTGCTCGACCGCTGCTCCGGCGTCTACGTGGCAAGCGGCGAATCCTTCGAAGTGCTCGAGGCGTTGAAACGCAACGGCAACGACAAGGTGTTGGCCGACGCGGTCAGAGCCGGCCTTCCGTACGCGGGGTCATCCGCTGGCGCCGTGATTGCCGGCCCGACCCTCGAGCACACACCGCCGATGGATGAACCCGCCGAGGACCTCAACCTCACCGACTTCAGCGGGCTCGGGCTGGTCAAACACTGCATCATTCCGCACGCCCAGGGCACGCTGGGGCCCTACCCGGCGTCCATGATCGGCGGCATGGTGGAAAAGTACGCAGCGGACTACCCGCTGCTTCTGCTGCGAGACGGTCAAGCATTGCTTGTCGACGACCAAGGGGAGCACCTGATCTGACATGACAAACCTGCGAGTGGGCAGCGCATTTGACGCGCATCAAATCCAACCCGGTAAACCATGCTGGATCGCCGGCATCCTCCACCCAGACTTCGACGGCTGCGAGGGCCACTCCGACGGCGACGTGGTCAGCCACGCAATCGTTGACGCGGTGCTTTCCGCGTGCGGCTTGGGCGACCTCGGCTCGTTCGTTGGCGTTGGCCGCCCGGAGTACGACGGGGTGCGCGGCGTGCAGTTGCTCGGCGAACTGCGCGGGCTCCTCACGCAGCACGGCCACACCGTGGTCAACGTCTCCGCTCAGCTCATCGCCCAAACCCCCAAAATGGCGGCTATGCGGGAGGAGTGCGAGCAAGTGCTTAGCGACGCCCTCGGTGCGCCCGTCTCCATCTCCGCAACCACGACCGACCACATGGGTTTCACGGGCAGCGGCGAGGGCCGCGCCGCGATCGCGACTGCGCTGGTGGAGCTTGCTTAACGACGCCTGCGTGTGAACTAGAGTTGGCGCTGTGACTCAACGCATCTACGACACCGCCACCCGCACGCTCCGAGACTTCGAACCGGTCAAACAAGGCCACGTCTCGATATACCTTTGTGGGGCAACGCCGCAGGCCAAGCCGCACATTGGGCACCTGCGCAGCGGTGTCGCGTTCGACATTGTCCGGCGCTGGTTCATGGCGCAGGGCAACGACGTCGCGTTCGTGCGCAACGTCACCGACATCGACGACAAGATCCTGACCAAGGCAGCGGAACACAACCGCCCCTGGTGGGAATGGGTTTCCACCTACGAGCGCGAGTTTACCCGGGCGTATGACGCGCTCGGAGTCTTGCCGCCGTCGGTGGAGCCGCGCGCGACCGGCCACGTGACGCAGATGGTCGACTACATGCAGCGGCTGATCGCCAACGGCTACGCCTACGAGGCGGACAGCTCGGTGTACTTCGATGTGAACGCTTGGGTGAACGCGGGCGGGGACTACGGATCGCTTTCCGGCAACCGCCCCGACGAGATGAACCAGGGCGAAACTGACAACCGGGGCAAACACAATTCGCTCGACTTCGCGCTGTGGAAAGCCGCGAAGCCGGGTGAACCGCACTGGCCGACACCCTGGGGCGACGGCCGCCCAGGCTGGCACCTGGAGTGCTCGGCGATGTCCACCTGGTACCTCGGTGAGGAGTTCGACATCCACGGCGGTGGCCTTGACCTGCAGTTCCCGCACCACGAGAACGAGCAGGCGCAGTCGCACGCGGCGGGCGACAAGTTCGCCAACTACTGGATGCACAACCACTGGGTGACCATGGCCGGGGAAAAGATGTCGAAGTCCATCGGCAACGTCTTAGACATCGATTCGATGCCGGTGCGCCCCGTGGAGCTGCGCTACTACCTGGGTTCGGCGCATTACCGCAGCGTGCTGGAGTATTCGCCGGAATCGCTCGCGGAAGCGGCGGCGGGCTATAAGCGCATCGAGGACTTCGTCAAGCGCGCCGGCATCCCGGAGCCGACGACGTGGACCGAGGGCTTCGCAGAAGCCATGAACGACGACTTCGCCGTCCCGCGTGCACTCGCCGAGATCCACAACCTCGTCCGCGAGGGCAACAAGGCCGACGACACCGCCAAGACCGAGATCGCGGCCCAAGTGCGCGCGATGGCGAGTGTGTTGGGGATTGATCCTGGCGTGTGGGAGGATGCGTCGACAAGCAATGAAGCCCTGGGTGTGCTGGTGGAAGCTGAGCTGGAACGCCGCGCCGAGGCTCGCAAGAACAAGGATTGGGCCGAGGCTGACGCGGTGCGCGACCGGCTCGCGGCGGCGGGCATCGAGGTCACGGACACACCCGAGGGCCAGAAATGGGAGATGAAGTAGATGGCGAAGCCGTACGAGCGCCCCGATAAGCAAAAGAAGAACAAGAAGGGCCCGACGAAGGGTTCGGGCGGGCAACGCCGCCGCGGGCTGAAGGGCAAGGGCGCGACCCCGAAGGCGGAGGACCGCGTCTACCACGCGGCGCACAAACGCAAACTGGAGCAGCAGCGGCGCGCGCAGGGCCGCCACGAGCGGGAGAAAGCGGACCTGGTCGTCGGCCGCAACCCGGTCGTGGAGTGCCTGCACGCGAAAGTGCCGGCGGAGGCGCTGTATGTGGCGCTCGGCACCGCGCACGACGACCGCCTCAGCGAGGCCGTGACGCTGGCGAACTCGAAAGGCCTGCCGGTGCACGAGGTGCAGCGCAGCGTGCTCGATGAGATGACCGGCAACGGCATGCACCAGGGCATCGGCCTGAAGATCCAGCCGTACAAGTATGCGGACGTGTTCGACCTGATCGCGGGCGTCAACGACCGCCAGGAGACCGGCATGTTCGTGGTGCTGGATAACATCACTGACCCGCGCAACCTCGGCGCGGTGATCCGCTCGACGGCGGCGTTTGGCGGCCACGGCGTGATCATCCCGGAGCGCCGCTCGGCGCAGGTCACGGGCGTTGCGTGGCGCACCTCGGCGGGCACTGCGGCGCGCCTGCCGGTGGCCAAGGCGACGAATTTGACCCGCACCATCAAGGAATTCAAGGACAACGGCTACGTCGTCGTCGGCCTCGACGCGGGCGGCGAGCACACCCTGGATACCTTCGATCAGGCGACGGACCCGGTGGTCATCGTCGTCGGCTCCGAGGGCAAGGGCATCTCCCGCCTCGTGCGCGAGAACTGCGACGTCATCATGTCCATCCCGATGGTGGACTGGGTCGAGTCGCTCAACGCTTCCGTCGCGGCGGGCGTTGTGCTCAGCGAGTTCGCGCGTCAGCGACGTCAGCCAGGAAATCAGTAAGCAGCTGTACGCGTTACTATCGGCCGTATGCCCTCGCTTGCTTCGATTGCCGCAGAAGTTGGTGTGTCTCGAACGACCGTCTCCAACGCGTACAACAACCCGGAGCAGCTGTCGAAAGCGCTGCGTGAGCGGATCCTGGCGGTGGCAAAGGCGCGCGGGTACGCGGGGCCGGATCCGATGGCGCGCTCGCTGCGCACGCAGAAGACCGGGGCAATCGGGGTAGTGCTCACTGAGGCGCTGAACTTCGCGTTCGAGGACAAGGCCTCGGTCGACTTTCTCGCGGGATTGTCGGATATTCGGGATTATTCGCTGACGCTGATTCCCGACGGCGCGAGCATGCACACCGCGATTGTGGACGGCATAGTGGTCTACTCCGTGCCCAGCGAAGATCCCCAGCTTGCGGATGCGCAGGCGCGGGGACTTCCGCTGGTGGTGTGCGACCAGCCGAAGGATGTCGAGGTGCCGTTTGTGGGCATCGATGACCGCAAGGCGATCAAGCCCGCGGCCGAAGCGCTGGTGCGCGCCGGGCACCGCCGTGTCGGGATTCTGGCGAAACGGATGTTCTCCGAGCCGTACAACGGCGAAGTTGAAGACGTCTCCTCGGCGGATCTGGTGGTGCAGCGCGAGCGCGTCCTTGGCGCACAGGAGGTGCTGGGGGAGGTGCCGGTGGTCACGCGCCACCTGAACGACCCGGATTCCGCCGCCGACGGCGCGCGCGAGCTGCTCGGCCTCTACCCGGATCTCACGGCCGTTTTGTGCACCACGGACTCGATGGCACTCGGCGTGTTGGAGGCGTTCGGCGAAACGCTTTCGGTCACCGGTTTCGACGGCATCGAAGAAGCCAGGCTCCGCGGGCTCACCACCGTACTGCAGCCGAATCGGCGCAAGGGGGAAGCGGCGGGGGTGATGTTGCGCTCGCTTATCGACGGTCGCCCTACCGGCCCCGAACGCATCATCCTGGACACCGACTTCGTGCCCGGCAGTACCGTGTTTGAGGTGTAGTCAGAGGCGCCGCAGCCAGATGCTCGGCGGGTTGACTGCGTCGGGCGAGAGCACGACGCGCAGCTCTTCTTCTGAGGGTTTCGCCATTGCGATCGCGGTGCCCGGCTTGAGAAGCTCAGCCAGCTGATTGTGGGTGTGTCGGGCGCCACCGATGCACGAGTCGTCGTTAGTAATTGCCCCGAACTCGACAGTGTCGATGGCTGTGACCTGCTCATCGTCGTTTTGGCTTAGCGTGCCGGTGACCTCTGCGCACGGGGTGGTGCCGGCGAAGGTGGGGGTGTCTTTGGTGTCGGTGAGTCGGACATTCACCGTGCCGGCAGCATCGGCGGGGAGGTTACCTGGCAGATCCGGCTCAGCGTAGATGGCGACAACCTGCCACGTTTCCTGCTGCGCCGAGGAACACGCAGTGACGGCGGCAGGGAAGCAGAGCGCGGCGGCGAGGAGAGCGGAACGCTTCAACCTAGTCCTCGGTGGTCGAGCTCTTCTTCGCGGCCTTTTTGGTGGCCTTCTTCGTGGTTTTCTTGGTGGCCTTCTTCGTCGCCTTCTTGGTGGTCTTTTTCGCGGCCTTCTTGGTCGCCTTCTTCTTGGAAGCCTTCTTTGTGGACTTCTTTGCCGTAGTCTCTTCAGCTGCGTTGTCGCCGGACTCGGCGAGCTCCTGCTCGCGCTGCTCGTTGTAGCGCTTGTACACGAAGCCCTTCGGCTCAACGCCCAGCATGGACATCAGGGTGACACCATCGTGGAAGTCCTCGGCGTAGGTGGCCACAATCCGTCGCGCACCGGACGCCGTCTGCTCCTCCATCTCGATGACGGCATCGGAAGCGGGGCGGGAATCGGTGATCTTCGGTGGCACGTGGGCGGTCCTTTCTTTGCTGGGTGATTCTCGAGGTAACTCTCGGGACAGTCTAGCGCGCCCAACTACCGCTTCTTGCGACGCGGGCGCTCCGCCCTGCGGATCTGTTGGAAGGTGACGCGGCCCATCCGCTTGATGGCCCGGTACGGGCGGTAGAGCTGTGGGGCGCGGATGCGGCGGGCGAGCCACTCGCCAAACACCACGCCGCCGGCGAGCGCCATGCAGACTGCGATAGCGGAGAAGATGTTGCTCATGCCCACGACCATCTGCTCGTTCAGCACGGCGTACATGCCGCGGTAGATGCCGGAGCCTGGCAGGAACGGGGTGACACCGGCGACTGCCGTGATCACCGGCGGGATCATCAGGCGGCGGGCAATCAAACCACCGGCAAGGCCGACGACGGTGGCACATGCCGCGGTGGCGAGGAAGCGGTCTGTGCCAAACGGCAGCAGGAACACGTAGTACATTGCGGAACCTGCGGCGGCGGTGATGAAGCTGACGATGATGGCGGTGCGTTCCGCAAAACAGGTGATCGCGAAGGCGGCGGCAGCGGTGGCGGAGCCGAAAATGCGCCACAGGACACCGTCGAGTGAGGGACGCGGGGCCATAGTTTCCACCGGCGGCAGGCTCACGCCGACGATGTCGGTGAAGTAGAGACCCATTGCCACGCCGGCGACAATCCCGCCCGTGTTTAGCGCGGTGTTGAAGAACCGCGCTGAGGCGGTGAGTGGGGAGCCGGTCACGCCGTCGAGAAGCGATTGCACCAACGTTAGACCTGCGAGCAGCACCACAATGCCCGACGCAATGACCTGGCTGGGCACGACCGTGCGGCCGATTGAGGCGGCGAAGTCGTAGAAGATCGCGGCCGGGATGGTGGCAATGAAGCCGCCGAGGACGCAGTGGTAGAAGTACGGCAGGTCGTTGCGAGAGAGGACTTTGTTGAAGCCCATGATGAGGAAAGCGGTGATACCGCCGACAAGCGCCATGAGAAGGTCGCCGCCGAGCAGGATCGACACCGCCGCACCCATGAACGCACAGCCCAGCAGGAAGCGAGTGTTGCGGTATGGGATCGGGGAGCGGTCGATGTCGTCGAGGATCTTCTCCGCCATCTCGGGGCGCGTGGCGCCGGCGCGGATGGAGCGGATCAGGCGGTCGGCTTCCTGGAGCTTGTGGTAGTTCTCCGAAAGCATGGTGACCACGCGGAAGACGGTGACCGGGGTGCGGTCTTTACCGCCGATGACGGCGTTCATGGTGATGGTGTTCACCGTGATGTCGACGTGGCAGTAGTGCAGGCCGTACGACGAGGTCACGGTGCGAATCTGCGCAATCGCATCCGACGAGGTAGTGCCGTTGGCCATGAGGATCTCGCCGATGCGCGCGCCGATCATCATCACAGCAGCCACCTGATTGGGATCTGTCAGGTCGACCGGGGCGAGGACTGAGGGTGGGGGAGAGGTGCGGGCTTCGTCGATTGTCGCCACGCGTTGGCGCGAGCCGCGCATTCTGTCCCACAGTCCATTTACCACGCGACACACACTAACTCGTGGCACCGTTTCGCGCAGGTGCGGGGCCCGTGTAGGCTAATTCGAGCTTGAAAAAGCGCGACTGCTGGAGTGGCGCAATTGGTAGCGCAACGGTCTTGTAAACCGTAGGTTGCGGGTTCAAGTCCCGTCTCCAGCTCTCTTTTTCGTTTGGGTGGGATCAACGGGGGACCGTCGTCAAGCAAAATGCTCTTGACTTCGCGCGACACGTACAGCGAGTGTGCAGGAAACGTTCAGCGTGAGGGTGTTCAATGTCCTGTGGTTCTTGAATAAAGGAGTGGTAATGGCTGAAAATCCGCAGGGTGTGAAGGTGCTTGTCGTTGATGATGAGCCGAATATCGTCGAGCTTTTGACGGTCTCCCTGAAATTCCAGGGGTTCGATGTGGAGAGCACGAACTCCGGACAAGAGGCGCTCGAGCTCGCGCGCACCTTCAAGCCGGATGCCTACATCCTGGACGTGATGATGCCGGGCATGGATGGCTTTGAGCTGCTGGGCAAGCTGCGGGGCGAAGGCTTGGAAGGTCCCGTGCTCTTCCTGACCGCGAAGGATTCCGTGGAGGACCGCATCCACGGCCTGACCATCGGCGCCGACGACTACGTGACCAAGCCGTTCAGCCTCGAAGAGGTGATCACCCGCCTGCGCGTGATTCTGCGCCGCGGAAACGTCACCGAGGACAGCGGCGAGGACGCCACCCTGCGCTACGCCGACCTGACGCTGAACGACGAGACCCACGAGGTGACCAAGGCCGGCGAGATCGTGGAGCTTTCGCCGACCGAGTTCAACCTGCTGCGCTACCTCATGCTTAACGCGGAGGTCGTGGTGTCCAAGGCCAAGATCTTGGATAATGTGTGGCACTACGACTTCGGCGGTGACGGCAACGTGGTCGAGTCTTACATCTCCTACCTGCGCCGTAAGATCGACACCGGCGACGTTCCGCTGATTCACACCGTGCGCGGTGTGGGCTACGTGCTGAGGACGCCGCGCTCCTAAACCGCAACAGCCCGTTAACGCCATGCCCTCCCCTTCCGTCTACTCCGTGCGCAAGCCGCTGCAGAAACGGCTGGTGACGCTCGTGGTGCTCACCGCCGCGCTGGCGATGCTGATCAGCTTCACCTTCGTGTTCTTCCTGATGCGCAGCTTCCTGTACCAGCGGGTGGACGAGCAGCTCAAAGACGGGCTGGACACGTGGGTGGGCCAGTCCGCGCCGCTGATCCCCAGCTACGGCGCCCCGAGCGATTTCCACCAGATGATCTGGCGCCCGGAGTACGGCTCCTTCGAGCCCATCACCTCGACTACGCCGCCTGACTACGAGCAGCTGAGCGACTTTGACAAGGCACAGACCATCGGCTCGGTCACAGGCTCTGAGTTCAACCGACAATGGCGCGCGATGGCCCGCGAGGAATCCAACGGCACCGTGCGCATGGTGGCCAAAAAGCTCGACGCGGAGCGACGCACGCTCACCGGTCTCGCACTCACGGAAGGAGCCATCGGGCTCTTGGCGACGTTGGCGATCATCCTCATTGGGCGCCGCCAAGTCGCGAACGCGCTTGCGCCCCTACGTGAAGTGGAGCGCACCGCCCTGGCAATTGCGGGAGGCGACCAAGACCGGCGCATCCCCTCGTGGTCCCGCGACACCGAAGTGGGCAAGCTCTCATACGCGGTGAATACCATGGTCACCCAGCTGCAGGACACGGTGACGGAAGCAGAAGCGAAAGAGGAGCAAATGCGCCGCTTCGTCGGCGACGCCTCCCACGAGCTGCGCACCCCGCTCACCAGCGTGCGCGGGTACGCGGAGCTCTACCGCACCGGCATGGCCCCGGACGCGGACATGGTGCTGAACAAGATCGAGGAGGAATCCGCCCGCATGCAGCTGCTGGTGGAGGATCTGCTCGCGCTCACCCGCGCGGAGGGTGCGCGTCTGGAGAAACGGCCGGTGGACATGCTCGGCACTGTCACCACAGCCGCCAGCACGGCGAAGGCGGCCTTTCCTGGCCGGGTGGTCAACATCAACCACGACTGCACCCGCCAGCCGGTGGTCGACGGCGACCCCGACCGCCTGCACCAGGTGCTGCTCAACCTGATTACCAACGCGTTCAAACACGCCGGCGAGGACGCGGTGGTCACGATTACCCTGCGCGACAACCTTGACCGGCTGTCCATCGACATCGCCGACGACGGCGTCGGCATGAGCCAGGAGGATGCCGAGCACATCTTCGACCGCTTCTACCGCGCAGACACTTCACGCACCCGCGCCACCGGCGGCTCGGGGTTGGGCCTGGCGATTGTGAAGTCCATCATCGAGCAGCACGACGGCACGGTCAGCGTGGAAACCGCGCCAGGCAAGGGTTCGACGTTTACGCTGTCGCTTCCACTGCCTCGCGAAGCCGCGTAGCCGCCTCGTCCATCTTCGCTTCGTCGACCGAGTCCGGATCCATCGCGGTGGACAGGTCGTAGCCCGACATGTCATTGGCGGGGAAGACGTGGATGTGCGCGTGCGGCACCTCGAAGCCGGCGATCAGGTAGCCGGCGCGCTCGGTACCGAAGACGTCGATAATGGCTCGGCCCACGTTCTGCGCAACCTCGTTCAGGTGCGCCCACAGCTCCGGCGAGAGGTCGGTCCACTTATCCACCTCTTCGACCGGCACGACCAGCGTGTGGCCGTACGCCACAGGCGAGATGGTCAAGAACGCGGCCACGGTCTCGTCGCGGTAGACAAACCGGCCGGGCAGCTCGCCGTTGATGATCTTGCTGAATACTGTGCTCATGACGCCCAACGCTACCTGTAAATTTGAACCCATGCGCATCCTTGTCATCGGTTCGGGCGGCCGGGAACACGCCCTGCTCACAGGCCTTTCCGGGTACCAGCACGAGCTCACGGTCGCGCCGGGCAACGCCGGTATGGCAACGCTCGCCACGGTCCGCGAGGTGGACGTGGCCGACCCGCAAGCCATCCTCAAGCTCGCACAGGACATCGACGCCGAACTCGTGGTCATCGGCCCGGAGATCCCACTGGTGGCAGGCGCCGCAGACGCACTCGAAGCAGCCGGCATCAACGTCTTCGGCCCGAGCGAGGCCGCCGCCCAGCTCGAGGGTTCGAAGGCGTTTGCCAAGGAGGTCATGGCAGCCGCGGGCGTGCTCACCGCCTCCGCGACCCGCATCGAAACCGCAGAGGAGATCGACGCCGCCCTCGACGAATATCAGGCGCCCTACGTGGTCAAGGACGACGGTCTGGCCGGAGGCAAGGGGGTCGTGGTCACGGAAGACCGTCGAGAAGCAATGGCCCATGCTGAGGCCGTGATCGCCGCGGGCAACCCGGTGCTCTTCGAGAGCTTTCTCGAAGGCCCCGAGGTGAGCTTGTTCTGCCTGGTTGACGGCGAGACCGTCGTGCCGCTGCTGCCTGCGCAGGATCACAAGCGCGCGCACGACAACGATGAGGGCCCGAACACCGGCGGCATGGGCGCGTACACGCCGCTGCCGTGGCTGCCGGAGGATGGTGCCCAGCGCATTGTCGCCGAGATCGCCGAGCCGGTCGCCCGCGAGATGGTCGCGCGCGGCACTCCCTATCACGGCCTTTTGTATGTCGGCGCCGCCTGGGGCCGCTCGGGCCCGGCAGTCGTCGAGTTCAACGCCCGCTTCGGTGACCCGGAGACCCAGGCGGTGCTCAGCTTGCTGGAAACCCCACTCGCCGAGGTGTTAGAAGCAGTTGCTTGTCGACGCCTCGCCCAACTGCCATCCCTGACCTGGAAGCCGGGATACGCCGCAACCGTGGTGCTGGCTGCGGGAGGCTACCCGCAGGCCGCCCAGACCGGCGACGTGATCACGGGCGAAAACCTCGACGACCCGTCGAAGGTGCTGCACGCTGGAACTGCGGATCGCGATGGACACTACGTGTCCGCGGGCGGGCGCGTGCTCAACGTGCTTGGCCAAGGCGAGACGCTGGAAGAAGCGGTGGCCAACGCGTACGCCGAGATCGAGCAGATTGGGCTGCCGGGGTCGTTCTACCGCTCCGACATTGCGCGAGCAGCCATCGAGGGCGCGATTGCCGTGGTGGATAATGAGGACCATGTCTAACGCGCCTACATCTGCCAAGCCTGCTAACGCCAACGTCCTGTCCAACCGCTACGCCTCGCCGGAGATGGCGACGCTGTGGAGCGCGGAGCACAAGATCGTGCTCGAGCGCCAGCTGTGGATCGCGGTGATGAAGGCCCAGGCCGAGCTTGGCGTGGAGATCCCGGCCGAGGCAATTGCCGCCTACGAGGCTGTGATCGACCAGGTGGATCTGGAATCGATCGCGGAGCGCGAGCGCGTCACCCGCCACGACGTGAAGGCGCGCATCGAGGAGTTCAACGCGCTTGCGGGCCACGAAGAGATCCACAAGGGCATGACGTCCCGCGACCTCACCGAAAACGTCGAGCAGCTGCAGATCGTGCGCTCGCTGGAGCTCACCCGCGATAAAGCGATCGCGCTGCTGAAAGCGGTGGGCAACCGCGCGGGCGAGTACAAGTCGCTGGTGATGGCAGGCCGCTCCCACAACGTCGCCGCGCAGGCGACCACGCTGGGCAAGCGCTTCGCCTCTGCGGCTGATGAGATCCTTGTCGCTGTTGAGCGCATCGAAGAGCTGTTGGGCCGCTACCCGCTGCGCGGCATCAAAGGCCCGATGGGTACCGCGCAGGACATGCTTGACCTGATGGGTGGGGACGAGGAGAAGCTTGCCCGCCTGGAGCGCGGCATTGCTGGGGGCCTGGGCTTTGAGCGGGTCTTGGATTCAGTCGGCCAGGTTTACCCGCGTTCGCTGGACCTCGATGCGGTAAGCGCGCTGGTGCAGCTCGGCGCGGGTCCGTCCTCGCTGGCCACCACGATCCGCCTGATGGCCGGCAACGAGACCGTCACCGAAGGTTTCAAGGAAGGCCAAGTTGGCTCGTCCGCGATGCCGCACAAGATGAACGCGCGTTCTTGCGAGCGCGTCGGCGGCTTCCAGGTCATCCTGCGCGGCTACCTCACTATGGTGGCGGATCTCGCCGGCCAGCAGTGGAACGAGGGCGACGTGTTCTGCTCCGTGGTGCGCCGCGTGGCGCTGCCGGATGCCTTCTTCGCCATCGACGGCCAGCTGGAAACCATGCTCACCGTGCTCGACGAGTTCGGCGCGTTCCCGGCGATGATCAACCGCGAGCTTGACCGCTACCTGCCGTTCCTCGCCACCACCCGCATCCTGATGGCGTCGGTGCGCGCGGGGGTGGGCCGCGAAACCGCCCACGAGGTGATCAAGGAACACGCTGTGTCCATGGCGCTGGACATGCGCGAAAACGGCGCGGAGCAGAACCTCATTGAGCGCCTCGCCGCCGACGACCGCCTCCCGCTGGATCAGACTCAGCTCGAGGAGGCGCTCAGCGATCGCCACGCCTTCATCGGGGCCGCAGAGTCGCAGGTCGATCGCGTGCTGGAGCGGGTGCAAAAGCTTGTCGACGCCCACCCGAACGCCGCCGACTACACCCCCGGCGAGATCCTCTAGAGCGCTACTTCCAGGTGACGGTGTTGGTGCCGCTCACCTCGACCTCGGTAGCGGGTTCACCGTAGAGCCCGAACCACGAGGCGAACGCTGTGTTGTACGTTTTGCCGACCTTGAGGTCGCCGGTGTAGCCGGACGGCTCATCGTCTTTCAAATCGCAGACCTTGGCGTCCTCGCCGGGCTGAAAGAAGTTCGCTTTCTGCTCGCCGTTGCGCATGGTGAACTCGGGCATCTGCACCGTGACATCCACCGGGTAGTCGCCGATGAAAGTGGGCGTAAATGTCACGGGGTAGCAGTGCACTTCGGGATAGTCGGGGGTGGCGTCGACAAGCACTGGCTTGAAAACGGTGACCTCCCAAGAAACCGGAACCCCGTGCGCGGTGTCGAGGGTGACCACCTCAGCGCTGGCGCCGAAATCCTGCGTGGAGTCTGGGGCCCCGGGGACATCGCCGGAGTACGGGCTGGGTGGCGACGTGCAGGCGGTGAGAATGCACGCTACGGCGAGGACGGCAGGCGCGCGCTTGAGCATGGGGAATATACTAGCCCGCATGCCAGCAGAGCTCTCTGATTACCAGCACATCTCCGGCGGGAAAGTCCGCGAAATCTACGAATTGGACCCAGATCACCTGCTCTTGGTGGCCTCCGACCGCATCTCCGCGTTCGACTACTCGCTTGAGCCGGCGATCCCGGATAAAGGCCGCATCCTCACCGCGACATCGATGTTTTTCTTCGACCTGCTCGACGTGTCGAACCACTTGGCCGGGCTGATCGATGACCCGCGTATTCCCGAGGAGGTACTCGGGCGCGCGATGGTGGTGAAGAAGCTCAACATGGTGCCGTTTGAGTGCGTGGCGCGCGGCTACCTGACTGGCTCGGGCAAGAAGGAATACGACGCCCGCGGCAAGGTCTGCGGCGTGGCGCTGCCGGAGGGCCTGACCGAGGCCTCCAGGCTGCCGGAGCCGATTTTCACCCCGGCGACGAAGGCGGAACAGGGCGACCACGACGAGAACGTGACGTTCGAGTACATGGCGAGCGAGATCGGCGGCGAGCTGGCGGAGAAACTGCGCGAGCTCACGCTCGAGGTGTACACGCGCGCGGCGGAGCACGCGGAAAGCCGCGGGATCGTCCTCGCGGACACGAAGCTGGAGTTCGGTATCGACGCCGACGGCACGGTGGTATTGGCGGATGAGGTGCTCACGCCGGATTCCTCGCGCTACTGGCCGGCGGATTCCTACGAGGAAGGCAAAGTGCAGCCCAGCTTTGACAAGCAGTATGTGCGCAATTGGCTCACCGGCCCGAAGGCGGACTGGGATCCGGAATCTGGCCTCCAGCCGCCGGAGTTGCCGGGCTCGGTGATTGAAGCGACGCGCGATCGCTACATCGAAGCCTACGAGCGCCTCTCGGGGAAGCGCTTCGCAGACTGGGTGGGGAACTAACCCTTACATGTCGAAGTAGATTTCGTGCTTCTGATCGCCGACATCGTAGGAAACCTTCAGGGAGTCAGCGACCACGGTGCCCGGAGAATCGATGGCGAGCTCGGCGGTCTTGTACTCCTTGCCCACCTCGAGCTGCTTGAGCAGGCTCGGCATCTTGTCACCGCGGTGCACGCCGCAGGCCACGTCGCCACCGTAGTACAGGGTGCCGCCGCGGTTACCAACGGCATCGACCGGGCTGGTCAGGAGTGACGGGACGCCGGTGGTGTCGCCTTCAACCCCTTCGTAGGTGAGGGTCACCGGGAAGCAGAAGAGCTGATCGCCTTCGCCCAGGTCCTCAATTTCCTGCCCGCCGGCGTTCTTCGAGACTTCCTCGGCAGTGATCGGCGTGCGGGGATCAACGCGCACGGTGAGGTAGAACTCGGCGCCGTCGTAGTTCGTGGTCTTGATCTGCGCGGTTTCACCAAGCTTGAAGTGGTCGCCGTTGTTCGCCGGTGAGAAGTCTGCCGGCGGCGCGGCCACGCCGGAACCGTCAGCGCTCGAGGCGGAGCTCGATGCTGCGGCGGAAGAAGTCTCCGCTTCGGAGGTCATGGCCTGCTCGGAGGTGGCTTCCTCGGTGGTCGGTTCTTCCAGGGTATCTTCGCTGTCCTCGCCACATGCGGTGAGTGTGAGCGAGGTTGCCGCCATGACGGCGACGACGGTCATCTTGGACTTAGCGTACTTGAACATAAGGAAAAACTTAGCAGAGGATGAAAGCGCTGGGCGGGTTACGTAAGCGTCGATAAGCAAAAAGCCCCAGCGTAGGGTGGTGTCTTATGACTGCCCCGAAAGCTCCGATCCGACCGATTGTCCGCACATTTCACGGCCGCGAGTTCACTGACAACTATGAGTGGCTGCGGGAAAAGGACAACCCCGAGGTAATCGCGCACCTCGAGGCCGAAAACGCGTACACGCAGCAGATGACTGCGGGCCTGGAGGGTCTTACCGACGCGATCTACGGCGAGATCAAATCGCGCGTGAAGGAAACCGACATGAGCGTGCCGCAATGCCAGGGCGACTGGTGGTACTACGGGCGTGTGGAGGAGGGCAAAAGTTACGGCATCTCCTGCCGCGTGCCGGTGAAAGACGACCCGTGGACCCCGCCGGAAATCGTCGACCAAATGCCGGGTGAGCAGGTGCTTCTTGACGCCAACGAGCTCGCCGAAGGCCACGATTTCTTCTCCATGGGCGCCTCCAGCGTCTCCACCTCCGGCCGCCTGCTCGCGTATTCCACCGACACCGAGGGCGACGAGCGCTTCACGCTGCGCATCAAGGATCTTCAGAACAATTCGCTTTTCGACGATTGCCTGACCGACGTCTTCTACGGCGCGACGTGGGCTGGCGAAGACTACATTTTCTACGTGCGCGTCGACGATGCCTGGCGGCCGTACCAGGTGTGGCGCCACAAAGTGGGCACCGCCGAATCCGAAGACGTGCTGGTGTACCAAGAGGACGACGAGAAGTTCGCCGTCGGGGTGAACGCGGATCGCGCCGAGCGCTACCTCTACATCTTGGCTTCGTCTTCGCTGACTTCGGAGTACCGGGTTGTACCGCTGACGGATCCCACCGCCGAGTTCGAGGTGCTGTGGGCGCGCGAAGCGGGCGTGGAGTACCACGCGGAGTACGCCGAGGTTGGCGGTGCGGAGTACTGGGTGGTCACCCACAACACCCGCGGGCCGAACTTCGCGGTGAGTGTGGCGCCGGTGGCTTCGGATAGTGCTGCGCTGCCGGACCTGCGCGATCTGAACGTGGTGGTGCCGCACTCGGAGACCATGCGCGTAGAAGGTACGGACGTTTACCGCGACTTCATTTTTTTGAGCTACCGGCGCGAGGGCATTTCGCGGCTCGCGGTGTCGGATCTCACCGGCGGCGACTTCGGGGCGTTCAACGAGCTGGAGTTTGACGAAGAGCTCTACACCGCGGGCTTTGTGGGCCACCCTGAATGGGACGCGCCGGTGGTGCGCATCAGCTACACCTCGTTTACCCAGCCGTCTCAGGTGCTCGACTACACGGTGGCTACCGGCCAATACACGTTGCTCAAGGAGCAGGAGGTTCAAGGCGGCTACGACGCAGACGAGTACGAAGCGTTCCGCCTGTGGGCGACTGCCGACGACGGCGCCGAGGTACCGATCTCCGTGGTGCGGAAAAAGGGCGTCGAAGGCCCTGCGCCGCTTTTGCTGTACGGCTATGGCTCCTACGAGGCGTCGACCGATCCGGGCTTTTCTATCGCGCGACTGAGTCTGTTGGACCGCGGGATGATCTGGGCGTGCGCGCACGTGCGCGGCGGCGGCGAGATGGGGCGTACCTGGTACGACCACGGCAAGATGCTGCACAAGAAGAACACGTTCACCGACTTCGTGGCCTGCGCTGACAAGGTCGTCGAACTGGGGCTGACTACCCATGACCGCATGGTGGCCGAGGGAGGCTCGGCTGGCGGGTTGCTCATGGGTGCCGTCGCAAATCTTGCCCCCGAAAAGTTTGCCGGGATCCAGGCGATCGTGCCGTTCGTGGACCCGCTGACCTCGATTTTGAAGCCGGAGCTGCCGCTCACGGTGGGCGAGTGGGAAGAATGGGGCGACCCGTACCACGACGCTGAGGTGTACGACTACATGGCGTCGTACGCGCCGTACGAGAACATCGAGGCGAAGCAGTATCCACCAATCTTGGCGATCACCAGCTTGAACGACACTCGCGTGCTGTACGTCGAACCGGCGAAGTGGATTGCGAAGCTGCGCGAGATAGCAACCGGCGGGCCGTTCTTGCTGAAGACGGAGATGTCTGCCGGCCACGGCGGTGTGTCCGGCCGCTACGCCAAGTGGAAAGAGACCGCGTTTGAACTGGCGTGGATACTTGAGACCGCTGGCGCGACAAGCGAGCAGGAGTCCGCTGTGCGATAATTTCCCTCATGCCCGGTCGCCTGCTCGTCTCTGTTTCATCGATTTTCGACGAGACCCTTGACGGCGTCCGTGAGCTGGTAGACCACCTCGATGCTGACGCGATTCCGGTGTCGCTGCTGGTGGCCCCGCACATTGATAAGCGCTGGCATCTCGCGAAAGACAAAACGACCCGCACCTGGCTGCGCAAGCAGGCCGGGGAGCGGGCGTTGCTGCTCAACGGCTTCGACCAGCCGGTGCAGGGGCGGCGCGCAGAGTTCGCCACGCTGGAAGAGCACGAGGCGCGACTGCGCTTGAAGGGTGCGACCCGGCAGATGGAGTCGCTCGGCTTCGATTTAGAGATGTTCGCTCCGCCGCGGTGGCAGATGTCGGAGGGCACGCTGGAGGTTTTGCCTGATTTCGGTTTCGACGTCGCGGTGTCCACGCGCGGCATCCACCAGTTGCAGACCGGCGAGTTCGTGCAGTGCCGCAACCTCTCCGTCGGCGAGGGTTACGGTGCGGCGAAGTGGTGGCGCCGCAACATCATCCGCGCCGCAGAACGCGGAGCGGAGCGCGGCAACACCATCCGTCTTTCGATCTCCGGCCGTGAGCTGGGGCAGAAGAAGGTGCGGCGTGACTTTCTCGCCGCCGCGTCGGCCGCAGTCGAAGCAGGAGCGAAGCCGTCCGATTACCGCGCGTACCGCTAATTAGCGCTGCACTCGAATACGGCGCCCGCGCACCGCGCCGATCACGCGGCACACCAAGTAAATACCGAAAGAAATAAAGGCGACGAACACGCTAACCGGCACGCCGGGGGCGAGCGAGAGTAGCATTCCGCCTACCGCTGAAACCTCGGCGAACAGCACTGACCACCACACCGCGTGCACCGGGTTCGCGGTGATGGCAGCGGCCGCCGCGCCGGGCGTGATCAGCAACGACATCACCAGCAACGCACCGACGATCTGCACCGACTGCGCCGAGGCCACGCCCACCAGCGCCGCGAACACCACCGCCATGGTGCGCACGCGCACCCCGGAGGCTGCCGCCATCACCGGGTCTGCAGAGGCGAAGAGCAACGGGCGCCACAGCAGCGCCACCGCTGCCACCACCAGCACGGTCGTCACCGCGAGCATCGCCAGGTTCTGTTCGGACACCCCCGCGATCTGGCCCGTGAGCAGCGCCAGCGCCCGGTTTGAATTGCCCGGATACAGGTGGATGAACAGTACCGAAAGGCCCATGCCGAAGCTCATCACCACGCCCACGGCGGAGTCTTGCTGCCCGCGGAATCCCAGCGCCGCAAGCACGATCGCCGCGACCACAGCTCCCGCCACCGCACCGAATCCAAGGTTCAGCCCAAAGAGCAGCGCCGCCGAGGCGCCCATCAGCGCGAGTTCCGAGGTCGCATGCACAGAAAACGACATCTGCCGCAGCACAATCAACGGCGCCATCACGCCGGAAAGCACACCCAGCAAGGCACAAGCGATCAGCGTGGCCTGCACAAAGTCCAAGCTCAACAGATGCAGCATTACAGCACCACCATCCGGCCGTCGACCTCCACCACATCCACGCGCGTGCCGTAGAGCTCACTGAGCACCTCGGAGCGCATCACCTCATCAACGCTGCCCACCACATGGCCCTCCGGCCCGATGTACAGCACCCGATCCACCACACCCAGCACCGGGTTGATCGAGTGGGTCACGCACACCACCGCCGCCGGGTGCGCCGCGAGGCGCTCGACGGTCTCGCGCTGGCGGGAGGGGTCAAGCGAGAGCAAGGGTTCGTCGGCAAGCACAAGCTCCGGATCCTGCGCGAAGGCCTGAGCCTGCCGGATGAGCTGCTGCTGCCCGCCGGAGAGCACCCCTGCGCGACGATCGGCGAAACTGGTCGCGCCAACTTGAGCAAGAAGCTTATCGACGGCCCCTTGATCCGCCCTCCTCATCGCCCGCGGTTCGACCGCGAGTGCGACCAGGTCGCGGCCGCGCACCGGAAGATCGGCGGGAAACATGTGCTGTTGCGGGATGAAGCCGACTCGGCCGTTGACGCTCACGCTGCCGCTGGTAAGGCGGCGTGAGCCAAGGATGGTGCCCAACAGGGTTGATTTGCCGACACCGTTGGGACCGAGAACAGCGACGAACTCGCCGGGCTCGATGGTGAGATCGAGCCCGGCCCAGAGTGGTGCGACGGCGGCGTCGCGAAGTTCGGCGATCAAGCAGCGTGGTCCTTCGGTTCGGCGGCGGCCACAACGCGCTCAATTGTGTCGGTGACTTCCTCAATGTAGTCGAGGAAGTTTGTGCCCGCGGGTGGGGTTTCGGTGATCTCGATGATGGGGACGTTGTTGTCGTTGGCCGCGTCGATGAGACGTTGGGTGGCGCTGTTCGTGCTCTGCGGGTTGACCACGAGGAAGTCGAGGGAGCCTTGCTCGATGACCTCGATGAACGCGGCGATGGCGTCAATGGACGGGTCGGTGTGGTTCAGCGTCGAGCGTGCGTACTGCTCGGGAGTGACGTCGTCCAGCTCGGTGCCGTAGAGGAGACCGGCCGCAATCGGCTCGGTCATCGCGAGGTGCACGTGGTCGAGCTGCCCGAGGCGCTCGCTCACCGCGTCCATCCGCTTGGTCACCTCGCTTGCGGAGCCGCCTGCGCGCTGTTCAATTTCCTTCGCAACTTCGCTGACCTTTTCCGGGACGAACCACGCGTGCTCGATCTCGTCGTGGTCGTGGTCGTGGTCGTGATCGTGGTCGTGGCCTTGCGCGCCTTCGGCAAGCGGGATCGCATGGATGAGCTTCGCCTCATCCACCGCGTCGTACAAGCCAGCGTCGTACGCGCCGCCGTTGGCAATCACCAGGTCCGCTTCCCGAAGTTTCGCGATGTCTGCTGCGGTCGCCTCGTAGTGGTGCGGGTCAACGTTCGCACCCGTGATCACCGCCTCGACATCGTCGCCGGTCACCGCGGACGCCACGTCCGCCCAAACCTGGGTGGTTGCCGCGATCTTTGAGACATTGCTTGTCGACGCTTCCGTCGCAGCCGTGTCACTTTCCGTTCCGGAGCAGGCGACCAGCGTCGTCCCTGCGAGCAATGCGGCTGCGGCGGCGCGCAGCGACGCGAAAATGTGTGAGTGAGCCATGCGCCCATTCAAGCACTAATGAAAATGGTTTTCAATTCGTGCTTGTGGGCGCTTGGGGGTGGCTGGCTAGCGGAAGAACCTCGAGACGACCGTGCCAAGCACACCCAGGATCGAGGAGACCACGCCCCACACGAAGCTGATCACCTTGCCCGAGCTGCTGGGTGCGGTCGGTGCGGTCGGGGCAGTCGGCTCGGTAGTGGGGGTCGGCTGAGTGGTCAGCGGCGGCTGAGTGGTCAGCGGCGGCTGAGTGGTCGGGGTGGAGCCGTTAGTCTTCAGGTTGAAGCCGACCTTGACCGGGTCGTGGTCCGATGCTGCGAACGGGTTGTCGTTCTGGAACAGGTCGGAGCCGTGGTAGTTGCGTCGCGAGTACTGGAACACGATCGGCTCATCCGCGTTGATGTTCCATACCGCGGCGTCCTGCACCAGCTCCTGGGCTGCGGCGTTCGCAAGCACGTGGTCGAGGGAGCCGACGTGCTTGCCAAAGGTGTAGGACGACTCCTGGGCCGCCGCACCCGCGCCTGGGCGGTTGTGCTTCGCGTTGTGCTCCACCAGGGTGAAGCCGCCTCCGTTGAGCGCCTTGACCGAATCTTCCTGGGAGTAGGAGTTCAGGTCGCCGAGGATGAGGACCGGCTTGCCGTCCCACTGGTTCTGGCGGTCCAGGTGGTCAAGCAGCGCCTGCGCCTGCGCAACTCGCACCTGCGCGGAGTTCGCCTGGCCGTCCTGCTGATCCCCGTCGCCACGCACGGCGGAGCCCTTGGACTTGAAGTGGTTCACAATCGCCACGAAGCTCTGATCATCGGCGCCGCCAACCGGCTTGAACTCCTGGGCCAGCGGCTGGCGGGCGGTGCCGGTGAACGCTGGGTCGTCGAAAATGACGGACTCGCCGACCGGCTCGACCTTGGATTTGTTGTAGATGAACGCGACGCGGATGACGTCCTCGTCGGTACCCAGCTTGGCCGGGGACTTCACGTAATCCCAGTTGCCTCCAGCCTTATTCAGCTCGGCGACCAGGTTTGCCAAGGACTCGTCGCGACGGCTCACGTCACCAGACGTACGCGCGGTATTTTCAACCTCCATGAGGCCGACGACGGACGCGTCGAGCTCGTTGATGGCCAACACGATCTTGTCTTGCTGATCCTGGAAAGCCTGCTGGCTAAACGCGCCGCGCACGGAGCACTGGTTTGCCGCGATCGGGGCGCCGAAGCGGTCGGTGTACGCCTTGCAGCCGGACTCGGTCTCGCCGAGGGTGGTGAAGTAGTTCAGCACGTTGAACGAGCCGACGGAGTAGTCGCCCTCAACCTGGCTCGGCACGTTGCGCACCGCGGCGCGGGTGTCCTCCCAGGTCACCGGGAGGTCTTCCTCCGGGCTCTTGCCGGTCAACGGCACCAGCGGCTGGAAGCGCCATGCGTCGAAGGAATACTCCACGATCACGCCCGAGTCCTTGAACTCCAGCTGGTCGCCGACGCGCATGGAGCGGATGCCCTGGTCCGAAGTCTCCAGGTACGGCAGCGGAACATCTTTGTCGTTGCGGAAGAAGTTGTACGTTGAGGCATCGTCAAGCAAGACAATGTTCGCGCGCTGTGCCTGCTCGAGGGCGTATGCATCCGCACCCGGCGCCATCATGTCGGTCGGCTGGCGCAGCGCCTCGGTGCCTGGGACGACGCCGAACTCACCGTAGGTGTTAAAGCTGTAGTTGTCGGTCACGGTGTGCACGCCGGGCTTGACCAGCATGCCCTCGTAGCGCTCGCGTGCCTCGTCGCCGTCGGGAAGACGCTCCAGCTGTACCGGGATGACGGGATCGATTGCCTCATCGACCAGTGCGACGGAGACGCGCGAGAGCTGGGTGGAGGTATTGAACTCGTTGACCTCGCCGGTGACCTCAACGTACGCACCACGCGCCGGGTAGTCCTGCGGAGCGGCCTTGCCCATGTAGACGAAGATCGCGTCGGAAGCGTCACCCGTGCCCTTGGTCTGGCCGGCACCCGGGGTTTGCATGTAGAAGCCGTTGCGGCCGCCCTCGTTGTAGACGGCGGTGACCACGCCGCGGGTGGTCACCGTCTGGCCCTCGAGCGGGGAAGTCGCGCCGGGCCCCTGGATCTCAGCGATGGTGACCGGGCCGGTCGGCTGGGGTTGGGGTTGGGGATCCGGGTTGGGCTCTGGGTTCGGATCTGGGTTCGGCTGCGGTGCAGGCTGCTCGCCGCCGGAGTTCATCGGGGTCGGGTCGGCGACGACGAAATCGCCGGCGTTGTTGTCGGAGTCAACGCCCTCGACTGTGCGCTGTACGGAGGTGCTGTTCTTGGTCTTCGCTGCGGGCGCGGTCTCGAACTTCTGCGCTCCGCCCCAGCCGAGGAGGTCGGCGACCTGACCGTTGGCGTCGACAAGCTCTGCGATGGCCTCGCTGCCGCTGAAGTTGAACTTGCCCTCTGCATCCGGGGTGGGCAGGTCCTGCGACGGGGAGTTGCCGGCCTGGCCCTGGATGAGGAAGTAGCCGCCGGCCGGGATGATGCCGGTGAGCTGCGCGGAGCCGCCGAGGTTACCCTTGGCCGAGTACTGGTTGAGGGTCCAGCCGGTGAGATCGATCGGGGTAGAGGTGGGGTTGAAAAGCTCGACGAAGTCGTTGTTGTACACGGAGCCGCTGTTACCGCCGCCTCCGTAGACCTCGTTGATGATGATGTTCGAGCCGTCCGGAGCGGCCTCTGCAGTGGGGGAGACGACGGAAACGGTGCCGGCTGCGAGCGCGATGGCGAAAGTCGCGCTGAGGGCCCGGTGGGAGTGAACGCGCATGGTGGGAAACCTCGGGGAAAGAGAAGGGGCAGGGGTTTTGCCCGGCTAAGATAACTCAGCTTTTATAACTTCGCACGGGAAGCTGCCAGCTAGCCTCAAGCGCATTCACATCTCTGGACGTACCTGGTGTCCGCTCACTGCCGATCTCGGCGTGTTGGAGGCCTCCGTTATACTTGCGAAAGGCTTCCAACCTCTTACAACACAAAGGATTCTCATGGCACGAGTCGTCGTAAATGTCATGCCCAAGGCTGAAATTCTGGATCCTCAGGGCCAAGCTGTGCTCCGCGCGCTGGGCCGCATCGGGGTCGAGGGGGTCGCCGATGTGCGCCAGGGCAAGCGGTTCGAGATTGAGGTGGATGATTCCGTCACCGACGAAGAGCTCCGCCGCGTCGCCGAGACCCTGCTCGCCAACACGGTCATCGAGGATTTCGAGGTTGTGCGATGAGCGCAACCATCGGGGTCATCACATTTCCGGGCACGCTTGACGACGTTGACGCGTTGCGCGCCGTCCGCCTTGCCGGAGCCGAGCCGAAAGCCCTGTGGCACGCCGACGAAGACCTCACCGGCATCGATGCCGTCGTGGTCCCCGGCGGTTTTTCCTACGGCGACTACCTGCGCTCGGGCGCGATCGCCGCGCTCGCACCGATGATGGGTGCCGTGGTCGAGGCCGCGGGCAAGGGCATGCCGGTATTGGGCATCTGCAACGGCTTCCAGATCCTCACCGAATCCGGGCTGCTGCCGGGTGCGCTCACGCGTAACCAGAACCTCAACTTCCACTGCGTGGACACCTACCTCGAGGTAGCGAACGCCGAGACGGCGTGGACCAGCGAGTTCGAGCAGGGCCAGAAGATCCTCGTTCCCGCCAAACACGGTGAGGGCCGCTTTCAGGCCGCGCCGGAGACTATCGAAGCGCTGGAAAAAGAAGGTCGCGTGGTGTTCCGCTACACCGACAACTTCAACGGCTCGATGAACAACATCGCCGGCGTAACCAACGAGACCGGCCGCGTCGTTGGTCTCATGCCACACCCCGAGCACGCGATTGAGACGCTGACCGGGCCGTCCACCGACGGGCTCAGCCTGTTCACTTCCGCCATCGCCGCGATTTCGAAGATCGGAGCGTAACTGTGACTGCAGCAAGAGTAGTAAACGACACCGTCGAGAACGCGAAAGCCACCCCGGACCAGGCGCAACCCTACGCCGAACTGGGGCTCAAAGACGACGAGTATCAGAAGATCGTTGGCATCCTCGGCCGCCGCCCGACGGACGCGGAGCTCACCGTGTACTCGGTGATGTGGTCCGAGCACTGCTCCTACAAATCATCGAAGGTGCACTTGCGCTACTTCGGCGAAACCATGACCGAGGAAATGGCCGCGAAACTGCTCGCCGGCATCGGCGAGAACGCTGGCGTGGTTGACATCGGCGGCGGCGACGCCGTGACCTTCCGTGTGGAGTCGCACAACCACCCGTCGTTTGTGGAGCCCTACCAAGGTGCCGCGACAGGCGTTGGCGGCATCGTGCGCGACATCATGGCCATGGGCGCGCGCCCGATCGCGGTGATGGATCAGCTCCGCTTCGGCCCGCTGGATGCGGAGGACACCAAGCGTGTGTTGCCGGGCGTGGTGCACGGCATCGGTGGCTACGGCAACTGTCTCGGCCTGCCCAACATTGGCGGCGAGACGGTGTTCGACGAGGCCTACATTGGCAACCCGCTGGTCAACGCGCTGTGCGTGGGCACGCTGAAGGTGGAGGATCTGCACCTCGCGTTCGCTTCCGGCACCGGCAACAAGGTCATTCTCTTCGGCTCGCGCACCGGCCTCGACGGCATCGGCGGTGTGAGCGTGCTCGGCTCCGCCACCTTCGAGGAAGGCGAGGAGCGCAAGCTCCCGGCTGTGCAGGTGGGCGACCCGTTCGCGGAGAAGGTGCTCATCGAGTGCTGTCTCGAGCTCTACCACGCTGGCGTGGTCGTGGGCATTCAGGACCTCGGCGGCGGCGGGCTGGCGTGTGCCACCTCGGAGCTGGCCGCGGCCGGTGACGGCGGCATGCGCGTCGACCTCGACCAGGTGCCGCTGCGCGCAGAGAACATGACGGCGGCAGAGATCCTCGCCTCCGAATCGCAGGAGCGCATGTGCGCTGTGGTCGCGCCGGAAAGCGTCGACCGCTTCATGGAGATTTGCGCGAAGTGGGACGTCAACGCGGCCGTGATCGGTGAGGTCACGGATGAAGCCGACCGCCTCGCGGTGTACCACCAGGGCGAGCTGGTGCTCGAGGCGCCTCCGTCGACAATCGATGAAGGCCCTGTGTACAACCGGCCTTTCGAGCGCCCGCAGTGGCTCGACGGCGTGCAGACGAAGACCGAGGTTGAAAAGAGCGACGACATCGTTGGCACCTGGCTGAAGATGGTGGCCTCGCCGCAGCTGTGCTCGCGCGACTTCATCACCCAGCAGTACGACCGCTACGTGCGCGGCAACACCGTGCAGGCGAAGTACGCCAACTCGGGTGTGCTGCGCATCAACGAAGAGTCCAACCGCGGTGTTGCAGTGTCCGCGGATGCGAACGGGCGCTACACCTTCCTCGACCCGAACATGGGAGCGCGCCTCGCGTTGGCGGAGGCGTACCGCAACGTCGCAGTCACCGGCGCGACCCCGGTTGCGGTGACGAACTGCCTGAACTTCGGCTCCCCGGAGAACACGGACGTCATGTGGCAGTTCCGCGAGGCAGTGCACGGCCTTGCCGACGGCGCCGCCGAGCTGGCCATTCCCGTCTCCGGCGGCAACGTCAGCTTCTACAACCAAACCGGCGATACCCCGATTCTGCCGACCCCGGTGGTGGGCGTGCTCGGCGTGATCGAGGATGTTTCCACTGCGCTGCCGCACGCGCTGACCGCAGGCGACGAGGAGTACACGCTGATCCTCCTCGGCGAGACCAAGGACGAGTTCGGCGGCTCCGTGTGGCAGGACATCTCCGGCCAAGGCCTGGCCGGCCTGCCGCCGCAGGTCGATCTAGCCAACGAGGCGCGCCTCGCGGAGTATCTGCACGGCAGCGACACCATCTCTGCAGCGCACGACCTCTCCGAGGGCGGCCTCTCGCAAGCTCTGTTCGAGATGCTGCTCGGCTCCGACCTGGGCGCGCAGCTCGACCTCTCGCCGGTGCACGAGGACCTGTTCACCGCGCTGTTTTCCGAGTCCGCCTCCCGCGTGCTCATCGCCGTCACGCGCGACCGCGCCGACATCGCCGTCGAGCGCGCAGTTTCCGCAGGCATTCCGGTTGCAGTCGTGGGCTCCACGCTTAACGACGGCACGCTGCACCTCGGCGACACCTCGATCGAGATGGACGACCTTGCCCAGGCCTGGGCGGCGACGATGCCGAGCCACTTCGACCACGCCACCGCACCCAACTCCGCGGTCTAAGCCGGGTTGAGACTGGGCGGGGCGGAAGATTGGGAGCAGGCGCTAGTCGATGCGCTGCGCCGCCGGCATCGGCTCGACCAGCGGCTCCGGCTCGTACTGCGCGCGCAGGTCTTTGAGGCGCTGCGTGTGCTCCCACAGCCGCTGGTCCTCGTCCGTGGCCGGGGTGAAGGGGCGCGCCGGCAGTGCCTCGCCGTCTATGTCGATGCCCAAGTACGTCACCGACGCGTGAATCGCTTCGGTCAGCGCGCCGCGCCCGCCGCGCGGATCGCCGGAGCGCACGTGGATCGAGGTGTGCAGCGAGCGGGTGTCGGTGCGGGTCAGGCGCGCCTCCACCTCGATCAGGTCGCCAATGTGAATCGGGTGGTAAAAGCGGATTCCGCCCGCGTACACCGCAACGGTGCGCTCGCCGGACCACTCCATAGTGCAGGCCGCGCCTGCCTCGTCGATCCACTCCATCGCAGTGCCGCCGTGCACGTTGCCGCCCCAGTTCACGTCCGTGGGCTTGGCCAGGAAGCGGTGTATGAGCCGCGGCGCGGTCGAGTCGTCGGTGTAGGTCTGGCCCGACATCTCTTCTTCGATGGCCTTGCGCAGGTCGATGCGCGATAAAGCAGCATCGGCTACGCGGCGCTCCTCTTCGGTGGTGGGCACGAAGGTGGGCACTGCCATGGGCTTGCCGGTCTCGGTGTCTTTGGCCACGAAGATCACCAGGCAGTCGCACGCGCGGGTGAACTTGCCGTGGCGTGGGTCGGCGGAGAGCACCTCATTGACGATGTGCATGGAGGAGCGCCCCGTCATCGCGATGCGCGAACGCACCTCCACGATGTGACCCGAGGGAATCGGGCGTGTGAAGTGAATATGCCCGACATACGCGGTGACACAATACGTTCCCGACCACTGCGTCGCACAGGCGTACGCCGCCTTATCGATCCACTCCAGCACGCGGCCGCCGGAAACCCCGTGCGCACCGGCATGCAGCACGTCGGTCGGCGCGGCCATAAACCGCAGCGTGATGGAAGAAGATTTCTCAACGGGCACAGGTGTGTTTGACATAGCACCAAACCCTAGTATGGGCCTATGGCGAAACGAACGGATCCTGCCGAAACTCGAGCCGCGGTGGAAGCCGTGGCGGAATGGGTTCGGGATGCGGGATCAAAGGAGCCGTCGAGAAGCGAACTGGCCCAGGCCTGCCGGACCACCGCGCGCACCCTCGCCGAGGAGTTGCCGGGGCATACGGTTGAGCTGCGTGTGCCACCCTTTGTTGCGGTGCAGCTTATCGACGGCCCCCGCCACACGCGAGGCACGCCGCCGAACGTTGTGGAGACCGACCCTCGCACATGGCTGCGGTTGGCAACCGGGCTGACCACTCTCGACGCGGAAGTCGCGGCGGGCACGGTGGATGCCTCCGGGTCGCGCGCGAGCGATGTTGGGCGTGGCCTGCCGGTAATTCCGCTCGGGTAGATGGTCTCAGTTACAGTGGTTGGCGTGGAAGACCAACCCCGGGAAGAATGCGGCGTTTTCGGCGTGTGGGCGCCGGAGGAAGACGTCTCCAAGCTGACGTACTTCGGCCTTTTCGCTCTGCAGCACCGCGGCCAGGAAGGCGCCGGCATCGCGGTCGGCGACCAAGAGAACATCGTGGTGTTCAAGGACACCGGCCTGGTCAGCCAGGTGTTCGACGAGTCGGTGCTCAATGCGCTGCACGGTGAGGTGGCCATTGGGCACACTCGCTACTCCACGGCGGGCGGGAACTCTTGGGAAAACGTCCAACCGATGTTTCGCACCTCGCCCAACGGCACCGATGTGGCGCTTGCGCATAACGGCAATCTGATCAACTACGCCGAGCTGCAGGCGGAGGCGATTGAAAAGAAGCTGGTGCCGGCTTCCGGTGTGGAGGGCCAGGGTTCCTCCTCCGATACGGCGGTGGTTTCGGCGCTGCTCACGGACCTGATCAGAGACGGCAAGACGCTCTTGGACGCGTGCCGTGAACTGCTGCCGCGCGTCAAAGGCGCGTACTGCTTCATGATCACCGACGGGCACACGCTCTACGCTGCGCGCGACCCACACGGGGTGCGCCCGCTGTCGCTGGGCCGCCTTGACGGGGGATGGGTAATCGCGTCGGAGACCTGTGCGCTGGACATTGTCGGCGCGTCGTTCGTGCGCGACATTGAGCCGGGCGAGCTGGTCTGGGTCGACGAATCAGGCGTGCACTCTGAACGCTTCGCGGAGACCCCGCGAGCGCACTGTGTCTTCGAGTACGTGTATGTCGCGCGGCCCGACTCCATCATTGATGGGCAAAGTGTGAACAGTGCGCGGATTGACATTGGGCGTCGATTAGCAAAAGTGCTCCCTGTGGATGCAGACCTGGTCATGCCTGTGCCCGAATCCGGCACTCCCGCGGCGATCGGGTACGCGGAGGAGTCCGGCATCCCGTTCAAGCAGGGGCTGATGAAGAACGCGTATGTGGGGCGCACGTTCATTCAGCCGTCCGATACCCTGCGCCAGCTGGGGCTGCGCCTGAAGCTCAACCCGGTGCGCGAAGTGATTGAGGGCAAGCGGCTTGTGGTGGTGGATGACTCCATCGTGCGCGGCAACACGCAGCGCAAACTGATCCGCATGCTGCGCGAAGCCGGCGCCGGCGAGGTGCACGTGCGCATCGCGTCGCCGCCGGTGAAGTGGCCGTGCTTCTACGGCATCGACTTCGCCAGCCCCGGCGAGCTGATTGCCAACCACGGGCGCGGCGGCTCGGACGAAGAAATCTCAGAGTCGATCCGCACCATGATCGGCGCGGACAGTCTCGCTTTCGTGCCTATCGACGACATCGTGGAAGCCTCCTCCCACCCACACGAATCACTCTGCGCCGCGTGCTTCACGGGTTCCTACCCGCTGGGGCTGCCGGAAGGCAACCCGAATGCCGAGCTTGTGCGCCGCATCCAGAAAGGTGAAACCGCGTCATGACTGAGCAACCTGTCTCCTACGAGACCACCGGCGTTTCCATCGAAGCAGGCGACCGCGCCGTCGAGCTGTTCAAGGACCACGCGCGGCGCGCCACCCGCCCCGAGGTCCGCGGTGGCTTAGGCGGGTTCGCCGGCCTGTTCGCGCTGGGCAAGTACAAAGAGCCGCTGCTGGCCGCCGGCTCCGACGGCGTGGGCACGAAGCTCGCCGTGGCGCAGGCGATGGACAAGCACGACACGATCGGCATCGATCTGGCCGCGATGTGCGTCGACGACCTCGTGGTCTGCGGCGCCGAGCCATTGTTCTTGCAGGACTACATCGCGATTGGCAAGGTCGTGCCTGAAAAGGTCGCGCAGATCGTCGCCGGAATCGCCGAGGGCTGCGTACAGGCCGGCTGCGCGCTGCTCGGCGGCGAGACCGCGGAGCACCCGGGCGTGATGGGAGAGGACGACTACGACGTCTCCGCCACCGCCATCGGTGTCGTCGAGGCCGATGAGTTGCTCGGACCGCACCGCGTGCGCGAGGGCGATGTCATCATTGCGATGGCATCGTCCGGCCTGCACTCCAACGGCTACTCGCTTGCGCGCCATGTGCTGCTCGAGCGCGCCGGGTTGCCGCTCGACGGTCACATCGAGGAGCTCGGGCGCACGCTTGGCGACGAGCTCTTGGAACCGACTCGGATCTATGCGCTGGATTGCTTGGAACTGTCAGCCGAATGCGACGTGCGCACCTTCTGCCACGTCACGGGTGGCGGGCTCGCGGGCAATATGGAGCGCGTGATCCCGGAGGGCTTGGTCGCCGAGATGCACCGCGCCACCTGGACGCCAGGGCAGATCTTTCGCACCATCCGCTCGATCGGCCAGGTGCCGGATGAGGAGATGGAGAAGACTTTCAACATGGGCGTCGGCATGGTCGCCGTCGTCTCGCCCGCGGACCGCGACCGCGCGCTGGCGATCCTGGCTGCGCGCCACATCGACAGCTGGGTGCTCGGTGAGGTCCGCGCTGCGCACTCGGGCGAAGACGGCGAGGACACCGCCCGCGCTGTGCTCAGCGGCACGCACCCGCAGTACTAGCTCGTACGCGCGAAGCGCACCCCAGTTCAAACTCGGGGTGCGCTTTTGCTTGCTTCGGGCTGTGAGGTTGTGCAGCTAGCGGGCTGCGCGCTTGTCTTGGCCGTACTCGTCGTTCCAATCGGAGTAGTCACCGTATTCGGTGTCCGCCTCGTCATCGTCCCAGCTGGACTCCGGGTTTTGGCCCGCAAGCTCCCGCTGCAAGGAATCCAGATCCATTTCAGGAGAGTTGTACTTGAGCTGGCGAGCGACCTTGGTCTGCTTCGCTTTTGCGCGTCCGCGACCCATGGCGTGACCCCCTTGAGGTGGTTCTTAAGTTCGAAAAGTGTTTGTCCTGCCAGACATCATAGCCAAAACAAAATGAAAATTCGCCTCGGCCCTATACGCTGCGAATTCCGCTCCTAGACCCCGGGGCCGGTACCGCGGCGCAGGCCTTCCACTGCGCGCCGGCCGGCGTGCTCGCCTTCGTCGGTAGGCAGGGAAGCGGCATCAACCACTGCGGCGGTACCGTCGATCTCCAGTGGCCCCTCTAGCGCGGAGCGTTTCACCAACGCCAGCGCGATCGGACCCTCGTCGGCATCGTGCACGACGGTGCCTAAACGGCCCACCGTCCGCCCCCCAGGCCCAGCGGTGATTGCGGCTCCCACTTGGGGTTCGCTTGGCGACGACCCATCGAGCTGCAACATCACCAGCAACCTGGGAGAGCGGCCGAGGTTCTCTACTCGCGCCACCGTCTCCTGCCCGCGGTAGCAACCCTTGTTCAGGTGAACGGCGGCCGGGTAGAGCGGTGCTTCACCGCGCGCTATGAAGCGCGGCACCTCGTGCGGAATCGACTTGGAGTCGAGGTCGACGCCGAGCTCCGGCTCCATCGCGCGCACACGCGCGGCTTCAAACGCCATGAGCCCGACCACGTTGCCGATCTCGCGCGAAAATTCGGTGGCGGCGTGGTGGAGGGATTCGCGGGGCACGAGGCCGTCGATACGCAACCATGCGCCAAAGGGCACGGCGCGCGTCATGTCTGCGCCGGGGATGGAGCCGCCGCCGAGCACGGTGACCACTGCTAGATCAGTGTCTTCGATGGTCACGTCGGACCAGAACTTCATGCGGGTCAGGTAGTCGACGAAGCTTTCGTGCTGGGCGCGTGGCATGTCGAAGTAGAATGCATCGCCGTTGAAGATCACGTCGACGTGGTGGAGCACGTGGCCCTGCATGTCCAGGTCCAGGGCGGATCCGCCGAAGCCGGCTGGAACGTCATCAAGTTTCTGCGAAAGCAAATTGTTCAAAAACGTCGCCGCGTCCGGACCGCCGACGCGCACGACGGCACGGTGGGAGCGGTCGATCAGCGCGGGGTGCTCCCGCATGCGGCGCTGCTCAGCGAGCGGGTTGCCGTAGTGCAGTGCGACCCCGGTGGCCTCATCCGGCACCGCGCCGGGAAGAGCGAGCAGTGGCGAGGAATAGGACTGTGCCATGCGCACCGATCATAGGTGCATAATGGTGGGCTATGGGACACGCAGGTCAGGGCCTTGACCATCAATCACTCCTTCCGCCGGAACCCGTGATCTACCTGGTGGAGCCGTTTGGGGGATCCATCCGCAGACAAAGCCCGCACACCCCGCACGTGTTCTGGGATGATGCGGGGCTCACGCGTGGCGACGGCATCTTTGAAACCGTGTTGGTACGAGGCGGCGAGGCCAAGAATCTGCAAAAGCACCTCGCCCGCTTCGCTCGTTCTGCAGCGGCGCTGGAGTTGCCGGAACCGGTCGGGGAGCAGTGGGCGCGCGTCACCGCTGAGGCCGTCGCCGACTACTGCCGCGAGCGGGCGCAGGACCCGGCAAAGATCGAGGCGAAGTGTGTCTGGACGATGACGCGCGGCCGTGAGACCACCGGTGTGCCAACCGCGTGGCTCACGGTGCGCCCCATCCCGGCAGACGTTCTAGCGCAGCGCGAGCAGGGCGTGAAAGTGGTGACTACGCCGCGCGGCTACACGGTTGAACCAGACGTGGAGTGGCTGGGTGCGGAAGCGAAGACGCTCAACTACGCCGCGACGATGGCCGCCTTGCGCTGGGCACGCGGAAAAGGCGCGGACGACGTTATTTACATAGAGCGCGGCACCGAGCGCGTCCTCGAGGGTTCGACGAGTTCCGTCATCATGGTGAAAAAAGGCCAGCGCCTGCGCACCCCGGCGCCCGGGCCGGGCATCCTGGCGGGAACCACCCAGGCGGCAGTTTTCGACTACGCCACCAAGCAGGGGTGGAAATGCAAAGAAAAGGATATCGCGCTCGGCGAGCTCTATGGCACGGAATCAGTGTGGCTGGTCAGCTCCACGCGCATTTGCGCCCGCGTCACCGAGCTCAATGGCAAGACCTTGCCAGCGCCGGACAATGAGGCGGAGATCCGCGAGCTCATCACCAAAGCGCTGAACTGACACGGGGCTAACCAGCGATGCGCTGCAGCTCTGCCGACATGTACGGCACGAGCTCGCCGTCTACCAGGCGCTCGTCTACCCAGCCGAGGTTGTTGTTCGGCATCAGACCGTACAGGCGCTTGCCGGGACCGTGATCGGCCGGGCCGGTCTCCGTGGCGATAGTCGACGCGCTCTCCAGCTGCCACGCCCGCTCGTTGCGCATCGAGCCATACAGCACCTCTACAAGGCCGCGCGAGTTGGTCAACGTCACCTCGATCTCATCGGATTCGGAGATCCGCCAGAACCCCACTTCGCGCTGATCGGCGCCGGTCGATTCGCCGTTCTCATCCAAGCGCCACAGCCGCGATTCGAAGCGCAGGTAGTTCTCGCCATCGTGCGAAATCACCAGCTGCTGGCCAAAGGCGTATTCCTCGCCGTGGTCGTTGGCCTGACCGCTGCCTTGCCACACGCCCACCAGGGGGAGCAGCGCCAAGAGGCCGTCGTGAAGCGAAGGCCCCTGCCGCAGGTTCGCGGTGTCGTCCTCGAGCGGGAAGTTTTCAAATCCATGCGGTGGAATGTTGCGGTGCGCGGTGTTCTTGGCTTGCTCCGCCGCCAGGTTCACGGCCGCCGAACCGTCGAGGGGCTGCTTGTTCGGGTCTTCGTTTACGGTCTCGTTTTCACTCATGGTTTCCCAGCGTAGTCTCGGGGCATGACCGTTACTATCGCTCAGCTGATCGCCGCTGCGGAGTCGCACGACGGCATCGCGCCGCTCTCCGAGCAGTTCCTCCGCGGCCTGGAAGACACCTCCCTCAACCACACCCACCATGAGGTTCGGCGTGGCGAGGATGTTGCCGGCCTTGCGGCCTGCGCGCCGGATGGTGCGGTTGAGCTGGTCGTTCACCCAGCACATCGCAGGCAAGGGGTCGGCACAGAGCTTCTTTCGCTTATCGACGCCTCGTCCCAACCGCAATTCTGGGCCCACGGCAACCTTCCCGCCGCCCAAGCGTTCGCCGCGGCCAAAGGCATGGTGGTGACGCGCGAACTGCTGGTGATGTCCATCGACGCGGACGAGCTTGAGGCGGAGATCGCGCTTCCAGAGGGCTTCGAGTTGCTGGACTATGCCGATGCGTGTGCGCGGTGGGGACAGGGGAGCGTCGATAAGCAATGGCTCGAGGTGAACAACGATGCCTTCTCCTGGCACCCGGAGCAGGGTGGGTGGGACCTGGAGCGGCTGCGGCGGGGAATGGATACTGAGTGGTTTGACCCGCGCGGCGTGTGGCTGCTGTACGACGGCGAGGAATTGGCTGGGTTTCACTGGACCAAAGAGCATCCGGGCAAGGTCGGCGAGGTGTACGTGGTCGGCCTGGCTTCCGCCTACCGGGGGGAGGGAATGGGGGGACCGCTCATGCAGGCAGGGCTGAATCACCTGGTGGAGCGGGGGTCTTCGCAGGTCATCCTGTATGTGGAAGCGGATAATCGGCCGGCGGTGAAGCGGTACAAAGAGATCGGGTTCACAGTCGCAGAATCCCACGTCGTCTATCAATATCGCGCGATCTAGCTGCAAGTTTACGTTGATCGCTGAGAGTTTACGGATTGTTCACTTGACTCGACACCAGAGGTTAACCACCGGGCCGTACCTTTAAGTGACGTGAGTATTCGGACGTGATCTGGGTTCGCACTCAGCAATCCCAGGCGCATCCCTGAGGGACCGATGCTCTTGCATTGATCTACCAAGAACCGGAAAGGTATCCCGTGATCCGCAACTTCAAGCGCACCGCCGCACTCGCAGGCATCGCCGCACTCTCCTCCGCCACCCTTGTTGCATGTGGTGATGACTCCAACAGCACCGACTCCACCAAGGACACCGCAGCTACCACCGCTGCAGACAGCACCTCCTCCGACAGCACCGATGCCGCTGGCGCTGAGAAGGGTGACTACGAGCTCTCCGGCGAGACCGGCACCCTGGTTGCTGAGGGCGCTTCCTCCCAGCAGAACGCTATGGAGTACTTCGGCGCTGAGTACGCTGCCGAGGTTCCGGGCGCAAACCTGGCCTACAACCCGTCCGGTTCCGGCGCGGGCATCAAGAACTTCATCGCGAACCAGGCCACCTTCGCAGGCTCCGACTCCGCTCTGAAGGACGACGAGGCTGAGCAGGCTAAGGAGCGTTGCGGCGGCAACGAGGCTTGGCACCTTCCGATGGTGATCGGCCCGATCGCTATCGCATACAACCTGGACGGCGTTGACGAGGTCAACCTCTCCGTTGACAACCTGGTCGACATCTTCCAGGGCAACATCACCAACTGGAACGACGAGGCAATCGCTGCGAACAACGAGGGCACCGAACTGCCGGATCAGGAGATCCGCGTGTTCTTCCGTTCCGACGAGTCCGGCACCTCCGACAACTTCCAGAAGTTCCTGGCTGCTGCTTCCGATGGCAAGTGGACCGGCGAGGGCAAGGCATTCCCGAACGCAGTTGGCACCGGCGCAAACGGTTCCTCCGGCGTGGCTCAGGAGGTCAACGCGACCCCGGGTGCAATCACCTACGTTGAGGCTGGCTTCGCTGAGCAGAAGGCAAACGTCGACTTCGGCGCTGGCCCGGTCGAACTCACCGCTGAGAACGTTGGCACCGCTCTGGACAAGATGGAGTTCAAGACCGAGGGCCACAACATGGTCGTCGACTCCAAGGCTCTGTTCGCCCAGCACGAGGACGGTGCATACCCGCTCGTCATGACCACCTACGAGATCGTCTGCTCCGCTGGCTACGACGACTCCACCGCAAACCTGGTCAAGGACTTCCTGAACATCGCTCTGGATCGCCAGGACTCCGAGCTTGAGGGCGAGGGCTTCATCCCGGTTTCCGGCTCCCACCTCGAGCGCCTGCGTGACGCTGTGAACGCAATCAACGGCTAAGCGCCTTGCTTGCCGGAGTGGGCTGAAAGCCGTGCTCTGGCAGGGTGCGTCCCCCCTTCCGATCCTTATTCGTTAGGGGGGCGTATCTATGTCGGGGTGTGCTTGAGTTGTCTTCGCATCCCACTTCTCCTTACATGTCTCATATCTCACCCAAAGGAATTGTGACTATGGCTGACAACGAATTGCCAGCATCTGAGCACGATAACCGCGGCGCTGGCCCGGCTACTCGTGATCACGCCGTTGAGCAAGAATCCACTGGCGCACCCGTGCAAAAGGGCCAAGACCCGGCCACCGAGGGCACCCCGCAGACAGGCGGCGGCGCCGGCGTGAAGCGCCCGGGCGACCGCGTCTTCGAATTCCTCTCTACCTTTTCCGCCGCGCTGATCACCGTTCTGGTTGCAGCCGTCGGTCTGTTCCTGTTGATCCAGGCATTTGACCCGCTGCGCCGTAACCAGGAGAACTTCTTCACCTACGGCGGCCAGTGGTCCACCGCGAACCTGGATGACATGCGTTTCGGTATTCCGAACCTGTTCTTCTCCACGCTGACGATCTCCCTGATCGCACTGGTCATCGCCATGCCGATTGCACTCGGTATCGCGCTGTTCCTATCCAACTACTGCCCGAAGCAGCTGGTGCGCCCGCTGGCCACCTTGGTGGACATGCTCGCCGCGGTGCCGTCGATCGTCTTCGGTCTATGGGGTGCGCAGGTGCTCGGCCCGCTGCTGGGCAAGTTCTACACCTGGGTCAACTCTTGGGGCGGCGACTTCTTCCTGTTCGCCACCTACCAAAACTCTCCGCCGTTCGCGACCGGCCGTAACGTGCTCACCGGTGGCATCGTGCTGGCGATCATGATCCTGCCGATCATCGCCGCAACCGCCCGCGAGGTCTTCGTGCAGACCCCTCCCGGCCAGATCGAGTCCGCTCTGGCGCTCGGCGCCACCCGCTGGGAAGTCGTGCGCATGACCGTGGTTCCGTTCGGCTGGTCCGGTTTCATCGCTGGTTCCATGCTCGGCCTCGGCCGCGCGCTCGGCGAGACCATGGCGCTCTACATGGTGGTCGCTCCGGCCAACGAGTACCGCGGCTCGTTCTTCGACGGCGGCACCACCTTCGCGACCGCTATCGCGAACGCGTCCGCAGAGTTCAACAACCCGACCTCAGCCGGTGCCTACATCGCCGCCGGTCTCGTGTTGTTCGTCCTGACCTTCATCGTCAACTCGATCGCCCGCGCGATCGTGAACAAGTAGGAAGGAGGAGCCTGACAATGTCTACTGCTGTCCCGACTCCTGACAACGGTGGCCAGTCCGTCTCCGAGACGACGACCACAACGACCACAACGACCACTTCGGCGAAGACCCCGGTTCGCGCCAGCGACGGTTCCCCGTTCACCGACATCTCCCAGGGCCGCAAGACCGTGAACAACATCATGAGCGGTCTGCTGTGGCTGTGCATGATCCTGGCGTTGATTCCGCTGCTCTGGGTCCTCATTACCGTTATCTCCCGTGGCTACGAGCAGGTCTTCTCCGGCCACTGGTGGACCAGCGACATGGTTGGCATCCGTGCGACCAAGGAGGGCGGCGGTGCTGCTCACGCGATCGTCGGTACGCTCCTGCAGACCCTGGTTGCCTCCCTGTTCGCCATCCCGATCGGTATCTTCACCGCGATCTACCTGGTCGAGTACTCCAACGGCAACCGCCTTGGCAAGCTGACCACCTTCATGGTGGACATCCTCTCCGGCGTTCCGTCCATCGTTTCCGCCCTGTTCATCTACGCTCTGTGGATCACCATGCTGGGCCAGCAGCGCTCCGGCTTCGCAGTGTCACTGTCGCTGATTCTGCTCATGATCCCGGTCGTGGTCCGTAACACCGAGGAGATGCTCCGCGTGGTGCCGATGGACTTGCGCGAGGCCACTTACGCGCTTGGTGTCCCGAAGTGGAAGACCATCGCACGCATCGTCCTGCCGACCGCGCTCTCCGGTATCGTCACCGGCATCATGCTGGCTATCGCCCGCGTCATGGGCGAGTCCGCTCCGGTGCTGATCCTCGTGGGCTCCAACCCGGCGATGAACTGGAACCACATGTTCAACCAGCCGCAGTCTTCGCTGCCGCTGTTCATGCTCGATATGTGGAAGGCCGGCGCAACCGGACCTTCGAACGAGCGCCTGTGGGGTGCAGCTCTCACCCTGGTGATCCTGGTGGTCACCCTCAACCTGCTCGCCCGCTTCATCGCCTCCAAGTTCTCGGTCAAGAAGTAAGCCGTACCCCGATCCTCACGTAAGGAGAAACCTAGATGTCTACCAAGCTTCTACTCAACGACGTCAACATCTACTACGGCGACTTCCACGCCGTCCAGAACGTCGACATGGATATCCCGGCGCAGGCCGTCACCGCATTCATCGGCCCGTCCGGTTGCGGTAAGTCCACCGTGCTCCGCACCCTCAACCGCATGCACGAGGTCATCCCGAACGCCTCCGTGAAGGGCGAGATCCTCCTCGACGGCCACAACATCTACGACTCCAAGGTGGACCCAGTTGCGGTCCGCAACACCGTCGGCATGGTGTTCCAGAAGGCAAACCCGTTCCCCACCATGTCCATCGCGGAGAACGTTGTCGCCGGCCTGACCCTGCAGGGCGAGAAGGACAAGAAGAAGCTCGCCGAGATCACCGAGCAGTCTCTGCGCGGCGCAAACCTTTGGGACGAGGTCAAAGACCGTCTGGACAAGCCGGGCGGCGGCCTCTCCGGTGGTCAGCAGCAGCGTCTGTGCATCGCACGTGCGATTGCGGTTCGTCCGGAGGTGCTGCTCATGGATGAGCCGTGTTCCGCACTCGACCCGATTTCCACCTTGGCCGTGGAGGACCTCATCCACGAGCTGAAGGAGGACTACACTATCGTCATCGTGACCCACAACATGCAGCAGGCTGCTCGTGTGTCCGACAAGACCGCCTTCTTCTCCCTCGAGGCCACCGGTAAGCCGGGCCACCTGGTGGAGTTCGACGACACCACCACCATCTTCGAGAACCCGAACCAGAAGGAGACCGAGGACTACATCGCCGGTCGCTTCGGTTAAGCTCGGGCTTTCGCTTGTCGACGACACACCGCCCTCCCCATCCACGGGATCGGCGGTGTTTCGCGTTTTAGGGCCCATACGATCTCCGAGCCCCAACCCCCGAACCCAAACCCGGACAATCTAGCCAAACCCGGATAGTTAGCCGCCCTTATGTAGTCAGTTCTGTACGTAAGGGTGCGAAACTATCCGGGTTTGCGGCAGCTATCAGGGTTTGATGTGGCGGCTAGGCGCGCGGGGTGAAGCGGCGCTGCAATTCCGCGATACGCTCGGCCTGCTCTTCATCGTCCAAATCGCGGTAGGTGGCGTACTCGTCCGCATGCGCGCCGGTGACCATGAAGATCACGCGCTCGCCGATGCGCACACAGTGGTCGGCGTATCGCTCAAAGTAGCGCGCCACCAACGCGCAGTCCACGGCCTCGCGGTTGGAATGCTCCCAGTCCGCGCTCGAGGCATTCGCAGTCAGTTCACGGGTCATGGTGTCCACGCGAGCATCCGCGTCGCGCAGTAGCAACGCCGCTTCGACATCGGGAGATTCGATGAGCTGGACCGCAACCTCTGCCATCGCGTTCGTCGCCTCGGCGATGTCCACGAGCGCTGGGCCGACCTCAGCGGGCAGGGCCGGGGCGGGGTGGTGCTGACGCGCGATCGTCGCCACGAGTCTGGCGAGATTGCCCATCCGCGTGAGGTCGCCTTCGATGTGCAGGTAGGACACCACTTGTCGCAGGTCAGTGGCTACGGGGCTCTGGCGAGCCAGCAACGCCATCGCGCGGTCCTCGCAGCGCGCGTGGATTTCGCAGAGCTGGTCAATGCCTGAAAGAGCTTCTTCGGCCGCCTCCAAGTCTTGGTTGATCAGCGCGTGTGCGGCGTGCACCATGTGGTTTCGCGCGAGTTCGCTCATAGTGAGAATGTCGTCGGTATACGCCTGAAGACGCTGCCGGAACGCGGTGCGCAGCTTGATCTGGGGGCGCGCGCTACCCGGAGCGTTATCCGCCATTGTTCTCGACCTCGGCGCCTTCGGGGACCGTCTCATCCTCGGGGTCGTCCAACCAGCCGTCGGGAAGCGCAACCTTTGATGGTGAACCCTGTCGGCCGCGCGCATCGTCAGCGTGCTCTGCCACAGCCTCAGACAGTTCCGGCGACGCCCAGATGGTTTCCAACAGCGATTCGAGCTGCGCCAGGGACTCGACCTGCGCCAGGTCCTTTCGGAACTTGCCCCCGACCGGGAACCCTCTCAGGTACCAACCGGTGTGCTTGCGAATATCCCGACACGCGTGGGACTCGCCGTCGTGAAGCGCTAAGAGCTCCGCGTGGCGGTAGATGATGCGGGCGACCTCCCCCAAGGTGGGCTCGGGTGGGATGTCTTCACCGCGGAGCTGCGCGCCGAGTTGGGCGAAGAGCCACGGCCGGCCGAGGCACCCGCGGCCGACCTCGACACCGTGGCAGCCGGTTTGCGCCATCATCCGCGCGGCGTCCTCGGCGGCGAAGATGTCGCCGTTGCCGATCACTGGCACGCCCGTGCCGTCCATGTGCTCGACCAGCCGGCCGATCTCGTCCCACTGCGCCACGCCCGAGTAGCGCTGGTCCGCCGTGCGCGCATGCAGCGCCACCGCGGCCGCGCCCTCCTCTGCGGCGATGCGGCCAGCGTCGAGGTGCGTGTGGTGGTCGTCGTCAATGCCGATGCGGAACTTCACGGTCACTGGCACGCGACCGTCAGCCGCTTCAACCGCGGCGCGCACGATGTTGCCGTACAGCCTGCGCTTATACGGGATCGCCGATCCGCCACCCTTGCGCGTCACCTTCGGCACCGGGCAGCCGAAGTTCATGTCGACGTGGTCGGCGATGTCTTCCTCCACGATCATCCGCACCGCTTCGTACGTGAACTTCGGATCCACGGTGTAGAGCTGCATCGACCGCGGCGTCTCCACGTCCGCGAATGTCGTCATGTGCAGCGTCTTCTGGTTGCGAGCCACCATCGCGCGTGCCGTGATCATCTCGCACACATACAGCCCGCTCGCGGTGCCCGTGAGCTGCTCCTCGATCTCGCGGCACAGCACGCGAAACGGCATATTGGTCACGCCTGCCATCGGCGCGAGCATGACGGGGGAGTCAAGGTCGATCCCCCCGATCGAAAGCGCAGTGGTGGTAGGTGCCGTCATAATGCCCCTATTCTTCCCGCCCGAAGCGATTCAGTCCAATCACACTTTCGGGGGTGGGGCATTCGCTTTTCGACGCTTCGTTTAAACCAACTTCCCCACACAAATGCAAGATAGGTCACAATGGTGGGGAACTGTTACCCGAATCCATAGCTAAAGAGAGGGATCTTTCATGAGCGACCGTATCGCCAGCGCCAAGCTCCGCGACAAGGTGATGTCTGCCGAGGAGGCAGCTGAGTTCGTCGAGCACGGTGACAAAGTCGGTATTTCCGGCTTCACCGGCGCCGGCTACCCGAAGGCCCTGCCGGGAGCGATCGCCGAGAAGGCCAAGGCTGCCCACGACAAGGGCCAGGACTTCAAGATCGATCTGTTCACCGGTGCATCCACCGCGCCTGAGTGTGACGGTGTGCTTGCTGAGGCGGGCGCGCTGCGCTACCGCATGCCGTACCAGTCCGACCCGCAGATGCGTAACAAGATCAACGCTGGCGAGATGAAGTTCCAGGATATCCACCTGTCCCACTCCGGGATGATGGTTGAGCAGGGCTTCTTCGGTGACATCAACGTCGCCATCATCGAGGCTGTGCGCATCACCGAGGACGGCAACATTGTCCCGTCGTCTTCCGTGGGCAACTCCGTCGAGTTCCTTAACGCTGCGCAGAAGATCATCATCGAGGTCAACTCCTGGCAATCCGAGGATCTCGAGGGTATGCACGACATCTGGACCGTGCCGCCGCTGCCGAACCGCATCCCGATCCCGATCACCAAGGCCGGCGATCGCATCGGCACCACCTATATCGAGATCGACCCAGAGAAGGTCGTCGCGGTGGTGGAGACCAACGATCCGGACCGCAACGCCCCGTTCAAGGCGCCGGATGAGGTTTCCGAGCAGATCGCCGGCAACTTCCTCGATTTCCTCGAGCACGAGGTGCAGGCTGGCCGCCTGGCATACGACGGCTACGTTATGCAGTCCGGCGTTGGCAACGTCCCGAACGCCGTGATGGCGGGCCTGATGGAGTCCAAGTTCGAGAACATCCAGGCCTACACCGAGGTGATCCAGGACGGTATGGTCGATCTCATCGACGCTGGCAAGATGACCGTGGCCTCCGCGACCTCCTTCTCCCTGTCGCCGGAGTACGCAGAAAAGATGAACAACGAGGCTGCCCGCTACCGCGAGTCCATCATCCTGCGTCCGCAGTCGATCTCCAACCATCCGGAGGTGATCCGCCGCACCGGCCTCATCGCCACCAACGGCATGATCGAGGCCGACATCTACGGCAACGCGAACTCCACCCACATCAACGGCTCTCGCCTGATGAACGCTCTGGGCGGTTCCGGTGACTTCACCCGTAACGCCTACATCTCCTCGTTCATCTCTCCGTCGGAGGCCAAGGGGGGTGCCATCTCCGCAATCGTGCCGATGGTTTCCCACGTCGACCACACCGAGCACGACGCGATGGTCTTCATCACCGAGTACGGTGTTGCCGACCTGCGTGGCCTTGCGCCGCGCGACCGTGTGGCCAAGATGATCTCCATCGCGCACCCGACCTACCGCCCGCTGCTGGAGGAGTACGTCGAACTCGCTTCCAAGTGCAAGTACCAGTCCACTCCGCACGACCTGAAGCATGCCTTCGACTTCCACAACCGCATCGAAGAGACCGGCACGATGCAGAAGAAGGACGCGCAGTAAGCGCCTTTCGCCACGAAGCGCCCGCCCAGTTCACACGCTGGACGGGCGTTCCGCTTATCCGATCCACCGTGCCCCTCAAACCCCTCGCCCTCTTTACCCCCAACTTTTAAGCACCAAGTTGGGGTTTAACTCAGAAAGAAGCACCAACTTGGGGCTGAAAAGTTGGCGCTTAAAGGTTGGTGGTGAAGGCCAGCCGCTTACTCAACCTTCCGGCCGGCCCCGCTAGCCGCACTGGCCGCACTGGCCGCACTGGCCGCATGCCCCCGCCGCCGCGCATCCCCGATCTCGGCAAGCACTCTGTCCAGATGGTCCCGAAGATCCTCGTAGTAGTACCGCATAACCGGATGCCCTTGCCGCAACATCCACCGCTCGCGATCCCGCTCGGCGCGCAGGACCTCGTTCGCTTTGTCTCGCGTTTTACTGCGCCCGTCGATCTCTACCACCAGGATTTCGTCGAAGAGAAAATCGGCACGGAATGGCCCGATCTGCGCCTGAAACCTCCACCCGCCAACGCCGCGCTCGATGAGTTCGGCCCGAAACCATGATTCGAGCGCCGAATCCGACCCCGACACCGCGCAAGCGATCGCACGCAACGCAACCGCCTTGTTCCGGAACCGTCCCATCTTCGCTGCAGCTTCCAGAAGCTGTTCGCGCGTGGCTTTCCCCGCGGCGAGCACCCAATCCATGGCCACCAAGCCCTCCACGAACCCGTAGTAGCGTGCGATATCGATGCAGGTCCGTACCGCATCGGTCACCTCGACCCCGTGCAACTTCTCCTTCTCGTCATCCCGCAACGGACTCCATCGATAGACCGCACCACGCAGCGCCTTGGATCCTGCCGGTCGCTTCCCCGACGGCAGCGTCACCTCGTGTGCGAACGGTGCCCATGGCAGCATCCACATTCCATGCACCCGCGCTGCACTACGCCCCACCAGCGTTCCCTTGTACATTCCGCGGCCAGTGGCTACCGCCTCCACTGCCTCGCGTATCCACTTCGGCAGCGTCTCAAACGCCGCCCGTGCCATGTACTGCGTCGCCGCCAGTTGCGCATACTCGTCCCCGATCAAAGCCGCCTTCAGCTCGGCATTTCGAGAGAGCTTTCGCTTATCGACGACCCCTTCAACCGCATTGGCCAACTCCACCCGAAACTCCTCGGCTTGTCGTTGAACCAAGCTGATCTGTCGATTCCCCCGCTCATTCCCCATGTCCGAATTCTCGCACACGGACAAACGAAAGTCACGCAACATATTCGAATCTGTGGATAACTCGCCCCGATTTCAAGTTCGCTGGCCCGATTGTCTACTATTGACGCTCACGGGCCTTTAGCTCAGTTGGTAGAGCTACGGACTTTTAATCCGCAGGTCCCGGGTTCGAGCCCCGGAGGGCCCACAACTCATGCACAACCTCGGTGTCGACGCCAATGCGGTCTGGATGGCCCTGGCCATCTCCCTATTCGCCGGGCTTTCAACGGGCCTTGGCGGTGTCATCGTCGCGCTCAAGCGCAGTCCAAGCGCCAGGTTCCTCGCCGGCTCCCTGGGTTTCTCGGCCGGTGTCATGGTCTACATCTCGCTGATCGAGCTCCTGCCCGAGGGCATCGAATCGCTCATCGAAGCGGATAACCCTAACCCCGAACTGTGGGGCACAGTCGCCTTCTTCGCCGGGATTGTGGCGATCGCGCTCATCGACCGCCTCGTCCCTGAAGATGTCAACCCTCACGAGGATCCGCATTCAAACGGCTCCAACCGCATGCGCAACGTCGGCGTGTTCACGGCCGCCGCAATCGCGATCCACAACTTCCCGGAAGGCTTTGCCACGTTCATGGTGGCCCTCGCTGACCCGGTGCTCGCTCTGCCCATCGCATTCGCGATCGCCGTGCACAACATTCCGGAAGGTGTCGCCGTCGCTGTGCCGCTGCGTGAGGCGACAGGACGTAAGTGGCGTGCCGCCGGGTGGGCGGCGCTGTCTGGGCTCACGGAACCGCTCGGCGCGATTATCGGCTTCCTTCTGCTGCGCCCGTTCCTGGGTCCGCAGACCTTGGGTCTCACGTTCGCGGCGATCGCCGGCGTAATGGTCTTCGTCAGCTTGGACAAGCTGCTGCCCACCGCAATCCAAACGGGTCGCCACCACGCCGCGGTCTACGGCCTCGTTGCCGGCATGGCGGTCATGGCCGTGAGCCTGCTCGTTCTACCGGGGTAGGCTCGCCCATATGGGTCTGATCCGGTTCATTCTCAACATTATCTGGCTGCTCACCGCAGGTATCTGGCTGTTCATCGGCTACACTCTTGCGGGCATTCTGGCCTGCCTGCTCATTGTCACCATCCCGTTCGGCATCGCGTCATTCCGCATTGCGGGTTACGTGATCTGGCCGTTTGGCCGTGAGGTGGTGCAGGGCGAGCGGGGTGTCTTCAGCCTGCTGGCCAACGTCATCTGGTTTGTACTCGCGGGCATGTGGCTGTCAATCGGCCACGTCACCACCGCAGTTGTTCAGGCGCTGACCATCATCGGCCTGCCTATGGCATGGGCAAACCTGAAGATGATCCCGGTGACCTGCTTCCCGTTCGGCTCACGCGTCGTGTCAAGCAGCGACGAGCGCTCGCGCTACGCCCCCGTCGTGCGCTAACCGCTACTTCCACACCTCGAGCTTGATCAGCGGCACGTCGCCGTCTTTCACCAGCGCGAGTTCGTCGGCATCCACTGAGTGCTGGTCCTTGATCTCCTGCTGTAGGCGGAGCTGGAAGCGGTGCTCTTCGCCGTCGACGGTAACTGTACCGAAGCAGGTGTACTCGTTGTGCTCGTCGATCTCGACGTCGCCCACAACAACGTCGGGAGTCTGGCCGGTGCCGTGAACCTCAAAGATCGGCGCACCAATTGAGAAGTCCGCACCGCGGCCCCCGGCTAGGATTAAAGCAATCACTTCACGCACGCCCACGGGATCAGCTGTCAAGTGCGACACTGAACGGTCGCCGAGGACGGAGTGGGAGAGGGGCAGCAATTCGTCGTCAAGCGCAATGCTCTTGTCGCGATACGTCAGACCGCACTGGGTGAGCGTGCCGTGACTGTCGGTGCCGACGAGTACCTCGATGCCCACCTCGTTGTCGCGATCAACCGCCCGATACGAACCGAGACGTTCGACGATCGGGGAGTGCTCCGCGAGGATCTCGTCCTTGGTCGGGGAGAGGGACGCGTCGTGAATGATTGCTTCAGCCATGCTCCCCACTGTAGTGCTCGTTTGGTCGTTGGGGATGCGTTGTTCTATGATCAACAGGCTGTCTAAGCAGCGCCCCCATCGTCTAGAGGCCTAGGACTCCGCCCTTTCACGGCGGCAACACGGGTTCGAATCCCGTTGGGGGTACGGCCCTGTGGCGCAGTTGGTTAGCGCGCCGCCCTGTCACGGCGGAGGTCGCGGGTTCAAGTCCCGTCAGGGTCGCCGGTAGCGGAGTTCTTCGGAACTCCGCTTTTCGCTTATCGACGGCCCTTTGTTGCCGCAGTTACTTACCCCCCAACGAGCCGCTGCGCACCGGCTTTCGCGCGTTGCAGGGCGTTTTGATCGCCCAGGATCGTGCTGCAAATGAGCGCGCCTTCGTAGAGTTCGTGGATGAGTTCTCCAACTTGTTCATCGCCTGTTGTGGTGAAGAACAGCGTCCGCATCCACTGCTTTTCCTGGCGGATGGCCGTCTGTATTTCTGCACCGCTGTTGCCGCCCAGCTCCGCCCAAGCGTTGACGAAGCCGCACCCACGGGGGTTGTCCGCGATCCATTCGCGCGTGAGGTCGAAGACAGCGCTGACCGGGTCCTCGCCCGAGTCGATCGCCACTTGGACCCGCTGAAGCACAAGCGTTTGCCACCGATGCGCCCGGGCGGTGAGGTAGGCGCAGATCAGGCCTTCCTTGGAGCCAAACCGTTGGTACAGGGTCCGCTTGGTCACTCCCGACTGTTCAACCACGAGGTCGAGGCCCGTGGCGCCGATGCCGCGCGCGTAGAACAGCTCGGATGCGGCGTCGAGGATGCGTTGGCCGCCGGGCGTGGTTTCTGGCGGTTGTGCCGGGGTGAGGTCATTAAGTGCAGGCAAGGTTTGCTCCTTCCGGTGGAGGTACATTGACAGTATACCGACCGGTATATTTACCCTGGTGAGGTGAAACAGATCCTGATTGCTGTCGCGTTCGTTGTGTGTTGGAGTTCCGGGTTCGTTGGCTCGCTGTTGGCCGGCGACAGTGCGTCTCCCGTTGGTCTCCTTGCCTGGCGGTACCTGGTCACCTCAGCGCTGCTCCTGGGTGTGGTTGGTCTCATCCGGGTGACGAACGCTCCGATCAAAGCCCGTGCCCTGCCAGCTCTAGGCCGCACTGACGTGTGGCAGCAGGTGGCTATCGGTGTGCTCTCCCACGCGATCTTTCTCGGTGCGGTCTTCAGCGCCTCCGCTGCTGACATCGACCCGGGTATCACCTCCCTGATCTGCGCGCTGCAACCTCTTCTTGTTGCGGCAGTGAGCTCGCGTTTGTGGAACGACCCGTTCAACGGCCGAATGTTCGCCGGTCTCGGCCTGGGGCTGGCCGCGGTGGGGCTCGCCGTGGGCTCCATCGATTTTGCCGCCTCGGCCGCGGTGAGCTTGCTGCTGCCGTTCGTGGCCCTGTTTGCCTTGTCGACTACTGCTGTCCTGGAGCGCGCATGGCGCCCAAAGGCGAGCATTGTGCAGGCATTGGCCATTCAAACCACCACCGCGGCGGTCTTGTTCGTGGGGGTCGCCGTGGCAACAGGACGCATCGGCGTCACCGTCAATGCTGAGCTTGTGTGGGCAATCCTGTGGCTGGTTTTCCTGTCCGGCATCGGAGGATACGCCGCTTACACCGCTAGCCTGCGAACCGTCGGACCAACCACAACCAGTGTGCTGCTGTTCCTTACCCCGCCAGTTACTTCGCTCTGGACGTGGATGATGTTTGGCCAAGAGATCAGTCTTGTGCAGCTCGCGGGGATGGGTTTAGGTCTCATCGCCGTTGCTCTGACTGTTCGTGGACAACGCCAGGCGACGAGCTAATCCACACCGAAAAGACACCGTGCCTGCGGATTTGTAGGCAGCGGAAGGGTCTGTGTAAGGTATCAATTCGTGCAAGAGCACGATAACAACAGAATATGGCCCTGTGGCGCAGTTGGTTAGCGCGCCGCCCTGTCACGGCGGAGGTCGCGGGTTCAAGTCCCGTCAGGGTCGCAGAACAGCTTCGCGGAAGCGGTTCTGGCCAGATAGCTCAGTCGGTAGAGCACACGCCTGAAAAGTGTGGGGTCGCCAGTTCGATCCTGGCTCTGGCCACACCAAAACTCCCTCTCGTACATCATGCGGTAGGGAGTTTTCTCGTTGAGTAGTTGGCGCTGCCAGTAAGGTGGGCGCATGTCTAACAACAACTACGACTTGGCAATCAACGAGTCCGCCCAGCAGTACGAGCTCACCATCGACGGTGAGCTGGCCGGATTCGCGTCCTATAGCGACCGCATCGGCGTGCGCGTGCTGCCGCACACCGTGGTGGACCCGAAATTCCGAGGCCAAGGGCTATCGAAGCCACTCATCAAGTTCGCCCTCGACGACATCCGTGAGCGGGGCCTGGGCGTCGTGCCCATGTGCTCGGCCGTCGCCGCATACATTGACGCCAACCCGGAATACAAAGACCTGGTCTAGCGTCGTGGTTTAACAACCTGATCTAGATGATGTAGCTGCCCGGGTCGACGTAGTTGTCCGGATCAACCAGGTGCTTCTGCTCGTCGGACTTACGGTGGCGCACCTTGGCAGGGATGCCCACCGCAATCGAGTTCTCCGGCACGTCTTTCGTAACCACAGCATTCGCGCCGATGGCTGAGTTCGCGCCGATGGTGATGGGGCCGAGCACCTTGGCACCGGCGCCAATGGTCACGTTGTCGCCGATCGTGGGGTGGCGCTTCGTCTGAGTGAGCACCTGCCCGCCCAAGGTGACGCCGTGGTAGAGCATCACACCGTCGCCGATCTCGGCGGTTTCGCCGATCACGATGCCCATCCCGTGGTCAATGAAGAAGCGGCGGCCAATGGTGGCACCTGGGTGGATCTCAACGCCGGTAAGGAACCGGTTGAACTGCGCCAGAACGCGGGCCGGGGCTTTCCACCCGCGCACCCACATGGCATGGCAGGCGCGGTGAATCCAAATCGCGTGGAGGCCGGAGTAAACGATCGCGTTCTCCACGTCGCCGCGTGCTGCGGGATCGTGCTCGCGGGCGTTGGCCAGGTCCTCGCGGACAGTGGCGATGATCGAAAACAGCATGCGGGTGAGCTTACATGCGAAACCCCCGCGCCCAGCTGGTTAGATTCGAAGCTGGGAAGCGGGGGCGCAATCGTCGTTAAGCGAAATGCTCTTAGTCGCGGATGTCTTCGTACAGGAGGGTGGAGACGTAGCGCTCGCCGAAGTCCGGGATGATGACGACGATGGTCTTGCCCTCGTTCTCCTCGCGGGCAGCAAGCTCAAGCGCGGCCTTCACGTTCGCGCCGGCGGAGATACCGCCGAGGATCGCGTCCTTGACTGCGAGTTCGCGAGAGATGGCGACTGCGTCCTCATTGGTCACTGCGATGATCTCGTCCACCATCGAGCGGTCGAGGGTGTCCGGGATGAAGTTCGCGCCGAGGCCCTGGATCTTGTGCGGGCCAGCCTCGCCCTTGGACAGCAGGGGGGAGGCAGCCGGCTCAACAGCCACTGCCTTGAGGTCCGGGTTCTGCTCCTTGAGGAACTTGCCGGCGCCCGAGACGGTGCCGCCGGTGCCCACGCCCGCGACGAGGATGTCGACCTGGCCGTCGGTGTCCTCCCAGATTTCCGGGCCGGTGGTGGTGTAGTGGATGCGCGGGTTCGCCTCGTTTTCGAACTGGCGGGCCAGAACCGCGTTCTCCTGCTCGGCAACGATTTCGTTTGCCTTCTCCACAGCGCCCTTCATGCCCGCTGCGCCCGGGGTGAGCACAATCTCCGCACCGAAAGCACGCAGAACCACGCGTCGCTCTGTGGACATGGTCTCCGGCATGGTCAGGATGACCTTGTAGCCCTTGGCAGCGCCGGCGAGCGCGAGCGCAATACCGGTGTTGCCCGAGGTTGCCTCGACGATGGTGCCGCCCGGCTTGAGCTCGCCGGAAGCCTCCGCGGCCTCGACGATCGCCTTACCAATGCGGTCCTTCACCGAGTTTGCTGGGTTGTAAAACTCCAGCTTGGCCAGCACGCGAGCCTTCGAGTTCTCGGTGATTCCGTGCAGCTCAACAAGTGGGGTGCCGCCGACGATGTCGAGAACATTGTTTGCAATTTTCGCCATGGTCTAGTGCTCCTTAGGGGTTTTAATTTCAGGGCCTATCCAGAAGTGTACCGGCTGCCACTAGACAACACAGTTTAAGCCCGCTGTACCGATTTGTCTACAAGTACTCACCTGGGGGTTTGGGGCTTTTTCTTCGCCTATCGACGGCTCCCCCCACGCCCTACCCACGGGGGCAACGCAAGGGTGTAGGCATTCCCACACCAACAGACATCCCTATCGCTGGCGGGGCCAAATTTGGCTACCCCCAAGCGGTGGTTATGATTTGCCATATGACTGTGGACGCCCAACGGGTCAAAGACGATGACGATGCAATTCGCGCAGCTCTTACCGCGCTGAAGACCGCGACCGGCATCCCGGTGGCCATGTACGGAACGCTGCTGGCCGACAACCGCTTGCAGATCACCCAGTGGATCGGGCTGCGTACCCCCGCACTGCAGAATCTCATCATTGAACAAGGGGCGGGCGTTGGCGGCCGCGTAGTGGCAACTCGCCGCGCAGTCGGTGTCTCCGACTACACCCGGGCAAACGTCATTTCCCATGATTACGACAAGGCGATCCAGGACGAGGGCCTGCACTCTGTGGTTGCGGTGCCGGTGATCGTGCAACGCGAAATCCGCGGCGTGCTCTACGTCGGTGTGCACTCAACGGTGCGCCTGGGCGACAAGGTGATCGAAGAGGTCACGTTGACCGCGCGCACGCTTGAGCAGGAGCTCGCCGTGAACTCCGCCATGCGACGCTTGGACGGCGGGAAGGCGGCCACTAGTCAGGGCCGTGTGATGAACGGCGCGGAGTGGGAACAGGTCCGCTCGACGCACTCGAAGCTGCGGATGCTGGCTAACCGTGTCGAGGACGAGGCGTTGCGCAAGGAACTCGAGCAGCTTTGCGACCAAATGGTTTCCCCGGTTCGCGTAAAGCAGTCGACCAAGCTGTCTGCCCGCGAACTTGATGTGCTCTCCTGCGTCGCGCTCGGTCATACCAATGTCGAGGCCGCCGAGGAAATGGGCATTGGGGCCGAGACCGTGAAGTCGTATCTGCGCAGTGTGATGCGCAAACTCGGCGCCCACACACGCTACGAGGCGGTCAACGCTGCCCGTCGCATTGGGGCATTGCCGTAATCCGGTGCGCGCGAGCGCGAGTTGGGTACGGTTAGGAATGTGAAAGAACGATTCCTGGTCACTGGCGGTGCTCGACTCGAAGGCGTTGTCAAAGTTGACGGCGCAAAAAACAGTGTCTTGAAGCTCATGGCCGCGGCGCTTCTCGCCGAAGGCACGACCACATTGCATAACTGTCCCGAGATCTTGGACGTTCCGTTGATGCGCAAGGTCCTTGTAGGTCTCGGGTGTGAGGTGGATATTGACGGAGCCACCGTGCACATTCACACCCCGGCCACCGTTTCGCCCAATGCGGACTTCGAAGCTGTCCGCCAATTCCGTGCTTCCGTCGCGGTGCTTGGCCCTCTGGTCGCCCGGTGTAACGAGGCGCGCGTGGCGCTTCCCGGTGGCGACGCAATCGGCTCGCGCCCGCTGGATATGCACCAGACGGGTTTGGAAAAGCTCGGGGCAACCACCCGCATCGAGCACGGTGCGGTGGTCGCCGAAGCTGAGCGCCTGCGCGGAGCAAAGATCAGCCTGGACTTCCCATCCGTGGGCGCCACGGAGAACATCGTGACCGCTGCAGTGATGGCGGAGGGGCAGACGGTGCTGGACAACGCGGCTCGCGAGCCCGAGGTCGTCGACCTCTGCGAAATGTTGAACTCAATGGGTGCGCGCATCGGCGGCGCAGGCACGTCGACAATCACTATCGACGGAGTGGAGAAGCTGTATCCGACTGAACACACCGTGGTCGGTGACCGCATCGTAGCCGGCACGTGGGCCTATGCAGCAGCAATGACCCGCGGCGATATCACCGTGGGCGGCGTTGCGCCTCGGCACCTGCACCTGGCGCTGTCGAAGCTGAAGCTGGCGGGCGCGAACATCGAGACTTACGACAACGGCTTCCGCGTGCGCATGGACCAGCGTCCCAAAGCCGTGGACTACCAAACGCTGCCATTTCCCGGCTTCCCGACGGACCTGCAGCCGATGGCAATCGCGATCTCTTCAATTGCCGAGGGGGTCTCGGTGATCACCGAGAACGTCTTCGAAGCGCGCTTCCGGTTTGTCGACGAGATGCTGCGTCTCGGCGCGGACGCGAACGTGGATGGCCACCACGTTGTGCTCCGGGGAGTCGACGAGTTGTCTTCCACAGACGTGTGGTCGTCCGATATCCGTGCAGGAGCGGGTCTGGTGCTCGCTGGCTTGGTGGCGGATGGGGTGACGACGGTGCACGACGTCTACCACATCGATCGCGGATATCCGTCGTTCGTTGAACAGCTGACCGCGCTTGGCGCCAGGATCGAGCGTGTCGGCGCGGAGTAGATTGCATTACCTTCAACAGCGCGAAAACGTGTGTTGTGGTGCGGGTTTGTGTTGTTGTGGTGGTGTGTGTAGGTTTATGTGAGTCAGCGCGACCGACAACGCCCCGCCTGGATGTGGTTTCAGGATTGCGTGAGCGGTAGGAAAACAAGCGCTAACGACTAAGAATCTTACGTCTCCTGCTGGATGATCTGCTTTGTTGTGGGTTGTTTGGGGGGTGTGCGTGTGTTGTTTGAGAACTCGATAGTGTGCCTATGCATTTTTGTTTGTGAACTTTTGCGTTGTGTGGTGTGTTTGTGGTTGATGCTTGCTGCCCCTAGCTGTTTGTGTGGGGTGGTTGGTGTGTGCCGGTCGCCATGGCCTTGAACCAATGATTGGGGCCTTGGTGTGCTGGTGAGACGCTACACAGCATCATGCGTGTGATGGTTTCACGAGTAGTTTTTTAAAACTGTGTTGTTTGTTGGTTTTTCCTCGTCGGATGCAACAAGCAGACACGGAGTAATTTTTGGATAGCCAGTCCAGCACGGTTTTGTGTTGGGTGGTTTGTTTTGGTTGGGTATTGGGCTTTTCACGGCCTGTTTCTTCTGAAACACGCACTGGGCAGTTATTGTTTGGTGTTTTGTGGAGAGTTTGATCCTGGCTCAGGATGAACGCTGGCGGCGTGCTTAACACATGCAAGTCGAACGGAAAGGCCGAAGCTTGCTTTGGTACTCGAGTGGCGAACGGGTGAGTAACACGTGGGTGATCTGCCCTGCACTTTGGGATAAGCCTGGGAAACTGGGTCTAATACCAGATAGGACCACGGTGTGGTGATCGTGGTGGAAAGTTTTTTCGGTGTGGGATGAGCTCGCGGCCTATCAGCTTGTTGGTGGGGTAATGGCCTACCAAGGCGTCGACGGGTAGCCGGCCTGAGAGGGTGTACGGCCACATTGGGACTGAGATACGGCCCAGACTCCTACGGGAGGCAGCAGTGGGGAATATTGCACAATGGGCGCAAGCCTGATGCAGCGACGCCGCGTGGGGGATGACGGCCTTCGGGTTGTAAACTCCTTTCGCCAAAGACGAATTTTGACGGTATTTGGAGAAGAAGCACCGGCTAACTACGTGCCAGCAGCCGCGGTAATACGTAGGGTGCGAGCGTTGTCCGGAATTACTGGGCGTAAAGAGCTCGTAGGTGGTTTGTCGCGTCGTTTGTGGAATACCGGGGCTTAACTTCGGGGTTGCATACGATACGGGCATAACTTGAGTGCTGTAGGGGAGACTGGAATTCCTGGTGTAGCGGTGAAATGCGCAGATATCAGGAGGAACACCGATGGCGAAGGCAGGTCTCTGGGCAGTAACTGACGCTGAGGAGCGAAAGCATGGGGAGCGAACAGGATTAGATACCCTGGTAGTCCATGCCGTAAACGGTGGGCGCTAGGTGTGAGTCCCTTCCACGGGGTTCGTGCCGTAGCTAACGCATTAAGCGCCCCGCCTGGGGAGTACGGCCGCAAGGCTAAAACTCAAAGGAATTGACGGGGGCCCGCACAAGCGGCGGAGCATGTGGATTAATTCGATGCAACGCGAAGAACCTTACCTGGGCTTGACATACACCAGATCGCCGCAGAGATGTGGTTTCCCTTGTGGTTGGTGTACAGGTGGTGCATGGTTGTCGTCAGCTCGTGTCGTGAGATGTTGGGTTAAGTCCCGCAACGAGCGCAACCCTTGTCTTATGTTGCCAGCATGTTGTGGTGGGGACTCATGAGAGACTGCCGGGGTTAACTCGGAGGAAGGTGGGGATGACGTCAAATCATCATGCCCCTTATGTCCAGGGCTTCACACATGCTACAATGGTCGGTACAACGCGCTTGCGAGCCTGTGAGGGTGAGCGAATCGCTGAAAGCCGGTCGTAGTTCGGATTGGGGTCTGCAACTCGACCCCATGAAGTCGGAGTCGCTAGTAATCGCAGATCAGCAACGCTGCGGTGAATACGTTCCCGGGCCTTGTACACACCGCCCGTCACGTCATGAAAGTTGGTAACACCCGAAGCCAGTGGCCTGTCAAAAGGAGCTGTCGAAGGTGGGATCGGCGATTGGGACGAAGTCGTAACAAGGTAGCCGTACCGGAAGGTGCGGCTGGATCACCTCCTTTCTAAGGAGCAGTACTCATAAGCCCTGCAGTTGTGGGGTGTGTGGTGGTTGAGGTTGCCGTGGGTGCGCCTGCCACTAAATATATTTGCAAAATGTCCGGGTGGTCACATACCGGCGGGTGGCTTCAGAAACGTCGCCCGCGTTGTAAGCAACCCGAATACACCCTGTATGAATGCAATGTTCATGAACACGCGCGTTTGTGTGCGGATGTATTGGCATGCTGTTGGGTGTCTGGAACAGCACACCGTTTGTGTGCACTGTGTGTGCATGGTGTGGTGTTCTTGTGGCCTGCATAGTCCTGGACGCAGCCGGTGGTTGTGTGTGGGGTGTGTGGGTGTGGTGTGTGAGAACTGGAGAGTGGACGCGAGCATGAACCAATCAATTGCCTGGCTCCTTGTGTGGGGTTGGGGTTGGTTGGGTAGTGTTTTTTCTTTCTTTTTTGTGTGTTGCCCGCGCATATCCTGCTGTCACCTTTTGTTGTGGTGGTGGGGTGTGTGTGGGTGTTGTTTAGTGTGTTTTGTTCAAGGGCGTACGGTGGATGCCTTGGCATGCTGGGCCGATGAAGGACGTGTGAGGCTGCGTTATGCCTCGGGGAGTTGCCAACTAAGCGTTGATCCGAGGATGTCCGAATGGGGAAACCCAGCCGTCGTTGTGGGCGGTTACCTGCAGGTGAATGCATAGCCTGTGTGGGGGTTGACGCGGGGAAGTGAAACATCTCAGTACCCGTAGGAGAAGAAAACAAGTGTGATTCCGTGTGTAGTGGCGAGCGATAGCGGATGAGGCTAAACCATGTGTGTGTGAGACCTGGCAGGGGTTGCATGCGTGGGGTTGTGGGGTATGACCGTGGCAGGCTGTCAACTGTCGCATCATGGTGTTGTGTGTTAGCGGAAGTGTCTGGGATGGCACACCGGAGTAGGTGATGAGTCCTGTACGTGAAGGTGCACATGCGTGGTGTGGTTGTCGCCCCGAGTAGCAGCGGGCTCGTGGAATCTGCTGTGAATCTCACCGGGACCACCCGGTAAGCCTAAATACTCAGTGTGACCGATAGCGGATGAAGTACCGTGAGGGAATGGTGAAAAGTACCCCGGGAGGGGAGTGAAAGAGTTCCTGAAACCGTGCGCTGACAATCCGTCAGAGCACCTCTTGTGTGTGATGGCGTGCCTTTTGAAGAATGAGCCTGCGAGTTAGCGGCATGTCGCGAGATTAACCAGTTGGTTGGGGAGTCGTAGCGAAAGCGAATCCGAAATGGGTGCCTTTTAGTGGCATGTCCTAGACCCGAAGCGGGGTGATCTACCCATGGCCAGTGTGAAGCAGCTGTAAGAGGTTGTGGAGGCGCGAACCCACTTAGGTTGAAAACTGAGGGGATGAGTTGTGGGTAGGGGTGAAAGGCCAATCAAACTCCGTGATAGCTGGTTCTCCCCGAAATGCATTTAGGTGCAGCGTTGTGTGTGTTTGCCGGAGGTAGAGCTACTGGTTGGTTGAGCGGGACTATCATCTTAGCAATGTCAGCCAAACTCCGAATGCCGGTGAAAATTGAGCACGGCAGTGAGACTGTGGGGGATAAGCTTCATAGTCGAGAGGGAAACAGCCCAGATCGCCGGTTAAGGCCCCTAAGGGTGTACTAAGTGGAAAAGGATGTGGGATCGCGAAGACAGCCAGGAGGTTGGCTTAGAAGCAGCCATCCTTGAAAGAGTGCGTAATAGCTCACTGGTCGAGTGGTTTCGCGCCGACAATTCAGTGGGGCTCAAGTACACCGCCGAAGCCGCGGCAACGTTTTTTGCGTTGGGTAGGGGAGCGTCGTGCATGGGGTGAAGCTGTACTGGAAGGGGCAGTGGACTGTGTGCGAGTGAGAATGCAGGCATGAGTAACGAATGGCAAGTGAGAATCTTGCCCGCCGAATGACGAAGGGTTCCTGGGTCAAGTTCGTCTTCCCAGGGTGAGTCGGGTCCTAAGGCGAGGCCGACAGGCGTAGTCGATGGTCAACGGGTTGATATTCCCGTACCCGTGTATCCGCGCCCAGTATCGAAGCGGTGAGACTAACCACCCAGAGCCGTACTGACAGCATCCTTTTGGGTGCCTGTGGTGTGGTGATGCGTGGGGCCTGATCCGTGGTAGGTCAGTGATGGGGTGACGCAGAGTGGTAGCCAAGCCACGTATTTGGATTGTGGTGCAAGCGTGCAGCACGACGGCTTGTCAAATGCGGCCGTTAGAAGGTGTGAGGCGTGATGCGTAGCCCTAGTGGGGTGATGTTGGTGATCCTGTGCTGCCGAGAAAAGCCTCTAGCGATGTGGATAGACGGCCCGTACCCGAAACCGACACAGGTTGTCAGGTAGAGCATACTCAGGCGAGCGGGTGAACTGTGGTTAAGGAACTCGGCAAAATGCCCCCGTAACTTCGGGAGAAGGGGGACCACACCTGGTGCGAAACACATGCGGTTTCAAGCTGGTGGTGGTCGCAGAGAAGAGAGGGGAGCGACTGTTTATCAAAAACACAGGTCCGTGCGAAGACGTGGAAGTTGATGTATACGGACTGACGCCTGCCCGGTGCTGGAAGGTTAAGAGGACCTGTTAGGACTTTTGTCCGAAGCGGAGAATTTAAGCCCCAGTAAACGGCGGTGGTAACTATAACCATCCTAAGGTAGCGAAATTCCTTGTCGGGTAAGTTCCGACCTGCACGAATGGCGTAACGACTCCCCTGCTGTCTCAACCACAGGCCCGGTGAAATTGCACTACGAGTAAAGATGCTCGTTACGCGCGGCAGGACGAAAAGACCCCGGGACCTTCACTACAGCTTGGTATTGGTGTTCGGTGCGGTTTGTGTAGGATAGGTGGGAGACTGTGAAGCGGCTACGCCAGTGGTTGTGGAGTCGTTGTTGAAATACCACTCTGACCGTAGTGGATACCTCAACCTTGGCCCATGATCTGGGTTGGGGACAGTGCCTGGTGGGTAGTTTAACTGGGGCGGTTGCCTCCCAAAATGTAACGGAGGCGCCCAAAGGTTCCCTCAGCCTGGTTGGCAATCAGGTGCAAGAGTGTAAGTGCACAAGGGAGCTTGACTGCGAGACTTACCAGTCGAGCAGGGACGAAAGTCGGGACTAGTGATCCGGCACCTACTTGTGGATGTGGTGTCGCTCAACGGATAAAAGGTACCCCGGGGATAACAGGCTGATCTTCCCCAAGAGTCCATATCGACGGGATGGTTTGGCACCTCGATGTCGGCTCGTCGCATCCTGGGGCTGGAGTAGGTCCCAAGGGTTGGGCTGTTCGCCCATTAAAGCGGCACGCGAGCTGGGTTCAGAACGTCGTGAGACAGTTCGGTCTCTATCCGCCGCGCGCGTTGAAACTTGAAAAAGGCTGTCCCTAGTACGAGAGGACCGGGACGGACGTACCTCTGGTGTGCCAGTTGTTCCGCCAGGAGCAGCGCTGGTTAGCTACGTACGGAAAGGATAACCGCTGAAAGCATCTAAGCGGGAAGCCTGTTTTAAGATGAGGTTTCATAGGTTCCCCAAAGACGATGGGGTTGATAGGCCGGAACTGTACCCACAGTAATGTGGTCAGGCGACCGGTACTAATACACCAAAACCAAAACACCAACACAAACCAGCAGAACAAACCTGCACCGCAACGCGTCCACCCTCCGGTATCTGACACACCACACCACCCCAACCAACAGGGGGGACCCCAACCAAGGGGACACAACAGTGTGTGGCCAACAACCACAAATGTGTCGGTAGTTGATAGCGGCGGGGAAACGCCCGGACCCATTCCGAACCCGGAAGCTAAGCCCGCCCGCGCCGATGGTACTGCACCCGGGAGGGTGTGGGAGAGTAGGTTACCGCCGACCCAACAACTTCAAAACAACCACCTGCGACCGGTCACCCGCCAACACCACGGCGAGCGACCGGTCGCAGGCATTTTCATTGCCGATCTGTTCTGCCGAATACCGGCATCTACCAACTCGAGGTAGCGTATTCGTGGTGCTTGCCGGCAGCGGGTGTGGCGTAGAAAGATTCGCGGCGCGAGAAGCGGGAGAAGTAATGGAATCAGCAGCACGGGCCGTGAATCTAGTGAAGACCTACGGTCAGGGCGATACGCAGGTCTCCGCGCTCGATGGGGTGAACGTCGAATTCGGCCGCAAGGCCTTTACCGCGATCATGGGTCCATCTGGGTCGGGTAAATCCACCCTCATGCATACGATGGCCGGGCTCGACTCGTTTACTTCCGGTGAGGCGTATATCGGTGGGACGGCGCTGTCGTCGTTAAGCGATAGAGCTCTGACCGAGCTGAGGCGCGACCGGCTTGGCTTCATCTTTCAATCTTTCAACCTTGTGCCCACGCTGACCGCTGCTGAAAACATCACCCTGCCAACTGACATCGCCGGTAGGAAGATTGATAGGGCCTGGTTCGACGAGATTACAGAGAGGCTTGGTCTCTCAAACCGCCTCACCCACCGTCCGAGTGAATTGTCGGGTGGGCAGCAGCAGCGTGTGGCGTGCGCCCGCGCGCTGGTGAGTAAACCCGAGATCATCTTCGGCGACGAGCCAACGGGAAACCTCGACTCCAACGCTGGACGGGAGGTGCTGAGTATTCTGCGCCACGCGGTCGACCTGGATGGACAAACCGTGGTGATCGTGACCCACGACGCTCGGGCGGCATCATATGCAGACCGCGTGGTCTTCCTGCGCGACGGCCAGATTGTCAACGAGATGTGGGATCCGACGATGGATGCGATCCTTAAAGTCATGGCCGGAATCGAGCGCTGATGGCCGCCGGATCCCGGGCGATGACGAAGGTCTCGTTGCGTAACGTCAGTGCCCACAAACTGCGGCTGTCCTTGACGGTGCTTGCCGTGGTGCTTGGCACTGCATTCATTGCGGGATCAATGATGTTCACCAACATGCTGGAGCGCACGTTCGATTCGGCGCTGGCTACGCGGTACGAAAACGCCGATGTGGTAGTCGAGCCCGGTGACAATGCCAGTGCGGTGCCGCGCAAGGACTATGATGAACTGGCTCAACGCGGCGGCGTCGAAAAGGTGAACGTCTCGGGGATGGTCATCGTCGTGGCCGCCCGGACGAATGAACAGGCGATTCAAACGCGCCAGGGCATGTCGATGTCCACGCTGTACTACGCGCCCCAAGATGCCATCGGCCCGAGCCCCAAGATCGTAGAGGGGCGCGCGCCGATTCCGCGCCCGGTCACCGAAGGTACCGCGGAGGCTATTCTCAACCGCAACGGCGCCGAGTTCTATGACATCAAGCTGGGCGAGGAACTCATCATCGTCGATACCGGTGCCCGCCAAACCGTCAACGTGGTGGGGTTCTACGACGATGAGGTGACGCAGGAGACGTCGTTAAGTTTTAGGCTCCCTGAGTCAGATTACCTGGACTTCTATGTGGCCGATGAGACGGTTCCCGGCATGACGCTGAAGGCTTCGGATCGCAATGGGGCTCAGGGGCTGGTCGACTCGATCATGCGTGATTACCCCGAGCTTTCTGTGCGCACGGGTGAGGAGGCTGCGAAGAAGGCTTCGGAAAGCGTGCGCGAGGCGCTGTCCTTCGTCTCCTACTTCCTCATCGCGTTCGGCCTGGTCGGCCTGCTGGTGGGCACGTTCCTGATCGCGAACACTTTTTCCATGATCGTGGCGCAGCGCACGAAAGAATTCGCGTTACTGCGCGCGCTCGGCGCTTCCCGCGGCCAGATCACGCGCTCGGTCTTGCTGGAGGCGTTCATTGTCGGCCTGATTGGTTCGGCCCTTGGCATAGGCGCCGGCGTGGGCATGGTCGCAGCAATCAAGTCGCTCATGGGTTCTTATGGCATGCCACTTCCCGCAGGGGGCTTAGGCTTTTCGACGGATGCGGCATTGGCGCCCATCGTGGTCGGTGTCATTGTGACGATGCTTTCTGCCTGGGCGCCGGCACGCCAAGCCGGGCAGGTGCAGCCTGTCGAGGCGATGCGTTCGAGCGAATCGGCCGCCCCGCAGCCGCTGACGCAGCGCACGGTGATTGGAGGTGTGCTGATTGCGCTTGGCGTTGCTGCGGCCTTCGGCGGGGTGCTGTGGGTGGACGGGCGTACCGCGTCCCGTGCCATGCTGGTCGGCATCGCCGCGGTGGCGGTGATCGCAGGCATCTTCCTTGCCGGCCCGGCGATGAGTCTTCCGATCGTGCCGCCGTTGGGCAGGATCATCGGCGCGCCGTTCGGCACCGCGGGCAAGTTGGCGTCCACCAACACGCAGCGCAATCCGCGGCGCACCTCTGCAACCGCGTTCGCGCTCATGCTGGGCATTGCGTTGGTGAACATCATCGGCATGTTCGGGGCGTCGATGAAATACTCCGTTGACAACGTGGCGGAGAACGAGGTGAGCGCTGAATACGTGCTGGCTGGGCCGGTGCTCGGTGCGTTCCCGATCCCGAACAACCTGATGGAACGCATCCCGGAGGTCGAGGGCGTGGGCGATGTCGCTGCCTACACCGAAGCGCCGCTGACCGTCAACGGCGAGTACTCCGCGCAGGTTGGCGAGTTCGGCTCCACTTCAGTGCTCTACGGCGATCCCAGCGACCTGATCACGATGGACATGGTCGACGGCACCTCTACGCTCGAGGGCAGCACCGTCATCGCTCCCCGCGAGTGGGCGGAAGCGCGCGGCTGGTCTGTGGGGGATACGGTTACCGTCGCAGCTCCCGGCATTTCACCGGAGGTAGTCGAGGCGACGGTGGAAGGCATCTTCGAGAACTCCTCCATCCTCACCGCCGTGGTGGTGAGCGAAGACGTTGCGCAGCAGATTTCCGTGCCAGGCACCGTGAACATCATCATGCTGGGGGTGAGTAACGACGGCACCGTGAGCTCCGACCAACTGCGCAAGAATCTTGAGCAGGCGGTGAAGAGCGACATTGTGGTTCAGGTGCAGTCCAAAGACGACATCTCCGGCGAAGTGCTCGACCTGATCGACCAGATGCTCTTCATCCTCTACGCCCTGCTGTCCTTAGCCGTGGTGATCGCGGTACTGGGCATTGTGAACACGCTGACGCTGTCGGTGATCGAGCGCCGCCAGGAGATCGGCATGCTGCGCGCGGTGGGCACCCACCGCCGCCAGGTGCGCATCATGATCATCTTGGAGTCCGTTCAGATGGCGTTCTTCGGCGCCGTGCTGGGCATTGTGCTCGGTCTGAGCCTCGGGTGGGCGTTCTTGACGGTGCTCGCGGACCAAGGGCTCGACCGCATCGTCATCCCATGGAGTCTGGTCGGCTGGATGCTGCTGGGCAGTGTGATCGTGGGCATCATCGCTGCGCTGTGGCCGGCGAACCGGGCGGCGAAGACGCCGCCGCTGGACGCGATCGCAGATTAACCAGCGCAGACTCAGTAGCGCGGACTAAGCGAAGCCGCGCGCACCCCACATGAGGCCGAAGTACGCGCTCACGATGCCGAGCGCCGCGGTCCAGGCCACGTAGCGGGTGGCCTCGCCGTACTTCTTGGCATTCATCAGCTCGCCGATCTCCTTGGCCAGGGTTGACCAGGTGGACAGCGCGCCGGCGAAACCGACGCCTGCAGCAAGTTGCCACACCTCTGGGGCGCCGGCAACGAATCCCAGAATGGTGGCACCGGCCATGTTGGCAGCGAAAGTGCCGACCCGATCAGCGGGGATCTGGGACAGCGCCCAGCGAGCGAGGCCTCCCAGCGCGCCGCCCAGGAACACAGCGACGGTAGCGGTGATGAGGGTGGTGGGGTTGGCGGAGACGTCGATAAGCATGGCCCTAAGCCCCCCTCAACCTGTCACCTGCGAGCCAGGCGCACACGCAACCGACGAAACTGAGCACCATGAACACCAGCGCGGCGAGTGCCGACGCCTGCGCCGACGCAAGGGCGAGCGCGGAGAAGGTGGTGAACCCGCCGAGGAAACCGACGCCGATAAATGGCCCGGGTTTGAGCGCGCCCATGGCGAAACTGCCGACGATGTTGATGGCCAGCGTGAGCGCGAACTCGGCGGCGAGGCCGACGGTGGGCACAGCAGCCACGATGAGGAAGCGCGCGAGCGCCCCCAGCCCGGCACCGAGACCCACAAGCAGGGGTTCTTTTCCACTCTGAACAGGCACGTCGGTGAAGTGTACTTGAGAATGCAGAGGCGGTTAGCCTATTCCCCTTCGACAGGCCGGGACAGTGTGGGGTGCGTTTCGGCGCAACCCCCGGCGAGACTCCGGGGGTTTAACCCACGAGCCAATCATTCGGGCTGAACAGCTCGAAGTAGACACCCTTGGGGGATTTGTCGACCGGCAGGGCTTCAATGTCGGCGCGCAGAGCCTGCAGAAATGTCACACCGCCGCAGAGATAGACATCGGCACCAGCAAGGTCGTATTCCGCGATGTTCACCCGCTGACCGGCATCCCTGAAAGACACTCCCATTGTTGCATCCGCGATTGAGGCAATGAGCTCGCGCGATTCCTCGCGCTGAGCCCAGGATTCTTCGCTTACATCTGCGTGGATGTATGTCACCTTGCGGCTCGGCTCTTCTGCGGCGAGATGACCGAGAATACTTACCATTGGAGTGGAGCCGATACCGGATGAGACGAGCACTACCGAGTTGTCCCCTTCATGGAGGACCAGGTCGCCAGCGGCGAGGGTCGCATCCACGGTGTCTCCGACTTCAATGTTGTCGCGCAAGAAGGTGGAAACCTCACCCTCGGTGAGAACCGCGATGCGGTAATGGTTCGCGTCACCACCGATGATGGAATACTGGCGCAGCTGTCGAGCACCGTCGGGAAGCTTAACACCGACGGAGGTGTACTGACCCGGTCGCGGCACCGAGAAGTCCCCGGTCAAAGTGTAGGCAGTCACATCCTCGCTGAGCCTTTTCTTCTCGGTGACCGTTGCGGTGCGAAACACTTCACTGGGGGTCACGTTATCGGAGGCGTAGAGCTTGGCCTCGTGTTTGATCAGAACGTCCGCCATGAGCCAGTAGACCTTGTCCCAGGCTTCCGCGACCTCCGGCGTGACGGCATCCCCCAGCACATCGACGATGGCGGCCATGAGGTTGTCATGGACGATCTGATACTGGTCGGGGGTGATGCCGAGTGAAACATGCTTATGGGCAATACGGTCGAGCATCATCACCGGGTCGGGTGCGTCCGGGTCAACCAGCTGCGCGGCGAAGGTGGCCACCGAAGCTGCCAGTGCTTTCTGCTGGGCACCCTGTTTCTGATTACCTCGGTTGAACAGGTCGGAGAGCAACTCCGGGTGCGCGGCGAACATCTTGGAGTAAAAGACGCGGGTGATGGTTTCGATATTTTCCCCGACCAAAGGCAGCGTTGCCCTGACGGTTTCGCTGTGTTCCGGACTTAAGTGGGCTGATTTGGTGTCGGGCAGATCGGTGACGAACACGTGGTGATCCTCTCACGGGACGGAATGTTTATAACCGAGTTTATCCGTGTTTAATAAGGGGGTGAAGTCACCACAACCTAGCCACCTGGGGCGGGATTGGATGGCCCCTCAGACGAAGGAGGTTAGTTGGCGACTGGAGCCTTGGCCATCTTGTAGAGAGGTGCTCTCGCATGCTCCATGTGGGCCGGTTTGGCTGCCTGCTACGCCGCCCGCAGGATAGCGGCGTTCAGTTAAGAACATGTCGAGCATCTCACCCAATCGCTTAAAAGAAGCTCCCAACACCTTCGCTTCTAGGAAAAGCATCCGCATACGCGTTCCCAAAAGCTCACTGCTTATTTCGCGCTTTGCATGAGCTGCGTCCAGTGCCTCACGGCGACTTTGCGCATAGTCGCCGTCGGGGTCTGTTTCCCACAGCTGGGCGGCTTTCTTACCGCCCCTGCGGCCCATGGTGCCCAGAGCCGTGCGCTGGCTTGTGATGACGTACCTCGCAGTCGGTGTAGCCTCGCGTTAAAGCACACTTCCACACCCCGCGACAAGGAGCACGACCATGGCACACGAACGCGCCGGACAGCCGGCCCGCCCCGAGGACTTGATCGACATCGCCGAACTGGTCACGGCGTATTACACCCGCGACATCGACGCTTCCGACCCGGACCAGCAGGTTGCGTTCGGCACCTCCGGCCACCGCGGCTCCAGCCTGGACAACGCGTTCAACGAGGCGCACATCCTGGCCACCACGCAGGCGATTGTGGACTACCGCCGTGAGAACTCCATCGGCGGGCCGGTGTACATCGGCCGCGATACGCACGCGCTCAGTGAGCCGGCGATGATCTCCGCCATGGAGGTGCTGCTGGCCAACGACGTCGAGGTGCTGGTTGATGCCGAGGGGCGCTACACCCCGACCCCGGCGGTGTCGCACGCGATTCTATCCCACAACGCGCAGCTCTCTGGTGGTGTGACCGGCACCGATCCGAAGCGTGCCGACGGCATCGTGATCACGCCGTCGCACAACCCGCCGCGCGACGGCGGCTTCAAGTACAACCCGCCGAACGGCGGCCCGGCCGGCACCGACGCGACCGACTGGATTGCGCAGCGCGCGAACGAGTACCTGGTCCGCGGGCTGGAGGGCGTGCAGCGGACGTCGGTAAGCGGTGTACTGGACGAGCGGGCGGGCCGTTTCGAATTCAAGCAGCGCTACGTTGCGGATCTGGTCAACGTGATCGATATCGAGGCGATCCGCGGCTCCAATCTCTCCATCGGCGCGGACCCGATGGGCGGCGCCTCGGTGGATTACTGGGGCGCGATCGCCGACGCGCACGGCCTGAACCTCACCGTGGTCAACCCGGAGGTTGACGCGACCTGGCGGTTCATGACGCTGGACACCGACGGCAAGATCCGCATGGACTGCTCCTCGCCGAATTCCATGGCCTCGCTGGTGCACAACCGAAACAAGTACGACATCGCCACCGGTAACGACGCGGATGCGGACCGCCACGGCATTGTCACCCCGGATGCGGGCCTGATGAACCCGAACCACTACCTGGCTGTGGCCATCGAGTACCTGTTCAGCCACCGCAATGGCTGGGCGGAGGACACGGCAGTGGGCAAGACGCTGGTGTCTTCGTCCATGATCGACCGGGTAGTTGCCTCGCTCGGCCGCAAGCTGGTCGAGGTCCCGGTTGGCTTCAAGTGGTTCGTGCCCGGGCTTATCGACGGCTCCGTTGGCTTCGGTGGAGAAGAATCCGCAGGCGCATCTTTCCTGCGCAAGGACGGCACCGTGTGGTCGACCGACAAGGACGGCATCATCCTGGATCTGCTGGCTGCGGAGATCACTGCGGTGACGGGGAAGACCCCGTCGGATCGCTATCACGAACTCCAGGACGCGTTCGGCGAGCCGGCCTACGCGCGCATTGACGCGCCGGCGAACCGCGAGCAGAAGGCGACGTTGAAGGCGCTGTCTCCGGAGCAGGTTCCGGCCACCGAGCTGGCTGGCGAGACGATTACCGCGAAGCTCACCGAGGCGCCGGGCAACAATGCGGCGATCGGCGGCCTGAAGGTGACCACCGAAAACGCCTGGTTCGCGGCGCGTCCGTCCGGCACCGAGGACAAGTACAAGATCTACGCTGAGTCCTTCAACGGTGAAGCGCACTTGAAGCAGGTGCAAGACGAAGCGGTTGCAATCGTCTCCGAGGTGCTGGGGCAGTAGATCTCGGGAGTAACCAGTGACACACCCGCGTCCCGTTCCCGCAGGGCGGAGCGTGGACTAGGGTCAATCAGGTGAGTTCTTCTACCGCAGTCAAGCCTGCCGACGACACGGCAACAACGCAAGCTGGCACCGCCACCCGCAGTACCGGGGAGCGTGTGCTGGACATCCTCTCCGCGCTGGCCCGATTCGGCATGGCGTACGTGTGGATCAGTGCCGGGTGGCAGAAAGTCACCGAGTCACACATCAACATGGTGCAGACGGTCGAGGCCTACGAGATCTTCACCCCGTATTGGTCAGACCTCATTGCGCAGGTGATCGGCCCGCTCGAGTTGGCTGGCGGTTTGCTGCTGCTGCTCGGCATCAAGATCCGTTGGGCGGGCGGGGTGTCATTTGGGGTGCTGCTGATCTTCATCATGGGCCTGTACTCAGCGCACACTCGTGGCCTGGTGATTGATTGCGGTTGTTTTGACCCCGCGACGGCGGATCCCCAGGAGGGGGCGCTGCTGAAATCGATCTGGCGCGACGTGGCATATCTGGCCGTCACCGCGTTCATGATGTGGCGGCCGTTTAAGAAGTTCGCAATTTACCCGTAAATAACAGGAGACCTAATCGTGAGTACCCGCAAAGTTGAGAACCCGAACTCCAAGGGCAATTCGGCGTTTCTTTGGGCCGTGTTGGCAGTGCTGGCTATCGCCGCACTGGTGATCGGGATGATCGTGTACAAAGGCCGTGCGGAGCAGACCCAGGCAAAGCAGGATGAAGTGATTGATGTCTCGGGCATCAACGTGGAATGGGCCGGAGGCGATAGTGTGATCCGGCTTAGCGGATCGAACGCGGATGCGCCAGTCGCTGACTACTACGAGGACTTTTCTTGCTCCTACTGTGCGGAGTTGCACGTGGCCGCTGACGCGCAAATGATCGAGGCGCTCAAGGCTGGAGAAATTCGCGTGGATCTGCGTCCGATGACCAACCTTGACCGCGGAGAGGTGGGCCACTCCACCACTGGTTTGGCGGCAATGCTCGCCCTGCTCGCGACCGGTGACTACGATGTCGCGTTCACGCTGCGCGATTACTTGTTTGTGAACCAGCAGAGCGTGTATTCGCAGATCGACAACAACGCCATCGCGGATTTGGCGGCCGACTGGGGCGCGTCTGACCAAGCCATTATGGACATCCGCGACGGCAAGTTCATCGAGACCGCGCAGGAGATGGGTGCTGAGAACTCGAAGCACCAGGAGGAGCTGAAGGGTAAAGCGTGGACGCCGCGCGTGCTTATCGACGGCGCTGACGCCGAGGAACTCGGCGCGCCTCGTGACCAGTGGGTGGAGACCCTCAAGAACTCCAAGAGTAACTAACCTGGGGATTTGGCCGCCCATGAGGCGGCCGGTATATTGAGCGGAGTTGCTTCTCGCCGCCAACGCGGTAGGCGGAAGCTCTCCGAAACAAGGGGCTATGGCGCAGTTGGTAGCGCACCACACTGGCAGTGTGGGGGTCACGGGTTCGAATCCCGTTAGCTCCACGTAAAGTTGAACGTTCGAACCTTGCCCCGCTTGATCGTGGGGCAAGGTTCTTTCGTGGTGTGACCTGGGGTTGGTGGCGAGGATCATCTGGATGGCCTCGCCTGGTTCGAGGGCGGCTTGGTCCTCGTCATCGATGGTGATGCGGTCGAACAATGCCCGGTTGAGCATCCGCCGCTCGGCGGGTTCGGCCTTGGCGTAGACGTCGCCGATGTCGGTGAGGAGCCCGAGGATCGCGTCGAGCCCGACCTTGGCCTTGTCGTAGGTCGTCTCCAACGTGTCGAGCCGACCGGTGATCGCTTGCAGGCTCGCGCGGATGCGGTCTTGCTCGGTCTTGAGCAGGTCGAGCGGGATCGCGTCGGCGTAGTGGGCTTGGAGGAGCTTGACCTGTTCGGCTTCGAGCTTGGCCTTCTGCCCGGCGAGGAGCTTCTTCTCATCGCTGGTGGATTCGGAGAGGGTGTCGAACACCTGCCCGAGCACGCCCTGGACCTGCGCTGCCTCGCTAGGGCTGAGGGAGATGTCCTGGTAGCCGGCCTCGATGGACTGCTCGACGCGGTGGGTGAGGATGGCGGTGCGCTGGCAGTTGTTGCGCTTGAACCGGCGGCCGGTGCAGGTGAAGAGTCGTAGGCGACGCCCTGGTGGTTGCGGGGACGCTCGAACATGAGCCGCTTCCCGCAGCCGCAGTAGATCGAGCCTTTGAGGTAGTGGTCGTACTTCTGGGGCTTGTCGCCGACGACGTGGTTCTGCTGGAGGATCGTCTGCACCTGCTCGAACGTCTCCGGCGTCACGAGCGGATCGTGCGTGCCGGGGTAGGTCACGTCGCGGAAGGTGACGATGCCCTGGTAGTAGGGGTTGGTGAGGATCTTGTGCAGCGCGGTCGTGGTGACCGGCTTCGCGGGGAACGACGGCGTGGGCCGGGTGGTGAGTCCGCGGGTCTCCAGCTCGCGGGCGAGCTTGGATAGCGACCAGTCGCCGGTGGCGTAGGCGGTGAACGCGAACCGGATCAGCTCACACCGGTCGGGGTCGAGTCGCACCTCGCGGACCTCGTGCCCGTTCGCATCGGTGGTGCGGATGTTGAGGTAGCCGATGGGCGCCCGGTGCGGGGTGCCGCCGATCGTGGCCTTCTGCACGAGCCCTTTGGTGACCTCTTGGGCGAGGTTCAGGCTGTAGAACTCGGCGATGGAGGCCATGATGCCGTGCATGAGCATCCCGGATGGGGTCTCGTCGATGTTCTCCATGACGGATACGAGCGTGACCCCGGCCTGGCGGAGGGTGGCGTGGATGATCGCGTCATCGAGCCGGTTGCGGGCGATGCGGTCGACCTTGTTGATGATGCAGTACCGGACAGGGTGCTCGGCGAGGTAGTCCAGCATCTCCTGGAGCGCTTTGCGGCGGGCAGTCTTCCCGGACTCGCCGGGCTCGATGAACTCCGCCACGATGACCGCGTTCAGCTGGTCGGCCTTGCGTTGCGCGGCTTCGCGCTGCGCCGGGATGGAGAGGCCTTCTTCGAGACCGTTACGGGTGGCCTGGTCCTTGGTGGAGACCCGCAGGTACGAGATCGCGGGCACATTCCCATCAGGAAGGACCTGTTCGCAGGAGAGTTTCGGGCCGGCGGCGAGGGTGCGCAGGGCGCCGAGGTCGAGGCCGGCGGGGAGGTCGATGAGCGTCATGGTCGTGACTGCCTTTCGGGCTCTCACCCAGCCCCAGCATTGGGGTTGGGTGCGGGCGCCGACTGGCGGTCACGACACAAATTGGGGAGGCCTGCCGAACCGCGACGGGTTCGGGCAACAAGTTGGTTAGCCGGTAGCGCCCTGGGATGGACGTACAACAGGGATTCTACCGTTCGCTGCTCAGCAGCGCCCGGAGCTGGTCTCCGGCCCGGCCGACCGGGCTGCCGGTGCCGGCTTCGCGCAGGACGACGCGGATGAGGACTTCGGCGATCTTCTCGGTGTCGATCTGCTCCCGCCTCGTGAACGTGACCCGCAGCCGCCGGTCCGATGAGGGGCGTTGGGTCTTGCGTTGATAGTTCCGCACCATCACCGCTCACCCGCCTTCGGGGTCGGCACCCTCGTCGGGGTCGGCGTCGATGTCGAGGTCGGTGTCGTCGAGGCGGGCGAAGAAGGCGTCTTCGGCGGCTTTGCGGCGGGCGACCTGTTCGATCACGAAGGCCACGAAGTCCTCGCGCCGGTTCGTGATCGGGATGTCTTCGACCGGCGGGGCCGGGGGTTCGCCGGGCCAGGCGGTCTGCCGGTCGGGGCGGTCGCGATCCAGGCGGGTGCCGGAGGCGGCGACCCAGTCGCGTAGCCGTTGCCGGGCGGCGGCGAAGTCGCGATGCCACCCGATTGCGGCCGAAGCGTCCTGTTCCGGGTCGTACGCGGCGAGCCAGTGCAGATGCAACGCGGAGAGCTCCCACTTGAGCGCCGGATGCCGGTGCCACAACGGCGGGATCACCGAGGCGGGCAGCGCGTACTCTCTCCTGACCCACTCGACCCACCGGTTCAGGGCGAGCCATTCCTGCTGCAGATCGTGCGCGAGCAGCAGGTTCCAGTTCACCGGCCGCGGCGGCCCCGGCGCATCGTCGTCGGGACCGGTCGGCCCGAAGTCCTCGTCCTCCCACTCCTCGGGGTCGGGGCTGTCGGACGGGGTGGTGTCGCTCACCTGGATCGTGTCGAGGCCATCGAGGATGTCGATCGCGGTCTTGCGGATACGCTCCCCGGCGGCCTGCACCACCTCGACCGGGTTCTTCCCATCCACGACCGCCGCCCACCCGGCCACGTACGGGATCGTGTACTCGCTGGTGTCCATCCCGTGCGCAGCACCGATCATCAGCGCCACGGACTCGGCCTCGACCTCACCGATCCCACGATGCCGGCGGGCCTCCTCCTGATCGGGGCCGTGCATGAGGACGTGGGCGAGCTCGTGGCCCTCGGTCTTCACCTGCGCGGCGTCGTCCATGTTCGTGCGCACCGCGACCTGGCGAGTCTCGAAGTTCGTCAGCCCGTTCGCGCCGCCGACCATGCCCTCGTGCGGCACCCACAGCAGCTCGAACCCCTCCGACCCGATCCGCTCCGCCAGCCCCTCCCGGAGTCCTTCCGGCGCCTCCCCGGTGAGCAGCCGCGGTTCCGGTTTCGTCGGGAGGGGGTCGCCGGTGGTCTGGGAGACATCCCAGACGTAAGCCGGGCGCACCCCGACCATCTTCGAGCGCACCGTCTCGCCCGGCTTGGGCTTCTCGCCCCGGTTCAGGCGCCGCCACGACGCCGGATCGGACGGGTTCGCCGACGCGAACCTGCCGGTGACGGGGGCGAGGATCTGGTATCCGGCCTGGCCTTTGCCGACCTGGCGGCCGAGCTGCTGCCACTGCTTGTACCCGGCGACATAGGTCGGGAACGGCTCCGGGACCCGGCCCTGCTCGAACGCGGCCTGATGCTGTTCCCAGATCAGCAGGACGTTGTTGAAGCTCCGCGAGCGGAACTTCGCCGCGAACCGCAGCGCGTCAGCCCAGTCATCACCGGTGACGAGCCGCTCGACCGCGCCGGTGAGCTTGTCGTGGAGCTCGTCGAGCTTCGCCTCCCGCGCCTGGCGGGCCTCCTCTTGCTTCGTCGCCATCGTCGGCCTCCTCCCGAGCGGCCAGCCGCGCGAGGGGCTGCTGGCCTTCACCAGCGAGGTGAGCCAGGAGCTTCCGGCGAGTCAGACGGTCAGCGAACAGCGAGGTCGGTAGGTTGGCCATCAGGAACGCGGAGGCACCTGACGTAGGACATACCGGCCTACCTGCGAGCGGCACTATGCGGAAGGAGAAGGTGGCCTGACCGGGATTTTCCCGGTCGAACTGTCCGCTTCCCGAAACGCAGAGGTGGGGTTCACGGTACGTCGGCAACGATGGGATGCATGTCGCGGTACCGGCTCGGCGTCACCCCGGTATGAGCGGCGAACGCCTCGATCGCACGCGACCGGCTCCGCCACCCGACCCGCTGCCCAGCTACAGCGACGGTGACGTTCATCTCCCGTAGGAGTCGCGCCATCTCCTGCACTCGCAGCATCGTCAGATACGCGGTCGGGGTCTTACCGAACGCGGCGGTGAACACTCGGGCAAGCTGCTTCGGGGAGAGCTGCACCAGCTCGGCCAGCTCTGTCAATGTCCACGGGTAGGCGACATCACGATAGAGCGCATCGCGCACGAGCATCGCCTCGCGGCGTAACGGTCCAAGCGCTCGCTCATGAGAAGAGACCGGGCGGGAGCGGGCACGCTGCAACCTGGTCAGCCGCACCGGCGAGACGCGGACATACGGAGCGATGACATCCACGATCGCGAACCAGAGCGACTGCAACCGGGGGAAGCGTTCATGGAAATGCCCCTCGGCACTGAGTGCGACCAGCTCATCGAGCCACGGCAGCATCAGGCCCGCCCGATCGCGGCCCAGATGCAGAACTTGGGCCGGTTCGGAATAGACCTTCTCGGCGAAGCCCTGCGCGTCCAGTCGATCGTGCAGGATCGTGGAGTATTGCCAGAAGAACTGATCCAACGCCAGATCGGTGTCGACGTAGATCGTCGTGACCATCAGCTGCCCCTCCGGTTCGATCCCGCAGAGGACGTGGGGTCCAAGGAGGATCGCGTCGCCGAAACTGACGGGCTGCTCACCGAACTCGGAGAACACGATCGCCGTGCCATCGCGCACCACGACGAGCCGCACGCAGCCATAGGCGGCAGGCCCGATGGGGCGATGGAGCGTGCGCGTGCGGGCAGACAAAGGCGGGGAGAGTCGTGCGGCCACTCATTACTGCTGTCTGAGCCAGTGCTCTACTGCGGCCAGGCGATCAGCTGGTATCGGCACCTGCTCCGGTCGCGGCTCCGATGTCGGCGTAGCGGAGGGTTCGAGACTCGGCGCTTCACTCTGCGTTCGCAGGGTCCGAACGTAGGAGCTACCTGATCGGTGTTGGTCTGAGACTGCCGGCTCTGGCTGCCGGTCGGTGTGCGGGTCAACGGTGTTCTACATCGCGATGACGATCTTGCCGAGCAGTCCGCCGGTCTCGGCCCGCCGGTTCGCTTGCGCGATGCTCGCGAGCGGGTACTGCTCGGCGACCCGCAACCTGAGCCTGCCCTCGTCGACGAGGGTGGACAGTTCGCGCAGGCGCCGAGGATCGTGCTGGACATAGTTGTGCACCGCACTGCCTGCGCGCTGTTCGAGGGCGTCGGGGATGGTGTCGTCGCTGACCGTGACGAGCCTGCCGCCCTCGCGCAGCAGGTGCGGGTGGTCGAAGACGCCGGCGGCGTCGAAGATCGCATCGAACTCGCCCGCCGAGACCGAATTGGAGTGCGCGGAAGCCGCCCCGAGACCGAGCACCGCGGATTCGTGTTCCGGTCGGGAGACCAGACCGGCCGCCCGGATGCCTGCGTGCGCGGCGAGCTGGATCGCCATGCCCCCGACAGCACCGGCGGCGCCGGTGATGAGCAGCCGCTCGTCGTCGCCGAGGTCGAGCCGCGCGAGTGCCTGGTCTGCGGTGAGCGCCGCGAGCGGCAGAGTCGCCGCAGTCGTCAGGTCGACCGTATGCGGTGCCGGGGCGAGGCCTGCGGCGGGGATCGCGGCGTACTGCTGCCAGCTTCCCGCCCCGTCCGGCTGGGGCGGGTGCATCGCGATCACCCGATCACCCGGTACCCAGCCGGAATCTTCTGGTGCGGTGATGACAATGCCCGCGACATCCCAGCCCAGCACTGCCGGGAACCGGCCGACCTGCTGTGGGGTGCCGGGGGTTCGGGTCTTCACATCGACGGGGTTGATCGTCGAGGCGACGACCGCGACCAGCGCCTCGCCCGGGCCGGGCTCGGGCATCGGGCCGTCGAGGATCGTGAGGACGTCGGGATCGCCGTAGGCGGTGATGGCTGCGGTTTTCATCAGCGGGCCTCCTGTGTTGCGGTTTCAGCGGTAGGGGTATCGGAGCGCGGCGTAGCGCGGAGAGCGAGGGCGGTCAGGACGAGGCCGAAGATCGCGAAGGCGGCGCCGCCGAATCCGCCCCAGCGCAGCAGCCCGGCGGCGACGCCGAGGCCGCCGAGGGCGGAGCCGATCGCGTTCGCGAGGTTGAACGCGCCCACGTTCACCGCCAGCGACAACGTGGGCGCGGCTCCCGCGTGGCGGAGCACGAGCGACTGCAGCGGGGCGATGGTCGCGGTCGAGAGCAGGCCCAGGATCAGCACGAGCCCGATCATCGGGATCGGATGCCCGGCTAGGAGCGGGAACGCGGCCAGGGTGACGATGAGCGCGAGGAACACCCCGACCAGCGTCTTGCCCAGCGAGAGGTCGGCGAGACGACCGGCAACGAGGTTGCCGACAAACCCACCAACCCCATAGGCGAGCAGCAGCGCGGGGATCACGCTCGCAGCGATGCCGGTGACCTCGTTCAGCAGCGGGACGAGGTAGGTGAACACGACGCTCACGCCCGCGAACCCGATCACCGTGGTCGACACCGCCAAAAGCACCGGCCCGCGCAGCAGGGTGCGGATCTCATCGCGCACCCCGGTCGTCGGTGCCGGGGTGCGGGGCATCGCGGCAGCCAGCAGCAGCACCCCGAGTGTGGCGGCAGCAGCGACGAAGACGAACGGAATCCGCCAGCTCGTCGTACCGCCCAGCAGCGCACCAAGCGGTACACCGAGGACGGTCGCGACCGTCAGGCCGGAACTGACGATCGCGATCGCCTGCCCCTGACGAGCCGGCCCCATCAAACCGGTCGCAGTCGTCAGCCCGATGGCGAACAGCGTGGCCTGACTGCACGCCGAGACCACCCGGCCCACAATCACCCACGCATACGTCGGCGCGAACACCGTCAGCACCGTGCCCGCGATGAACACGACCCCCAAAGCCAGAGCGAGGCCCTTGCGAGGAAACCGGGCAGTCAGCACGGTCACGATCGGGCCACCGATCGCGACCCCGAGCGCATAGGCGGTCACCGTCTGCCCGGCAGCGGCGATACTGACCGAGACGTCGGCGGCGAGCTGCGGCAGCACACCGGCGACGAGGTACTCGGCCGTGCCGGTGCAGAACACCAGCAGCACGAACCCGGCCAGCACCAGACCAGGCCGAGCACGAGTAGAAGCGAGAGAAGACTGTTCGACGTTCACCCTGCTAGGCTAAACCCTCACATCAATGTGAAGGCAAACCACTCGGCAGGAGACATCGTTCACATGCGCATCTCGGACGTCACCGACCGCACCGGCATCCCGGCCCGGCTCCTGCGCTACTACGAGGAGCAGGAGCTGCTCGTGCCTGCGCGCAACGCCTCCGGGTATCGCGACTACAGCGACCAGGACGTCGAGGTCGCCCGGCGCATTCGGCAGCTCCTCGACGCGGGGCTCGGCACCGCGACCATCCGCACCGTGCTGCCCTGCCTCACCGAACGCGCGGGCCGTCTCGCCCCAATCTGCATGGACACGATCGACGACCTCAAGCGCGAGCAGGCCCGCATCGAAGCTTCCATCGAAGCCCTCGTCGCATCCCGAGACGCGATCCGCAGCATCGTCGACGCAGGAGAGACCGCCGCCGTCTAACGCTCCGAAGCCCCTCGGTAGACCGAGATCGGCACGCCATACGTCCGTAAAGTAGTTCGGTGTCTGGATCGGTGAGCTCTTCACAGTCACTCCCTGCCGTCACTGCTCGATGTAGTGTTGCCAGGCGATCAATTGCGTACCCCTACCTGCGTTCACAACGGCCTCGACGACGGCGGCTCCGAAATCGGCGTAGCTGATCGCCCGGTCAGTGAAAGCAGTCTCATCCAAGGCAGGCGGGACGATCTCCCGCCGCCCCGTCGCCGGGCCGTCAGGAACGTATGCCGGCGGTGGGATCAGGTACGCCCACGTATCTCCGGCGTTCCCCGCTTCGAGGTGGTCACGCAGCGCGGCGTGCGCATGTCCGCGCGGGAGCGTGGCCCGTGGGAACGCCGGGCTCTGCCAGAAGCGCTCACCTCCTGGCAGCCGGAGTGCGCCTGCTCCGCCGACGGTCACAATCCGGCACGCCCTGCCCCGCGTCTCCACGGCGGCGAGCAGTCGCTCGTGCAGGTCGATGAGCTCGGTCGGGGCGATGTCCTCGCGGAGCCGGATCGCGTTCACGACGACCGCGACGCCGTCCATCGCCTGCCGGAGACTGGTGGTGCTGGTGAGGCCGACCACGGCGGTATCGAGTGACGCCGCGGTCTTGGCGAGACGGCCGGTGTCTGCTCGGTCGCGCAGCGCGGCGGTCACTTCCGCGTCGGCGGGGAGGGCCTGGAGGATTGCGGCTCCGGTGCGGCCGGTCGCGCCGAGGATCAGGATGCGGGTCATGCGGGTACCTCCGGTGTGTTCGCGCGGGTGAGTCGGGCGAACCCGGTCAAGGAGGCGACCGCGACCCCCATGAGGGCGGCGAGGGCGACCAGGAGAATCGGGAAGTCCAGGCGCAGCCGTGCGGTGAGCGGGCCGACGCTGGCGCCGAGGAAGAGCACGAAGCCGTTGAGCGCCATGCCGCCGGCACGGTTCGGGGCGGCGGTCTCCCCGAACAGCGAGATCATCGACGGCACCGCGAGCGCGACACCGGTCACGAACACGAGGCTCGCCGCGGCGGTGCCGATCAACGACCCGGCGAGGGCGAACCCGGCCCTGGCGACTCCTGCGCCGCCGAGCCGCCGCGCGAGCACTCCGGCGAAGAGGGAGGCGAACATCCCCGGCAGTCCGACCAGGCGCAACCAGATCACCTGCGAGGCGTCCAGGCCCAGCGCGTCCAGGTGGGGGCCGAGACCGGTGTACATCGCGACGAACGACAGCAGCAGGGTCAGGTGCGCGGCGCTCAGCAGCACGCATACGGTGGTGACGGCGACGACGACGCGGGAGAATTTCTACGTCGCGATGACCCGCGGCCGGCACGGGAACTACGCCTACGTCGCCACCGACACCACCGACGACGCCCATGTCGCACCGCACCCCTCCGACAACCCAGACGCCACCGCCCGAAGCGTGCTGTACGGGGTGCTCCAACACGTCGGCGCCGAACTTTCCGCGCACGAGACCATCACCATCGAACACGAACGCTGGGGGTCCATCGCCCAGTTGGCCGCGGAGTACGAGACCATTGCCCAAGCCGGCCAGCACGACCGCTGGGCACGACTGCTCACCGCTTCGGGCCTGGACGAGAAACAGGGAATATCATCCGCTTCTGGTACGAGCTCTCCTCGCGCACGCGAGCAGCTGGGGTGAATGGGAAGCTCAACTTCGCAGTGATCTCGGTATCCCCGGGCAAGATGCTCGCCGCAAGCTCTCGGCGCTGCTCGGATACGGCAAGCTCGATACCTCCCGTCTCGGAGTAGCCGCCACCAATCGTGCCGTGTTGGTCGCGGGCGGCCGCATCGGTGGAGACCAGCGACACACGTACGAACTGCCGCTTCCGCCATCGCTGAGGTCGCGAGCGGCGTGGCACCGCTTCACCATCACGCTTGCGTACGCGGTACCTACGGTGGGACAGCTCGCGCGTTATCGAGGGGCCAAGGTCTACTTCGATACCCCGGATACGAAGCTCGCGGCAGGGGACCGGATAGAGGGAGAGCACTTCACTGTTAGGCGTGGAAGCCTCCAACACGAACTCGTCCAAGGTTCACGGGCGATGACCTTCGCGGATGGCGATGCGTTTCCAATACACGTCGAGTGCATGGACGACGCCCAACACCTTCCCAAGAAGAAGAGCGTCCGCTACGCCCTTGTCGTTTCTGTCGAAACGGCTGAGGAAGTCTCGACTACCATTCACGACGAGGTTCGAGCGAGACTCCGCCAGCAGGCGCGTGAACGCGCCCGGGAGCGTGTGCGGAGCTAACCGAGCGTTCACCGTGCACGCGACGCTGCGGTCGAGGGCAGTGACTCCAGAAGACAGCGGGCGAATGGCCCTTCGACTTACCGATCTCGAGCGGTTTCTTCGGCTGAACGTCTACCGCTCCCGCCCGTGCGGATCACGAAGCGCGACACCCGCACGGAGCAACTGCACGCGAACGGTGCTGGCGTTGAAACCCATCCGCTCGCCGACCCTGGCCAACGACTCGCCCTGCTCGTAGCGCAGGCACATCTCGCGCACCTGCTCAGATGACGGCTTTTCACCGCGCAACCGCACACCTCGCTCCCGCAACCGGTCAGCGAGACGCTGCCGGCTCACGCCCAGATCACCCGCGATCGCCCGCAGGATCTCGCCGTCCTTGTAGCGGCGTTCCGCCTCGTCCAGCATCGCCGCCGTCAACCGCGGAACTGGTCGCGGCAACGGCCGCGAGGAAGCCGGGCCCGGCCCTGCCGACCTACGGCGACGCCGGATCGCCCGATGCGACGAGACCACCAACTGTAGAGCCGGGGCAAGGTTAGAGCACTGTCGCGCTACCTCCACCTACAGTCCGTCGGCGTACGCTTGTGCACCGATGGACGTTTTTCATTTCCGCACCCACACCACCCCGGTGGGCGAGTTGCTCAGCGTCAGCAGCGACACCGGCTTGGTGAAAATCGAGCTCGACCTAGCAAAGTTCGAGGCGCTTGTGGGCGAGTTGGAAGCTCGGGAGGGCGTGCAAGGGGGCGTCGATAAGCAAATTGCCCAATACTTTGCCGGCGAGCTGAAAGAGTTTGACCTCCCGCTGGATTGGCGGTTCTCATCCGGCACCTACCAGAAGGCGCAGGTTGCTTTACGACGGATCCCTTACGCGCAAACCGTGAGCTACGCCGAATTGGCCGAGTCTGCGGGCATCCCGGGGGCTGCGCGAGTGGCGGGCACGGCGTGTGCGAAGAATCCGCTGCCGATCGTGGTGCCGTGCCACCGGGTGGTGCGTGCGGACGGGGCGATGGGCAACTACGCCGGGGGTGTTGAGATGAAACGATTCCTGTTGGATCTCGAGCGAGAGGTGGATGCACGCAATGACTGAACGGTTTACCAAGCACGGGTCGGGCCCGCACTCGGCCGCGGCGGAGGCGGCGTACCTGCGCTGGCTACGTGAAGGTTCGGACGCGGTGGTGGAGGTGTTCGAGGTGGATGACGCAGCGAATACGCTGACCATTGAGCGCGTCGCCAGCACCCGCCCAACGGCGGAGGCTGCCCGTCAAGGCGGCCGCGAGCTCGCGGCGATTCACGCGATGGGCGCGGCGGCGTTCGGTGCCCCGGCCGACGGTTGGGACGGCCCGAACTATATCGGCCGCGCGCAGCAGGACTGCATTCCCACGCAGCGGTGGGCTGACTTCTACGTGCACCAACGAGTCCTGTCCTTCGCGGACAAAGCCGTTGCGGCGGGGAACTTGGATGAGCGTGGGTTAGACGTCGTTAAGCAAGCGTGCGAAGCGCTCCTGGCTGAGGATGAGGACGCACCGCTGGCCCGCATCCATGGTGATCTGTGGAGCGGCAATCTGCTCTTTGGCACGGACCGCGCGCGGTTCATTGACCCTGCGGCGCACGGCGGGCACCCACTCACGGACATTGCGATGCTCGAGCTTTTCGGGGCACCCCACTGGGAGGCATTCGTGGAGGGTTACCTCGAGCAGGGCTTGCTTAACGACGATTGGCGTGCTCGAATTCCCGCGCACCAGATGCACCCGCTCGCGGTCCATGCTTACACCCACGGGCCGAGCTACGGCTCCGCCTTGGTGCGGGCGGCTGAAGCGACGCTTGACGTGGTGGGGTAGCGCTGGACGCTAGCGCCACCACGTGTCGTTGGGGCCCGGCGGGAGGTGGCGCTTGTGCTGGCCGTTTCGCCAGAGGCGCTCGAGGCGGGTGCGAGCCTCGTCCGAAACTTGCTTGCCTTCGAGGTAATCGTCGATTTCGGCGTAGGTGACACCGAGTGCTTCCTCGTCCGGAAGCGCTGGGCGGTCATCCTCGAGGTCCGCGGTGGGGACTTTCTCCCAGAGGCGGCGGTCCGCGCCCATCCGCTCGAGAATCTGGGCGCCCTGTCGCTTATTCAGGCCGGCGAGCGGCATGAGGTCGGCGGCACCGTCGCCGAACTTGGTGAAGAACCCGGTGAGGTTCTCCGCGGCGTGGTCGGTGCCGATCACCAGCATTCCGCGCTCACCCGCGATGGCGTACTGCGCCACCATGCGCATGCGCGCTTTGACGTTGCCCTTGTTGAAGTCGGTGAGTTTGGCATCGCCCAGCTCGCCGGCGACCTCGGCGCTGAGCGCGTTGGTGGGTTCCTTGATGTTCACCGTCACCGTTTCATCGGGGCGGATGAACTGGAGCGCGAGCTGCGCGTCGTCCTCATCGGCTTGCTCACCGTGCGGCAACCGCACCGCAATGAAGCGCGTCCTCGCGCCCTGAGCCCGAGCTTTGTGGACCGCAAGCTGGGCGAGACGACCGGCGAGCGTCGAGTCTTGTCCGCCGGAAATGCCAAGCACAAAACCGGATGCGTGCGTCTTCTCGAGGTACTTCACTAGGAAGTCGACTCGGGTGCGCAGTTCTTCGACTGGATCGATTAAGGGCTTGACTCCCAGGGCCTTTATGATGTCAGCCTGCAACTTTTCGGATGTTCCGGACATGACAGACATGCTATACCGTGTGCATATTAAGTTGCATGGGATCAAACGCACAGCCTGTGCAGGGGGTAACTCCAGCAGCTACCCGATATGTTCGCACCGTGGCCGCAACTGCGGCACTCGGGGGATTGCTGTTCGGGTACGACACCGGTGTCATGAGCGGCGCATTGCTGTTCATCACCCCAGAGTTCGGCATGACACCGTCACAAGAGGGATTTGTCACCTCGATGCTGCTAGTTGGCGCCGCAATCGGTGCGCTGACCGGCGGAGCGGTGGCGGATGCGTTGGGAAGGCGCCGCACGCTCATTCTTTCCGGCGTGATCTTCGTCGTCGGTTCCGGGTGGTGCGCGCTTGCCGGGGGAGTTGGCTCCCTCGCCGCCGCGCGCACGCTTCTGGGTTTTGCGGTGGGTGCAGTTTCTATTGTCACTCCGATGTACATCGCGGAGGTCGTGCCCGCGGCGGTGCGCGGACGGCTCGTTTCGCTGAACACGCTCCTCATCGTCGTGGGGCAGCTGTTGGCATATCTGGTCAACTCGCTGCTCGCACCGACCGGAAATTGGCATCTGATGCTCGGAGCGGCGGCTGTCCCCGGCCTCATGCTGGCCGTCGGCATGCTCATGCTGCCCGAGACCCCGCTGTGGCTCGCGCGCCGCGGCCGGTTGGAAGAGGCCACCACAGTCGCTACGAGGGTGGGCATTACTTACGACGAACTCGACATCGCGCACAAGGAGGATGTCGCGCGCCGGGCTCAGGACAGCAATGAATGGGCGGAGTTCACCCGCCACCGCTGGCTTCGCGTAACAGTGCTCATCGCCGCCCTGCTGGGCATCACGCAGCAGATCACGGGCGTGAACGCGATCGTCTACTTCGCTCCGACGATGATGAATAAGGTCGGATTGTCCACTGAGAATGCCGTGTACACGTCTATCGTGATCGGAGTAGTTTCGGTGGTGGCGTGCTGGATTGGTCTCCAAGTCATCGACAAGATCGGTCGGCGCAAGCTGCTGCTGATCGGGCTCACCGGCAACGTAGTGTTCCTCGCGGCCCTCGCCCTGATGTACCGGGCAGCCGAGCAGAATGCCTCGTTGGCTTGGGTCGCACTTGCGTGCATGGCGGGCTTCATCGCATCGCAACAAGCGGCAGTCTCGCCCACGACGTGGCTGCTTATATCCGAGCTGGTGCCGCCGCAGATCCGCGGTTTGGGGATGGGACTTGCCGGGCTTGCGTTGTGGAGCATGAACTGGGTGGTCGCACAATTCTTCCTCCCGCTTGTCGACGCTTTCTCCGCCACCGCAATTTTCGCGGTATTCGCTATCTTCGGCATCGCGGCCGCGATCTTTGTCACCCGCCACGTGCCCGAGACGATGCGCCGGAGCTTGGAAGATGTGGCTGGCGAAATGGAACGTCGGTATGCGAGGTAGCACGCGAGGCGTCTTGGTCGAAGGTTTGGTTCCCACGCGCGCGGCGTGTAGTGTGTACTGACGTGTTGCGACGCGGTGGAAACGCCGGACGTCGCTGTGATTGAGAAACCTGCTAAAGAAAGGAGCGCCCGATGAAGGTCCGCAAGTCGCTTCGGTCGCTGAAGAACAAGCCGGGCGCTCAGGTTGTACGCCGCCACGGCAAGGTCTACGTGATTAACAAGAAGGATCCGCGCTTCAAGGCTCGCCAGGGCTAGTCGCTCGACCCTCTTAAGATCCCGTCGCTTTCGGATATTGCTCCGGAAACGGCGGGATTTCGGCATTTTTAAGACATGCCTTTGAGCTGGCACGAAACTCTAAGCAAAAATTAATTGCACGGATGTAAGCAGTTTTCCGGAAAACCTGTGAAACAGAGACTACATATGGGTAATTCAATTGCCCCATCCTGCGAATACCACCTATGTAACTACTATATGTAGTGTTAGTTGCTGTAGTTTCACCCAAGGTATAGTGTCTCTGGTGTGCCGCCGAGGGGATTCGGCGCAATAATTGTTTGGGAACGAATCGTGCGGGATCACCGCGCAGAAAGAGGCACGAGGATGTCTATCACCGTTTACACCAAGCCGGCTTGCCAGCAGTGCCGTGCAACTACCCGCGCGCTCGACAAGGCCGGGCTTAACTACAACCTCGTTGACATCTCGCTCGACGACTCTGCTCGCGATTACGTGATGGCTCTGGGGCACCTGCAGGCACCGGTCGTTGAGGTCGATGGTGAGCACTGGTCCGGCTTCCGCCCCGACCGCATCCGCGGTCTCGCTGCCGCCTAACGGCCTGCAGTTCCAAGATCTGCCACAAACAGCACAGCAAAAACAACACAACACAACTCAGCACTAGAAGAAGGGCTAGAAAAAGGGAGCGGCAATGTTAGTCGTGTACTTTTCCTCCGCCACCGAGAACACGAAACGATTCGTAGAAAAGGTGGGCTTGCCCTCTCGTCGCATCCCCCTCCATCGCACCAGCGAGGAGCTGATTGTCGACGAACCCTATGTGCTGATCTGCCCGACCTATGGGGGAGGGGTATCGCTCACACATGAGAATTCTCGCCCCGTGCCGCCGCAGGTCATTCGCTTCCTGAACAACGAGCACAACCGCAGTCTCATTCGTGGCGTGATCGCCGCTGGAAACTCAAACTTCGGCGCGGACTTTTGCCGTGCAGGCGAAGTGATCTCTGCGAAGTGCGGTGTGCCGTACCTCTACCGCTTCGAGTTGATGGGGGTGAGCGACGACGCCGCCCGTGTTCGTTCCCAGTTGCTTGAGCACGCGGAACGTCTGGGGCTCGCCCCGCTCAACGCGGACGACGTGGCGTACGTCGAACAGGCCCCTGTACGCGATGAAAACGCAGAGCGCTTGGCGCGGTACCGCGCGAAGTACGCAAAGAAACACGCCGCCGTTTAAATCAGCTTCACCTTACTTATCCTCCGCCCTGCTTCATAAGCCCGAAAGGCCTAACCGTGACCACCACTGCGCCCGAGATCCTTGGTAAGAACGTTCCAGAGCCTGCGACCAAGGCAGACCAGCTGGATTTCCACGCGCTGAACGCGCTGCTGAACCTGTACGACGAGAACGGCCAGATCCAGTTTGATAAGGATCGCGAGGCGGCCAACCAGTTCTTCCTCCAGCACGTCAACCAGAACACCGTCTACTTCCACGACCTGGAAGAAAAGATGGATTACCTGGTGGAGAACAAATACTACGAGCCGGAGACGATCGAGAAGTATGACTGGGACTTTGTGAAGTCCACTTTTAAGCGCGCGTACTCCTACAAGTTCCGCTTCAAGACGTTCCTGGGCGCGTACAAGTACTACACCTCGTACACGCTGAAGACGTTTGACGGCTCGCGCTACCTCGAGCGCTTCGAAGACCGCGTCTCCATGACCGCCCTCTTCCTCGCAAACGGCGACGAGGATTTGGCCACCGCGCTTGTCGGCGAAATCATGACCGGCCGCTTCCAGCCGGCCACGCCGACGTTCCTGAACGCGGGCAAGGCACAGCGCGGCGAGCTCGTCTCATGCTTCCTTTTGCGCATCGAGGACAATATGGAGTCCATCGGTCGTGCGATCAACTCTTCGCTGCAGCTTTCGAAGCGCGGCGGCGGTGTCGCGCTGCTGCTGTCGAACATTCGCGAGTCCGGTGCCCCGATCAAGCACATTGAGAACCAGTCCTCCGGTGTCATCCCCGTGATGAAGCTTCTGGAAGACTCCTTCTCCTACGCCAACCAGCTCGGGGCACGCCAAGGCGCCGGCGCGGTATACCTCCACGCGCACCACCCGGACATCATGCGCTTCTTAGACACCAAGCGCGAGAACGCGGATGAGAAGATCCGCATTAAGACGCTCTCCCTTGGCGTGGTCATCCCGGACATCACGTTCGAGCTGGCGAAGCGTAACGACGATATGTACCTGTTCTCCCCGTATGATGTCGAGCGCGTTTACGGTAAGCCGTTCGCGGACATCTCAATCACCGAGAAGTACGCGGAAATGGTGGAGGATCCGCGCATCCGTAAGACCAAAATCAAGGCGCGCCAGTTCTTCCAGACCATCGCAGAGATCCAGTTCGAGTCCGGCTACCCGTACATCCTGTTTGAGGACACTGCGAACAAGGCCAACCCGGTCAAGACCGGCCGCATCAACATGTCTAACTTGTGCTCTGAGATCCTGCAGGTGAACTCGGCTTCCGAGCTCAACGACGATCTCACGTACGAAACGATCGGCCACGACATCTCGTGCAACCTCGGTTCCCTGAACATCGCGATGACGATGGATTCAGACAACTTCTCCCGCACTGTTGAGACCGCGATCCGCGGTTTGACCGCGGTGGCTGATTCCACCTCCATCCACTCGGTACCGTCTGTGCGCGAAGGCAACGATGCCTCCCACGCGATTGGCCTGGGCCAGATGAACCTGCACGGCTACCTCGGTCGCGAGCACATCGAGTACGGCTCTGAGGAAGGCCTGGACTTCACCAACGCATACTTCGCCGCCGTGATGTACGAGTGTGTGAAGGCCTCCCACAAGATTGCCGTTGAAAAAGGTGAAGCGTTTGCCGACTTCGAGCACTCCGAGTACGCCTCGGGCGCGTTCTTCGACCGCTACGATCCCGCCGACTTCCAGCCGAAGACAGAGAGGGTTAAGGCACTTTTTGACGCCAGCGACATCGCAGTCCCAACCACCGAGGAATGGGAGGAGCTGAAGCAGGCAGTCGCCCGCGACGGTATTTACAACCGCTACCTGCAGGCGGTGCCGCCGACCGGCTCGATCTCCTACATCAACAACTCCACGTCGTCGATCCACCCGATCGCCTCCAAGATCGAGATTCGCAAGGAAGGCAAGATCGGCCGCGTGTACTACCCGGCACCCCACATGGATAACGAGAACGCGGAATACTTCAAGGACGCGTACGAGATCGGGTACGAAAAAATCATCGACACGTACGCTGAGGCCACGAAGTACGTTGACCAGGGCCTGTCATTGACGCTGTTCTTTAAGGACACCGTGACCACCCGAGACATCAACCGCGCGCAGATTTACGCATGGCGCAAGGGCATCAAGACCTTGTACTACATCCGCCTGCGTCAAATGGCGCTGGAAGGCACCGAGGTCGAGGGCTGCGTTTCCTGCATGCTCTAGGCGGGCCGATCTTGCGTAGTTAGTTTTGACCGCCGTCGCTGGAGGTGGTGACATTCCAGCGCACGCCAAAACGGTCTTCGACGACACCGAAGCGATCGCCCCACGGTGCCACCGCGAACGGCATGTGCACTAGGCCACCGTCGGCGGTCAGCTTCTCAATGAGCTGCTCGCCTTCTTCGTGGCTAGACACCTCGGCGGTGAAGTTGATGTCGCCGGGGCTCAACTTCTCGGCGGAGCGCTGAAGGTCGTCGCCACCGGTGAGCGAGAACGGACCCGATAGGAACCCGTTGGCGACCGCCTCGCGTGGGGCGTCAAAGGGGAATTCGACGCCGGCGTCGATCTGCTCACCGTAAGTAATCACATGCAGATCACCGCCGAATACTGAGTGGTAGAACTTGAAAGCCTCGGCGGCAATTCCCGGGAACGACATGTACGCAGACGTTGAAATAGTCATGCGGGGAAGTTTAGGACCGCGAAGTTTGCCCGGCAATGGCAAACGCATGGGGGAGTGGGAGTCGCGTCCGGCAGGCCGTCGATAAGCGAAAAGCTTCTAGATTTCCATGAACTGGCTGATGCCGTGCAGGAGGCTGCGGGAGGTGCGCTCGGAGGCCTGGACATCGCCGCGCTCAATGGCTTCGGCGAGGTCGGAATGGAGGCGCATGGTGGCGATCTCCGGCTCATCCGGCATGATGCCGTACCGGGTGCGGCCTTCGAGCACGTTCATGATGGGCTCGGCGAGAGCGGCGAACATTTCGTTGCCCGATGCAATGAGGAGGAGGGTGTGGAACTCCTTGTCTGATTCCAGGAACTCCTCAGTGTTACCCGCCCCGGCTTCCGTGAGCTCTGAGAGATGCTGCGCGAGCTCTTTCAGCCGTGCGACTTGCTCCTCGTTCGCGTTGATGGCAGCGAGAGCTGCGGCGATCGGCTCGACGGCGGTGCGCAGCGAATCCAGCGAGCGGATTTGGTCAGGCCGCTGGGACTCGCAGGCCAAGCGCCAAGCAATGACTGAGCGGTCGAAAACTGCCCACTCGCTCTGGGGAAGCACACGAATGCCGACGCGGCGGGACGAGGTGACCAAGCCGAGCTGCTCCAGCGCGCGCATGGCCTCTCGGGCGACGGTGCGCGAAATTTCAAACCGGGTTGAGAGGTCTTGCAGGGTGAAGGTGTGACCGGCGGGCATTGCCCCGGAGACGATTTCCTTGCCCAGTGTGGCGAGGACTGACGCCAACAGCGGCTCGGCTGCGGACTCTCGGGGGGCCGGCATAGTTCTCCTTCGTCCTGGTTGCGTGCCTCGAAACGATTAATAGTTTAATCAAGCTCTCCCGGTGTGGTGTGAGCAGGTTCAGCTATAGAACTCGCATAAGAAATATATAGGTGTTGTGAAATGGCAGGGGTCACAGCTCGGAGAGCTGCCGTCGGGCTACTATTGGCAGCATGAGCCACGAGGATTACCAGGGCGGGCAGGACTACCAGGACTACGAGGACTACGTCGATGCCCACCCCAAGCCGTTGAAGGCGATTAACTGGAACGAGATTCCGGACGACAAAGATCAAGAGGTGTGGGACCGGTTGACCGGAAACTTCTGGCTGCCGGAAAAAATCCCCGTGTCCAACGATATCCCGAGCTGGAACACGCTTAACGCCGACGAGAAGCTGTCGACCATGCGCGTGTTTGCGAACCTCACCCTGCTGGACACGCTGCAAGGCACTGTCGGCGCGGTATCGCTGATTCCGGACGCGCGCACCCTTCATGAGGAAGCGGTGCTGACCAACATCGCGTTCATGGAGTCGGTGCACGCAAAGAGCTACTCCAACATCTACATGACGCTCGCGAGCACTCCAGAGATTAACGACGCATTCCGTTGGACCGAGGAAAACGAAGAGGTTCAGCGCAAGGCCAAAATTGTCGAAAGCTTCTACGTGGGCGATGACCCGCTGAAGAAGAAAATCGCGTCAGTGATGCTGGAGTCCTTCCTTTTCTACTCGGGCTTCTACCTGCCGCTGAACTGGTCTGTGCACTCCAAGCTGACGAACACCGCCGACATTATCCGTCTGATCATTCGCGACGAGGCGGTGCACGGCTACTACATCGGCTACAAGTATCAGGTGGCACTGCGCGATGAGTCTGAAGCGCGTCGCGATGAACTCAAGGAGCACGCCTTCGATCTGCTCTACGACCTCTACGACAATGAGATCCAGTACACCGAGGATCTCTACGACCCGCTGGGTTGGACCGAGGATGTCAAGCGCTTCCTGCGCTACAACGCGAACAAGGCGCTGAACAACCTTGGGTACGAGGGGCTGTTCCCGGCCGATGAAACCCGGGTATCGCCGGCGATCTTGGCTTCGCTTGCACCGAACGCCGACGAAAACCACGACTTCTTCTCGGGTTCCGGCTCCTCCTACGTGATCGGTAAGGCGGAGGACACCCAGGACGACGACTGGGACTTCTAAGTCATACTGTTGGCCGTCCGGCTCACACGCCGCGCGCCCCCGTTTGGGTTAACCCACGGTGGCTGGCGCGGCTTTTGTTTCGGTCCTGAACTGCGTTAATAGACAGTTGACTAGCCATAATCCCAAACACCGAGGCCGGAAGGATAGACTCAGGGCCGTAGCCCGCCTGTGGAGGCTGGCAATTTCATGAACCGATAGTTATTATTATCCGGTATCAAATTTGGCTTTTCGTGCTTCACCTGCGTAATTGCGGGGGGAGTCCTGAGGCCGTATTCAGGAGGATCGTATGACCGCTGTGGCGCCAAGGCTGGACAATTACGTCCCGCCGACTCGTCCGGAACCGACTGGCAACGCACGCCGGGGTTCCCAGATGTATAAGCAGCTGACCACGACCGACCACAAGGAACTGGGCGTGATGTACATCATCATGTCGTTCGTCTGGTTCTTCGTGGGCGGCCTGATGGCCTTGCTCATCCGCGCCGAGCTGTTCAGCCCGGGGCTTCAGCTCCTGTCGAACGAGCAGTTCAACCAGCTCTTCACCATGCACGGCACCGTGATGCTTCTGGCATTCGGCACCCCGATCGTGTGGGGCTTCGCCAACTACGTGCTGCCGCTGCAGATCGGCGCGCCGGACGTGGCGTTCCCGCGTCTGAACGCGTTTGGTTTCTGGGTCACCACTGTCGGTGTCTTCGCAATGCTTGCGGGCTTCCTCACCCCGGGCGGTGCGGCCGACTTCGGCTGGACCATGTACATGCCGCTGGCTGATGCAACGCACACCCCGTCCGTGTCCGCGAACCTTTGGGTCGTGGGTGTCGGTGCGACCGGTGTCGGCACCATTGCTTCGGCGGTCAACATGCTCACCACCGTGCTAACCATGCGCGCGCCGGGTATGACCATGTTCCGCCTGCCGGTATTCACCTGGACCATCTTTGTGACCTCGATCATTGCACTGATGATCTTCCCGCTGCTGACCGCAGCTGCAATGGGCGTTCTCTTCGACCGCTTGCTTGGCGGCCACATCTACGACACCGCTAACGGCGGTGCCATCCTGTGGCAGCACCTCTTCTGGTTCTTCGGCCACCCGGAGGTCTACGTTCTCGCACTGCCGTTCTTCGGCATCATCTCCGAGATCATCCCGGTCTTCAGTCGCAAGCCGATCTTTGGCTACATCGGCCTGGTCTTCGCAACCCTGGCGATTGCAGGCCTGTCGATGGCAGTGTGGGCGCACCACATGTTCGCCACCGGCGCAGTACTTCTGCCGTTCTTCTCCTTCATGACCTTCCTGATCGCCGTTCCGACCGGTGTGAAGTTCTTCAACTGGGTGGGCACGATGTGGAACGGTCGCATCACCTTCAATTCCCCGATGATGTGGGTCATGGGCTTCCTGTTCACCTTCCTCTTCGGTGGTCTGACCGGCATCATGCTCGCTTCTCCGCCGCTGGACTTCCACCTGCACGATTCCTACTTCGTGGTTGCTCACTTCCACTACACCCTCTTCGGTACCGTGGTGTTCTCCGCGATCGCAGGTGTCCACTTCTGGTTCCCGAAGATGACGGGTCGCATGCTGGACGAGAAGCTGGCGAAGCTTTCCTTCTGGCTGGTGTTCATCGGCTTCAACATGACCTTCCTGGTGCAGCACTGGCTGGGCAACATGGGTATGCCGCGCCGTTACGCCGACTACCTGGACACCGACGGCTTCACGCTCCTAAATCAGGTTTCCACCGTGGGCGCACTGATCCTGGGTCTTGGCATGATCCCGTTCATCTGGAACGTGTTCAAGTCTTGGCGCTACGGCGAGATCGTCACCGTGGACGATCCGTGGGGCTACGGCAACTCCCTCGAGTGGGCAACTTCCTGCCCGCCGCCGCGCCACAACTTCACCTCCCTGCCGCGCATCCGTTCCGAGCGCCCGGCATTCGAGCTGCACTACCCGCACATGGTTGAGACCCTGCGCCGTGAAGCTCACACCGGCCACTCTGAGGACACCCCGGCAACGTGGAAGGGTGCGAGCCACGAGTTCGATCACGTCGACGGCCCAGGCTCGAAGACCTCCCCGAGCGCGTAACTTCAGCGCGGTCAGATCCTCCTGAACGCAGTAGCCCCTCATCGATAGATGAGGGGCTTTGCCGTGCTAACCTGCGCGGGGACGCGGGGAATAGCCCCGTGCCCCCCACAGACACGAAAGTGAGCCGACCATGCCCGCACTCGAGGTCGAACTGCAGGAAGGTTTAAAGCCTGCGATCATCACTACCTCCGGCCCGGACCGCCCGGGCGTGTCAGCCGCGTTTTTCACCGCGCTCGCTCGGCATGAGGTGCAGTTGATCGACGTTGAGCAGACCAACTTCCGCGGGCGTCTCATGCTGGCGGCACTCGTCGGCATGAACCCGCAGGCACTGACGGACCTTGAGCGCGACCTCCGTGCCGAACTATGGGAGTTTGGACAGCGGGTGACTATCGAAACCGGGGCAGATACTGCCCAGGTTTCAAGAGCAAGCTCCACTCACGTCGTGGTCGCACTGGGCAACCCGGTCACCGCCGCAGCGGTATCTCGCCTCGGCGAAGTACTCGCAAGTTTCGGCGCGAACATCAACGTGATTCGCGGCATCGCCCAGTACCCGGTGACTGGACTTGAATTCCGCATCACTATTCCGGACTACACCCCGGGCGACGGCAAGGAAATACGTAGGCAGCTCGCCGAACTTTCCGCCGAGTTGGGCATCGATATCGCGATGGAGCACGCGGGCCTGCATCGCCGCGCGAAGCGCCTGGTGTGCTTCGACTGCGACTCCACCTTGATCACCGGCGAGGTCATCGAGATGCTCGCCGCCCACGCAGGCAAGGAGGCTGAAGTCGCCGAAGTCACGGATCGCGCGATGCGTGGCGAGCTCGACTTCGAGGAGTCCTTGCGTGAACGAGTGAAAGCCCTTGCAGGCCTCGACGCCTCGGTCATCGACGAGGTCGCCGCCCAGATTGAGCTCACTCCGGGCGCGCGCACGACAATCCGGACGCTGAACTCCATGGGCTACCGCACCGCAGTGGTGTCCGGTGGCTTCATCCAGGTGCTTGAGGGTCTCGCCGAGGACTTGGAGTTGGACTACGTGCGCGCCAACACTCTTGAGATCGTGGACGGCAAGCTCACCGGCCGCGTCACCGGCAAGGTCGTCGACCGCACCGCGAAGGCCGACTTTCTCGAGGAATTCGCCGCTGACTCCGGGCTCACCATGAACCAGACGGTGGCAGTCGGCGACGGTGCGAATGACATCGACATGCTCTCTCGCGCCGGCCTCGGCATCGCCTTCAACGCGAAGCCCGCTCTCAAAGAAGTCGCGGACGCCAGCGTGAACCACCCGTTCCTGGATGAGGTCCTCTACATCCTCGGCATCCCCCGCGAAGAGATCGACCACGCGAACACCACCGCGGGTATCGACGGCCGAGTCCCGCTTTCGTGACCGAGCAACAGGCAGACTCCTTCGCCGCGGCTCATGCCCTGCTCGCGGAGTTGATCGAAGGGGATTACCGGAACCGAACCGAGGACCGGGACGATCCGTCCACGGTCCAGGCGATGCAGCTCGCGCTCAACTTGCCCAAGCAAGATCCGCCCGCACGTAACCAGGTGCTCACAGATGCCGCCCGCGCCGTCGTCGCCGTATGCCTCGACGAGCGCGCGGGCTCCGAGGGATTCTGGCGCGAACACCTCGCCGCGTGGTACTCGCACCGCATTCGAAAAGTCGCCCGCCGCGCGCGAAACAAGGCGTGGGACAACGTGCAAGTTCTGCCCGGTGTCACCGTCGGCACTGCCCGAGCGTTCGTCCCGTCTGCCACCAACGAAGTCCCGCCCGCTATCGCAAAACTGCAGATCAAAGGCACCGAGCTCGAGGACAGCACTACCACCCCGATCGTCACCGAGGGGCCACTTTTGCTTATCGACGCCTCCTTGACCATGTCATTAGGCAAAGCAGCCGCTCAGGTCGGCCACGCTTCGATGCTCTATGCCGCGGCGCTGCCGTTGGAAAAAGCCCGCGCCTGGGCAAAAACCGGCTTCGTGCTCTCCGTGCGCGAGGTGGACCCGGAGGCTTTCGCGAAGTGCTCGGGCCACCCGAATGCTGTGGTTGTCCGAGACGCTGGTTACACGGAGGTCGCACCTGGATCGGTGACCGTCGTGGCACTCCCGTCCGGCACCGCCCCCATCAGCTGAGGTCTACATTTGCGGCTCCTGGGTGTAGACGTCAAGCGGGGTGCCGGGACAAACGTGCAGTTCGCGTGTGACAGGTGGGGCGCGGATTCGGCTGACGTCTACAAGTCGGGGGTACGAATGTAGACCTCAAGGGAGCCGGTGGAGGCGGGGCGGGGCTAAGAGCTGGCGACGAGGCGGCGCAGGGCTCCGCGGGCGACTTCCGGGTCGGTGGTCTGCCAGAACGGGAGGAGTGAGGATCGCAGGAAAGCGCCGTAACGCTTCGTCGATAAGCGACTGTCCAAGACCGCGATGACCCCGCGATCGTCTACTGAGCGCAACAACCTGCCCGTACCTTGGGCGAGGAGGAGTGCGGCGTGCGTGGCGGAGACCTCCATGAAGCCGGAGCGTCCTGCGGCATCGGCGGCGTTGGAGCGTGCTTGGAGCAGGGGATCGTCGGGGCGGGGGAAGGGGATGCGGTCGATGATCACGAGCGATAAAGCGCTACCCGGGACGTCCACGCCTTGCCACAGGGAGAGAGTGCCGAAGAGGCAGGAGTTCTCGGCTTTGGCGAACTTGTCTACGAGCGCGCCGGTGGAGTCCTCGCCCTGGAGGTAGATGTCAAAGGGGAGGCGAGAGCGCATTGCTTCGGCGGCCTGCTCGGCTGCGCGGCGGGAAGAGAACAGGCCAAGGGTGCGCCCGCCGGCGGCGGTGATCAGCTCGGCGATCTCGTCGAGAGTTTGGTCGGTGAGGCCGTCGCGGCCGGGCGGGGGCAGGTGGCGCGCGGTGTAGAGAATGCCGGCCTTTGACGGGTTGAACGGCGTGCCCGCGTCGAGGGAGTCCCATTTGCCGTCGGGCAGGCCCCAGGCTGCGGCCATGGCGTTGAAGTTGCCGCCGACGTTGAGCGTCGCTGAGGCGAGCACCACGGTGGTGTCAGCGAAAAGCTGGGAGCGCAAGAGCGTGGCGACGGAGAGCGGGGCGACCGAGACGGCGTCGTCGCCGCGCTCGCGGCGGCTCAGCCAGACGACGTCGCGGTGTTTAGTCACGTCCTCTTCGTCGAAGACGCTCAGGATGCGGTCGACGGCGCTTTGGAGGTCGGAGAGGTGGTTCTTCAAATTGCCGCGTTCAGCGAAGGTCTCGGGGTTATTCTCCGATTCGCCGGGTGGTGCGTCCGCGATTGCGGTGTAGGTCTTGCCCAGCGCGGAGGAGAGGGCGGCAAAAGCGGCGCGGGCCGGCTCGGAGATAGTCTCCCAGCGGCCCGGTTCCTCGATGCCGATCGCAGCGTTGAAATCATCGACGACGTCCTTGAGTACCGCTGTATCTGCGCCGAGTTTGCCGGCGCGGCGGGCGGCGAGCGTGAGCGCGCGGTCCGAGATGATGTTGGTGGCCACGGCGGTGATGCGGTCGTCGAGTTCGTGGGCCTCGTCGATCACCACCGCGGAGTGCTCGGGCAGAATCTGCACGTCACTGAGTGCGTCGATGGCAAGCATGGCGTGGTTGGTCACCACAACGTCGACTTCGCCGGCAGCTTCGCGGGCGAGCTGGGCGAAGCATTCCTCACCGTGCGGGCAGCGCGCGGCGCCGAGGCACTCCGACGAGGTCACCGATACTTGGCGCCACACCAGGTCTGACACACCTGGGGCGAGGTCGTCGCGGTCGCCGGTCTCGGTCTCCTCGGCCCACTCGGCAACTCGCTTCACTTCGCGTCCGATTCTGCTCAGGTTGTCTTCCTCGATGAGCGCGTCGGGCGTGTCGTCGTCAAGCGAAAGCTTATGGAGGCAGAGGTAGTTGTTCCGGCCTTTCAAGATGGCGAAAGTCGGCCGGCGCTCCATGAGTGGCTCGAGGGCGTCGGCAAGCCGCGGAAGGTCGCGCTCCACGAGCTGGCGCTGCAGCGCGATCGTGGCGGTGGAAACCACCACGGTGGAGTTGGTGCGCTGGGCATGCAGGATCGAAGGGACGAGGTACGCGAGCGATTTGCCGGTGCCGGTGCCGGCCTGCACTGCGAGGTGGCGCTCAGAGTCGAAGGCGCGGGTGACGGCCTGGGCCATCGCGAGCTGACCGGGGCGCGGGGTGCCGCCGATGGCGTCGACGGCGGCCGAGAGGAGGTCTTCGGTAGTTTGCGACAGGGGCTGGCTCACAACCGTCGAGCTTATTCGGCGGGCTCGGGGAAGCCGACGAAGTGCGTCGGGATGGCGACTTCGCCGCGCGAGAGTGCCAGGCCCTCCCAAGGCAGCGTCTGCAGTGCGTCCCGGTGAGTGGTGCGGGCGGCTTCGAGGTTGAACGGGTCAGACGCGGCATCGACAAGTTCTCCGCCCCTGATCATCGGGACCGCGAGCTCGCGGTAGGCTAGGTTTTGCTTGCGGGTGATTTCAGCGCCCTGCGGGTAGACGACTTCTGCAACCGCGACGCCCGAAGCGCGGTAGGCGCGCAGCGCGCTTTTCGCGCCGCCGTAGGTCGCCTTGCCAGAGGAGCGCTTGGCCACCGAGTGCCCGTCGACCTCCACGAGTTTGTACACCAAGCCCGCGGTAGGAGCACCCGAGCCCGTGACCACCGAGGTGCCCACACCGAATCCGTCGACCGGGTCGGAGCGCAGGCCCGCGATAGCGAACTCGTCCAGGTCGCTCGAGACGATGATGCGGGTGTTGAACGCCCCAGCCTCGTCGAGCTGGGCGCGTACGCGGCGCGACATGATGCCGAGATCGCCGGAGTCGATGCGCACCGCGCCGATCTCGGTGCCGGCGACCTCGAGGGCGTTCTCAACGCCCTTGGTTATGTCGAAGGTGTCCACCAGCAGCGTCGTGTCCACGCCGGTGGCCGCGATCTGGGCGCGGAAGGCGGCGCGCTCGTCCGGCTTGCCACTATCGTCCACGTGCAGCAGCGTCCAGGAGTGCGCTGCGGTGCCGGAGGCCGGGATGCCGTAGCGCAGCGACGCCTCCATGTTGGAGGTGGCGTCGAAGCCTGCGATGTAGGTTGCGCGCGCTGCGGTAACGGCGGATTGCTCGTGGGTGCGGCGTGAACCCATCTCAATGATCGGCTTACCGTCTGCGGCTGAGACCATGCGCGAGGCAGCAGATGCGACTGCGGAGTCGTAGTTCAAGATGGAGAGGATCACCGTCTCCAGAATCACGCACTCGGCGAACGTGCCGCGCACAGTGAGGATCGGCGAGTAGGGGAAGTAGAGGTCGCCTTCGCGGTAACCGTCAACGTCGCCGGTGAACTTGTAATCGCGCAGGAACTGCTTCGCCTCGTTGGAGAGGAAGTCCGCGAGCTCAATCTGCTCTTCGGTGAAGCGGAAGCTGGCGATCGCGTCGATCACGCGCGCGGTGCCGGCGACCACGCCGTAGCGGCGTTCGTTGGGCATGCGACGGGTGAACACCTCGAACACGCACTTGCGGTGGGCGGTGCCGTCCTGTAGCGCGGCGTCGAGCATGGTCAGCTCGTACATGTCCGTCAGGAACGCGGTGGACTCGTGACAGGCGCCGGTGCGGGCGTCGCTGACGCGGGTGGGTGTCGCCGAAGATGACGCTGAAGATGACGCTGAAGAGTCAGTCATGCTGTACAAGGCTACTCCATTCAGGGGCGACCCAGGTCAAGGTAAGCTGGGGCGCATGAAGGCTTGCATGAACGCTTCGGAAGCGTCCGCCGCAGGTGTGCGGATGAGCTCGCCGATCGCCTCGCCTGAACTGGACGAGGCGATCGAGGTCGAGGTCACCACCAGCGAGAACCTGCCCTGGATGTGCATCGTGTGGGATGACCCGGTCAATCTGATGAGCTATGTGGCCTACGTCTTCCAGACCGTGCTGGGTTATGACCGCAAGCGCGCTAACGAGCTGATGATGCAGGTCCACACCGAGGGCAAGGCCGTTGTCTCCTCGGGCGAGAAAGACAAGGTCGAAGGCGACGTGAAGAAGCTGCACACGGCAGGCCTGTGGGCCACAATGCAGCAGGCGGGATAGGGCACATGCAACCGTGGCGCAGGAAGAAGGGCCTCATGCGCTCTTCCGTAAAATTCACCACCCGCTTCGAGCCGATGGAGCGCGAGGTGATCGGAGACCTCACCGCGACCGTCTCTGAAGCGCTCATCGGGCGCGCGCAGTCCGCCCCGAAGGACGAGTTCGCGGAGATGATCGGCATGTCCGCGGGCCACACCGAGGCCCCGGAGGATCCGAAGCTCGCGCGCCTGCTGCCCGACTTCGAGCGCGAGGGCGACGAGGAGTTCGACGGCGATAACGGTCTGCTGCGCAGCCTCCACGAAAACGACATCATCAAAGCCAAATTGATCAACCTGCAGGTGGTCAACGAGGTCCTCGGCCCCACCGGCGGGGTGGAAGTGACCATCGAGGAGGCCGACGCGCCGCGCTTCATTGCCGCGCTCAACGACATGCGTCTCTACGTCTCCGAGGATGACCGCGGCGGCGAGGCTGAGGCCCAGGACCGCGCGGTGCTCATGGACTGGCTCGCTTACTGCCAGGACTCCCTGCTTGAAGCAATGATGGAATAGGAGAGCTTTTTGCTAGACGACGGCTCTGGCGTCCTCATCGGCCACGCATCTCTGGGGGATACAGGTGTCACGGTGGTGTGCGCAGCAGACAGTGAGGGCATGACCTGCGCCGTCGACGTGCGCGGTGGTGGTCCCGGCACTCGTGAAACGGACCTGCTCGAGCCGCATAACACGGTGGAGAAGGTGCACGCGGTCGTGCTCAGCGGAGGCAGTGCGTTCGGTCTCGCAGCCGCGGACGGTGCGATGCGCGCCATCGCCCAGCGCGGCCGGGGCTTCGACGTGTTCGGTGGCGCGGTGCCGGGCGGCCCGCGGGTGCCGATCGTACCGGCAGCGGTGATCTTCGACCTCGCCGTCGGCGACTCAGAGCATTGGCCGGATCAGGCTGACGGGGCCGCTGCGGTTGCGCAAGCGTACCGGGGCGAACCCGCAAAATCAGGCAACGTCGGCGCGGGGTGCGGTGCCACCGCCGGGGTGTTCAAAGGCGGGTTCGGCCAGGCACAAATACGTATCGGGGAATACACCGTGGCCGCCTACGTTGTAGCCAACCCGGTTGGATCCGTTATCGACCCGGCAACCGGGCTGCTTTACGGTGACCCGACGAAACCGGCGGTGGATCTCGACGCGTTTTCGGAATGCCAGCGCCCGATGCCCAGGCGGGCGCAATCGAAGCTGAACACCACCATCGGGGTGATCGCCACCGACGCGCCGCTTCGCCCAGCGCAGCTCAAGCGTCTTGCCATGGCTGGCCATGATGGAATCGCCCGCGCGGTGCGCCCCGCGCATTCGCCGTTGGACGGGGACACGCTGTTCGCTGTGTCGGTGCGGGATGCGGTGGATAACGTAAGCGTCGATAAGCTTGGTGCTCTTTCTGCTGCTGCAGCGGACTGTGTGCAAGCCGCGATTGTGGATGCTGTGGTGAGCGCTGAGCCTGCCTACGGTGTGCGGGCATGGCGTGAGATTGCCCGCTAAGCTAATGCCTCGATGACTCACAATCCGTACCACCAGCACCAGACTCCTCCCGGTTGGGGTTACGGCGACACCGGCCAACCCGGTTATGGCAAGCCGTTCCAGCGCCCGTTCTCGCACCCGGAGACCCAGCAGCCTGCCTTCCCGGTGGGGTCGGCTGGCTTGCCGCCTGTGCAACAGCCGCTGCAGCCGCAGCCGAGCGCGAAGCCGGTGTCCAAGCGCAAGCAGCAGCGCGGCACCGGCCTCCGCTTTGCCGTGGGCTACCTGGTGGCGATCTGGGCGGTACAGCTGATCAACGTCCTTTTCTTCAACGGCTACCTGGTTGTGTTTGGTATCCACCCGCTTGAGGTGGTGTCTTTGCCGTTCATCTTCACCTCGCCGCTGTTGCACGGCGGGTGGGATCACATCATTTCCAACTCGTTCGCAGGCGCGCTGTTCGCCTTCCTAGTGGGGTATTCGGGCAAGCGCGTGTTCTGGGAGGTCACTGCGTTTGTAGTGATCATCGGCGGGCTGGGCACGTGGGTTTTCGGTGGCGTGGGCACGAACCACATTGGCGCCTCCGGGCTGGTGTACGGCTGGCTGGCATACCTTCTTGTGCGCGGGTTTTTCAACCGCTCCGGTGCGCAGATTATTCTTGGCTTGATTCTCGGGTTCTTCTACTCCGGTCTGGTGTGGGGCCTGCTGCCCGGCACCCCCGGGATTAGTTGGCAGGCGCACTTGTTCGGCGCAATCGGCGGTGTCGTTGCGGCCACGATCATTACCTCGGACGACCCGCCGGAGCTGGTGGCGAAGCGCCAGGAAAAGCAGTTGCGGCAACAGATGGGCAGGTGAGCGCGCAGTTGGAGCAGTTTGAGCTCGTGAAGCAGTACAACAACGCGCCGATCGGCCTGTTCGACTCTGGTGTGGGCGGGCTGACCGTGGCTCGCGCGGTGATGGATCAGCTGCCGGGGGAGTCGCTGATCTACATCGGCGACACGGCGAATGCGCCTTACGGCCCGCAGCCGATTGCGGACGTGCGCGCGCATGCGCAGCGGATCAGCGACGAACTGGTCGAGCGCGGATGCAAAATGCTAGTGATCGCCTGCAACACCGCCACCTCGGCGTTCTTGCACGATGCGCGCGAGCGCTACGACATCCCCGTCGTTGAGGTAATTCAGCCGGCGGTGCGTCGCGCGATGGCCACCACCCGCAACGGCAAGATCGGCGTCATCGGCACAACCGGAACGATTACGTCTGGGGCGTACCAGGACCTGTTCGCACTCAACCCCTCGGTGGAGGTGACTGCGGCGGCGTGCCCCGCGTTTGTGGAATTCGTGGAGCGCGGCATCACCTCCGGCCGGCAGATTCTGGGCGTGACGCAGGGCTACCTTGAGCCGCTGCAGGCCGCCGGCGTGGACACGCTGGTGCTCGGGTGCACCCACTACCCGCTGCTCTCAGGCGTGATTCAGCTGGCGATGGGGGATCACGTCACGCTGGTGTCCTCCGCAGAGGAGACATCGAAGGATGTGCTGCGAATCCTCACCGAGCGTGACCTGCTCGCCGCGCCGGACACCACGCCGCAGCGCGTGTTCGAGTCCACCGGCGATCCGGAGCAGTTCGACCGCTTAGCCGAGCGCATTCTGGGCCCGCGCGTGCATGCGGTCGGACGCGGCGCACCGTAGAGTGTTGTCCATGAAGCTCACCATCCTCGGATGCTCCGGTAGCTTGGCGGCGCCTGGCAACCCCGGATCGTCGTATGTGGTCTCCACTGCCGGCAACCCGGATGTGGTGATGGATTTCGGCCCTGGAGCGCTCGCTGCGATGCAGCGGGACTTCGACCCTTCGGCCGCGCACGTCGTGTTCAGCCACCTGCACGCGGATCACTGCTCTGACGTGGCGTCGTTGCTCGTGTGGCGCCGTTACCATCCGACGGCGCCCGCGGCCGGTCGGAACCTGATGTACGGCCCGTCCTACGCACCCGAACATTTCGGCCGGATGGGCTCGGATGGCCCCGATGACATCAACGACATCTCAGACACCTTCGAGTTCCATCCCTGGGTCTCGGGCACGCCGGTTGAGTTTGAGGGCGTGATCATCACGCCGTTCCCAGTCGTTCACCCGGCAGCCGAGTCGCACGCGCTGCGCGTCGATGACAAGGCCACCGGCAAGGTCATCACCTACACTGGGGACTCTGGGTTCACACCATCGCTTATCGACGCCTCGTTGAACGCGGATCTTCTCTTCTGCGAGTCGGCTTGGGGGCCGACGTCGGAGGGCCAACCCGAGGGCATGCACTTATCCGGCCAGGATGCGGGGCGTATCGCGCGTGAAGCCGGGGTGAAAACGCTGGTGCTGGTGCACATCCAGCCATGGAGCGATAAGGAAGCCGCTCGGGCTGCGGCGCAGGCCGAGTTCGACGGCGAGGTCATCGTCGGCGAGGCGGGCGCTGTCTTCGAGGTGTGAGTTAGTCTGGGGCGCATGACTGACCCCGTTTCTGACACTTCATTTTCCCGCGTCGACGGCCGCGCCTTCGACGAGATGCGCCCGGTGCGCATCACCCGCGGATTCACCACCAACCCCGCCGGCAGCGTGCTGGTGGAGTTCGGCCAGACCCGAGTGATGTGCACCGCCACCGCGGAGGAAGGCGTGCCGCGCTTTAAGAAGGATTCCGGCGAGGGCTGGCTCACCGCCGAGTATGCGATGCTGCCGTCCGCCACCCACGAGCGCATGCCGCGCGAATCGATGAAGGGCAAGGTCAAGGGGCGCACCCACGAGATTTCGCGCCTGGTCGGGCGCAGCCTGCGTGCCGCGGTGGATCTCACCCAGCTCGGGGAGAACACGATCCAGATCGACTGCGACGTACTGCAGGCAGATGGCGGCACCCGCACCGCGTCGATTACCGGCGCGTATGTCGCGCTTGCCGATGCGATCGCAGTGCTCAAAGACCGCGGCCTCGTGCCCGGCGAACCCCTGCTCGCGCCCGTTGCGGCGGTGTCCGCCGGCGTGATCGACGGCCACGTCTGTCTTGACCTGCCCTATGTCGAGGACTCGCGCGCAGAGGTTGACCTCAACGTGGTGATGCAGGAGGGCGGTAACTTCGTCGAGATCCAGGGCACAGGCGAACATGGCGTGTTCGGCCGCGACCAGCTCGCCGCGATGCTCGATGTCGCCGAGAAAGGCTGCGCCGAGCTCATCGCCGCTCAGAAGGCGGCGCTCGGGCTGTGAGCACGGTGAAACTCCTCGTCGCTTCGAACAACGCGAAAAAGCTCGTCGAGTTGGAGCAGGTCCTGCGCGAGCTCGGCATCGAGGGGGTAGAGCTCATTTCGCTTCACGACGCCCCCTCGTATCCCGAACCTGCTGAAACCGGTCTCAGCTTCGCGGAAAACGCGTTGATCAAGGCCCGGGCTGGGGCGGCAGCCACCGGGCTGCCGTGTGTCGCGGACGATTCGGGCCTGACTGTCGTCGCCCTCAACGAGATGCCGGGTGTGCTCTCCGCACGCTGGTCTGGCGCGCATGGTGACGACAAGGCGAACAACCGTCTCCTGCTGGCACAGATGGAAGACATCAACGTTCGTGGTGCCGCGTTCGTTTCGTGCTGCGCGCTTGTGACGCCGGATGGGGAGGAAACTACCGCCGAGGGGCGCTGGGAAGGAACTCTGCTACGTGAACCGCGCGGCGAGAACGGGTTTGGCTACGACCCGCTCTTCGCTCCCGCCGACGCGCCGGGACGTTCTTCTGCCGAACTCACAGCGGAGGAGAAGAATGCCCGCTCCCACCGCGGGAAAGCACTGCGTGAACTCGCCCCGGCGATTGCCGCGCTTCGTGGGTAGAAGTACCTTCCGGCTATGGTGGGGGCTATGAAGAAACCATTGATTTTTGTAGTAACTACTTTGACCGCTGGTGCGCTGCTTTCTGGCTGCGGCTCGTCCAGCGACTGGGACGGCACCTGGTCTGGTGACATCACCGCCACCGACTCCGCCTCCGGCGGAGGCTCCGCAACGCTCACCATCGACGGCGGCGATTGTTCCTGGTCTATGACCGAGACCAGCGGCGAATCCAACGACGCAAAGTGCAAGCGAGATGGCGAGGACTTCAAGCTGGCTGACCCGCTGACTGGCCAGGATATGAAATACACGGGCCAGATCAACAACGATGCTTTGACGCTCACCCCGCAGAACGACAACGCAGAGAAGGTCGGCGTTATGGTGCTGACCCGCGGCGAGCGCTAAGGAGTTGCCCCTCGGTTGGGCTAGCCCGGTTAGCCCAACGAACCCTGTTAGCTCAACTGGAAGGTCTGCTTGACCTCTTTTCGACGCTGCGCTTCGACCACAAACGAGAGGAATGGCACCACGCCCGAGATGGCCGTGACTACCCAAGTGGTCGCAGGCCAGCGAGCTTTGAGCCCCAGGTTCAGCGACGCCATCAGGAATGCGATGAAGGCGAGTCCGTGCACGCGGGCGACCCAAGCAAGCGCGGCAACATCCATGCCGAAGCCGTATTCCATGACCATGCGGGCCACCAGCAGAAGCAGCAGCACGCCGGTCACCCACGCTGCAATGGAAAACAGCGTCAGCGCCGAACGAACGCGACGCTGCCGCTCGGGGTGAATGTGTGGAGTCGCTGTCTGCGATGCTGCCGTCTGCTGCGGCGTCGAGGGCTCGTGAGAGGGGTTGGTCGGGTTCGACATGAGCTAGTTTTCGCCGGTCCTTTCGTCGATAGTTGCGCCAGGGTGGTGACGTTTCGGAGTTACCATCTCGTTGAATTCAGCGACATCAAATTGCGGGCGTCGCGGAAGAAAGTCTTCATCAATCTCGGTGATGGTCGCGCCATCCGATGCGCCGAACCTCGCGAGGTCCGCCTCGTACATGTTTGCCATCACCTCGCCTGAATTTTCGGCATCGATCTTTTCGTTCTCCATCTTGATGCCCATCCTGTAGGCGTAGACGAAGAACGCTCCGAAGAACGGCCACTGCAAGGCGTATCCGAGGTTTTGGAAAGTGCCGGTGCCGGACTGGTAGCGGGTCCATTGCCACCACGCCAAAAGCAGGCAGGTGATTACAGCAGCGGCGAGAAGCAAGATGTGCCAAGCGCGGATTTTTACGCGCTCGCGCTGCGGCCTCTCCCTGTCTTCACTCACAGTGGTTCAGTCTACCCACCACACGAACCGAACCAAACTAAAGTTTGAGCTCGGTGCTTGTACGCATTAGGGTCACGACCCACCTCTGTGTAAAGTAAGTGCACGCGCGCCCGTGGCGGAATTGGCAGACGCGCTGGATTTAGGTTCCAGTGTCTTAGGACGTGAGAGTTCAAGTCTCTCCGGGCGCACCACGAAAACCCAAACCACACGCCCAAACCTCGGATCGCAGGTCTCGGCGATCCGCCAAAACTTCGAAAAAGGGCGCGAATCCGGAATCCCCGATCCGAGGTTTGTGTTTATGGGTGACTAAGACTGCTGCCTGAGACTGCGGCAAATGGGTCGCGGACTACATCCAGTCGCGCAGCACGCGGTCAACGTGGCCCGTCGCCTTGACGTTGTACTGAGCTTGCTCGATCTTCCCATCGGCGCCGACCAGGAACGTCGAACGGATGACGCCCTCGCTGATCTTTCCGTAGGTGTTCTTCTTCCCGTATGCGCCCCAGGCGCGAAGGGTCTCCTTTGACTCGTCGGAAAGGAGCTCCACCTTCAGATCGTGGTCGGCGCGGAACTTCGCCAATTGGTCCACGGGATCGGGCGAGATTCCCAGCACTGCCACCGAGGCGCCCTCGAACTGCTCAAACCGTTCGGTGAAGTCGCAGGCTTCCGTCGTACAACCCGGGGTGTTTGCACGCGGGTAGAAATACACAATCACTTGCTGGCCGGCAAAGTCGGCGAGGGAGACATCCTCGCCACGGTCGTTGATCAAGGTGAACGCTGGGGCGGTATCGCCGGGAGATAGTCGGTTCTGTTCGGTCATGCTTCCCCGTTCTACACTGTTTTCTCCCGACGTTTCCACTACTGTGGTTTCGGAACAGCTTTAAGCAACGAATGTAGGAGACACCCCCGTGGCACGAGACATTAATGACATCGAGCGCGAGATCGAGCGCACCCGTAGCCAACTCGCCAGCACCCTCGACGAGCTCGCGGACCGCACCAACCCTTCCAACCTCGCGGACAACGCGAAGGAGCAGGCCGTCGAGTGGGCCCAGGACGAGACGGTGCAGAAGGTCATCGGCGGCATCGTCGCAGGCATCGCGGTGCTCGTGGGGATTCGCTTCTACAACGGCCGCAAGCGCAAGAGCCAGCTCAAGGAGCTGCAGAAGCTGCTGGCCAACCGCTAGTTCTCAACGTACGGCCGCAAGCCGCCGTACTTAGACACGGCCTAGCCGCCCAGCTTCGCACCACGAAGCTCGGGCGGCTTTTGCATATCCACATTTTCATCGAAAGGGAATACCAATGCCGGACATCAAATTGGAAAGCGGCGCGGACGAATCGCTCGAGGCGATGCGCCCGAGCAAAAAACCGCTCGTGGTAGCTCTCGCAGTTATCGCCGCGCTCGTGCTTTTAGCGACCGCGCTCGGACCTTCGCTGCGCGCGGCCTTTGCTCCGGAGGAAGGGGCACACAACGACGTTGACGTGCACTTCATCGGAATGATGGTGCCCCACCACGAGCAGGCAATCGAGATGTCCGATGTACTCCTGGCCTCCGATGTCGACGACCCGCAAGTACGTGATCTGGCCCAGCGCGTTAAGCAGGGGCAGGAAAGAGAGAACGAGCAAATGCGGGCATGGGCCGAGGAGTGGGGCATCGAAGAGGACATGGAGCTTCACTCGAAGCACATCGCGAACGGCATGTTCCAGCCAGAGCAGCTAGAGGAATTCGCCTCGTTGAGTGGCGACGAGCTGCGAACCGCCTTCCTGGAAATGATGCACTCCCACCACGCTCACGTCATCGACATGACGCAGGATGAAGTGGAGCGCGGCGGCTACGCCCCGCTGCGTGAGATGGCGCAGGAAATGATTGATGTCCAGGTCGCCGAGATGGGGGAGATGGAAGACCTGCTCCGCCAATCAAGCCGCTAAACGATCTCCGCCCCGGCCTCTTTCATTTCGGTGAGGGCGGAGTCTCCTCGTGACTCGTCAACCGGGGCGCAAAGTTCCGCAAGGACGCGCACGTCGATGTTCTCTCTGCACGCGTCTAGCACTGTGGCACGCACGCAGTGGTCGGTAGCGATGCCGACCACGTCGAGCGAATCGATGCCTTGCTCAGTGAGGTAGTCCAGTAGAAGAACACCTGCTTCATCGCTGCCCTCGAAGCCGGAGTAAGCGGCGGAGTACGCGCCTTTGCGGAAGAAGCGATCGATCTTTGCAACGTCGAGCGGTGCACGGAGATTCGCTCCAGCGGTGTCGGCGACGCAGTGCACCGGCCACGAATCAACGAAATCCGGTTGTTGTGAAAAGTGCTCACCCGGATCGATGTGCCAGTCCTGTGTGGCCAGAATATGCGAGTAGCCGCTGATGGCAGCTTCGTCCTCGAGCAGCTCAGCGAGCTTGACCGCGACCTCATCGCCGCGGGCAGTAGCAAGTGCGCCGCCGGGGCAGAAGTCGTTTTGAACGTCAACGATAAGCAGTGCGCGAGTCATGATGACACTGTAGCGCCCAGATCTTGCAAGCGGCGGAAAAAGAACAAGGCCCGCGGTGCTGAGTTTCGCGAGCCTTGCAGTGTGGTGATTTTGTGCGCCATCAGGGAATCGAACCCCGAACCCACTGATTAAGAGTCAGTTGCTCTGCCAATTGAGCTAATGGCGCTTATGAACTTGTCCGCCCGTCTGGGCAACGAAAAAGAACTATAGCACCGACCGGAATTCTGGTGAAATCGCCTGCGTGCGGGCATTCCGGCGACGCGCTGTGGTAATTGCGGTGGGACTTGGATCGACTAACTACTCGAGGCGGCGCCGCGATATGCTCAACGACGAACGAGCTAGCACGAGGGGAGAGCGGATGCGGTTGCAGGGCGCTCATCGGTTCATCGCGGCGGCGGCCATCGCTGGTGTTGTGGGCCTTGGAGTGTCAGCGTGCACGATCGGTGACCAGCAGTTAAGTTCCGTTGCGGAAACTTCAGAAGCACTCGCCGCCCCCTCGGGTGACGACGGCGAAAGCACCGACACCTCGACCACGAACGCGAAGCCGCCCAAGATCTCAATCAAGGATGGGGAAACGGGAGTGGCGCCTGCGGAAGGCGTCACGGTGACGTCGACAAGCAAACTGCTCTCGGTGACCATAAAGAATGAGGAAGGGACCGAGGTCGAGGCCGAGTTCAACTCGGACAACTCTGAGTGGGAAACCACTGAGGTGCTGGGTTACGGACGTACCTACACCGTGGAGGCGCGCAACGCGGACGGAAAGACGTCGACGTCGAAGTTTTCCACCGTGAACCCTGGGTGGAAGGCGAACGTGGCTGTGGGGCCGCTCGATGGCTCGACGGTGGGCGTGGCGCAGGCGGTGACGTTCCGGTTCGGTGCGCCGATTCAGGACACGAAGGCCGCCGAGGATGCGATCACCATCGAGACTTCCAACGACACCGAGGGCGGGTTCTTCTGGATCGACCCCTACGAACTGCGGTGGCGCCCGAAAGAATTCTGGGAGCCGGGCACTGAGGTCAGCGTGACCACGAACCTGTACGGCCACAACCTAGGCGGCGACCTGTGGGGTGGCGGCGATGAGCAGACAGTGAGCTTCACCATCGGCGATCTGGTGGAGGCCTATGTGGACAACGATTCGAAGACCCTGAGCGTGTACCGCGACGGGGAGCTGGTGAAGTCGTTGCCGATCGCGCTGGGCCGCGATGAGCAGTTTGACACCCCGAACGGTATCTACGTGGTGGGCGATCAACACCAAAGCCTGGTGATGGATTCGCGCTCGTACGGGCTGGATCTGAGCGAGGGCGGCTACGTCACACCGGTGAGCTATGCAACGCAGATGTCCTACTCCGGCATCTACGTGCACGCGGCGCCGTGGGCAGTGGGTGATCTGGGTTCACGCAACGTCTCCCACGGCTGCATCAACGCGACCACAGAGGACGCGAAGTGGTTCATGGAGTACGTCCGCCGCGGCGACCCGGTGATCGTGGAGAACACCTCAGGCGGCACGCTAACGCCGTACGACGGGCTGGGGTATTGGAACCTTGACTGGGAGATGCGCTCCGGCGGGTCCGCTGAACCGCTCTACGAGTAACCCCTTGACCGCGGAAAAGCCCTGGCCGGGTGGCCAGGGCTTTCGCACTTCGGGGTGGCTGACGGGGCTCGAACCCGCGACACCCAGGATCACAACCTGGTGCTCTACCAGCTGAACTACAGCCACCATCGCTGCTGAAAAGCAGCGGGATCTACCTTAGTACGGGCCGTGTAGTTTACAAAAACCGCTGGTACGCCTGCTGCGCTTCGGAAGCGGCGGCGCGGGCATCCTCGCCGGCGGGGCCGGGGGAGGCGGTGAAAACGGAGCGTCGATAGTAATCAAGCTCCTGGATGGACTCGACAATGTCCGCGAGCGCCCGGTGGCTCATGCCCTTCTCCGGCTGGTTCTGATACGCCTTGGGGAACCAGCGGCGGGCGAGCTCCTTGATCGTGGACACATCGATCATGCGGTAGTGCAGGGCGGCGTCCAAGCGCGGCATGTGCTGTCGGATGAACGCGCGGTCCGTAGCGATGGAGTTGCCCGCCAGCGGGGGCGGGTTCGAGCTCTCGCAGTGCTTCGCAATCAGCGCGAGCACCTGCTCTTCGGCCTGCGCGATGGTTGTCGAAGTTTCCTTGATGGCGTCGAGGAGCCCGTTGGTGGTGTGCATGTCGGTGACAAAGTCATCCATTTGCGCCAGCTCGTTGTCGGTGGCGTGGACGACGATGTCGAGGCCCTCGTCGAGGATGTTCAGCTCCGCATCAGTAACCAGTGCCGCGACCTCCACGATCACGTGGCGTTGCAGATCCAGGCCGGTCATCTCCAGGTCGACCCAGACGATGCGGTTGTCCTTCGCCGGGATGTCGAGGGTGGCTTCGCTTTGCGATTCAGGCATTTTGTTCCTCTCCCATCTTCGCGTAGAACGAACCGAGCAGCGGCGCGAGCGAGCCGCGCGGAGCGTATGTAGACACCACGTCCATCGCCTTCGACAACGGGCCCGGCACCACGCGCCGCTTGTTCTTGCGCATCGCGCGGATCGTGTCCTCAGCACAAGACTCGTAGGTGGTCCAGAGAAAGTCGGGCACAAGCTTATCGACGAACGTCTGTTCCTCCGCCGGCACTTCCGCCTCGCGGACCGGCCCCGGCGCGAGCAGCGTGCAGTGTACGCCGGTGGGCTTGAGCTCGTAGTGCAGCGACTCCGTAAACGTGTTCACGCCAGCTTTAGTGAAGACGTAGGTTGCGTTGTTTGGAATCGGGGAATTGCCCGCGGCTGAGCCGACGTTGCATAGTGCGCCGTTGCCGCGCGGCACCATTTGATCGAGCACCGCCTTGGTGATGCGGAACACCGCGGTCGCGTTGAGGTTGAACTGGTTCGTCTCGTACTCCCAGTCCTGGTCCATGAATGCGCCGAAGGAAGCAATGCCTGCAGAATTGACGCAGATGGAGATCTCGCGCTGCGCGATGTGGTCAAGCAGCGCGTCGACGTCGCGTTCCTTTGCCAGGTCGGCCGCGAAGACTTCGACGTTGATGCCGTGGGTGGCGGCTAGTTCGTCCGCGATGCGCATGAGCACCTCCTCGCGCCGGGCAACGAGGATCAGGTTGTGGCCGGCGGCGCCGAGCTTGCGCGCGATCGCCTCACCGATACCTTGGCTTGCGCCAGTGATCAGGGCATAGGCGCTTGTCGACGGCTGCGGGTAACTCATAGCCGCTAGGCTACCCGCCCTGCCCGGCGGCAATTTCTTGGAGCGCTTGGATGTGCCCTTTGAATGCCCGGACTCCGTGCTCGGTCAGCATTACCCACACCGTGTCCTTCGCGCGGCTGGAGCCGTACTCGCGAAATCGTGAGATGTAACCGTGCTCTTCTAGCGCAGTGAGCTGCTTCGAAAGCGCGGAGTCCGAGAGACCGGTTGTCGTCTTAAGACTGGAGAAGCGCATCTCCTGGCGGCTCGTTGCAGTTTCAACAGCACCGGCGTGGAAGAGCGCCGCGCAGATCTGGAGGCGGGGCAGCGGGTGGATGATTGGATCGATCATCGGCGTTTGCCCTCGTAGTAAAGGATGGCGGTGAACACCACCGCGGTGACTACACCCGCGATCGCCGCGCCGACGGTACTCCCTTCAGGTACGAGCCAGATCAATGGCAGGATGGCCACCGGCGCCACGGCGGCTACCCAGTTGGGCTGCGGGTCCTCCTGTAGCGGTTGCTTCATGCTGGGGCGCACAGCGCGGTTGCGCTCGTACATTGCCAGGGCAACGCTCACGACTATCATGAGGATAAACGCCACCCACCAGTACTTCCATCCAAGTATCGTCATCGCGACGGTGAAGCCGAAGAGCGAACTGACGAGCGCGTACGCCCATAGGGGCGTGGGGGAGCGCTTGACGCTCTGCGCGATCCCGTCCACGGATTCGAGGGCAACGCGGGCCTCTTCCGGGGTGACGTTGTTGCTTTCCATATCGGCAAGTGTGACACTTTCCGGTTTGGAAAGCAAGGGGATTAGATCTCGTGCATTTCCTGGTTCTTGGTCTCCGGGGCGGAGAGGATGGCCACAAGCGAGATCGCAGTAACAATGACCAGGTAGACGCCCACGGCCTGGGGGCCGTACTCGGCGCTCAAGGCGGTCGCGATGAATGGGGCGATGGCAGCGCCCAAGATGGAAGAGACGTTGTAGGCGATGCCGGAACCGGTGTAGCGCACGTTAGACGGGAACAGTTCAGGCAGAATCGCCGACATCGGGCCGAAAATGAAGCCCATAAGGATCATGCCGATGAACAGGAAGATGCCCAAGGAGACCATGGTGAAGGTGTCCGGGTTAAGGAGCCACTTGAAGCACAGGCCGTAAACAATGATTGCGGCCGAGGTCAGGCCCAGCACTGGGCGGCGGCCAAACGTGTCGGCGAGGTGCGCCGCGACCGGGATGCCCAGCATGAAGCCGAAGATGCAGATCAGCTGCAGCTTCAGGAAGGTCGGGTATGCGATGCCTAGGCCCACGCCCTCTTCCGCGGAGCCAATGCCGTAAGACAAGAACCAGGTGGTCACGATGTAGAACAGCGTGTAGCAGCCAACCATGATGAAGGTGCCCTGAATTAGCGGCTTCCATGCGGTCTTGAACACCTCGGCCAAAGGCGATGCCGCCTTCTGGTCGTTCTGTTCGACCTGCTGGAACACCGGGGTCTCTTCCACTTGGAGGCGCACCCACAGGCCGATCGCAACCATCACGATGGAGAGCAGGAATGGGATGCGCCAGCCCCAGCGCATGAACGCGCCTTCGAAATCTCCGGTGGTGTGGCCCAAGGCCGAAACCAAGATGAGGAAAAGCCCGTTGGCAAGGAAGAAGCCGAACGGTGCGCCCAGCTGTGGCCACATGCCGGCCCAGGCGCGGCGGCCCCTCGCTGCGGTCTCGGTGGACAGCAGGGCTGCGCCTGACCACTCGCCGCCGAGGCCGAGGCCCTGGCAAAAGCGCATGAGTGCAAGCAGCGCCGGCGCCCAGATGCCCGCCTGCGCGTACGTGGGAAGCAAACCGATGATGAACGTAGCAATGCCCATGGTCAGCAGGGCGCCGACCAGGGTGGCCTTACGGCCGACCTTGTCACCGAAGTGTCCGAAGAGTATGGAACCGAGCGGGCGAGCGATGAACGCGAGGCCGAATGTGGCGAACGACGAGAGCAGGGCGACGGTGCTGGATTCCGACTTTGGGAAGAATAGGAATGGGAACACCGCCACAGCGGCGGTGGCGTAGACGTAGAAGTCGTAGAACTCGATCGTGGTGCCGATCGTGGAAGCGAGTCGCACGCGGCGACGTTCTTCCGGAGTGGTTTCCCGAATCGCCGTAGGTATCGCCGGCTGGGGAGAGGGCTGATTATCGACGCTCGCCGTCATCGCGAGTCCTTTCATTCCACTGTGTGGACCAAAGTCCATCTGGCGGTTCAGAATGTATCACACAGTGGAACGGTCGTCTCAAATTCACCCAGCAAATGAAAAACCGCCGAGCGCTCGCGAAGAGTCTCAGCGGTGGGGGAGGTGCGACGTTGCTTCTAGCGTTCGATGTCGGATCGCAGCTGATCTGGGGTCTCGCCGTGGTCGCCCTCGGTGACGTTGCGGGTACCGTCGACTGCGTCCTGGTTTACATCTTCGAAATCGCCTAACGAACCCTCATCATTTGGCTCGTTGCCAATACGGGTCGTCGCCGCGTCGAGCAGGCGGTCGGTTTCGCTGCCCGGCTCGACACCGGTGTTTTCTACACCTGCGGCGGCATCGCCCACTCCGCCGTTCGAGTCATCGACGTTATCTACACCGTCGTAGTTCGGATTGTCAGCCATGGTTACGCCTCCTCATCACTTTCAGCGTCCGCATTGGTGCTTTCGATCGTGTCTTCCGCTGACGCGGATTCCTGCACGTCGTGAGTGGCATCCGGATCGCCGAGGTGGTCAATGCTGTCTTCGATCTTCGGTGGGCGGCTCTCGGTCATGGTTCGCTCCCTGCTGGACTTGGATGAGTCTCCCAGAGTACCCAGTTTACCAGAAGCCTCGGCGGCCAAGATGCTGCGTAACTTGAAGAAACTTAAACAATGTTAATCACATAATTTCGTTTATGGTCGACGGCTCTTAGGTGACTTTGAAATCCCCGACGTCCTCGCCCGAATCTGAACTGCCTCGCCGGTGCTGTTTCCTCTTAACAAGGACCGGTTCCCTAGCTTCCTGTGAAGTCCGGCGACCTCCTAGGCATGCCTGTCGGCTTTCTAGACGTTTGCGAAGGTGAATTTGCTGGTTGGCTTCCATTGCACAAGCGCAAAAAGGTCGCTGAATTCGATCCGGCTCGAGAGTAAAACGGTCTCCCAGTTTTGCAGGAATCGGGCAATTCTCGGCAGACTTACATTAGCTCAGAAAGGCCGATTGGGCATTTGCGGGTTAAGTGGCTGAAAGGGGGATGCGGAGAACGGAGAAGATCCGCTCGTCATGTCAAAGAAGACCGCCGACTCCACGTCAAAGAAGTCCTCGGACCTATGTCCAAGAAGCCTATGAACAAAATGAATCTGAGCTAATGACCCTGGAAGGGCTGAAGTTTTCATTAAAATGCTTCTGAAAATGCTCGAACTGACCGCCTTTTTGGGTCCCACTAGCTCCGCAAACGCTACCGCACGAGTTCATACGCAAAAAGACAAGAGGAAGCGAATAGATTCTGGTGTAGGGTATAAGCATCCGTTAATTGAAAGTAAGGGGGAACCATGAACCCAGTCATTCAGGTTGCTGGACTTCACGATCCGGATGAGGCAGACCTGGTCATCCAGGCCGGTGCAAATTGGCTAGGGATTCCACTTCGTCTACCGTCGGGTAACGATGATCTGACCGAAGCCATGGCGAAAGACGTAGTAAAACATGTTGAAGGTCGCGCAACTTCAGTATTGATCTCCTACAGCGTTAGTGCAGTAGAATTAACCGAGTTAGTAAGCGCACTTGGTTTCGATGCCGTTCAGCTGCATGGGGACATCGAGACCAGTGAAATCATACGCCTTCGAAAGCAACTCCCGCAAATTCAGATCCTTAAGAGCCTCATCGTTAAAGAAAACAACGAAGTGGAGCTACTGGAAACTGTTCGAGCCATGGATGCGCATGTGGACATGTTTTTGACTGACACCTATAACCCAAGGACTGGAGCCATGGGCGCGACAGGGATCCAGCACAACATAGAAACCAGCGCGGCAATTGTCCGACAGGCTAGCAAACCGGTAATTATCGCCGGGGGGTTGAATCCCGACAATGTTGGCGATGCGATTCTGGAAACTAAACCAGCTGGGGTTGACGCTCACACCGGGCTGGAGGGTAGCGACGGGCGTAAGGATGCCGGACTAGTCAAAGAATTCGTTTCGGAGGCGATGCGCGCCTTCCGCCAAATCGCCAACTCTAACGGAGGGGGTAAAAAACTTTAACGCATAACCCAGACAAAAGTTGGCGCGCCGTCCTCCATGCGCAGAAAGGTGAAAGAAGGAGTATGTCAGTTAATGAGCTTCCGTCGTCAAATCTTCTTACTTACTTTCAGACGATCGCTCGTAATAAAACTCGTAATAAAAACAGTTCGATTCGCGAGTTCACATGGGCGACAGAGCGCGTTAATCGAATGTTGATCGAATACGCTTTGAGTTTCGCCCACTACACCCCTGAGTCGGTAACTACCCCAACCAATGCCAAATTTAATGGTGTCCGATTGACTAGGCCCATATGTGGGGTGTCAGTAATAAGGGCAGGTGAAAGTATGGAATTTGCTGCACGCTCCCTTTTGCCGGGAATGCCAATAGGTAAAATACTTCTGCAAAGAAACCGCGAAACCTTAACGCCGAAGTTTTATTACGAAAGTCTTCCTGACAGTGTTGCTTCGTCGACAGTTCTGCTCTTTGAACCTATGGTTGCCACTGGGCGGTCCCTATCCCTCGCTATTGATCGCCTTAAGGATGTCGGCGTTCAGGAGACCTCGATAATCTCAGTTAACTACCTCGCTTCACCGCAAGGGCTTGAATTTGTGCAGCAACGTCACCCCGACTGCACATACGTTATCGCCTCGATAGAAGAGGCCCTCACGGAAAATGGATACATGCTCCCGGGTATTGGTGACTTCGGCGACCGGTTCTTCAGTGCAGGGTGATTAGCAGTTTAGCTACCTTCTAAGAAATGAGAATGGACTTAGACATGAACTCACCCAGTAACTCAAACTGCGCAGGCTCTTCTGCGGAAGTCCATGCTGTTTTCAGCGAGGCCTCGAAGAATGCTTCGCCGGTGGCAATCATCGGGCAGCCGGGGCCGCATATTTCGATGATCGCGCTCGAGGCTCTGGCGCGAGAGTCAACTTACATTCCGATCGACTCCCAATACCCTGTGGAACGCATCCGATACATTTTAGAAGATTCAACCACGAGAACAGCTATCATTGACAGTTCGGCAGACGCGAAAGCCCTCGGGGAGATTGAAGGTCTGCAGCTGGTTCGGCTTCCTCTCGAGCTTGAGGAACGCCTAACGCAGGGATTTGACACTCCCACGGAGGAGTGGCCCGTCGTATCTCTGGAGTGGAACGGCCATAAAACTGCGTACCTCATCTATACTTCAGGCTCTACGGGAAACCCCAAGGGCATAGCCATATCAAGGCGAAACCTGAGCTGTCAAATGCGTTGGCTCAGAAGCGAAGGCTTCCTGGATCCCTCAACACGCATCTTGCAGAAGACGCCGATCGGCTTCGACGCGGCGCAGTGGGAGATTCTAGCGCCTATCAATGGGGCTATTCCGGTTCCATCACCACACGGGGCGTTTCGAGACCCTCATACAATAGTACAGGCTATATCGGATTACGCGGTTAATACCTTGCAAGCCGTACCAACTCTTTTGCAGGCGATCGCCGACATTGGTGGCTTCGCCGCCTCGCCTTCGCTCCAAAAGGTTTTTTCGGGTGGTGAGGCACTTTCGTGGAACCTTGTGGACGAAATACGTAGCCAACTCCCGTCAGCTGAGATCGTTAACCTATACGGCCCGAGTGAGTGCACAATTAACTCTTCTGCGTTTAGGTTCGGTCCCGAGATGATTGCTCCAACTGATAGGTCTTCTACCGTACCTCTCGGCGCTCCCGCCGCAGATAGCGTTTTCTACATCGATGTAGGCGGCGGGATTAGGCAGCCAACTCCTGGTATCGAAGGCGAACTGATCATTTGCGGCGAACTAGTTGGAATGGGCTACGTGAATAATAGCGAAGAAACACGCAAAAAGTTTCTTACCGTCAACGGGTTGCCCAGCTACCGATCGGGAGATTTGGTTCGTTGTGGGGACGATGCCCAGTTACGCTTCCTTGGTCGAATAGACAACCAGATTAAGCTGCGGGGGAATCGGATCGAGTTGGATGAAATCAATAACCAATATCTTCAGCACCCTTGGGTTTCGAAAGCGGAATGTGTCGTGGTTGGGGGTGGTGAAGACGTGCCCCAGCGCCTCGAAGCTTTTCTCCAGCTATCGTCTAATGCAGCTCCACTTATGGATGGGCGTGGTGGCGGTGTCCATCATCTCTCGAAGAACAGCCGACTCCAGGTTAAAGCGCAGCTTTCGAACCTTGGTGTTCGCACGGATTTGGGTACAGAAGTTGAGAGCCTAATAAATGAAGCCCCAAATGAGCTGGTCGAACAGCTCGAGCAGCTTGCATTTTGCCGCAAGAGCTATCGCACATTTGAGGGAGATAAATTCTCCCTCGAAGATCTGGTGCAGATGGTTCGTGTCGCAAAACAAGAATCGGACCCGCTCCACCTGGGCATTGGCCTCGATAGGGACTTGGTTGACGCCGCCCCGTTAGCTTCTATACTTTGGGGAATAAGTGCGTTCAAAGACGAGCGACGATTATTGCCGAAATACGGTTATGCATCGCCCGGCGCTCTGTACTCTATTCAGGCGTACGTTAGCTTCGGTAAGGATTCACCCCACTATGGTCAAACTTGGTATTTCGATCCCGTAGAAAAGGGATTCAAATGGGTACAGGATGATCACAGCCCGAGTTCTGTAACTAGGGTTCACCTCGTATCCCACGAGGCGGCTATCCGTTCTGTCTATGAGAAGAATGTAAGGGAAGTTCAGTACTTCGAGCTCGGACATTTGCTTGGCTTGCTCGACGATATTTTTGAAAATAGCAGGTACTGTGCGGTCTTCAGCGATAGTCCGCCCGACTATGTTGATTGCGGAAAGCTGCCGCAGGACTTATACCTCGGTTCACTCGAAATCGTATCGATATCCAGTTCCGAATTACCCGATAGTTTCTGTCATGCGCCTGAAGTTTTCATCTCCGTTGATGATCGGGTGAGTGGTCTGAGCCGTGGCACGTATGCTGAGAATGCTGGTCAATTTACAAAAATAAGCGACGCATTCGTAGAGGTTTCTGATGTCATTGCAATTAATCAGAGTGTCTACAGGACCTCGTCGTTCGGGGTTGGCTTGTATTTCCTGGATTCCGAACTCGACTTGAAAAGGCAGTATGTTTCGCTAGGAGCAGCTCTTCACCGGTTGCAGTCCCACTGTGAAGCATTTGGGTTTATGTCTTCAGGGTATAGTTCATTTTCTGGTAGCCCGTTGCCGGCCGCTATCAAGGCGACTGAGATTCTTAAAATTGAATCCGAGTCTAAGGAGATATCGTTCTACTTTGCGGTCGGTGGCCCCATAAGCAAATCCCAAAGGCTGCACAGGGGTATGAACGAGGACCAGGTGCATATGGAGGGGCCTGCAGAAATTGTTACCCGTGAGATACGTGACCAGGTTCCGAGTTACATGGTTCCGGACCAAGTCACTGTCTTACCGGCTCTACCGACAACCCCCAACGGGAAAGTTGATCGCACTGCGCTCATGGCCATCTCCGAGCAGAGAGCTACTTCCCTTAGATCGAGCTCCGGTCGTGCGCCGGAGGGGGAGGTGGAGAGGGCCATTGCAAGGTCGTGGGGACAGATCCTAAAATGTGAGGGCATCAAGGCCACTGACAACTTTTTTGATTTGGGTGGCAACTCAGTGCGGGTGATGATGCTAGTTTCGAGCCTTAAGACGGTCTTTGGAGAGTCGGTGACCCCTCAGCTGATATTTGCTAACCCGGTCCTTGAGGAACTGGCCTCGGTCATCAAGAATCCGATCACACAAAGTCGCGCTATCAAATTGAGAGAAATGGATCCAGGCGGTGGCCAAGCTCAAAGCAGCGGCCGAGTGAGTTCGCTGATGTGGCCAGGCCTCGGTGGCCTGCCCCTGAACCTGAGCCACCTTGCAGATAATCTGTCAGCGGGTGGGGAAATCATCGGAATTCAAGCACAAGGAATCAATGAACGGGAAAGTCCGGTAGCTTCTATAGAGCAGGTGGCTGAACAGGATTGCGAATTCGCGCCGGGCGAAGGCGTGCTGCACCTGATTGGCTATTCATTCGGCTGTCGCACTGCTCTTACTAGCGCGGCCTTGCTTGAAGCGCAAGGCCGTAGGGTTGACTCCTTGACGCTACTCTGTCCGGGAAATCCAACCTTATCTACCGACGGGCATCTTCTTATACCCCAAACGGGCGAACGGGATAGCAGCGTCGACAACCCAGAATTCGTAGGAATGCTTTTGAGTGTGTTCAACCACCCCTTGGATCCTCACGATTTCCAGAAGGTCACAGCAACAGCCAAGTCCTTGGACGATGTCGTCGAGTTTATTCAGAAAAAGAATCACGCGATTGATCCAGATCAGATCGAGCGGATTGTGAGGTTGGTTTGCACGCAATATGAATTCGATTATTCTTTCGAAGAAATGGAGGCTTATCACGTTAGCTGCCCAATACTGCTAGTGAAAGCAAAGGGGGACAAATACTCTTCTGTCGATGAGATTCTCGAAAGAAATATTCTAGACATCACAACGATTGGGTTCGACGCGGACCACTACGAAATACTGAAGCCTCCGCATGTGAAAGAGCTAGGTGCCATAATTTCGGATTTCCAATCGAACGCAATCCATGTCTGATACTGGACCGGGTGTATACATGATCAAGGAGTTCTGACCTGTGCCACACGTTGAAATGTATTACTTCCAATCTCCTATAAGCAACGAGCAGAAAGACAGCTTTGGTCGTGAGTTGGCAGAGCTCATCGAGCGGTACTTCTCGGTTTCTTACAGGAAGGTGTCATTACACTTAGTGCCTGTGGACGGGAGCCGTTGGGGTGAAGAGGTAGTTGATCCGATCATCCTTCCCAACATTGATGAGCTGCAAGTGGTGGCTGATTATCTTGAATGAACTTCGAGTCTCTGTTTCAGATGAGGTGAGGAATGCCCTCGAGGAGGGAACTCCGATCCTAGGGTTGGAGTCTAATGTACTCTCGCACGGGTTGCCTTTCCCTAAGAACGTGGAGCTTCAGAGTGCCTGTGACGAAGCAATACGCTCACGCGGAGTGGTGCCCGCAATTACGTTTATTGACCGCGGTAAATTGTGCCTTGGGGCTACCGAAGCGGACCTAGAGCGCCTGACCACCGCGAACAACGTCGATAAAGTTACGTCCAGAGACATTGCCGTTCAACTGGTCCGTGGTAGCCTTGGTGCGACCTCAGTCAGCGCCTCACTAGCGATCTGTGAATTGGCAGGTGTGCCAATATTCGCCTCCGCAGGGCTTGGAGGTGTTCATCGAGACTACGCGACGACTATGGACATGTCGGGCGATTTGTACGAAATTGCACGTAGACGAGTAATAGTCGTGTCAGCCGGTGTCAAGAAGTTTCTCGACATACCTAAGACCGTCGAGGTGTTGGAGACGCTGAATATTCCAGCGGTCGGATTTCATACTTCAGAGTTTCCTGCTTTCTACTGCAAGTCTTCGGGTGTCAAGTTGGGTGCTCGGTTCGACAGGCTTGCTGATCTCGCCAAAGCGGCTCGCAACCACATCGAACTTGATCTAGGTAGTGGGTTCTTGGCGCTAGTCTCACCCAGCGACGAAATCGCCCTTGACCATGAATTGGTGGAGTCGGCAGTCCAGCAGGCACTTGCGAGAGCTCACGCCGAAAATGTGCGAGGAAAGGACATAACTAAATATGTAATGCGCTTCATCGACGAAAAGACGAATATGCGATCGAGAGATGCAAATTTCGAGGTTATGGTTGAGGTAGTGAGCAGGGGGGCGGAATTAGCGGTGGCACTTTCAAAGGAGAGGGAAAGGTAGTATGGGAGCGTCGATAGAAAAACCGACGGAAAATTGGCGCTGGGTAGTGTTATCGGCTTCTGCCCCGGCGGTATGGGGTACTACTTATATCGTCACAACTCAGTTCTTGCCCCCAGGATACCCTATCTGGTCTAGCGTTTTGCGCGCGTTACCGGCAGGGATAATTGGCCTTTTAATATGTAAGCAGCTTCCTCGAGGCGAATGGATCTGGCGATCCTTAATTATGGCGATCCTTAACATTGGGTTGTGGTTCCCCCTGCTATTCGTAGCGGCTTACCGGCTGCCAGGGGGAATGGCATCAGTTTTATCCGCATGTCAGCCTCTTTTCGTTATCGCATTCGCATGGGTCTTGTTGTATCAAAGCCCAAGCATCTGGCGTGTCGCATGGGCAATCGCTGGAGTGGTCGGAGTTGCTGTAATGGTGCTTGCATCGGACTCTATCTTTGACCCGTTAGGTATAACCGCAGGTATTCTTGGAACCGTATCCATGGCGCTCGGAATCGTAATGACCAAAAAATGGCAGCGCCCTACTGACGGTTTCACCTGGGCAGCTTGGTTGCTAGCGTGGGGTGGGTTGTTGCAACTACCGATGGCTATCTTGTTTGAGGGTACGCCTCCACCTCAAGATTTGAGGAGTATACTTGGGTATGCATGGTTGTCAATCGCAGGAGGACTTTTGACCTATTGGGCTTGGTTTACAGGTCTGGGGAAAATATCTGCCGTGTCTGCAAGTTTCTTGCCATTGCTGTCTCCATTGGTGGCAACCTTGCTTGGCTACCTACTCCTAGACGAGTTGTTAACTCTCCCACAGTGGTTCGGTTTCCTTTTGTGTTTGACTGCCATCGTTTTGTCTCAGATCGCCCCGCCATGGGGAGCGGCCCAAACCTCGCTTAGGGGGGCAACGCGAAGATGAAAGCATGGTGAATCGAGAATGAAAGTACTGGTATTAGGAGCTAGTGGTCAGGTAGGATCTGTCCTGACAGAGGCCGCGCTGGAGCGAGGGCACATCGTTGTGGGAGTCACGCGTTCTAGCTCCTCTCGGATACTGGAGAAGTTGGGTGGCCAGCTAGTGAATGGTGATGCTTACGATGCGGAATTCCTAACTGGGATAATTAACTCCTTTAAACCGGACGTTGTTGTCAGCGCGACACGGCCGTCAAAGGGGCGGGAGGCGGAGCTCGTGAGAGGCACGCTGTCTGTTGCGAGTGTTTGCGCCGAAAAGGGCGTCTGGCTCGTGGTTAGTGGGGGCGCCGGAGCTCTGCCCGTGTCGGATGAGCCTAACGCTGAGCGCGTGGTGGATTCGGGCTACGTCGAGGACGCTTGGCGCGATATAGCAAGAGCTTCAGCGGATCAGTTCGACGCTTTAGTGGACATCTTTCCACGGGGAAGATGGACATATGTGGCTCCACCCTCCCGCCTAGTCGAAGGGGAGCGGGTAGGTAGGGTGCGTAAGTCTAATACAGCGCTGGTTTCTAATGAACAGGGGGTATCGGAATTGACGTGGTTGGACTATGCGGGTCTCATCTTGGAAGAGGTCGAGAAGCCTTCGGGGGAGCGGTTGGTCACCGGGGGTTACTAGTGGCTAAAACGCTAATCTGCCGTAATTGCGGAGTGGAGAATTTTGAAGCTGTAGAGAGCGGACAGCTCTGGTGTCCCGTCTGTGAGGACCCTCGGCAGTACCGGGATCCAGAAGGTCAAGTATGGCTGGACCCGACCAGCCTAACCGACGTTAAAGTAAAAGTTAAAAAGATTGCGTCCGACGCATTCTCAATGACTACCTGCCCGAAGATCGGGATTGGACATACATCTTATTTGCTAAAGAGCCAGGACCAGTGGCTTCTGTGGGATCCATTGCCTGTCGTCCTCGACCCTGTTGAGGCCCTGATAGAAACAGGCGAGAATCTTAGCCCTCTGACGATAGCCGCTAGTCACCCTCACATGTATGGGGCACAGAGTCATTGGGCCGACTCGTATGGTGGTCGCGTTCTCGTCAATCAAATGGACGAGGAATGGGCGCATACTAAAAGTGTACCCTCGGTATTCTGGAAAGACGATCTGCAGATTGATTTGAGGTCGCGCTTAGTCCAGTTAGGAGGACACTTCCCCGGCTCGAGCGTGCTTGTATGGAGGAGGTCGGCAACTGAAAGCTGGCTTTTCTCATCAGACACAGCCCAAATTAGGCCAAACGAACGTTTTGCTTTCATGTGGAGCTACCCCAACTTGCTTCCACTGAACTCTACTGAGGTTGAGCGCATGGTAAAACGCTATCCCACCACCGGGGCGATCAAAGCACTCGACAACTTCGGGCGAACCTTGAAAGGGAATGTGGATTCCATCTTCAAAGTTTCGGCGCAAGCACATATCAAACGGCTTGGTGGGACGCATTCCTGACAATCCCATTGAAACAGGCCCATATTGTAATCCGCTGCAGCTTGTGCCTGGAGCAATGGTAATGATGGTTGACAGGTGAGTCGCGGCATGATTGACACTTAGGGGCGGGAAAGTACTCGGGGTGATGGTTGACACCTCAGTCGCGACATGATTGACACGTTCAGCTGCCCCAGCAAGGCGCGGTACGACGCTGGTATTCAGTCGGGACATGGTTGACAAATGGACAGCCCGAATCGCAACCTCGCCATCGTCAAAGCTGTGCGCGACCAAGGCGAACCTGTCGCCAAGGTCGCCAAACGCTTCGGCATCTCACGCCAACGCGTCTACAAGATCGTGTCCGATTTCGATGCAGGCGGCCCAGAGGCCATCGCCCCGAAATCCCGCGCCCCGCACACCCACCCACAGGCTGTGCCTGAAACGCTGCGCAAACACATCATCGACATGCGCAAACAGCTCACCAGGGCCGGTTTCGACGCAGGCCCAGACACCGTTGCTTTCCATCTGCAACGCCAAGGCATGCGCGTTCCGTCAACATCAACGATCCGCCGAATCATCACCGATGCCGGCTTGGTCAGCCCGCAACCGCAAAAGAAACCACGTAGCTCCTACATCAGATTTGAAGCCGCGCTACCGAACGAATGCTGGCAAGCCGACATCACCCACGCGTTTCTTTTAGACGGCACACGCGTAGAAATCCTCGACTTCATCGACGGTCACTCCCGCTACCTACCGTCAATCACCGCACAACCAGCATTTACAGGCGCAGCCGTGGCAGCGCAGCTGCAATACCTCATCGACACCTACGGCCCACCAGCATCAACCCTCACCGACAACGGGATGGTGTTCACCGCACGTCTCGCCGGACGCAAAGGAGGCAGAAACGCCTTCGAAAAACTCCTCAACCACCACCGCATCCAATAGAAAAACGGCCGCCCAGGCCACCCGCAAACCCAAGGCAAAATCGAGCGGTTTCACCAAACACTCAAACACTGGCTCAATGCCCGACCACCAACAGAAACCGTCTACCAACTCCAACACCAATTCGACGAATTCGCCGACTACTACAACACCCAACGCCCCCACCGATCACTCAACCGCCGCACGCCCGAGCAGGCCTACACCACAGGAGTAAAAGCCGCACCCAACGACAACCCACAAGAAGAATGGCGCGTCCGCCACGAAACCGTCGCCACCAACGGAAAAGTCACCATCCGCTACGCCGGAAGGATCTACCACCTAGGAATCGGACGAGCCTACAGAGGCGAAAAAGTACTCATGATCATCATGAAGCGTCCTGGGTTTAGCTCCGATCGTTTCTAGAGAAGGATGGGGATCATGCCTAGGAAGTACAGTGACGAGTTCAAAGACAAGGCGGTGCGCCTCGCTGAGGAACTCGTTGAGCTTGAGGGGTGCTCAAAGTGGGCTGCGGCCGAAGAGATCGGTGAGAAGCTTGGCGTCTCGGCGCACACGCTTAATCACTGGTTGAAACCTCGAATATCTGCCTTCGATGCTCAGGGCAGCACCGACGAGTCAGTAGAGGATGAACTGAAGCGTCTGCGGCGGGAAAATAACGAGCTGCGCAGGGCTAACGAGATTTTGAAGACAGCGTCAGCTTTTTTCGCAGCGGAACTCGCCCGTCCCACCAGAAGATGATCGAATACATCGACACGTATCGCGATCGCTTCGGGGTCGAGGCCATTTGTCGCACGTTGAGGCAGACAGAGTGTGGGTTTATCACTTCTCGTGGCTACCGGGCAGCGAAAACACGAGCCCCGTCAGCCAGGAGCTTGTCAGACGCGCTGCTCATCCCCGAACTTGTGAAGGTCTACGAGGACAACTTCAGCGTCTACGGCGTGCGGAAGATGTGGAAGGCCATGCAGCGCGCCGGCTGGGATATCGGTCGTGATCAAACCGCACGGTTGATGAAACTCGCCGGCATCCAAGGCCGCAGGCGTGGCCGCACTCCGATCACGACACTTCGGACTGACGTCGCTGATTGCCGTCCCGATTTGGTCAATCGTGACTTCACTGCGTGCGCACCGCACCGGTTGTGGGTTGCTGACATCACCTATGTGCGTACCCTGTCGGGCTTTGCTTATACCGCGTTCATCACCGATGTGTATTCGCGCAAGATTGTCGGTGTCGCGACCCGGGCGAGTATGCACACCGATGAACTGCCGCTAGAGGCGTTTGAGCACGCGCTGTATCACGCGGGTGATCTTCGCGCTGAAGGGCTTGTCCACCACAGTGATCGTGGTTCGCAGTATGTGTCGATCCGCTACGGTTGTCTGGTTCCATGACATCGTTCCGCATGTCTCATGAGATCGTTCCGGTCTGTCTAGGCGGTATGTCTCACCACATCGTTCCGGTGGGCAACCCGTGCCCGGAAACCGTCCCGCGGCGGTGTGAACTGATGTCTCGAGACATCGTTCCGGCTCCGGACAATCCTTGCGCATGCGAAGCGCCTAAACAGATGGATTCGGCCCCGTGGCAGATGCGTCACGTTCATGGGCCGTCAATCGCTAGATCCATTGGGACCGTCTGAACGAAGCTGCTCTGGCCCAATGCCGGGCACGTTCAAGGACCGCAGGAGGACCAATGCCAGGGCGGCCGATCTCCCCATCTGAAAGCCGCACCCAACCCACTCCGGGGCACCCAAAAATGACGAAATCTCGAGACACGACCGGAACGATGTCTCAAGACAACACATGGCGCCCCCAGCAGGACTCGAACCCGCGACACACCGGGTAGAAGCCGGTTGCTCTAATCCACTGAGCTATGGAGGCAGTGGGTGAAAAACCCAGCCAGCATTGTAGCGCAGCGCGAGTTATGGCTTGTAACCGTGCGAAAGTAGGGTGAAAGGCATGCAAGAGAAGCGGGCTGTGAAAGCGGCGTGGCCGTTCTACCTCGCGGCTGTGCTTGTCGCGGCGGTCATTGCGGGGGCGGTCGCTCAGTCGTTTGTGGGGGAGTCGTTAGCCGTCTTGGGCATCCCAGATCCGGGCTGGCCGACCACGTTCGGCCTACCGGCGCTGCGCGGGGCCGGCTGGATGCTCGCCGCGCTTGCGGTTGGCTCATTCCTCTTTTCCGCGTTTCTCATCCCCCCGCGCATGGTCGGGCAGGACCTGAACGGCGCGCCACTGACTGTCGACGGCCACATCGCTTCGCGTACCGGCGCGTGGGCGTCGGCTGGACTTGCGCTAGTCGGCATTGTCATGATCCCGCTCGTGCTTTCCGACGTCTCCGGCGAACCGTTGGCCAACGTCATCTTCGAGGCTGCCGCGTGGTCAACCGCAATCGAGCAAGTCCAGGAATCGCAAGTCTGGCTCATTGTTGCCGCGTTCGCCGCTGTCGTGGCCGCGGGCGGTTTTACTGCGAGCACGTGGTGGCCGCAGGTTGTGCTGCTCGCCGGTGCGGGCATTGCGATCATGCCGCTGGCGCTCACCGGGCACTCCGCGACCGGTGGTAATCACGACTACGGCACGAACTCGTTCATTTGGCACCTGACGTTCATGCTCGTTTGGGTGGGCGCGCTGATGGCGCTAGTCGCACACGGGCGCAGGCTCGGACCGAACCTGGAACCGGCGGTGCGCCGCTACTCCAATATCGCGCTCTTCGCGTTCCTCGCCATGCTCGTCTCGGGACTGATCAACGCGGCAATCCGCATCCAGCTCACCGAACTCACCGACTATGAGTACGGCTGGGTGCTCGTCGCCAAAACCGTCGGTCTCCTCGTGCTCGGCGCGTTCGGTTACTGGCACCGGCAGCGCACCATCCCTGCGCTGAGCAAAGACCCGAAGGCATTCACCCGCCTCGCCGCCGTCGAGGTGATTGTCATGGCTGCCGTCACCGGCCTCGCCGCCACCCTCGGCCGCACCCCGCCGCCCCCGCCGCGCGATCCCAATCTCACGCAGATGCAGGTGCAGATGGGTTACAACCTGGCGGAGCCGGTGACGTGGGGCAACTGGTTCACCCTGTGGCGCTTCGAATTGCTATTCAGCGTCATTGCCATTCTCCTGGCTGCCTTTTATCTGCACCTCACACGGCGCGTCGAAGGGTGGCAAGTTTCTCGCACGGTGTGGTGGTTGCTTGGCTGCGGCGCAATCGTCGTCACGCTCTCTTCCCGCCTCGGCATGCACATGCCTGCGGCCTATTCCGCGCACATGGCCGTGCATATGATCCTGTCGATGGGCGTGCCGGTCCTCTTGGTGCTCGGCGCTCCACTGACCCTGGTGCGCGCCGCATACCCCGCCGGCGAGTTCAATCCGCGGCAATGGGTGGAAAGTTTCCAGCGGTCGACGTTCCTGCGCGTGGTCACCTACCCGCCGGTGAGCCTGATTCAGTTCATCTTCTTCTTCTACGCGCTGTACCTTTTTATTCCGCTGTATGAGCTGATGATTTCAGAGCACGCCGGTCATGTCATCATGAACGCGGTGTTTTTGGTTTCCGGGTACTTCTACTTCTGGGAGCTCATCGGACCCGACGAAATTCCGCAGCGCGCCGACGCGAAGATCCGCCTTGCATGGTTGTGGATCTCCATGCCAGTCCACCTCTTCATGGGTGTGTACCTCATGCAGCTCAACATCGTGCTCGCAGAGGACTTTTACCAGGCGCTCCAGTTGCCGTGGCAGCCGGACTTGCTTGCGGATCAGAAAGTCGGCGGCGGTATCGCGTGGGCCACTGGCTCGTTCCCGCTGGTCATCGTCTTCGGCGTGTTGTTTAGGCAATGGCTGCTGGACGATCGTGCAGAGACCGCCGAGGTGGATCGTCGGGCAGAAGAAACCGACGACGAAGAGAGGCGCCGTTACAACGAAATGCTCGCGCAATATAACCAGTCTTAGCTGCGCGAAATCGCTCACCTGTGGAGAGCAAAAAAGTTGCACACAGGCCGAATCGACGCTTCCTTTACCTTTCGTTTGTTTCGTGCCATGCTGCAGGTGCTGGGGGAGCAAGTTGCTTATCGACGGCACCCCTGCCCCGGCCCACCACGTAAACCTGAGCGAAAGGCCTACTCCCTATGTCCGCCACCATCGTCACTATTCACGGCAATCTCGTCTCGCAGCCGGAGTACTTGCGCGTCGGTCCGCAGGATCGGCAGCTGACCAAACTCCGGATCGCATCCTCGCGTCGCAGACCCACCGGAGTCCAGGATGAACACGGCTCCGAGATCTGGGAAGACGTTGACAACCTCTACATCGACGCGGAGTGCTGGGGATCACTGGCCAACAATTGCCGCGTCTCCCTGTTCAAAGGCGCCCCCGTTTCTGTCACCGGCAAGCTGGTCACCAAGACCTGGTCCGAGGAGGGAGTGGATGAAACCGGGAAGCCGGTGACCCAGACCCGCTCCAAGATCATGCTGAAAGCCACACAGGTTTCTTTTGACCTGTCGAACTACCAGGTGCTGCACTCCGCGCGAGCTTTGCGCGAGGAACTGCAAGCGCAATCGGCGGATGATCTGGTCGCTGGACAGGATGGGCCCGCGTTCGCGGAAACCCGCATCAGCGCGGAGGATGTGGTGACGTTTGACGATGTGAAGGAAGATGCCGCTGCCCCGTTCTAGTTCATGGATCCGCCCCTGCGCAGTCCCCTGAATGCCCCTGGGTGAGGCGGGGGTGGGTGATGTACCCTGTGAAGCGTCTTTCAACTCGCATAACCCAAGGGGATTACACGTGGCTGAGTTCATCTACACGATGAAGAATGTCCGCCGTGCTATCGGTGACAAGGTCATTTTGGACAATGTCACCATGGCCTTCTACCCGGGCGCCAAGATCGGTGTCGTGGGTCCGAATGGCGCAGGTAAGTCGTCGCTGCTGAAAATCATGGCGGGCATCGACCAGCCGAACAACGGCGAGGCTTTCCTCCAGCCGGGCGCATCGGTGGGCATCCTGCTCCAGGAGCCGCCGCTGAACGAGGAGAAGACGGTTCGCGAGAACGTCGAAGAGGGCCTGGGCGACATCTTTGCCAAGAAGCAGCGCTTCGAGGAGATCGCCGAGGAGATGGCCACCAACTACTCCGACGAGCTGATGGAGGAGATGGGCAAGCTCCAGGAGGAGCTCGACGCCGCCGACGCGTGGGAGGTCGACTCCAAGATCGAGCAGGCAATGGAAGCGCTGCGCTGCCCGCCGTCTGAAGAGCCGGTCACCCACCTCTCCGGTGGTGAGCGTCGCCGTGTGGCGCTGGCAAAGCTCTTGCTCTCCGAGCCGGACCTGCTCCTCCTCGACGAGCCGACCAACCACCTCGATGCCGAGAGTGTCCTCTGGCTGGAGAAGCATCTCCAGTCCTACCCGGGTGCAGTGTTGGCAATTACTCACGACCGCTACTTCCTGGACAACGTTGCGGAGTGGATCTGTGAGGTCGATCGCGGGAAGCTCTACCCGTACGAGGGCAACTACTCCACCTACCTGGAGAAGAAGGCCGAGCGTCTTGAAGTCGCCGGCAAGAAGGATCAGAAGCTGCAGAAGCGTCTGAAGAATGAGCTTGAGTGGGTGCGTTCTTCGCCGAAGGCACGCCAGGCGAAGAACAAGGCGCGTCTGGAGCGCTACGAAGAGATGGCAGCCGAGGCGGAGCAGTACAAGAAGCTCGACTTTGAAGAGATTCAGATCCCGACTCCGCCGCGCTTGGGCAACAAGGTTGTTGAGGTTGCCAGCCTGGACAAGGGTTTCGACGGTCGCGTGCTGATCAAGGATCTCTCCTTCACGCTGCCGCGCAACGGCATCGTCGGTGTCATCGGCCCGAACGGTGTGGGTAAGACCACCCTGTTCAAGACGATCGTCGGTCTCGAGCAGCCGGACGGCGGCTCCGTTGATGTCGGTGAGACCGTGCAGTTGAGCTACGTGGACCAGAACCGCGCGAACATCGACCCGGAAAAGACTGTGTGGGAAGTGGTTTCCGATGGTCTGGACTACATCCACGTCGGCCAAAACGAAATGCCGTCGCGTGCCTACCTGTCCGCGTTCGGGTTCAAGGGCCCGGACCAGCAGAAGCCGTCGAAGGTGCTCTCTGGTGGTGAGCGCAACCGCCTAAACCTCGCGCTGACCCTGAAGCAGGGCGGCAACCTGATCCTGCTTGATGAGCCGACCAACGACCTTGACGTGGAAACCCTGGGCTCGTTGGAAAACGCGCTGCAAAACTTCCCGGGTTGCGCGGTGGTCATTTCGCACGACCGCTGGTTCCTGGACCGCACCTGCACGCACATCCTCGCCTGGGAGGGCAACATCGAAGAGGGCAAGTGGTTCTGGTTCGAGGGCAACTTCGGAGACTACGAGAAGAACAAGGTTGAGCGCCTCGGTGAGGAGGCTGCGAAGCCTTCGCGCGTCACGCACCGCAAGCTCACGCGCTAGGGTTGGGCGCAGGGTAATTCAAATCTCAACCAAAAGGTGTGAAAGCAATGGCTGACCAGGCTGTCCGCGACTCTCAGGAGCTCGCCGGCAACGTCCACGTTCACAACATCCCTCTGCGGTGGAACGATTTTGACCGCTATGGCCACGTCACGAACTCCGCCTATATCGAGCTCGCACAGGAGGCCCGCCTCGCTTTCGCGCAGGAGAACTTCTACTCCCGCGGCCACGAGTTCGTCGTTTTTGTCCGCCACCTCGAAGCGGATTACCTGCGTCCGCTGTTGCCAAACACGGTGACCGCGACGGTGGAGACGCAGGTGGTGCGCGTGGGCAACACCTCTTTCACCACCCGCCAGGAGATCAAGGATGCCCAGGGGCGCGTCTGCTGCGTGATCGAGTGTGTGCAGGTGACGGTGGATAACGCCACGACCTCGCCGCGAGAGATCACGACCAAAGAAATTGGCATCCTGTCCCAGTCCGCGGCATCGAGCGCTCTCGAGGGGTAGTGGAAACCCTTACTGTTACCCAGGGCGAGCGCGGATTGACCACGCTCCTGGGCCGCGCACTGGGGCTTGACCAGGCAGCACTAGCTCGTTTTTCGCTTGTCGACGACCATGTGGTCGACGTCTTTGTCACCACTCCGTTCGATTGTCTAGCCGCCCGCAGGGTGTCGGGCAGCGCCTCGCGCGACGGTGCGGTCGTGGCGGCCAATGACCTCCTGAACGCGCTCCGGGACGCTGGCGACTCCGATGCAACAGACTCGAGTCCAGCAGACGCGAGCCGCGAGGTCGGAAAAGCCCGCGACATGATGTGGCCCGGCGCGCTGCCACCCGCTACTGGTTTCGTCGAGCGCGACATAGTGCCGGTTGGTGTGGCCCGCCGGCTCGCCGACGAGGGACGCAACCTCGCGCGGCAGTTTTCTGGCCCAGCCGGCCCGCCGAGGTCGCTGCTCGACGGCATCGTCCTGACAGCCGACGCGGATTCCGCCGCCCCTGTCGAGATCCCCATGCGGATGATCTTCGCGTGCACCGCGCTGGGTCTCATTCCCGGGTTTGAAGCACCCGCAGAGATCCCACGCCACCTCCGCGTTGCTACCGCAGGCAGCTGGGTGCGCCTCGACGCACCCTACGGTTCGATCTACCGCAATGTGGGTCGGTTAATCATCATGTAGGCCACGCGCTGCATGTGGTTCCATAGCTGGTCTCGGTAGACGGGGAGCAATTCCTCGTCGCTGAACTGGTCCAACGAGTTGTGCATCAGATCCAGCCAGCGATCCGCCTCGGCCTCACCGATGGAGAACGGAAAGTGGCGCCGCCGCAGCATCGGGTTGCCGCGCTGCTCCTGATACATGCGCGGCCCACCCCAGTACTGGGATAAAAACCAGCGCAGGCGATCCTCCGCGCCTTCCCAATCATCTTCCGGGTACATCGGCCCGATCAGGTCATCGGTTTTGATTTGCGCGTAGAAACCGGCGACGAGTTTTTGGAAGAATTCTTCGCCGCCCACGGCGTCGTAAAGCGAAAGCTCCTGATCCACGGTGCGTAACCTCCTGTCTCTACCGTGCACGATACTCAGCTGGGGAATGGTGTTGTGATCGCGGTCTGCATATAAATCGACCCGCAACGGCAACGCCCTGAACCGCTTGGTCTAGTATCCGGTTCAGACGTACCTCAGTTGCAAAGGAGAAGGCATGACCGCACAGTCGCACAACGGCGTATCTACGCAGGCAATCCACGCTGGGTATGAGCCAGATGGTCTGTACGGTTCGATCAATACCCCGATCTACGCTTCCACCACTTTCGCCCAAGACGGCCTGGCTACCTTGCGTGGCGGCTACGAGTACACCCGTGTGGGCAACCCGACCATCACCGCGCTGGAGAAGACACTGGCCGCACTCGAGGGGGCGGACTTCGGTGTTGCGTTTGCGTCCGGCATGGCTGCGGTGGACACGGTGCTGCGCGTGCTGCTCAAGCCGGGCGACCACATCGTGATCGGCAACGACGCGTACGGCGGCACCTACCGCCTGATCCAGCAGGTGTTCACGCTGTGGGGTGTGGAAAACACCGTCGTGGACATCACTGACGTTGACGCGGTGGCCGCTGCTGTGCAGGACAACACCAAGGTCATCTGGGTGGAAAGCCCGACCAACCCGTTGCTGTCTATCGCTGACATCGCCGCGATTTCTCACGTCAAGCAGCATGCGGCGCTGGTGGTGGACAACACGTTTGCCTCGCCGTACCTGCAGAAGCCGTTCGAGCTGGGTGCGGATGTCGTCCTCCACTCCACCACGAAATACGTCGGTGGTCACTCCGACGTCGTTGGGGGAGTGGTGTGCGGCAAGGACTCGCTTATCGACGGCTTCGAGGACCAGCTGCGCTTCTTCTTCGGCTGGGTCGGCTCGATCCCGTCTCCGTTCGACACGTACCTGACTGCCCGCGGCTTGAAGACGCTGCCGGTGCGCATGGAGCGCCACTGCGACAACGCCGAGGCTGTCGCGGAGTTCCTCGGTCAGCAGGATGAGGTTGCGAAAGTGCTTTACCCGGGGTTGGAGTCGCATCCCGGCCACGAGGTGGCCAAGCGACAGATGCGGCGCTTCGGCGGCATGGTCTCCGTGCTTTTCCACGCGGAGGAGCAAGCAAAACAGTTCTGCTTGAGCACGAAACTTTTCTGCCTCGCGGAATCGCTGGGCGGCGTGGAGAGCCTGGTGGAGCACCCGGCAACCATGACGCACGTCAGCGTCACCGGGTCCGCGCTTGAAGTGCCCCCGGAACTGGTCCGCATCTCGGTGGGCATCGAGGATGCCGACGATCTCATTGCGGACCTTCGGCAGGCGTTTGCCGCGATTTAGTGGAAACTTAACCTATCCTTACCCCCATATGTAGGGGGAAAGCGAAATTTTTGTGCGAGGTTCCCAAATCATTCACTAGTGTTTATGCAAAAGTTGCATTCAAAACATTTAGGGACTCTTTGGGGGTCAGAAAAATGACTACTCAGTTAGAAACACGCACAACTCCAAAGCGGCCGGCGTACATGGTCATTTCAGATCAGCTCCGCGCGAAGATCGAGGCGCAGGAACTCGTCGCTGGGGATCGCCTTCCGGCTGAGCGCGAGCTTGTGGATGAGTTCGGCGTCGCCCGCATGACGGTGCGCCACGCACTTGCACTGCTCCAGGATGAAGGCATCATCGAGCGTCGCCGCGGACGCACTGGCGGAACCTTCGTGCGTGAGCTGCCGCCTTTCGTGGATCTCAACTCGACGGAAGACATCGCAGTCCAGCTCTCCGCGCAGGATGTCGCGCTCAGCTCGACCGTGACCTCCTCCGGCACGATCAAAGCGCCCGCTGCAGTGGAGCTCGCATTCGACCTGGACAGCGGCACCGAGGTCTTCGCCATCGAGACCGTCTATGCGGTGCGCGGCTACCCGATCGCGTACGAGACCACCTATACCCTGCCCTCGCGCGACCCGCACGCATTCGCCGAGCTGCGCCGCCAGGACGTGATTGCCCCGGCACGCCCTTCCGAGCGCGAGCAGGCGCGCCTCTGCGTCACCGGCAACACCTTGCTGCAGCGCATCACCCGCCGCGTCTACGCGGGCGACACGTTGGTGTCTTTCAGCCAGATCTCGGTGCGCCCGGACGCGCTGCAGCTGCGCACTAGCGCGCTGAACTAGGCCGCAGCCTAGGGCCCGGGCTAAGCCCCGACCTAAGCCTCCGCGTCGACCCGGCGGTTGCGCAGCGCGCGAGCCGCCCGGTCTTGCCCTTCCGAAAGGATGCGGCGCAGGCCGGCGGGCACAGCATCGTCGGCGAGCAAAGCATTCGGCTTCTCGACGGCCTCCCGCGTCACCGCCCACAGCGGGTACATGCCCTCGAGCGTGCGCTGCGCCATCTCGTTGGTCAGGCGATCCCAGAGTGTCGGCGCGATGCGGAAGTATTCGTCGGTGAACTCATCCAAGCCCTCGGCAGTGAAGGTCAGCCCGTCCATCAGGTAGCGGGCCTCAAGGTTGGTCAGATCCTCATTGACCAGCTTGTCCCAGGCCCATTGCTTATCGACGGCAGCGCGCACCCGCAGCCGCGAGATCGCGCCCTCGTTGGTGTCGTCACTTTCTTCGTCCGCAGCATCCAACGGTAGGGCGCCAGCGGCGACAAGGTTGGTGATCGCCAACCAACGCACCTCTTGGTTATCTGAGGTCTCAAGGAGCTGCGTGAAGTAAGCGACGGTGTCTGCGGTCGGCGTGAGGCGGGCAAGCGCACGGTCGAAGATCGCCTTCGGTTCCGCGCCGCGGAATGCGTCGTTGAGCAACGCGAAGCCCTCTTCCTGCCACGCCGGGTCGACGTACTGGCGTACCGCCTGCGTTGCCTGGGCCAAGAGGCGCTCCTGCACACTCGGGTGCGACACATTGCCCGCCTCTGCAGCGACTGCGCGCACGAAGGAACGTGCCGGGAGCTGCCCGCCGCGCACCGACTCCCACATCCACGACCAGACCAGGGTCTTCGCCAGCAGGTCGTCGATGTCACCGATGTGCTCGATGGCGAATTGCTGGTGCTGCGGTGCCAATCCCATGAGGCAGTAGGTGAGGTCGTCGTCGTTCACCAGCGCCAAATCGTGTTCGATGCCAGCAAGTTCGGGAATTTCGGTGCGTTCGCCGTGGATGTCTACTTCGACTTGGTGAGTGCGTGTGACGGTGCCGTCGATAAGCGAATAAAGCCCGATGCGAACCCGGTGGTCGCGCATGACCTCGGACTCCTGCACGACGGTGAACGTGTCGGCGGTGATTTCGGGGTAGAGGCGGGAGACGCCGGTGGTGCGCAGCCACTGCGCGGCCCAGTCGGACAGGTCGCGGCCGGAGGCCTCCTGGAGTGCGGCGAGCAAGTCGTCGAAGGTGGCGTTGGCGTAGGCGTGGTTGTCGAAGTGCGTGCGCACGCCGGCGAAGAACTCCTCGTAACCCACGTAGGCCTGCAGCTGCTTCAGCACGCTGGCGCCCTTGGCGTAGGTGATGCCGTCGAAGTTCTGCTCGGCGGTCTCGATGTCCGGCGCGTCCGCGGCGATCGGGTGGGTGGACGGAAGCTGGTCCTGCGAGTACGCCCACGCCTTCTCAACGGTGGCGAACGTGGTCCAGGCCTCAGGGTACTCGCCGATGCCCACCTGGGCGGTGGCGGCGGACCAGGTGGCAAAGGACTCGTTGAGCCACAGGTCGTCCCACCACTGCATGGTCACGAGGTCGCCGAACCACATGTGCGCCATCTCGTGCAGGATCGTGTCGTTGCGGCGCTCGAGGCGATACGGGGTCGGCTCGGAGGTGAAGATGTACTCGTCGCGGAAGGTCACCGCGCCGACGTGCTCCATCGCGCCCATGTTGTACTCGGGGCAGAAGATCTGGTCGTACTTGTCGCCAAACGGGTAAGGCCGCCCGAAATTCGCGTGGTAGAAGTCGAAGCCGTCCTTGGTCTGCTGGAACAGGCGCTCGGCATCCATGTGCTCCATCAAGCTGGCGCGCGCGTAGAGGCCCAGCTCGATGGTCTTGTCGTTCGCCTCATCGCGGTAGGTGTCGGTGACGTGCTCGTACTCGCCGGCGACGATGGCGATGAGGTAGGTCGACAGCGGGTAGTCGATGCGGGTGCGCCACGTCTTCGTGCCCGCGGCAGCATCTTCCCCGACGGTCACGGCCTCGTTGAGCACGACGGTGTAGCGCTCCGGTGCGGTGACGGCGACGTCGTAGGTTGCCTTGAGGTCCGGCTGGTCGAACGCGGCGAACACCTTCATCGCCATCGCCGGCTCGAACTGGGTGTACAGGTAGTCCTTGCCGTCTTTCGGGTCGGTGAATTTGTGCAGGCCCTCACCGGTGCGGTTGTAGGTAATCGTCGCGTCCACGACAAGCTCGTGGCGGCCCTCCGAGAGTTCAGGGTCGCGACCCTGCAGAGGCGCCCCGTCGAGCGTTGCGCTGAACTCGTCTGCCACGAGGTCGAAGTGGGTGGCACCCGCCTTCGAGCAGAAGCTGATCGTGGTGCGCGACGTGAACTGCTCTTTGCCGGTCACGTCGACGTGGATGTCGTAGTGCACGTTGTCAATGAGTGCCTTGCGGGCTTCAGCATCTGCGCGTGTGAGATTCGTTTTCATGCGGCCAAGGGTACTCGGCACCTGTGAGCGCCCAGGGGAGAAGGTGTCTGCTCGGGCAGCGTCTGAAAAACTGCTACTTGCTGTAGCTCTCTCAGGAAGCTTCCAGCACCGTTTGCCCAGGCGTGCGCAAAATCCGGCACCTGAGAGAGCTGCGAGAAGTACATTTGCACGGTTAAATCGGGGGTTGCACCGCCGTCAAAGCCTGGGCCGTGCAAGTGCTCCCAAACCGGCTAGAATCGGATGCACCTCCATGCCAAACACCCGTAGAGGAGAACTTCAAATGTTTGTTGAAAAAGTCACTTTTTATTTCGATGTAGTTTGTCCATTTGCGTGGCAAGCCTCCCGTTGGATGAAGGAAGTTGAGCAAGTGCGCGAGGTTAAGGTCGAGTGGACACCAATGTCGCTCGCAGTACTTAACGAAAATCGTGAGCTTTCCGAAGAATTTGAGAAAAGGAAGACAGCCAACTGGGGTCCCGCCCGAGTGTTTGCGAAGGTGAAGCAGGAAGCACCGGAGAAGGTCGACGAGCTCTACACCACGATGGGCGAGATGATCCACCCGGCCGGTGAAGGCGGTAAGCAGGGCTACGGCGCTTACGACGAGATCATCGCCGCGGCGCTGGAAAAGGTCGGCCTCCCGGCGAACATCGCGGAGTGCGCCAACACCTCCGACGTTGACGACTTGCTGCGCGGCTACCACGCGCAGGCGATGGACGCGGTGGGCGATGAGGTGGGCACGCCCGTCGTTAAGCTTGGCGACACCGCCTTCTTCGGACCGGTGATTACCCGTGTGCCCCAGGGCGAGGAAGCTGGTGAGCTGTTCGACGCGGCGGTGAAGCTGGCCTCATTCCCGTACTTCTTCGAACTCAAGCGCTCCCGCACTGAGAACCCGCAGGTAAACTAGCGGCCATGCGTATTTACCTTGGAGCAGACCACGCCGGATTCGAGCGGAAGAACCAGATCAAGGCGCACCTTGAGGCAAAGGGCTTCGAGGTGACCGACTGCGGCGCGCACGAGTACGACGCTGCGGACGACTACCCGGCGTTCTGCATCGCCGCCGCGGAAGCCGTGGTGAACGATCCGGGCTCGCTAGGCATCGTGCTTGGCGGTTCCGGCAACGGCGAGCAGATCGCCGCGAACAAAGTCAAGGGTGCGCGCTGCGCGCTCGCGTGGTCGGTGGAGACCGCGCAGCTGGCGCGTGAGCACAACAACGCGCAGCTCATCGGCATCGGCGGACGTATGCACACCGAGGAAGAGGCGCTCGCGATCGTTGACGCGTTCGTGTCCCAGCCGTGGAGCGAAGAAGAACGCCACCAGCGCCGCATCGACATCTTGGCGGCGTACGAGCGCAGCGGGGTGGCGCCCGAGGTGCCGGGCGCTGGCGCCTAAGTTCTACCAGCCGGCGAAGTAGCGCTCGAGCTGCAGCGGGCCCGCCACCGGGGTCAGCCCAATCGATTCCGGCGTACCGGTGGCTGCCTCCAGACCGAGCGCTGCGGCGCGGGCCGTGCGCACTACGGTGCCGTCACCGCACAGCACGTGCTCCGCGGCGAGCAGGAGGTCTAAGTCCTGCGGTGCCCACGCCGCACCGATGGCGATAGACACGCGCGCGTCGATGGGTGCGCTGCCGACGCGCGGGTCGGCGGCGAACAGCTCGGGCACCTCGGCAACCTGCACATAGGCACCGAACTTCACCCACTCCGCGATGACGAACTCGGTCACCCCTTCGCCGTCGAGTGCCGGCACGGTCACCGCCATGTCGAAGTCGCCGAAGCACACCCCGTCGGGCCGCGCGAGCGGATGAGTGATGCGCGTGGCCAGCGCCAGCGATTCGGAGTTCTTCACCCGCGCAGCCTCGGCCGGGTTATCGAAGCGGGCGCCGAAATCCTCTTCCTCATGCACCGCGATCGCATGCGGTTCGTGCACCAGCGTGGCGCCAGCATTCCAGGCGCGCCACCCGAACTCCCAGTCCTCGCCGCCGTAGCCCACGAACGAGCCGTCAAAGCCGCCGACCTCGTCGAAGAACTCCCGGGAGCAGCTCAGCACCGCCGAGATCACGTATCGCCAAGAGGAGTGGTCGGCGGCGCGCAGGTTGTCAGTGGTGTCCCAGGCGTCGACAAGCCACTGCGGCTCGGTGCGCTCGCGGCCGGTGAGCCGGGTGCCCACGACCACCGCACGCGCATCGCCCACAATGTGCGGCACGACTGCGGACAAGTACTCCGGCTCGGGGACGGTGTCCGCATCCAAATACGCCAGCACCTCTCCGCTCGCCGCCGCAGCACCCAGGTTCCGCGCGGCAGCCGCGCGGAAACCCAAGTCTTCCTGTTGCACCAGGCGCACGCCGGGGATCTGCGGCAGCTCGCGTGAGCCGTCATCGGCAACCACGATCTCCACCTCGCCCGCGTAGTCTTGCGCCCGCACTGCCGCAACCACGCGCGCAAGCGACTCCGGCGCGTTGTAGTGGGGAATTACCACGCTTACAGCAGGCCAGTCGAACGCCATGCGTCCTCCCATCCGCGTGCGACATCGGCCCAGCCGTACTCAGGCGGGTCCATGACTTTCGGCTCGAGTGCTTCCACCGCCTCGCGCCACGCGCCGTCGGCAACCAGCGTGATGCGCCCCGGTAGCCACGCGTCGATCTCGCGCGTGTAGTCGGAGTCCGTGGCTAGCACGTTGCGCCCTGCGCCCAGCCAGGTCATCAGCGACCCAGACGCGGAGAAGTGCCGGTGCGCGCACACGGGCACCTCAATGCGGCCCATCTCGCGCGCCATCGCGGCATCGTCGAGCCATCCGGTGAGCTCTACCTTGCCCGCAGTGCGCACCAGCTCCTGCGCCCACTTTTCGTGCCCAGCAGACACCGAGCCGAGAAACCGCAAGCGCTTATCCGGCAGCGCTGCCACCAGGTCCTCGTGCCCCTTGCCCGGGTAGACAAACCCCAGCACGCCAACGGTGCCCGGTTCCGGGTCGAATGCCGACGCAATTACCGGCACCGGCAGGTGAATCACCGCCGCATCACCGTCGAAAAACTGCGCCTCGTGGGCCGAGTTGGTTCCGGTGAGTTGGGCGCGTGCATGGAGCCGTCGATAAGCATCAGCCCTGCGCGCGAAACGATCCGTACCCTCCTCAACCTGCGGAATGTCGTGGAAGCTCACCGAAAGCTCGCGCTCGCCGACTCGGGCCAAAAGCTTATCGACGGCCTCTTGCGGCGTACTCCCGAACAAGTGGTCCGTGAACGTCACGTGGATCGGCTCGTCGGGCAGCGGTTGATCGGTGAACGTGTCCTCGCGGATGACGTCCGCGCCGGTGGCCTGCGCAAGCGACAGGGCGTAGGCGGTGACCCCGTGGTTGTCGGGGCCGACGATGAGATGCTTCACTCCATCAACCCTAGGTTTTTGATGCGCTCGGCGTGCCGGACCAGGCCATGCTCCACCACGCCGGGGCGCTGGCGGTAGTACTCCAGCTGTTCGCGGACGATCTCGCCCTGGTCGATGTCGCCGGTTTCGCGGCTGCGCCACGTGCCGCGACCCTCGACTGTCACGCCGAGCGCGTCAGCTGCGGCAGCGTCGATGGGGGCGTCGAGGCCGCCGAGCATCTCGTAGTCCGGCAGCGTCGCCTCGGCGGTGATGTCGAGGGCGTTAAGGATCTGCGTGGCCATGTGGGCGAGCGTGGCGTTGTCGGGGTGGTTCAGTGTGTGCCAGACGGGGTTGGTTTCCAGGTAGTCGGAGACGACCACAGCGCCGTGGGTGCGCTCGCGCAGGCGCATCTGCTCCACCGACATCGCGGCGGCGCGGCGCAGCGCCTCCGGTGAGGGGGAGGGGTCCACCGGCTGGTCGAGGCCCTTTGCGGCCGCGGCCAGAATGCGCAGGTCGTGGTACGGCACTACCGGCGGGTTCTCTGAGGTGTCGGCGGGATTGCGGATGATCGCGTGGTACGGCATGAGCCCGTCGAAGCGCAGCACCGGAACGGAAACGTGGCGCGCCCCGCGCTTTAGCAGCGCCCGCAGTTGCGAGGTGCCCACGGGCACGCCGCGGTAGTCGTCGCGGATCGGTTGGGTTACCAGCACATCCGTGCGTCCAATGAGCTCGGTGAACCAGCCGAGGTCGCTTGCGGTGAGCTCGTGGACGGGGGTGATGCGCTCGGAAGAGAATTCCCCGGTAGACATGAGCAACCGGCGGGTGGATTCAGCCTGGCAATTGCCAACAACGGTGAGCGTGGGAGCCATGGCACCCCAATCTACGCGGTGAACGTAAGTGCGAAAGATGCGAGAGGGATTATATTAGTGGAGTGCACAGCGGTTCCCCCGAAATCCGGGTGCTTTCGATCCCGGCAGAACACCCCTATACGCAGGCGATTCGTCCTGTGAATGTGGCGTACCTGCCGGACCCGGACATCGACGGGAATTGGTGGCCGCACCCTGCCTTCACTGCCGAGTACTGGCGTGCGATACCCCCGCAGGAGTACCCCGCCGTGATGCACGTGCATTTCGGCTTCGAGCACTTCACGCCCGCGCAGATCCGCGAGCTCGTAGACGTGCTGCCCGTGCCGCTCGTGGTCACCGCGCACGACATTGAGAACCCGCATCTTGCCGACGCGCAGGGTCAGCGCGACCACCAGGAGCGCCTCCAGATTCTCCTCGACGCCGCCGACGCGGTGCTCACGCTCACCGACTGTGCCGCCGCGACCCTGCGGGACGCGTTCGGGGTGGCGCACGTGGACGTCGTCAAGCACCCTGCTCTTGCGAGCCCTGTTGATGTTGACCGTGCGCCGCGCGCAGCGGTGTTTGTGAAGTCCCTGCGCGGCAATGTGGTGGCGGACCCGCAGTTTTACCGTGATATCTCCGGGCGCGTGCCGCTGGACGTCTACGTCCACGACGTGCCGGCTACCGCCGAGCTGCGGGCCGCCCTGCCAGAGGCGCACGTGCACGCGCCGATGAGCGACGCCGAGCTGCACGCCGCGATCGCGAGCGCCACCGCCTGCATCTTGCCGTACACCCGGGGTACGCACTCCGGGTGGCTGGAGCTGTGCCGCGATCTGGGCACCACCGTCGCGGTGCCGGATATCGGCTGCTATGCGGACCAAGCCGACACCGATGCGGCGGTCGCGGTCTACGCGGCGGGCGACGGGCAAGCGGCGGGGGAGGCCGCGGCTCATCTCGTCGCGCGCGGGGCGGTAGCCTACGTAAGCGACCGTGCGCGCGAATTGAAACAGGTTCGGGCCGCGCATGCGGCGATTTACTCAAGGCTTGCACAAGGAGGGCATCATGCTTAACGACGGCCACTTGCGCATCGCCTTCATCGGGCCCGCTCGCTACCCCGTCCGCGAACCGTATGCCGGCGGGCTCGAAGCGTTTTGCCACACCATGGTGAAAGCCTTGCGGGCGGCGGGGCACGAGGTGGATTTCTTCGCCGCGGAAGGCTCCGACGGTAACTGCAAGGCGTTCGAGCTGCCCGGCGTGGACTGGGGCGACCAGATCGACTTGGCCACCGACACCACGTACCCAGCGGGCGGCAAAGAGCGCGAGGATGCTGCGTTTGTAAAGCTGCGCCGACTGCTGGTCGCCGGCGACTACGACGTGGTGCACAACAACAGCTTGAACCCGCTGATCTTCCCCGGCCCGCACAGCCCGGAGTCGCTACCGATGGTGACCACGCTGCACACGCCGCAGGTGGATGAGCTGCAGGCGGCGATCACCGCTGCCGGCACGCGTGCCGGGCACTTTGCAGCGGTGAGCCACACGACTGCGGACGATTGGACGCTGCCTTACGCGCCGACCGTGATTCCGAACGGGGTGAACGTCTCCACCTGGAAGCTCGGCCCAGGCGGCTCCAACGCCATTTGGTTCGGGCGCCTGGTGCCGGAAAAGGGCGCGCACATGGCGATGGACGCCGCGCGCCGCGCCGGGGTGCCCCTGTTGTTGGCGGGACGCAAGGGCGACTGCCGCTATTTCCGCGAAGAGATCGCGCCGCGGCTCGCGCCGGGTGTGGCCGAGTGGCGCGGGACGATGTCGCACACACACCTGCGCGAGCTGGTTGCTAACTCCGGCGTCGCGGTGGTCAGCCCGCGGTGGGAAGAGCCCTTCGGCCTGGTTGCGTTCGAGGCGATGGCGTGCGGCACTCCGGTCGCCGCTTTCGAGCGCGGTGGCTTGGGCGAGCTGCTGTGCCACGCGCCTGCCGCGCTCGCCCCGCCGGATGACATCGACGCGCTGGCGGGGGCGATCCACCGCGCCCGTGAAATCGACCGCGCCGCGGTGCGCGAATGGGTGGTGGAGCACCACTCGCTGACGCAGACCGCGCGCACCTATGTGGAGCTCTACCGCCAGGTCCACTACGGCTACCTCGCCGCCCAGGTGAAGGGGGCATAGGGCACTTGGCCACGATTGGTATTTACGCCCACCACCACGGTTCGGGCCACATTCAGCGTTGCCGCGAGATCCAGCGCGAGCTGCGCGCGCTCGGTCACGAGGCGACGATCCTCTCCACTGCGGAAGGCGCCGATGTGGTGCTTGCCGACGATGCGGGCCACGGCCACCACGGCCGCGCCATGACCGCCGGCGGCACGCTCCACTACGCGCCCTACGGTAACCAGGGGTTGCGCAGCCGCTTTGCGACGCTTGCCGGGTGGACCGCAGACAACGCCCCCGACGCCTTCTACGTGGACGTGTCCGTCGAGGTAGGAGTGTTCCTACGCCTGATGGGCATCCCGGTCGTCGCGCACGCGATGCCGGGCCTGCGCGACGACGCGCCCCACCAGCTCGCCTACACCCAGGCCGATGCCCTGATCGCCGCCTGGCCCGACTGGATCGAAACCCCTGAGCACCTTCGCGGGCACGAGGAGCGCCTGCACGCCGTCGGCGGGATTTCGCGGCTCACTCCCGCGCCGGGCATCGAGCGCGATCCGCACGCTGTGCTGGTCATGGCCGGCAAGGGCGGCTCCACCTGGGAACCGGAAGACTGGGCTGCGGTCGAAGCCGCCTGTCCCGAGTACACGTTCACGTTCCTCACCGGTGAAAACCGCGTCGACGACCCGACCGAACTCCTGCAGCGTGCCGGGGTCGTGGTCGCGGCGGGCGGACAAAATTCGATCGCGGATATTGCCGTGACCAACGCGCCGGCCATCCTGCTGCCGCAACCGCGGCCCTTCATCGAGCAAAAACTCAACGCCCAAGTGCTCCGAGACGCCGGCCTGGCCGTCGTCCCGGACGGATTTCCGCCCGCTGCTGAGTGGCCAACGCTGCTCGCGCAGGCGAAGGCGCTGAATCCCGACTGGTATCGGTGGCAGACGGACGGTGCCGCGCGGCGGGCCGCGGAGGTGGTCGCTGGGGTGGCCACGGGGGCGTCGTCAAGCAAAATTGCCCTGGTGACTCTTGCTGATGCGAACCGGAAAGCCCACCTCACGCACCAGGTGAACCTGAAGCCCGAGGGCACTGACCACATCACCGTCGCGCTCGCTGATGCTGACGAGCTGCGTAAAGCGGTGCCGAAGTCGCACGTGGTCGAGGCAGAGCCACAACTAGCGGATGCGAGGAACCTCGCCGCGGCCCGCAACCTCGCCGCGCGCACCGCGATCGAACGCGGCGCGGAGATAATCGTGTTCCTCGACGCCGACTGCGTGGCGTCTTCGCAGCTTGTGCCGCTGTACGTGCGCGCGCTCGAGGCGCACCCGGACGCCGTGGTCGCAGGTCCGGTGACGTACATGCGCGAGGGCGAGCTGCGCACCGTGCGCCCCGATCCGCACCCGGCGCGCCCGAATCCGCCCGTCGGCGAGCTGGAACTCGCCCACGACTACAACCTGTTCTGGTCCCTGTCATTTGCCATGACCGCCGACACCTGGGCGCGCATCGAGCGCGACTTCGGCGGTTTCGACACCGGGTTCACCGGCTATGGCGGCGAGGACACCGACTTCGCCCGGCAACTTCAGCGCCACGGCTTCGAGCTTTACTGGGTCGGCGGCGCGCACGCGTTCCACCAGTGGCACCCGGTTTCGTCGCCGCCGTGGGAGCACCTCGAGGACATCGTCGCCAACGCGAACTACTTCCACGCCAAGTGGGGCAGTTGGCCCATGGAGGGCTGGCTGGACAAGTTCGCGGAGGCAGGGGCAATTTCGCTTATCGACGGCACCTGGCAAGCGCAAACCCCTACCTCGCAATAACCTACCGAGGTATGTACGACTACCTCACCATCGACGCCGGTGCGAAAGATTGCCCCGTGATCCTGCACGTGCCACACGCTTCGCGCCACATCCCGGACGAGGTGGCCGCCGACTTCGTGGCCACGCCGGAGCAAGTGGAAACCGAACTTGACCGCGTCACCGACACTGGTACCGACACCCTGGCCGCCGCCGCGCACGCGCAGTTCGGTGGGCGGTGCTGGATGGCCACCAACGGGATCTCGCGCGTGGTGGCGGACCCGGGCCGGTTCTACAACCAGCGCGACTCGATGGAAGCGTCCGGGCGCGGGCCGGTGTACACGCGGCTTGCCGACGGCGACCTGCTGCGCCCGCTCGGCTTCGACGACTCCGAACTGAAGGCGAAGTACTTCTACCCGTACGACGACGCAATGTCGGAGTTGGTCGGGGAGCGCCTACGCGATACAGGTGCGGCCGTGATCGTGGACATCCACTCCTACAACGACCAGCCCGATGAGTACCGCATTCACGCCGGCAAACTGCTGCCGGATGTGTGCATTGGCACCCACTCCGTGCACTCGCCGGCCATCCTCACCGACACCGCGGCACGGATCTTCTCCGAGGCCGGTTTCAAGGTGGAGCGCAACACCCCGTTCACCGGCGTCTACATTCCGGTGGAGTTCGAGATGAACGCCAAGGTGCTCGGCATCATGTTTGAGGTGCGCGACGATCTGCTGGCGGAGGGTTCAGAGACGGCAGATCGAGTGGCAGCGGCGCTCGCAGAGGTGATCCGCGAAGCTGAGGTGATCGCGAACACCGAGATGGGCCGCCCGCACTAATCGGCGCCGGATTTTCCGACGCGCGGAATTTTCCGCGACGCGGAATCTTCTGCCACGCGGAATTTCTAGCGTTGGCTCACAGAGCCGAACTTGCCCGCGACCGGTGCGACCAGCACCGGCTTGGCAGCGAACCACGCGGCTGCAATCGCTGCGAGGGCACCGAGGAACACCAAAGCACCGGTCCAGCTCGACGCGTCGTTGGACGACGCGAACATTGCGTTGAGGTTGAGCCGCAGCCCGGTGAGCGCCACCAGTGCCACGTGGATGATGGTGAACACGATGAAGAACACCATGACCGGGAAGTGGATCGCACGAGCTGCGGACATGGGGAACCACTTCTGTTTCTTCGGCCACCACGGGCTCATCCGCAGGCCCGAAATGATGGCCAGCGGTGCCGCAAGGAACACCACCGCGAAATACATCAACTCTTGGAGCGCGTTGTAATGCACCCACGGGTCCTCGGTAGGCCACTCGAGGGAGAGGTACTGGATCCCAGCGGAGATCGCGTTGGGGATGACTTCCCAGCTCGTCGGTACAATTCGCATCCACTGGCCGGTGGTAAAGAGCAAGATGTAGAACAAAGCTCCGAGCGCGATCCACGCGACATCCAGGACCAGGTGCATCCAGAGCGTCAGCGAGATCTTCGCCTTGGGGTTGTTCTTCGGCGCCCAGTAGGCCGGTGGCTTAGTTTCGGTGCGCACACTCCAACCGGTTTTCACGATCAGCGCCATGAGGAACATGTTGAAGAAGTGCGCCCACCCAAGCCACGCGGGAAGCCCCACCGGTGCGCTCTCGGGCAGCGGCTGGGTGCCGTCGTAGCGAGCGATGAAGTCCGCGCCGGTGGCGGAATTGATGAACCACCGCGAAGCCAACACGCCGATAAGCAGCATCACGGCCGCTGCCACCATTGGCCACACCCACGTGCGTGCACCCTTACCGGTAGCGGCTTCTGCCGGTTTAGTGGCCGGGCGTTTCGCCGGTTGCGCGGCCGCTGCTGGCTGCTCGACCGCTGGTGTTTGGGATGCCGTGTCGGGCTGCGGGCGTTCGGGCGACGCAGTGATGCGGGTCGACCCGGCCGCGGCTTTGCCTGCAGCCGCTGCTTCGGGTGCAGGCTCGGATTCGGATTCGGGTTGGATGCCCTCGATCATCACGCTGGTCACTGGCGGCCAAGGCTCGCCGCCGGGCACTCGCGGGAGGCCGCGGCGAACCGCCACCTCGACCAACTCGCTTTGAGGTGCAGCTTCGGCGGGTGCCACGGAGACGTCGAGGGTGCCTTCCGGCAACTCAATCGTTTCTACGGGCGGCCAGGGTTCGCCGCCTTGGACTCGGGGCAGCCCCCGGCGGACAGGTACTTGCACTCCCGCCCCCATTACTTTCCAGCCTCGCTTGCGTCCTTGCGGGACTCGATCTCGGTGATGATCTCCGGCACGAGGTCGAAGATGTCGCCGATGATGCCGAAGTCGGAAATCTCGAAGATCGGCGCGTCCTCGTCCGAGTTGATCGCCACAATCACGTCGGAGGTCTGCATACCCACCAAGTGCTGGACCGCGCCGGAAATGCCCACGCCGATGTAGAGCTTCGGGCTGACCATCACGCCGGTCTGACCGATCTGCGCCTCGTAGGGAACCTGGCCCTCATCCACGGCGGAACGGGTAGCGCCGACCGCGGCGCCGAGCGCGTCGGCAAGACCGCCGACGAGTTCCTCGAACATGTCCTCGTCACCAAGCGACACGCCACCGGCAACCACCTTGTCCGCAGTGGCAAGCTCGGGGCGGGACGATTCCCTTTCGATCGGAGAGACCTCTTTTACCTCGGCGAAACGCTTGCCGGACGACTCAACCTTAAGGTCAATCACCTCAGGCGTGGCCGCCTCCGCGCGCGCTTCCACCGCGCCGACACGCACCGTCACCACCGGGCTCAGGTGCGTTGCGGCACCCACGGTTGAAAACGCGCCGCCGTAGTTGGAGTGGTCGGTGACAATGCCGTCGGCATCGCGGCGGATTCCCGTGGCGTCGGTAAGCAATGCTCGACGCAAGCGAACCGCAAGGCGCGCGGCGACATCGCGACCGCGAACCGTGTGCGCGCAGACCACCGCAACCGGGTTGAGCTGGTTGAACGCGCTTTCGGCGGCGTCGACAAGCGGAAGTGTTTGCGCATCGCTCGGCAACGGTGCGACGAGCACCTGCGTGGCACCGAGCTGGCCGAGCTCCTCGGCGTGTTCGCGGGAGTCAGTGACCACCGCGGGCGTGCCGATCGCACTCGCTGCGCCGATGAGCTCGGCAGCAGTCGGCGCGAGGCCGTCATGGCCAGCGTCCAAAATGACAAGAACGGTTGCACTCATCGGTTACACCAGCCCCTTCGATTCCAGGAAGTCCACAAGTTGCTTCGCCGCGGTCGGCCCAGCGTCGATAATCTCGCCGCGCTCGCGGGCGGGGCGGCGCTCCACCGACACCATGATCGAGCGCGGACGCGAATAATCCTCCGGATCAATGCCCAGCTCAGCCAGCGTGACCTCGCCCAGTTCCTTCTTCTTCGCCGCCATCAGGCCCTTGAAGTTGGGGAATCGGGGGTCAGGAAATTCGTCAGACACAGCCACAATCGCAGGCAGGGAAGCTTCAAGCTTGACGACGGCACCGTCACTGACCTGCACCGCCTCAACCCGAGAGCCATCGAATGACACTTCAGTGAGGTTCGAAAGCGCGGGCCAGTCCAGCAGCTCGCCGACCAGTGGCGCCATCACACCGGAGGCGCCGTCGGAGGAGGCCGCACCTGCAATGACTAGGTCGTAGCCGTTCTTCTGAATCAGCGCCGCAAGCACCTCGGCGGTGAGCGTGACATCGGCACCGATCAGCGCATCGTCGGAAACGAGGTACCCCTCATCCGCGCCCATCGCGATGCCGCGACGCACCGAGTCTGCCGCCGATGCGGGGCCCACCGTGAGGACGTGGACTTCGGTGCTGTCTGCGGCGCCTTCCTTGATGCGCAGCGCCGCCTCGACGGCGCGTTCGCCGACCTCGTCCGCAACCACGTCGCCGGAGCGGTCGGTCAGCCCCGTTTTCAAGTTCATATCGCGGTCGCTGTAGGTATCAGGGACCTCTTTCAGCAGCACTGCTATGCGCACTGGTGCTCCTTTATGTGGCGTCTCTGGAGGCTGGGATGAACGCCGGAGAGTTTACCTCACGCAGGTAGGCGGGCCTAAAAGTTGTATTCGCGCAACCGGGCCGGGCTAGAAGTCGAAGCCCCCGAAGTCGAAACCGCCACCGCCGAAGTCTCCACCGAAATCGCCGCCAAAGTCGCCGCCGCCCATGTCTCCCATGTCGCCGCCGACATCGCCCATATCACCCATATCGCCTGCAGCATCGGTGCCACCGAAGTCGCCGGCCTCGAACTCAGCCGCGCTCGGGGTGCCGGCCATGCCTGCGAACATGGCGGAGTAGAACATCATCGAGCTCGCCGCCCACATGCCGGTCATCATCGCCGGTGCCCACCACGCGGCCGAGTACCAACCAGCTGGGACTGGGCGTCCGGCCACGGCACCGCCGGGGTAGTAGTGCGGGGTCTGCTCAGTGGCAACGGGGGAGGCGGTGATGACGGTGCCGTCCTCCTGCTGCACCGAGCGCGTCTCGGTGACGCGGCCAGCCTGGCGCTGGCCCTCGAGCTCGGGCAGCTGAGGGCCGGCCGGCAGACCCATGATCTCGCGGGCGGCGTTGACGTAGTGCAGGCCCTCAAGCGCGGATTCGCGCGCGAGCATCGCTTGCTTGACGGTGCGGGCATCAGCAAGGCCCGCAGATGCTGCGTTAAAACGCTCGGACGCATCGGCCATGGCCTGGGTTGACGCTGCGTCGTTGCCCGAGATTGACAACACCTGCGAGCCGAGGCGGTCGGTCCAACGTTTTGCGTCAGCCAAAGCGTCGTCAAGCTGCATTTGCTCTCGCTGCTGCAACTGTTGCCTGGAACCTTGACCCCCGCCGTTCATCATCGGAACGAAGAGGGCGACAAGAGCAAGCAGGAGAAGGAGGGTGAAAAGGCTCATGGGTGCTCCAAAGATGTGATTGTGATGTACCTATCTTCGTAACGCTCAAGTGGACCACGATGTTCCGGATGGGAGGTGGCGTTTGGAGGCCTGGGCCCCGCTGCGTTACTATTTCAAGCGCGTTTAGCGCACTGGGAATGTCGTATAGTGGCTAATACCTCAGCCTTCCAAGCTGAAGACGCGGGTTCGATTCCCGTCATTCCCTCCACGAAACATGCATGGTCCGGTCCGCGCAGGCGGGCCGGATTTTTGCGGGTTAAGGGTCAAAAAGTGTGTCTGGCTCGGCGTGTCGTGGGGGTTAGATGTGGCCTTTTTGGATGCCGATTGAGTGGTTGTAGTTGGTGTCGATAGCGTTGTCGTAGAGGGCTGGTCGTCCTGTTTCGTGGTCGGCTTGGTTCTCGTTGTGGGTCAGGATTTGGACTTTGGCGAGTTGATCCTTTCCCCAGTTGGATTGTCTGGCGATCTTGATGGGGTCGTCAGGCAGTTCTGTTTTCAGGTACAACCACCAGTCGAGCATGCGGCGTTGGTGTTCGTTGGTGCGCCCGCGGTGGGCGTAGGCAAGGGCTTTGACTTGGGCGTTGATCCCGCCTTCAAGACTGTTGGTGGTGGCTTTGACTCGGGCGGGATCGAGCACTTCTTCGGGTGGGTCGAGGTAGACAAACAGCAGGTTGTTTCGCCATAGGTGATGCAAGCTGTTGTAGGCCTTGCGCACACTGGGGTGCGTCCAGGTGGTGACCCACATTCCGGTGGCGGGGTCTTTGCTTCTGGTTTTCTCGTTCATCCAGCTTTGGTAGATGGTGGAGAATTCATGCAGCTGCCCACCCCAGGTGGCGGCCTGGTCCAGTGTGGTGATTTGGGTGAGGTTGAGCGCTAACCGGTAGATCGTTTGTCCTGCGTCGGTGCGTGGGTGTGAGGTGGTGTGACGGCGCACGACGCGTTGGGCGTGGACTAAGCAGCGCTGCACTTTAGTGGTTGGCCAGCAGATTTTGATCGCGCTTGCTGCGCCTTGCCCGCCGTCGAGCACGACGATCAAGGGGGCGGGGATGCGTGAGAGCAGGTGTTGGTAGTCGCGGCTGGTTTCCCGGTAGCACCAGTGCCAGGCGATGACGTGGTCGAGGGTTGCGGCGACGATCAGACATCCGCCTGCGGTGTAGGTGCCGTCGATGAAGATCTGGTCGTAGACGCGCCCGGTGTGATCGATGGTGGGATCAGGCACGTCAACGAGCCAGCACCAGGTGAAACGCCGTTTCAGGGTGGAGTGGCTGACGCCGAGTCGTTTCGCGGTAGCGGAGAGGGTTTCCGTGGTGGTGCAGTGCGTGATGAATTGGGCAAACGTGGCTGCGTTGGTGACATCGAGGCGCTTTTTGGAGGTAGAGAAACCGCAGGCTTTACACCGCCAGCGAGTTGTGCCTTTGGATGTGGTGCCGTTGCGTTTCATCTCAGCGCCGCAGTGGCAGCGTGGTCGGTTCTTTGGCATTGGGTCACAACACCACCAGCCCATACCACATCCCGGTTGCCACACCGAGGATTTCGCCGACCCCAGCCCGGTATACGCCCTGGAAGCGTATACTTTCGCCGAAGAACGAGGTCAGGTACCGAAAATCACCGAATCCAGACACACATTCTGACCCTTAACCCATTTTTGCGTTTCGGTGCGGCTTAAAAGGCCCCCAACAAACTGTCTAATTGTTGGGCGCTACAATTAGCCGCTGTGAGTTGGGGCAGCCCAGCTTACGGGGCGTGGCGCAGTTTGGTAGCGCACCTGCTTTGGGAGCAGGGGGTCGCAGGTTCAAATCCTGTCGCCCCGACTAGGAAACATCGATAAGTAGTACAGGAGTAATCCGTGAAGTCATCCGTCGAGAAGCTCAGCGACACCAGAGTCAAGCTGAACGTCTCTGTCCCGTTCGACGAGCTGGGCAAGGAGATCGACCAGGCATACAAGGCGATCGCGCAGCAGGTCACCATCCCGGGTTTCCGTCGCGGTAAGGCTCCGCGCCAGCTTATCGACGCCCGCTTCGGCCGCGGTCCCATCCTTGAGCAGGTAGTCAACGACATGCTGCCGACGCGCTACGACGCTGCGCTGAACGAGAACGAAATCAACCCGATCGGCCAGCCGGACATCGAGATCACCAAGATCGAGGACAACGACGTGGTCGAGTTCACCGCCGAGGTGGACGTGCGCCCGGAGATCACCGTGCCGGACTTCTCCAAGATTGCCGTCACCGTGCCGGCACTCAAGGTTGACGATGAGGCGCTTGAGGCCGAGCTGGACAGCCTGCGCGGCCGCTTCGGTGAGCTGAAGGACACGAAGCGCAAGCTCAAGACCGACGACTTCGCCGTGATCGACATCGAAGCGACCATCGACGGCGAGAAGCTCGACGAGGCTTCCACCGAGGGCCTGAGCTACCAGATCGGCTCCGACGACCTGATCAAGGGTCTGGACACCGCACTGCGCGGCCTGAAGACCGGCGAGGACGCCGAGTTCACCACCACCATCGAGCACGGCGAGCACAAGGGCGAAGAGGCCACCATCAAGGTCACCGTCCAGCAGACCAAGGAGCGCAAGCTTCCGGAGCTTGACGACGAGTTCGCTCAGATGGCATCCGAGTTCGACACCGTCGACGAGCTGCGCGAGAACACCCGCACCCAGCTCGAGGAGAACAAGAAGGCGCAGCAGGCTGCGGACATCCGCGACGAGGTACTCAAGGCCGCCCTCGCCGAGGCGACCTTTGCACTGCCAGAGTCCATCGTGGACGAACAGGTGCACAACCAGCTCCACCAGCTGCTCGGCCAGCTCGCACACGACGAGAACGCGTTCGCGCAGCTGCTCGAGGCCCAAGGCACGACCCGCGAGGAGTTTGACAAGCAGTCCCGCGAGCAGGCAGAGGAGTCGGTGCGCACCCAGCTGTTCCTCGACGCCGTTGCAGAGCAAGAGCAGCCGGAGGTCTCCCAGGAGGAGCTCACCGACCACATCCTGTTCACCGCGCAGTCCTACGGCATGGACCCGAACCAGTTCGTGATGGAGCTGCAGCAGTCCGGCCAGATTGCGAACCTGTTCTCGGACGTGCGCCGCGGCAAGGCACTTGCAGTCGCCATCGCACGAACCTCCGTCACCGACGACGAGGGCAACACGGTTGACCCGAACGAATACTTCGGCGACATCGAGGACGAGGCAGACTCCACCGAAGCTTCCGAGGAGAAGTAGCGTCCCAAACCAAGCCCCGGCAGCGGCAACGGCAACCCGTGCAGCTGCCGGGGCTTTCGCTATCCCCGGCGGATAAAAACCGCCTACAAACCCAACCCGTACGCCAAAAGCGAACACTCCTGGCCTGTGTGGAATGGCCGAGTAGGGTGGTGGCGTTACCCATAACGAAACACCAATTGAGCAAAGGAGCGGTGCACATGACTAACCCAGCCAGCGGCATGAATCTGGGAGATTCCGTCTACGAGCGTCTGCTGCGCGAGCGCATTATTTTCCTCGGCCAGCAGGTCGACGACGAGATTGCTAACAAGCTTTGCGCCCAGATTCTGCTGCTCTCCGCAGAGGATCCGACTCGCGATATCAACCTCTACATCAACTCCCCGGGTGGCTCGGTCACCGCGGGCATGGCCATCTACGACACGATGAAATACTCCCCGTGCGACGTAGCCACCTACGGAATGGGCCTGGCCGCGTCGATGGGCCAGTTCCTCCTTTCCGGCGGTACCAAGGGCAAGCGTTACGCGCTGCCGCACGCCCGCATCATGATGCACCAGCCGTCCGCCGGCGTTGGCGGCACCGCGGCAGACATTGCGATCCAGGCTGAGCAGTTCGCGCAGACTAAGCGCGAAATGGCAGAGCTCATTGCGGAGCACACCGGCCAGAGCTTTGAGCAGATCACCAAGGACTCGGACCGCGACCGCTGGTTCACCGCCCAGGAGGCCCGCGACTATGGCCTCGTCGACCACGTCATCGAGACCGCTGCCCAGGCTGGCGAATACTCGATCGGCGAGTAAGCACAGCACGAGCAAGAAGCAAAGGAGCAACCAATGACTTTCCAGATGCCCAATTCCCGCTACGTGCTGCCGCAGTTCTTGGAAGAGACCAGCTTCGGCACGAAGCAGATCGACCCGTACGGCAAGCTGTTCGAGGAGCGCATTGTCTTCCTGGGCACCCAGGTCGACGACACCTCCGCCAACGACATCATGGCGCAGCTGCTGGTGCTCGAGTCCCAGGATCCGGACCGCGACATCACCATGTACATCAACTCGCCGGGCGGCTCGTTCACCGCGCTCATGGCTATCTACGACACCATGCAGTACGTCCGCCCCGACGTCCAGACCGTCTGCCTCGGCCAGGCTGCATCTGCCGCCGCCGTGATCCTCGCCGCCGGTGCACCGGGCAAGCGCGCTGCGCTGCCGAACTCCCGCGTGCTCATCCACCAGCCGGCAACTGAAGGCACCCAGGGCCAGGTTTCTGACCTGGAGATCCAGGCTGCAGAGATCGAGCGCATGCGCCGCCTCATGGAGGACACCCTGGCGCAGCACACCGGCCGCACCTCGGAGCAGGTCCGCATTGACACCGACCGCGACAAGATCCTCACCGCGGCCGAGGCTGTCGAGTACGGCATCATCGACCAGGTCTTCGACTACCGCAAGCTCAACGCATAAAGAGCTTTTCGCTTAATGACGGCGCGAGCGCCCACCCAATTCCACGGGTCGGGCGCTCGTTGCGTTTTTGACTATGGCTGCGAGAACGTGCGGTCAGGGCCGGCAACGGTGAAGGAATCGTTGCCGAATCCGCATTGGATGCTCGCATCATCAGGCACCTGACACCAGGCGCCGTTGAATTCCACCCGCTGACCCGGCTGGAGCGGGGAATCCGGGTTCTCGAAGGGAACGCCCTCGACAATTCCCCAGATGATCTCACCGTCTGGCGCAAAAATCACTGAGGTTGGGCGGCCAGTGAACGGTCCCCACGGTCGGCCGGGCATATCCTCGAGGTTGGGCACGTCGGCGGGTGCTGTGGCGTCGCACGAGATATTGGCGTCGCTTAACAGGCAGAAGTAGTTCACGCCCGCCAGTGGCGTGAGGATGGCGATGTGGCTCTCGCTGCCAGGGATCTTGAACGGCTCGGCCGAGACGGTTTCATACGACGGCTCGGTTTCCGTCGTCTCCTCGGGTGTCTCGGACGCGGTAGGCGTATCGGAGGTATCGGAGGTATCGGAGGAAGCCGGCGCATCCTTTGGCGTCGTCGACGGTTCGTCCGAATCCTCCTGGGAGCCGCTGCAGCCAGCCAAACTAACGCAGGTCAGTACCGCGAGAACTCGTTTCGTCACCATGTGCACGCGCCGAACCCTACCGCGTTCCGTTGACCACAGGTTCTATTTCTGAAGGAACGTGAGCAGCGCCTCGTTGAACGCATCCGGATTCTCCACCGACTCCTGGTGGGAGGCCCGGTCGATCACAACGAACTCCACCGGTCCGCCGACCCCCTGGGCAATCTTTTCTACCTCGGCAGGAGGAGTGAAGCCGTCTTCAGCGGCGGCGATCACGAGCGACGGGCAGGTGATCTTGTCCAGCTGGTCGGTGAAGTCCCACGTGGCTAGAGCATCGCAATTCTGTGCGTAGCCCTCGGCATCCACTCCGGCGACGGTGTCTCGCATGCGCTGGTACTCCTCAGCGTTGTGCTCGCGGAACTGCTCGGTGAAGACACCGGCTACGAAGTCGTCGGCAATCGCTTCCATGCCCTGTTCGCGTACGGTACGTGCATCGTTGTACCACTCCTCACCGCCGAGGAACGGGGCGGTGCAGGCGAAGACGGCCCTGGTCACCCGGCCGCTGTTCGCGGCGAGCCACTGTGCGAGCGCGCCGCCAAGGGAGACACCGACGACGGCGAAGTACCGAACGCCAACGGAGTCGAGGGCGCGAAGCGTATCTTCGCAGAGCAGTTGGATCGTGGTGGTGCCGGGTTCGGCGTCGGGGGTTTGGGATGCGCCGTGGCCCCGGTGGTCCACAGTGACCACTCGGTAGGTGTTTCCGAGTGCGGGGATGACCTTGGACCAGGCCTCGTGGGTAGAAGCGATGGAGCTGAGCAGCACGACCGTCTCAGCTTCATCTTGGTTGCCGAGCGTGTTGACAGTGAGGTGTGGGTGTGGGTGCGACATGCATCCATTGTGCCAATTCTTAGGAGTCGCAAAAGACGACCGCGTTGCGGATAGCCTCGGGGGCCTTCTCAAAGTCGTTCTTGCTCCAGCAGACTCCGCCGTTGTGCTCGGAGACCGGGTCGATGCTCACCCAGCCTGAACCGCGGGCCTCCCAGAAGTACTGCTGGCCGTCGGAGGTGACGGTGCGAGCCCACTCGCGGTTGCAGAAGGTGCTGAATTCTTCGCCCTCTTTCGCTTCGGCCTGGGCTGGCCAAGCACATGCGGCTCCTGGGAGGCTCGGGGCGGGTGCGGGAGCGGGCCGGACGTTGCGTCGCGGTGCGGGTGCTGGCTCGTCCCTATCGCCGGAGTCGTCTGCGTCACCAGAGTCATCGGAATCATCCGAGTCGTCTGCATCGCTGTCCTCATTGTCGTCTTCGTCCTCGCCCTCCTCGGCGTCGTCTTCGCCGTCTTCGCCATCGTTTCCGAAGCCGAAATCAAACGTCACTGGTGCGGGCGAAGTGCCGTCTGCGCTGGTGTAGGGGAAGTCGAGTTCCGGTTCAACCAAGCGGGCCTCCTCGTCGGCACACCCCGCAGCTACCAGTCCTAGTGAGACGGCAGCGACTACGGCGGGGAGGCGGAGGAAGCTTTTCACGTGGTCTAGGCTAGCCCATCAATCCAGGAGAAACTGAGTCAGCGCTTTGTTGAATTCCTCGGGATTCTCTACTGCGACTTGGTGCGAACCAGGGTTGATCACCACCGATTCCACTGGCCCCGCGACGCCGTTGGCGATCTTCTCAAGCTCCTCCGGAGGAGTGCCAGGGTCTTGGGCACCAGCGATTGTGAGTACCGGGCAAGTGATTTTGCTCAACTCGGAAGCAAAATCCCACTTAGCCAATGCGTCGCCATTCTGCGCGTAGCCTTCGGCGCCCACCGCGGCCGCCATGTCCCGGATGCGACGCACCTCATCCGGGTACTCCTCGCGGAATGATTCAGTGAACCAGTTCTCCACAAACCCGTCCGCCAAGGCATCCATGCCTTTTTCGCGGGCAATGCCGGTGCGCTCGGACCACTTCTCCTCGCCGCCGAGATAGGTAGCGGTGCAGCAGAACACCGCCCTGTCTACCCGGCCGCTGTTTGCGGTCAGGTACTGCGCCAGCGCTCCACCCAACGACAGGCCGACCACGGTGAAGCGGTCGACGTTGATGGTGTCGAGGGCGGTCAAGATGTCGTCGCAAAGCATTTGCACCGTGGCCGAGCCCTGCGCAACTTTGGGGGTTTCGGACTTGCCGTGACCGCGGTGATCCACTGTGACCACCTGGAACTCTTCCTCGAGTGCGGGGATGACCTTGGACCAAGCCTGGTGGGTAGTGGCGATGGAACTGAGGAGCACCACTGTGCGATCCGCTTCCTTATTGCCGAAAATGTTCACGTCAAGGTTTGTCATCGTGGCTCCTTCGCGTCGGTGGGTTCTTGCTCACCATTGTCCCCGGTTGCGGTGTGGTGCGCTACGGTGACGTTTGACTGGGTAAGTATGCTGAGAAGACCATCGCCAACACGGCGACCGATATGGCGGGAGTTTTTGAAGGTACATGGCAGTAACGCATGACAGCTCTGAACTACTGAAGTGCTCGTTTTGCGGTAAAACGCAAAAGCAGGTTCGTAAGCTGATTGCCGGGGGCGGCGTCTACATCTGCGACGAGTGCATTGAGCTGTGCAACGAGATCATTGAGGAGGAGCTCGCCGGCGCCAACCAGGCCTCCAACGGGGACAGCGAGCGGCTGCCCCGCCCGTCCGAGATCACCGCGTTTCTGGACGAGTACGTGATTGGTCAAGACGCCGCGAAGCGAACCTTGGCTGTTGCCGTGTACAACCACTACAAGCGCGTCCGTGCTGAGCAGACCGTGCTGGGCAGCCGGCGGCGCGACGAGGAAGTGGAGATCGCCAAATCCAACATCCTCCTGCTCGGCCCCACCGGTTCTGGCAAGACCTACCTCGCACAGACGCTCGCGCGTATGCTCAACGTGCCGTTCGCGATCGCGGACGCGACCAGCCTGACCGAGGCCGGCTACGTAGGCGAGGATGTGGAGAACATCCTGCTCAAGCTGCTACAGGCAGCGGACTTTGATGTCAACCGCGCGCAGACCGGCATAATCTACGTCGACGAGGTGGACAAGATCTCTCGCAAAAGCGAGAACCCCTCGATTACCCGCGATGTCTCCGGCGAGGGCGTACAGCAAGCGCTGCTGAAGATTCTTGAAGGCACGGTAGCTTCGGTGCCACCGCAGGGTGGGCGCAAGCACCCGAACCAAGAGTTCATCCAGTTAGATACCACCAACATCTTGTTCATCGTCGCCGGCGCGTTCGCCGGCTTGGACAAGGTAGTGGCAGAGCGCGTGGGTAAGAAGGGCATCGGCTTCGGTGCGGAGATCGATTCCAAGACCGAGCGCGATGAAGCGAACCTGCTGGCTCAGGTGCAGCCGGGTGACCTGGTGAAGTTCGGTTTGATCCCGGAGTTCATCGGGCGTCTGCCCATCATCGCGCACGTGGACAACCTGGACCGGGAGTCGCTGGTGCGTGTGCTGACGGAGCCAAAGAATTCGCTGGTGAAGCAGTACCAGCGACTGTTCAACATGGACGGCGCGGAGCTCACGATCACCGAAGAGGCGCTCGGGGAGATCGCCGACAAGGCTGCCGAGCGCAAGACTGGTGCCCGCGGCCTGCGCGCCATCATGGAGGAGCTGCTCGTGCCGGTGATGTACGAGCTGCCGGACCGCGAGGACATCTCCGAAGTGGTGATCACGGACGCCGTGGTGCGTGGCGAGGCTGAGCCAGAATTCCTGGCAAAGGACGAGAAGGCGTCGGCGTAGCCGCCGGCTAGTAGATCTCGCTGCGGGTGACCTCGTAGGCCTTCGCCGCCGCCGAGTTCGCGGTGTCGCGCTCCGGGTTAGACGCAAGGTAGGAGTCGTATCCCGAGTGCGGGATGTTCGAGGTCAAAAACGCCAATACCGCGTCGATGACCATGCGACGCATGCCCTCGGTGTTGCGCTGGCTGGCAAAGTCGATGCGGCTCATGGCGTAGCTGGTTGAAGCGTGGGTAATCCGCAGGTCGCACAACGCCACAACCAGCGCCAAGACATCTTCTGCGCAAATACCTGGGCGAAACGCGCCCGCATCCTGGCCGAGCAGGAGCAAGCGTTCAACGTGCAGCGTGATGTCGTTGCTGCGGTCGCCGGTGGTGAGTTCCTCAACGTCCAGGATTGGGTCGAGGTTTTCGCGCAAAATAAGCCGGATGCAATCCGGGCTTTCGAGGAACACGTGGAAGAAGGAGTCCACAAACCGCCGAATCCCTTCCACGGGGACGGCGTAGGAGCGATCCAGCACCTCGTGCGGCGGAGCGATGCGCGCCACCGCCCGCTTCACCGCGCGTTCGTAGAGGTCCTTCTTGTCGCCAAAGTGGTAGTGGATCATGCGCTTGGACATGCCAGATTCGGCGGCGATGGTTTCCAGCTTGGTCTGTTCGAACCCGTCGCGGGCGAACCTGACGATAGCGGCGTCCACAGCAAGTTCGAGTTCAGCGTTTGCGGATTCGGAGGTCGGGAGGTGGGCAGCGTCAGCGGGGCTGTGCGTCACGCGAAACTCCTTTCCCTTGGTACCGCCAACAATCGTGCCCCAGTGAACGGGTGCGTGAGGCGTCCTCAGCAAAAAGATGAAGATTTTTCGCATTTGGGGGTACTCAACCGCGCCAAAACGGGGGGAGTATTGCGCGAGTACGCTGGGACTTACAGTTCATGCGAACACAGATGAGGAGGAGCCATGACTGCCTTTGCCACGTCCAGTTCCGCGAAAACACCTGTGAAGGTGACTGTCACCGGCGCCGCCGGCAACATCGCGTATTCGTTGCTGTGGCGCGTCGCCGCGGGTGACGTTTTCGGGCCGGATCAACCGGTGGAGCTGACCCTGTTGGAGATTCCGGATGCGATGCAGGCAGCCGAGGGCACCGCGATGGAGCTCGCCGATTCCGCAATGCCGTTGCTAAAAGGCATCAACGTCACCGACAACCAGCGCGAGGGTTTCGAGGGCACAAACGCCGCATTCCTTGTCGGAGCGAAGCCGCGGGGCAAGGGGGAATCGCGCTCCGACATGCTCGAAGCAAACGGCCGCATTTTCATCGAGCAGGGCAAAGCGCTTAACGACGGGGCGGCCCAGGACGTTCGCGTGCTGGTAGTGGGCAACCCCGCGAACACCAACGCCTACATCGCGTCGAAGGCCGCCGGCGACGTGCCCGCAGAGCAGTTCAACGCGCTGATGCGCCTCGACCACAACCGCTCGCTGTCCATGCTCAGCCAGAAGCTGGATGCCGCGCCCGAGGAGTTCTCCCGCGTCGTGGTGTGGGGCAACCACTCCGACACTCAGTTCCCGGATCTGACGTATGCCCAGCTGCGCGGCGAGAACGTGAGCGATCAGATTGACCAGAACTGGTACACCGAGGAGTTCATCCCGCGGGTTGCCAAGCGCGGCGCGGAGATCATCGAGGTACGGGGGAAGTCCTCGGCCGCCTCTGCCGCTTCTGCGGCCGTGGATCACATGCGCGATTGGGTACAGGGTACCGATGGTCGCTGGACCACGGTCGCGCTGCCGTCCACATGCGAATACGGCGTCGACGAAGGCTTGGTGTTCGGTTTCCCGGTGATCGGTGTGGGCGGCAAGTGGCAAGTGGTTGAGGATCTGGAGATCAACGAGTTCCAGCGCCCGCGCATCGATGCCAACATCGAGGCGCTGCGCGAAGAAGCCAAGGTGGCCGACGCGCTGAGCTAGCCTGCACGGCTACTACAATGGCCAAGCGTGACTGAAGCAAATCGTGATCTGGTAGGTACCAACCGCGCGGACGCGCTCCCTAAGAACTGGGAGCCGCAGCAGGTGGAGGCCGGACTGTACGAAGGCTGGGTCGAGGCCGGCTACTTCGAGGCCGACCCGACCTCCGACAGGCCGGCCTACTCGATTGTGCTGCCGCCGCCAAACGTGACCGGCCAGCTGCACATGGGTCACGCGCTCGACCACACACTGATGGATTCGCTGATCCGCCGCAAGCGCATGCAGGGCTTTGAGGTCTTGTGGCTTCCGGGCATGGATCACGCGGGCATCGCCACCCAGACCAAGGTCGAGGCGAAGCTCAAGGCCGAGGAGGGCAAAGACCGTTACGACTACGGCCGCGAAGAGTTCATCGACAAGGTCTGGGAATGGAAGCAGGAGTTCGGTGGGACGATCGCGAAGCAGATGCGAGCGATCGGCGATTCGGTCGACTGGTCACGGGAGCGCTTCACGCTTGACGACGGCCTGTCGCGCGCCGTCCAGACCATCTTCAAGCAGCTCTACGATCGCGGCCTGATCTACCGCGATTACCGCCTGGTGAACTGGTCGCCTGTGCTCGAGACTGCGGTCAGCGACATCGAGGTGGTCTACAACGACGTCGACGGGGAGTTCGTCTCCATCCGCTACGGTTCGCTGAGCGACGACGAGCCGCACCTGATCGTCGCCACCACCCGTGTGGAGACCATGCTTGGCGACGTCGCTATTGCCGTGCACCCCGAAGATGAGCGCTACGCGCACCTGGTTGGTCAGGAGTTCGACCACCCGTTCCGCGACGACCTCAGACTCAAGGTCATTGCAGACGACTACGTGGACATGGAGTTGGGCACCGGCGCTGTGAAGATCACGCCCGCCCACGACCCGAACGACTACGAAATGGGCCTACGCCACGACCTCAACATGCCGATCATCATGGATGAACAGGGCCGCATCGCAAACACCGGCACCCAGTTCGACGGCATGGATCGTTTTGAGGCACGGGTGAAGGTGCGCGAGGCACTCGCCGAGCAGGGACGAATCGTTAAAGAGGTCCGCCCCTACGTCCACTCCGTCGGCCACTCCGAGCGCTCCGGCGAGCCGATCGAGCCGCGCCTGTCCCTGCAGTGGTTTGTGAAGGTCGACGAGCTTGCCCGCATGTCGGGCGATGCGGTGCGCGAGGGTGACACCGTGATTCACCCGCAGTCGATGGAGAAGCGCTACTTCGACTGGGTCGACAACATGCACGACTGGACGATTTCGCGCCAGCTGTGGTGGGGCCACCGCATCCCAATCTGGTACGGCCCGGAGGACGCCAACGGCGACCGTGACATCGTCTGCGTCGGCCCGGACGAGGAGCCGCCGGCAGGCTACGAGCAAGACCCGGACGTGCTGGACACCTGGTTCTCCTCAGCGCTGTGGCCGTTTTCCACGATGGGATGGCCGGATAAGACCCCGGAGCTGGAGAAGTTCTATCCCACCAGCGTGCTGGTCACCGCCTACGACATCTTGTTCTTCTGGGTGGCGCGCATGATGATGTTCGGAACTTTCGCCGGCACGTCCACTCCGGAGATCCTCGGTGAGGGCAAGGACGGCCGCCCGCAGGTACCGTTCACGGACCTTTACCTGCACGGCCTGGTGCGCGACGAGAAGGGCCGCAAGATGTCGAAGTCTTTGGGCAACGGCATCGACCCGATGGACTGGGTGGAGCGCTACGGCGCGGACGCGCTGCGCTTCGCGCTGGCGCGCGGCGCGAACCCGGGCATCGATCTGCCGATCGGCGAGGACAACGCGACCTCGGCACGAAACTTTGCCACAAAGTTGTTCAACGCGACCAAGTTCGCGCTGATGAACGGCGCTGCGGTAGATGAACTCCCGCAGCGGGAGAGTCTCACGGACGCGGACCGCTGGATCCTTGACCGCGCGGAAGAGGTCCGCCGCGATGTCGACGCGTACCTGGACGACTACCAGTTCGCGAAGGCGAACGAGGAGCTCTACCACTTCGCGTGGGATGAGCTGTGCGACTGGTACCTCGAGATTGCGAAGACCCAGATTCCGCGCGACGCCGCTGAGGCAGCGCCTGAGGAGCAGGAGACTGGCCGCAACACCCAAATTGTGCTGGGCCGAGTCATCGACGTGGTCCTGCGTCTCCTGCACCCGACGATGCCGTTCATCACCGAAGTGCTGTGGAAGGCGTTGACCGGCAACGAAACGATCACACTCGCTGCGTGGCCGACCGAGGCGGATACCAACGGTGGTGTCGAGGCGGATCTGAATGCGCGACGCCGCATCGAGGACGCGATCAAGCTGATCACCGAGCTGCGCCGCTTCCGCTCCGACCAGGGTGTCAAGCCGAGCCAGAACGTTCCCGCCCGCCTGGACTTCGCAGCTGCGGACCTAGTGTCGCAGGAAGGCATGGTCCGCGCCATCGCGAAGGTCGAAGCGCCAGCGGAGAGCTTCGCGCCGTCGGCAAGCATTGAGATGCGTCTGAGCAACACCACCCTTGATGTGGCCCTGGATACCTCGGGCACGGTGGACGTGGCAGCGGAGCGCAAGCGCCTGGAGAAGGAGCTGGCTGCGGCACAGAAGGAGCTGGACACCACCGCCGGCAAGCTGGGCAACGAGCAGTTCCTGGCGAACGCGCCGGAACACGTGGTGGAGAAGATCAAGCAGCGACAGCAGGTTGCGCAAGAAGAGTTCGAGCGCGTGACCGCGCGCCTTGAGGGGCTGAATGGATAACGAATACCGCGCCGAGCTCACCGAGCACGGCATCACCATGCGTCTCAACGGGCCCGTTGAGACGGGCGAGGAAGCCGGGGAGCGCACCGTGCCGGCCGAACCGGAGACGCACCCGGACTTCGAGGACGTGGTTGCGCAGCTCGACGCGCGCGCTGGTGCCGTCGACCCAAACCCGTCGCTTGAGCGCATCGCGATGCTGATGGATCTGCTCGGGGAACCGCAGCGTTCGTTTGCCGCGATCCATGTGGCTGGCACCAACGGCAAGACCTCAACAGCGCGGATGAGCGAATCGATCCTGCGCGCGCTCGGCCGTCGCACCGGGTTGTTCACCTCGCCCGAGATGTCGAGCCTGACAGAATGCATCGTGATTGATGGCGAGGAGATCTCGCAGACCCGGTTCGTGGAGACCTATCGCGACATCGAGCCGTACATCGACATGGTGGATGCGCAGTTCGATCCGGGGATGAGCCGCTTCGAGGTGCTGGTCGGTATTGCGTACGCGGCCTTTGCGGACGCGCCGGTGGATGTCGCCGTCGTGGAAGTCGGCATGGGTGGTACCTGGGACGCAACCAACGTGATCGACGCAGACGTTTCCGTGATTACCCCGGTTGGCATGGACCACCAGGCGTTTCTCGGCGAGACAGTGTCCGAGATCGCAGCGCAGAAGGCCGGGATCATCGCGCCGGGTGAGCGCGTGGCCGTCGTCGCCGAGCAGGACGAAGACGCCATGCATGCGATCCTTGAGCGCGCCGTGGAAGTCGATGCCGCGGTCGCTCGCGCCGGGCGCGACTTCACCGTGGGCGAAGCGGTGGTGGCCGTTGGTGGGCAACAGCTCACCCTAAACGGTCTCGGCGGAACGTACGACGACGTCTTCCTCCCACTCGCTGGCGCGCACCAGGCGGCGAATGCGTCGGTGGCCCTTGCGGCTGTCGAGGCGTTTTTTGGTGCTTCGAGCGAGCACCCGCTGGATGCGGACGCGGTGCGCGAGGGCCTTGGCGAAGTAACGGTGCCCGGTCGACTCGAGCGCGTCCACGTCGACCCGATCGTGCTGGTTGATGCGGCCCACAACCCCGCCGGCGCCGACAGCCTCGCGGCGACAATGCAGCGCGACTTCAACTTCCAGTCCGTCATTGGCGTGGTTTCCATCTACGAGGATAAAGATGCGCGCTCCATGCTCACCGCGCTGGAGCCGGTGTGCGCGGAGCTGGTGATCACCCGCAATCGCTCTCCGCGCGCGATGGAGGCACACGACCTGGGAGAGATCGCCGCCGATATCTTCGGCGACTACCGCGTCCGCGTCGAAGAGCACCTCGGTGCCGCGCTCGAGCTGGCCATCGAGCTCGCCGAGGAAGAGGGCCCTGAAGGTGTCGGCGTGCTAGTCACCGGCTCAATCGCCACGGCAGGCGAGTCCCGCGCGTACCTGCGCGCCAGGAAGGGCGAATGAGCGCCTGGTTGGTAACAAACCGGTGGTTGCACTGGGACAAGTTTGAGACGCAGTTCAACCAGCTGCTCGCGGCGGCCGACGGCCGCGTGGACATGCGCCGAGTGCACACCGACTGGGTGGCGTCGCACCTCGATGGAAAGCTGCCGCAGCTCGCGTTGATCATGGACAAAGACGTGGCCACCACCGCCCAGCTTGAATCGCTTGGTGTGCGCTGCGTCAACACTGCACAGGCGATCGCATTGTGCGATAACAAGGCGTACACCCACGCCCGGCTCACCGCTGCGGGCATCGCACACCCTCGCACGGTGGTCGCGCCCTTGACGTTTCGGCCGCTGACGGCAGAGGAATGGGAGGCGAGTGAGTTCGTCGACGCGGTGGAGCGCACGCTCGGTTTCCCCGCGGTGGCCAAGCATGCGGTCGGATCGTGGGGAAGCGGGGTGTTTTTAGTGCATTCCCGCGCGGAGTTGATCGAGGTGCTCACCAAAGCGGCCGGTGCGCCCGTTTTGGTTGAAGAGTTCGTGGCCGGCTCCAGCGGGAGGGATGCACGCATCTACCTCGTGGGGGACACGCCTGTTGCTGCGATGCGCCGCTTCGGGGCGGAGGGAGATTTCCGCGCCAACATCACCGGCGGCGGCCGCGCCGAGGCCTGGAACCCGCCCTCCGAGTACGTCGAGGTAGCGCGCCAAGCCATGGCCGCCCTGGGACTTGAGGTCGGCTCGGTGGATTTCCTCGACGCCTCAGCGCCTCTTGTTGGTGAAGTGAACTCGAACGCGCAGTTTGTCACGCTCGCCGAGACCACAGGCATCGACGTCGCAGCCCAGGTGATCGACTACCTCGAGACGCTGCCTTGACTGCGCAGGTTAGGGACGCAGGAGGGCGCTGACTTAGGATGAGCCTATGGCGCGTGAACAAGCACAACCGAACATCGGCCCCCTCGGCCCCGGTAGCGACCCGGTCAAGGATCCGCTGAAGAGTCTCGGCAGCGTGCTCTCCGGCACGCTGATTTTGGAAGCCATCACGATCTTCCTCATCTTGCTTGTCATCCTCAAGGTGGATGATGGCGCTATGTGGACCACCTTCAACTGGGTCTACATCACCGTCATCGGAGCCGCGCACGTCATCATGGCGTTTCTCCAGCGCATCCCAGGTGCTATGTGGATCAACCTCGCGCTGCAGATTCCGCTGCTCCTCGGCTTTTTCATCCACTGGTCGGTGACAGCAGTCGGCGTCATGTTCGCGATCGTCTGGTACTACATTGTGAAGCTGCGCTCCGAAATGATTCAGCGCATGCGCGGCGGCTACCTGGTCACGCAGCACATCGGCTCGTCCGCTGATCCCGCTCGTTAAGCGGTATAAACAACACCATGCGCTATGTAGCTTTCATCTTCGCCACCGTGTTCTCCATCGCGGCGATCGCCGGTCAGTGGCTCGGGTGGCCCCAATCCATCAACATTCCAGTAATTCTGCTCGCTGGGGCATGCTTGGTTTGGGGTTTCTTCGACATCTACTCCAAGCAGGAGGAAAAGCCCATAGTGCTTGACGACGCCCAGCGAGCCACCATCAAACGCATGAAAGAGGAAGGCAACCACCAACTTGCCATCCAGCAAGTCCAGATGTGGTTCCGTAACCCACCCGCCGAGGAGGCGGCACGCATCGTGCGCGAGGTCTAGGCCGGTTCGCTAAACTCGAAAACCATGACTGAACGTACTCTCATTCTGATCAAGCCGGACGGTGTCGCGAACGGCCACGTAGGCGAAATCATCACGCGCATTGAGCGCAAGGGCCTCAAGCTGGTCGAGATGGACTTGCGCACCGCTGACCGCGAGACCGCTGAGAAGCACTACGAAGAGCACAAGGACAAGCCGTTCTTCGGTGAGCTGGTGGACTTTATCACCTCCGCTCCGCTGGTGGCAGGCATCGTCGAGGGCGAGCGTGCCATTGAGGCCTGGCGTCAGCTCGCTGGCGGCACCGACCCGGTGTCAAAGGCCACCCCGGGCACCATCCGCGGCGACTTCGCACTGACCGTCGGTGAGAACGTAGTCCACGGCTCCGACTCGCCGGAGTCCGCAGAGCGCGAGATCGCGATCTGGTTCCCGAACAAGTAGCGTTCGCACGTTTATGCCCCGCGTTATGCGGGGCATTTCTTGTGTCCCAGGACGGCTTCATACACACCCGTCCATCAAGGCTGTGTAACAATAGGAAAACAGACTTTGCATAACTACACAGCCAGCGCGGGCTTGTCTGCATCGTGCGGCGGCGGCGAACCTCTCGCCAGCGCCCGGTGTACACACCCCGCGGATGCCGGCGACAGAGGAGAAAACTGTGGCACATACTGAAGATTCGACGGAACAGCAGCAGTCGGACGCGACCAAGGCTCCACGAAAAGCAAGCCGAAAAGCCGCGAAGAAAACGGCGAAGAAGACCGCTAAGAAGGCCAGCAAGAAATCGGTAAAGAAGTCCACCAAGGCCGCGGCCCCGAACGAGAACGCGGCTAAAGAGAGCACCGCCCCGAACCCGTACGCAGACTTCGATCGCTCCCAGCTCAGCGACAAAATGCGGGTCTTCCAATTCGCAAAAGCACTCGACCTCACCTCAAAGGATCTCATCCTCGCGCTCTCGGACCTAGGGGTGGTGAAGGTCGCCCAATCCTCGCTGACTCGAGCAGAGATGGAGCAGCTTCTCGACGCCTTGGCGGCGAAGGGGGATAGCCCCGAGCCGGAGGCGGCACCTGCTGAAGAGAAAATTCGCGAACGCATCCGCAAAGACGTTGCCAACGAAATCACCCAGATCGAGCGCAAGGTCGAGGCGGAGCTCACTGACCGCGAAGAAGACCGCGATGAGGATGATGTCACCGACGCAGAGGATGATGCGCTGACCGATCCCGAAGACGTGGACGACGCCTTCGACCTTCTCACGGACATCGAGCCCGAAGTCACTCCCGCCCCGGTGGAAGAGAACCCGGCGTACGCCCCAATCTTCAAGGCACCGACCCGTTCGAAGCGCCGCCGCGCAAGCCGCCCGAGTGATGCCGAGGCAGCGGACGCTGCGAACGCCAGTGACGGCGCTGCTGACGCTACTGACACTCCTGACACTGCTGACTCCGCCGAGGTTGCAGGCACTGCGAACACCGTTGAAGCCGAGGCGTCGGCACCGGCAGAGACTCGGAGCCGCAAGCGCCGTCGCGGATCACGCAAATCCTCGGAGACCAAGGTCGACACGTCGGATGAGAGCGCGAATATCCTGGGCGTCGAAGACACCGATGACTTTGTCGGTGCGCAGAACGTCGTAGACGTTGAAGAACTCGAGGAGCCGAAGGCCATTAAGGGGTCTTCCCGCCTCGAGGCGCAGCGCCGTCGCCGTACCGAGAAGCGCGAAGAACAGCGGAAACGCTCGCGCATTGTGTCACAAGCGGAATTCTTGGCACGGCGCGAATCGGTAACGCGAACCATGGTGGTGCGCGAGCGAGATCGCCACGACGGACCGGGCCGCATCACGCAAGTTGGAGTGCTTGAAGACGGGCTGCTGGTCGAGCACTTCGTCACCTCTGACCAGCAGGCGTCGATGATCGGCAACATCTACTTGGGACGCGTGCAGAACGTGCTACCCAGCATGGAAGCAGCCTTCATCGACATTGGCCAGGGCCGCAACGGCGTGCTGTACGCCGGCGAAGTGGATTGGAAGGCTGCTGGCCTCGGCGGTCGTTCGCGCCGCATCGAGCATGCGCTGAAGTCGGGTGATCAGGTCGTCGTTCAGGTGACCAAGGACCCGGTCGGTCATAAGGGCGCGCGTTTAACCACCCAGATTTCGCTGGCCGGGCGCTTCCTGGTCTACGTTCCGGGCGGCCGCAGCGCGGGAATTTCCCGGAAACTTCCGGCCCCGGAACGCAAACGCCTCAAGGAGGTTCTGAACAACGTCGTACCCGGCAAGGGTGGTGCGATCATCCGCACCGCGGCCGAGGGCGTTCCCGAGGACGCGATCGCTGCCGACGTCAACCGACTGCACACGCAGTGGGAGGCCATCCAGGAACACGCAGAGCGAGAGAAGAACTCCAAGGGCGCCAAGCCGGTGACGCTTTATGAAGAGCCGAACCTGCTGATCAAGGTCGTGCGCGACTTGTTCAACGAAGACTTTGCGGCGCTGATTGTTGACGGTAAGAAGCCGTGGAACACGGTCAAGGCCTATGTCGAGTCGGTCGCACCGGATCTGGCGGACCGGTTGGAGCAGTTCGACCGCAACGACCACGGCGGCAAAGACGCCTTCGAGGTGTACCGCGTCGATGAACAGATCCAGAAGGCGCTGTCGCGCTCGGTGTGGCTGCCGTCCGGCGGCAGCTTGATCATCGACCGGACCGAGGCAATGACCGTCATCGACGTCAACACCGGTAAGTTCACTGGATCTGGCGGCTCATTGGAAGAGACGGTGACATCGAACAATCTCGAAGCCGCAGAGGAAATCGTCCGCCAGATCCGGCTGCGTGATATCGGCGGGATCATCATCATCGACTTCATCGACATGATCCTTCCCGAGAACCAGGATCTCGTGCTGCGTCGATTGAAGGAGGCGCTCGGGCGCGACCGCACCCGCCACCAGGTGTCCGAGGTGACATCGCTTGGTCTGGTGCAGATGACGCGCAAGCGCCTTGGTACTGGTTTGTTGGAAACGTTCTCCGAACCGTGCGAAACCTGTGGTGGCCGAGGGATTGTTCTCGCCGAGGATCCGGTAGACCACGACGCGCACGATGACCACCCGCGCCGGGGCAAAGACAGGGACCGTCGCCGTCCGGTTGGTGAGCACCCGGCGGCGAAGGCCATGCGCACCCACTCCGAGGAGGAGTTGGATGAGATTGCTGGCTCCGTGATCGCGGATCAGGGCGATGACGCAGGGAATGGCGCCGGCGGCGACGGCGAAGAGCGCGAGACAAAGCGGTCTCGCCGCCGGGGTCGACGCGGTGGCTCTCGCGGACGCGGTAAGCAGCGTGAGGCCGACTCGACAAACGTCGAAGCGACCGATGCTGCAGAAGCTGAGGTGTCCAGTGATGCGGCTTACGCTGTTGAGGCAGCAGTGGCCGCAGCGCAGGTGGATTCAACCGAGCCGGTGAAGGCTGCGGAGTCTGCTTCGCAGACATACGAGGAAGCGGTCGAAGAGTTCGAATCGTCGCCGCGCCGCAAACGCCGCACCCGCGGTAACTCGAAGTCCGATTACCGCCCAAAGCCGGAGGACTTTGTGCAGCCGGCAGAGGTTGAGGTGGAGGAATCCGAGGCGGTTGAAGAGGGCGTCGATAAGCAAAAGCCCGCAACAACCCGCAGTGGGCGAGGCAGGCGACGTGCGTCGCGGCGCTCGACCTCGACTGCTTCCCAGCCGAAGAAGCAGGAAGCCCGCGAGGGGCGAGTCAAAGCTGCCTCGAAGGATTCGGCGACCCAAAGCCGCGCTGGGCGTGGGCGTCGTCGAGCGAGCCGCAAGTCCTCGTAAACAGCGCATGAAAAAACCGGGCCATGCGCCCGGTTTTTCGTGTGTGTGGGGGAGGGTTATGCCAGCTCGGTGCCGCCGAAGTCGATGTCGCCCTCTTCCGGCATCTCCGGAGCGACGTTGGTGGTGTTGATGTTCTCCTGCTGGTCGTAGTAGCCGTCACCGTCGGTGTCGGTCAGTCCGATGTCGCCATAGCCGTCACCGTCGGTGTCGATGAGGGCGGAGTCGGTGAGGTGGTCGCCGTCGGTGTCGACGTGCTGCTCGTCCGTGCGGCCGTCGTAGTTGGTGTCGAGGTTGATGGTGTCGAGGTTGCCGTCACCGGTGGTGTCGATGTGCATCTCGTCCGCGCGACCGTCAGCGTTGCGGTCGAAGAAGGCTGCGTCTGCGAAGCCGTCGCCGTCGAGATCAACCATCACGCCGCCGTCAGGGGTGCTTGCGGAGTTGACGCCGTGGTTGCCGCTCGGGTCGCCCTGTGGAGCGGCGCCAACCGGTGCGTCGCCCTCCATGTCGCCCAGGTCAACCTTGTCAGCCTCCGGCGCGGATTCCGGTGCGGTCTCCGGCTGGGCCGGGCGCTCCTGCGCCGCTTCAGGCTGTGGCTGTGCTGGCTGCTCCTGCGGTGCCTCCGGCTGTGCTGCCTCCGGCTGCGGCTGAGCGGGCTGCTGCTGCGCCGGCTGCTCTGGTGCTGCCTGCTCCTGCGGTGCTGCCTCCGGCTGTGCTGCCGAGGCTGCGCCCGCACCAGCACCTGCCGCTGCTCCGGAGCCACCGGCCAGGTTGCCGTCGAGGTTGTCAAGCAGGTCGCGCTGAGCTGCGTTCGGGCCGGTCGGGGTGCCGCTCACCGAGTCGACGCTGCCGTCTCCGTCGCGGTCGTAGGCGTTGTAGTCCATCTTGCCGTCGCCGTCGGTGTCGAAGGCAACGTTGTCGATCTTGCCGTCGTCGTTGTGGTCGTAAGCCTTGACATCTGCGACGCCGTCGCCGTCGGTGTCGTACTCGATCACGTCGACCGTGCCGTCGCCGTCGTAGTCCTTCACCGAGGTGTCCATCCGGCCGTCACCGGTGGTGTCGATGTGGGCCACGTTGTGGATGCCGTCGCGGGTGGTGTCTTCGGTGGCGTAGTCTGCGACGCCGTCACCGTCGGTGTCGACCTCGACGCGGTCTGCGACACCGTCGGCGCCGCGGTCGAAGACGCGGGTCTCTGCGACGCCGTCGCCGTCCATGTCCACCATGAAGGTGTCCATCTTGCCGTCGCCGGTAACGTCCTGGGCACCCAGCACCTTGCCGGTGGCTTCGTTGCCCTCAGCGTCAACAAGGCGGAGCTCGTCGGGGATGTTGTTGCCCTTCTCCTGTGCGTTCGGGGTGGTGTTCGGGGTGGTGTTCTGGTTGAGGTTCTCGCCGGACATTGTGCTGCCTTTCTGGGCTGGATCCGTTCCCGGATCTGGTTTCGGTACTTGCTGACTTGACACTGTCTCTGTCCTGTCACACATGTAATGGGCAGCATAAAGCGAAGGTTCCCGGAGCGCTCAAGAAAATCTCAGCCCTCATGCCAAATCTCTTATCCGTGCAGGTGAGAGGCATACTAGAGAGTTCGGAAACTATTAGACTCGGGGAGCAGGCGCCACGAAACGCGATTAATATACCGTGGCACGTTGGTAGGCGTAGTAGAAGAAAGATGCACCAATGGAATCTCAGACGCAGCAACCCGTGCGAGGTCCGCGGGAGTTTTTTGATCGGGCGGCCGCGATCGCGCGGCGCTATGGACATACGGACGCTGCTGACGTCGCGGAAGCGCTGCTGAACGCGAAGTTCAAGGCCGGCACCGTCGTCGTGGTTGGCGAGATCAAGCGCGGCAAGTCTTCTCTGGTCAACGCGCTTGTCGGTCAGCGGGACCTGTTGCCGGTTGATGTGATGACCTCCACCAGTGCACCCATCCGCGTCACCGTGAACCCGGTTGAAGAGGGACCTGCTGAACCTCAAGTAGCGGTGCTGCGGGGTAGTAAACGCCAAGCGATCGCTGCTTCAGATCTAGACAAATACGTCACTATCGACGGCATCGCCGGCGCCCGCGCCGGCAGCGACGACGATGAGCTGGCCACCGCGGCTGCCGTTGAGCTGGCGTATTCGGAGCTTGCCGGAACGCTGGTGGTGGACACGCCAGGTGTCGGCGGGTTGGATGAACATGCCGTGCACGCCGCGTTCAACGAGGCACACCACGCGGGTGTGCTGCTCATGGTTTGTGATGCGTCGACGCCAATCACCAAACCGGAGATGGACATTCTCGCTGAAGCTCGCAAAGAGGTCGGCGCCGCCATCGTAGCCGTGACCAAAACGGACAAGAATATCCGCCGCTGGCAATCCATCGTTGAAGACAACAAGCGACTCCTCCGTCAACACCTTGGGGCGGAGATCCCGGTGATTGGTGTGTCCAGCCTGCGCGCCATGGACGCGCAGGAGATGGAGAGGGTGAACCCGGAGAAAGCTGCGGAGATCGCGAGCCGAAGCGGCATCGTTGCGCTGCGCCAACACCTTCGCAGCCTGCTTTCTGACCCGGCCACGCTGGGGCTGCGTGGCGGCATCGAATCCATCACGCACACGCTTAAGGGCATTCACACCCAGATTGGGCGCGACATCGCGATCCACACGTCGCCAGCTGATGGCGTGGGTAAGCTCGAGGAAGAACGAGAAGAGCTGGAGCGACTCAAGGAGCACGCGTCCGAATGGGAGCAGCTCCTCGGCCGCGACATTCAGTTCATGCGAAATCGCATTATGGACGATCTCGATACCGAGATAGAGCAGGTGCGAAACTCCTGGATCCAGCGCATTAACAGCGACGGTGTTCGCGTGCTGCGTTCCAAACCGCAGGTATTCACCAGTCAGATCGAGGCTGAGCTCACTGAGTTGATCAACACGACCTTGAATACCCAGCTCGAAGAGCTTCGCAAACTGGCCACCCCGCTGTTTCCGGACCAACCCGACATCGTCAACACCGTTATCGGCGCTGCTGTTGATTCGATCACTCCCGAAGAGGTCAAGGGCCGCGAAGTAGACAAAAAAACCAAGGACTTGCTCGATCCGTCGCTGGCCACCATGGGCATGCTCGGTGCCGGCGTGCTGTCGTTCATGATTCCCCTTGCGCCGCTCGCCGGAGCCGTGTGGATTGGTGTGAACGTGGGATTCAAGGCATTGCGCAACGGCAAGCAACACCTAATTTCGTGGCTGCGCGAAATCACCCAGACCACTCGCGTGACCATCAACCGCATGCTCGACACCATGCTCGCCGCTGCCCGCACGGAAATGGTGCTGCGCTACCGGGCCTACTTGCGTCAGCGCCAGAAAGAAGTGCAGGAGCACATCAAGGAAGCCCATGAAGCCGCGCGCGCGAGCGAAGCGGAGCGCAAAGAAACCATTACCCGCTTGACCAAGAACGCCAAGATCGTCGAGGCGACGATTGAGGAGCTGAATCACCACCTGGCCACAATGCACGCGCCGCAAGGGGAGTTGAGCTAGCCATGACCGCAGCACCAAACCAAGCCCACCGGCAATCTACGGAATCGCTCAACGTCTTGCTGCGGCAGAGCATCGAGGCTCTTGCGCAGGGCGGGCCGAACACGCAGCACGCAGCGAATGAGCTGCGGGAACTGGTGAGTAGCCCACCACGCGTCGCCGTCATCGGCCGCCTGAAAGCCGGCAAGTCCACACTGGTCAATGCGATGACAGAAACCCGCATCGCCGCTACAGGCTCGCTGGAATGCACGATGACGGTCACGATCTATGACGAAGGCGCCCCTGCCCGCGCCGACATCATCGGACTCGACGGCAAGGTCAACACCGTCCCGCTCGGCGGAAACGTCCTCACCGACCTCGGACGCCCCGTCGACGAGGTCGACTACGTACGACAGTTCGTCCCCATCGCCCGCCTGCGCGACTTAGGGATCATCGATACACCGGGCACGGCAACACTGACCGTCGAAAATGAAGCTCGCACTCGCCGCATGCTTATCGACGGATCCAAGGACACGCAAAGGGCTAGCTCCTGGGCGGATGCGGTGCTGTTTCTTTCGGATTCAGCGCCGCGTGATGACGAGCGTGCGTTTATCGCTGAGCTTGGCATGACGCCGCTGACCACGGTGGGAGTGCTCTCGCGCGCCGACTCCTTCGGGCCAGGCGCGTTTGGCCACGAGGACCCGTTAGAAATGGCCAACCGCTATGCGGACCGGATCGGTGAACAGCTCGGGGCGAGCGTTGGCGTGGTGGTGCCGCTGTCCGGTTTGCTTGCTGAGTCCGCGCTGACCGGGCGGGTCAACGGCGCGCTGGCTCGCGACCTTGCTGCCCTAGCTTCTTTGGATCGCGAGCAGCTGATCGACTTCATCGAGTTCCCGGATCCCAGCCGTGTCGTAGAGGGATTCAACGCCGCGCAACGCGATGAGCTGCTTGACGTGATGGGGGAGTACGGGCTGGTCTACGGGCGCTCGGTTGCTGCCGAGCATGGACCTGGCGGTCTCCTGCAGTGGATGCGCCAAACCTCCGGCATTGATCGACTTACCGAGATCATTACGCAGTCCATGCCGTACTACGCCACCTTGCAGCGCGCCGTCCGGATTGTAGATGCATTGGAGAGTCTCGCGAACCAGCCCGAGATTCGGGACCACGTGCTGTGGGTGCAATCGGTGCTTCAATCTCAGCCGCAGATGAACGATGTCATGCTGTACCGCAGCTTCAAGAACACCGTGGCGGACTCTCCCGACTCGCGCCTGATCCCGCAATTGCGCGCGGTGATTCAGGGAGCGACGCCGGCGCAAAAGGTGGGCATGCCGGCTGACGCACCCGCCGAACGAGTGACCGTAACACTGCGCCAAGAGCTTGCTGAGCTGCGTGAACTTGCGATGACACCGCTGTCAGCTGCAGAGGACGATGCTCGTGAGCACCTCATCGTTGCGTACCAGGCGGCTTGGAAGCAATTGAACACATAGCTAGTCGGAAACCAGTAAGTCTGACTAGACTTACCAAACTGTTACCTGGATCTAAGCGACATGGGAGTAGTTATGGCTGGATCGTGGCATTTGGCGATTGATTTCGGAACGTCGAATTCGGCCGCGGCACACACGAGCCCGTTTGGTGGATCGGTGGAGGCGCTGGCCCTGAGCCACCGCTCAAACCTGATGCCGTCGGCCATTTTCGTGGAATCGGATGGTTCCACTGTGGTGAGTGGCGACTCGGCGTTACTGGCAGGCCGGCGCGACCCCTCGCGCCTGGTTCTGTCGCCAAAGCGGTTTATCGACCATGACACGATCCAGCTGGAGGGCGACGATGTGTCGACCCAGCTGGTGTTCTCGGCGGTCATCCGAGAGATCATTGACCGTGCGAAGTCGCAGCATGGTGGTGATGAACCAGCGTCGGTGACGTTGACGCACCCGGAGCGTTGGTCGCATACAGCGTTGGGCAACCTTGTGGATGCCGCTCAAGAGGCCGGGGTAACGGCGCAGAATCTGCGGACGATTTCGGAGCCGCGTGCTGCGGCCATTCACTATGCGGCGCAGCAGCGGGTTGCTGCTGGTGAGCATGTGGCGGTGTTCGACTTCGGTGGTGGCACGCTAGATATCGCGGTGCTGCGAGCTGCCGAGAATGGTGACTACCGTGTGGTGGCGGCCAAGGGCGATAACTCGCTTGGCGGGCGCACCATTGACAACCTTGTTTTCCGCTGGGTGATTGACCAAATTGACCACGATGATCCAGATTTGGCTGATTCGCTGCGCAAGGCCCCTGCGTCCGTGATGAACGCGTTGCAGGAGAACATCCGCGAAGCAAAGGAGATGCTTTCTGACACCACGTCGGCGACGGTGACGATTTCGTCGCCCGCCGGTGAGCGTGACGTTCTGATTACGCGCGATGAGTTCACCCGCATTATTTCGCAGCCGATTGAGCGTGCCGCAGAGATGACGCAGGCGGTGCTGCGCGAGGCGGGTGTGGAGAGTTCGGACACCCCGATCTACCTCACCGGCGGCTCGTCGCGTATTCCGTATGTGCAAGATGAGTTGGGCAAGGTCGGTCGTGTGATGCGTCTTGACGACCCGAAGACTGTGGTGTGCCGTGGTGCGCTCGTGGCGACGATGCAGGGCTTTACCGAGCCGGTGCAGCCGGGGCAGGGATCGCAGCGTGCAGCAGCTTCGGGTTCGGGTGTGAACCCGTTTGGCGATGGCCCGGGTACTGGTGCCGGTGCTGGGACCGCGCAAGGTGGTTTTTCTGCAGTTGCTCCAGGAGCAGGTCAGTTTGGCTCCTCGCGTACTGGGCAGCCAGCCCAGCCGGACCAGTCCAATGTCGGTCAGACTCAGCCGTTCGAGACGCAGGGGCAGTCGCAGAGTTACTCGCAGGGTCAAGCACCGCAGTATGGACAGCCGGCGGCGTATGGCAGTGATTCGTCGACGCAGTCTGGTGGTTCGCAGTATGCACACTCCCCGGCTGGGTCAGTGCCGTCGAGTGCGCAGACAACTACGACGAAGAAGTCAAATGTTCCGCTGTTTGCCGGCGTTGGGGTAGCCGCTGTTGCGTTGCTCGCCGGTATCGGCTGGTGGGCACTCAGCGGCAACGATGGTGATGGAGAAAACGACCCCACACAAACCATGGCCGCACCCACCACCGAGGCGGACAACTCAACACCAACTACGGATCAAGCGACGTCTGCAGCCCCCGCATCCACCAGCGCAAGCGATGCAGCAACGCCGAGTACCCCGAAATCCGGCAACTCGTACGAGCCAATGGACGTTCTTTTTGGCGACGTTGGCTACTTGCCCGCCCAGTTCCGCGAAGCCATTCGAGTTTGCAAGGTTGACCCCAAACCAGTCGGAAGTGACTTTGGCAAGGATTGGCTAAAGGACAAACAGACTCCGTACCACTCGTGTAACGCAGAGCAAGCCTTGTGGCCTGAAAACGAATTGCTTGCGCCACGTTTGATTGTAGGCGATCCAGCAAAGCAGGCCCGGGACGACTTGGCGGCGTTTAATGAACCGGCTCCTGAACAATGGGCAAATGGAAGCCCAGAGATCTATTTTTTGAATTACCAGTTTGGGGGATTGCCGAATGCTGCCGTGTACTACCCAGATCAGCAACTAATGGTCGTTTTTGTTGGTAAAAATGGTACCGATGAAAACGACGAGAAGACTAAGGTGCGCAGTGGCCTCGAAAAGCTTGGGTTTCTATGATGCTTGATGGTTGCTCCGGTCGGGTGATCGATTAGATCGATCACGACTATTTAGCCCTCGCTGATGCGTTGCGCAACGCCCGGCCTACAGTGATGAATGCCTGCTAGCGGCGCTAGTCAGGCCGTGGCTACCGAGTGGGCGCAGCAGCCCGGGTTCCGCTAAGCGGAAATTCCGCGAGGCGGAAAACCCGCTACACCCCGTCGGCGCCGATCGCGTCCTTGAGCTTGTTGCGCGCGCGGTTCAGGCGGCTCTTCACCGTCGCCACCGGTACGCCCTGGTGCGCGGCGATCTCCTCGTAGGACAGCGACGCGTACTCGCGCAGGACGAGCACTTCTTTGAAATCCGGCTCAAGCGTCTCCAATGCTTGGCGCACCACCATGATGTCGGTGATGCGTTGCTGCAGCGGCATCGCAGAGTCGGCTTCTTCGGCGCCGGCCTCATCGTCAGGCACATCGCGGCGCTTGCGCAGAATCTCCAGCGCGGCGTTGGAGGTGATCCGGTACATCCAGGTGGAGAACTTCGCCTCGGGGCGGAACTTCTCAATGTTCTTCCACGCCGAAATCATCGCGTTTTGCATCGCGTCTTCGGCATCGTGGTGGTTGCCGGTAATGGACAGGGCAACAGCCCACATCCGCCGGTTTGCCTCGCGGATGAGGGCTGCATACGCCTGTTGGTCCCCGGACTGCGCGCGGGCGACTAGCTGTAATTCCTCGGTACGATCCACTGTGGCTCCTAGAAGTCCGCCAACGGGTCATCGCCGAGGCTGCCGTCAAACCCGCCGAGATCCTGGCCCAAGTCGTCGCCGGGATCGCTGCCCAGCTCTTCGAGCGGATCAGGACTTTCGGTGGGAGGTTGGGAAAAGGGGTCCAAGGAGCCGTCGATAAGCGAGCCGCTCTCGTCGAGCTCCGGAACCGGATCCGTGTCCGGATCGTGCGATCCATCATCCAGATCCCCGAGGTCGATGTCGAGTGAGTCCTCAGTATCAGCGACAAACGTGTCGGGGTCTGGGATGAGATCGGTTCCCGGGTCGGGGGTTGCGGGGTCGACGGCGACTGTCAGCATCTGCGACAACGCGTCGTCAGATAAACCGGAGTCGCCGAACAGATCGCTAAACGGCGGAAGATTGTATGCTTCGGTGAACTCGTTCATCGTTCAAGACCTCCTTTCACGTGTCGGTGAGCGGGTGGAACAGCACTCGTCTTCCGTCAGTGTAATGGGTGGCTGGGTGCGCATGTTCCCGCGCAGAGCGGTTTGGTCTTTGTTGTGGGGGCAGTGTAGCCTATGACAGTCGCTGTTTTGGGGCGTCACCGCCTTGTTGCCCAAGCATGCGGGCACGGCGGGTCGAAACCGCCCGAAACGCTGAATGAGAACACTGTTCCAAACGCTCACCGTTGCATGCCGGGAGCGTGCGAGTTGAGTAAAGGGGTAACCCTCTATGTACGCGATCGTCAAGACCGGCGGCAAGCAGTACAAGGTTGCCGAAGGCGATCTGGTCAAGATCGAGAAGCTTGAGGGCGAAGCTGGCGGCAAAGTTGAGCTCACCCCGATCCTTCTCGTCAACGGCGCAGATGTCACCTCCGGCACGTCTGACCTGTCCAAGGTGAAGGTTGAGGCTGAGATCGTCGAGCACGGCAAGGGCAAGAAGATCGACATCCTCAAGTACAAGAATAAGACTGGCTACAAGGTTCGCCAGGGCCACCGCCAGCCGCTGACCACTGTCAAGATCACCGGTATCAAGTAAAGGGAGACAGAAACAATGGCACACAAGAAGGGTGCATCCAGCTCCGCGAACGGCCGTGACTCCGAGTCGAAGCGCCTCGGCGTGAAGCGCTTTGGTGGCCAGCAGGTCAAGGCCGGCGAGATCCTGGTTCGCCAGCGCGGCACCAAGTTCCACCCGGGCGACAACGTCGGTCGCGGCGGCGACGACACGCTGTTCGCGCTGACCGCTGGCGCTGTCCAGTTCGGCATCAAGAAGAAGCGCCGCGTGGTCAACATCGTCCCGGCTGACGGCGAGGGTGTGGCTTCCGAGGTTCTCGAGGCTGCCGAGGCAGCAGGTGTTGTCGAGGAAGGCACCACCGAAGAGGCCACCGCTACGGCATAAGAGCTTTTCGCTTGACGACGGCGCGTCGCAGATCTCCCACGATCTCGGCGCGCCGTTTGCTGTTGCTGGATCAGTTACGTCTTCTAATGAGTCGCTCAACACGTTGGGTTCGCTCGTCGGTCTGCGTCCCGAGCGCGATGATCGTTTGCTCAATCCCCCAGCTGAGCCGCTTGAGTTCTTTCTGTCGGAGGTCTCCCAAAGCTTGACGATCTTCAAAATCAAGAACGGCGCATAGTTGGTTGATGTCTTCGTAGTGGCGGCGCTTCTTCGTGTCGCTGTGGTTCAGGAGTGCAGAGCACTTTTCGTAGAGCGCGCCTATCGCATCTGGTCGGTTGACGGTGAGTGTCAACTCGTCGTCAACTGTAACGGTCACTAGCTCCGAACGGTCGATACCGAACTGCGCACCTCTGGTTGCAAGCAAACGCCCGATTCCGGGAAATTTCTTTTCGTACGTACTGGGACGGAGACCCGAGGGTGCTAGAACGTCAATCTGAGCCTTGATATCTCGTTCCCCCGCAACAGGACGTTCCCAACGATGATCGTGCCCAGCTGGATTTGGTGGCTGGGCAATACGAAAACCGCATCCACTCAGCGCGTGACCCACGTTGTGCTTGGTTCTCGGGTGGGCGCGAATGTCCAGAATTAGATCGATGTCGGTAGTAGATCGAGTGGAAGCGGCGTTCCGTTCTGTCGTGTGCAGCCTGACGAGGGTGCCTCCTGCCAGGGACCAGCCGAGGGGTAGCACTTCCGCTAAGTCCCTGAGGCCTTCCCACGAGGCGCGCTCGCTCGGATCTGTAGTGAAGAGCCGGATTGGTTCCTCAGGCATAAGGCAAATCCTCCCGGATCTCATCCAAAATTCGTTCGGCGGCGTCGACGGACCTCGAGCTGGTGTCCCCGGCGAGGTCTGTAAGAATGTGAAGTCTTCCGAGCCGCACCGGGACAGAGTTGGCTTTGCGGAGAGTAACGTTGTTTTCTCCGCGAGGGACCTCCTCCAAGAAATACATATCCGTGAGAGCCTGGAATTGTTCTTGGGCTACATATCCGTCCACCGTTTGTGTAGCTATGGCAGAGCTTGGGTGCGATACGCCCGTTAAAAGAATGCGTGAGTCGCGTCGCAAATGCTCCAAGTCTTCGTTCTCGGCGGAGTAATAGCTAACGTTCACTCCGTTGCGATCTGCATAGGCCAACGCCACCGGCAACCCGCCGTTGACAATATGGCTCGCCCTCTGTGAGCTCCGAAATCTCTCCTGAGGGTTCAGTACTTTCCCCCGAAGGTCGAGGTACTCAGCGAGCTGATCAAACGAGCGTGTCGAAAGTTTGGGTCCGGGCAACCGCACCTTTTGTACCACGGGAGGGGGATCGAGAATTTGCCATGTGTTACCGATCTTCCGTGCCCGTATCTGGCCGTCCTGTATCTGGGCCCGCACTCGCCTAGGAGAAATGTTCAACTGGTTCGCGTAATCCTCGACTGTGAAACCCACTCTCAGCCCCAACGGTATGGAAATGCAATGAACATTACGTAATTATTCCGCAATCGGAATAATTGTGCAATCGATATGACCTTATTAGTCCCGAGAGATATGGACCTGCTGACCAACCGACTAACATGCACCAGGTAACTAGGGAGAAGGGCGGACGCAATGACGCAATTCGTTGACCGTGCGGTGCTGCATTTGCAGGCCGGCGACGGCGGGCACGGTTGTGCCTCCGTGCACCGCGAGAAGTTCAAGCCGCTCGGCGGCCCAGACGGTGGCAACGGCGGCCACGGCGGCGACATCATCCTTGAGGTCTCGCCCCAGGTGCATACGCTGCTCGACTTCCAGTTCCGCCCACACGTGAAGGCGAAACGCGGTGGCAACGGTGAAGGCGACCACCGCAACGGTGCCCGCGGCGAAGACCTGATCTTAGAGGTTCCGGTGGGCACCGTTGTGCGCAGCGCAGAAGGCGAGATTCTCGCCGACCTTACAGAGCCAGGCACGCGATTCATCGCCGCGGAAGGCGGCTACGGCGGCTTGGGCAACGCGGCACTGGCGACGGCGAAGCGCAAAGCACCCGGGTTCGCGCTCAAAGGCGAACCGGGTGAAGCCCACGACCTCATCCTCGAGATGAAATCCATGGCTGACGTTGGGTTGGTGGGGTTTCCGTCGGCGGGGAAGTCGTCGTTAATCTCGGTGCTGTCTGCCGCGAAGCCGAAGATTGCTGACTACCCCTTTACTACTCTGGCCCCGAACCTTGGGGTGGTCGATGTCGGGCACGATACGTTCACGATTGCCGACGTGCCGGGGCTGATTCCTGGTGCGAGCGAGGGCAAGGGTCTGGGGCTGGACTTCCTGCGCCACATTGAGCGCACGGCGGTGCTGGCGCACATTGTGGATACTGCAACGATGGAGCCGGGGCGCGACCCGATCTCGGACATTGAGGCGCTGGAGGCTGAGCTGGACAGCTACGCCGATCAGCTGGACATGGATACTGGCCTGGGCGATCTGCGCGAACGCCCACGCCTGGTGGTGTTGAACAAGATTGACGTGCCGGACGGGCGCGAGCTTGCAGAGTTCCTGCGCGCGGACATTGAGGCGAAGTTCGGCTGGCCGGTGTTTGAGATCTCGACGGCGACGCGTGAGGGTCTCGACGAACTGAAGTGGGCCATGTGGGAGGTTGTGAAGCAGGCCCGCGCCGCGCAGCCGCGTGTGAAGGTGAGCGGGGAACCGCAGGTGATCCGTCTGCAAAGCCGTTCCAAGGATTCCGGCATTGTGGTTGAGCGTGACCCGGTGTATCCGGAGGGCTGGATTGTCACCGGCGAAAAGGCGGAGCGCTGGATCCGTCAGACCGACTTTGAAAACGACGAGGCGGTGGGCTACCTCTCCGACCGCCTGGAAAAGGCCGGTGTGGAAGACGCGCTGCGCAAGATCGGCGCGCGTGAGGGCGATGTAGTGACTATCGGTGAGGTCTCCTTTGACTGGGAGCCGTCTCGCGGCGGCGACCCGACCTTGGCCGGCCGCGGGCAGGATGCCCGCCTGGGTGGTACCGATCGCGCCTCTGCTGCCGAGCGCAAGCGTGCCTCCCAGGCTCGCCGCGGTCTGATCGACGAGTACGACTACGGCACCGACGAGGCCGCCGACACCGAGCGCTGGCAGGGATAAATGGACTCAGCTGATCTCCGCGCCCAAATTGCCGGCGCGCGGCGCATCGTGGTCAAGCTTGGAACAAGCTCGCTTGTCGACGCCGCCGGTGCCGTCTCCCAGGCCAAAATCGACCGCATCGTCGACGCGATCGAGGCGCGCATCGCCCGCGGCACCGACGTGATCGTGGTGTCCTCCGGCGCGATCGCGGCCGGCATGGGCCCGCTGGGGCTGCGTACCCGCCCGCAGGACTTGGCGACGAAGCAGGCCGCCGCAGCCGTCGGCCAGATCCACCTCGCGCAGTCGTGGGGCCAGTCATTTGCGCGATACGGCCGCACGATCGGCCAGGTGTTGCTCACGCAGGCTGATGCGGGTGCGCGCGAGCGCGCCCGGAACGCGCAGCGCACCATCGACCGGCTGCGCCAGATCGGCGCCGTGCCGATTGTCAACGAGAACGACACCGTCGCCACCTCCGAGATGCGCTTCGGCGACAACGACCGCCTCAGCGCGATCGTTGCCACCCTGATCAGCGCCGACGCACTCGTCCTGCTCAGTGACGTCGATGGCCTCTACGACCGCAATCCCTCGCACGAGGGGGCCAAGCTTATCGACGAAGTGCGATCCGGCAGCGACCTCGATGGGGTCCAAGCAGGCGATGGTGGCTTGTTTGGCACCGGCGGCATGGCGGCAAAGGTTTCAGCCGCGCGCCTAGCCACCCGCGGCGGTGTGCCGGTGCTGCTCACCGCCACCGAGCGGATCGAGGAAGCGATGGGGGATGCACAGGTTGGCACCGTGTTCCACACACGCCCGGACCGCAGGCTCAACGCGTGGAAGTTCTGGGCGCTCTACGCCGCGGACGCGGAAGGGGTGCTGCGCCTGGACGCCGGGGCGGTGAAGGCAGTGACCCGCGGCGGAACGAGCCTGCTCGCCGTAGGCATCACCGGCATCGAGGGCGACTTCCACGCCGGCGATATCGTGGAGATCCTCGGCCCCGATTCCGAAGTGATTGGCCGCGGCGAGGTCGCGTACCACGCCCGTGAACTGGCGAGTATGCTGGGCAAGCACACCGATGAATTGGACGCGCAACAGCGCCGCCCGGTGGTGCACGCGGATTACCTTTCCAACTACGCGTCGCGGTTGTAGCGCCGCCTAGTCCATCTGGAGCACGGTGCGAAGATCTGCAAACGGGGCGGAGCAGACCTGATGCGTGACGGTTCTGCCCGTGCGGACTCTTTCCAGCAACCCAGCTTCCGTGAGCCGCTTCAGGTGGTGTGAAACCGTGGGCTGGCTCAACCCGGAGCCCTGAGCGAGTTCAGTCACGCTCATCGGTTCGCACTCCTCGGCAGCCAAACGTGAAAGCAGTTGCAGGCGGGCGGGGTCTGCGAGCACTTTGAAAATGTCGGCGTAACGCTCCGCTTCCTCAACGGTGAGCAAACCTGCTCCGAGTGAGCAGCAATTCGGACGATTAGACAATCTCTCTCACCTCTAAGTATTGACAGGCGTCGATATGAAGGCTAGTTTTCATATCGATGAACGTCAATATACAGGCGAAACCTGCCCGACTGTCTTTCCTTGACCGGTTCCTTCCGGTGTGGATTCTTCTGGCGATGGCGCTGGGGCTTGCACTCGGGCATGCGGTCCCGGAGCTGGGCCACGTGCTCAAAGGGCTGGAAGTGGGTGGCATTTCCATTCCGATCGCCCTCGGCCTGCTGGTGATGATGTACCCGCCGCTGGCTAAAGTGCGCTACGACAAAACCCGCGAGCTGACGCGCGACACCCGGTTGATGGTCGTTTCCACCGTGCTCAACTGGGTCGTCGGACCCGCGTTCATGTTCGCGCTGGCGTGGACTTTCCTGCCCGAGGAGCCGGAGCTTCGCACCGGGTTGATCATCGTCGGACTGGCGCGCTGCATCGCGATGGTGCTCGTGTGGTCCGATCTCGCCTGCGCCGATCGAGAGGCAACCGCGGTGCTGGTGGCAATCAACTCGGTATTCCAGGTCGCGATGTTCGGCGTGCTGGGATGGTTCTACTTGCAAATCCTGCCCGGCTGGTTGGGCCTTCCCACGACTTCCGCGGACTTTTCGTTCTGGTCGATCGTGTCCTCGGTGCTGGTCTTCCTGGGCATCCCGCTGCTTGCCGGGGTGTGCTCGCGCATCGTCGGCGAGAAGACCAAGGGCCGCGACTGGTACGAGCGCACCTTTCTGCCGGCGATCTCGCCGCTGGCGTTGGTCGGACTGCTGTACACCATTGTCCTGCTCTTCTCGCTCCAAGGGGAACAGATCATCGCACGCCCGTGGACCGTGGCCCGGGTGGCGCTGCCGCTGTTGATCTACTTCGTGGGCATGTTCGCCGTGGCGCTCATCGTTGCAAAGGCAACGGGGATGGGGTACGCGCAATCCGCATCCGTCGCTTTTACCGCCGCCGGCAACAACTTCGAGCTGGCGATCGCGGTATCGATCGGCACCTTCGGCGCGGCGTCCGCCCAAGCACTCGCCGGCACGATCGGTCCGCTCATCGAGATCCCGGTGCTTGTCGGGCTCGTCTACGTCATGAGGTTCCTCGGGCCAAGATTGTTCCCGGGGGATCCCGCCTTGCCGCCCGCCCACTCATCGGCTCCAGCCGCGACTTAGCGGGAACCTATTAGGAAGGAACTGCCACTATGCAATCTACGCCTCAAGTACTATTCATCTGCGTCCGGAACAGCGGGAAGTCCCAGATGGCTGCGGCTTTGGCCCAGCATCATGCGGGGGAGCGGCTCGAAGTGTTCTCCGCGGGCACCGAGCCGGGCGCGTCGCTGAACCAGCAGTCGGTAGAGGCGCTTGCAGAGGTCGGAGTGGACATGGCGAAAGGCCATCCGAAGCCGATTGATGGGAAGCTCTTGCGCTCCGCTGACCGCGTTGTCGTGCTGGGGCAAGAGGCGAGCGTTGATCTGCCCGCTGACGCCAGTGGCACATTGGAGCAATGGCTTATCGACGAACCTTCGGAGCGCGGCATCGAGGGAATGGAGCGCATGCGATTGGTGCGCGACGACATCGACGCGAAGGTTCGCAACCTGGTTGCGGAGATGCTCAAACCGTGACGCGCGGCGTGCGCGATCGCTATCCTAGGCAGGCATGAAGTTCGCATTCTTGCCTAAACCATGGGACGAAGTCGTGCACGCACTCGAGGCGGAAGGCCACGAGTTCGTCGAGCTCAGTGACAACCCGGACATGCTGGTCTTCCGCGGCGGCCCGGATGAGTTCCCGGAGACCCTGCCGGAGAGCGTCAAGGTGGTCCAGATCGCCTACGCGGGCGTCGACAACCTGCTGTCCGCCGGTATCCTCACCGCCCACGACGTGCGCTGGGCCAACGCCGCCGGGCTTTACGACGACACCGTTGCAGAGTCGACGCTCGCGCTCATCCTCGCGGTGCTGCACCGCCACAAGGCCGTCTCGCGCGAGTGGAACCAAAAGGAGCTCGCCGAGGAAACAGGTTTCCTTTTCGACGGCCAGAAGCTCGCCCTGATCGGTGCCGGCGGCATCGGCATAAAGCTCATCGAGTTCATTGCCCCGTTTGGCGTCGAGGTCACGGCGGTGAACCGCTCCGGCAACGACGTCGAAGGTGCTGCGCGCACGGTGAAGATCGACGAGGCCGACGAGGTGTGGGCCGACAACGACATCTTTGTGCTGCTCACTCCGCTCACCGACCAGACCCGACACATTGTCGACGCCGATGTGCTGGCCAAGATGAAGGACACCGCGGTTGTGGTCAACGTGGGCCGCGGCCCGCTGATTGACACCGATGCCCTCACCGAGGCGCTGCGAAACGGCGCAATCGGTGGAGCTGGTCTCGATGTCACCGACCCCGAGCCGCTGCCGTCCGACCACCCGCTGTGGGACCTGGACACATGCGTGATCACACCGCACACCGCGAACATTCCGCGGTACATGAAGCGCCGCGTGGGCCCTCTTACCGCGAAGAACTGGGAGCTCTTCCAGGCCGGGGAGAAGATGCAGACCGAGGTCGACGTCGACGCCGGATACTAGGTTCCACCGATGAGTACGACCGCGGCTTCGGAGGCCGGGTTCTTAGCCAGCCGCGCATCGCAAGTCACCAGAGGTTCATGGAGAGCTTCGGCTAGCGCGACGAACGTTGCATCGTAGGCTGAGAGGTTGTCTCGCAGTTCCCAAACCCGGTCGGTGAGAGGAAGGTGGTCGTACAGCCTGACATCCATTCGTGTGAGTATGGCGAGTGCAGCACTAGCCCTGGATGGACTGACTAACCCTGCTCGGGTTCTCCTGCGCAGGACTTGGACCACCTCCGTTACCAACAGTTGTGGTGCAGATAACGTGTACCCATCATCAGCTAGCAGCGTTGCGACTTCTCGACCCTTTTCCGAGTTCATGAGCAACTCTACAAACGCAGAGGTGTCAAGAACCATTAGCGTGAATCTCTCTCAGCTCGCACAGACTCGGCAATGGTTTCGTCCTCGTCTAAAACGGGCTCTAGCGCTGCCAGCTGAGCCAATGCCTCATCCGTCGGCAATTTGGTTTCGCGTCCGGCGAGTTCGCGAATAATCACGTCCGAGATGGTGAGATTTGATTTCCGGGCGCGATCCTCCAAGCGGCGAAGGAGATCATCAGGTACGCCCGTTAGCAGGATTTCAGTCATATCTTCATCGTGAGTTTGGGGTTACAGCTTTGTCAAGGGCGTGATGGTGCCCGGCAACGAGTTCGATCTTCACTAGAGTATGACAATGTCAGACTGCAACTCCGCTACGATTGCCCCATGACTGAGCCCACCGCACAACGCCAGGCAGAACGCGAGGAAGTTCTCGCCAAGGCCCGCGCCGCGAAGCAGGTCGCGCCAACGCTTGCCACGCTGAGCACGCCGAAGAAGAACGAGACGCTGCTCGCTGCGGCGGACACGCTTGAGTCCCGCGCGGCGGAGATCCTCGAGGCGAACCAGTATGACATCGACGCTGGCCGCGCCGCCGGTATGGCTGAGTCGCTCTTGGACCGCCTTGCACTCAGCGAGGATCGCATCAGTGGCATCGCCGGAGGGCTACGCCAGGTCGCGGGCCTGGAGGATCCGGTGGGGGAGGTGTTGCGCGGCCACACCATGGATAACGGCATCGCCATGCGGCAGGTCCGCGTCCCGCTTGGTGTCATGGGCATGGTTTACGAGGCCCGCCCGAACGTCACCGTCGACGCGTTCGGCCTTGCCCTGAAGTCCGGCAACGTGGCACTGTTGCGCGGCTCGAAGTCGGCGCGCACTTCGAACGCAAAGCTGGTGGAAATCCTCCAGGACGTGCTTGAGGCCCACGATCTGCCTCGCGAGGCGGTGCAGCTCCTGCCGTGCGAGACGCACGATTCGGTCCAGGACCTCATCACCGCCCGCGGCCTCGTGGACGTGGTGATTCCGCGCGGCGGAGCGAACCTGATCAACGCTGTCGTGGAAAACGCCACTGTGCCCGCCATCGAGACCGGTACCGGCAACTGCCACTTCTACATCGACAAAGATGCGGATCTCGACATGGCGATCACGATGCTGCTCAACGGCAAGACCCGCCGCGTCTCCGTCTGCAACGCCACCGAGACCGCGCTCATTGATGCCAATCTGCCCGACGCTGACAAGCTCAAGGTCATCTGCGCGCTGCAGGATGCTGGAGTTACGGTTCACGGGGCCGTCGATAAGCTTGAAGCCCTTGGTGCAACCGACATTGTGGAGGCGACCGAGACTGATTGGGCCGACGAGTACCTTTCCATGGACATTGCGGTCGCCGAAGTCGAAGGGGTGGATGGGGCGATCGCGCACATCGCTCGCTTTTCGACGGGCCATACGGACGCGATCGCATCAAAGAACGCGTTCGCTTTGCGGCGGTTTGCGGACCGCGTCGATTCCGCGGCGGTGATGCTCAACGCGTCGACGGCGTTCACCGACGGGGAGGTCTACGGCATGGGTGCTGAGATCGGCATTTCCACGCAGAAGCTGCACGCGCGAGGGCCCATGGCGCTGCCGGAGCTCACGACCACGAAGTGGATTCTTGAGGGGGAGGGGCAGATTCGATGACTGCTGCCAAACCTGCGCGGCGCATCGGTGTGATGGGCGGCACCTTCGACCCCATCCACCACGGCCACCTGGTTGCGGCGAGCGAGGCGGCGCACCGCTTCGGGCTGGATGAGGTGCTCTTCGTGCCTACCGGCCAGCCGTGGCAGAAGGCGGACAGGAAGATCTCCCCGGCAGAGGACCGGTATCTGATGACGGTGATTGCCACCGCGTCGAACCCGATGTTCAATGTCTCGCGCGTGGACATTGACCGCGGCGGGCCGACCTACACCATCGATACGCTGCGGGACCTGCGTGCGGAGTATCCGGATGCGGAGCTGTTCTTCATCACTGGCGCGGACGCGCTGAGCTCGATCATGTCCTGGCACGACTGGGGCCAGATGTTCGAGCTGGCACAGTTCGTCGGCGTGACGCGTCCTGGCTACGAGCTGAGCGAAGACGGACTGCCCGCGGATATTCAGGAGCGAGTGCACTTGGTGGAGATTCCCGCGATGGCGATCTCCTCGACCGACTGCCGGCGCCGCGCCGCTGAGGGGCATCCGGTGTGGTACCTGGTGCCGGATGGGGTGGTGCAGTACATCGCCAAACACGAGCTGTATGTGGGACAATGAACCGCACCTGTGCTTAAACCCTTAAACCACAGCAGCTACCCAAGCAGCGACACCAAAGGACGTAATTCTTGACTGCTTCGCAGATCTCCATCGACCAGGCAACCATCGCAGCGAAGGCCGCCGACGAGAAGCTAGCAACCAACATCGCGGTGATTGACGTTTCTAACGTCATGGCGATCACTGACATCTTTGTCATCGCCTCCGCCGACAACGAGCGCCAGGTCGCCTCCATCGTCGAGGAAGTCGAGGCGGAGCTTACCGACGCGGGCGCGGAGCCGAAGCGCCGTGAAGGCAACCGGGAGAACCGCTGGGTGCTACTGGATTACGGCAACTTTGTGGTCCACGTGCAGCGCGACGCTGAGCGCGACTTCTACGGGCTGGATCGCCTGTACGCGGACTGCCCGGTGATTGCCGTTGAGGGTGTGCCGGAGTACCAGCGCCCGGGCACGTTCTCTGATGACGCGGAGCAGACGCGCGAGGCAGAACGCATCGAAGACCTACCGCTTGCGGGCGAAGGCCCCGACGCCGACGAATGGTAAAGAGTCGACGCCTCATTCTCCTGCGGCACGGTCAGACGGAGTACAACGCCACCCGCAGGATGCAAGGCCAGCTTGATACGGAACTCTCTGCTCGAGGGGTGGAGCAGGCGCGCGCCGCAGCGTTGCTCATGCGGGAGTTCGGGGTGTCCAGGATCATCAGCTCAGACTTGGTGCGCGCCAAGCGCACAGCGGAAATCATCGCCGCGGTATTGGGGCTTGAGCTGACTGAAGATCGGCGCCTGCGCGAGACGCACCTCGGGGACTGGCAGGGCAAAACCCACGAGGAAGTCGACCAAGCTTCAGCTGGCATTCGTGCGCACTGGCGCAACAACGCCGGTTGGGCGCCGCCGGCGGGCGAGAGTCGCCTCGACGTTGCGCGCCGGGCACGACCCGTTGTCGATGAGCTCATGGTCACATACGACGGCTGGGATGGTTCCGCGGTGCTGCTCGTGGCGCACGGCGGCACGATCTCTGCGCTCACATCCAACCTGCTCGGGTTAGACGAAGGCCAGTACCCGCTGCTCAAAAGCTTGTCCAACACCAACATGGCGCGCCTGCAGGCGATGCCGCGCTACCGCGAGGGCCACAGTGTTGAGGAGGCTGGGTTGGGCGACCCGAAAGGTGTCCAGTGGTACCTAGAAGCGTGGAATCAGGGGTTGAACGTGTAATGACTGTACGCGTAGTGGTGGATTCGGCCGCCGGCTTGCCGCGAGAGATCGCCGACGATCTCGGCATCACCGTCGTGGACATGCACGTCATGGAAGAACCGGAGAGTGAGGTATCGACCTCCGGGCTGACCGCACTTGAACTCACTGCCGCATACGCGCGCCAGCTGGAACGCGGTGGCGACGACGGGGTCGTGGCATTGCACCTAGCGAAGACCCTGTCATCCACCTGGTCAGCTGCCGTCACTGCATCTGCAGTATTTCCTGACACCGTGCGGGTGGTGGACACTGACACCGCAGGCATGGCGATCGGTGCGGCCGCGATGGCTGCCGCGACACTTGCGCGTGAGGGGGCGTCGCTCGACGAGTGCGAAGCGATGGCCGTTTCTACAATCAAGCGGTCCGAAACCTGGGTCTACCTCCAGCAACTCGAGGGACTTCGCAAGTCGGGTCGCTTGTCGACGGGCACCGCTTTGTCTGCCACACTGCTTGCCACAAAACCCATTCTGCGGTTGCATGCCGGCAAGTTTGAGGTTGCAGCGAAGACCCGCACCCAGACGAAGGCATTCTCACGGCTCGCAGAATTGGTGATGGAGCGTGCCGGTGACCAGCCGGTGTTTGCCGCGGTTCAGCACGTGGATTCCGATGGTGCCGCTGAGCAGATCGCCAGCACACTCGATGAGGTACTTCCGCGTGGATCACAGGTGCTCGTAGAGCCGCTGGTTGACGTCCTGGCGGTGCACGCCGGGCCCGGTGCAGTCGGTCTTTCGGTGGTCTTCGCTGCTGAGGGGTCCTAATTCGCGCTGCCGAGTTCGCCGGTTGCCGGTACACTGCTCGCGTGCGTACTTCTCTTGCTCTGCGTGCTCGTCTTGTGCTGATCGCCGCAATCGCTGTGCTTGTTGGCACCATTCTGGTTCCTGCCCTTGCAGCCCCGAAGGCTGAAGCCCAGCATCGATGCCCCTCTGTCGCTGTCATTGCTGCGCGTGGCTCGGGTCAGAATGGTCAGATCCACCGCACCAGCTACTCCACAGAGGCTCCCTGGGTATCCAACGGCTGGGAGGGTGAGACCATGCGCGCGTTTTTCCGCCACGCGGAGAACCGCTACCGCGCCACCCACGGTGGCGTCTCGTTGATGAAGGATGTCGAGGTGCTCGGCCTCGAGCCGAGCTACTACCCGGCGATCTACCCGGAGTACGACGTGCCGGCCGTATCCGTCCCCAGTACCGCCGCCCAGGCCCTCCTGCTGGCGCTTGAATACACCGTGCCTACGCTGCGCACCGCGCGACGCGCAGCGAATGAGTTCAGCGACTCTGTCCGGCTCGGCCGAATCGGCGTGATGCAGCAGGTCAACGATTACGAAGCTGCAACCGGCTGCCGCCCTAGCTACATTCTCACCGGCTACTCGCAGGGCGCGATGATTCTCCTGGAGCACGAGCGTGAGCTGTCGCGCCGTGGCCAGCTGGCTGGCGTGGTCTACTTCGGCAACCCGAACACCGCGCCGGAAGACCCGACCACGGTCGGTGTCGCAGGCGGCGGCGCGGGCGGCGCGCTCGGCTTCTTGCCGTTCAACACCAAGACCGCAGCCGGTACTCCGAACCGCGTGAACTACTGCCTACCATTGGACGGCGTGTGTGACCTTTCGGTACAGACCCTGCAAGGTTCGCAGTTCAATGGCGGCAACCACGGCCGCTACTTCCTCTGGCCGTCGGAGTGGGACAACCAAGTCTCCGATGAATTCGGCCGTTTCGTTGACCAAGTGCGCTACCGCTAGCTGGTTTCCTGTGGATAGCCCAAATCCGGGTTATCCACAGTTTTGATTGTGGTTCTTTTATTTCGCTAGATGCTATCGTAGGCTGAGCGCTATGAGCGCCACCGACCGCATCAAGGAACTGACCCGGCCAACAGGGGAAGAGGACCTCCTTCCCGTTCAGTACCCCTCGCCTCGTTTCCATGTCGAGCCGAAACAAGCCCTCGCTGCGTCGGCGGTGGCGCTCGCCCTCGTCGGAGGATGGGCGGGGTGGTCGCTCACCCACGCTTCGGACGCGACCGTCAACGCCGCATCCTGGGACACTGTCGCCACGGAATCCCACGCTCCCGAGCAGGTCGTCGTCTCGGTCGTGGGTGAGGTGGCCAACCCCGGGCTGGTCACACTTAACCAAGGCGCTCGCGTTGCGGATGCGCTAAACATCGCGCAGCCCCACCCGCACGCCGATCTCATCGCGCTCAATCACGCGCAGCTACTCGTCGATGGGCAACAGATCCACGTGACCGCCATTGGCGAGGCGGCTCCGGTCGCGGCGCCCCCAGGCTCTCCAGGTGGAACTGGATTAATTTCGATCAACTCCGCTTCAGCCACAGAACTCACCGCATTACCGGGCATTGGTGATGCCACTGCCGCTGCTATCGTCGCGCACAGGGAGGCTAATGGTCCATTCACCACGTTGGAAGCGCTCATGGACGTTAAAGGAATCGGACCAGCGAAGTTTGAGGCGCTCAAGGACCAGGTTGCGCTGTGAGCGAACTGCGGCTCGTCCCCGCCGCGCTGGTGGTGTGGTTCGCCGCAATCGCCGTTCTCACTCAGGGCCTTTGCGTTGCGGTGGTCGGCGCGGCGTTAGTTGCTGGCGGTTGCTTCCTCGTAGGGGAGCGGGGGCAAGCTGTACTGATTTCCGCTCTTGGGTTCGCGTCGGCGATTGTCGCTGCGGTGCGTACCCATATCGCCGCGGGTTGGGATTTCGCCCAACCCATCACGGCGACAGTGAGCGGGCAACCTAAGCAGTTGGAGAACGGATCGTGGCTCACCCGTCTTGCTCCTTCTGGACATCCGTCTACGCTCGCAGTATTCAGCGACTCAGTTCCTGATGGGATCGCTGCGGGCACGACGGTTACCGCATCCGGCACGCTGCAAGAATCCGGCCGGGTCGGCGTGAACCCCTATGTGCTCAGCGGAACCCTCGAGCTGGAAGCGCCACCAACCGGTTTAGCTGCACTTGCGCTGCGGGTGCGGGCAATCTTTGGAGCATCTGTCGAAGCCACTGTCGGACCCAGCTCACGCGGGTTGATCCCTGGCATGGTGCTTGGCGACACAACTGCGCAGACTGCGGCTGAGGAACAGGCCTACATCGATACTGGTCTGAGCCACCTTTCGGCTGTATCGGGCTCGAACGTAGCGATCGTCACCACGGCGGCTGTCCTCCTTGCTACAGCGCTGAGATTGAACCTTTACCTCCGGCTGGCAGGCGCTGCGGTGGCGCTGCTAAGTTTCGCCGCATTAGTTGGTCCCGAACCCAGCGTGCTGCGCGCTTCTGTGACGGGGCTGGTGGGTCTGGTGGCTGTGGTGGCATCCACCCGCGCGGAGCCACTTCACGCGTTGTGCTTATCCGTCATAGGGCTGGTGCTCGCGGACACCGATCTCGCAGTGCGTTACGGGTTCGCACTGTCTGTCGTCGCAACCGCCGGGATCGTTGCTTTGAGTCCGTTGCTGTACACCGCGCTCGCGGTTACCGGCTGGCCGGACATCCTGGTGCGTGCACTGGCGGTAGCGATCGCCGCAGACGTGGTCACCATGCCCATTGTCGCGCTCATGGCCGGACGTGTCTCGCTTGTCTCGGTCGCCGCCAACGTCCTCGTCGCCCCGGTGGTCGCACCGATAACCATCTTGGGGCTCGTCGCAGTCGTACTTAGCCTGCTACCGGGCGGGCTTGAGGTGCCATTGTTGTGGTGCATCGAACCCATGGCGTGGTGGGTGCATACGGTGGCCAAGGTCGGTGCAGGATTGCCGGTCGCTACAATGCCGGCGGCACCGTTGACCGCGCTGGTGCTGTATGGGTGGGTGGTTGCGGGGATCGTCGCAAAGCGAACCAGGCTCACACTTGCTCTGACCGCCGTCATAATGGTGGTGCCGTCTCTCGCGCCGCAGGCGCCCGTCGTCGATCAATCGACGCTACGTGCGCACGTGGTCGCGTCGAAGACAGGTATCGAGCCGGTGCCCCCCGGTACTCAGCTCGTAGTGGTCCTCGAATCCGGGCCGCCCACGAAGCGACCCGCGATGACGCCGCAGGGCGTTCCGGTGATCTATCCAAACCGCGATGGGCCAGTGACCCTGCGCGCTGACGGCACGCGGGAGCCATAGAATGAAGCGCATGCACAACCCCGTCCACCTTGTGCTGGGCGACGACGAGTTCCTCGCCGAGCGCGCCACCAAAGAGATCATCGCCGATGTCGGGCCGAACGCGGAGGTAGCTACGCTTCGTGCCTCCGAGGTGACGGAAGGTGAGATCGCTCAGGCGACCAGCCCCTCGTTGTTCGCCGAAGATCGCATCCTCGTGCTCAAGAACACTGAGCTAGCAGGCAAGGAACCCACCGCAACACTGCTCCAGGCATGCGTTGACCCGGCTCCCGGAATGACGCTGATCATCCAGCACACCGGTGGGGGGCGACAGAAGCAAATGGTGCCAAAGTTTCAAAAGATCGCTCAAACGCACCAGGTCAATGCTCTGAAAGAACGCGACCGCCATGCCTGGGTGGCCAAGGAATTCCAGCGCCACGGAGCGCGACCGACGCCGGACGTGGTCGCCGCGGTGCTCGAGTCCGTGGGTTCCGAACTGCGTGAACTCGCCTCCGCTGTGAGCCAGCTCGTGGCGGACACGGAAGGCGAGATCACCGTTGCTGCGGTGCGGGACTACTACACAGGAGTCGCAGAAGTCGCAGGTTTCGACATCGCGGACCAGGCCATACTGGGGCGCGCGGACCGGGCGCTTGCGTCGACGCGTCGAGCACTGCAGCTGGGCACTTCGCCGGTGGCGATCGCGGCAGCGCTCGCACGCAAGGTGAGCGACGTGGCCAAGCTGCACGGGGTGCGCGGCAACCCGGACCAGTTAGCGAAACAGGTGGGCATGCACCCGTATGTGGCAAAGAAGACCATGCAGGTTGCGCGCCAATGGTCGCCCGCCAGCATTACGGAGGCGGTGATCATCGTCGCCGACCTTGACGCAGAGGTCAAAGGCCAAGGCGGCGACATCGAGTTCGCCGTGGAGAACGCAGTACGCCAGATCGCGGAGCTGGCGTCCTAAACCGAGCCCGTGCCCCGGATGCTTTCCGACAACAAGCTGCCACCGAGGACCACGAGCCCGGTGGCAAGTGTGCCTGCCCCCACGTAGATCAGTGGGTAGAACGCGTTAGGTTTGGTGGCACCTTGCCCGGCCGAGGAGAAGAAGAATCCTGCTGGCATGATCACCGCAGAGACGGGTACCGCCCAGCGCGCAATGTGTCCCCGGATGCCGGAGAGACCTGCAGCATCCGTGAGCACGATGGTGGCTAGCCCCAGCGTCGCCAACGCTCCCGCGTGGCCGTGCCCGGCTCGAGCAAAAGTCTGTTGGAACTCCGTGGCAGGAGCTTTGTCTTGGACGAGGTCGAGGATGTAGTTGCCGCCGAGCTCGATACCGAGCATGGCAAGCAGCAGAGAACCGGCGGCGGTGCGGGAGGGGCGGGTGAGTGTCAACATGAATGGCTCCAAGTGGTCAAGGCGGGGAGGGGCTATCTACGGGCTTAGGATGCGGCGGTGCTGATGCAAACCAGGACGAAGCCGAGCAACTGCAGCGAGCCGCGTACGGCTTGATATACGTCCCACCGTCGGCGTTTGGTGCGAAAGTCGGCTGGTACCTCGCCGTTCGGGATGCGGCCCGTCCAGAAGTTCAACGGGACGTTGCCGAAGACCGTCACTAACAACGCGATGGTGAGCACCCCGGCCGCGATTCCAAGCCAGACGGTGCCGTAGCGGGACGCACCGAAGCCAGCAAGAACCGCCGCGGCAGTCATTCCTAGCGGCATCACGAGCCCAAAGGTTCGCAGCAAGCCTTTCTCAATCACCACCTGGGATTCGACGGGGAGGCGCCGAATCACAGGGTGGACGAGGGCAACCGATCCAAATTCCGCGCAGCCTACGAAACCGGTCACAAGCAAAAGAGACAGCAGTAGTAAATCCACGAGGGCTCCTCGATCGGACGGAGGGACAGAGACGGGGCGGTGGTGGCACACGCCATGTGAACGGTGTCTACATGGCGAGTTCAGTATACTTTCGGTGTGAACACTGTCAACACCAAGCCGTATCACCACGGCAACTTGCGCGAAGAGATGATCCGAATCGGCGTGGAGCTAGCCGCCGAGGGCGGGCCCGAGGCAGTGGGTTTGAGAGAGATCGCACGACGCGCCGGTGTTTCGCCGTCAGCCGCATACCGGCACTTTCCGGGGCAAGAATCGCTGCTGGACGCAGTCCGCGATGCCGCGGGCGACGCACTTGGGCAAGCGATGCACGATGCGGTGTCGCAACTACCTTCCGATGCTCCGGCGACCGAACGAGTGATCGCCGCCGGCCGTGGCTACTTCGAGTTTGCGCTAAACCAACGGATGCTATTTCGGTGCCTTGCCAGCGGATTCGAAATACCGGAGGGAGCCGACGCGAACGACAACCCGTTTGCGCAGTTGCTGGAGCTCGTCGGTGAGATTGAAGGAGCGGGGTTCGCAGCCGCCGATGAGGAGGCGCAGTTCAGTGCCGGCGTCGCGCTGTGGTCGGCCGTGCACGGCATCTCAGTGTTGTGCACCTCGGGTGCGCTGCGGGATGCTCCCGAGCAGCGCAAACGGGAGCTGCTCGAGGTCACCCTCGCCACTGCTGTGCGGGGGCTTCGGTTCTAAAAGGCGCGCAGTGTAGCCTCCGACAGCATGATCACGATTACGCAGAATGGATTGTCATGAGCACGGTGCCAGAAGACGTGCAGGAATTCGCCGCCAAGCTCTTCGACATGGCTCGAACCGGTGACATGGCGCTGCTGGACTACGTCGACCACGGTGTTGACGTCAACCTCACCAACCAGGACGGCAACACCCTGCTCATGCTCGCGGCCTATAGCGGGCACGCTGAGCTGGTGGAAGGGCTAGTGGGGCGCCACGCGGACGTCGATAAGCAAAATGCTCGGGGACAGACACCGCTGGCTGGGGCCGTGTTCAAAAAAGAAGACGCTGTGGTGAGGGTGCTTCTCAGCGCGGGGGCTGATCCGCACGCCGGTCACCCCAGCGCCGTAGAAACCGCGAAAATGTTCGGCGGTTAGTCCATCTTGTTCAGGGCACGTGCCATGTTGGACTTCTTGTTCGCCGCGGAGTTGCGGTGGAAGACGCCCTTGGTCACGGCCTTGTCCAGCTTGCGGGACGCAACGCGCAGCTGAGCCTCAGCTGCGGCCTTGTCGCCGGACTCGACAGCCTCGCGGAACTTGCGGATCTCCGTACGAGTCGCGCTGCGCACGGACTTGTTGCGCTGACGACGCTTCTCGTTGGTGAGCACGCGCTTCTGCTGCTGCTTGATGTTTGCCATATGTATTGCACCTCTTGGAAAGTGATCGATGGAAATGTCACCGGCTGGGCATCACGCGCGGAACTTTGGCTATGAACGCGGACCCAAGGTCCTGCCCGCGTAGCACCGCACACCCGTTGCGCCGAAATAACTTCTCAAACCTAGCAGCCCAGGGCGGGAATCAGAAAATTCTCTAGCCCCAGTCGTAGCGGTCGCGCAGGCGCGCGGCAATGCGCTCGAAGCGCAGCTGCGGCAAGATCGTCCCGCGGCGGTGGACATCGATCTCGGGCACGTGAATGGTCTTATCCAGCCGCACCCAGCACGGCTCGCCGGATGCCTCCCACTCGCCGCAGCCGATGCCTAGCCAGCGCGGATCCTCTGAATGCGTCTTATCGGGGGAGATGAGCAGGCCGATGACCACGTGCTGGTCGCGCCCCACGACCAGCATGGAGCGCTCCGCCGGGGGCTGCGAGGGTACGGTCACCCACACCACCTCGCCAGGCTCGGCATTGCCGTCCATATCCGGTGCGTAGTAGACGTTGCGCGCGATTTTGCTGGTCGGCTGCACACCCACGCGCGCGGCAAGCCTCGAGCGACGCTGCGGGTTGGGGCTGGCAAGACGCTCGTTGAGCAGCGCAAGTCCCTGGTCGAGTGAACCGATGCGCTGCTTTCTGCGCAGGAACTTCCGCCTGGACATACCGGCTACTGTACCCAATGTCTACCCAATTGCTGCCGTATTTCTTCTGGCTGACACGGCCGGTAGGATGTTCCAATTATGGCTGCCCAGACGAGGAACTTCGCGGAAGAGACCTTCACCAACCCGGAGCAAATCCGGAACTTCTGCATCATCGCGCACATCGACCACGGCAAGTCCACCTTGGCCGACCGCATCCTCCAGCTCTCCAACGTTGTGGACGCGCGCGAGATGCGCGACCAGTACCTGGACAACATGGACATCGAGCGCGAGCGCGGCATCACCATCAAAGCCCAAAACGTGCGCCTGCCGTGGACCGTCGGCACGGGCGAGCTCGCCGGCCAGCAGTTCGTGCTCCAGATGATTGACACGCCTGGCCACGTCGACTTCTCTTACGAGGTCTCCCGCTCGCTCGACGCGTGTGAGGGAGCTATTTTGCTTGTCGACGCAGCGCAGGGCATCGAAGCCCAAACCCTGGCCAACCTCTACATGGCCATGGAGAACGATCTTGAGATCATCCCGGTGCTAAACAAGATTGACCTGCCGGCAGCGGACCCGGAGAAGTACGCGCTGGAAATCGCCAACATCATCGGCTGCGAGCCCGAGGAGGTGCTGCGCGTCTCCGGCAAGACCGGCGAGGGCGTGCCCGAGCTTCTGGACAAGGTCGTCGAACTCATCCCCGCCCCCAGCTCAGACCACGCCGAAGACGCGCCCGCCCGTGCGCTGATCTTCGACTCGGTCTACGACACCTACCGCGGCGTGGTCACCTACATCCGCATGGTCGACGGCAAACTGCTGCCCAACCAGCAGGTGCAGATGATGAACACCGGCACCCGCCACGAAATCCTCGAGATCGGTGTCGTCTCGCCGACGATGAAAAAGACCAAAGGCCTCGGCCCAGGCGAGGTGGGCTATTTGATCACCGGCGTGAAAGACGTCCGCGAGACCCGCGTCGGCGACACGGTCACCTGGGCCTCCAAAGGCGCCGCCGACCCACTCGAGGGGTTCGAGGAAGTCAAGCCCATGGTCTACTCGGGCTTGTTCCCAGTCTCGCAGGAAGACTTCCCCGACCTGCGCGAATCGCTAGAAAAGCTCCAGCTTAACGACGCCTCGTTGACCTGGGAACCCGAAACCTCTGTGGCCCTTGGCTTCGGCTTTCGCTGCGGCTTCCTCGGGCTGCTCCACATGGAGATCACCCGCGACCGCCTCGAGCGCGAGTTCGACCTCGACCTGATCTCTACCGCACCGAGTGTGACCTACCGCGTGGTGGCCGAGGACGGCTCAGAGCAGGTCGTGCACAACCCGTCCGACTGGCCGGGCGGCAAGCTGCAGGCTGTCTACGAGCCGATCGTGAACATGACCATCATCGTCCCGCAGGAATTCGTGGGCACCACGATGGAGCTGTGCCAGTCCAAGCGCGGCACCATGAAGAACATGGAGTACCTCTCCGAGGACCGCGTTGAGCTGCGCTACATCATGCCTTTGGGCGAGATCATCTTTGACTTCTTCGACATGCTGAAGTCCCGCACCAAAGGCTACGCGTCTTTGAACTACGAAGACGCCGGCGAACAGGAAGCCGATTTGGTGAAGGTGGACATCCTGCTCCAGGGTGAGCCGGTGGATGCGTTCTCCGCCATCGTGCACAAGGACTCCGCGCAGTGGTACGGCAACAAGATGACGAAGAAGCTCAAAGAGCTCATCCCGCGCCAGCAGTTCGAGGTGCCGGTGCAGGCGGCGATCGGGTCGAAGATCATCGCGCGTGAAAACATTCGCGCGCTGCGCAAGGACGTGCTGTCCAAGTGCTACGGCGGCGACATTTCGCGTAAGCGCAAGCTGCTGGAAAAGCAGAAAGCCGGCAAGAAGCGCATGAAGTCCATCGGCTCGGTCACTGTGCCGCAGGAGGCCTTCGTCGCGGCGCTGTCCACCGACGAGGAGTAAGCGCCTTGGGGCATGCCCCAAGGCGGAAACTCTAGCGGCGCCGCGTCATCTTGAACGCGGCCTGCATTAGCGCAACTACCACGAACATCGCGACGAAGATGATCAGGCCGAGCAGCAGCATCCCGCCGAGCGACTCCACGCCGGCGGCGTCCGCCCAGTCCGGCGCACCGATTGCGGCGGCGACGAAACCGAGCACTAGGTTCATCGCCTCGGCGCGCTTCGCCTCGGCTTCGGCGATCTGGCCGGAAAGCTGCTCGAACTGGGTGCCGATCACGTCTTGGCGGGAGTCAACCTTCGAGTCGAAGTCGTCGCGCAGCTGGTCGAAATCGGTCGCGTCCTGCAGGCCTTTGAGGATGCGGGTGTCGATGTCGCGGTTCGGCACCGAGCGGAACCACAGCTTGTCGCGGATCTCGATGTGATCGAGCTGCAGCTTCTCTAAGCGGTCTAGATCGGCGCGCAGCGCCCGCTGGCGTACCTCCTGGTCGCCCTCACGCTTGACTTGGCTTTGCTCGCCAACGATCTGCAGGGACTTGCGCAAGTGCGTCTCGCCCGCCTGGGCGCGCATCTGCAGCATCACCAAGTCCACGAAGCGGGTGCCGGCCATCGACCAGTAGCGCATCCCCTCGCGGCTCGCGGACTTGGTGCGCACCATCGCAACGCCCTCGTCGGAGGTCATGATCGTCCACGACGACAGCTTCGCCGCCACGAAGCCGTCGCGGGCTGAGTTCGTCTGGGCGGGCACCTGCTCGGGGTAGGAGTCGGCGCCGTTCATCAGCTGCCACGCCCACTGCTCGTGCCACGCCCAGGTGCTCTCGGCGCCACGCAGGATCAGCGGCGCCCCGATCGTGTCCGGCACGGAGCCGTTGTTGCCTTCGCTCAACGTCTCGGTCAGGCGCAGCGACTTCGCCGGCTTAGCGGGGTTGGGCACGGCAAACACCACGCGCTGAGGCGCCGGGAGGGTGAACGTGCCGGCGGGGCCGGGCGCGGCCGCGGTGGCCACCAGTCTGCCTTCAGAGGACACGCGCATCGAGCGTTCGCGGCCCAGGGCGGCGTCGATACGCTCGATGGCGAGGTTGGTGAACTTCGTCAGCGCGTAAAGCTGCGGCGGGCTCTCGCGGTAGAAGTTGTCGTGCTTATAGAACTGCGAGGAGTTGCGCGGCCGACGCAGCGTGGCGCTTAAAAACCCCAAGGTGGCCGAGGAGATGTTCTCCGCCACCACGTTCAGGATGAGGAATTCGCTGGTCACTTGCGCAGGTTCGGGTACCTCGCCTGCAAGATCGGTCAGCTCCAGGTCGTGGAACTGCATCACCTCGGCTGAGAGCAACCGCAGCGTCGCCGGTCCGTGGCTGTCGCGCACGCCGCGCTTCTGATCCTCCCACGGCAGCTGCTCGTCGTAGTTGACCAGGTAGAACAGGGTCTCGTTGCGCACCGGTTCGAAGAGAACGTGGTGGGCGTGGATGCGGGGGTCCCAGCCGGCGTCGGCAAGCGTGCTCTCGCGCACCTCCTGCACCGGGTTGCGCAACCGCTCCGCATTGCGGGCGAGCAACTCCTCGAGCTCTTCGTGGTCGAACACTTCGCGGTCGCCGGCGCTGCTGTTGTAAGAGTGCAGGTCGATGTCCACATCGACGGAGCCGGCACCGACGGAGGCGTCCAGCGGATCCATGAAGCGGCTGCGGGCATCGTTGTAGTAGGGCCTGCCGCCCTCGACGATCGGGTCGCCGTAGTAGCCGAGGCGCTGCACGGGTTTGCGGAACCGGCGGGTGGTGTTGTCCCAGGCAGGGTTCTCAATTGTGCGCACGCCCTTGTCGCGCCCGTAGCGCCACCCGTCCACTTTGCCGAAATCGAAGGGATCGCCGTGTTTCGCCAGGCTGGCAGCCTGCGGAATAGGCAGGATCAGCGAGAAAGCTGCTAGGCGCCACTCCGGTAGAATCGGGGCCTCAAACGAGTCGGGGACGAAGAAGTCGTGCCCGACATCCTTGTAAGAGCGCAGCTGCATGAATCGGAGAATACTCGTGAACTCAACCGTGTTTCTGCCCGGTGTCGCCACCCGCGACCACGAGGTGACGGTGCCGATCGACCGCGACGACCCCGCTCGCGGTCAGATCAGCGTCTTCGCGCGCGAGCTTGCCGTTGACGATTCGCTGCCCGCCCTCGTGTACTTCCAGGGCGGGCCCGGCAAACCCGGCCCGCGCATGCTCATGGATTGGATCCCGGAGGCGCTGAAGCGCTACCGCGTGTTTCTTTTCGACGAGCGCGGCACCGGCCGCTCCCACAAGGTCGACCGCACGACACCCGAGCGTATCGACGCGCACTACCTGTCCCACCTGCGCCCGCCCGATGTCGCAGCCGATGCCGAGGCGATGCGCCAGCACCTGGGGCTTGAGCAGTGGGACGTGCTGGGCAACTCGTTCGGCGCAGCGTGCGCGGGCGCGTACCTGTCCTACTTCCCGGAAGGTATCCGCCGTGCCCACCTGGTTGGTTGCGTGCCCGAGCCGCACATGGAGGTGGAGCGCTTCAACCGCCTGAACTTCCAGCTGCTTGCCGCCCGTACCAAGGAACTCTTCGCCGAGGTGCCGTGGATCGAGGACCGCATCGCGGAGGTCGCCGATCACCTGGACAACCACGACGAGCGGATGCCGACGGGGGAGCGGCTCTCGGCCACGCGCTTCCGCTTCTGCGGCGTGCTGCTCGGGGAGGAAGGCGACTTCGGCGCCCTGGCGAACCTGCTTGAGATGCCGTTCACCACCCACCGCGGCGAAAAGCGCCTGCGCGGGGATTTCCTCGCACAGTTGGGTGCAATCATCTCGCTGGAGACCATGCCGCTGTGGGGCGTGATCCACGAAACCGTGATGGCGCGGCCAGGTCATCCGGTGCAGTGGAACGCCGACAAGGTCTACCGCGAGGAGTTCGCTGACCTGCCGCTGTTAGGCAACCAGTTCCTGCGCACCCACTTCGAGGAAGACCCGGCGCTTATCCCGTTCTCCGAAGAGGTGGACAAGGTCCACCGTATGGACACCCTGAAAGCCCAGGCGCAGGATGTCTCCGCCAACGAGGTGCCCACCGCCGCGCTGCTGTTCAAGCAGGACCTGTTCCTACCGTACGAACTGACCCGCAAGTCGGCGACGCGGGTGGGCAACCTCAAGCTGTGGGTGCACGACGAATGGTTCCACGACGGCCTCTGGACGCACGGCCCGGAGGTCGTGAACACCCTGTTCGACATGCTGGAACCCTAGGGGCGCTTTACTATCAGCGGGTGTGAGAACTTCCGCCGCCGCTCTTGCCTTCGCCGCAACCCTGGCGCTTGCCCCGGTCGCCGCGCCCGGTATCGCCAGCGCCGCTCCGCTGACCGCGCCACAGCTGCAAAGCGAGATCACTGGTTCTTCGACCGGTCCCGCGCCCGTGCACCACGACGGCGCACCGGTGCCGCGGCCGTTCACGCCGGACTACCTCGCCGGTTACATCTCGGACATCTCGCCGTACCAGTACGGCATCTACGCCGAGGTGAACCGCCTCTTCCCGCAGGTACGCGATACCCAGCCGGAGACCATGGCGGCGAACCTGGAGACCGTAGTGCGCATCAACAACACCGCCACACCGGCCCAGATTGAGCAGGCACAGATCGACGCCGTGGCCTCCTCCGGTGGCCTGTTGGCGACGTTGTCTCCGGCCCTGGGGGAGGAGTTTGGTGTGGCGTTGCGGGCGTCGTTAAGCGAAGGACGATTGCCCAAGACTGCCTACCTTTTGGACAATGGTTACCTTGCGCGCACCGGTGGGCTTGCGAACTCGACGCTGATTGAGAAGCGGGTGTTCAACTACCCGCGGCCGCATGTGGTCGCACCTGAGCGGATCAACCGCTACAACACGGAGGCGACCGGTGACCTGTATCTGACCTCGCCGGCGTTCCCGTCGGGGCACACGAACCAGGCGGTGCTGACCACCAGCCTGTTGGCGTATATGGTGCCTGAGCTCGCGCCGCAGCTGTACTACCGCGGGGCGGAAGCCGGGCATTCGCGAGTGGTGCTGGGCGTGCACTACCCGCTGGACGTGATCGGCGGGCGGATGTCCGGCTACGCGGCGGCTGCGGACCGTCTCAACGACCCGAAGATGCGGCACGCTTTGGACCAGGCGGCGGACGAACTGCGCGCTGAAATCGAGTGGCGCACCGGCAAATCGATTGCGGAGCTGGTGGCCAGCGACACCCCGTACATCGCCACCGCGGACGCCGTCGCCGCGATGGATCAGATGATGGATTACGGCCTGCCGCGGGTGTACGTGCTCGATGCGCCGATGGAGGTGCCGCAGGCAGCGCCGGTGCTGCTCGCCGCTCGATTCCCGGAGCTTACCTGGGAGCAGCGGGTAGAGGTGCTGCGATTGACTGCCTCTGAGGCCGGCAACCCGCTGGATTGGCAAGGCTCGGGCGGGTCTTGGCAGCGCATCAACCTCACGGCAGCGGCGGCTGCGCAGGTGAAGGTGAATCCCGACGGGTCAGTAGCCATCCAGTAAGCGCCGTCGCGGTGACAATGACACTGATGTAGAACGCCGCAGTTGGCCAGTCGATGTCGACGGCCGGAACCCTGCCCGGGAAGAACGCGCCTGCCGCGAAGACCCCGATGTTGTTTGCCGCATGGAGCGCGATAGCAGCCTCCACACCGCCGGTGCGCCAGGTGAGAAAGGACATGCACGCCGCGAAAATGAAGATGTCGATCAGACCGATCCAGTTGTAATAGTGGAAGTAGACGAACGGCAGGATCGCGAGGCCGTACGCCACCCAAGGGGAGCGCACCCAGCTCCCGGCGATCTGCGGGAGTGCGGCACGAAAGAGGAGCTCTTCCGACGCGGCCTGTAAGGGAGTAACCAGCACGAACAGGCAGGCCAGCACAATCGTTTCGGTGGTGAACACCGCCTCCCCGCCCGCGCGCATCTCGTAGGCGAAGACAAGTAGGGCCATGGGCACTGCAACCAGGGCACTGCGAGCGACCAAAGGCCAGCGAGTTCGACGCTCCACTGACAGCAACTGCGTTGGATCGCGCCGGGTGAGCCATGCGGCGAGGAACGGCACGGGGAGTATCAGCGCCATGACGAATACGTCAAATGCCTCGGACTCTTCACCGCCGAGGGCGAGCAGGACCACCACCGCCACGATGGTTAGGCCGAGAAACAGCGCTGCGAGAATGATGGCCTCGATCGGCGGTACCCACCAGCGGCGCGGGCGCGCCATCAAATGAAACTGCATCTATCCGACCCTATATACATTAGACACAGCTCGGCTGCGGGTGACCACCCGCGCGATGAGTGCGGTCGCGAGCACCGTGAGCGCAATCGTGAAGGCGACTGAGCCCCAGTCGAGGTCCGTTGTCACGGTGAGATCGTCGGGAAAGAAGGGAATCAACAGGTAGATCTGAAGGTTGCCTGCGGCGTGCAGCACGGTGGCAGCCTCGATGCCGCCGGTGCGCCACGTTAGGTACGACGCACACGCCGCGAACACGAAAATGTCCGTCAAACCGATCCAGTTGTAGACATGGAGGAACACAAACGGCGGGATCGCGGCGCCGTAGGCGACCCATGGTGAGCGCACCCAGGTACCCACGATCTGCGGCAACGCCGCGCGAAACACGAGCTCTTCCATCGCGGCCTGGAACGGAATGATTAAGAGGTAGACACACGCGAGAGCAATGGTGTGAGCGGTGACGACTGCTTCGGCGCTGAAGAACATGACGCCAGCAAGCAATCCGTACAGCGGCACCGCTACCAGCGCAGCGCGTCCGACGATCGGCCACCGGATCCGGTACTCCACCGAGAGCAGCGCGGTCGGGTTGCGCCGGGTCAGCCAGGCTGCGAGAAACGGCGCGGGAAGCACCAACGCCAGGGACAATAGCTCGAGCACGTCCGCATCATCGCCCGTGGCACTCAATAGAGCCACCGCAGCGGTGAGCAGACCGAAGAAGAGGGCTGCGACCAGGGTTAGTTCGATGAGCGATACCCACCAGCGGCGGGGGCGTGCCAGAAGGTGAAACTGCATTTAGACCACCTCGATATTGAGTTCTATCTGAACGCTCTTGCCTGGTTGAAGGAGCGTATCACGCAGTTCAGGGCCAGCGCAGACACCTCCTTCGGGCGGATGCCACACCACCATGCCGGTGGCGCCGGTGGCGCCGGTGGGGGTGAGTTTGACGGTCCTATGGGCGTCGTAAAGCACGTGCCCCTGGAGCTGACCGCGCGCGAAGTGGGGGACGATCGCAAGGTACACCGGCTGCGGTGTCGGGCCGGTGTTGGTGCAGCGCAGGGCGAAGCGGCCGTGCAGTGCGGTGTATCGAAAGCGCCAGCCTGGCACGACGAGTTCTGCGCTGGAGGTGTCGCCGCGCCACGGCATCTCACACAGCACGACACCGCCGGGGCCGACGACGTCGATGCCGCGAGCGCCGAGCAGTTCGCCGGACGGGTGCGGAAGGGAGCGCACGCGCACGCTATCCAGCTGCGGCGGAGCGACGGTGGTATTGACCCCGAGCAGCAAAATGAGCCCGGCGCCGCCGTACATCACGAGGACCGTTAACGCGGTGAGCAGCTGTCGGACACCGAAATCTTGCGCGATGCCGGAGAACTCGCCGAAGTACACCGTCGCGTTCAGCGTGATATGCAGTGCGATCGCGGCCTCGAGCCCGCCGGTGCGGTGCGTGAGCAGGCTCGCGAGTGCGCCGAAGATTGCCACGCTGATCAGTCCCGAAGCTCCGTACGGGTGGCCGATGACAAAGATCGGTAGAGCTACGAGGTACGCCAGCCACGCGGAGCGCATCCACGTACCCATTGCCTGCGGCAGCATGCCGCGGAAGATCAGCTCCTCGGCCACACACTGCAGCGGCAGCGCGGTGCACGCAACTGCGACGTGCAGCCAAAAGGTGCGGTCTACGGGCGCGGGCATGCCGTAAAGCGCCACGTCGAGGGCTTGCAGCACCGCCGCCGGCAAGGTGATAAAAAGCAGCGCCTGGCCGAAGCGGCGCCACCGGAACCGCCGCTCGACGGACCACAGCGTGCCGCGTGGCCTGCCACTGATGCGCGCGGCCAGCAGCACCGCAGGGATCCCGGTGGCGATGCCGCCGAACAGCATCAGGCTCGTCGCGGGGTCGGCGCTCCACTCGTCGCGCTCGAAGAGCATGGCGGTGAGCGACTCCAACGTCACCGGCCCGAACATCATCGCGATAATCCACGCGATCTGGAACACCAGCCCGAACACGGCGGCAAGCCCGAGTTCTACAAGCGGGCGCCACCAGTCCGGGCGCGTGCGGTTGAGCCGGTGGTAGGGGGCGATCACCTTGGGTGCGTCGTCCATGGGCCACCAGCTTAGGCCCCCTCTTGTTCAAATCACATACTCGTAAGTCTCGGGTTACAATTGACGCATGCAGACACCGGTTCCCCGCGAGCAGGTTCAGCTCACGGCAGCTGAAGTGCACGAATTCGACGCCATGGCCATGAATTTCGAGCGGGTGGAAGAGCACCTGCTCGACCCGACGCTGGTGCCCTACATCACTCGCTAGAGTCGCTGGATCCCTCGCCGTCCAGTACTGAGTCCAGCACCGAGTCCAACACTGAGTCCAGCAACTGCTGCGTGTACTCGTGCTGCGGGTCGCGCCAAATCGCTTCGGTCTCGCCGTGCTCCACAATCTTGCCTTGGTGCATAACCGCGATCCGCGGGCAGATCTCGCGCACCACCGCCAAGTCGTGCGAGACAAAGATGAGGGTGTTCGGGCCCACGGTGGCGTCGAGAAGCGCAAGCACCTGCTCGCGTACGGAGACATCGAGCGCGCTCACCGGTTCGTCGGCAAGCAAAATGCTGGGGCGAGACGCGGCGGCGCGAGCGATCGAGATCCGCTGGCGCTGCCCGCCGGAGAAGGCCTTGGGCAAACGGTTGTCGGTAATGCCAACCTCGGCGAGGGTTTCGCTAGCTCGTTGCTTATCGACGCCTCCTTCCATCACGCTTCGGAGCACATCCATCCGCGGGTCGAGCGAAGAATACGGGTCCTGGAAGACCATCTGCATGGTGCCGCCGACAGTGACCGTGCCCGAATCCGGCGTGAGCAAGCCAGCGATGGTGTGCAAAAGCGAGGTCTTGCCGGAGCCGGAGCCACCGACAATGCCCAGGCGCTCGCCTTCGCGGACGGTGAGCGAGACGTTGTCAAGGGCTTGCGTGGCGCCTCGGCGCAGGCTCACGCCGTCGAGCGTGACCACGGGCTCGCCGAGAACAGTGGGTGCGGCTGGCGGGCCGGGGCGCGAGGCGCGCTCGAGCTGCTGGGCGTACTCGGAGTGGGACGATACTTCGCGTCCGTCCTTGAGGATGAGCAGCTGCTCCGTCATGTGATCCACCACGGCGAGGTCGTGGGAGATGAAGATCAGGCCCATGCCGCGCTCGTCGACAAGCCGGTCAATCAAGTCGAGGATCTGGCGCTGCACGGTGGTGTCGAGCGCGGTGGTGGGCTCGTCGCAGATCAAATAGTCCGGGTTCTGCGACAGGGCGAGCGCGATGAGCACGCGCTGGCGCTGGCCGCCGGAGAGCTGGTGCGGGTAGGCCTCGGGGCGAGCAACGCCGACGTCCTCAAGCAACTCGTGCGGCACCAGCGAACCGATCTTCTTCAGCGGGTCGAGCGCGGTCATCGGCTCTTGGAAGACCATGCCCACCTTCGCGCCGCGCACCTTGCGCTGGACGCGATCGGGGGAGCCGACCATCTCCACCCCGTCGACGGTGATGGAGCCACTCACCGGCAGGTCGGTGAGCCCCATGATGGACAGCGCGGTGAGCGACTTCCCGGAGCCGGACCCACCGATAATGCCCAGGCGCTCGCCGGGGGCGACCTCGAAGGAGATGCCGTCTAGCAGGCCCGGAATGCTCAAATCTTCAACGCGGATCACGGCTGCCTCCAAGCAGGTTGAAACCCATAACGGTCAGCGCGATCGCCAGGCCGGGCCAGATCGCCAAGTGCGGGTCGGTGGCCAAGAACGGCTGCGAGGCCTGCAGCATGCGCCCCCACGACGCATACGGCGCCGGTGCCCCGAGCCCGAGGAAGCTCAAGCCAGCCTCGGCCAGGATAGCCAGGGCGATCGCAACCGTCGCTTGCGTGGACAGCAGGTGCGCGATGTTCGGCAGCACGTGACGGCGCGCAATCGCCGGTCCGGAAAGTTTCGCCATCCGCGCGGCCAGGATGTAGTCCTGGCTCATCACCTGGATCGTGCCCACCCGCGCCACGCGCACAAACCCGGGAATCCCGGCTAGCCCAATCGCCAGCACCACAATCCAGATCGAGGCCCCAAACACCGCGGTGAACACAATGGCCAGCAGCAGCGCCGGAAACGCCAGCAGCAGGTCGGACATCCCCATCACGAACCTGCTGTTGCGCATCCCCGCATAAATCCCCAGCGGGATGCCAATCAGCGCCGATAGCCCCACCGCGCCCAGCACCACAGCGAGGGTCAGGCGCGCGCCGTCCATAATCCTCGACAGCACGTCGCGGCCCAGCTCGTCCGTGCCAAGCACATGGCTTATCGACGGCCCCTCCAACCGGTTTTCCGGCATCGCCTGCAACGGGTCGTACGGGGTCCACACCAGCGACACCACCGCGGCGAGCAGGACCAGGCCGACGATTACGCCACCTACGTATTGCGCGCGCCTCATCGCCGGCTCCTTGGGTCGATTACTACGTACAGCAGATCCACGATCAGGTTCACCGCGAGTGTGAACGCGACCAGCAGCATCATCACGGTCTGGACGGTGGTCAGGTCACGGCTCGACACAGCGTCGATCAGCATGGAACCTAAACCCGGGATCGCGAACACCCGCTCCACCACAACCGCTCCCACAATCAGCGTCGAGAGCTGCAGGCCAGTCACAGTGAGCACAGGCAGCGCCGCGTTGCGCAGCACGGAGGAATAAAGCACTTCGCTTATCGACGCCCCCTGCGCCCTGCCCGTGCGCACGTAGTCCTTGCCCAGCTCCTCCACGATGGCAGCGCGCACGTAGCGCGTGAGGATCGCACCCTGTACCAAGGCCAGCGACGCCACCGGCAACACGGCGTGCGCGGGTGAGCCCCAGCCACCAGCCGGCAACCACCCCAGTTGCACAGAGAAAAGTGCGACGGTGAGGATGCCGATGAGGAACGACGGCACCGCGATGCCAATCTGCGTGAGCCCCGCCAGGATCGGGTTGGGCCGGCGCGCCAGCCGGATCCCCAACGGCACGGCAAGCAACAGCGCCACCACCATGGCGGTGATGGTGAGGGTGAGCGAGGTGCCGGCGCGTTCGATGATCGTCGGTGTGATATCGCGCCCCGACGCCATTGAGATGCCGAAGTCCCCGGTGAGCAGTCCCCCGATCCAGTCGAAGTACTGGACGGTCAGCGGGCGGTCGGTGCCCAAGCGTCGCGAAAGCTCCGCGACGGCTTCGTCCGTGGCCGTCACGCCGAGCGCAACGCGCGCCGGGTCGCCCGGCACTGCGCGCAGCAGCAGGAAGATCAGAACGCTGGCGGCGGCAAGCAGCGCGATGAAACGTCCAACGGATTTGATCACCGCGCCACCTCGATTCGGTTCAGCGGTAGCGAATCGGTGACCACGTTCGGGTTTACGCCCGTAATGCCAGGGCGGGCGAGCACAATGTTCGGCGCGTTCACCAGCGTCAACGCTGCGGCGTCCGCCATGATCTGGTCCACGGCGCCGCCGAAGTCTTCGTGGGCAAGCAGCTCACGCGTCTGCTCGGAGTCGTATCCCAAGTAGTAATCCGGGTTGCCGAACAGGTTGGCCAGGTCGCGCGGCTCCACGTGGGCGACGATCGAGGCCTGATAGTCCGACTGCTTGAGCACCTGGTTCAGCCACACCGCTGGGAACTCGACGGTTTCCAACTTCACGTTGAAGCCAACGTCGCGCAGTTGGGAGAAGATGAGCTCGGCCGCGGTTTGCGCGTAGGGGAGGCTGGGCACCGTGATCGTGATCTCCGGGGCGCGCCCCGCAAGTAGTTCCCTCGCGCGCTCTGGATCGAAGGGGTAGTAGTCGCGGCCGGTGTACCAGGGGTCGGTTGGTGGTACGGGCGCGCCGCCGGTATCAGTGGCGTAGCCGTTGTACACCACCTGGTTCAGCGCATCGCGGTCGATGGCGTGGGCGACGGCGCGGCGGACATCTGGGTCGTCGAATGGTGCGCGCCGATTGTTCATGGAAAGGAGCACCTCGCCATTCGTGGTGCCCACTTCGACCCCGATGTCTTCGGGAAGCGCGCCGATCAGCTGCGGCGCCTGCATCTGCCACACCACGTCCACGTCGCCTGCGCGCAGCGCGTTGACCGCGGAAACGGCATCGGAAAAGTAGCGGATCTGCGCATCGTTGTGCACGGTGTCCCAGTAGTCCTCGCGGGCGGAGAACTCGATCGCGGTGCCCTCGTCGAAACGCTTCACCGTGTACGGCCCGGTCCCCAGCGGGTCCGTCGCCAGCCGAGGGATGGAGTCCTCGCACATCATCGCCCCAGTGAACGTGCCCATAGACCAGAGCCAGCTTGCCGACGGCTCTTCCAACTGCACTTCCAGCGTGTGCTGATCAATCGCCCTCGCGGCGCGAACCGGGGCCATCTGGGCTTTCAACCCGTTTGTCCATTCGTTTTGGACGTAGTTGATTGAGAACACCGCGTCCTCGGCGGTGAACGGTTTGCCGTTGGAAAAGGTGACGTCATCGCGCAGGTGGAACGTGTACGTCGTGCCGTCGGTCTCCCAACTCGTTGCGAGGTTGGGCTGCGGCTGGCCCGAGTCGTCGATAAGCACGAGCGTCTCGTAGACGTTGCCCATGAGTGCCTGCGGGCCAGCGGCACCACCGGTCGTCGTAAAGTCCAAGCTTGCTGGGGGAGCGGACGCCGCGACGGTGAGCACCTCCGTGGGGTGCTGCGGTGTGGTGCATGAGGCAAGCGCTGCGGCGGCAATGAGGGAACCGGCAAGCGAGGTGTGCTTCATGCGGAAAAAGCGTACCGTACTAGCCGATCGTCTCCGGCGCCATCTCCACCCACATTGGCGAGGAGTGTCCGCGCACGTTGTTCAAGCCGAAAGACATCTCCTCGGTGCGGTAACGGTGCACTGCGTACTCAACCGGCGCACCGGTGTGCGTGTAGGCGCGAACCTGCACCTCGAGAATCGGCGCGCCATCCGCCACGCCGAGGTTGGACACGTCGTCCTCGTTCGCGAGGTCGATGCTTGCGGCACGGGCAATGTTGTTGAAGTTCACGCCCTCGCGCATCAGGGTGCGGTGGAAGGACTCTGAGTTCGGGTCCACGCCCAGCACGATCGAGGAAATGGATGGGCTGAAGAAAATTTCCTCGGTGACGATTGGGGTGCCGTTCGCGGTGCGGACGCGGCGCAAGGAGACCACCGAGGTGCCCTCCTTGACGTCGAGCGCGTTGGCAATTTCGGACTGTGCGGGGTGCAGGCCGAACCACTGCAGGATTTGGCCCGGCTCTTTGCCCATGCGGGCGATCCGGGAGGCGTTGGAGAGCACTTCCTCAAACGATTCGGTGCGGATATTAGACAGGACAATCGACCGGCGGCCGCGACCGGAGGAGATCAGACCCTCGCTGCGAAGCGTGGAAACTGCCTGCCGAACCGGGCCGCGGGAGGTGTCGAACTGGGTGCAGAGTTCCGCTTCTGAAGGCAGCGATTCGCCGACAGGAATGCGGCCCGCGAAGATTTCGTCCCGCAGGTAGTCGGCAATTTCTTGGTGTTGCTGTGGGCGGCGCAAGGGGTTGGCCGACAGGGATTCAGACACGCGATACTTCCGATACTTAACCGTGAGAAATGATTGGTATGGCCATACTACATGGTTGACCGTACATTTCCTCACGGGCGGTGCGCGGCGAGGATTTCCATGCCCCTCAATGCTTCTTCATGCGAGGCCGCCTGGAGGGAAATCATCAGCTCATCGGCCTGAGCCAGGGATTTGAACCAAGTAAGATAATCCTGAATATTTTCCCCGGTGCCCTTCGCAGTGTAGCGCAACATATCAATAATTTGGCGCCCTTGAATGGAGTGCATGTGCGCATCGAGTTGCTGCTCCGACAGCGGCGCCCCGCGGCGGCCAATCATCGAGCGAACACGCTCGCGGTGAACGGTGTGCTGCTGCCGGTCCGCATCTTCCTCGGTGTCGGACGCGATCACGTTTACGGCGGCGATGCAGTACGGCTCCGGGTAACGTTCGGACGGCTCGTAGTTCTCGCGGTAGTACGCGGTAGCCTGCTCTAACTGCTGCGGAGCGAAGTGAGACGCGAACGCGTACGGTAGGCCGAGCTTGGCTGCAAGAGACGCCCCGAACATCGACGAACCGAGGATGTAGAGCGGAACATTCGTGTTAAAGCCCGGCACAGCGACCACGCCGGGAAGCGGCGACTCGTTGGACAACCATGCCTGCAGCTCCAACACGTCCTGCGGGAAGTTCTCCGCGCTGCGCGGATCGCGGCGCAGGGCGCGGCCGAGTGTCTGCTGATCCGTACCGGGCGCACGACCCAGGCCCAGGTCGATGCGGTCCGGGTAGAGCTCCGCGAGCATGCCGAACTGCTCAGCGATGACGTAGGGGGAGTGGTTCGGCAGCATCACGCCACCAGCACCGAGGCGGATCTTCTCCGTCTGTGCACCGATGTGCGAGATCAAAACCGATGGCACCGAAGAGACGATCGAGGTCATGTTGTGGTGCTCGGAATACCAGATGCGCAGGTAGTCGAGGGACTCCGCCTTCTGGGCGAAGGCCACGGAACGTTGCATCGCCTGCCCAACGGTCTCGTCGGGGTAGCGGGTGCAGAAATCAATGAGGGACAACGGGGTGCTCATGCCCCCACGCTACGCTCGTGGGTGCGTAGTTCCCACTAACCGGCGGTGACGACTTCGCCTTCAACCGTCTGGTTGGTGCCGATCTCCATCGCTGGCTTCGGGTTCATGAAGTCGATGACAAGGCCGGTGATGAACGCGACTGCCACCGGCACGACCCAGCCCAGGCCAGCTGCGAACAGCGGCGCCCAGGAGACAATCGGCTCGAGCGCGGGGGCACCCCATCCCAGGCCGACGAAGGTCTCGGTCAGCGAGAAGATCACGGCGGTCCACACCGGCAGAATCAGCGCCCAGGTGAAGCGGGTGCGGGAGCGGAACAGCGGCTCGATCAGGGTGACCAGGATCAGCGCGATGGCCGGCGGGTAGAGGAAGCCGATCACCGGCGCAGCGATAGTCATGATGAAGCTCAGGCCCTGGGTCGCGAAGATCATCGACCAGACAGTGAAGATGATCGCCCACGTCCTGTACGAACCCGCGAACTGCTCCGAGAAGTACTTGGCGGTCGCGGTAATCAGGCCCACGGCGGTGGTCAGGCAAGCGAGGAGCACGACCAGGGAGAATACTATCTGGCCGGCGGTGCCCATGGTGGCGTTGGAGGCGTCTGCCAGCAGGGCTGCACCGGTTTCAAACTGGTCGCCGCCCGGCATAACGCGCCCGATGCCGCCAAGGCCCAGGTAGATCAGCGCGAGCATGATGCCTGCACCGCCGCCGGCGATGACCGTGCTGTTGACCAGCTCGCGGCCCTCGTAGCCCTTGTTGCGCAGGGTGGAAATCACGACGATGGCGAACGCGAGTGCGGCGATCGAGTCCATGGTCAGGTAGCCTTCGAGCAGGCCAGTGGTGAACGGGCCTTCGCCGTAAGCCTCAGCAGGGGTGACCGGTTCCGCATCCCAGCGTGTGATCGAAACCGCGATCATTACTATCAGCAGCACCACAAGCGCTGGCACCAGAAACTTGCCCATGGTGTCCATGATTCGAGTCGGGTTCCAGCTCAGTGCGAGTGCAATGCCGAAGAAGACGATGCTGAAAATCGCCGTCGGCAGCGTACCGGAGACACCGAACAGCGGGGTGACCGCGGTCTCCATGGACACTGCGCCGGTGCGCGGCAGGGCGTAGAACGCGCCGATGGACAGGTACGCCAGGATCGGGAAGAGCACGCCGAAGATCGTGCCGGCCCGCTGTGCAAGGTCGCGCACGTTTGCACCGGAGAGTGCAATCGCCACCACGGCAAGCACAGGCAGCAGCGCGCCGGTGCCAAGGAAGCCAAGAATGGCGGGCCAAAAGTTATCGCCGGCCTGCACTGCCAGCATCGGTGGGAAGATGAGGTTGCCTGCGCCGAAGAACATGGAAAACAGCGCCAGCGAGGTGATCAGAATCGTCGAGCCGGAGCTGGGTTTCGGCTTGCTTGCGGCGGTGGACATTGAAGCCTCCGTGAAAGTACCTGGGTTTGGATGAGTTGGACTCACAGTACAACCCCAGGGCAATTTTGGGAAACGCCTTTCACAGAATGGAACGCAGCGCGTCGAGGGGGATATCCACCCAGTCAGGGCGGTTGTTCGCCTCGTATACGACCTCGTACGCCGCCTTGTCCGCAATGTAGGCATCCAGCACACGGTCGGTTTGTCCGTACCCAAGCTTCAGCTTATCGACGCACTGACGCTCCCACTCAGCATCGAGATCCCCAACCGCTCGCGCGTAACCGAAGGAGCGGATCATGCCTGCAACATCGCGCATGACGTGGTCCGGCCGCTGGCGCTCCGCGAGCGGGCGCGCCGGCTCGCCCTCGAAGTCAATGAGGTACCAGTGCTCGCCGGATTTCAGCGTTTGGCCAAGGTGCAGATCGCCGTGGACGCGTTGGATTTCCGCCGTGGCGGAGTCCAAGGTGGCGTCGTAAAGCTTGCGAATGCTCTCCTCGAACTCCCGGAGGATTGGCGCGCGCCGCAGGTAACTGTCGAGGTTAGCGTGAAGGGTGTCGCGGAGGTGCTGTGCGTCGGCGGTGGTGGTGCCGAACGTGTCCGCGAGCGAGACGTGGACGCTGCGGATTGCGGCGCCGAGGTCGTGCGCGGCCTGCGGGTCGAAACCCTGGGTAGCCAGCTCGAAGCCGTCGGTGCCGTCGATCTTTTCCTGCTGCATCGCGAGGGTGCGTCCGGCAAGCGTGATGTAGCCCGTGACTCGAGCGACGTGCGGGTTGGAAATTTGGCTCAGGATCTCGACGTCGGGATTCAGGCCGTCTTCAAGCTTGCGGAACACCTTGACAATGGTGTCGCCGACGATGAGCGAGGTGTTTGACTGCTCGGCGCCGAGCGGGGTGGCTGGGGCTTTAGACAGCTCGCCGTGCACCTCCCCGAGGGCTTCCATGTGCTCGACGTAGGCGCTCGCGCCGGCATCGGTGGCCAGAACGTCGCGCTCGCCGTTGGAAAGTACCTGGTAAAGGTCATCGTTGAGCTGCATCAAGAGCCACTGATACTGGCCCAGGGGCTGCCGCCGGAGCACGTCTTGGTGCGTGACCTTTTCCGACTTAGCCCCGTAGAAGCGCTCGGCGGTGATGTCGATCATGAAAGCTCCTAGGAGATGTCGAACCAGAAGAATCCGTGCGGGGCGAGGGTGACCAGCCAGGGCAGCTCACCGATGGTGGGGAACTCGAGGCCGCCGGAGAGTTCGCGCGGGGTGATGCCGTTGTACTGGGACAGCTGCATCTCCACCGGCTGCGGGCGAGAGCTCATGTTGTGCACGCACAGGATGCGCTCGCCGTCGTACTCGCGCACGAACGCGAGAACCTGCTCGTTGCCGTGTTCCACCTCGATGTAGGAGCCGCGGCCGAACGCCTTGTACTGCTTACGAATGTGCACCAAGGTGCGCACCCACTGCAGCAGCGAGTTGTCGCGCTGCATCTGGCTTTCCACGTTGACGATGTGGAAGCCGTACTGGTCGTTGCGTACCGGCGGCAGGTAGAGGCGCTCCGGGTCGGCGGTGGAAAAGCCGCCGTTGCGGTCGTTCGACCACTGCATCGGGGTACGCACGCCGTCGCGGTCGAAAAGCCAGATGTTATCGCCCATGCCGATCTCGTCGCCGTAGTACAAAAACGGCGAACCGGGCAGGCTGAGCAAAAGCGCGTGGGCCAGCTCGAGGCGGTCGCGGTGGCCGCCGAGCAGCGGCGCGAGGCGGCGGCGGATGCCCACGTTGGCGCGCATGCGCGGGTCGAACGCGTAGGACTTGTACATGTAGTCGCGCTCTTCCTCGGTGACCATCTCAAGCGTGAGCTCGTCGTGGTTGCGCAGGAAAATGCCCCACTGCGCGGACTCGGGGATGTCCGGGGTCTCGCGCAGGATGTCGATGATCGGCTGGGCGGATTCCTTGTGCAGGCCCATGAAGATGCGCGGCATGACGGGGAAGTGGAACGCCATGTGGCACTCGTCGCCGGTACCGTCCGTGCCTGCACCGAAGTATTCGACGACCTCGTCCGGCATCTGGTTCGCCTCCGCGAGGAGGAAGCGGCCGGGGTACTCTTTGTCGAAGAGGTCGCGGACCTGCTTGATGAACTCGTGGGTCTCCGGCAGGTTCTCGCTGCTCGTGCCCTCACGCTCAAAGAGGTACGGGATCGCGTCGAGGCGGATGCCGTCCATGCCCAGGTCCAGCCAGAAGCGGATGACGTCGAGGATCTCCTCTTGCACCTTCGGATTGTCGTAGTTCAGATCCGGCTGGTGGGAGAAAAAGCGGTGCCAGAAGAACTGCTTGCGCACCGGATCCCACGTCCAGTTCGACTCTTCGGTGTCGATGAAGATGATGCGCGTGCCGTCGTACTGCGCATCGTCATCGGTCCACACGTAGTAGTCGCCGTACGGGCCGTCCGGGTTCTGGCGCGATTCTTGGAACCACTGGTGCTGGTCCGAAGTATGGTTGATGGGGAAGTCGGTGATGATGCGGATGCCGCGGCGGTGGGCGGCATCGATCAGCGAAACGAAATCCTCCACCGTGCCGAACTCCGGCAGCACCTTGCGGAAGTCACGGATGTCGTAGCCACCGTCTTTCAGCGGGGAATCATAAAACGGCGGCAGCCAGAGACAATCCACACCCAGCCACTGCAGGTAGTCCAGCTTCTCCTCTAGGCCCCTCAGCGTGCCGGAGCCGGTACCGTCCGGGTCGTAGAAGGCGCGCACCAGCACCTCGTAAAAAACGGCGTCTTTGTACCACTCGGGGTCCGGACGTTCCCACGGCTGCTCAACGGGCGCCGGGGAGGAGAAATCTGAAGCCTGGGGGGTTTGTTCCATGGGTGTTTAGAGTACTTCGATCGCGCGGGCGATGCGCTCCGTGGCCTCCTTGAGGATCTCCGGCGAGGTGGCAAAGTTCAGTCGCGCACGGTGCTCGCCGCCAGGCCCGAAATCAACCCCCTCGCTCAGCGCCACCCGAGCATGTTTCAGCAGGTAAGCAGCAGGCTTATCGACGCCCAGTTTCGTGTCCTTGAAATCCAAGAACATGAGGTAGGTGGCATCCGGGATTTCAAAGCGGATCCCCGGAATCAGCGCAGGGAGGTTTTCTACGAGCCAGTCGCGGTTGGCTTTCAGTTGTTCCACCTGCCAATCGAGGTGGTCGCGGCCGGACTCGTACGCGGCTTCCGCGGCGATGATGCCCAGTGTGCCAACGCCATCCTTGGCCACCGGGTTGATCGCGTTCCAGGTCTTCACGTCCGCGTCGTTAGTGAAGATCATCTGCGCGCACTTCAGCCCCGCGACATTCCACGCTTTCGAGGTCGCCGTGACCGTGATGCAAACATCCGGGTTGTTCGCCGCCGCGCAGACGTGTCGTTTGCCGTAGGTAAGCGGTGCGTGGATTTCGTCGACAAGCACCCGGCCCTTGTACCGGCGAGCGATGTCGCAGATTTGGTCGAGCTCTTCCGATGCGAACATCCAGCCGCCCGGGTTGAACGGGTTGGTGACGATGATGCTGCCCGCGCCGTTCTTGAACGCCTCCTCGACCTCGGCCAGGTCTAGGCCGCCGTTGGCACCCTTGTTTGAACTGATGTCGATGCGGTTGCGGCCGGCGGCCTCCGCGATTGGCAGGAACGGAAAGTACGCAGGCACCGGCACGATCACGTCGCCTTCGGTGAAGTACTGAATTGCCAGCAGCACGCCGCGCACGACGTCCGCTACGGGGAAGATCTTCGCTGCGTTCGGGCGCCAGCCGTAGCGCCAGTCGTAGAAATCTGCCACCGCCTTGCCCAGGTGGTGCGCGTGCGGGGCGGGGGTGTAGCCGAACATCTCGCGCTCGCAGGCGTCGATAATTGCCTGCTTGATGGCTGGAGCCGTGGGGAAGTCGCTCTCGGCGACGAACATGGGGATGACGTCGTCGTCGAACTGGGTCCACTTACGGGTGCCGCGGGTGCGCAGGGTGTCAAGGTTTGAAAACTGCATGGCCCCGAGGGTACGCCTACAGATATGGCGCGTAGAGCTGGTTGATGGTTTCCATCAGCGTCGGATCCTGCCCCGCCGGGTCAAGCTCGGATGCGTAGCGGGCTCCGCGCTCCGGGCAGCATTCGCCGTTGATGGAGGAGCAGCCGTGCTCTTGGGCGTGGGAGGAATTGTCGGCTGCAATGGCGCTATGCACCTTGACCGCGGCCAAGTATTCCGGTGATTCCTTGTCGGAGGCGCTGATCAGTTGCCGCGCGGCGTCGTAAAGCTTGCCTGCGATGGCCGGCCAATCCTCCAGCACGAACTGCTGCTTGTCCTCGGGCCATGTCACGCGGCGTGCGTCGACGCCTGGGAAGCTCACCTTGTGCAGCGTGGCCTCGGAAAAATCGCAGTCTGCGAGCTGGGTGAACCTGTAATCGGCGCTGACAGAGAGGTTGAACAGTGCGCCGCGCACCGTCGTGTTCACCAGCTTCATCGTGCCGGGTGCCGCGGAGCCGGTGAGCGTGACGCCTTCCAAGGTGCACCCGTCGATAGTTTCAATCCAACCCGTCTCAATCGGCTGGCCGATGTACTCGAGCGTGCTGTCCAAGAGCGACACGTGGGACACCTCGCAGTCTTCCCACGCAATCTCGCTGAGCCGGCAGCGCTCCAGCCGCAGGTAATACGCGCGGCTGTCGCGCACGGTGATTCCATGGAAGGCGGAGTCGCCCACATTCAGCGCGTGGATGTCGAGGCCTTCGAACGTCTCGCCGCGGATGTCCAGCTCCTTCACCGCGCCCTGGTGGCGCTGGGTGTACGTCTTTTCTGGCACAGATGCCTCGAGCGGCGAGGATGTGTACCCGTCCTCGCTGTCGGGGCCGGTGCGGGCCTGGACCCACTCGCTGAAGGAAGGGTAGGGGCCGTAGAACCACTCCTCCTGGAACACATCGGCCTCGCCGCAGACGATGCCGCCATCAGCGCGGCGGTGCAGCAGCACATAGTCGCCGTTGTCGGTGGCAATGGGGAAGTAGTCGGGCGCGAAACGCGGGAACGTGGCCACGAACTCCTCGTGCAGGTTTTCCAAGTCGTTCCCGTCCGTCAAGTACGGCTCGGGTGGTGCGAGCTCGATGTGGTCCACGACGTGGTCGCCCGCGGCGAGGGCATCGACGTAATCCGCGGGCAGCCATTCAGGCGCGAACGCGAGCTGTTTGTTCAGGTACTCACGGCTGTAGCTGCTGTCTTCTAGCATGTGAACTCCATCTTCTCCCAGGTGTGGTCGGTCGAACGCTCGCGGGTGTCCATCCAGCATTGCATCACTGCTGCTGCCTCATCCACCGTGTCACAGAACGTCACCCAGTGGTCTTCGAAGGACCCTTCGCGCACCTCCACGCGGTGTTCGCCGTCTTCGACCTTTGTCTGCGTGTAGTCCTGGTCCATGTACGGGTCTTCAACGATGAGGAAATCCTCGCCCTCACTCGTCGCGGCAATCCACGCGCCGATGCCACGCCGGGTCACCCACGGCATGTGATGCTTACGCGTGGTCATCGTCAGATCCACCGATTCGTCGCCAAAAGCCCACACGTCTCCCGACTTCTCGTATGCCGCGAGCAAACCCTCACCCACCAGCTGCGGGATCAACGACGCCGCGAAGCTCGCCTTTGACTTCTTCGGCACCCGAAACGTCAGACACCGGTCCCCGGTCAACTTCGGCTTGCGCCTCGGGTGCGGCCGCTCGGAATTAAGCTCAGCCAAAAGCTCTTCCAGCTCAGCTGAGGGCTTTTGCTTAGCGACGCTCGCGTTGACCACGACCTCCGCCACCTCCTCAGGAGCAACCTCCTCGGCATCGTCCGGTTTGTGCACGATCAGGGTGTCAAACTCCCGGCCCTTCGGCAGGGGCGGCGCTGGGGCCGGTTTCGGCTCTGGGGTGTAGTCGCGCATCCGTTGTTCGAAGTCGGCCCAATGTTCCTCCAGCGCGTGAGTGGCTTCAATCCCATGAGCTTCGTATGCGCGCTTGATGTCTTCAAGGGTCTGGTGCCGGTGCATGTGAGAGGCAAGGGCGCCGAAGAATCGGTCCATGTCCCGCTCCCGAATCGCAAGATTGTCATAACCCGCGGGTTCTCGCACCTGTGTGCTGCGCCAGCGGTCAGGAAGTCCCGTATCGAGCAGTCGATTCAGGAGAACGTGCAGGTTGTCTCGCTCAGGGTGGTAGTCCACCTCGAAGTCTGCCGCCTGCCAATCGTGGAAGAACGAAAGTGGCACCGCGGGGGACGCGCTGAGGTTTGAGTAATCCTCCCGCACCCAATCTTTGTGGGCATAGTGGTCCAGCTTCCAGATGTTATACATCGGGCGCCGGGCTTCCTTCTCGATTTCGAACCACCACACCAGTTCGCCGGATTCAAACACCCACCGGTACGAGTTCCCCAGCCGGTGGAAGTGGTTATCCGCTGCCCGGATCATCGCTTGCCGCAGTCCTTTCAGCGACATCGGCTCACCGTCCACGTTCTTCCTCCCAACGTTCGCTAACTTAATGATTTGTTAACGCAGATTAATGCGTTGGTAAAAACTTCCGATACACTCACCCTAAGCGCCCGACGAGATTATGGGGGTCCAGATGGACGTTATCTTGCTTCCGAACCTCACGCCGGAGCAGGTCAGTGAGGTTGCAGAGCGCCGCGATGCCGGTGAGCTCACCGGTTACGACGCGGTCGTAGAACTGCTGCGCAGCGATGCCCCGCTGTTTGTGCGCATGGTGGCTGATGAACTCGCCGCCACCAAACCCGAGTTGGACGGCGCCCCGCCCATTGACGAGGTCCGTCAATTCTTGGACTCCATCCTGAGGTTCGCCCTCAGCGCGGACGACACCAAGGTGCGTCGCAGCAATTACGCCACCGTGCTGGTGCACTCCGGCATGCTCAAGTGGGACGGTGCAGCAGGTCGACTGATCACCGGGCAAGCGGCCAGGGAGATGGGCCAGGCCATCGTGGAGCGCGGCGACGAAGGCTATGCGTGGGCGTACGATCAGTTCGCGGCGAAGTACCTCAGCAGCGCCACATTTGCCCACCTCCCGTTCGCGGTAGATTTGGCCCTGCTGTGGGCGTGGGAACAGTTCAGTGCTGCCGCGAGCAAGATTGAAATCCGCTCTTCCGAGCTCTACCTGCAGACCATGACCCATGCCGGCACGCTGGCGGGCCTGCCGCTGGAGTACAACGCGAAGCTCATCGGGTCATCGCCGAACGAAGACTTCTTCATCGCTTCCGGGCTGATGGATCTCTCCAGCGGGCAGAAAACGACGCTCGGTCAAGATCTCGCTGCTCGCGCGTTGCTCGAGTCGAACGTGCCGGCCAGCTTGTTGGAGTGGAACTTCCGGTAAGGCGGCCTCTTACTCGGCCACCTACTCGGCCGCGTCCTCCTGGTCGCCCTGGAAGCCGAAGGCCTTCAGGCGCTCCCGGTCGGCCGCAGACGAAGAGGCGGTCAGTCGCAACAGCTCCGAATAAATGCCGCCGGAAGTGGCCAGTTCTGCCGGCGAACCGATCTCGTCCACCCGGCCGTCGCGCAGGGTGATGATGGTGTCGACGTCGGCGATGGTGGAGAGGCGGTGCGCGATCAAGATGGTCGTGCGGTTGCGCATCAACTCATCCAGACCCGCCTGGACAGCGCGCTCTGCCTTGGTGTCCAGTGCGGAGGTCGCCTCGTCCAGGATCAGGACCGGGGCGTCTTTGAGCATCGCGCGGGCGACGGCGACGCGCTGACGCTGTCCGCCGGAGAGGCGCAGCCCGCGCTCGCCGATCACCGTGTCGTAGCCGTCTGGGAACGCGGAGATGAAGCCGTGGGCGTTTGCGCGCTTGGCTACATCGATCACCTCATCCAGCGTTGCGTCCGGTTTACCGTAGGCGATGTTCTCAAACACGGAACCGGAGAACAGGGCCGGCTCCTGGAACACCACACCGGTGGTGGCACGCAGTTCCTCGACGCTCAACTCGGCGCTGTCACGCCCGCAGACGGAAAGCGTGCCGCGGTTGATGGGGTAGAGGCCAAGCAGGAGGTTCACAATGGTCGATTTGCCTCCTCCCGACTCTCCAACCAAGGCGATCTTCTGGCCCTCCGAGGCGGTGAAGGAGACGTCGTGAAGCACAAAGTCCTCCTCCTCATACCCGAAGCTGACCTGGTCGAATGAGATGACCGGCTCGCGCACCGGCAGGGGCTCATGCTGCACGAGTGTGAGCTGGGGGCTGCCGGCGGTTTCGGTGGCGGCTACGAGCTGGGCGTTGGCGGTGGGTTCGACCGGCTCGTCCATGACCCTGAAGTAGGAGCGGGAGCCGGCGATGGCGCGCTGGGCGGAATCGACGATCCAGCTCATCATGGTCACCGGTTGGCGCACCATTGTCACCATCTGGATGAGCATGACCATCTCGCCGATGGTGAAATGCCCGTCGAGGGTGCGCAGGAACAGGATCAGGTAGATGCCCAGGAAGATCAGGTTCATCACCAGGCCGCGCGCCGTGTCCATCGAGTGCCACCAGCGCGACTGTGGACGGGTGATGCCGACGGTGTCGTTGTAGTGCGAGCCGAATGCGTCAAGCTCGCGTGCCTCTGCGACGAAAGACTTGGTCACCTTCACCTGGCCGACGACTTCGGCGAAACGACCGTTCGCCTGGTCGATGTGGGCGTTTTTGTCGTCTTCGAAGCCCTGCCAGCGCTTCGAAGTCAGCGCGGTGAGCCAGGTGTAGAGCGGAAACAGCAGTGCGAGCAGCACAGTCAGCGGCCAGTAGTAGTACGCGGTGATTACCAGAATCGCTGTGACCTGCAGCAGCATCGGCAAAAACGAGTTGGCCATGGACTGGATGAACTGCGTGACGTTGGCAATTGAACGATCCAACCGTGCGATGATGGTGCCGGTCACCTGGTTGTCAAAGTAGCGCTGGGGCAGCGCGAGCAGTTTGGCAAAGTAGCGGGTGGAAAGGATCTGGCGGATGCGTGCGACCATGATGTCGCCGAGGTAGCCGGAGACGTTGCGCAACACCGATGCGCCGGCCTCGGCGGCGAAGAGGCCGGCCGTGAGCCAGACGACGGTGCGCGCGCTGCCGCCGTCGACAATCGTGTCGGTGGCCTCGCGGATGAGAAACGGCGAGATGAGGCTTAATCCCGCCACCGCGGTGGAAACCGCGACCACGCCAAGGTAGAAGGGCCACAATGCCGAGGCGCTGCGCAAGACACGGATCAAAGACTGCATGTCGGCCCACGCTACCCCGGGCGGTACTATGGCGAAATACTGCTATCTGCTCGAACCTGCTCGAACGTTGAGGAGCCGCCACCACCATGTCTCACCGCCACACCCTCGCAGTGCTTGCGCTTGTTCTTCCGCTGGCTGCTTGCGGCGGCGCGGTCGATGACGACAACTCGGAAGGCATGGGAACCCAGCCAGAGAACGAGGTGGAAGTCACCAGCACAATCGGCCGGCCCGAGCAGCACTTCGAGGTGCAGGAAGTTGCCCCGGCGACCAGCACCGAGATCCAGGGCCAGAGCGTCGATGACCCCGCGATGGAGTTGAGCTACAAGTGGCAGGGCACCTCGTATGCACCGGGCGGCGGCACGGTTGTTGTGGTCGCGGTGACCAACAAGTCAGAGGCACCGCTGCCGGCGGATGCACTGCGGACTGAGCTGCGCTACAACTCTGGCGGCGGCAACATGCAAACCGCCAAGCCTATCGACAGCGAAAAGGCGGGCATTGACATCGTCGGCCTCGACCGCCCACTCGGCCCCCTTGCGACCGTGAACGTGAAGTACGCCTTCGATGTCTCGTCCGGCAGCCTGTGGGACGCGGAGTTCACCATCGGCAACGTTACTTTCGACGGGAACTTGAACAATTGATCGAGCAGGTAGTGCTTGTCGACGATCTGGGCAACGCCATCGGCACCGCCAACAAATCGGAGGTGCACACCGCCGATACCCCGCTGCACCTGGCGTTTTCGTGCTGGTTGTTCAACGCGGATGGCGAGCTGCTGATGACGCGGCGCGCGCTGAGCAAGCTGACGTGGCCCGGTGTGTGGACGAATTCCTTCTGTGGCCACCCCGCGCCGGGTGAGGCGACCGAGGAGGCGGTGTACCGCCGCGCCCAGGTCGAGCTAGGCATTGCGCCTGAGGACATCGCCGGCTTAGAACTCGCAGTGACGGACTTCCGCTACCGAGCGGTGGATTCCTCCGGGATCGTCGAGCACGAGATCTGCCCCGTCTACGTGGCGCAGCTGCGTCCGGACGCGCAAGTCGGCTCAAACCCGGACGAGGTGGACTCGCTGGCGTGGGTTGTGCCCGCCACGCTGCGTGCCGCGGCAGAGAGCGCGCCCTTCGTGTTCTCGCCTTGGCTGGTTGAAGAGCTGGCGCAGCCGGGTCTCCGCGCTTACGTCTAGTGCCTACGTCTAGTACTCGAACGCGCCGCGCAGGTATCCGAACGGATCGGTGACTATCTCGGCGGCGCCATCGCGGTTACGCCGGATGGCGGTGCGGTTTTCGTCGTAGCGCGGCCAGCCCACCTCGCCGCTGCGCACGAACTCCAGCAACCACGGCTGCAAAGCGCCGCGGAAGAGCGGGGTGAGGTCCTGCGAGTGGAAGGTGTCGGTGTGTTCCGCGAGCCACACCGGTCCCGGCGCGCCTTCTGCCACCATGTCCGCAAACCGGCGGCATAGCGAATCGCCGATGAGCTGGCCTGCAATGTGCTGGCGGTCTCGCTCCTTCAACGCTGCGAGATAGTCGCGTGCGGCGTCGCCGCGAAGGTCCATCCGCGGGCCAAACGTGCGCGCCATCGTAAGACCGAGTCCGGTACTGTCGTAAACCTTGCCCGACTTGTAGAACTCCTTGTCCGTGGCGGTGACTACGAGCGGAACCTCGGCAAGCTCCGCGGTGTCGAGCGGATGGGGCCCGAGCGCCATATCTGTGACGTATTGGGTGCGGAAGCGCTTGTAGGCGCGGTCGAACTTGCCGCGGTCGGAGTCGAACAGCGCGTTGAGGCTGTCGCGGGTGAGCGGTTTGCCGATCGCGCCGCGCGCCGCCCACTTGCGCGTTGGGAAGCCGCGGCGCGGAAACACCGGACTCATCGCCAGCGCCCGGCGGAATTCGCCACGGTAGTGGTCGCGCCGGGACAGCCACAGCGCGATCGCCGCACCCGCCGACTGGCCCATGACGGTGACGTTCGTCGGGTCGCCGCCAAACGCCTCGATATTGCGCTGCACCCAGGCCAGCGCCTCCAGCACGTCGGCGACGGCGCGGTAGTGCGTCGGCTGGTCGGTGGGGAACTGCAGCAGCCCCGGGAATTTCAGGCGGTAACCCACGCGCACGTGGATCACGCCTTCGCGGGCAAACCCTTCCGGGTTGGAGTACGTCTCGGTGTGGTCGCCGGTTTCGAAGCGCCCGCCGTGGATATACACCAGCACGGGCAGGTCGGTGAGCATCTTCGAATCCGCCGGGGCAGTGATGGACAGGGCGGGAGTGCCGGGGCGTTCGGCCGAGGCGTCGATAAGCAATCCCTGCTCTGCGGGGCGCGGATCGTCGAAGGCTCCCTCGAACCGTGAGTACCTGATGGAGTGGAAGTGGCGGACATCGCCGCTTGTGGTGCCGTCGGTGGTACCGACGATGGTGCCGGCGGGGCAAGTGACTTCGGCAGTCGGCATGGGGCCAATCCTAACGGGATACAGTTGTCGCCATGACGAACCCGTTGCTTGCTCCCTCCGGCCTGCCCTATCAACTGCCCGACTTCGCAGCGATCGAGTTGTCGCACGTCGAGGAGGCTTTTGAACACGCGTTGGCGGAGCACGCGCGCGAGATCTCCGCCATCACCACTGAGGAGCAGCCGACGTGGGCGAACACGATGGAGGCGTTTGAATGCTCAGGCACGGACCTGGAGCGGGTGCGCAACTGGTTCTTCAACCTGCAGGGCACCGACGCGACCGAGGAGTTTGACCGGGTCGCGGACGCGATTGTGCCGAAGCTGTCCGCGCACACCGACTCGATCTACCAGAACGAGGAACTCTACCGCCGGCTGCGTGAGCTCGATGTGCCGGCGGACGAGGAGTCGCAGCGGCTGCACGAGCGCACACTGCGCCAATTTGAGCGCCGCGGGGCGAATCTGGACACCGCGGGCAAGACTCGGCTGCAGGAGATCAATCAGCGGCTCTCTGAGCTGTCGGAGCGCTTCGGGCGCAACTTACTCGCGGACACGCAGGCGCTCGCGGTGGAATTCACGCGCGAGGAGCTCGCGGGCCTGAGCGAGCAACAGCTCGAGGCCTACCGCGAGGGCGATCGCTTCATCGTGCCGATCGAGCTGCCCACCACCCAAGCACTCCAAGCCCAGCTCGAGCGGCCGGAATCGCGGCGCAAGCTTTTCGACGCCTCGCGTGCCCGCGGCATCGAGTCCAACCGCGAGCTGATTGTCGAGTCCGCCCGGCTGCGCAAGGAGCGCGCGCAGCTGCTCGGGTTCGCCTCGCACGCGGACTACGTCATTGCGGAGGAAACTGCTGGCAGTGCCGCTGCCGCGCGCGCGTTGATCGCCGATCTCGCACCTGCCGCCGCGGCGAACGCCGAGATGGAGCGCAAACTCGCCTCGGAGCTCGCGGGCGAGGAGCTCGACGGTGCGGATTGGCCTTACTGGCAGGCCCGCCGCCGGGAGGAGGAGCTCTCGGTCGATGAGGCGGAGCTTCGCAAGTACTTCCCGCTTGAGCAAGTGCTTGTCGACGGCGCCTTTTACGCCGCGAACCTGCTCTACGGCATCACGGTTGCGCGGCGCAAGGATCTGCGCGCATACCGGGACGACGTCGATGTCTGGGAGGTGAAAGAGGCCGACGGCACGGGGATCGGGTTGCTGCTCACGGACTACCACGCGCGGTCGTCGAAACGCGGCGGTGCGTGGATGAGCTCCTTCGTCGACCAGTCGCACCTACGCGGCACCCGCCCGGTGGTGGTCAATGTGATGTCGCTGTCCTCGGAGCTTTTGACTATCGACGAGGTGACCACCGTCTTCCACGAGTTCGGCCACGCCCTGCACGGGCTGCTGTCTGACGTGCGCTACCCGTCATTGTCGGGTACGAACGTGCCACGCGACTGGGTGGAGTTTCCTTCGCAGATCAACGAGAACTACGCGTTCGCGCCCGAGATCGTGCGCAATTACGCGCGCCACGTGGACACTGGGGAAGTGATTCCGGACGAGCTGCTCGAGGCGGTGCGCGCGTCGCGCCAGTTCGGGCAAGGATTCGACACCGCGGAGTACCTCGCCGCGGCCGCGATCGATCTGGCGTGGCACTCGTTGGAGGACGAGGTGCCGGAGGACATTGACGCGTTCGAAGCCGAGGCGCTGCGGGAGGTCGGCCTGGATGTGGAGGGCCTGGAGCCGCGCTACCGGTCGTCATGGTTCAACCACGTCTTCGGCGGCGGATACTCAGCGGGCTACTACTCCTACCTGTGGGCCGAGGCGCTCGATGCCGACGGCTTCGAGCTGGTGCAGGAGGTGGGTATCGGCCGCGAGATCGGGCAGCGCTTCCGCGACACGATCTTGTCAGTCGGCGCGTCGAAGGATTACACCGAGGCGTACACCGCGTTCCGCGGTCGCGGCAAGGACACCCGGCCGCTGCTGGTGCGTCGCGGCCTTGCTGGCGTGGATCTGGCGTAGACCTGGGGTAGATCTGGCGTAGACGCAGGGGACGAGATTCATTAGGATCCCAAAGGTCTCTCCGGACTCGAAGGATCTTCATCATGACGCGCGCCCGCACTCGCTCCCTGCTCATCGGCCTTGCCACTTGCATGCTTGCCGGTCAATCGGTGCTTGCCACCCCCGCTGCCGGCGCGCCTGCCGAGCCTGCGGTAGCTCGCCAGGGCGGCAAGATCGCCATCGACGTTGGCTCGCAGTTCAAGACCTGCACCATCGGCCACAACGTGCCGGGTGCGCAGACCAGCTTCACCGCCGCGCACTGCGGCATCGAGGGAGCTGAGGTGTACCTCACAGACGCTGCAGGCAACCGTATGGCCGACCCGGCCGGGAAGTTCTCGCCCAGCCCGCAGTTTGAAACCCGGGAGTCTTCTAACGACTTCGGCGTGATCGAGTGGTACGACAGCGTGGTTGTTGAGGAGAACCGCTTCGGCGGTGCAGCGGTGCCGTCGAGTTCGATCGTCTCCGGCGACCAGGTCTGCTACTACGGCTTCGCGTCCCACAACGCGACCGAGACCCCGTCGTGCGGCATCTACCTGGGCAACGTCGAGCAGTCGCTCTTCTTCGACACCCCGGGGTGGCCGAAAGACGGCGACTCCGGCGGGCCGGTGTTCGTTCCAGGCAAAGGGGTCGTTGGAGTGCTGTCCGGACACAACGAACTCACCGTGAGCCCCGGTGCGCAGCGTTTTTACGTGGAGCGCGCGAGCACGCTGCAGAACGGCAACCTCCACTCGAAGCACCAGCTCGAGGAGTGGTTCAAGAGCCAACTTCATCGCCTGCACCGCGAGACCGCGCCAGCGGACGAGCCTGAATTGCCCCCGGAGGTGCCAGCAGTGGAACGTGGTGCTGAGCCGGTGGTGCGCGTCGCGGAGCAGCCAGAAACTCCGAACACCGACACGATGCGGTTCGTCGTTGCGGAGATCGCGGTCATGGTCATCTCTGCAATCATCGGGCTGATTCCGCTCGTGGGCACGGTGCTCGACCTGCGTGCGAAGTCGCTGTAGCGGCGGGGGAGCAACTATGTCGTGGCTCGTTGGACTTAGCCCCTGGCTGCAGCTGCCGATCATTCTCCTCGCAGCGCTGCCGCCAGCCGGTGTCGTGGCCTGGCTGGGATTGAAGATGGTGGATTGGGTAGCCAACCGGTGGGCTACCATGAACAACCATGGCTAACCCGGAGGAGCTGCGGCGGCAAGATCAGCGGCTGCCCAAATCGAAGCGCAAGTACCCCAAATCCCTGGTTACCCAGGTGATGTGGGTCCTCATCGGCCTCGTCATCGTCGCCGCGATCGTGGGTGCGCTGTAGGCACACCCCTTTTCCCATCGCCCCATCGCCTCAGCCCCAAATTGCCTCTACTGGCCCGGGCGGCGTGAAGCCTCAGCCACCCGGTGAAACAGCTCCATCTCTTTCAGATGTTCGAGAAGAACGGGGTTGCCCTGGGCGTCGGTAAGCGGAATGCACCAGTTCTCGTACTGCTCCGAGTTCGTGCCAGGCTGGTTCTGAATCCGCTCATCACCCACCATGTCCACTAGGTTGGTGCACGTCATCGCGGACGGGGTGGAAGCAATGAAGCGGGTAAGCCCGATCAGCAGTGCGTTGACATCGCCGTACTCGCCGAGGTCGCGGTTCATGAAGTCAAGATCCGCTGCCGACGTGCCTTTGAATGCGCCCTCTGCCTGGGCGTGGGCCAGCACCTGGCTGATCCACACCGCGTCGTTGGCGTTGAGCTCGTCCAGGCTCTCCTGCACCAAGCCGAGTTCGTGGCGCAGCTCGTTGTGCGCGCCCTTCATGTACCCCGCGGTCGGAGGCAGGTCGTGTGTGCCCACGGCCGTGAGCGAGAGGTTGCGGTACTGCTCGGACGGCAGCGGCGAGTTGTCCCACGGGGTCGACTCGAACCACAGCACCGTCGTGCCCAGGATGCCTTTGTCGCGCAACACCTCCTGCACCCACGGCTCAAAGGTGCCCAGGTCCTCGCCGACCACCACGGCACCGGCGCGCTGCGCCTCGAGCGCGAGCACACCGACCATCGCCTCGTGGTCGTAGTTCATGTACGCGCCCTCGGCAGGAGAATCCATTCGCGGTAGCCAGAACAGGCGGAAAAGGCCCAAGATGTGGTCCACGCGCACGCCTCCGGAGTGGCGCAGCACCGTGCGGAGCAGATCGCGCCACGGGCCGTAGCCGGCCTCGGCGAGCTTTTGCGGGTTCCACGGCGGCTGCGACCAGTCCTGGCCCTGCTGGGAGTACTGGTCCGGCGGGGCACCGACGGAGGCATCGGCCACCAGCACGTCGCGAAGCGCGTGCGCGTCGGCACCGCCAGGGTGGATACCCACCGCGAGGTCCGTCATAATTCCGATCTTCATGCCCGCAGCCTCCGCGCGCTCTTGGGCGATGCGGCGCTGCTCGTCGGCAATGAACTGCAGCCACATGTAGAACTGGGTGAGCTCGTCGAGCTCTTGCGGCCCAGCGTGGCGGCTCAATTCCGTCTCCACGGCCTGCTGAGCGCACCAGCGCGCGAACTCCTCCAGGCCCTCGCCTTCATCTTCGACGAACATCTCGAAGTCGTTTGCGCGGGCCTCGTCCGACATGGACAGGAAAAACAGTTCGCGCAGCACGGTCAGCTTGACCCGGAAAATCGTGTCGCGGTCCAGCGGCTCGGCGGTGCGGTTCATTCGCTTGAGCGGCTTGGCCAGCTCCATGATCTGCACCCGCACGTGGCTTGAAAGCCGCCGAAATTCCGGCACCGCTTCGACAGAGATGTAGATCGGGTTCACAAACCGGCGCGACGTTGGCAGGTACGGGGAGTCCTCCACCGGCGGGACCGGCTGTGCGGCGTGCACCGGGTTGATCTGGAGGAAGTCTGCGCCCTCCGCCGCGACGATCTCCGCAAGGCGGCCTAGATCGTTGAAGTCGCCGATGCCCCAGGACTCCTCCGAGCGCACCGAGTACAGCTGCGCCATCACGCCCCACACCGGGTGCTGGATGTACTCCTGGTTGGTCTCCAACACCTCGGGCACAACGATCAGCGTGCACACCTCATCCAAATCATCGGATTCCAGGTGCAGCTCATGCCAGCCGATTGGCAGGTCGCCCGGCACGTGGAACGTCGCCTCGCCCCAGGTCACACCGTCATCCGCGGTAAACGGCGGGGTCCAGTTCTCGTCCTGGTACGCGTCGCGCGAGGAGCCGTCCTCAAGCTTGATCCAGCAGTGCGCGTAATGGCCGTCGTGCACGTGCACGTTGAAGTGCTTCTCGTAGCCGGCGGTCGCGACCACGCACGGAGGGAGGGGACGGGTGGCAAACTCCGCTCGGCGGGCTTGCAGGTGGAATTGAAGTTCCTCGTCGCCCGGTTCGTCGTCAAGCGAGACGCCCAAAGCTCGCAGCAACTTCACATACGACGTCTCGGGAGGCGCAGTGATCAGGCCATTCGAGGCGCGGTAGCTGGTACCGAGGCCGTATGCCTCGGCCAGTTGCAGCAGGAGTTCCCCGTTCATCACAGAAGGCAATTCTGCCACAGCACGCGGTAAGGTGGCCCCCATGCCGTCAAAGTCCTGCACCACCGAGCTCGGGTTCACGCTGACCGATCGGGACAATTGCATCCGCCGCCTGATCACCCTCTGCCAAACCCAGCCGCACATCGTCCTCTTTTCCCGCCCCCGCAACTACGAGTGGGTGAACGTGACCGCCGGCGAGTTCCTCACCGAGGTGTACGACGTGGCAAAGGGCCTGATCAACGCAGGTGTAGAGCGGGGCGATCGCGTGGCCATCCTGTCCAACACACGCTACGAGTGGCAGCTCATGGACTTTGCCATCTGGGCCGCCGGCGCGGTGACGGTGCCGGTGTATCCGTCGTCCTCGCTGCACCAGATCCAGTGGATTTTGGAGGATTCCGGCGCGAAAATCGCGTTCGCCGAAACCCGCGACCACACCGAGCTGCTCACGCCGTTTCTCAGCGGGTATGGCGATGCGAAGCTCGAACGGCTCTACGAGTTCAACTCGGCCGGAGTGGAAACCATCAAGTTCGAAGGTCGAGATGTTGAGCAAAAGCTTATCGACGACAGGTGGCAGACGCTTACCCACTCCGACCTCGCCTCGATCGTGTACACCTCCGGCACCACCGGCCGGCCAAAGGGTGTGGAGCTGACGCACGGCAACTGGGCGTACCAGTGCAACGCGCTGCTTGAGAACGAGATTGGCAAGGTGGCGCAGCCCGGCAACCGCGTGGTGACGTTCCTGCCGCTCGCGCACGTTCTGCAACGCGCAGTGTCCATCGCGTGTTCGATAGTGGGGATGACGCAGTCGCACTGGTCTGACACGTCGACGCTGTCCGTGGAGTTGCAGCGTGTGCGTCCGAACCTGGTGCTCGGCGTGCCGCGCGTGTTTGAGAAGGTGCGCGAGGCCGCGTACAACAAGGCCGCCGACGGGTCCGCGATTGGCAAACGTGTCTTTTTGGAGGCGGAGCGCGCCGCGATCGAGTACTCCCAGGCGCTGGACACCGAAGAAGGCCCGTCGCGAGTGCAAAAAGCCAAGGTGAAGATGTTTGAGCGGCTCGTCTACTCCAAGATCAAAGACGGCATCGGCGGCTCAGTCTGGTACGGCATCACCGGCGGGTCCGCGATGAGCTCGGATCTGTCGCACTTCTTCCGCGGCATGGGCGTGCCCATTTACGAGGGCTATGGACTCACCGAAACCTGCGCCGCATCCTGCGTGAACAACAAGCACGCCAATAAGGTCGGCACCGTCGGTCGGCCGGTGAACGGCTACTCCGCCCGCATCAACGAGGACGGTGAGATCGAGTTCAAGGGCCCCGGCGTGTTCACGAAGTATTGGAACAACCCGCAAGCCACCGAAGAAGCGTTCACTGACGGCTGGTTCAACTCCGGCGACCTCGGCGAGATCGATGACGACGGCTACGTGCGCATCACCGGCCGCAAGAAGGACCTGATTGTCACCGCCGGCGGCAAGAACGTCTCGCCCGGGCCGATGGAGGAAATCATCCGCCAAGACCCGCTGATCTCCAATGCGCTGGTGGTCGGCGACGGCAAGCCGTTCGTCGGTGTGCTGGTGACGCTGGATGAGGAGGAGCTGAAGCGCTGGAAGGCGAACCACAACATCCCGGCCAATCGTAAGACCGCCGAAGTTGTGCAAGATCCGGCCCTGCGCGCCGAGGTTCAGGACGCGATCAACATGGCCAACGCCACCGTATCGCGCGCTGAGGCGATCAAAAAGTTCCGCATTTTGGACCGCGATCTGAGCGAGCAGAACGACGAAATCACCCCGACCATGAAGGTCAAGCGCAACGTTGTCTTCGAGCGCTTCAAGGACGACATCGACAAGCTGTACCAACGCTAAATGTCGGCGCGCCTTGCAACCTTGGGCGTGCGCGTGCAATAGCATTGCCCCCAGTTTCCTTGTAGTTGCCTAAGATTCTTGGGGGTGTCCTGCGTGCATAAAACTGCCGCCATGCTGCGCCATCGCGAGCTCACCCAGGAGATCTACAACATCGGCGACGAGGTTGCGGAGTACATCGAGCACATCGCCGAATCCATCGCGGATTACGACGGCGAGCTCGCCGACGACTGCCTCGCCGAGTTCTCCGAAATCGTCGACGATGCCCGCCAAGACGCGCGCCGCGTCGTCGGCGAACTCATCGGCCTGCGACAGGCGCTCACCTCAGGCATGCGCGCCGGGGTGCTCTCAGCCTCAGCGCACCCAGAAGAAAAGGTTCCGGAGCCAGAGCTTCTCGACGCTTGCGGGCTCGAAGACCTCTTCCCCCTGGACGCGCCGTATTCCGTGCAGACCATGCACGACGCGCTCACCGGCCGCACCGACCTGGTGATTCAGCACCTCGGCGAGGTGGTTGAGTTCGTGCTCGAGCAGACCGACCGCGTCGCGCGCGAACTCGGTGCCGTGAGCCTGCCGCACCTCTACGCCCGCGTGGGTGATCTGGTCGAAGCCGCCGCCGACGGATGGATTGAAACCGTCTGCGCCGACCACCCCGCCTTCACGCGCACCATGCGCGGCCAGAACCCGCCCGAGTTCCTGGAGGAGCGCGCGCGTATCAACGCCATCGTGGCCAAGGTCGCCGCAAAGCGCCGCCGCCGCGGCGCCTAGCCCCTTCACCCGCGCCCGCTTGGGCATCCGCGCCCGCTTGGGCACCGCGCCAGCCAGACGTTCTGTAAAACTTTGCAATCTTTTACAGGGATGGAAGGGCCGGACCCTACAATGGCCGCCATGACGCAGCCCTTGCGAAGCTCTACCGACACGCCGCTGGCTGAACCGAGCGCGCCTGAACCGGAGGCGCCCAGACAGGACACCTTCGGCGTGTACATCCACGTCCCGTTCTGTGCGTCCCGCTGCGGATACTGCGACTTCAATACTTACACGCCGACCGAGGTGGACACCTCCCACGCGACGTACCTCGATGCGCTGGAGAAGGAGCTCGAGCTCGCCGCCACCCAGAAACTCCCGAAGGCGGACACCGTATTCATCGGCGGCGGAACGCCAAGCCTGCTCGACGCCGACGGCCTGGGCCGCATCCTCACCGCGATCAAGAATACGATCGACATCAATCCGAACGCGGAGATCACCACCGAATCCAACCCGGAATCGACCAGCCCCGAGTACTTCGAAGGCCTGCTCAGGCACGGTTTCACGCGCGTGTCGCTGGGCATGCAGTCGGCATCCACACCCGTGCTCAGGGTGCTTGACCGCCGCCACACGCCGGGCCGCGCCACCCAAGCTGCTCGCGAGGCGCACGCTGCCGGTTTCGCCCACATCAATCTGGACATGATCTACGGCACGCCCACGGAAACGGACGACGACGTGCGCGCGACGCTCGACGCCGTCCTCGACACGCCAGTCGACCACGTCTCCGCCTACAGCCTCATCGTCGAAGACGGCACCGCCATGGCCCGCAAGATCCGCTGCGGCGAGCTGCCGGAGCCGGACGAAGAAACCTATGCCACCCGCTACGAGCTCATCGCCGACACCCTCGAGAAGAACGGCTTCGACTGGTACGAGGTGTCCAACTGGGCGAAGCCGGGCGGCGAATGCCGCCACAACCTGCTGTATTGGACGGGCGGCAACTGGTGGGGCGCCGGCCCCGGCGCCCACAGCACCATCAACCACACCCGCTTCCACAACGTGAAGCGCCCGGAGCGCTACGCCGCAATGCTCGCGGGAGGAACTCTCCCCATCGCCGAAACCGAAGAGCTCACCGCCGACATCCTGCACTTCGAAGACATCATGCTGGGACTGCGGCTCAAGCAAGGGGTGCCGTCGGGGTGGGTTAACGGTGACGTCGATAAGCATGTGCGAAATGGGCTCCTTGCGAAAGGTGAGCGCATTGCAGTGACCGACAAGGGCCGATTGCTTATCGACGGCATCATCACCGACCTCCTTGCTTCTGAAGACGCAGAGTAACCTGGGCAACTATGAGTGCGGCGGAAGAGAGGCGACGGGCGGTCCTGCGCGCCATTGTTGCTGATTACATCGCCAGCCAGGAGCCAGTGGGGTCGAAAGCGCTGGTGGAGCGCCACGGGCTGAAGGTGTCGCCGGCGACGATCCGCAACGACATGAGCGTGCTGGAGAGCGAAGGCTACATCGAGCAGACGCACGCGTCGTCGGGGCGCATTCCGACGGAGGCTGGCTACCGCGCGTTTGTGGACGCGCTGCACGACGTGAAGCCGCTGTCGAGTGCGGAGCGCCACGCGATCCTGGACTTCCTGGAAAACGGCGTGGACATGGAAGATGTGCTGCGCCGCTCGGTGACGCTGCTTGCGCAGCTGACGAACCAGGCGGCGGTGGTGCAGCTGCCCACTCTGAACGTGAGCCGCGTGAAGCACTGCGAAGTGGTGGCGCTTTCGTCGACCCGGCTGCTGTTGGTGCTGATCACGGACGCGGGGCGCGTGGACCAGCGCAACGTGGAGCTGGACGCGCCGATTGATGATGACGGCGTGCGCGCCCTGCGCGAGCTGCTCAACGACGTGCTGGTGGGCGCCACGATGCGCGAGGCGGCGCAACAGCTTGCGGCGCTGGCGGCACGCGCGCCGGAGGCTATCGCCCCGGCGGTGGAGCGCGCCACCGCCGTGCTGATTGACACGCTGGTGGAGACCACTTCGGACCGCCTGCTCATCGCAGGCGCCGGCAACCTCATCCTGGCCGGCGAACTGCATACCGTCATCGCCGCGTTGGAGGAGCAGGTGGTGGTGCTGAAACTGCTCGCCAGCGCGCAGGAGCTGGAGCAGGTTTCGGTGCGCATTGGGCGCGAGAACGAGGATGAGGAATTATCGCGTGCCAGCATTGTTACAACTGCATACGGGGCTGGCGCGGAGGCCCTCGGCGGCTTAGGGGTCGTCGGTCCGACGCATATGGACTATCCGGGTACCATTCAAAAGGTTGCCACTGTCGCCAGCTACATCAGCCGCATTCTGCGCGGCGAATAGAAAGGTTTTGTCAGTTTTGGCTCGGGATTACTACGGCATCCTTGGTGTGGACCGGGAAGCGACCGAACAAGAGATTAAAAAGGCGTACCGCAAACTGGCGCGCAAGTATCACCCGGACGTCAACCCGTCCGAGGAGGCGCAGGAGCGCTTCGCGGAGATTTCGCTGGCGCAAGAGGTGTTGCTGGATCCGCAGAAGCGCTCGATTGTGGACCGCGGCGGAGACCCCATGGAGCAGGCCGACATGGGCCCGGGTGCGGGCGGTTTCGGCGGTGGCCTAGGCGATATCTTCGAGGCGTTCTTCGGCGGCGGCGCCACAGCGCGCGAGCCGCGCTCCCGCGTGCAGCACGGCAACGACGCCCTGCTGCGTACCACGGTCACGCTCGAAGAGGCCTACGCGGGCGTGAAGAAGGAAGTCTCCGTCGATACCGCCGTGGTGTGCGACCGCTGTCACGGCACCGGCTCTGAATCCGAGTCCAAGCCTGTCACCTGCGATAACTGCCAGGGCATGGGCCAGGTCCAGGAAGTGCAGCAGTCCTTCCTGGGCAACATCATGACCACGCGCGACTGCCCGAAGTGCCGCGGCTACGGCGAGATCATCAAGGACCCGTGCCGCCAGTGCGCCGGCGACGGCCGCGTGCGCGCGACCCGCGACATCATCGCGAACATCCCCGCGGGCATCGCCACCGGCATGCGCATCCGCATGGCTGGCCAGGGCGAGGTGGGCCACGGCGGCGGCCCTGCCGGCGACCTCTACGTGGAGGTGCAGGTTGAGCCGCACCCGTACTTCATGCGCGACGGCGAGCACCTGCGCCTGCGCCTCAACGTCCCGATGTACGACGCCGCGCTGGGCACCGAGATCACCGTGCCCAACCTCGCGGGCAGCGATACCCTCATCGAGGTCCCCGCGGGCACCCAGCCCGGCGACACCATCGTGCTGCCCGGCGAGGGCATGCCAATCGTGCGCTCGGACCGCTCGGGCGACCTCATCGCCCACGTCCAGGTGGTTGTGCCCACGGAGCTGTCGAATCAGGAGCGAGAGACCCTTGAGACGCTGCGCGACGGCTGCTCCGACAACACCTCGGTACAGACCGAGGAAGGCCCCGCCAGCGAGGGCTTCTTCTCCCGCATGCGAGATCGGTTCCGCCGCTAGTGTCGCTGCCGTACTTCCTCAGCGCCAACCCGCTCGCCGGCCTTATCACCGGCGCGGAGGCGCAGCATGCGCACGTCAAGCGCATCGAGGTGGGGGAGCACATCATGCTTATCGACGGCTGCGGGCTCGCCGCCGAAGTCAAAGTCACCGAAGCCTCAAAATCAGAAGTTCGGGGAGAGGTTGTCGGCCACCACACCGTTCAGCAGCCCACCCCGCGCGTCACCGTCGTCCAGGCGATTCCGAAGTCGGAGCGCGCGGAACTCGCCGTCGACCTCGCAGTGCAGGCAGGGGCGAACGCGATCATTCCGTGGATCTCGCACCGCACCATCGCGCGCTGGCCGGAGAACAAGCAGGCCAAGCAGGTAGAGAAGTGGCAGCAGCAAGCGCTCGCGAGTGCGAAGCAAGCCCGCCGAGCGTGGGTGCCGCAGGTTTCGTCTCCGATGACTTCGCGTGAGCTCGGAGGCGTCGATAAGCAAAAGCTTGTGCTGCACGAGGATGCTGAAACCTCGATCAAAGAGGTGGACCTCGGCGACGAGCTGTACTTGGTGATTGGTCCGGAAGGTGGCATCGGTGCGGACGAGCTGGAGCTGATCGGCGGCACGCCCGTGAAGCTTGGGCCGGAGGTGTTGCGCACGGCGAGCGCGGCGTTTGCTGGGCTTTGTGCGATCGGCACGCTGACAAACCGCTGGTAGGGTAAGGGAGCGTTATGGAAGAACTGGTCACTCGCAAGATCGATCTGGACTCGGCGTACGCGCAGTCCGTGCTCGGGGTCAACGACGAGAACCTGCGGGTGCTCAACCAGAACCTCGGTGTGGACGTGCACGCGCGCGGCACAACCGTGACGGTGCGCGGCGAAGAACACCGCGTGGCGCACGTGCTGCGCGTGTTCGACGAGCTGGAGTCCATGGCGCGCCGCGGCGTGCCGATTAGCGCGGACACCGTGGTGCACGCGACCCGCATCATGGAGACGGAGGCGCCGGAGTCCGTCGCGGAGATGCTCGGCGCGGAGATCGTCGCGCGCAAGGGCAAGGTGATCCGCCCGAAGACCGCTGGGCAGCGCCGTTACGTGGATGCGATCGACGAGAACACGATTACGTTTGGCATCGGCCCGGCCGGCTCCGGCAAGACCTACCTCGCGGTGGCGAAGGCGGTGCAGGCGTTGCAGAACAAAGAGGTCAAGCGCATTATTCTCACCCGTCCCGCGGTCGAAGCCGGCGAGAAGCTCGGGTTCCTGCCCGGCACCCTGAGCGACAAGATCGACCCGTACCTGCGCCCGCTGTACGACGCGCTGCGAGACATGCTCGATCCGGAGATGATCCCCAAGCTCATCGAGGCCGGCATCATCGAAGTCGCCCCGCTGGCCTATATGCGCGGGCGCACGCTCTCGGATGCGTTCGTGATCCTCGACGAGGCCCAGAACACCACCGGCGCGCAGATGAAGATGTTCCTCACTCGCCTCGGCTTCGGCTCGAAGATGGTGGTCACCGGCGACGTCTCGCAGGTCGACCTGCCGCGCGGCACCGTCAGCGGCCTGCGCGTGGCGCGGCGCATCCTCGGCGATATCGAAGGCATCTCCTTCCAGGAGCTGCGCGCGGACGACGTGGTGCGCCACCACCTGATCTCGCGCATCGTCGCCGCCTACGACCGCCACGACGCGCAAAATGCCGCGCGTTACGAAAAGCGCCAGCGCGAGCTGGAGCGCGAGCGCGAGGCCGAAGCTGGAGCTGGAAGTGGAGCGGAGGCGCAGCCGTGAGCATCGAAGTTTTGAATGAGTCAGGTGAGGCAGAAGTCAATGAGCAAATGCTTATCGACGTCTGCTCCTACGCGCTGACAGCCATGGACGTGCACCCCGACGTGGAAGCCACCATCACGCTGGTGGACGAGCCGACGATGGCAGACCTGCACGTGCGCTGGATGGACCTGGAAGGCCCGACGGATGTGATGAGCTTTCCCATGGATGAGCTCACTCCCGGTGGCGGGCGCCCGGATGCCAAGGAGCTCGGCCCGTCGATGCTCGGCGACATCATCTTGTGCCCGTCGTACGCGCGCAAGCAGGCGGACATGGCCGGCCACGACTTGGCCCACGAGCTCGCGCTGCTCACGGTCCACGGCGTGCTGCACCTTTTGGGCTACGACCATATCGCGCCCGACGACGAGCGCGAAATGTTCGCACTGCAGAACGAGCTGCTCGCGGACTGGTACGACTCGCTGAGCGCGCGCGGGGTGGAGTACCAGCCGAAGCCGACTGGCGCGCACGCGTTCCCGTCGGCCGCCGACCGCGACGAGCTGGACCGCAAGATGCGGGAGGCGGATCAGTAGGTGGAATTCACCGCCGCGTACGCCGTCACCACCGTCGTCGCGCTACTGCTTTCGGGCCTTTTAGGCTCGGTGGAGTCGGCGCTTGCCCCGATCTCGCGGGCGCGCGTGGAGACGATGCACAAAGACGAAGTCTCCGGTGCTCATGCGCTGCTTCGCGTCCTGGACAACCGCGCCAGCCACGTCAACACGCTGGTGATGCTGCGGACCGTCCTGGACGTGGTCGCCGCGGTGTTCGCCGCGATGTTGGCTATGGACCTCATCGATTCCGACGCGTGGGCGATCACCGCCGCCGTCGCCGCGGTAACGCTGTTGCAGTTCGGCATCATCGGCGTCTTCGCTCGTACGGCCGGCAAGCGCAACCCGTACACCATCTCGCTGCGCGCCGCGCAGTGGCTTATCGCGTTCCACCGCTTCCTCGGACCGCTGTCCGGCCTGCTCATCAGGGTGGGAAATGTCTTCCACCCGGGCGAGGACTTCCGCGACGGGCCGTATGCCACCGAAGTGGAGCTGCGCGAGATGGTCGAGGTCGCACAGGAACAAGGCGTGGTGGAAACCACCGAAGGCCGCATGATCCAAAACATTTTCGACCTCGCGTCCACCCACGCCCGCCAAGTGATGGTGCCGCGCCCGGAAATGATCTGGATCGAGGACGACAAAACGGCCGCCCAAGTCACGCGCCTCATGGTGCGCTCCGGCCACTCGCGCGTGCCGGTGATCGGCGAGGACGTCGACGACATCGTCGGCGTCGCCTACCTCAAGGACATGTTCGGCGACGACGGCGCACCTATCGACCCAGACACCCGCGTCCTGCGCGCCTGCCGCGAGCCGCTTTTCGTCCCCGAATCGAAGCCGCTCGACGTGCTGCTCAAGGAGATGCAGCAGCTGAACACGCACATCGCCATCGTGATCGATGAATACGGTGGCGTCGCTGGCCTGCTCACCATGGAGGACCTGCTGGAAGAGATCGTCGGCGAGATCACCGACGAATACGACGAGGACGAAGCTGCGCCCATCGAGCACCTCAATGAGCGCCTCCTGCGCGTCCAGGCTCGCCTCCCGCTCGACGACCTGGTCGACCACCTCACCGACCACCTCGACTACGAGCTGGTCTACGAGGACGAGGTCAAAGACTCCGTCGACACCGTCGCCGGCCTGCTCTCGTACGAACTCGGCCGCGTGCCCCTGCCCGGCTCTTCCATCACCCACAACGGGCTGACCTACAGCGCCGAAGGCGGCCGCGATCGCCGCGGTCGCGTGAAGACTCGCACCGTGCTCATTGACGTGCCCATCTCCGCGGAAGAGGAGCCGATTGCGCAGGACTGACCGTCGACAAGCAAAATAGCTCCTATGAACATTCTCTCGATCCAATCGGCGGTGGCCTACGGGCACGTGGGCAACTCGGCGGCGGTGTTCCCGCTGCAGCGCATCGGGCACGAGGTCTGGCCCGTGTACACGGTGAATTACTCCAACCACACGGGTTACGGTCAGTGGCAGGGTCCGATCATTCCGGCGGCGGATGTCGCCTCGGTGATTGCGGGAGTCGGGGAGAGAGGGGCTTTTTCGCTTATCGACGCTCTGTTGTCCGGCTACCAGGGCTCTTCCGAAATCGCCGATGTGATCGTGGACGCTGTGGCGCAGGTGAAGGAGGCGAACCCCGCGGCGATTTACGCGTGCGACCCGGTGATGGGCAACGCGAAGTCCGGCTGCCACGTGGCCGATGACATCCCGCCGCTGCTGCGCTCCAAGGTGGTGCCGGTGGCGGATGTGATCACGCCGAACCAGTTCGAGCTGGGGTATTTGGTGGAGCAGGACGCGGCCGATTTGGATTCGACGCTGCGTGCGGCTGCGGCGGCGCGCGAGATGGGGCCGTCGGTGGTGCTGGTGACCTCGGTGGAGCGCCCGGATGCGCCGGAGGACGTCGTGGAGATGATCGCGGTTGACGACGCTGGCGCGTGGATCGTTCAGACGCCTCGCCTGCCGTTCAAGCGCAACGGCTCCGGCGATGTCACCGCCGCGCTGTTCACGGGGCACTATTTGAACGCCCGTGCTGCAGGTGCCGCGGGGCAGTCCGCATCTGCGAGCGGGGCCGCTTCTGTGGGCGAGTCCGCGCCGATCGCGGAGGCCCTGGCAAAGACCGCATCCAGCGTCTACGACATGCTGAAGCTCACCTTCGAAGCGGACTCGCGCGAGCTGAAACTGGTCGAGGCGCAGGAATTCTACGCCAATCCGCGCATGCAGTTCAGCGTCGAAGCGCTGTAGGCATTGACCGGGACACCCCAGGTGCTATAATTGCGTCATCATGATCAGCCCGTTGCCCAGTGCGCGGGCTGATTTTCTTCCAGGGGTTAGGAAGAGTGGAGTATCAAAAAGATTGGCTGTCGGTCGAGCAACAGATCGAGAGATTGCGTTCGCGGGGACTCACGATTGATGACGAATCGCAGGCTGCTCGCCTCCTGAACTCGATCGGTTACTACAGACTCACCGGGTACCTGTACCCATTCTTAGAAACCGAAGCCCGCGTTGATTTCGACGGCCGGCGCCAAATAACGGTTCTCCCCAAATATCGAGAGGGCACAAGGCTAAACGATGCGATCGAGTTAGTGGACTTTGATCGGAGCCTGCGCTTGGCGGTTCTAGATGGGGTGGAGCGGATCGAAATCGCAGCAAGGATGCGGATCGGTCATGAAATTGGCCGGCACGGGCCGTTTACACACGAAAACCCGGATTATTTCGATCGATCCTTCACTGAGTCAAGAACCGACAGCCGTCAACCGGCTGCTAGTAAACACGTCCAGTGGCTCACCAGGGTCAAAGAACGCCGGGATGGGTCCGATGAGAGGTTTGTCGCACACTTTCGAGACAAATACGACGATCGAATGCCAATTTGGGCTCTCACCGAGATCCTCGAGTTGGGACAACTATCCAGACTGTACCAAGGCATGCCCCAAGCAGATGCCGAAACTGTTGCGATTCAGTTTGGTGTCCCCAACAAGAAACTCATGGCAAGCTAGCTTAGCTCGTTGAACTACGTCCGGAACGTAGCGGCTCATCATTCGCGTTTGTTCAACCGTAAGCTTCAACACGCTCCGAAACGCCCGAAGGCGGGACAGATTTCATCTCTGGATCACCTGGTGGAGTCTGACTCTCCGAAAGCTAAATTCGGCACGTATAACGCACTCGCTATAGTTGCCTACCTTCTGCGGTCTGTAGAGACCGGAACAGGTTGGGTGCCGCGCCTTGGCGCATTGCTTTCGACCTTTCTGGAAAGCGACTCGATTACGATTGCGTCCATGGGTGTCCCGGCCGGCTGGCGCGATCTTGACCTGTGGTCGAATCCTTGAAGGGATCCCATAGGATCAATGTGTGAACATCATTTCGCTGCAGTCCGCTGTCACATTCGGCCACGTCGGCAACTCGGCCGCGGTGTTTCCGATGCAGCGCCTCGGTCACGAGGTCTGGCCGGTCTACACAGTGAACTTCTCCAACCACACGGAGTACCCGTCGTGGCGCGGCCCGGTGATCGCGCCCTCTGACGTTGCCGCGGTGCTCGACGGGATGTCCTTCGCATTCAGCGAGGTCGACGTGTTTCTCACCGGCTACCTCGGCTCGCCCGAACTCGCCGAGGTGGTGTTCGACACCGTCCAGCGCATCAAGGCCGCCAATCCGGACGCGCTGTACGTGTGCGATCCGGTGATCGGCAACGCCACCGTCGGGTCGTTCGTGGGCGAGGAAATCCCGGACGTGTTCAGGGAGCAACTCATTCCGCTTGCCGACGCCATTACGCCCAACCATTGGGAACTCGCCCTTCTGACCGGAACCGATTTGCTCACGGTGGGCGACACCGTTTCTGCGGCGCGGAATCTCTGCGACCGTGCACTGGTCACCTCCATCGGTGCGTACACCGATGAGACCCTGGGCATGCTCGACATCACGCCTGATGCGGCCCTGTTGGTGGAAACGCCGCGCCTGGGCGGGAACGTTGTCGGTGCGGGTGACCTGGCGACCGCGCTCTTTGCCGCCATGCAGGATCAACCCAGCGCAGACCGGCTCTCACACCTGGCTGGCGCGATGTTCGACATCGTCTCCGTGGTGCGCGAGCGCGACCTCGCTGAACTCCCGCTCGTCGAGTGCCAGGACCTTATCGTCGACCCGCGCTCTCGCTTCACCCCAACCCCGGTCTAGCCAACAACCAACCAGCCAAGCCCTCCGCCCGGCCCCTCCCACTCAACTCCAAACCCGGACAATTCCAGCAAACCCGGATAACTTCATGGTCTTACGTACAAACTTAGCTACATAAAGGTTGCTAACTATCCGGGTTTGTCGCCATTGTCCGGGTTTGGGATGGGTTTTGGCCCGGCCTGGGACGGGCTGGGTCGTCGGGGTGAGTGGTTGGAGCTGGGCATGGGCACCAAGGGCAGCGGCGCTCGGCCGGTAGAATCACCGACATGAACCCCACCAACGACGGCGCCTTCTTCCCTGACTTCGATGAGGCCGACTTGCCCGCGGACGCAAATGCGAACGTGGATGCCGCTGCGGGAACCGGCGGCGATGCTGCCGCAGGTGCAAACGCGGAGGCCGCTACAGGTGAGAGCGCGGGGTACGGGGGATTCACGGACACGCCCGAGGGGTTCCGCTCCGGCTTCGTCGGGTTTGTGGGCAGGCCGAACACTGGCAAGTCGACGCTGACGAATGCGCTGGTGGGCGAGAAGATCGCGATTATGGCGGATCAGCCGGAGACGACTCGTCACCCGATTCGCGGCATCATCAACCGCGAGGACGCGCAGATCATCGTGGTGGACACACCGGGCATCCACCGCCCGCGCACGCTGCTCGGCGAGCGCCTCAACGACGCGGTCAAAGACACCTACGCCGAGGTCGACGTCATCGGGTTCACCGTTCCGGCCGACGAGAAGATCGGTCCCGGCGACCGCTACATTTACGAGCAGATTCGGGCGGTGAAGCCGAATGCGCCGATCGTCGGCATTGTGACCAAACTGGACAAGGCGTCGAAGGATGTTGTCGGCGAGCGCCTCATCGAGCTCCACGAACTGCTCGGCGAAGAATCCGAGGTCGTTCCGATCTCCGCGACCTCCGGTGTGCAACTCGACGTGCTGCTCGACGTTTTGGTGGACAAGCTGCCGGAAGGCCCGCGCTTTTACCCGGAAGACCACGTCACGGACGAGGACATGGAAACGCGCATCGCTGAGCTGATCCGTGAGGAAGCGCTGCAAGGCTTGCGTGAAGAGCTGCCGCACTCTGTCGCGGTGCAGATCGATGAGATGCACGTCGACGAGGCGGACACCAACGACCCGAAGCGCATGATGATCTACGCCGTGATCTACCTCGAGCGCCCGGGACAGAAGAAGATCCTCGAAGGCCCGGACGGGCGGCGTCTCAGCGGCATCACGCACCGCGCGCGTCGCCAGATCGTCGACCTCATCGGCCGCAACGTTTACCTTGACCTGCGCATCAAGGTGCTGAAGAACTGGCAGTCCGACCCGAAGGCACTTGGCCGCCTTGGCTTCTAGCTCCAGCTCCCGCGGATTCCGAGCAGGCGGCTCCAGGCCGTCGTGGCGCGACCGCGCCTTCGTTGTGCGCACCTACGACTTCGCCGAAGCCGATCGCGTGATTGTCCTGCTCACCCGCGACCACGGCCTCGTCCGCGGGGTGGCGAAGGGGGTCCGCAAGTCCAAATCCCGATTCGGGTCGCGCCTACAGCCGTTTGTTGATGTGGACGTGCAGGTGTATCCGTCGAAAAGCAATGGCTTGTCGACGATCACCGGTGCCGACACGGTGACCTATTACGGGCACAAGATCACCGACGATTTCGACCGCTACACCGCCGCGTGCGCGGTAATGGAGACGGCGGAGCGTCTCAGCTTCGATCAGGGCGACCCGGTACTGTTCGCGCTGGTGGAGGAGGCGCTTGAGCGGCTGCAGCGCGCGGAGCACCCAACAATGGTGCTGGACAGTTTCATTCTGCGCGCGACCGAGCATGCCGGCTGGGGCTTAAGCCTGTTCAACTGCGCGAACTGCGAAGCGCCGGGGCCGCACAAGGCGTTCAACGCGGCTGTCGGCGGCGCGGTGTGCAACAACTGCCGCCCGCCGGGGTCGGCGGATGTGAACCCGGAGGTGCTGCACACGATGTGGCTGATTCAGCACGGGCGCGCCGCCGACGCGGAGTTCGTGGAACAGATGCACCGGCTGACTACGGCGCATCTGCGGTACAACCTGGAGGCAGGTCTGAAGTCTCTGCGCATCATGGAGCAGGCATAATAGAGGGGTGAATTTCCCGCAGCCGCCCGCAATTGACCCGCAGTTCATCCCTCGTCACATCGCGCTGGTGATGGACGGCAACGGTCGCTGGGCGCAAGAGCGCGGGCTGCCGCGCACCGCCGGGCACCAGCGCGGCGAGGCGGTGCTGATGGAATGCGTCGATGCCTGCATCGCGCTCGGCCACGTGGAATGGCTCTCCGCCTACGCGTTCTCCACGGAGAACTGGCGCCGCTCACACTCCGAGGTCCGCTTCCTCATGGGCTTTAGCCGCGACGTGCTGCGCCGCCACCGCGACGAACTGCACGAGAAGAACGTGCGCGTCGTGTGGGCGGGCCGCCGCCCACGCCTGTGGCGCAGCGTCGTGCGCGAACTCGAGGAGGCAGAAGAGCTCACCCAAGACAACACCGGGGTCACGCTCGCTATGTGCATCAATTACGGTGGCAGGGCAGAGCTTGTCGACGCCACCCGCGCCATGGTCAAAGACGCCAACGCCGGGCTCATCCGCCCCGAGGACATCACGGAGAAGTCGCTGTCGGAGTTCCTCTACCGCCCGGATATGCCGGATGTGGACCTCTTCTTGCGGCCTTCGGGGGAGCGGCGCACGTCGAACTTTCTGCTGTGGCAGTCGGCGTACGCGGAGATGGTGTACCAGGACACGCTGTTTCCGGACTTCACCCCGCAGCACATGTACGACGCTGTGTTGGAGTACGCGAAGCGCGACCGACGCTTCGGCGGTGCGGTGGATAAGTTCGCGCCCGAGTCGAGCTAGGCGCGCGCTTCCTGGCACGTGACGCAGGTGCCGTAAATCTCGGCGTCGTGGCCGACGAGTTCGTAGCCGAAGCGTTCCGAGATTAGCTCGGCCCACTTCTCCACAGGCCCGCCTTCAACTTCTTCGCTGCGTCCGCAAGTGGTGCACACCAGGTGGTGATGGTGGTGGTCGGTGAGACAGTCGCGGTAGAGGGTTTCACCCTCCGGGGTCTGGAGCACATCGACAGCGCCGATCTCGGAGAGGGACTGCAGGGTGCGGTAGACCGTCGTTAAGCCTGCTTGCTCTCCGCGAGCTTCGAGTGCTTCATGGATGGTTTTTGCTGAGGCGAACTTGTCGATTTCCCGCAGGGTTTCCACGACCGCTGTCCGCTGCTTGGTCATGCGGGGGCCGAGCTTGGGAATCGGCTGGGTGCTGGACTGGCTGCGGCGCTGCGGGGACATGTGCGCCTAGGTTAGTCCTTCTTCGGGCGCGCGGTGGACGGGGTGAGGCCAGGGTCTTTGTCGGGCCGGATTCCGGGAGGCGGCTCGTTGACTGCCACAATGCCCCCGCCGGGCATTGCGGCGGCGGGCTTACGCCGTGAGGACTCCTTCGTGCTGCGGCGGTGGTCGAGTTCGCCGGTGCCGGCGACGGTGGATAGTTCGACGATGATGTCGATAATCGCTGGCTGCACCAGGGAGTAGATGACCTCACGGCCGGCGCGGCGTGATTCCACGAGTCCGACGCACTTGAGCACGCGTAGGTGCTGCGAGATGAGTGGCTGGGATTTGCCCAGCTTGGTCACCAACTCGTGCACGACGTGGTCGCCGGTATGGAGCAGAAGCAGGATGCGGAGGCGAAGTTGGGAGTCAAGTGCCCCGAGAAGCTCCGCAACGAGCTCGAGCTCTCGGGGTGCCAAAGAACCAGGATCGCGCATGGCGGAAGGCCCGTCTCCCTTCTCTCCTGGATACCCGGGAGTTCGTCAGCGGTAAATGAAACGTTGATAGGTCAATATTGCCAAACTGCTGAAAATGTTACTGCACTGAGGGTACACAATGAGTCTTAAATGTCTAAATCTCTATGTTTGGCGGGCGCTGCCTTGGCGCACTGGGCACACAGCTTGTCGCACGTGTTCGCTACACTAGGCACGATAACTTTCCGTCCCTGCATTCATCCAGGAGATTTCAACGTGCCGGCGAGCAAGATCGATACAGTAGTCAACCTCTGCAAACGTCGAGGGCTGGTGTACCCTGCAGGTGAGATCTACGGCGGTACCCGCTCTGCATGGGACTACGGCCCGCTTGGCGTGGAGCTGAAGGAGAATCTCAAGCGCCAGTGGTGGCGCCACATGGTGCAGCTGCGCGAGGACACCGTGGGCGTTGACACTTCGATCATCCTGCCGCGCCAGGTGTGGGTGGCTTCCGGTCACGTCGAGGTGTTCACCGACCCACTGGTGGAGTCCTTGCACACCCACAAGCGCTACCGCGCCGACCACCTGCTAGAGGCGTACGAGGAGAAGCACGGCCACCCGCCGGCTAACGGCCTCGCCGACATCCCGGATCCGGAGACCGGCCAACCAGGCAACTGGACCGAACCGCGTGCGTTCTCCGGCCTGATGAAGACCTACCTTGGCCCGGTGGATGATGAAGAAGGCCTGCACTACATGCGTCCGGAGACCGCCCAGGGCATCTTCGTGAACTTCAAGAACGTGATGACGTCGGCGCGCATCAAGCCGCCGTTCGGCATCGCCAACATCGGTAAGTCCTTCCGCAACGAGATCACCCCGGGCAACTTCATCTTCCGCACCCGCGAGTTTGAGCAGATGGAGATGGAGTTCTTCGTCAAACCCGGCGAGGACGAGACCTGGCACCAGTACTGGATTGATAACCGCCACCAGTGGTACGTCGATCTGGGCATTGACCCGGAGAACCTGCGCCTCTACGAACACCCGCAGGAGAAGCTCAGCCACTACTCCAAGCGCACCGTGGACATCGAGTACGCCTTCGGTTTCACCGGTTCGAAGTGGGGCGAGCTTGAGGGCGTGGCCAATCGCACGGATTACGACCTGAAGACGCACGCCGAGGCATCGGGCGAGGACCTGAGCTTTTTCGACCAGGAGACCAACGAGCGCTGGATCCCGTACTGCATCGAGCCCGCTGCGGGTCTCGGCCGCGCGATGATGGCCTTCCTCATCGATGCTTACCACGAGGAAGAGGCCCCGAACACCAAGGGTGGCACCGACACCCGCGTCGTGTTGCGCCTGGACCGCCGCCTCTCGCCTATCAAGGTCGCGGTCCTGCCGCTGTCGAAGAAGCCGGAGCTTTCCGGCCCGGCCGAGGAGCTCGCGCGCACCCTGCGCCAGCACTGGAACATCGACTACGACACCTCCGGTGCAATCGGCCGCCGTTACCGCCGCCAAGACGAGATCGGCACCCCGTTCTGCGTGACCTACGACTTTGACACCCTCGAAGACCAGGCGGTCACCGTGCGCGAGCGCGACACCATGGAGCAGGAGCGCGTGCCGCTGGCGGAGCTCGAGAGCTACCTCGCCGCCCGCCTCATCGGCTGCTAGGGGCAGGAGTACTCGCGCATGCACTACGTGAGCTGGGACCGCGCCGACAAGGACAACCTGAAGCTGCTCGCCGAGGCAGGCCCTGAGGTGCTCGGCGTGTTCCAACCCGACCGGGCAAGTGTGAACGGTGAGATCTGGGACCTCGTGGTCAGCCCCGAGTCCGGCGCGATCGCCACCCGCGGTGGCGACGAAATTGTCCGTGCGCACGATCCGCTGCGCCGCGGCGACCGCGTCCGCGTCGATGTCGAGGGCCGTCAGTACCTCATGGTCGGCGAGAGCTCGCGCAACTGGATCATCGACGACGCCGACGGCAACAAAGTCGCCCAGTTCACCCGCGACCAGTCTGGCGTGCGCAAAGCCATCCTCGAGTTCGAAGGCGAAACCCACCTGCCGTTGACCGACATCGCGGGCTTGGCCTGGCTCTCGCGCTCGCTCACCGAGGCCCGCCAAGTCCAGTCGGCGAACGTCCTCATCGCTACACTCACGCTCATGTCCGCAGTTGCGCTCGCAGTTTGGTTCCTGATGTGATCTGGCAGAGCACTTCGCTTATCGACGGCCCGGTCAACGCCCATTTCGACGCAACGTCGAACACCTTGGTCGCGGGGTCAGAGACGCTTCGGTTCACCTCCACCGACCCGACTGACCTACGTGCCGTCGACGCGGAGGGCCACACCTACCGCCTGGTCAAGCGCAGCATCACCGTCGCGCGCTACGAGGCCATCTGCAGCGCTGAAGGTGCAACGGGGGAGAGGGGCCGCCGCTACACCGCGCGACGCGCGGGCGGCGTCATCGAGCGGCGTCGCGAGATTGCCAATGAGGCTGGCGAGCCGGTTGCGGTGGCCGTCGGCAAGCTAAATGGCGATCTTGAGCTGCGGCCGACTGGTGGTGCCCAGGTGCCGTTTCTGGACCTGGCGTTCATCTCGTGGGCGCTGACGTATGTGGATGCGCCCACGCGACGCACGCTCTACTAACCCAAAGCTAATTAGAAGGTGCCGCCGCGAGAGATCGGCCCGCCACCGCCGCCGCCGGAGAATCCGCCGCCGCCCATGGAGCCGCCGCGGTAGCCTCCGCCGCCACCGCCGCCGAGGATCGCACCCCACAGCACAGCCTGCGCCATGCTGTTCGCGGTCTGGCGGTTCTGGGCTGCGCGGTAGCGGTCGATGTCGTCGTTCGCGGCCTTCGCGGCGCGGCGTGCGGTGTCGGTTGCGGCGCGCGCCCACTCGATGGCGTTGCGGGTATCGCGGGTGCGCAGCTGGTGCGCCTGCGCGTGCTGCTTCTTCGCCTCCGCGAGCAGGGTGCGCGCGTGGGAGCCGATGATGCGGCCGCGGGAGCGGATGAGGTCCTCTGCGCCCTGGATCTGCGCGGTGGCCACCTGCATCTGCTGGTCGAAGAGTTGGAGCAGACGATTCTGGTCACCGGCCGCGCCGCGGGCGCGCTCGAGCTCTTGATCCACGCGCGCATCCACGTCGGCGAGCTCGGTGTAAAGCGCAAGCGGCTCGGAGTCCACGCGCGAATCCGCGGTCGCCAGCACCTCGCGGGCAGCGGCGGCCACCTCGTCGAGGGCGCGGACGTCGATACGCGCGCCCTGCTGGGTTGCGCCCTTGATCTGCTCGATCTCGCGGAGCTCGTCCTCGATCTCGCGGCGCAGTGCCGGCAGGTTGTTCTGCGCGGTGCGGATGTTGTCTTCGGCGTGCTCGATGCCGGCGAGGTTCTTGTCGGCGATGTCCACGGCGCGTTCCGCGTTGGCCAGGATGTCGATGAGGGCGCCTTGGCGGCCGGCCCCGGCGTCGGCAAGCTTGCTGGCTTCGTTGAGGTGTTTTTCTGCCTCCTCGAGCGACTCGGTGGCGATGTCGACGTTTTCGGTGATGCTCTGGATCATCTCCTGCGGGTGACGCTGCTTCAGCTCATCGAGCGTGCGCTGCGCAGGTTCGAGGCGCGCACAGATGTCGATGGTGCGGGCGCGAACCTTGTCCACCTCTTCCGGCGCGCGCATGAGCACGCCGCGCATCTCGTTGAACTCCTGCGTCTTGTCGCGCAGGGACTGCTCGGCCTGGCCGGCGGAGGAGATGATGTCCACAAGCATCGCGCGCTTCTCCGGCTCGGTCTCGGGGATCGCGTCGTAAAGCTTCTGGTGCGTGGAGAACGCGCGCTGCAGCGTCGTCGTCGCAGAGTTCATTGCGGAGGTGAACGGGCGGACGCGGTCCGCGCCGAACTCGGCGGTAGCCAGGCGCAGTTCCTCGCGGCCCTGGTTGACGGACTCGTCGGCGGAGACGAGCGCCTCGCGGGCGCGCTCCTCGAGCGTCGGCGTCGGCAGGCGGCCCAGCGAATCGGTGTCCGACGGGTCGAGCGCACGAGCGGATTCGAGCTGCTTGGAGCGGGTCTTCGTGTCGTTGCGTCGCGATGCCGCGTAGAGACCGCCGCCAGCCAGCGCCGCCACGCCGAGGCCGCCGGCGACCCAGCCGGTACCGCTGCCGCCGTCGCCCGAACCGGATCCGCCGGAACCGCTACCAGCGCCAGCACCACCACCAGAACCTGAACCCTTGCCTGCAGTCACCGCAGCTTCCGCCGCGTCTATCGCCGCACCGGCCCAGTCCTGCTCAGTCAGGCGCGCGTACGCGGCGTCCTCCATCGCGTCAATCTCCGCGGTGGTCCACTCAGTGCTGTCGCCGGAGACCGCAAACGCGCGCTCGTTAGGCGAGATCGCCAACACCGCCGTGTTTGTGCCATTGGCCTCGACAGCCTTGCCCACCCAGTCCGATGGCTTCATGCCGCCGAAGCTGTCCAAGTAAATCACGCGCAGCGACTTCTTCTTCTCAGCGCTGAGCTCCTGGATCGCATTTTCAATCTTGGAGATGTCACCATCGGAGAGCACCCCTGCTTCGTCGGTCACCGGCTGGGTAAGCAGCCGAGGACCCGAAGCGGTGCCAACCTGGGCCACAATTTGCACGTCTTCTTGCGCGCTTTGCTGCACGGCGTCCTGCACAGTCGCGGGGGCAATCGCCATGGCCACGGGGGCTGCGGTCAGCGCGGCGGCACCGGTAAGCATGGGCGCGGCCACAAGGAGGCGGAGGTAACGATGATTCATACCCGATAGGGTAGTCGTATCCGCGCCACAACTGCGCCACCCTTTACCCTGGAAGATTGTGTACAGCTATTCCGCCGCCGACATCGAGCGCCGCATCGCCGAGGGCCCAAAGCAATCCCAGATCGCGCCCGAGTCGGACACCCGCGGCGCGTTCAGCCGCGATCGCGCCCGCGTACTGCACTCCGCCGCGCTCCGTCGTCTCGCGGACAAAACCCAGGTCGTCGGCCCCCACGACGGCGACACCCCGCGCACCCGTCTCACCCACTCGCTCGAGGTCGCGCAGATCTCGCGCAGCATCGGCGAGGGACTTGGCCTTGACGCGGACCTCTGCGAGCTCGCCGGCCTCTCCCACGACATCGGCCACCCGCCGTACGGCCACAACGGCGAGCGCGCCCTCGACCAAGTCGCGGATTGTGGGTTCGAAGGCAATGCGCAAACCTTGCGCATCCTTACTCGTCTCGAGCCAAAAGTGCTTGACGACGACACCTCCTACGGCCTCAACCTCACCCGCGCCGCACTCGACGCTGCCTGCAAATACCCGCGCACCCACACCAACGCGGACGGCACCAGCAACAAGAAGTACTCGGCCTACGACGAGGATGCGGAGCTGCTCGCCTGGATCCGCGAAGGCCACACCGACGCCCGTCCGCCGATCGAGGCGCAGGTGATGGACTTCGCCGACGACATCGCCTACTCCGTGCACGATGTTGAGGACGGCATTATTTCCGGGCGCATCACACTGCGTGTGCTGTGGGATTTCGTTGAGCTTGCGGCACTGGCGGAAAAGGGGGCCGCCGCTTTTGGAGGCACGCCGGAGGCGCTCATCGATGCGTCGTATCGGCTGCAAACGTTGCCGTCGATAAGCAAAGCTGCCGACTTTAACTACTCCCTGAATGGCTGGGTCGAGCTGAAGGCCCTGACTTCCGAGCTGGTGGGGCGATATATCGGTGCCGTGACCGGCGCGACGCTGCGTGCGCATGCGGGGCAGCGGCTTGGGCGGATGCACGGCGATCTGGTGATTCCTGCGGACATTGAGGCCGAGGTACGGCTGCTGAAGACGATCGCTGTGCTGTATGTCATGGATTTGCCGGCGCACACGGCGCGGCAGGACCGCCAGCGCGAGCGGATTTTTCGCGTGTACGACTACCTGTCCGCCGGTGCGCCCGGATCGCTGGACACGATTTATCAGCAGTGGTGGCTGACCGCGAACACGTCGCGCGAACGCGAGCGCGTGATTGTGGACCAGATTGCGTCGATGACTGAGTCGCGGCTTGAGCGCCAGGCGAAGAAGGCCGCGGCGCTGACGAGCTTCATGGGGTAGCGGCAGCCGGCGGCTAGAGCAGGGCTGCGATCTCGCCGAGGGCTGCGCGCGTGCCGATCTCGCCCGGGAGCCACGGCAGTTCGCGGGTGGGGACTGCGGGTAGCAGGGCGTCGAGAAGCGACAGTGCTTCTTGCTCGACCTTGCGGCGCGCGGCGGTGAACTCGCCGCCGTCGTCGGGGCTGCGGCGGTTGATCACGAGGCTGCCGACGCGGATGCCGCTGCCGGTGATGTCGCGGTAGAGTTCCGCGGATTCCATGACTGGCAGGCGCTCGGCGGTGAGCACGATGTGGAACGCGCAGGCGGCGGGGTCGGTGAGCACGCTGCGGAGCACTTCGAACTTGCGGCGGCGCTTGTAGAGGACCGAGCGGATCTGCTGGTTGCGGCGCTCAACGGGGTCTTCGCGGCCGTCGACGATGTTGGCGCCTCCGCCCCTGCTACCACCGCCCAGGCCGCGCGCGGCGCGGGAGAACTTGTCGGAGGCGGCGCGGCGCTCGAGCAGCCCGTCGGTGTAGGCGGACATGAGTTCGGGCATCGCGAGCAGGCGGGAAGTGTGGCCGGAGGGGGCGGTGTCGAAGATGATGTGGTCGTAGGTGGCGCTCGACTCTGCGCCGACGCCGGCGTCGACGACCTCTGCGATGCGCTCGAGCATGGCCGCCTCGTGCATGCCGGGAGAGTTGCGGGACAGCTCGAGGTGCTTGTCCACCTCGCGGTGCATCCGCTCCGGCATCATCGCGCGCATGGTCTGGCCGACTTGGCGCAGGTGACGGTCCGTGGTCGCCGCCGGGTCGAGCTCCATGACATCGAGGCCAGGCTCGAGCTGGGTGGGTGTGTCCGACAGCTTTGCCGACCAAATGTGGCCCAGGTTGTGTGCGGGGTCTGTGGAGACAAGCAGGACGCGCGCGCCGTCGTGAGTCAGCCGCACTGCGGTGGCCGCGGACACCGTGGTTTTGCCCACTCCGCCTTTGCCGCCGAAGAACATCACGGGTGCGATGGCTAGCAGCATGAGATCCCGTCCAACGGTGAGCGCTCCAAGCCCATGCGGGTGTGCCAGGCGTGGAAATCCTCGTAAAGCAGCGGCATGAGCTCAAGCGTGTAGAAGCTCACCGGGTTCGGGATGCCCAGCATCTCTGAAGCGACGAGCAGGTGGAATAAGTCGTCTTCCTCGCGCGATGCCCGCTTGAACGCCGCGCGGTATGGGGCTTGGTAGTACTCGTTGAGCCCCGCGCGGAAGGACTTGAGGAAGTCGCGCACGGTTACGCGCCCGGGTCCACGCGGGTCGACCCGGTGCCGGTGCCACCAGCAGTGCCAGCCCCGGGGCCCGCAGCGCCCGCACCAGCCAGCTCAGCCTCGTGCTCGCCCGGCCACGTCTCGTTGTCGGACCACACCACCTGCGGCGCCTGGCGGGCGCGCTGGATGGCGGTGATCGCCTCAACGATGACCCAGATTGCGCAGATGATGATGGCGATGTCGATGACCAGCAGCAGCCAGTTCTTGCTCGACCACAGCGTGCCCAGCTGAATCAGCGCTGCCCACATCGCCATCACGGTGACAAACAGCAGCGGGAGGAGCACCGGCCAAGTCGGGCGGCGCAGCTGGGTCAGAATGACTACCAGGATCGCCATTGTCAGACCCGCCATGAGCTGGTTAGTGGTGCCGAACAGCGGCCAGATCAGCATGCCGCCGGAGCCGTCGACGCCGGTGGAGAACGTCAGGCCAAGGCCGAAGGCAACCGCGATTGTGGTGGTCGCGAGCGCGGAGAGCTTCACGCCCATGAGCTCAGCGACCTCACCGACCACCAGGCGCTGCAGGCGCACACCGGAGTCCATGGTCGTCGCCGCGAATAGCACGGCCATGGTGGCCAGGACGGTGGCCGAAAGGGACGTCGGCAAGCCCAAGCCCTCGTTCATCAAGTTGCCGCCGCCCTGCACGAATGCGCCGACGCCGCCGGCGTTCCACTCCTTGTAGATCTCTTCCCAGTCCGCGACCGTCTTGAAGCCCGCGGTGGTGGCCACGATCGTGCCCAGCGCAAGCAGGCCCTCGCCGACAGCACCGAAGTAACCCACGAAGCGTGCGTCGGTTTCCTTATCCAGCTGCTTCGAAGAGGTGCCGGAAGCCACGATGCCGTGGAAACCGGAGACTGCGCCACACGCGATTGTCACGAACAGCAGGGGGAAGATACCCGGGGTGCCGTCTGGCACGTTGTCGCGCATCGCCGGTGCAACGACGTCCGGGTGGACGATGAAGAAAGAGCCGTAGAGCAGCGCAAGACCGATGAACAGCTGCAGGCCGTTAATGTAGTCGCGCGGCTGCAGCAGGACCCACACCGGCAGCAGCGACGCCACGAAAGCGTAAGCGAACAGGATGATGATCCACCAGCCGCGCGCCGGGATGCCCAACATCTCTTCGGGCAGCGCGATCGGGTACTGGTCGCCTAGCACGATGAGGCTGTACAGTGCCACCACACCCACGATCGACACCAGCGGCAAGTTCCAGTTCAGGCGGTAGATTGCCTGGCCCACCAGGATGGCCACAAGGATCGCGCCCCAGGTCGGGATTACCGAGGTCGGGGTGGAAATGAGCAGGTTGGAAATCACGACCGCGAACGCCGCGTTGACCATCAGCAGCAGCAGGAAGATGACCACCAGGAACAGGTTGCGCCCGCGCGCGCCGATGTAGCGGCCGGACAGGGTGCCAATCGACTGCCCCTTGTGGCGCTGCGAGGCCCACAGGGCACCCAAGTCATGCATACCCGCGAAGAACACCGTGCCCAGGGTCACCCACAAAAACGCCGGGAACCAGCCCCAGATCACAGCCACCGCCGGGCCGACGATCGGCGCCGCGCCCGCCACAGAGGTGAAGTGGTGGCCCCACAGCACGTACTTGTTCGTGGGAACGAAGTCCACACCGTCTTCCATGGTGTGCGCCGGCGTCTTGTACGACTCCGACAGTTGGTACACCTTCGACCCCAGGAACTTGGAGTACAGAAGAAAGCCCAGCGCCATCATCGCTAGGCCAATCAAAACAAGGATCACGGAGTTCACGGTTCGCTCCTTACGGTGGGCCAGTTCACATCGCAGGAGATTATGACAGAACTCACATCAAGGTGCCAGCTCGGGGGCACTCTCGCTTATCGACGGCCCGCCCAACGCCTCGGCCTTAACCACCGATTCACGGTTGTCCGCCGCGCGGACTGACGGGTTTTGGGAAGCGCTAGCGCACAAGTGCGACGTCGTTGTCGCTGAAGACCTGGAGTACCCGCATAGTGTCGGCGGCGGGCAGCTGCCAGTCGGAGGCGATGACTCGAGTCACCCTTGCCTCGCGGAGCAGGTCAGCGAGACCGTCCAAGTTGTGTGGGGCAGGACGCTCGGGGCCGAACACCGCGTACGAGATGCCCGTCGCGAGGTCGGCCACGCTCTCTACGGGGGCGGTGAGCAAGACCGGGTTGCGTCCGCGTCCATGCGATGTCCTATACACCTGCCGCCTCCTTCGCCTCATCGAGCTTCTCATCTAACTGCGATTCGCTGATCTCGCAGAACGAGTCGTAATGATCTGCGGTGTAGAACCACGAGTCCACATCTCCGTCCGCACCGCCGCCGGTGACGACTCGCCGCGCGCCGCGGTGGCGCACGCCCGGAGTTTCCACCGTGTACTCGCGGTAGTAGCCCAGCTTCTCATCGGGCAGCACTCGCTCGTAGTTGCCGAAGCGCGAATCATCGTTGTCCGGGTAGGGGAATGGTCCGCCTTGGTCGACAAGAGCAACGGTGTCCCACACCTCGTCGGGGAGCTCCTCGCACAATTCGAGTCCCGAAGGCCCAGTCCCCGACGCTTGCGTCGCAGGAGCCTTCGCTGTCGAAGCTGAAGTCTCAGACGATACCGACGTAACTGAAGTCGTCTCCGGTTCCGACTTGGGCCCCGGCCCAGCCTCCGGCGCCGCAGCGCACCCACTGAGCAGTCCGCAGACGAGCCCGCCGATGGGCAGGCACAGGGCGAACCCTCTAAGGCGCAACTTCACATCGAGCATTGTTCCACACACTTGTACGATGTCACGCATGGCCAAGGGGAGAATACCGGATAGTGATATCGAAGCTATCCGCGAGCGCGCGCCGATCGAGGAGATCGTCGGCGAGTACGTGCAGCTCAAACCCGCAGGCCACGATTCTATGAAGGGTCTGTCCCCGTTCAAGGACGAAAAGACCCCGTCATTCCACGTGCGCCCCGCACGCGGCTACTTCCACTGTTTCTCCACCGGCAAGGGCGGCGACGTCTTCACCTTCCTCATGGAGATGGAGCAGCTGACCTTCCCGGAGGCAGTGGAGGCGGTGGCGGACCACATCGGCTACCGCATCAACTACCAGGGTGGTACCACGGGCGCGCGCGACGTCAAACCGGGCACCCGCCAGCGCCTGCTTGCCGCGAACCAGGCCGCGCACGCGTTCTACCGCGAGCAGCTGGAAACCAAGGAAGCCCAGACCGCGCGCCAGTTCCTCCTGGACCGGGGATTCAGCCGCGACCACATCTACCACTTCGAGTGCGGCTACGCCCCGGACGGCTGGGACACCCTGACCAAGCACCTCCTGCGCAAGGGGTTCCAGGCCGAGGAACTCCAGCAAGCAGGCTTAAGCAGCATGGGCAAGCGCGGGCCGATCGACAAGTTCCGTCGCCGCCTCATCTGGCCCATCAAGGACGCGGCCGGCAACGTCATCGGCTTCGGCGCCCGCAAGCTCTTCGACGATGACCCAATGGGCAAATACATGAACACCCAGGACACGCTGCTATATCACAAGTCCAAGGTGCTCTTCGGACTCGATCTCGCGAAGAAGCACATCGCTGAGGGCCACCAGGCCGTCATCGTCGAGGGCTACACCGACGTCATGGCCATGCACGCCGCCGGCGTGAAAACCGCGGTCGCCTCATGTGGCACCGCCTTTGGCAACGACCACCTGCAAACCATCCGCCGCCTCATGTTGGATGACAACTACTTCCGCGGCGAGCTCATCTACACCTTCGACGGCGACGAGGCCGGCCAGAAGGCTGCGATGCGCGCGTTCGAAGGTGATCAGGAATTCACTGGTCAGAGCTTTGTGGCGATCGCGCCCGAGGGGATGGACCCCTGCGATCTGCGCCTGGCCAAGGGAGATTCTGCGGTTCGAGAGCTCGTCGCAAAGCGAATCCCCATGGTCGAGTTTGTGCTCGAGTCGACCTTGACCAACTTCTCCCTTGATTCTGCCGAGGGTCGGCTGCAGGCGCTGCGCCGCACTGTGCCGATTGTCGCTGAGATCAACGATCCGGTCCTGCGCACCGAGTACGCGCGCCGGCTCGCGGGTTGGGTGGGTTGGCCCAACCCGGATGAGGTGGTTCAGCAGGTCAGGGAGGAATCGAAGAAGCCAAAGAAGGGCCCTCGCTTATCGACGCCCCGTCAAACGCCCAGCCCAACCCCAACCGCTGCATCTTCCGCTGCCCCCGCCCTGGCGGCTCCGAACCCGCGCGATCCCGTTCTGTGGCCGCAACGCGAAGCGCTGAAGGTTGCACTGCAGTACCCGGGAATTGCTGGGACCTACTTCGACGGAATCAACCCAGACGCGTTCACGAACGACGCCTACCGGCAGGTGCGCCAGGCGATGGCTGATGCGGGCGGGGCGCAGCAGGGCGTTGGCGCCGACGGTGGGGTGAGCCCGAACTACACCGCCCGGGTGGCCGGTGAAATGCGTGACCTGGCTGGGCGCAAATTCGTCTCCGAGCTCGCCGTCGAGCCGATCCACGCGGACAACATCGAGATCTACGTGGACTCTGTGCTGTCTCGGCTGCAGGAGACCCGCGTGGGTGACCAGATCGCCCAGCTGAAGGCGCGGCTGCAGCGCATGCGCCCGTCCGACGACGAGCAGGCGTACAACGCGCTCTTCTCCGATCTGCTCGCGTTGGAACAAGCCCGCCGCGAACTGAACCAGCGCGCGCTGCGTTCTACACCGCCCGACGTGCGTTAGCACTTTTGCGGACAAGAAGCTCGTGTTCACTTAAGCTTCTGCTATGTCTGAGTATCCCATCGACACTTTACGGGTCAAGCAGTTTGGTCCTTTTGGTGAGTTGAATATCCAGTTCAGCCCACAGCTGAACGTCGTAGTCGGCGATAACGGCACCGGTAAGACTCAGCTATTGAAACTGTTGTATGCCTCCACAAAATCCGTAGACCACGGAAATTTGGAGGAGCCCAGCAAAACTCACCTAGCGACTTCTGTCGCAACCAAGCTGATCGGCGTTTTCAAACCTGACTCTCTGGGGCGTCTTGCTAGCCGTGTTAGGGGCCGTAGCAAGGCAGACGTGTCGGTCAAATTCAAGGGCGTTGGATCTGAGTTGGCATTCAACTTTGCCTCGTCAGCTGACAGCAGGGTGAAGGTCGAGAGCGTGCCCAATCGAAGACTTGAAGACACTGCGGTATTCCTACCGTCTCGTGAGCTGCTCTCAATATATCCCGGCCTAATCTCCCTCTACGAATCTCGCGAAGTCTCTTTTGACGAAACTTGGCGGGACACCGCGGTGCTACTGGGCATGACACCTTTGCTTGGGCCCCGAGGAGACCGAGCGAACCAGCTTCTGGAACCCATTCTCGAGATTCTAGAAGGCAGCGTAGTCGAGGAAAATGGGCGATTCTACGTCAAGCTCAAGACAGCAACTGGAGGAACGGGCAAGATTGAGGCCCACCTGGTTTCGGAAGGCTATCGAAAGCTCGCAATGGTGCTGCGACTCGTCCAGTCGGGTGTTCTTCTCGAAAAGGGTTACTTGTTCTGGGATGAGCCGGAAGCGAATTTGAACCCACGAACGCAGCGAGCTGTTGCTAAGACAATTCACCTTCTAGCCAAACATGGCACGCAAGTCTTCGTTGCAACGCATAGTGTCTTCATACTGCGTGAATTGCGCCTCCTGAGTGATGAGGACCCGGTCGTAACCGCCTACATCGGTTTGGAACGACATGAGCCCAGCGATAACGGATCCGTGCTCACCGGTGTGTCTGGAACTGTGGGGCCAACCCAAGCAGATTTGCCGACTCTGACCGCCCTAGAGGAAGAGGCTGCTCAAGCCATTAGGTACCTGGAGCATGAATTCGATGAGTAGGTCGATAGTGGTAGAGGATGTCGTTTTTGAATTTCCGGATGACTGGGAAGTAGAAGATTTCGACGCTTGGTACAGTTCTGGGCGCTCCGCTAAACCCTTGACGAACGACCCATTCAACGCGAAAGATTGCGACCTTATTGCCTTCGAGGGAAACCGTCTTTGGCTAATCGAGGTGAAGGACTATACCTACCCAGGCAAGCGCCCGGATCCAAACCTAGCAACCATCTTTGCGCTAAAAGTCTTCCACACAATGGCGAGACTTATGCTCGTCGCTCATTTCGGGAATCACCCGAAGAAAGATTTTTGCAGGCGCGCGGTCAGCGCTGAAGAGATTCGGGTAGCCCTCGCCATAGAGATGCGGGGCGACAACAGGATGCTTCCGCTTGCCCTGGCTGGCATCAAGGACAATCTAGATCGGAAATGTGCTCCAATGAAGGTTAAGCACATAACCGTGAGCAACTCTCGGTTTAATCCATCGCACGTCGGTTGGAGCCAGCGTCGCGTAGGAGAAGCTCGTGGGAAGCATTCCGACCGCTAGGCGAAAAAGAAAACTGTCTAGGCAGACCCGGCGAACTCCCGAGCCGCGTACTCGACCGTATCCAGTGGCAGCGACGAATCGAACGCGTCGCGCGCCTCGCGCAGCGCCGCCAAGTACTCGCCGTACTCCTCAGCGGTCCACTCGCCAGACGGCTCAAGGCCCGCCACCTCCGCGCGCTTGTTGCAGATGATCGCCGGCTTGTCGCCCTCGCCGTCCTCCTGCTCGCCGGCCAGGAAGTAGGCCACGGCGGAGGCGAACTTCGGCTTCAGGCCAGTCTCAGTCAAAGACGCATACGCTTCAACCGCGTCCTTGCCCTCCAGCTGGCGAATCGCGCCGAGCAGCTGCGACGCATTGTTTTTGTTGCGCAGGAACTGCTGCAGGTCCATGACCTGGTTCGTCTGGCCTGCGCGGTACGCAAACACCGCGCCCAGGAAATCGATGATCTGATCGCGAGCCCAACCCGTATCGCGCACATCGGCCGCAAAGTCGAAGACCTCGGCGCGGGTGATCGACGCGCGGGCGTCGTCACGGAACGGCGGCACGCGGCGCAGGTGGTGCGGCCAGCCCGTCTTCCAACGAATCGGGGAGAAGGTCACGGAGTGCTCCATCACGTCCCCGCGCGTCGGGTTCACGGACTTTAAAGCTTCAGCAAGTTGGTTCGTCATGCGGTTATTGTGTCATGCATGGTTGTCCTCGTGCTCGACCCCCGCTGGCCAGACATGATCCCGGCCCAAATCATCAACCAGATCCGCGGCCCGGTCACCTACACCGAAGACATCCCCGCCCACGCCCGCTCCCTGCCACGCACCGACACCACCGACACCACCGCCGAGCCCTGGCTTGTCACCACCGACGAATCCGCCGCCCCTGACGACGCCGAGATCATCCGCGTCCCCTCGCTCGACGACCCGGTCTACCAAGCCGTCCGCGTCATGCACGCCGCCCGCACCCGCGGCGAGTGGGAGCAGGCAATGACCCACACCTCACTCTTGCCGTACCTCCGCGAGGAAGCGGCAGAACTCGCCGAAGCCATCGAGCAGGAGGCCAGCGAAGAGGAGCTTTTAACAGAGCTTTCCGACGTCTTGTTGCAAGTGCTTTTCCACTCCGAAATCGCCTCGGAGCGCGGCGCTTTCAGCTTCCCGGATGTCGCCGGTGCATTCGTGGCCAAGATGCGTTCGCGCGCGCCGTACATTTTCGACGGCTCGACCGGGCCCGTCGACATCGAAACCCAGGACCGGCTCTGGGCAGAAGGCAAAGCCCGCGAGAAACACTAAAGGGCCGGGGGAGAGTGCCCCGACCCTTTGCAGTGGTGAGTTGCTTGGGCGTGTAGTCGCCCGAGCGTTTTTACTTCGCCAGCGCCATCAGGTTGCGCAGCTCCGGCAGGTTGTTCTCGGAGGAAAGCTGGGAGCTCAGCTTCACTGCCTGGTCCAACGGGGTGACTGGGTCGGCCTTGACGATGCCGCACTCGAGGGCGCGGTCGCCAAGCGCATTGACGGTCGGAGCGGTGGCCAGGCGCAGCACAGAGTTCTCGCCGACAACCTTGTTCAGGTTTTGGACCAGGGTGGAGCGGGTGGTCTCGCCGTCAACCATCTTGGTCAGCTTCAGGGTGGTGGACAGGGTGTCGCAGTTAGCGGTCTTGATCTCACCGTTGAGCACCTTGGTCAGTTCGACGTAGGTGCCAAGGTCGGTTTTGGTCTGAGTGGTCTGAGTAGTCTGTGCAGGCTGAGCGTCCTGAGCCTGAGCGGCGATCGGGGACAGGGTTGCGGCAGCGGCCAGGGCAGCAGCGGCGAGAGTTGTGGAAAAACGACGCATTGAACAGTTCCTTTGAGGTTATGGGGAAGGGACGGTGCAAAAGTATACATGTTACAGATGTTGCTAGTGTGACAAAAGTGAAAAGTTTCACACGAGCTGTGTATTTCCTTGACCGCAATCGCGCCCGGTAGGATCAGCCCGCATGACGACCCGGGGCATGCGTGCAGCCAGGGGCTGCGGCTGCGCCGGGCTCCTGGCCGTCACCCTCGCAATCGTGCTCGTCGCTGCACTAGTTGCCTGGCTCGCCTCGTTCACCGACATCCCCGCGCCGGGCCCGCAGCGCGAGCCGGTGCCCACCACTATGCCGCCGGCAGCAGCGGAAGCGCCTCCGCTTATCGACGTCCACGCGCCAGGACGCACTGCCGACAACCTCGCCGAGTGGGCGGCACCGATCGCAGACGCCACCCGAATCAGCCCGCAGGCGGTGCGCGCGTACGGCAACGCCCAGCTCATCGCCCAAGAGGCGTGGCCGAACTGCCATTTGTCGTGGAACACGATTGCGGGTATCGGCTGGGTGGAAACCCGTCACGGCACGTACACTGGCCGCAGTTTTGACAGTGCGAGGTTGAATGAAGGCGGTTACCCCGAGCCGTCGATAATCGGCCCAGCTTTGGATGGAACCGGGAGCTTTGCGCACATCCCTGATACTGATGGGGGCCGGCTGGATGGTGACACCGAGTTCGACCGTGCGCTGGGGCCCTTGCAATTTATTCCGGAGACCTGGGTGCGCTACGGCCGCGACGCGGACGGTGACGGTGTGCCCAACCCGCAACAGATCGATGACGCTGCGCTGACTGCCGCGAACTACCTGTGCGCGCACGACCGTGACCTGGCCACCGAAGAGGGCTGGCGCAGCGCGATTTTCTCCTACAACCAGTCGGAGGATTACCTCAAGAAGGTGCGCGACGCGGCCGCGAACTATGCGCTGAATCAGCCGGCCCACCGGTAGCGGCAAATTCTGCAACAATTGGGGGCGTACATGCCATACACCCACCCAAGGAGATGACCTTTAGATGGCAGACATCATCCACGTTTTCGGCCGCGAGATCATGGACTCGCGCGGTAACCCGACCGTTGAGGCTGAGGTGTTCCTTGACGACGGCGCGCACGGCATCGCAGCAGTTCCGTCCGGCGCATCCACCGGTGAGCACGAGGCGCACGAGCTTCGCGACGGCGACGAGCGCTTCGGCGGCAAGGGTGTGCAGAAGGCCGTGGAGAACGTCAACGAGGCGATCGCGGATGCCATCGCCGGCATCGAGGCCGACGACCAGCGCCTGATCGACCAGACCATGATTGAGCTTGACGGCACCGACAACAAGAAGAACATCGGCGCCAACGCCATCCTGGGTGTGTCCATGGCCACCGCGAAGGCCGCTGCTGAGTCCGCTGGCCTGCCGCTGTACCGCTACATCGGCGGCCCGAACGCACACATCCTGCCGGTGCCGATGATGAACATTGTCAACGGCGGCGCACACGCAGACTCCGGCGTCGACGTCCAGGAGTTCATGATCGCCCCGATCGGTGCCGAGTCCTTCCGCGAGGCGCTGCGCATGGGCGCAGAGGTATACCACACGCTGAAGTCTGTGATTAAGGGCAAGGGCCTCTCCACCGGCCTGGGCGATGAGGGTGGCTTCGCACCGTCCGTCGACTCCACCAAGGCAGCGCTCGACCTGATCGTCGAGGCTGTGGAGAAGTCCGGCTACAAGCTGGGCGACGACGTCGCGCTCGCACTCGACGTCGCGTCCTCTGAGTTCTTCGAGAACGGCGTCTACAACTTCGAGGGCGGCCAGCACTCCGCCGAGGAGATGGCTAAGGTTTACGCCGACCTGGTGGAGCAGTATCCGATCGTCTCCATCGAGGACCCGTTGGATGAGAACGACTGGGAGGGCTACACCAAGCTCACCGCCGAACTGGGCCAGAAGGTGCAGATCGTCGGCGACGACTTCTTTGTGACCAACCCGGAGCGCCTCGCCCGCGGCATCGAGGAGAACGCCGCGAACGCGCTGCTGGTGAAGGTGAACCAGATCGGTACCCTCACCGAGACCTTCGACGCTGTCGACCTGGCGCACCGCAACGGCTACCGCACTATGATGTCCCACCGCTCCGGCGAGACCGAGGACACCACCATTGCGGATCTCGCTGTCGCGCTTGGCTGCGGCCAGATCAAGACCGGTGCTCCGGCCCGCTCCGAGCGCGTGGCTAAGTACAACCAGCTCCTGCGCATCGAGCACGAGCTGGGCGATGCCGCGGTCTACGCAGGCCGCTCCGCCTTCCCGCGCTTCAAGTAAGGGCATATCGCTTATCGACGGCCCTTTGTAGCGCCCCACACCTCCCGTCTCCCGCGGTTGATGTGGGGGCGTTTGCATGTCCCGGCGGGGATCGCCTGCTGCGCGACCTACAATCTTGGGCACTATGTATCGCAAGCACACCGTGCCCGTCGCCTCGCGCGACAAGGCTGAGCGCGAAGAGCGGGAAGCCAAATCCAGGCGTAAGACTAAGCCGGCGTTGTTCCAGCAGGACATTGCTTCTACCGGCTTGCTCATCGCCGTGGTGCTGGTTGTGCTTGTTGCTATCGCGGTGCCGCTTCGCAACTACTACGAAGGTCGCGGAGAGATCGCCCGCGCCCAGGCGTCCATCGAGGCGCTTGAGGCGCGCAAGAAGCAACTGGAATCCGACATCGCGCGCTACGAGGATCCCGCCTACATCGAGCAGGAGGCGCGCCGTCGCCTCGGTGTGCTAGCAGAGGGGGAGACCGCCTGGCGCATCATCGATCCTCGCATGACCCAGAACCCCACCATCACCACCGACGAGATCCCGGATACCCGCGACTGGCAGCACTTCCTCTGGGACTCGCTGCGCGAGCTCCCCGAGGACGAAGCGGAGGAGCCCGCCGTGCCAGCGCCAGCGGATGCGCCAGCCGACGCTCCGGTTGAAGCCCCTGTTGAACCCGCCCCTGCAGATGAGGCTGAGCTCAACCAGGAGTCGACCCGATAGGTGTTCAAGCAGATGGCGGACAACGACTCAGACCAAAGCATCTACGAGTTCGGAGGCCCAGAGCTTCGCGAGGCATTCGAAATATCACTTGAGCGGTGGGCGGAAGCGCTGGACCTTCTGGCGGATTCTTGACCGTCTAGGCTCCGCCAACTTCCCGTAGGAACCCCTGTGCCACAATGGCACCATGACCGTGCCCCAAGCAGACATCGACATCATGGCCACCCAGCTGGGCCGGCAGCCGCGCGGCGTACTCGCCGTCGCCTACCGCACGCCCGACGGCCAGCCAGCGGTAGTCAAAACCGCACCAAAGCTTGACGACGGCACGCCGTTCCCCACCCTCTATTACCTCACCGACCCGCGGCTTACCGCCGAAGCGTCGCGGCTCGAGGTCGCCCAGGTGATGAAATGGATGGAAGCCCGCCTGCACGCTGAGACGGACGAGGGCGAAGCACTGCGCGCCGACTACCTCAACGCGCACCAGCACTACCTTGCCGAGCGCAACGCACTCGAGGACCTTGGCACCGACTTCTCGGGCGGCGGCATGCCGGACCGCGTGAAGTGCCTCCACGTGCTCATCGCGTACGCGCTTGCCGAAGGCCCCGGCCGCGTCCGCTTCGGTGACGAAGCCGTCGCGCTCGCCGCCGAGCACGGCAACCTGCGCGGTACCGCGATCCCGCAGGACTGGCCGACGCTCGAGGACCTAGACATCACCCTCGCCGAGGCAGGGGAGGACCTGGTCTGATGGCTGACACCAACGCCACCAGCACCGTCGCCGCCATCGACTGCGGCACTAACTCCATCCGCCTGCTCATTCACGACGCCGCGACCGGCACCGAAATCACCCGGCAGAACACCATCGTGCGCCTTGGTCAGGGTGTGGACGAAACCGGCATGTTCCAGCCCGAGGCCATCGAGCGCACCCGCGAAGCGCTCGCTAACTACGTCGATGAGATGGAGCGCGCCGGGGTGACCCGCGTGCGAATGGTCGCTACCTCTGCGACCCGGGATGCCTCAAACCGTGAGGGCTTCTTCGCCATGACCCGCGAACTCCTCGGCCGCATCCAGTCCGGCGCAGTCGCCGAGGTCATCTCCGGTGAGGAAGAAGCTGCGTTGTCCTTCCGCGGCGCCACCATTGATCTCGCGGGCACCGGACGCGAGCCGTTCTGCGTGATCGACCTCGGCGGCGGGTCCACCGAGTTCGTGATGGAAACCGCCGATGGCCTCCACGCTTGCTCTACCCGCATGGGCTGCGTCCGGGTCACCGAGCGCTTCATGCACACCGATCCCGCCACCGCCGAAGAAACCAACGAGGCCCGCGCCTACATTCGTGAGCGCATCGCCGAGGCCGAGAACGTCGTTCCCCTCGGCCAAGCTCGCACCGTCGTCGGCTGCGCGGGCACCTTCACAACGCTCTCTGCGCTGGCACAGAATCTGCCGACTTACGACCCGCAGTCGATTCACATGTCCGAGATCCCCTTCGACCGCATGCGCGAGGTCACCGCTGACCTTCGAGCGAAAACCGCGAAGCAGCGCCTCGAAAACCCCGTCATGCACCCTGGCCGTGCCGATGTCATCGGCGCCGGCTCTACAGTGGTCGAGGAACTCATGGATGCTTTCAAACGCCTCGCGGGCACTCAAAGCTTCGTTATCAGCGAGAAAGACATTCTCGACGGCATCGCCGCCACCCTCATCGACGGTGGCCTAAACCAGACCCCCAACTAGCGATTAATCCTGATCCGGTTCGAGGATCTGGTTCTCAATCTCCGCGTTGCGCTTCTTACCGCGCAGCTTCCGACCCTTGCGGGTGTCCTTCACCTCGCGCATCCGCGGTTCCGGATCAATCTTGTTGGCAATCGCCTTGCGCGCCGAGTTGGTCACCTGTTTGGTTACGGGAGAGTTCGCAACAGCCTGCGTGGCGTTAACAATCTGGTGGTAGCGCTTGCGGCCGGCCTTTGTGCCAAAGACGTACCCAGCGGCGGCGCCGACAACGAATTGAATCATGCACCCCACCCTACAGATGCGCAGCCACAGCCCCTTTCATCTGGCGAAGCATGAACTTTTCTGCATGTAAAAGGGAACCCCAAGCAAAGATGTATTAAGTTTGTCGGAAACGCCCAGAGATTTCAACGCTTAATGAGGATCGAGTGCCAGTTACCAAGCCAAAAATCATGACCGTCTATGGCACCCGCCCTGAGGCCATCAAGGTCGCCCCCGTCGTCACCGCGCTGCAAGCAGATGACCGATTTGATTCCGTGGTCGTCTCCACTGGCCAGCACCGCGAAATGTTAGAACAGGTCAATCAGCGTTTCGGCATCGTGCCGGATTATGACATGGCGCTGATGAAGCCCGGCCAGTCCCTCAATGAGATTGTCTCCCGCGCGCTAAGCGGCTTGCACCCGATCATCATGGAGGAGCAGCCGGACGTCGTGATCTCCCAGGGTGACACGTCTACCGCCATGACAGCTGCGCTCGCAGGCTTTCACTGCGGTGCCCGAGTAGTCCACCTGGAGGCAGGCCTTCGCACCGGCGACATTCACTCGCCGTTCCCCGAGGAAGCGAACCGCAAGATCATCGGCCAGGTCACCAGCCTTCACCTCGCGCCAACCCAGGAGTCGCGCGAAAATCTGCGCCGCGAGAACATCCGCTCGCGTGACATCGTGGTCACCGGTAACACAGTCATCGACGCACTTCTCGCGGCATCGAAGTGGCAGGTACATTTCGACGATCCCCGCCTTGCAGCCCTGACAGAAACTGACGAGAAGGTTGTATTGGTAACCACCCACCGCCGCGAGAATCTCGAAGCCATGGCGGAGATCGGCGGCGCGGTGCAGGACCTCGCTATGTCCTACCCGCAGCATGTTTTTGCTCTCCCGCTGCATCTCAATCCTCGGGTTCGAAACGCAGTGATGCCGCAGGTGGAGGTGCTACCCAACGTGATCATCACCGACCCGCTGCCGTACGACCAATTCACTGCGCTGATGAACCGCTCTTACCTCGTCCTCACTGACTCGGGTGGAGTGCAGGAAGAGGCGCCGTCGTTGGGTAAGCCGGTGCTGGTGATGCGCGAGAACACTGAGCGTCCGGAAGCAGTCGTCGCAGGCACCGTGAAGCTCGTAGGAACAGATCGCGAACGGATCGTGGCTGAGGCGAAAAACCTCCTGAGCCACGAGGCTGCGTACAAGGCGATGGCAAACGCCGTGAACCCCTACGGCGACGGCCAGGCCGCTGATCGCGCGGTTGCCGCGATAGCCCAACTCACCGGAGTCGGGGAACGAATCGAGGAGTTTGAACCGCAGCTTCTGGAACCTACCTCGGTGGGTTAATCGAAGTCGCCCTCTCGGATGAGTCGATCCCAGTGCCCCTCAAACGATAGGGCGTACTGCAGTATCGCTTCCTGCAGGAAGGGCGGCGGGGGCGCATGACCGTCGCCCCAGTCTCCTTCGATCGTCGTCCAACACGTTCCGGATAACTCGCCGAAGCGCTGTGCCCACGGTTCGTAGTGGTTCAGCACATGGAACTCGTCTCGCTGATTCTGCAGGTAGAGCACGTAGTTGGGAAATGACTCGCGGTAAAGTTCGATCGCACTGGTGACCGTTTCTTTCGCGGGCGGTTTCCCTCCACTCCAGCAAGCAGTGAGGTACTCATCCACTTTGCCTTGGTGGTAGCGGTAAATGTCCGTCTGCGGGTTGACTGCCATCGCGAGCGAGCCCGGAAAGGCATGCGAATAGACAAGGGCCGCGAAGCCGCCAGCGGAGGACCCTTCAAAGATGATGTTTTCCGCACCGACCGTTGAAGCGATGTGACGAATCACCCTTGCAAGATCAGCTTGGAGGTGGCGCTTCTCATCGCCCGTGTACCAGCCGATAGGGATGCGGAAGTCAAGCGCCGGATCGGAGACGAATAGCACCGACGCGTCCAGGTTTTGCGTGATTCCTTGGCCCACGAAGATCGGCAGCGAGACAGTTGCGGGATCGGCCGCGGCGTGAAAAATCACGACGAGATTCTGCGACGGCCGGTGCACGAGAAGAAGGTCGAGCGTGCCTGCGCCATAGGCGATGGAAGAAATACCTGCGGGAACCTCGGCCGCTTCGAATTCGGCAAGCGATCTGAAGAGGTACACGCTTCCGTCCATGGTGGCAGACGCGTACCGTGCGAAATTTCGTTTTAGAGGCAATGCCAGCCTTTCGTGCGTTTGGTGCGTCAATGGTAACGGAATCGTTCGCTACCATGACCTAAGCGCCGTGCGTGTTTCTGCAGGGCAGCAACTGTCGTGGGATGGGAGTGTGCAAAAAGTGGAGCCGAGATTCATTGGGCAAACGCGCTACAGCTTGTTCATCCCAAACTCCGCCGCGTGGAGAGCAAGCATGGAGTCAGACGAGAAGGATGAAGCGGAGTACCGCAACTACCTGTACTCGCCTGAGCGACTGGATTTCCGGGAGCGCATTTTCACAACGTTGACGGTGCCAGCGATCGCGGACGCAGCCGAGCACTTCGATGTCCACCACGTCGTGTCGTACTCAGAGTCGCTGCCTGACAAGTACAAAGACTCGCTGCGGGAAACCGCGGCCAAGTACCCATTCTTAGTTCTCCAAGAGCTTGCCGACGGCACCGGAGACTGGGGTCCGTCGGAACGACTCATCTCGCAACTCATTGAACCCGGCGTCTTCGGACGGTACCGCTTGGATGATGACGATGTGCTTTCCAAGCACTACTTTGAGCTCATGGCGAACTACGTGAAGAATGAGTTCACTGGCATGGCGGTGAGCTTGCCGCTTGGTATCGAGGCGATCTACCACCAGGACCACTTCTACAACTTCCGGGAAGTTCACGTCCCCATGAATTCGATGGGACTGCTCTACGTCTCGAAGCTAGAGAACGATGGTGTAATTCACGGGCCAAGGGCCGGAGCCCACGACAAAACTGACCGCCTCGCTCCGGTCATCATGGACGCGAGCAAACTCGGCTACCTTCGCATCAATCACACCGGGCAAGACAACCTGCTTCGCCATCAGAGCGAACGGGTGCAAGATCAGCTGCTGACCAACATGGGCAAGTACCCCGCGGTGAACAACCTCAGCGCAATTCCTGACAGCTTCCCAGCTGTCGCAGACAAAGTTCTGCACACTCAAGACTCTTTCGAAACGATCTGGTCAGCCCCGGTCGACGACGGGGTCAAGCTCCTTATCGACGGCGATACGAGCGGAATCACGGTGACGATCAAGGGGGCTGCACCTGCAGGGTTGAGGAAACATCCCCTGGCCTTGTCCCTCTCTCTCGAGTCTGCATCCGGGCGTGACCTTGGCCCGCGAAAGCAGCTCGCCGGAATCGCTACTTCTCTCGACGGCGCAATCGGCCAGTTTGCGTACTTCGATGTCTCGGAAGGGGACTTCGTCGCGACGGTCAGCGTGTTCGTGCCGGGAGAGACGAGGATCCGCCTCGCACGAATCATTCCACTTGTCCGCGGTGCGCGGGATATTCGGATCGACTCGATCGCTATTGATCACCAAGGGGCGGGAGTGGCCGTGGATGCGTTGGATCAAGTTGCTCGGCAGCTGGTCTCCGGAGGCCACCGAATCCGAGACACTGCGGGCCGGGTTGCGGCACGTGTGAAACCCGCACTCATGTCGTGGATGGCACGCGCGCTGGGACCTGAACGCACTAATTCAGTAGTCAATTCAGTAGCTGCTAAGCTGAAACGACGCTAGGGGCTATAGCTCAGTCGGTTAGAGCCGCGGACTCATAATCCGCTGGTCGCGGGTTCGAGCCCCGCTGGCCCCACGTACAAGTTGTGTCCTTGCCGTAGCGAATTGAGGTACGTCGACGCGTGAGAATCCTCGTCCTATCTCAATACTGGCACCCAGAGAACGGGGTGCCGCAGCGGCGCTGGGCTTGGTTAACGGAGATTCTTCAACGAGCAGGCCACGAGGTGCGCGTCGTAGCACCGCCGCCGCATTACAAACGGACGGTGACGTTCAAAACCTGGTTTGCGCATCGGGGGTTCTCTACGGCTTTCCGAGAGGAATCAGGACCTAACGGGGAAATCGTTTACCGCTCTGGGTACTTTCCTTCCGGCACTTCGCTCGGTCGTCGGATACTGAACCAGGGGTGGACTGCAGCCGCAATGATGTTCGGGTTGCTCCGCAACCGTCAGATCAAAGAGTTCGAGCCCGACCTAGTGATTGGGACAGTGCCGGCGCTTCCCACGTCCGTGGTGACTTTCGTCGCGGCCCGCAAACTCAACGTGCCGTACATCCTCGACTTACGCGACGCATGGCCCGCACTGTTCCGAGAGAGCAAACAGTGGAACGCGGGTACGGGTCGGCGCTCGCCGCGTGAGACGATCCTCCTGCGGGCGCCGTTCCAGGTTCTTATCTCGTTGACCGAATGGTCACTTAATTTCGTGATGTCACGCTGCTCCGGCATCTCAACCACCTCGAGCTCGCTCGAGCGCCAACTCAAGGCGGAGCTCAGCAAACCGACTGCGACGGTGCGCAACGTTTTCCCCAGCGTGTCCACAAGTCGGGACCGAACCAGAGAACGCGATCGTGGGCACCATTTGCACGTGCTTTACGCAGGGACATTGGGTCGAGCGCAGAAGTTGGAGAACGCGCTCGTCGCTGCCAAGCTTGCGCAGGATGAAGGCGTGCAGGTCAGCCTCCGGTTCGTCGGCGAGGGTGCGACGTGGGGGCCGCTTCGGCGAACAGCCGACGAGCTCGCAGTCGATCTTGACTTGCAACATCAGCAAGCGCCGGACGAATTGCAGGAGAGCTACCGCTGGGCGGACACGGCACTCGTGCACCTCACCAACTGGGACTCGCTTGAGGTCGCCGTGCCGTCTAAGACCTACGAGCTGATGGCGAATCAGATCCACATCAGCGGCGTGGTTGCGGGGGAGACTGCGCGCCTCATTGAGACGCTTCACGCCGGCGACGTTGTGCCGCCGGAGGACCCACGCGCCCTTGCTGATTTGTGGGTAGCGCTTGCCCGTGAACCGAAGCGGTTGGACATAAGCGATCAAGGCAAAACTTGGGTTGAGTATCAGCGCGAGGAGGTCGCACCCGCAGCGTTTTTGAACCTCGTAGAGCAAGTAGGGGACCGACAATGAAATTACGCTCAGTAGAAACGCGGGAGCTGCGCAGCGGCCCAGCAATCGTTTTCGTCGACGACCTGGGCGCGCCGTACGAGCTTTCTCACTTCGACAGCGGGTCCGTTTTCACCGAACACCCTCCGAGCCTCGAGATCGCTCCGGATGATTGGCTCGTGGGAATCAACCTCGATGCGCGGTCACTCGGCGAGTTCTGGCAAGTAGCCACGGAAGCCGGCTGCGACCGTCTGAGCTACTGGGCAAACGCCGCCGGTGCTCAACACTTGGAAATGGTGTTTCAGTCACTCGACATGGTTGCAATCGACGGCGTGACACCCGTGGGGGAGTGGATAGCCTTCGACCTCACCGGGGCGACCCGCACGGACGGGTCGTCAGCAGAATTAATTAGCGGCTTTCTTATCGGCCAGCGGCTGAAGCGACCCGACACCAAATTAGTGTCTGAAGAGCCTCGCGCAGAAACCCAGCCCAGCCGACGGGCGGTTCTTCTAACCAAAGTCGTTCACTTAGCGAAGCCGCTCAAACCGTACTTGCCGCCGTCTATAATCCACGCTGGTTACAAGCTTTTGGGGGCGTTGAAATGAGCCCAGCTCAGCCCAAGGCCACAGTCATCATCCCAACCCATGGCGGCGTCGAGCGGCTTCCTCACCTCCTACGCTCGCTCGAGGCACAGACGCTGGTGCGAAGCCGGTTCGAGGTCATCTTCATCCAGAACGGTCCCGACGATGGATCGCTTTCGCTTCTCGACGACTGGGCCAACGCCTCGGATATCCAGACCCGCATACTGCGCGTACCCGAAGCCGGCGCAGGGCGCGCGCGGAACGCGGGGCTTTCCAACGCGCGGTGCGACGTGATCACCTTCATCGACGACGACGACTGGATTGAACCGCGCTATCTCGAGGTCGGCCTCGATGCCTCGGCAGAAGATGCGGTGGTGTTCCTACCGATAAAGGATGCAACCGACAGCGGTGTCACCGAAGCGAACTCAATCAACACGCGCCGCGCAATGATTGCGGGACGCGCCTCGCCACTTTCCACCAGCCCCTGGGTACTCGGTTTCAACGCGTGCAAGTTCTTACCCGCGTCGGTAATTCGGAACTACCGCTACGACGCCGCGCTTCAGTCGGGTGAAGACGTAGCGTTCTTCGCGAACTTGCTGCACCACCCGCAGCTCAAGCTCGTCGTTCCGAAGGACACGGCTAACGCTGCGTACATCAGGCAAGTACGCGCCGATTCAGTGTCCCGAAAAGCCGAGAGCTTCGCCTTTACTGTCGGAGAGCGTCTTGACGTCATTAGGGCACTACAAGCAATCGACGTGCCAGACGAAAATAAGCGGGCGCGAGAATCACTGGAGCGGGCGCAATTCAATTTCGCCGCAGAGTATCTTGCCGCGCACCCGGAGGACTCGACCCGGGCGGTCGATCTCGCCATCGAACGGGGTCTGACTGGGCTGCCCTGGCCGCACAAGGAACGCACAGCATACGAGACGCTGGTGTTCTCGTTCTGCTTCCCTCCCTTTGCAGACCCGGCCGCGAATGTTGTCGCTAAGCGACTCGCTGCTCGCCAGGAAGTGGTTGACGTGGTGAGCGCCGATATGACGCCGGTGCGCAAGGTCGACGATTCCAGCGCGGTGCTCGTCGACCCATGGGTGCGCAAGCACACGGTGATCGACGAGTACCCGTCCTTTTCCTCGTGGGACCAGATTGCTCGCTTCGGCCAGCGTGCAGCGCGCTCGGCAAGAGGTAAGTACACCAAGGTGTATTCCCGAGCTTTGTGGTCAGGCTCGCATGTGGCGGGATGCTTGTACAAGCTCAAGCATCCTGCCATTTCGTGGGAAGCGGAGTTCTCCGACCCGCTCCGACGCGATGCAACTGGTGCGCAGCGCCAGGGACCGCTGACAAAGGGGAGAGTCACCACAAAACTCAAGCGCGCCGTAGAAGAGGCCGGCTGGGGTCACCTTCTCACCCCGAACCACTTCGCCCTCACGGAAATTGCGACGCTGATTCTCGCCGACACGCTGACATTCAGTAATCAGAACCAGGTTGATGAGGTGCTCGGCTTTTATGAACCGCGGTTCCAAGACGTCGTTAAGCGAAAAGTTCAAGTGAGCGCACAGCCTGCACCACCGGCTGCGGCGTACTCTGCCCGGCCTGTGGAGCTCGAGCTTGATCCGAACCGCTTCAACATCGGGTACTTCGGCAACTTCTACACGAACCGTGGGCTGGGTGATTATGTCCATGCACTAGAGGCGATTCCGGAGGCGGAGCGACCCACGCTGCACGTGTTCTCGAACGCAGATGCATCGACGGGGGCGGATGTACCCGGCGTGCACCTGCACCCGGCCTTGAGTTACCTCGAGTTTCTGAACGCGCTGACGCAGTTCGACGCGTTGCTAGTGGTGGACACGGATACCAGTGGAACGAGCTACGCAAAGAACCCCTTCTTGCCGTCGAAGTACTCGGACTACAAAGGCTCGGGTGTGCCGATTTGGGCCATGGTGGAGGCTGGATCGCCGCTGGATAGGGAAGGGCTTGAGTTCGCCTCCGCACTCGGGTCAGCGGAGCAGGCGCAGTCGGTTCTGAAGCGGCTGCTTGGCCTTCAGCGGTAAACTGCCTAACCTGAAGGATATCTATTTCAAATAAGAATGGGACCGTGGGGATGACAAGAGCTAAACGCGAATCAGAGGCTGATGCCTCGCTCGAGCGTTTGGAAGGCGTGCTCAGCGCGGGTCAGCCAGTCCACTTCGTAGATTCAGGTGGGCTGAAATCGCTTCAGAGCCGCCCGGGCTTTTTCGCCTACTGCAAGCAGCTGTGGGACTACCGGTCTTTCATTTGGGCGGATGCGCGATTGAAAGCCTTGCGGACCACGAAGGACTACCGCCTGTGGCGCCTCTGGCTTGTGCTCCAACCGCTGCTGGACGTGTTGTTCTACGCGTTCCTATTCGGCCTTGTTCTGAAAACCTCGAAGGGCGTGGAGAACTTCCTCGGGTTCCTTGTCATCGGCGTGATCTTCATGCGAATGATGGTGGCGCTGCTCAATCAGGGCTCAATGCTGATCCGGAACTCACGGGGATTCATCCAGACTTTCCAATTTCCGCGGGCGGCCTTGGCGATTTCGCAGACGCTGCGGAATCTGTTGGACAACATCCTCCCGGCTCTCATCGCCGTCATCATGGCAATTGGGTACCAAAAGTTTGAGGGCTTGAACTGGTCCATCATTCTGGCCGTGCCACTGTTTCTGATGATGCACATCTTCGGATGCGGCCTCATGCTGATAGCAGCCAGGCTCACCGCGGAGATACCGGATACCCGCGCGTTGATCACGTTCGCCAGCCAGGCGTGGTTCTTCCTCTCCGGGGTCATGTTCTCGATCGACCGTTTTGTGGACCACCCGATGCTGCATTCATTGATGACGGCGAACCCGGCGTACCTCTTCCTGCAGGCCCTGCGAGGCAGCGTGATCTACAGCAGTCCGCCAGATCTGGCGACGTGGGGAATCCTGGCCCTGTGGACGTTCGGGACGTTTGTCGTCGGGTTGTTCTACTTCTGGTTAGCGGAGGCGAAGTATGTCCGACTTAGCTAGCAACCTGACCGAATCTGACCGCGTATCGCGCAACCTGGACCCCACGATAGTCGTAGATAACGTGGTCAAGACCTACGCGATTGGCCGCGGCGGTTCGGAGGATTTGAAAAATTCGCGGATGCTCAGAGGCCGCCAGAGAGTAGAAGCCCTGAAAGGTGTGTCCATGGTGGTCTCGCCAGGGGAGAGCGTCGGCATCATGGGCCTGAATGGCTCGGGCAAATCAACGTTGCTGCGCCTCATCTCGGGTGGCGAGGAGCCGACAACGGGGCGCATCTTGGTGAAATCCCGCCCAACGCTCATGGGAGTCGCACCCGCGCTGCAGCGCGATCTCACCGGCGAGCAGAACATCTACCTCGGGTGCTTAGCACTCGGCATGTCCCCCGCGGAGGCGCGCGAGCAGATCGGGATCATCGCGGAATGGACAGAACTCGGCGAAGCAATTCACCGCCCGATGGGCACGTACTCCTCAGGCATGGGGGCTCGCCTCAACTTCGCCATCTCCACCTCAGTCAATCCGGAGATCTTGCTTGTCGACGAAGCGTTGTCGACCGGCGACGCAGCCTTCGGAGCCAAAGCTGAACAGAGGATCGGCGAGGTCATCGACAAGGCGGGCAACCTTTTGCTTGTTTCGCACGACATCCGCACCATCGAGAAGCTTTGTGATCGAGCAGTGTGGATCCACAAAGGTGAGGTCATCGAAGACGGCCCCATGGAAGAGATTTCGCCGCTGTACCACGAGTGGGCTCGGCTCCTAGGCAAGGAAGATAAAGCCCCGGCTTACGACTTTCTCGAAGGTGTGAAACTCAACTACAGTCGGCCGGCGATCTTCTTCACGAACTCCGGTGGTGGCTAGGTCTAAAAATCTCCGTCTTTTTCAGCGGAGAGCGCAAGCGCAATGCTTGCTACGATATGCCGGAATCGCTTGCTACGAGAAGAAGGATCGCTGACATGCGGAAGCCAAAAGCTTTCATCGCCGAAATCGCTACTTTAGGTGGGGCAGCTTTAACTGGAGCGGTGGCTTCTGCAGCTGCTACGGGTGCGAAGAACGCGCGGACTGCATCGATTCTCACTTCGACTGCGACCGCAGCACTGGGGGCGGGCTTGATCGTTCGATCGGCTCGTCAGGAGCGTCAGAACCAGCGTCTCAACGCTCGCCTGGATCGCCTTATCTCAGAAACGCAACAACTGCAGGATCCGGAGTTCGGGACATCCGCGCTACTCAACGAACTATCGTCGAGGATTGATCGGCTCCCCAGTTGGATCGACACGGTGCTCGCCGAGCGACTGGAGACACAGCCAACAATTACATTTCCGTCTCCCAACGGTAAGAAGCGAGCTAGAGAGTTCGGTGTCGCTAACGCTGAAACCAAGCAAACCCGGGCTGGCGAATTTACCACCACGTTGGATGTAGACGTCGATAAGTTTCTTGCTCCTTACGAGCCGGTGCACCTCACAGCGTCGCCTCTCGAGATCACAGTGGATGTTGAAGGAGCAACGGAAGCGAACATCGATCTCACGCTGCTGACTCGCGACGGGAAAGCTAATGCGAAGGCTGCTCTCGTGGCGGTGAAGGTGCTCGGTGAAGCGGGCAGTGAGATGGATTTCCCGGTTCTGCCCTCTCGTAGTGACAAGTACGGTTACTTCTCATACCTCGGTGTCACCGGCTCGGTGAGCGAAAACCGCGTAGCGGTTCGTCTACCGCGCCGAGCGAAGAAACTGGCTCTGTCCTTTTATCAGTGGGGAGATTCGACCAATCTGCAGAACAGGGTTCGAGTAACTTTCTCGGGCAAGAATCCTGAGTGGTACGCGAGTCGAAAGCCCGCAGACATCAAGGTTGCCGCGATTCTCGACGAGTTTTCTTACAACTCGTTTCGATATGAATGCGACCTTGTCTCACTTGACTACTCCACGTGGAGAGAGCAAATCGAAGCGCACCAACCGGATCTCTTCTTCTGCGAGTCGGCGTGGAGCGGTCATGACTCCAAGGCTCGTCCTTGGAAGGGACGCGTGTACGCGTCTGAGAACTTCAATTACGAGAACCGCACCGAACTGCTGAAGATCCTCGAGTACTGCAGAGCTCGCGGCATTCCCACTGTCTTCTGGAACAAGGAAGACCCCTCTCACTACGAGGACAAGAAGCACAACTTCGTAGACACGGCGCTTCGCTTCGACCACATTTTCACCACCGACGACAAGTCTGCGGCCCGTTACCGCAGTGAGTACGGCCACCAGAGCGTGCACGTCATGCAATTTGCTGTCCAGCCTCGCCTTTTCAACCCGACGAACGGGGCGCATCGTTCCCGCGACGTGGTGTTCGCCGGCGGATGGTACTCCAATCACGAGCAACGCAGCCTCGACATGGAGACGATGTTCGACGCGGTTGAAGCTTCGGATCGAGAGCTGAAGATCTACGACCGGTTCTACGGATCGGATGACCCGACGAAGATCTTCCCGCGCCGGTTCCAGTACGCACTTAATCCTCCCGTTTCCGGAGAGGACATGGCCCATGTGTACAAAGAATCCGAGATCGGCATGACCGTGAACACAGAGACGGTGAGCCGAACCATGTTTGCGCGCCGAATCTTTGAACTCATGGCTTGCAATACCTACGTCGTCTCCAACTACTCCAATGGGGTCTATGAACTCTTCGGTGACGATGTGCTCTATCTGGACAAGAACCCATCCGGCTTAAAGCGGCTCAGCGACGAAGAAATGAATCGGGCTCGAGAGGTGAACCTCCGTAAGGTGCTCTCGTCGCATACGTACCGTGAGCGCTTCGCTGACATATTGGCTGTAGCTCAGGTGCCAAATGATCGGTCGGTTTCCGTCCCGCCACTCGTGGTCCGTGTGAACAGTTTTGAAGAAGCAAGCGACGCGTACGCAGCGCTCAAGCGTGTCGGGCAATGGGGTGCTCCCAGAATTATCCTTTTGAGCAGCGCGGTGGACAATCTCGCTTACGCGGATGCTCTCACCGAATTCAACCGAGGCGGCGTTGCGGTGGTGTGGGAACCGATGCTGCAGTCAGGGGAAACACCGATGAACCAGCTCTACTCTGGCAATGAACTCATCGTGCTGATTCCGTTAGAGCGGCTAAGCAAGGGCAACATCCGGCCAGAAACGTTTGCGGATCACGCCATGCACGCGCAGTACACCGATATCCCTGTGGTTGCGGCAACGGATCTGGTGGGGGCCAACATTGAATCAAGGTTCTCGCAGGTTAGATCGGGTGAATCGGCACCAACGCTGGTTAAGGACACTCACTTCAAGGGCCTTATCCAAGACCTGCAAAGCGGTCAACCGTCCCTGTACTACGTGATTTAGAGGAAACACTATGACGACTCTTTCAGTTCTCATCCCCAGCTACAACGTTTCCTCGAAGATCTCGAGCTGTTTCGACTCCCTCGATGTGCTCAAGAACACTATCCCGGGCACAGAGGTTGTGTTTGTCGACGATGCTTCAACCGATGACACCTACGTCAAAATTGAGAACTTCCAAGCGACCCGACCTTGGGTGAAAGCGGCGCGACTAACCAAGAACAGCGGTACACCATCGGTGCCGAGGAACACTGCGCTCACAATGGCGACCGGTGAGTATATTTTCCATCTCGATCCAGATGATGAAATCCTTCCGGCTGGCGTGGCGGCCGAATTGAGCTTGGCTCAGCGAACCAACGCAGACTTGGTGCGTGCGCCTCTAATTCGCGACAACGGCCGCGAGCGGGTCGTCATGAATCGCATCGAAGGCTGGGATCAAACTTCTACTCAGGCTGAACGAGTGGCACGGGTGGTTCGTGAACACAGCACGACGGTGTGCAGTCTTTACCGCCGGGAGTTCCTCGAAGCCAATAAATTGAGGTGGCCAGAAGATCTCCGTCTCGCAGAAGACGCGATCTATCTCTACCGCGCGCTTGAACTTGGGAAGATCGAATACTCGGATGAGCCGGACTTCGTCTATAACGTTCAGCTCGACTCCAGTGCAGCGTCGAGCACCCAGCAATATCAGGACCGTGAACTGCTTAACCACGTATCTGCCTGGCGCCAGTCGACTGAAATCCTCGGCCGGATAGGCATCGACTACTTCGCACTACGTGGCCAAATGGCACTTTCGGCAGCGATCCAGAACATGATCCGGTTCAACAAAGGCGGGTTCAAGCGCAGCTCGTTTAACCTTTTGGCCGATTTCCTCCGAGAGCACGAGATAGCCGTACGCACCTTCACGTATGGGCCGCGGTTTGCGGAAATCTGTAACTTACTCTTGAACAAGGACTACGACGCTTTCCTTGAAAAGATCAAGATTCGGCTTCTAATCGCGGGGTACGATCTTCGCTTCATTTTGCCGGCAGTCCCCGAACTCGAGTCGTTTTACCAGGTCCAGGTGGACGAGTGGACGGGGCACGAGACTCACGATCTGGAGCAAAGCAAGCGCCTTCGAGACTGGGCTGACGCTATCCACTGCGAATGGATGCTCGGCAATGCGGTGTGGTACTCGGAGAATAAGAATCCTCGCCAATCGCTCACTGTGCGCCTGCATCGTTTTGAGACCGGTAAAGACTACGGGAACCAGATCAAGCGGGACGCGCTTGATCGGGTCATCACCATTGCTCCTGGAATGTTTGAGGAGACTCAACGGGTATTCGATTTCGATAGGGAAAAAGTGGTTTACGTTCCGAACTACATCGAGGTCGAGAAGTACCAGAGGTCGAATGACCCAGACAAGGTTTTCAATCTGGTGATGGTCGGGAGTATCCCAATCCGGAAGGGGTACCGTCGGGCACTCGAGTTGCTGAAGTCGTTGAGAGAAGTGGATGACCGCTACACCCTCACTGTTTTCGGCCGCCGACCGGATGAACTGGGCTGGGTCTTCAACGACCCCGCCGAGCGGGCATACTTTGCGGAATGCGAGAGGTTCGTTCGCGTGAATGGCCTCGAATCGGCCGTGAAGTTTGAAGGATGGGTGGACACCACCGAAGCACTTGCCGACAAGGGATTTATCCTCTCACTTAGCGATGCAGAGGGGTCACACGTAGCTGCAGCCGAAGGCTTTGCGTCGGGAAACATTACCTTGCTGCGTCCTTGGGCAGGTGCCGAATACATGTACCCAAACGAGTACATCTTCGATAGCCTCATCGAGATGCGTGACTACGTCCTTGAGTGCCAAGACTTCGGCACTTACGAGAGCCGCCGTCGGGTAGGCGATGAATACGTTCAGACCCGCTACTCGATGGAACGATTTAAGCAGCTTTATGTTGCCACAGTTCCCGTTCCCTACAGCGTCCCGTAATCGTTGCCACCGGCCAAACGTGGCCGCGCTTGCGAAGCGCGATCACTGGAGGATGTAAAGACTATTTACGTAGAATGGCTTACCTAATGCGCCAAATGGAGTAATCCTGGCACCAATCACTTCACATCCGGGAGGAAGCTCAAAGTCAAATTGGTTTGATCTGCGCCCCGCGTACGTCGTGATGTAGCGGTACTGCCCGATAGTTGGGTTCGGGGATCGAGTCATGCCCTGGACTTCAATGTCGTCTGTCGGGACCCCGTCACGTTCAATCTGGAAACTGATTAGGCCAGCGTTGGCCTGCATTCCATCGGGGAAGGTGGCATCCAGCAAGAGTGAGAATCGTCCAGTCGCACTGATTCTGAGCGGTTTCCCGTCTTCCGAAACGTCGGTATCGCTGATTACCTCAGATCGGCTTAAGCTATCTGTATGGTCGCTTAGGCTCGGGAAACTTTCGAATAGATTCCAATTCGTTGGAATTGGAGGGAGCGATGCCACCTCTTTCCGTGTTGCATCGAGGCCCTCATTCTTGCCGAAATCAGTGTCTTGCCCCGCGTGACGGGTCCAGAAGTATGAGCACTCGGTTGCGTCCACCATCACAGTGCCGACGCGGTCCGAAAGGTTGTGTGCTGTCTCAGCAGGCGCTACGAATTGCCCTTGGGAATTCCGTCCGTATATGCCAGCTAGGCCGATCGCGATGTATGGCTTGTACGAGTATCGGATGGTTGAGAACCGCTCGCCATCGAAAATACCGGTTAACCCCGCCGCCAATGAGACCCGAAAACCAAGGTTGGCCTCGGTCACAAGAGGGGCAAGTTGATCAAAGTAGCTCGTTGACAGAAAGTCGTCGTCGTCCAATCGGTAAATTACATATGGCTTCTGGTGAGGATTTAGTTCGTTCGCAATGGTGTAAGGGTGTCTCGCCCCAGTTGAATCACTGGCGTCGGAAAGTACAACGAAAGGAAAATCGCGTTGCAATGCTTCCAACTGTCGCAAATATTGAGATGGGAGCTCCGGCGAATAGTGGATGATGTGGCGAATAGTGTGGGATTCAGCCGCCACAGCGAGGTTTGGAAGACTGACCTCACGTAAAATCTTCATTCTCGGTTCGATCCTCCGAGGCGAGAACAAATACTCTTTATACTGCTCTGGGCTAGAGAATGCGCCGTTTGCGGACGACCGCCACGCCCCAGAGTCCGGCTTGAAAAGACTGAACCTTGTGGTTCCAATGAAAACCATTTTTTCCTCTAAATCGATAGGTTTCGTTGGCCCCATTCCGTGGAGCCGCTAGTCCTACAGTTAGTTAACTACTTCAACACTACTTCCCTGGTTAGAGTGACCTGATTTCCCTCTCGGTGACGGTTGCCAACGCCCTCTCGTGAACCGATTTGGCGGCTTCCGGTAAAAGTTTTGCAGCTCTTTGAGCTTTGTCAGTGGGGCCGGATCAAGATCGAAAGGGTGGGAAAGCGAAACGGAGATATCGTTCTCTCCTGCTGGCGCAACGGCGAAAGGAAGGGTCCATTCTCGGATTAGATCGATCGTCTCTGAAATATAGGTCCGACCAGTGCCTGCGCCTCCTCTCGTCGCGCCCATCGAGTCAATTCGCAGGGCGATATCCATAAATGGAATACTATCTCAAGAGGATCAATTTTTAAGACAATCGATCCTGCAAGATCTACGAGAGGCCCACACCTTCTTACATCTGGCGCCTCGAACTGGAGCTGGGTGCTTTATCCGCTCTTGGGCTGGAAACTTCGTGCTTGGAAGGCGTGGCCACTAGGCGGAGTAGCCCTCGGGCACCATTTCACTACCAGGAAGCGATGGACACGTGACACTAAATCCACCAGGTCTCTACGCACTCGATTCGGCTGCCAACTTTGTCGTTACCCCGGATGAGCAGGGGACGTTCTCTATCTCAGGATCGTATATGGCCGCCCCGGGGGAGAAGATTGTTCTTGGGATCGGAAAAGATCAATTGCAGGATCCGCCCGAAGGTTTCATTGAATCATCGGCGGGGTTCTTTTTCATCTATCTGGTAGGTGCGGGCGAGGTTCGTAGATTCGAGAAAACGTTCCGCGCCGGCAACGCAACGCATATTCGAATGTTCTTGCGCAGATGGTATTCGGATTCAGCCATGTTCTTCAATGTCGACTCCATCCAGTGGGATGAGTTCATCTACGTTATGGGTAGCTGTGTTTCTAGGGACAGCTTCGAATACTCTGGTCTTCCACTCTCGGGATACCGCGCCCGATTCAGCTTCTCCAGTGTGACATCGCCACCAGTGCAATTCGATCGACGCGCACTAGAGAAGAACCCAAGCGAGTTCCAGAGACGAATGGTCGAGGGGGATCTCGCGAAAACCAACGTCGAGTTAGCTTCGAAAGCGCCGGGCAACTACGTGCTGGTCGATTTCATTGATGAAAGACTGCCATTAAAGATTAATGGACAAAGTCGTTTCACTAGTAGCCCGGAGCTTTTAGCAACGGATCTCGCTTCTACAGGGGAATCGTTGGACATGTTCTCTCCCGACTACTTCGACCTGTTTGAAGAGGGTTGGCGCCATTTTATGGCAGCGATGAACCAGAAGACCGTGATCTTAAACAAGGTCTTTTGGGCTACCGAGGTGGAGGGAGGCGAGCCTCTGCCCAACTACGAGTTGATTCTGAAGCAGAACGGGAAGCTCTTAAAGTTGTACGACATCGTATCGCGAGGCGAACGGAAGCCAGTCTATATCGAGTATCCGACCCAGCCCGTTGCAGCTAAGAATCACAAATGGGGACAAAGCCCATTTCATTTCGGTGAGGACTTCAATGTATATCAGGGCGAGCAGCTGCGTGCGCTCACAAGTAAGCGACGGTTGGACTGCCGGGGTATCGATTCGCCTTCCACGGCGTCCCAGTAACGCTTAGGCGGCGCAGTCTGCTCCCTAGAGACTGCGCCATTGCCCCCTGGTGTCAATGACCAGGGAGTTAGCGGTCAGCGTAGGATCGTAACTCTGAAACTCGTCGTGATCGACTAGGAGCACAACAAGGTCAGATGCTTCTAGGGAATCGGAGTAATTGTTTAGCCGAACGTTCGGGTAGTTAGTTAACTCCGAGGGGAGCTCAGCGATGTTGGGCTCGACGGCGAGGATCTGGGCAGAGGGGTAGCTCTGGGCCACTCGCTCGGCGATCTCCAATGCCGGTGACTCGCGCAGGTCGTCGATGTTCGGCTTGAAAGCAAGACCAAGGAGTGCGATGGTTGCGTCTTCGCCGTGCTTCTTCACTGCTTGGTCGATCTTCTCCAGCACCCACTCTGGCTTCGCGTCGTTAACCTCGCGGGCTGTGCGGATGAGACGCGCGGTCTTGGGCGCGGTCGAGACGATGAACCACGGGTCAACTGCGATGCAGTGGCCACCGACGCCTGGGCCCGGCTGGAGAATGTTGACACGCGGGTGATGATTCGCCAGCTCGATGAGTTCCCAGACGCTGATGTCGAGGTCATCGCAGATCAAGGACAACTCGTTGGCGAAAGCGATGTTGACATCGCGGAACGAGTTCTCCGTGAGCTTCGCCATCTCGGCGGTGCGGTCGTTGGTCGCGAGAAGCTCTCCGCGACAAAAGCTGGCGTAGATGTCGGTAGCGCGGCGGGTGGCCTCAGGCGACATGCCGCCGATGATGCGGTCGTTGGTATGCAGCTCTTCCATTGCTTTTCCTGGGAGGATGCGCTCGGGGCAGTGTGCGAAATAGAGCGTAGCTCCGGCGCCCTCGGAACCGTCGGCGTGGAACTCCGGGCGGAGTTGCAGGATTCGCTGCGCCATGCGTTCTGTCGTGCGTGGGGGAGAGGTGGACTCGAGGATGATCAATTCTTCGCCTTCGAGCTGAGGTGCGATTGCCTCCGCTGCCGAGTAGATGAAGCGCATGTCAACGTCGTAACCCTCGGTGAACGGGGTAGGTACGGCGATGATGTAGGCATCCGCCTTAGGCATGTCGGTAGAGGCTCGGAACCGGCCACTGTCGAGGGCGGACTTGAGCTCCTCCTCCAGGCCGGGCTCGACGATGGTGACTTCACCGCGGTTGATCGAATCAACCTTGGTGGGATCGACATCTACACCTGTCACTTCGAGGCCACTGTTGGCCATTACAACTGCTGTTGGCAATCCGATGTAGCCGAGGCCTACAAACGCGACGTGTGCACTCATAAATATGGTCTTTCAGAACGATTGAATGGATGCGGTAAATTCTAACGCCACTGCTTGAACAATCAACCCTGCGGCACGTCATAGAGTCCTGGTGCGCATATTGCGTTGATTAACGAGAATGAAACGCCATTAGAGATCTCTACAAACGTCCTGCGAATTGGTAGATTCTGATCTGTGATTTGGCGATTCAACCTGCCCGTTTCAGATGTCCCTGCGAGACTCATTGTCCGGTCCCGGGGTCCGTTGAATTTCAGGGATTACGTGCTCAAATTCCAGTTCGCAGGAGTGGAAGCAGCTCCCGAGACCGCTGATTTGCTTAGAGTCTCGTATTCGAAAAACTTGGATTCACTCTTCCTCTATAGCCCTCAACAACAAGCTGCAGTAGCTCGCACTTCGTTTTTCCGACTTCCGGCAAGCGAGGGATCCCTAACAGTTCACGCTGTTCCGTGGCATGTCGAAAGTGACGGAGCGCAACTCGAATCCTTGGGTCTTCAGATCGAGGCTCCTTGGAAGCACTTTGGAAAACTGGCTCTTGAAGGGGTGGCACAATAATGGCGCTTGGCACCAGCTCGGGGGTAGAGAGTCTTTCGCTTAGACCAGACGTTTCTGTAGTAATCGGTTTCCGCGATTGGGGTCTGCGGCGTATCCGGTTGGCTGTTACGTCGATTCAAGAGGCGCTCGGGAATTGCACGGGGGAGGTCATAATCTCCGATTACGGTTCAATCGATCCTGAGCAAAATAAGAACCTTGCCGACGACCTTGGGTGTCAATACGTTTACACACACGGTTCGGAGGTGTGGTCTAGATCGAGGGCGTTGAACGCGGGATTTGAGATCAGCCAAGGTGAGCTTTTGGTCTCCACTGATGCAGATATGTTGTTCTCGCCGGGCTCATTCGAAAAGATTGTAGAGATTTCAAAAGGGGACAAGGGTGCCGCATACTTTCTGCAATGCCGCGATCTTCCGAGAGGATTCGACGACGAATGGGTCGAAGCTCATCCGGGCTCGTGGGACGAATTAGAGCAAGTAGCTAGGCTGCGCCCTCGTTGGGGTATGGGCGGCATGATGGCAATTTCGCGAAGGGGATTCTTTGAAATCCGGGGCTTCGACGAACGCTTCCACACCTACGGGGGTGAGGACTTGGATTTTGCGCAACGAGCTCGCCGAGCTGGATACCCAACTGTGTGGGTCAACGACCCTAAGGTGCGCATGTATCACATGTGGCATCCTTCAACGCGCGAAGCAGTTGATCGAGATGAAGAAAGCCGCGAGGTAGTTCAAAGAAATCGCGAAATCGTGTACAACGATCGATCGTTCGTAAGAAACTATCTCGACTGGACTCACCGTCCTGCGGATGCGCCTCCGCTAGTAACCGTGGCGATCTGCACCCATAACCGCGCCACCTTGATAGGTGATTCGATCAAATCGGTGCTGGCCCAGACGATGCAGGATTTCGAAATCGTCGTAGTCGACGACGGGGGCGATGACAATACCAGAGAAGTGCTGGAGTCTTTCGCTGACCCGAGGATCAAGTACCACTGGCAAGAGAAAGCGGGGATTTCCGCAGCTCGAAATCGAGCTGCGGAATTGAGTAAAGGTCTATACACGGCCGTGCTCGATGATGATGATCTCATGCACCCGCGGCGTCTCGAGCGGCAGGTTGCCGGCATCCAGCCAGGCTTTGTTGGAAACGTTGGGTCCTTTGTCAATTTCGACGACCAAACCGGGGAGCTTGCACTGATTGTCTCCAAGGTTCCATCTATCGAAACCGCGATGGAGAGGGGGTCAGCACCGGGACATAGTACTTGGCTCATCCGAACCGAAGTTGTTCAGCGACTGAAATACGACGAGACTTTAACCAGCGGGGTGGACAATAACTTCATGCTCCGCCTCCTCAGATCGGGCGCGAAACTGAGCCACATTGGTGAGGTCGTAACCCTTAGGCGCATGCACAGTCGACAAGTGACAGTTCTGGATTTGGATCGTCAGCTATCTAACGCCAACTCTGCCCTGAGGTTTATCCAATGGCGTCTGGACCCCAATGCGATAGAGGAGATCACTAAATCTGCTAAAGACACAGGAGAATATCCACAAACTCCATCCCGCGAAGCAATGCTGGAGGAAGCGCGACTGTTTCTCCCCGATCACCTAGCCCAACGCAATCTTCTTCTCTCGTCCGGCCACGATCTGGACTTACCCCGATCAGGTTGGGAGGGCGATTTGGTTGTCGCCACAATCTCCACTGGCCTCGACGAGGCCCCGGATGTCCCTGTACAGATCCTCAAGCGCGCGAGCTTTGACGACATGGTCAGGGCCCGCAAGCATGGGCTGAATTACACCGTTATTGGGGATGAAGCGACGGCGGCAGCGCCGAACGAAATCGCGGCGCAAATTCGGGTGATTCTGGATTGTGCTGATTCCGTCATGAAGTCGCACGGACTAGACAACCATTTTGTCCTCATGCGTCGAAAGGAAAGCTCCTCCCTTGAATCGCTTCCATGGGAAGTGAGAATTTGCCAGGGAGATCAAGTTGGCAGTCTGCTTGCGGAAGATCGAGAGTGGTTGATCTTCGGCAACGAGTTTTGGGAAGAGAACGTTGAAGATAACTAAGCACAAGACCAAGTTGCGCCAGGTGGCGTACAGCGTCGAACTCTCTGAGTATGATGCCGAGCCGCCGTCTAAGAGTTGGGTATTCGATGATTTGCCTTGGAGGGTCAACCCCGAACTCGAAGCGCTTGCCCTCTACATGATCTTTGGTCCCTGGTGTGGCGGAGAGTTCACCGTCCCCCAGAAATTCGGCCCCAATACTGCGAGTCTCATAGCCCAGCACTCAGGAATCGCAATGTTTCCTGGGCCGATCGAGTTTTATCCGAAAGCTTTACCGTTGGGTACTGGCCTGACTCATGTTTCCGATTCAATCAGGGACATCGGTCCCAACTCGCTTGTCTGCCTCGATTCTTCTGAGTGGAACGGGAGTCTGAGATCCACATCTTCCCTTGTAGTCGCGTCCAATACCGGATTCTTTAGAACGAGCGAGCGCGATGTGAGGCCGTTGATCGCGGCCGCAATTCTTCTAGCTGGAGAGTTGGACGCGAGAACTCTTAAGATCCTGCCTGCATTCGAAGCCCAGCTTGAACCATTCCAAATGTTGAGCAGCGCAGCGGGTCTCTCCCTAGAAGGAGGATCCGTTTCATGATCCAGCGATTCGATTGGGTCAAAGGTGCCATCTCCCGGCGCATGTCCATTGTGGGGTCGCGGAGGTCAGCCTAGACGGCCCTGATCGCGTCGCACCTCGGATACATTGAAACCCGACAGACTTATGGGACTGGGTCAATGCAAATCGGTTCTAAGAGCTGTGATGCACCATCTGGGTACCTTGGGCTGGAGGTAACACAACGCATTAAGCTTCTTGGATTTACGAGAGCTTTAGATCCGGGCGACGATAAGGGAGGTCATGTGCCTCCATGTAGTTCGCCCAGTTATCAAATCGGTCTTCAAGACGCTCGAACATTGAGTCGTATGCAGCCAAGTTGGGAAGGTCCTTGAGCGTCTGGCCTTCGAGTTCGGCCAGGCTAACGCTGGGTAGGTTAAGGAAATCGACTAGTTCCCTGGTTCTGCTGTCGTGCGTAACCCAGAGTGCAGGCTTCCCGGCTAGCAAGGTTGCCATGTTTACATGGAACCTTGTTCCAAACCCGAAGGCTACAACTTTTTTGTTGAAATCAATCCAATCGTCGGGGTTGTGGAAAAGGCGATAACGATTCTTGAAAAGATCAACTAGTTGGGCCGAGGAGACTTCGGAAGCTGGCACCTTTCTCAGATGCGGAGGGACCGCAAAGGGCTTTCCTTTTATTGCGGTGAGGTGGGCCCGGTGATGGAATCTCGATACGGGTTCAATGAGGTAACCGTCACTTTTCGCAATGTTCACTAACCACGTCAGTTCCTCATGCCGTTTAAATTGGGTGCCTGAGAAGGTCGTAACTCCGGGTTCGGGATTGCGTAATTGCCTTTGTAGCCGCTGAAACGCGTCTGGTTCCGAGTAGAACGACGGGCAGCCGGTGATCACGACGTCTTCTACTCCGGCCTTAAGCCGTAATAGTTTGGCTGTAAACTCACCTCTTACTCCAATGGGGGCAGCTCGGTCTTCCAGATACTGCAGAAGTTCGACAGCTTCCGGAGTGAGAGAGATTTGGTCGAGATCTTCGGTTGCGGAGCGCGAACCCAGGCCAAACACAGTAAGGGGTACCGTGTACTGCTCGAGCATCCTCTGGAATCGAGAGTAGAGGGATCCGTCTTCGTCATTGGTTCTGATGGTGTTAGCCATCGTCACGATCAATCCGTCGCATCGTTTATTCACAAACTCCGCGAATGATCCGTCGGCTAACAGTCGCCAGTCTCCGGTGAAGAATTCGACCGCGTTGTCCGGGAGCATTTGCAACGGTGCTCGGGCGTGGATCATGTTTCCTGCATTCTCTGGAAACGCCAGAGGAAAGCTGTAAGGCAAGCTAGGTTTGTTTCCGTAGACACCTACTATTCGTTTAGTCAACATCGCTCCTCTGGTTGTACTGACTTTCGGTTACTACCTACAGTAAATCACCGGTCTCTCTGAATGGCACCTGCCCATTGAAGCCGACGGTTCTGGAGGAACTACCCGAAGCTGAAGATCACGCTGGTGGCTTTGCCTGCGCGGATGATGGCGAGCTTGGTGATGTCAAAGGCGTAAAGATCGCCGCTGAAGGCCGGGGATGACAGTGGCGCTACCGTGGCGACGAATCTGGAGCGGCTTGAGTGGGATTGGCTCCATGCCGAAGCCCTGGTTCCTGCAGGCGGCACCTACCCAGTTCGGTTCGATTCCAACGCGCGGGATGAGTTCATGTGGTGGGGTACATTCACATGGTGTAGGTCTTGCCGCCCTCGGTGGCGATGCGCCAGCGCACAATGTTAGCGGCGCTGGAGTAGAACCTGGCGTTGCTCAGCTGTTGCGCCGCCGCAGGTGCAGTAGCAAACGCGACGGGCGTCACGGTGATGGCGGCAACCGCTGCAGAGGTTCGGCTGAAGATGTTCCTCGCGGGCTCATCGGCGATTTGTGCTCTGCGTATCTACCGGAGGCTGAAGATGACGCTGTTGGCCTTGCCTGCGCGAATGAGGGTGAACTTGGAGGAGTCGAAGACGTAGAGGTCGCCAGTGGGGCTCGGGATTACCGTGGCGCTACCGTGGCGCTGGATCTGGAAGGGCTTGAGAGCAACGGGTTCACCACCGAAGCCTTGGTTCCAGCACGCAACGTCGATCGCGTTCGGGTAGATGTACACGGACGGGACGAGCTCGTTTGGCGGGTTGCACTCCGGCTGTTTCTCGCGTCCGATGTCGCTGGTGCAGAGGGTGAAGGTCTTGCCGTCGTTGGTGATGATCTCGCAGCGCACGGTGTTCGCGGAGTTGGTGAAGAGTTTGGCATCCATGGGCTGCGCGTTGGCGGGCAGGGCGCTGAAGGAAGTGGCGGTGAGGGCAGCAGCGGCGGCGGCGGTGAATGCGGTGCGCTTGATGGTGTTCATTGGTAGCTCCTTAGAGTGCGATGTGATGAGGCTCTCAGTCAGGGTATCGCACGATGTGAGGGGAGCGTTTCAGCTAGCGCCAATAGTGAAAGACGCCCGCGTTGGAATGTGGGTCCAACGGGGCGTCGATAAGCTTTTTAGCCCTCGACTTGAGCTGCGCGCTTGGAGCGATCCAGCAGGAGTAGCGCGAAGCCTGCCACGATCCAGATGGCGAGCACCCACCAAGCTTGCTGGGCGCCGAGGCCGTCGAAGAAGGAGAGGGAGCGTACGAGGTGTCCGGTCGCGCCGATGGGCATCCATTGGCCCAGCGTCGACCAGCCGGCCGGCAAGAGCCATGGGCCGGTAGCTAAGCCGGAGAGAGGGTTGGCGACGAAGATGGTCAGGATCGCACCGATCGCCACACCTGCAGTGCCGATGATGGCCGCGAGACCCGTGGTCAGCAGTGAGGTAGCGAGAATGCCCAGCGAGACTGCGAGCCACTCCATCCCGAAGCTACCGGTGAGAGTGCCGTAGACGGAATGCAGCATCCACGTTGCCACGAGGGAGCCGAGTGCGGCGATGCCGACAAGCACTCCCAGCTTTGCCCATTTATTGCCGCGGAACGCGAAGGTGGCGACAGCTGCGGAAATGATGCCGCCGAACGCCAGCGGCAGGCCGAGCACTGCGAGTCCGGAGGCCTGCGGGTCCTCGCTTGAGGTAGGTGCCAAGTCTTCCCGGGCGACTTCCATGCCCTGGGCCTCTAGCCGTGCGGCCATGCCTTCCATCATCTGGGTGTACGGCGCGCCGTTGCCGGAGGCGGTGTACACCGTTGCGCCGGCCGGGGTGATGACCATGCCGCCGACGGCTTCGCGGTGTTCGACCGCAGAGACGACGTCAGCATCTGAGTCGTAGACGGTGATGTCGGGGCCATCCTCGCCGAGGTTTTGGGTGAGCTGCGTGACCATTGGTTCGGGTGCGGCAATAGCGATGGGTACGCCTTCCGGCCCGGAAGCGAAGTTCGGTGCCAGGAAGGCGAACAGCATCAGGCCGATTGCGATGGGGATTCCGACGATTGCGCCGATGGCCTTTGTTATGGCTGGGGGTTGTTTACGGGTGGTGGCGGTACTCATGACGAGCTCCTAAGTGGAACGGTATGTTTTACTTACGTAAGTAGAACATAGTGTTCCACTTGGTAGAGTGTCAAGCATGAGACAAGATGCAGCCGACAATCGCGAGGCCATCGTGGCCGCAGCTCGCCAATTGCTTATCGACGAAGGCCCCGGCGTCTCGCTGCGCACCATCGCCAAAGCCGCCTCGGTGGGGGTTGCTACGGCCTCGCGTCATTTCCCCGAACGCATTGAGCTTCTTGACGCCATCGGTGCGCAGGCTGCGGCCGACATTAACGAGATCGTCGAGAGGCACCTGGGGGAGTTTGGCAGCGATGCCAGGTCGGCCTGGCGCGGCGCAGTCCATGAGATTGGCAACCTGCAGCCCGCGGTAGTTGCGCAGGCGATTATCACCGACACGATGCAGAACCCCGAGACACTTTCGCGCCGGGGGCAATTGGTTGAAAGCCGAATGGCGGAAATCCGGGACGTTTACGACCGCCTCCTGGCGCCCGCGAAGAAGGCGCGGCTGTGTCCTGCTGACCTCGACCCGCTGGAGTTTCACATGGGGCTTGGTGTGATTACACGACCGCTGCCTGCGGGAGCTCCCTTGCCGCTGGCTGGGGAGCAGTTAACGTCAAGCCTCATCGACATCGCACTGGATGGATTAGAGCTGCGGGCGCAGAAGAAATGAAAAACGCCCGCGTTGGGGATGTGGGGCCAACGGGGCGGTGCTTGCAACTGGGGTCAGTGAGATCAAATTACGGTGGTCTGGATGGGTCTGTACCCTTGCTCTACCAGCGGCGCGATAGGTAGGTCTTCAGGGCGGAAGTACCGGGAATGGGTCAATCTCAGATCTTCGATTGAAGGTGAGCCGATTACCACAATCTCAGTGGCCGGGTTGTCTATCTCGGTTTCAAGTCGAATGCGCTCGTTGATAGCGTCAGCGCGGTCGTGAAATTCGGAGACCTCGGAGTGTCCTGTAGCGCGATTGAACACCACTAGGAAGTGATTCATTCTCTGTTCCTCCTTCACGATCTGCTGAAACCCAAGGTTTCCTGAATGCTACGCAGATTAGAAATCAGATTCAATGTTTCCTCAGCCTCGATCGCGCGCAACTTTTCTCGTTCCGCGACCAGCTCAAGACTCTTTGAACGGAGAAGATGAAACTCGGGAGGGAGGGCCATCACCGGGGGTTCCGTGAGGATCGAGCGGGCGATGACAGTGTTTTGGCGTTGAACGGATTCTTGGTTTCGTTCCAAATAATGGATCTTTCCCGAAAGATCTTTCATTTGTTCGACGAGTTCAGCTAGCTCAGCATCGTCTGGGACGTAATTTTCCTCGTAACGAATCCGTCGTCCAGTTAGATCCGCCACCCTTTCGTAGGCGTTTGCCCACTCCGATTGCAAAACGGTGCGCAACTGCACTTCGACACGACCAGCTTCAGCGGTAATGAGGAGGTGGATGGCCCGGTAACCTTTCTGTGGGCGCCCGATGTAATCCCTCTCGTTGACTGAGGCTCCACTGGCTTCTATCTGCCGCTTCATCTCGTGTGCGAGCATCCGTAGCTCGGTATGCAAGCAGTTGACGGTCAGACGTACGCCCGCGAAATCCCACATCTGGGAAAGCTGGATGTTGTCGCGTTCGATCTTCTCACGGATCGTAGTGCGAGTTTTCACCCTGTAGGACGGAGTAATCGATGGGTTCCCGATTTGAAATTCCAAGAATGCCCGGGCGAACTCATAACTAGCAAAGGCCGTGTTTTCTGCGAGAGTGTCGTACCACTCTAGGATCTCGTTACTCTCCTCCGGAGCATCATCTCTGCCAGCGAAAAACCTGCCCAGCTTCTTAACCTTGTTGCCTGAGAACTTTGGCTTGGTGCTAAGAAACTCGAATCCGGAAGTTGATTCTGACTCCATAGTCCAAGTCTTAGAGGCTTCGCTTTGCCAGCGCTACCTAAGTGCAAACGCCCGCGTTGGGGATTTTCGTCCAACGGGGCGTCGATAAGCTTTTTGCTCCTCCAACTGGGCTCGAACCAGTGACCCTTCGATTAACAGTCGAATGCTCTGCCAACTGAGCTATGGAGGAATATGTGCTGCTGTATTTGCAACGGTTAGTAAGAGTAATGCCTGGGGTGCGGAATCCAAAATCGGCAGGCAGGCTGGGTTTTCGGGCGGTGTTACGCTGAGGCCATGAGGTTCTTTCTCGCACGCGGATCGCGTCCGTACTCGGTGGCAGGTGCGGCTGTGGCGTTTGGGGTCGTACTGCTGTTGACCGCGCCGCGGGCGGTGGACTGGCGATCTTTGGCGTTTGCCGGCGTGGCCTTGCTGGCGCCCGGGTTGGTGTGGCTGGTGGCGGACCGCTGGTTTGCGAGGCCTAGTGGTGCGTGGTGGTGGGTGCTGGTGGCGGTCGCTGTTGCGGTGGGGGTGTGGGGACTGGCGCTCTTCCCGGCGGCGGAGGACACACCGTTTGGCCGCAGCCTGTGGTGATGGGTGGCTCAGAGGCCGAGCGCCTTGGCTAAACGGAGTGCCAGAACCGTCCGGTCGCGGGCTTCGAGTTTGCGCAGGAGTGCAGAGACGTGATTTTTGACCGTGCCCTCGGCGAGGAAAAGGGTCTCCGCGATCTCTTGATTGTTCAGGCCGCGGGCAACCGATTCCGCAACCTTGCGCTCGGTGGGGGTGAGGATTGCCAGCTGCGGGTTCTCCACGGCGTGCCGGGCGATGCGGGGATCGAGGATCATGCCGCCTTGGGCCACAGCGACGATTGCCCGGATCAACTCTTCCGGGGAGACGTCTTTGAGGACGTAGCCGGAAGCGCCGGCATCAAGAAGCTGCTTCACCAAGGCGGCGTCATCGAAGGTGGTGAGCACCAGCACGGGTACGTGCGGGCTGCAAGCTTGCACCACTGCCAGGCCGTCAGTGCCGGGCATTGCAGCATCGGTGACGACGACATCAACGTTGAACTCGAGCGCCAGCTGTAGGGCTTTGGAACCGTCGGTGGAGGTCGCGGCGACTTCGACGTCGTCGCTGGTTTCCAGAATCAGGCTCAACCCGCGAAGCAGCATGTCGTGGTCGTCGATCAGAAGGGCAGTGGTGGCCATCGTTTCTCCTTCAGGTGCAATGCAATCCGGAACCCGCCGTCGATGCCGCCGTGAGCGTCGGTGGTAACGGTGCCGCCCAGGGCTTGGGCGCGCTCGCGTAACGACGAAATCCCGTAGGACTCCGGTGCCGTATTGCCCGTCCCATTGTCCGCGACGGAGAGCGTGCGGGCATCGAGGTGAATGTCCACCCGTGACGCGTTCGCGTGCCGGAGCACGTTCGTCAGCGATTCCTGCACAAAGTGCAGTAGGAGCAGACTTTCTTCGTTCGTGAACTTCGCGGGCTGGCCTCGGGTGAAGCGCACGTCCAGCGAGGTGGTTGCGAAGGAGTCCGCGAGTTGGGCAAGCGACGCTTCGATGCCCTCGTCCGGTGAGAACGTGGGTTTCATTGCGCGCACGGTCGCGCGCATCTCATCCAGCGCTGTAGAGACATCGGCGCGGGCACGTGCGATCTCCGCGCGCGCTTTGTCTGGGTCGCGCACTCGTTGCGCGTAGTCGAGGCTCATGCCGATGGTGGTGAGGCGGTGGCCCAGGCCGTCGTGAAGCGAGGCGGCGATGCGCTGCCGCTCGCGCACGAACGCCATCTCTTGCAACTCCTGCTCGTACCCGCGCTGGCGGACGATGGTGTTTGCAAGGTTGATTCCTACGACGCCGACCACCGCGGCTGTCACGGTTTCGGCGATGATTCGCACAGGCACCTGGTGTAGGGCTACCTGCGCGGTGAAGTTGGCTGCGGCGATGAGCCCGGCGTAGCAGTAGGCAGCCCAGGTTCCCGTGCTCAATCGCAGCGCCACGATGGCGCACCACAGCACAATCGCGCTGATCAGGTTGTTCGCGGTCTGGAACAGGGCGAACGCACTGCATGCGAATGCGAGGGCAGCTAACGAGTGCTCCGTCCGGCGCCACATCATCCAGGAAAGGGCGGTACACGCTGCGACCACGAGGATGGTCCGACCCGCAGCGAGCGCGGTTGGGCCGTAGTTGAGATAGAGCAGTACGACCAAGATCAGAATGCTGTCCAGCAAGTAGAGGTGGCTGCGAGACGGGGCGTTCATGGAGTCAAAGCTACCTGGCACGACCCATGACTCTGGTCACTAATTCTCGTGACCGCATCCACTTCCCGCCGCTCCAACCGCAACTTAGGTTGAACAGCTATGAAACCGAGAATTCCTGTCAACGCGTGGGGTCTTGCTCTGCGTACCGTCATCGCCATCGCGCTGCTGTTGGGCGCGAACCTGATCCGCGTGCCACTCCATCAACTTGCGGGTGACTCGCCGCTGGTCGAAGCTGTGCTGTTTTGTCTTACTCCCGCCGTCATCGTCGCGTTTGTCACCGCTTGGGTGCGGTGGGTCGAGCGTTCACGCATCGACTGGTCCGGAGCACGTGGACTGATCGGCGGCACCCTGATTGTCGCGGTGCCGATGGTGGTGGGCTGGGTGATTCTGGCTGCGGTCCAAGGCCGCGGGCCGGCAATCGAGGACGCAGAGGGCGTGCCGCTGGCAGCAGTGGTCGTTTGGATCCTCGTCCGGTCCTATTTGCTCCAAGGCATCCCGGAGGAGCTCATTTTTCGCGGATGGCTTTTCGACGTCACCCGCCACCGCGAAGCCCTCACCATTGCGTGGACTACCGCAGCGTTCACACTTCCGCACCTGACGTCGTCCGGCGGGCAGACCAGCGCGCTCGACCACATCCTGTACCTCACCGTGCCGCTCGGCATGTCCATTCTCGGCGCTGCGCTGGTCTACACCTTCGGCAGCTTCTGGTGGGCGGCGGGCTCGCACGGCGGCATGCACCTGATGCTCGCCGTGCTGAGTCTGATCTACCCGCTGGAGCTGAACAGCCTGACGTGGGTAGTTCTCGGGTTAGCGCAGGTGCTGTTTGGGGCGGCGTTGCTGTGGTACCGGCGCAATCGTCGTCAAGCAAAAGCTCCTGCTTAGACCTCGTAGGTCATTGGGGCGCCCGGGCCGAGTGGAATGCCCAGGTAGTACCAGATGAGGAAGAAGGCGAACCAGCCGATGAGGATGGTGAAGAAGTAGGGCAGCGCCATGGAGATGAGCGTGCCCACACCGGCCTTCTTGTAGTACTTCTGCATGAACGTGAGCGTGAGTGCGAAGTACGGGGACATCGGGGTGATGATGGAGGATGCGGAGTCGCCGATGCGGAAGAGCATCTGGGAGACCTCGGGGGAGACGCCGACGAGCATCATCATCGGCACCAGAATCGGGGCCATCAGCGCCCATTGTGCGGAGCCGGATGTAATGAACAGGTTCACGAACGCGACCATGATGACGAAGCCGAAGAAAAGGACCACGGTGGGCAGGTCCCAGCGCTGCAGCAGCTCCGCGCCCTTGATGGCGGTCCAGCTGCCCAGGTTGGACCACTGGAACCAGGCGAGGAACTGCGCCACAGCGAAGAAGAGCACCAGGATTGGCACCAGGGTGGTAATGCCCTTGGTCATGAACTCGGGGACGTCGCTCCAGCCGGTGATGGACTTGGTGACCAAGCCGTAGACGATGCCGACAACGAAGAACATCAGCGCGATGGGCACCGCGATGGAGCGGATGAGCGGCGACTCCATGAAGCCTTCTTCTGGGCGCGCGAACGGCGAACCCGGGATGAAAAGCAGTGCGAAGTAAGCCACGAAGAATGCCAGCAGCGCGATGCCGGACCACTTCAGACCCTTCGACTCGATGTCGGTGAGGGTGAGGTCTTGGTCGGAGGTGCTGTCGTTCTGCTTTGTCGTTGTCTTCGTCGCTGTCTTCACCTGCCTTGTCCAGGTCAAGTTCTTCGTCGACGATGTCCTCGTCCTCGTGCATGTGCTCCATGCGCTTCTCTGTGAACAGCTCTGTGAGCACCGTGATCAGGATTGCCAAGACGATGGCGGAGGGGATGACGAAGAAGATGTTCGCCAGCGGGGAGACCTCGTAGTTGGGGTCGATGATGTTCGCGCCGGTGGTGGAGATGCCGGCGAGCAGCAGGTCGGTGATATTCAGGATCAGCGAGGCGTTGAAGCCACCGGCGGCCGCGGCGAAACCGACCATCGTGCCCACCAGGGGCGAGCGGCCCACGGCGTGGAAGGCCATCGCACCGAGCGGGACGATGATGACGAAGATCGCGTCGGAAGCGATGGAGCCGGTCACACCTGCCAGCGCCACCATGAAGGTGAGCATCCGCGGGCTGACCTTGGCCACCATCGCGCGGATCATCGCCGAGAGCAGGCCGGAGTGCTCCGCGACGGCCACGCCCAGCATCACGGTGAGGATCACGCCGAGCGGAGGGAACGCGATGAAGTTTTGCACCGCATCGGTGACCATTTTGGAGATGTACTCGCCGGTGAGAAGGTTCTCGACCTGGACGGTCTCTCCATTGCCTGGGTTGGTCGCCTGCATACCGATGCGGTTGCCAATCCAGGAGGAGGCGACGGTGATGATGCCAAGAATGACGAAGAGCCAGAACGGCTCGGGCAGCTTGTTGCCGACCTTTTCGATCCAGCCGAGCACGCCGCTTTGGGTGCCTTCGTTCTTCTGCTTCTTATCGTTGCGTTTCTTGTCGTCGCGTTTTGCGTCTTTGCGCTTTGCGTCGTTGCGTTTGGTGTCCTTACCGCGGCCATTCTGGGCGTCGTCGGCGGTGACTTTGGTTGAACCGGTCATCGGGGCACACTTTCCGTTGCGGGGCACTGCACGGTAGGCACCTTACAAAACATCGACCGTTCTTTCGCATGCGGTCGCAGTGTTTTCCCGCGCCCCTGTTAAAAGGCTTCAAATTGGGTGTACATTTCCGCAAGGGGCGGTTATTGTGAAATCTATGAACAGGCCGATTCTCGCTGTGGCTACCGCGGCGGCGCTTTCCGCTTCGACGTTGGTAGCTCACGCCGCTACTAACGACGAAATCGCTGACCTGGTCTCTGTAGCTGAGGACTACAGCCCGAGTGCCGGTGACAGTACTGTTGCTGATGGTGTGGAGCCACTCTCGCCCAATTTCGGCGGCGATGAAAACGAGGTCGGCGGCGATGAAATCGGCGGCGCTGAGCCTGGCGGCGCTGAAATCGACGGTGATGAGCCTGGCAGCTCCGAGGTCGGCAGCGCAGAGCCCAGCAGCGCGGAAATTGAAGGGTCGGAGGAATCGGACGATACCCTCACTGGCGTGACGGTGGTCCTGGCGCTCCTGGGTGTTATTGGCGGAGGCGCGTACCTCGCTGTAACCAACGGCCTAGTCGCCCTGCCGGATGCAATCGCCCAAGCAGGCTATGATATGGGCGTACCTGAGGTTACACCGAACCAAGGGTCATGCGATTCGGCGGAGTTCGACGCTGTGGTCGATGGCTGGCCCGCGCCGCTGGGCACATCGGTTAGTTATTGCGATGGCCTTTTCGCCACCGCAGGCGCCAACGGCACCGATTGGGTGGTGCACTTTAACTGGCAAAACGGACAGTGGCACGCCATCTCGCCCGATGGCTTCAGCCATCCATCTGGGTACCCCTGTTACAACGGGTACCGGATCAGCGAGATGGGCGGACCGGAGGAGTTCACGCGGCAACTTTTGCACTGCACACCTGAAGAGATCGCCTCACCTTAAAACTCCAATAACGGAAACTTAACACTCGGTGCAGAGAGCGTGGGATCGAGCTAGTTTGCTGTCTATGAAAAAGCCACTGCTCGCCGTGACTGCGGCTGCCGCCTTGACCATCGCCTCCGTTATCTCACCATCCGGTGCACACCTTCCAACCGCCACCGCGGCCGAGGGCTCCTCCGTTGCAACCGGTGCCGCTGCCGCACTCGGTGTGCTCGCCATAGTCCGCGGTGGTGCTTATCTTGCTGTCCAACAAGGCCTGATCTCCATTCCAGGCCTGCCCCCGCTTCCTGCGATTCCCGGCTTTCCAGCCAAGCGCGGGAACTGTGCCCCAGCCGAATTCGACCGCGTAGTTGCCCATTGGCCGGGCAAGCAGGGAACCACCGTGGTCTACTGCGACGGCCAGTTCGCCACCGCTGGGGCAATCGGGACGAGCGAAACCGTGCACTTCATCTTCCGCAACGGGCGCTGGGAAATCCTCAACTATGACGGCTACACCACAAACGCCCACATTTGCACGCCGGCTGAGATCGGCCGCTAGCTCCACTCCCGGCCGACGGCGGCGATGCCGTTGGCCAGCAGGGTGGTGAAGAACGGCACCGAATCCGGGTAGATGAACTCGTGGCGGGCGTGCGCCCCGCCGCCGTCCGCGCCCATCCCGCAGATCACCGGCGTGCCCTCGTCCGCGATGAAGTTCGCGTCTGAGCCGCCGCCCACCTTCGCGCTATCTAACTCGCGGCCCATCGCCTCCGCCTCGGCCTGCAGCAGCGCGAAAAGGCGCTCGATCCCCTCGGTAGTCGGCATCGGCGGGCGACCCCAGTCGCGATCCACCGCGATGGAAACGCGTTCGTCGGAGATGGAAATGCGGTCTAACGAGGCGTCGATAAGCGAAGGCTCTTCCTTGTCCCAGTGCCTGATGTCGAGGGTGGCTGTGGCGCGACCGGCGGTGACGTTTGCGCTGGTGCCGCCCTCGATGAGCCCAACGTTGATGGTGCGGCCGGCGTCCGGGTCGGCGAGTTTGACCGCCTCGAGGCACCATTCCATGAGCCCGGTGATCGCGCTCGCGCCCTTTTCCGGTTCGAGGCCCGCGTGCGCTTCGATGCCCGCCGCCGTGACTTGAATGTTGCCGATGCCCTTGCGGCCCACCTTCACCTTGCCGCCGGCCGCGGGCGCCTCCATGACGAATGCGGCGGTGGCCTCGCGAGCGTGGGCGCGAATGGTGGGAGACGAAGTCGGCGAGCCGATTTCCTCGTCACCGTTGAAGATGATGGTCACGGTCGGGCGCGGCGTGTCGGAGTCGTTGAGCAGCTTCAGCGCCCAGATCGTCTGCGCGAGTCCGATCTTCATGTCGTAGAGGCCGGGGCCGGAGAGGCGCTCGCGCGGATCCTCGTTTGCGTCGACGGCCGGCGGGTCCCATTCGGCGAGCGTGCCCACCGGCCACACGGTGTCGTAATGCCCCACGAGCTGCACGTTCGCGTCCTGCGTGCCGTTGTACGTCAGCACCGCGGTATCGCCCTTGTCCTCGTGCGGGAGCCGCTCGAAGTGGTCCGGCTCGCCGAGTCGCTCGCGGGTCAGCGCCAGCAGTCCGTCGAGGGTCTCATCGAGGTGGGCCTTGCTTGTCGACGGCGACTCACGCTCCACCAGTTCCATCGCATCCTTAAGGATTTGGTCGAGTTGGTCTTTGGCGAGGGATTCGGGGATGGTCATGGGCCCCATTGTTGCAGGTAGGTGTTGCCGCGGCGGTGCGCGGTGCTAAATCGCCGTGGCCGAACGCCGTGGCCGAGCACGGGTTAGACTGCCAGCGTGAACCAGCGCACCGACCTCACCTACCAGGCCTTCATCGGCTTTCTCGGGTTCTTCGCGTTCCTCGCCGTGATCCAGGCGGTGCTGAACCTGTTCAGCCCCGAGCCTGCGATCTGGCCGGGGTTGTTCGCAGGTTTGCTTGTGCTGTTGACGTGGTGGCTCACGCGGCGCTGGCAGCGGCTGCGCCGCGATGCTCCCGGCGCGCCTGACACGCCTGGCACGCCGGATATCTAAGTCAACTAGGTCGATGAGCCAACGACGCGATAGCTAGGATCGGGCGCGTGGAGATCCTCGAACAGCACCTTGCAAAATGGCCGGTCGACAACGTGGCGGCGGGACTCGTCGGCAAGCATGAAGCGACTTTCGGCGACCCGGACCGTGTCTTCGAGCTGGCGAGTGTGACCAAGCTTCTCTCGGCATACGGTGTGCTCATGGCCGTCGAGGAGGGAGCTTTTGAGCTTGACGACGCCCCGTCCAACGCCCCCGAAGGAGCCACCGTTCGCCACCTCCTGGCGCACGCCTCGGGCGTCGGCTTTGACTCGCGCGAACCCCAAAAGCCGGTGGGGGAGCGGCGCATCTACTCCTCCGCCGGTTACGAGATCCTCGCCGAGTTTGTCGAGGAGACCACCGGCATCGCCTTCCCGGACTACCTGGCAGAGGGGGTCTTCGCCCCCTTGCAAATGGATTCGACTCGGCTGGTGGGAAGTGCTGGGCATGGGACGGAGGCGTCGTTAAGTGATTTGCTCCGCTTTGCGCAAGAGGTGCTGGAACCGACCCTGCTGAGTGCGCAGACCGTGCGCGAGGCGCGGACGAACCAGTTCGGCGACCTGCGCGGCGTTGTGCCTGGTTACGGGATGCAAAAACCGTGTCCCTGGGGCCTGGGCTTTGAGCTGAAGGGCGAGAAATCGCCGCACTGGACCGGCGACGGGATGCCGCCGGAGACCTGCGGCCACTTCGGCATGGCGGGCACGTACCTGTGGGTGGCTGATGGGCAGGCGATGGTGGCGCTGACGGACCGCGAGTTCGGCGACTGGGCGAAGCCGCTGTGGCAGGAAACGAACACGGCGATCTGGGAGGCGTTGCGCTAGCTGCGCGACTAGCATCCGGGCAATGGAATTGTCCGAAAACGTGCAGACATTGTTCTTCGTGCTGGAATACACCGGCGTGGGGCTCGCGGCCACCATCGGCGGCACGATTGCCAAGCGGATGAACTTTGACATCATCGGGTTCGCGTTCGTCGCCCTGATCTCTTCCCTTTCAGGAGGGCTGATCAGGGACGCAGTACTTAACGACGGCCCGGCCGCCGCACTTACCCACCCCGGCTACATCATCACCGCCACCGCGGGAGCGTTGTTCGCGTACCTTGTGGACCTCAGAGGCAAGGCGTGGGAGACGTTTAGGTTCTATGCCGACTTGACCACGATCGGGGTGTGGGCCGTCGGCGGAACCCTGAAAGCGCTGGCTAACGGGCTGAACTGGGTGCCGTGCGTGATCCTGGCGATTATCACCGCGATTGGCGGCACGCTGGTGCGTGACGTGGTGCTGCGGCGGATTCCGTCGCTGTTCACGGAGCAGAAGATGTACGTCCTACCCGCGATCGCGGCCAGCGTGGTGATGCTGGTGTTCAACCACTTCGGCATGCTCTACGGCGGCATGCTGGTGGCGGCGGTGATCGCGCCGATCTTGGCTGTGGCGCTGAACTTCGGCGGGCGCTACATCACCGCGTTGGATGCGAAGCGTACCGAGCGCCCGCTGGAAGAGAAGCTTGCCGACGCCCTCGGGTTGGAGAGTGATTTCGACGGGGCGGAAGAGGCCGCCGGCGAGGTGGTCGCGGCGCTTGACGCTGCCTCTGATGCACAGCTTGTTGCGGCGCTGCGTGTGTTGTTGCGCAATGAGGTGAAAGAGCGCACCGAGGCGAAGGCGTAAGTTAAGACCATGCTTTACCTGCCCATTGCGGTGTTCGTCGGCGCGATTGTGCCCGTGCAGACCGCAGCCAACGCGCGCCTGCGCCTGTCGGTTGGCAACCGCCCGATCGTTTCTGCGCTGATCTCTTTTTCTATCGCGCTGACGATCGCTTGCTTGGCGACGCTGGTTTTGCAAGGCAACCCGCTTCCACAGTTCAGTGACTCACCGCCGTGGTGGGGTTGGCTCGGTGGTCTGTTCGGTGTGGCTTTTGTGATTGGCAACATCCTGCTGTTTCCCAAGCTCGGTCCGGTGCAGACCGTTGTCCTGCCGATTCTGGGGCAGGTGGTGATGGGCCTGGCCATCGACCAGTTCGGTCTCTTCCGCGCGAAGCAGGTCGACGTGAGTTTGCTGCGTCTGTGCGGTGCAGCGGTGGTTTTGATCGGCATCGCTCTGGTGATGCGCGTCGGTCGTTCGCCTGCGATGACGTCGTCGCCGGTGTCTGGGCCAGAGGTGTGGCTCTACCGCTTGATTGGCGTTGGGGTTGGCATGGGTTCCGCGATGCAGACCGCGGTGAACGGGTACATGGGGACGATCGCAGGCTCGTCGTTGCACGCGTCCGAGATCAACCTTGCCGTCGGCGCGGTGCTGCTTTTAATTACGGTGTTGGTGTCGAGCCCGCGGCAGCTTGTCACGCAACCCACTGCGGGACCCTGGTGGATGTGGCTCGGCGGCTTCGTCGGCGCGATGTTTGTGATCGCCGGCGCGACGCTGGCTCCGATCCTCGGTACCGCTACCACGGTGATCGCGTTCAACGCCGGCAACATTGCGGGTGGCCAGCTGATGGAGTCCGTCGGCGCGTTCGGTGCCACGAAGACGCGTATCGACGGAGCGCGTTTACTCGGCCTCGTGCTCATCTTCGCGGGCGTAGTCGCCGTTCGCCTGCTCTAGCTCACAGCTTCGCGAGCCTCCCCAGTAACAGTCCGCCCAAATTTAGCGGCACCTCGCCCAAACCTCGGACTGCAAGGTTGCCTGGTTATGCACCGACCCGTCTACAACCGTTGTAGAAGAGTCCGTAAATCGAGCTGCAAAACCCCAGGTCGAAATCGGGCAATGTGCCGACCCCTCTACAAAGCCGAATCAGTCAATGGTTATCCGGTGACCCATACGTGAGCAGAAAGAGAAAAAGCCTGCGGGTAAGTACCGCAGGCCAAATCCGAAGTCGTGCTACTTAACAGCGACGAACTTCTTCTTCGTGAACATGTCGGGCTCCACAGCCAGGACACCCTGGTCCGCAGTATCAGCCGGCACCAGGAGCGCGATGTTGCCGCTGACGCTGCCGCCACCGTAGAGGGTGGTAAGGGTGTCTAACGAATTCGGAGCTACGGCAAGGTTGTCGCCGCGGCTTACCGTAGTGCCGTCGACAGTGACATAGTCGATTGAAGCCCAAGGGGTGGAGCCCTGTGGATCGTCGCCCGTGTAAGTCAACGTCACGTCCGCCAAAATGTACTTCTGACCCTCGCCAGGCGCATCGTTGAACGGGTTCGCTGCTATAACGGCTTCGGTGGCATCGAGGTCGACACCGTTAACGGTCGCGGTCCAGTCGCTGCCCGAAATTGCAGTACCTAGTGGAAGTGGGTTCTCGCGAGAATCGCCAGCGCCGCCAGCTGCATCGTTGTTCTTGTCTGCGTCCGAAGCGGGTTGATCTGAGAGTTGGTTTGCCGGGTCAGCGGGTGCGATAGTCGGCTCGGCGTTGAACGACTCGTCGACCGCGTTACCGATAACGGTGAAGAACACAATGAATCCAACCAGGGTGCCTACGATCGAAAGGATCAGTGCTGCGAGAGCCATGCCTTTCTTCTTGCCGCGCGCGAAGAGCCCAACGAGGGAAAGGATGAATGCAATCGGAAGCAGGATCCACCCGATGATCAGCGCTCCGGGGACGCAGGCGAAAATGAACCCGATGACCGCACAAACTAGTGCTACGAGGCCGATGGTGTTCTTCTCTTTCGCGACGGGGGCGGGAGCGGGTCCTGCAGCCATCGGATCAACTGGGTAGTTCGGACCCTGAGGAAACTGGGAGTTTTGGCCGGGGCCTTGGTAAACGCTGGACATGGGGAGTGATCCTCATTTCGGGATGGAGGTCGAGACCTCAAACGGAAGACAATGAAACATCCGGTTAACGGGGTCCAGCCCTCTAAAACCAAGATGTCTAAAGCTCTACTTTAACTAGAGCGAATAGGGGGATCAAGCTCGGGTTGAGGGTTGCCGGGGTGGCTCGTGTGACGCATGATCGGCTCGACGACCAGAGATGCCGGAGAGATCAACAGAGATCGAAGGTGTCCAGCGATACTTTAGAGGCCGTTGGGGAAGACGAACCTCTCGTCTCGCACTGTGTCGATGGGGAAGCGGAAGTAGTCACCGCTTCGCCACCGGCACTGTGCGCCGCCGAAAACGCGGGATGACCGCGAACAAACACGGAAGGGTCCCCAGCCATGACCACCACGCTCGTTGCCGCACGTGAATACACCTCTGCAACCGGACGCCAGGCCGCACACCAAACCGCGCCGCAGGAATATTACGACTTCTTCGCGCTCGGACAGTCCGCGCTCGCGCAGCCCGCAACCGCAGCGCCCGCGACAGAGCGCACCACCTTGATCATTGAGGGGATGGATAAGCGGGTTCGGAGGGCCGTCGAAAAGCTTTTGCTCCTGCTGCCTGAGTCGAACGAGGCGGGTGAGGTGTGGTTCACGCGGTGGCGTCGCCAGGCGAATGGCTCCTACTCCTGCCGCGAGAACCTGAATGCGCCGCGCGATGCGCTCGCCGATTTCGAGGCTGAGCTGCAGGCGCTCGCAGAGGAGGAAGGGTTCATGGCACAGATTGAGCGCCGAGCGTACGCTGGCGCCCATGTCTAATCCCTATCGAGTACAAAACCCGAAGACAAACACTGTTATTGAGACGTTCGATTTCATCTCGGGCGACGACCTTGAATCCGTCCTCGCCTCCGCGCACGACGCGTTCAAAGAGTGGCGCGAGCTTAGCTACGACGACCGTGCGGAGAAGCTGCGCAAGGCCGCGCAGATTTTCGACGAGCGCCGCGACGCGCTGACCCGCATCATCGCTGAGGAGATGGGCAAGTCCATCAAGGAAGGCGACGGCGAGGTCGACGACGTCGTCGAGATTTTCAACTACTACGCCGACCACGGCGCGGAGTTCGGCGCCGATCAGGAGATCCCGAACAATCAGAACGGTACCGCCATTCTGCGCAAGGTGCCGCTCGGCGTGATCGTGGGCATCATGCCGTGGAACTTCCCGTATTACCAGGTCGCGCGCTTCGCGGCGCCGGCGCTGATGGCCGGCAACACCGTGATGGTCAAGCACGCTGAGATCTGCCCGCGCTCCTCGCAGCAGATCCAGGACATCCTCGAGGAGGCCGGCTTCCCGAAGGGTGCGTTTACCAACCTTTACGCCTCGCACGACCAGATCGCGACGCTGATCGAGGACTCCCGCGTCCAGGGCGTCTCGCTTACCGGTTCCGAGCGTGCCGGTCGCCAGATCGCTTCGCAGGCCGGCCAGGCGCTGAAGAAGTGCGTGCTGGAGCTCGGCGGCACCGACGCGTACGTGGTCCTCGACGCCTCCGACGTCAAGGAAGCCGCGCAAACCGCGTGGAAGAAGCGCATCAGCAACACCGGCCAGGCTTGCACTTCCAACAAGCGCATCATCGTCATGGAAGACATTCACGATGAGTTCGTGCAGGAGCTTATTTCGCTTGCCGACGGCTACGTCAAGGGCGACCCACTCAATCCCGGAGAAGCAGGCGAAAACGAGTACTTCCCGCTTTCGTCGCGCGATGCGGCTGAGAAGTTGGCTCAGCAGGTCAAGCTGGCTGTCGATGCCGGCGCGACGCTGCACACCGGTGGCGAGCTGGATGCCGAGGGTGCGTACTTCTCCCCGGCCGTGATGACCGGCATCCCGGTTGGCTCCGATTCCTTCTACGAGGAGTTCTTCGGCCCGGTGGTGACCGTGTGGAAGGCGTCCTCCGAAGAAGAGGCGATTGAGCTGGCCAACGACTCGTTGTACGGCCTCGGCGGCGCCGTGATGTCGGAAGATGAGGAGCGCGCCAAGAAGGTGGCGAACCGCATCGACACCGGCATGATTCACGTGAACATTCCGCAGGCGCGCGGCGCCGAGCTGCCGTTCGGTGGCGTGAAGAACTCCGGCATGGGCCGCGAGCTCGGCCCGCTGGGCATGGACGAGTTCGTGAACGTCCAGCGCTACTTCGTGGCGGACTAGTTCGGGGACGCCTCCGGGCTAATCCGTTGAATCCCGCGGATACCTCTTATATGGAGGTCCGCGGGATTTCTGCGTTGATCACGGAGTTCGTCGATAAGCAATCGACGAATCACCTTGGGCGAAGGTAAGAAAAGGCTGATACTCTGCGGGTGCGGCGCCACGTTGGGCGTCGTCACGCTACTTGGCACCTCATGGGGGAGGAACCATCAATGCTCACCGGTACCCGTATCCGCATCAGGACTTTCGCGACTGTTGTGGCCGCCGTGCTGTTCGCGGCTCTACTCATCTTCGTTCCACAGTCCATTGCTCCGTCCGCTTCTGCGGATGAGAACTCCAATTCGACCACCGACACCACTACCGACATCGAACTCAACATCCTTTCGCTGAACCTCTGGGGTGGTGCGAGCTTCGTGCCAGACGGCAAGGGCTATGCAGACACCGCGGCGATCATCGAAGAACTCGGCGCTGACATCGTCTTCTTCCAGGAGACCGGCGACGCTGCTGAGCCGATTGCCGACGAGCTGGGCTTCAACGCCCACGTCACCGGCGGAAGCGTCTCCGTCATTTCCCGCTATGACTTCGTGGAGACCGGCGTGATCAAGGATCACGCTGGAAACCCGCGGTGGGCGAAGGCCACTGTCAAGGTCGGCGATGACGTGGTCACCGTCTATAGCGGCCACCTTGAGTACCGCGCGTACGCGAACTACTGGCCGCGCGGTTACGCGGGCGAGGCGCTCGGCGACGGCTGGCCGGACAACTACCGCACCTGGGATCCGCTGGATGCGCCGGTCACGGATGAAGCCACGCTGAAGCAGATCAACCTCGAATCTCGTCGCCCGGACTCGGCTCGCGCGCTCATCGCAGACGCCGACGCTGAGGCTGCAAAGGGCCGCTTCGTCATCTTCGGCGGCGACTTCAATGAGGCGTCCGCACTCGACTGGACCGAGGAAACCAAGGACACCTTCGAGCGCAACGGTGTCGCGCGCGAGTGGGAGACGACGCAAACGCTTCTCGACGCCGGCTACGTGGATTCCTACCGGACCATCTACCCGGACCCACTGACCCACCCGGGCATCACCTGGCCGACGAAGCAAGGCCACAAGTCCGCCGAGGAAGCGGCCTGGGCAAAAGGTGCTGACGAGCGCGACCGCATCGACTACATCTTCTTCGCGCCGAACGAGCGCCTGGCCCTGAACCAGGCAGCAATTGTCGGTCCGGAGGAATCGATCTCGAAGTCCAAGGCAGTGGTTGATGGCACGGCTGACACCTTCATCGTGCCGACGAGCGCACCGTGGATCTCCGATCACCGCGGCATGATGGCCAAGTTCACCATCAAGGCACCTGCTCAGGGGTCCGCCACGGAGACCGCCACCGAAACGTCGTCTGCGCAGCCTTCGACCAGCGCTGAACCGTCGACAAGCACTGAGCCGACCACCAAACCGAGCAACCCGGTGATTGCAGTCGCGCTCAACATCATCGCCGGTCTCATTAATCTGATCGGTAACTTCTTCGGTTCCGAGCGTCTCGCGAAGATCGCCGACCAGGTCCGATCGTTCCAGCGCTAGCTCTCACTCCGCATTTCGGCGGGGGCGCCGTCTCCGGTGTCGTCTTCGTCGTCGTTGTAGCTGCCATCACCAAACGGATCGCGCACGCGATCGATCAGCTCCGCCACCGAGTCCAGGACCAGGGTGGGGCGGTAGGGGTAGCGGGCGATCTCGGCGTCGTCGGCAATGCCGGTGCGCACCAGCACCGTGCGCATACCGGCTTCCAGACCGGCCTTGACATCGGTGTCCATTCGATCGCCGATCATCACGGTGTACTCGGAGTGAGCGCCAATCTGGTTCAACGCGGTGCGCATCATCACCGGGTTCGGCTTGCCCACGTAGTACGGCTGCATGCCAGTAACCGCGGTGATCATCGCCGCTACAGAACCGGTCGCCGGGATCACGCCGTTCGGTCCCGGGCCCGTCATATCCGGGTTCGTCGCGATGAATCGGGAGCCTCGAAGAATCAGGTTGCAAGCCGTGGTCAGCGCCTCGAATGAGTAGGTGCGGGTCTCGCCAAGCACCACGAAATCCGGATCGGCGTCGGTGAGGATCCACCCGACCTCGTGCAGCGCGGTGGTCAGACCGGCTTCGCCAATCACGTACGCCGACGCCGCTCCAGCCTGCTGTGAAAGCAGTCGCGCGGTCGCGGTCGCGGACGTCCAAATCCGCTCCGGCTCAATGTGCAGACCCATGCGCACCAGCTTCGCGGAGAGGTCGCGCGGGGTCTGCATCGAGTTGTTCGTCAGCACCATGAATTCGATGCCCTCATCGCGCAATGTGCCGATGAATTCCTCCGCGCCCGGGATGACGCTGCCTTCGCGGTGCAGCACCCCGTCCATGTCGGTCAGATATGAAATCATGCTTCCTCCGAGTTTTCCTCGAGATATTCCGCCAGCTCACTTACGGTTGCACATTTGTCGTACACGCGCTCATCGATGCGCACTCCGAACTCCTCCTCGATCCGGATCGCCAGCTCGATCCGATCCAGCGATGACAGCGCCGAATCGGTAAGTAGCGTTTCGGGGGAGAGGTTGGCGTTGAAGTGATCGTCGATAAGCGAAAGCAACCTTGAACCCGTGTCTTCCTGCACGAGTTCGATCTTGTCCAACCCCAGGCGTTCGCTTAGCTCCATGCCCTCATAATAGACTCGCCGGCATGTTGGAACTGCGCCCCGATCGCACCGGCACCGTCGACTCCGGCGGCGTGCGCGTGCACTGGTACGAGGTCGGGCCCGAGTCAGCGAACGTCACCGTGGTCTACGTGCACGGCTTCAACATCGCCGCCCCGGAGTTCGTGTTCCAGGTCGAGGCACTGCGCGGCAAAAGCATCAGGCAATTGCTTATCGACGTCCGCGGCCACGGCAACACCGGCTATTGCTCGCCCGAACTGCTCACCATTGATAGTGCGGCCGACGACGTGGCTACCGTGCTGCGCGAGCGCGGCGTGCGCGGACCCGTTGTGGTGGTGGGGCACTCGCTGGGTGGGCCGGTGTCGCTGTCGCTGATGCGCAGGTACGTGGAAGAGTTTGAGTGGGTGGGGTCGGTACAGATTTCGTCTGCCGTCGAGCCCTTTGCCGTGCAGGGCATGCCGCAGATTTTGGCTGGGCCGATCGGGCAGGTACTGGAGTGGGTGGTGGCGCGCACGCCGCACTTTGCTGAGGGGCTGCGCCGCGCGGTGACGCGGTCTCTGGCGCCGGTGTTGGCACTCGCGTTCTACTTCCGCCCGATGCCCTACGAGGTGATCCGCTTCCATGCCGACATGATCCAGCAGACGCCGTTGGCTACCTACGCTGGGTTTTTCGACGATCTGCTGGACCACTCGGAGCTTGAAGTGGGGGATGTGCTAGCGGACCTACCCGGTTACATCCTGGTTGGCGACCGTGACCACGTCACCCCGGTCTCCCAATCCGCACGGCTTTGGGAGCTGTGGCCGCGTGCGTTTGTGCAGGTGCTCCCGGACTCCGGGCACATGCCACCGTTGGACGCTCCGGGCGCGGTGACGGCTGCGATTGAGCGCGTGATCGCGCTCGGGGTCCGCTAGCGGGCCCTCCTGGAACCTTTCGCAAGCCAGAGGAGTCGAAAGGGCAACTACGCTCAGGGGCATGCTGAAAGAGCAAGAAATCGTAGTAAAACAAACCAAGGTTGTCGGGCGCGACGAGTTCGCGATTGAGACCCCCACAGGCGAGTTGCTGGGCACGGCCCGACAGACGCTGAAAATGAGCGACATTGTCAAGGCGTCGCGCGGGGTGGAGGTGTTCGACGCGGCGGGTACGCACGTGCTCAGTATTGAGGACCCGATCAATTTCTTCCGCGACACCTACGTCGTGCACCTGGTCAACCCGCCGATGGAACTGGCGCGGCTGACTCAGCGGTTTGCGTGGATCGGGTCGAAGTTCAATGTGGAGGTCGCCGGATTTCCTGAAGTGCAAGTTGAAGGCAAGGTATTCCAGCTCAACTACACGCTGACATCCCAAGGCCGCCCGATTGCGTCGGTGGATGCTGAATTCTCCGGTGTTGGGCGTGCGGTGATGGGCAAAACGAATTACCGGGTGCGCATGCAGCCGGGTCTCGACGAGCGCCAGCACGCTGCGGTAATTGGCGTCGCGCTGGCGATTGACATGCGCCGCGCGAAAATGCGCCGCCGCAGCGGTTAGGCAGTGGCCCCGGGGCAGCTAGAAGGTAGCCCCCGGGGTTTTATTCTCCGCTTATCCGACGCCCAGCGCGCTTATGAGGCCACCGTGCTGGTAGGCACCGAATCGCACCAGGCCGACGAAAACGGCGATGATGACCAGCAGCATCGATAACACCGTCGCGATAAACACGGAAATCATCTCGCGGCCGCGAAGGAAGACGCTCGAGAACGTTAAGACAATAGTCAGCACGAACGCGGCCACCGTCCCGGGCACCGTGAATCTGGCAAACCCGAAAACGCAGGCAAATGAGATGATCGCGCCGACCGCTAGCCAGTTGATCTTGCGGCGTGGCTGCGTCTTTTGGGAGAGGTCGGCTTGTTCGGTCACAACACCCAGTCTGCCATTGTGGTCCGAGTGTAGGGCATCGTGGTTCCACGCCCGTTCGCCGCTGATTGAAGCGAACCGTGTTCCCTAAAACACATCAGAAGCTATAGTGTGCGGTACATCACGTACAGATTTGAAGGGAGCACGATGACCAGCACATCCACCGCCGCCCAAGTGTGGCTGCAGAACCTCGAAAGCGCTATCGGCGCCCAAGACACGGACACCGCAGCTACCCAGGTCACGGAACTCTTCGAAGAGAACGGCTTTTGGCGTGACCTGCTCGGCTTCACCTGGAACCTGCACACTGCTGAGGGGCACGAGGAGATCGCGAAGATGATTCGCGAGACCCACCCCAACTGCGTGATCACCAACACCGAGCTCACCGATGAAGTGGACGAAGGCGGCGGCGTCACCCGAATCCATTTCAAGTGCGACACCGCGAATTTTCACTGCAGGGCGATCGCTAGGCTTCGCGACGGCAAGGCGTGGACCCTCCTCACGTCCGCCCGCGAGCTCAAGGACTTCCCGGAAAAGCGCGGTCGCAACCGCATCCGCGGAGCGCAGCACGGCCCGGAACAGGACCCGGAGAACTGGGCGGACCGCCGCGCAAAGCGCCGCGCGACCCTCGGCATTGTCGAGCAACCGTACGTGCTGGTCATTGGTGGCGGCCAAGGTGGAATTGGGTTGGGGGCTCGGCTGAAGCGTCAGGGGGTGCCGACGTTGATCGTCGATAAGCATGCGCGACCCGGTGACCAGTGGAGGGGCCGCTACCACTCCCTGTGCCTGCACGACCCGGTGTGGTACGACCACATGCCCTACCTGCCGTTTCCGGACGACTGGCCCGTGTTCACACCGAAGGACCAGATGGGTGATTGGCTGGAGCACTACGTGGGGATCATGGACCTGGACTACTGGTCCAACACCGAGGTCCAGCATGCCGAGTTCGACGAGGCTGAGCAGCGCTGGAACGTGACGCTCACCCGCGACGGCACGCAGATGCAGCTCCATCCGGTGCAGCTCGTGTTCGCCACCGGCATGTCGGGCGTGCCGAACCGGCCGCAGCTGCCGGGGCAGGAGAAGTTCGCCGGCGAGATCCGCCACTCCTCCGAGCACCCGGGTGGCGCAGGCGACGCCGGCAAGGACGTGGTCATCCTCGGGGCGAACAACTCCGCGCACGACATCGCCGCGGACCTGTTCCACAACGGCGCGCGGCCGGTGATGGTGCAGCGCTCCTCGACGCTCATCGTGCAGTCCGATGCGGTGCTGAACCACGCCCTCGGCGCGCTGTACTCCGAGGACGCGTTAGAGGCGGGCATCGACACCGACACCGCCGACCTGCTGTTCGCCTCGTGGCCGTACAAACTCCTGCCCGCCGAGCAGAAGAAAGTCTTCGACATCATCCGCGAGGAGGACAAAGCGTTCTACGACGCGCTGGAAAACGCCGGCTTTCTCATCGACTTCGGCGACGACGACTCCGGCATGTTCATGAAATACCTCCGCCGCGGCTCCGGCTACTACATCAACGTCGGCGCCTCCGAGCTGGTCATCGACGGTAGCGTGCCCGTCTACTCCGGCACCACCATCGCGGAAGTCAAGGAGCATTCAGTTTTGCTTGCCGACGGCACCGAGATCCCCGCCGACGTCATCGTCCTCGCCACCGGCTACGGCTCGATGAATGGCTGGGTAGAAAAGCTCATCTCCAAAGACGCCGCGGACACGGTGGGCAAAGTGTGGGGCATGGGTTCCGACACCACCAAAGACCCCGGTCCGTGGGAAGGCGAGCTGCGCAACATGTGGAAGCCGACGCAGGTGGACAACCTGTGGTTCCACGGCGGCAACCTGCACCAGTCGCGCCACTACTCGCGCTACATGGCACTGCAGCTCAAGGCGCGCTACGAAGGCATGGACACCCCGGTCTACGAGCTGGCGGAAGTGCATCACACCTCGTAGGGGCGTGGAGTGCGCGCCCGGCGCCCCGCCACCCGCCACCCCGCCACCCCGCCACCCGCCACGTGGCGCCGCCTCCTGCCGCTGGCGAACCAAACCCGGATATCTACAGACCCTTACGTACAGCACTGGCTACATAAGGGTATCTAGTTATCCGGGTTTGTCGCCATTGTCCGGGTTTGTGTCGGGGCGGGAAGTTGATGTCGTGGTTACGGTGGTGGATTAGGACGTGTTTTAGCGGGCCGTACGCTGCGGTCAGTTGAGGTTTGTGGCGGTCGCGGCGATCTCGTCGATGCGTTCGCCGTCGGGGTGGTCGCGCAGCAGGTCTAAGTAGTCGCGAAGCGGCTGCGGATCATTGCCCGGTTTCCGGTTCCAGTAAGTGACCGCGGCTTGTGCCGCGAGGTCGATCGAGTCCGGAATCCAGACAATGGGGCCGATGTAATTCTCCGTGAGGATGGAGAAGTCCTCCCACGACGTACTCTCCGTTGGCAGAATGACGCACAGGCGCTGGATGACCTCGCTGAACTCATGCGCGTGGTCAGATTTCCAGTCGTACCCGTCGCTGAGCCAATCCAACGCCGGAAAGCGTCTGAACAAGGCGATGAGATCATCGTCGCGGCCTTCCTGGGCGGCGGCGACTGCTGCGGCAAAGTCAGAATCTTGCATGTGTGCTCCAAAAAGCGTGAGCGCCTGGAGCCGGCCAATTGGGGCCAGCTCCAGGCGCTCGGGGATGTGGGGGCGCGACCGTGGGAACTAGCGCGACCAGGGTGAGACCTACTCGGTTGCGTTCTCCGGGCCCTCTTGCTCACCCGCCTGATCCGGCACGGCAGCGGTCGGGTCGTCGAGCTTGAGATCCTTTGCGGCCTTCGCGGCGATCTCCATATCGATCTTGTCCTCGTTGGCCAGACCCATCAGGGCTGCGACCACCATGGACTCAGCGTCGATGTTGAAGAAGCGGCGGGCGGACTCGCGAGTGTCGGAGAAGCCGAAGCCATCAGCACCCAGGGTGATGTACTGGCCCGGGACGTACGGACGGATCTGCTCCTGCAAGTCAGAGGCGAAGTCGGAGGTCGCGATGTATGGACCCTCGGTCTGCTTGAGCTGCTTGGTTACAAACGGCTCGCCAACGTCCTCGCCTGGGTGCAACAGCTGCTCATCGCGCAGGTGCGCACCGCCGCGGGCGCACTCCACCCACGAGGTCACGGAGTAAATCGCAGCGCCGACGTTGTAGTCATCCTGCAGGATCTGCTGCGCGCGCAGCGCCGCCTGCATACCGACACCGGATGCGAGCAGCGAGACGCGGTTGTCCTTGGAAGTATCGCCCTCGTCGTAAAGGTAAATGCCCTTGTGCAGGCCCTCGACGTCGAGATTCTCCGGGCGCGCCGGCTGGTGGGTCGGCTGGTTGTACACGGTGAGGTAGTACATGACGTTCTCGCCGCCGTCCGGGCCGTACATGCGGTCGATGCCCTTGGAGATGAGGTACGGCATCTCGTAGGCGAACGCCGGGTCGTAGGTGACCACAGCCGGGTTCGTCGATGCGAGGATCGGGGAGTGGCCGTCCATGTGCTGCAGGCCTTCACCGAAGAGGGTGGTGCGGCCGGCGGTAGCGCCGATGATGAAGCCACGGCCCATCTGGTCGCCGGCGGCCCAGAAGTTGTCGCCGGTGCGCTGGAAACCGAACATCGAGTAGAAGATGTACATCGGGATCATCGGCTCGCCGTGGGTGGCGTACGAGGTCGCCGCCGCGATGAAGGATGCGGAGGAGCCGTCCTCGTTGATGCCCTCGTGGAGGATCTGGCCGTCGTTGGCCTCGCGGTAGGACAGCTGCAGATCGTGGTCCACCGGCACGTAGTTCTGGCCGTTCGGGTTGTAGATCTTCAGCGTCGGGAACCAGGAGTCCAAGCCGAAGGTGCGGGCCTCATCCGGGATGATCGGCACAACGCGCTTGCCAATCTCCTTATCGCGCATGAGCGCCTTGAAGGTACGAACAAGCGCCATGGTGGTAGCCACCTGAGCCTTGCCCGAGTCCTTGAACAGCGCTTTGTAGGTCTTCTCAAAGTCCGGCTGTTCAAGCGGAGTGTAGGAAGTGCGGCGCTCCGGCAGGTAGCCGCCGAGCTCCTTGCGGCGCTCCTTGAGGTACTTGATCTCGTCTGCGTCCTCGCCCGGGTGGTAGTAGGGAGGCAGGTACGGATCCTTCTCCAGCTCCTCGTCGGAGATCGGGATTTCCTGCTTGTCGCGGAAGAGCTTCAGATCCTCCAGCGTGAGGTTCTTCATCTGGTGGGTAGCGTTGCGGCCCTCGAAACTGTGGCCCAGGCCGTAACCCTTCACCGTGTGGGCGAGAATGACCGTCGGCTTGCCCTTGGTCTCCAGCGCGCGCTTATAGGCAGCGTAGACCTTGCGGTAGTCGTGGCCACCGCGGCGCAGTGCCCAGATCTCCTCGTCGCTCATGTCCTCAACAAGCTTCCGCGTGCGCTCGTCGCGGCCGAAGAAGTGCTCGCGGACGTACGCGCCGTCGTTAGCCTTGAAAGTCTGGTAGTCACCGTCCGGCGTGGTGTTCATGATGTGCACCAGCGCGCCGTCCTTATCCTTCTCCAGCAGCTCGTCCCACTCGCGGCCCCAGACCACCTTGATCACGTTCCAGCCAGCACCGATGAAGAAGGTCTCCAGCTCCTGGATGATCTGGCCGTTGCCGCGCACCGGGCCGTCGAGACGCTGCAGGTTGCAGTTGATCACGAAGGTGAGGTTGTCCAAGCCGTAGAGTGCAGCCATCTGCAGCAGGCCGCGGGATTCCGGCTCGTCCATCTCGCCGTCGCCGAGGAAGGCCCACACGTGCTGCTTGTCGGTGTCCTTGATGCCGCGGTTCTGCAGGTACTTGTTAAAGCGGGCCTGGTAGATCGCGTTCATCGGGCCAAGGCCCATGGACACGGTCGGGAACTCCCAGAACTCCGGCATGCCGTGCGGGTGCGGGTAGGACGGCAGGCCACCCTGCGGGCGGGACACTTCCTGGCGGAAGCCGTCGAGGTCGTCCTCGCTCAGGCGACCTTCAAGGAAGGCGCGGGCGTACATGCCCGGCGATGCGTGACCCTGGAAGAAGATGTGGTCGCCGCCTTGCTCAGCGTCCTTGCCGTGGAAGAAGTGGTTGAAGCCTACCTCGTAGAGGGCTGCGGCGGAAGCGTAGGTGGAGATGTGGCCGCCCACCTTTACGCCCGGCCGCTGTGCGCGGTGCACCATCACGGCCGCATTCCAACGGATCCAGCGGCGGTAGCGCTTCTCAATCTTCTCATCGCCCGGGAACTCCGGCTCGAGCTTCGTCGGAATGGTGTTGACAAAATCGGTGGAAGACAACGCCGGCAGGGGGACGCGCTTCGCGTTCGCGCGCTCGATCAGGCGCAGCATCAGGTAGCGAGCGCGCTCCGGATCGGAGGAGTCAAGCAGACCGTCGAGGGAGTCCATCCACTCCTTGGTCTCTTCGGGGTCAGCGTCGTGCAGGTAGGAGGCGACACCGTCGCGCAGCATCGGGATGTTGGTATCTGGAGCGTTGCCGTACACGTCGGTGCTTTCCAGATTGGCCTTGTCGGTGGGATCAGCCACGTGAAATCCTCCAAAGTTTGGTGATCAGTTTTGCACTCGAGTCTAGAGCGTTTGCTAGCTCACGTGCGCCGTCTATAAGAAAAGTCATACCTTGGGGGAGCACACGGGGGCGGTATCACAGGTAAAGTGAACCGTCGTTAAGCAAAAGGCCCTTGAAGGAGGACTACCACCTTGGGATCCGGTGGAGATTACGCCGCCCGTTTCGGCGTCGTGAATGGCGACGTAGTGCAAGAGATCGGCTGGGACGACGACGCAGACACGGCCATCTCTGAGGCCATCGAGGATGCCATTGGGGCATCGCTTCTCGACGAAGACTCCGTGGAGCTGTGCGACACCATCCTGCTCTGGCACCGTGATGAGGATGGCGACCTCGTCGACTCGTTGGTGGATGCGATCCGCAACCTTGAAGAGGGCGGGCGCGTGTGGCTGATGACGCCCGGTGCGGGCCAGCCCGGCGGTGTGAACCCAGGCGAGATCTCCGAATCTGCCCAGCTCGCCGGCCTCGTGCAGACCAAGGCCGACCGCTTCGGTGACTGGCAGGGTTCACTGCTTACCGCGCCGAAGGCAGGCAAGTCCTAAACACGCGGGTTTGGGCGTGCGACAGCTCGTCTGTTAAGATTTTCCGCACGCGCGCCGTTAGCTCAGCTGGAAGAGCAACTGGTTTACACCCAGTAGGTCGGCGGTTCGAGCCCGTCATGGCGCACCAGCTCAAAGTCCCTCTTCGTATGATCGGAGAGGGGCTTTAGCATCGGCAAACAGGAGAAATAGCAACGGTGAACGCAGACGGCAACGACCCGAACGGACCCACATACGTTGAGCACTACGGCAAGCGCTTCTCGGACGACTGGGGCCAGATCACCTTCGAGTGGTCCGGATACGAGTGGTCGATCCATGGCCCACGGGGCGAGCCGCAGGCGGAACACCCCAAGACCGGCGAGCGCCAGTGGGTGAACGGAGTCGAGGTGCGAGACAACGGTGATCTCGCATTGCGCAGCGAGGGTATCGACGGCGGTGTGGAGATCCTCACCGTGCCGTCCCTCGGATACGGCGTCTACACCTTCATCTACAGCGCGGACTTCAACGCCATGCACCCCAGCAACGTCCTGGGCGTGTTCACCTACGACTGGATCGAGTTCAACCACGGCGGTGGCTACTCGGAGATCGACTTCATCGAGATCTCGCGCTGGAACGCCCCGCACCTGGAACTCCCACACGCGAGCGTCACGTATTACCCCGATGACCTCGAGGTCGCCCGCCCCGGCACCGGCATCATCCCGTCAGCATTTGAGATCCCCGCCGGCCATCAGACACTGACCACCCGCGCGGAGTGGCGCGACGGCTACCTACGAGTCGTCACCTCTACCGCCGATGGGCAGGTACTTTCAGACACGGAGAGCACGTCCCGCATCCCGCGCGACAATGCACAGCAGGTGCACATCAACATCTGGACCTCGCAGCAAGAGGATAGGGAAGGATACCAAGGCTTTTCGACGGCCAGGGGCGACGAAATCATCTTCCACAGCTTCAACTACGAGGAGTAGGGCGCGGTTAAAGCGCACTACAGGATGTCGGCGCTCTCCATGTCAACGCCGCGAGCATCCGCGAATTGTGCCGGGTCCGCATAGACCGGTCCGAGGCCAGCTCCCGTGAACACGGCGTCGGTGAGAATCGCGCCGTACATTTCCGCCTCGCAGAGAATCGCGTTGGTGAAGTTCGCGCCGGTAAAGTCTGCGCCGCGGAGATTCGACCAAGCCAACATCGCCCCGGTGAAGTCACAGCCTCGGCAAATGCTGCCGGAAAAGTCGGCCTCCAACAGGTCGTAGTCCGAGAAATCCTCGCCGCTGAGGACCCGGCCCGCCAGGTTCGCGAAGCGCTCCGGCGGCAGGTTGCGGTAAGTCCCCATGGCTGCCAACTCTACAAAGGCTCGGTTATTCGAAATGGGAGCAGATCGCCGGGTCGGTGATGTAACCCTGTTGGCAGCCCCACTCGGCCTGAATCTCGCCACTTGTTCTGTTCGGGTACCCGTACTCGTCGTAGCCATACCCATTGACCGCTGCGCCGCCAGGTTTAAGCCCTGATTGGCCCTCCTGTTCGAGGTAGGCAGGGCCTCCAAGTTTCTGGAAGCAATCCTCCGAGTAACGGACCTCTCCATCAGACCAGAGTGCGGGGCCGGGAGTGCCTTCAAGGCATTCCGCGACGTATGGAGCTGATTCAACCAGGTCGGCCTCCACCGTGGCTTCAGGCGGACGAATGGAAGCTGTGTTGGGTGTGGCCTCGTTCAGCGGCAACCGGTACGACTCAAACTTCAGCTCCGTGGCTTCGTTCGGAATGTGGAAAACACCGTAAACCCGTATCTTCTCACCTTGATCGACGGTTTGAGACCAGCTCTCGAAGCCATCACTGGGAGGTCGACATTCGGAGTCCATCTTGAGCGATTGTGTGAAGCCATCCTTGTCGACGAACTTCGGATCGTTGAGCATGGTCCAGGTGTTGTGGATTAGCTGAACCGGTTCCACCTCTGCCCAAATCTGCAGATATTCTTCTTCCGCCTCGGGTTGCAGACCGTACTCATTGGGTCCGTATCGGCAATCTCCTCCGACCGTCAACTCCGTGATGGTCAGGTTGACTTGGTCTCCCATTTCCCCAACGTCAAACGTTTCACCGATTCCTACTTCCTGGTGTGTGAAAACAGCAGGTGTTGTCTCCGATGATGAGCTGGAAGCCGCAGGAGGGGAACTGGGCTGCTCGTCTTGGCTTCCGCATCCCAACAAACCAGCACCGGAAAACACCACGGTCGCCGCAGCTGCAGTTAGTCGCTTCACGAATACCTCCGAATGTCTATCTTTATTCGGATGATATTCAAGTGTCTATTGAATCTCGAACTCGGCCTCGATCGCCGCGAACAGCGCTTCGGCGACATCCGAGCCAGCGCCAGCGGGGATGAACAGCGTCACGTCGCGGCCGTCCGGGGTGGGGAAGGTGGCAGCCGCAGCGTCGACGGGCAGTGCCGCTGCGATGACGTCGAGCTCGAACGTCCGGCTCGCGGTGCCAGCGTCAGTGCCGTTAGCGTCGGCGCCGTCGCCGTCAGTCGGCAGGAAGTCGTAGTTGATGTCGGTGACATCCCATTCGCCGAAGCGCACCCGCACGGATCCGGTCGCCCCGTCGGTCTCCGGGTCGGGCATGACCGCGACGTCGGTGGCTTCGGAACCTGCTGCGCCTGCGAAGCGTTCGACGATTGCCACGATGTCCTCAGCGGAAATAACACCGGCCTCCACCTCGACGGATGAGACCACGGCACCGTTCAGAAACGGCGCACCATCCGGGTCGTGCAACCCCGCGACAGTGGTCAGCGGGTACGAGCGGAAAGTGGCCAAGTCGTCGGCCACGGCATCTTCGACATCCTCAGCCTCGATGTCGTCGTTAAGCGTGATGCCCACGCGCGCGAACGTTTCAAGGCTGGACTCCACAAGCGCGATGTCAGCATCGGTCGGCACAGAACCTGGGTGCATGGCGTCCCCTTCGTCGGATACAGCTAGCGGGTGCGGTCGCGCTGCCTATCGTAAGCCGAAGCCCACGGGTTGCGCCGGGCTTCGCCGTAGCGCGCCCGCGCCGGGGCTACCGACGCTCCAGATGACGTCGGATCTCCGTATATGAGAAACACTGAGTGTGACTCCCAAGATGATTGCCGTACATGTCTTTTCCATTGTCGGCGGCGCGTATCTTGCTCTGCTCAGAGACTATTTTCGCGAGTCGCTCGCCGAAGTATGTCACGGCCCAAGAATGCTCATTGAACCCCGGATCGTATTTGTAACCAGCTATGCGGCCTACAAGTGCGCATAGCCAGTCTGCGCATTGCACGGTTTGGTACAAGTGACTCTCCACTTCGAGAGGCGGCTCAAGCAACCGGTCGGCTTCGCGATGGGAGAACATAAAGGCGGCACTAGAGGCGAAAATCTCCATCCGCTCTTTAGGGCCCTGCTTATCCATGAGCAATAGGTAGTTTTCACCGTCGGGAAGAGAACGGTTGACGCGCTGGATGAGCTGTTTCATCGCGTGGTCGTACCGTGAGGTTTCGTTCTCCGCAGTCTCATCATTAGGGCCGCGGGGTTTCTCTTGCCCGTAAAACACCATCTTCGCATCGAGACGATCCAAGGTGTTCAGCAGTCGGTTCACCATGCCCCGGACTTCGCGGTATTTGCGGACATTGTTAGTCGTGAGTAGTGAGGCGCCCTTCTTCTCCCAATGCTCAACCGGCTTTCCCTTGGCAATAACTTTCGCATGGATCCCTTCTTTGAGCCCCGCCTCTTTAACGTGGCGAAAACCCCCGACAGCTGACGAACATTGTCGGCGGGAATGATGAACCCACCTATCCCAAATACTGGGTGGGTGTTGTACTTGGGATGATGCCGAGAGATGAATGCCCCGTTGTGCCCGAACTCGTCGAAATAGCCTAAGTACATTGTCCCCCTGACACACGAAAGCTCGTGCGGTTAGCACGAGCCTCGGAATTGGAGCACCGGAGTGCGTCCATAGCCGATTCTAGAGCGGGCCGTCGTCTAACTCAACTACAGCTAGCGGGTGCGGTCGCGCTGCCTATCGTAGGCCGAAGCCCACGGGTTGCGCCGGGCTTCGCCGTAGCGCGCCCGTGCGGGGGCCGGAGCAGCAGTGGCACCAGCAGCAGGAGCAGTTTGCTTATCGACGCCCTCCTGTTCTTCCACAGAACCGGAATCGGGATTAGGTTCGGCGCCGTTGACGGTGGCGTCGTCAAGCAAAAGCTCCTCTTGCTCCTGACGGAAGCGGCGACGCTCGCGCGTTTCAGCGACGATGAAGTAGATGAGGCCGGCGGGAGCGAGGATGCCGAAGAGTATCCATTGCAGGCCGTAGGAGAGGTGGTTGCCGGTTTCGAGCTGCGGAAGCGGGACGGCGGTGAGGACGCCGGGGGAGTCCGAGAGCAGCTGGATGTAGGGGCTGGCGAGGTCGGTGCCGATGAGTTCGCCCACCTGGCCTGGGCTGATGGAGTAGACCATCTGGTAGCCCTGGTCGTGGTTCGGCGCGGTGGGGTGAGTGCCTTCGTCGACGCGCATCATGCCGGTGATGGTGACGTCGCCGGTAGGCGGGGCGTCGAATGCGGGCACGCGCGTGGAGTCCTCGGCGGGGACCCAGCCGCGGTTGACCAGGATGGTTTGGCCGGTTTCAAGCTCGAACGGCGCAAGCACCTGGAATGCGGGCGTGCGGTCGACGGGGCGCAGGCGCAGCAGGACTTCGTCGGAGGTGAAGCGGCCCGTGGCCGTGACGCGCGTCCACTCCTGTTCGGGGTCGAAGGAGCCGTCTGCGCCGAGCACCTGGGCAAGCGGCACGGGGTCTTGCTCAAAGGCCTCGACGATCTGCTCGTTGCGATGCTCCAAGCGCTCGTTCTTGCCCAGCTGCCAGGGCGCGAGGAACGTGAACGCGAAGTAGGAAAACGCCACGATCAAAATCGCGGCGATGACCCAGCCCGGGGTGAGAAAGGTCTTCCACCACGGTTTATTTCCGGCTTGCTGGGTACTCACAAGGCGCTAGTTTAGTCGCTCGCCCACCCAAGCAATAATGCCGTCAGCTGCGGCCTCGATCTGCTCGCGGGTGGTGGTGAAGCCTTCCGGGCCGCCGTAGTAGGGATCGGCCACGCCCTCGCCGTCCGCATCCGGGTCGAAGGAACGCAGCAGGCGCACTTTCTCCTCCGGCACGCCGCGTGCGACCAGCTCAGAGACGTGGTTCGTGTCCAGCGCGATTATCAAGTCCGCGTTCTGCTGTTCCGCGCCGAACTGCTGCGCGCGGTGCTCGGAGCCGTCGTAACCGTGCTCGGCCAGCTCAACCAGAGCGCGCTTGTCTGCTGCGTGGCCGACGTGCCAGTCGCCGATGCCGCTGGAGGTGACGCGCACGGCGTCGCCCAAGTCGACGTCCTCAAGCTTCTGGCGAACGATGACCTCCGCCATCGGCGAGCGGCAGATGTTGCCCGTGCACACAAAGTCGATGTGCAGCTGCGCTGTGTTCTCGCCCTGGTTGCCGCTTTGCTCAGCGTCCGACATGGTTCCTCACAATCTCCTTCAGCTCCTCGGTGTCGCGCGCGATGTGCGTCGCCTGCGCCCATTCGTCTGCATCACCATAGCCCCACGTCACGGCTACGGACGGGAGGTTGAACTCCGCCGCGCCCGCAAAGTCGTGCTTGCGGTCGCCCACCATCAGCGGGTTGTGCGGGTTCACCGAGTCCAGCACGTGCCGGATCACCTCGATCTTCGTGGTGCGGTCTACGTCGTAGTCCGCGGCCCCCAGGAAGTCGATCATCGGCAGAATTCCAGCTTCTTCCAGCGCCAGCCGAGCGAACTTTTCGCTTTTCGACGTCGCCGTGACCACCTGCAACCCTTGTTCCTTCCACTCCCGGATTGCCTCGACCACGCCGTCAAACACGGTGAAGACCTGCCAGCCCTCGATCGACATGAATTCCGAATACACGCTTAGCGCGCGGTCGATGTCGGCTTCGTCGAGACCGGCCGCCGCCATCGACTCCCGCATCGGTGGGCCGGGGATGCGCTTGATAAAGCTCTCGTCGGGCAGCGGGTGGCCCACCGCGTCGAGCCCGCGCACGAATCCTTCGCGGATGCCGGGGTAGGAGTCGATGAGAGTGCCGTCGACGTCAAGGAGCAAGGTGGTGGGGCCAGATGATGCAGTCACGCGCACCAGCATGCCCAATTTGTAGGCTGGGTGCCATGAGTGTCACCGTTGCAGATGTCGTCGCCGCGCTGGAGGCCGCCTACCCGCCGCAGCTCGCCGAAAGCTGGGACAAGGTCGGGTTGATCTGTGGCGACCCGGACGACGGGGTGAGCCGAGTCGCTTTCGCGCTGGATTGCACTTTGGAGGTGGCGCAGGCTGCCGTCGAAAGCCAAGCGCAAATGCTGGTCGTGCACCACCCACTGCTGCTGCGAGGGGTGTCTTCCGTGGCAGTGGATACGCCAAAGGGCAAGGTCATCCACACTTTGTTGAAAGGTGGGGTGGCGTTGTTCGCGGCGCACACGAACGCGGATTCCGCGCGCCCGGGAGTCTCGGACAAGCTGGCCGAGCTGGTGGGCATTACTCCGGGGCGGCCGATCAAGCCGGTGCACCTCGACGGCATTGACAAGTGGGGCGTGCACATCCCACCGGCTGATGTGGAGCGCGTGATGGCGGCGCTGTTCGAGCTTGGCGCGGGCGAGATTGGCAACTACCGCGAGTGCGCCTTCGCGATCGACGGCACCGGCCGCTTCACCCCGGTCGAAGGTGCCGACCCCACCGAAGGCGCGATCGGCAAGCACTACAGCGACAGCGAGACGCGCGTCGAGTTTGTCGCACCCACCACCCTCCGCAGGAAGCTTATCGACGCCCTGCGCAACGCCCACCCGTACGAAGAACCCGCCTTCGACGTAGTGCAGATGGCCGAGACTCGGGACCTTTCCAACGCCACCGGTTTGGGCCGCATCGGGGAGCTGCCCGAGCCGATGACGCTCGCGGCATTCACGCAGCAGGTCGCCGACGCCCTGCCGGAAACCGCGTGGGGCGTGCGCGCCGCCGGCGACCCGGAGCGGATGGTGCGGAAGGTCGCGGTGTCCTCCGGTTCGGGAGACGGCTTCCTTGAAGACGTAGCCAAGCTGGGCGTGGACGTGTACGTGACTTCGGATCTGCGCCACCACCCCGTCGATGAGCACCTGCGCGCCGGCGGTCCCGCCGTGATCGATACCGCCCACTGGGCCAGCGAATTCCCCTGGACCGAACAGGCCGCGGGTATCGTGGCCGAGTTGGGTGTGGAGACCGAGATCATCCCGATCCGCACCGACCCGTGGACCGTGTCCGCGCACCCGTCGAAAACCGAGCACCCGAAGCACTGAAGGAGTCACGCCATGCACCTGCCCAAAGACCAGCAGCTGAAACTCCTGCAGCTCGCCGAAGCCGAGCGTGCAGCCGCCCACCCCGGCGGCAAGCGTGAGGAGGAGAAGGAGCTCGAGCGCCTCACCGCCGAGCGCGAGCGCATCGCGTCCGCCGCGTCCGCCGCGCAGATGGCTGTGGACGATATGGAGCTGGAGATCCTGCGCATCCAGGAGGACGAACGCAAGCTCAAGCGCCGTGAGCTGGACGACAAGCACCAGCTCTCCGCCGAGACCGACCCGGAGCGCCGAAAGGATTTGGAGCACGACCGCTACGCCGCGAAGTCGAGAATCGCCGATCTGCTCTCTGAGCTCAAGGAGGCGCACAACGAGATCGCCGCGCTGCGAAACAACCGCGACAACCACGGCGCGCGCCTGGACGAGGCGAATCGCAAGGTTGAGGCCGCCCAGCGCGCCGTCGACGCGCTGCCGGAGGTCGAGCCGGTGGATACGGCCGCACTCCGCGTCGGGTTGCCGGAGGAGCTTCTTTCGCTTTACGACGACATCGGCGCCGCAGCCTTCAACGGCCGGACCTGCAACTCCTGCTTTATCCAGCTTCCGCCGGCGGAGCGCGCTGAAGTCATGGGCGCGGATGTCGACGAGCTGCCGACCTGTCCGAACTGCGGCGCGCTGCTCGTGCGCGTTACCCCGGAGCAGTAGGTAATGGGGTTGGCATGCGCGTAGCAATGTTTTGCGACGGCGGCTCCCGCGGCAACCCGGGCGTGGCCGGTTCCGGGTCCGTGGTCTACGGCGAGGGTGGTGAGACGCTCGCCGAAGTTGCCTATGTTGTCGGTGCGAAAGCGTCGAACAACGTCGCCGAGTACCACGGCCTGCTGCGCGGGCTCGAGGCCGCGCGCGACCTGGGGGCTACCGCGGTGGACGTGTCGATGGACTCCAAGCTTGTCGTCGAGCAGATGAATGGCCGCTGGAAGATCAAGCACCCGGACATGAAGGATCTCGCGCTTGAGGCCCGCAAAATCGCGCAGGGTTTCGATGAGGTGACCTACACCTGGGTTCCGCGCGCCAAGAACAAGAAAGCCGACGAGCTTTCCAACGTTGCCATGGACGCCGCCGCGAAGGACGGCACCCCGCGCGTGCTGGACGCGCCGGCCTCGCCCGCGACTGCAGAGCGCGAAGCGCAAGCGGAGAAGAAGCAATCGCACGTTGTCGCCGGCCCTGCGCATTGGTCCGATGCGAAAGCGCCGCGCACCCGGTTCGTCCTCCTGCGCCACGGCCAGACTGAGCACTCCGCACAGCGCCGATTTTCCGGCGCTGCCGAACCGGAGCTCACCGATATCGGTCACGCGCAGGCGAAGCGCGCTGCCGCGGCAGTCGCACAGATGGGGCAGATCGATGCGATCATCTCATCGCCGCAACGCCGCGCGCTGCAGACCGCAAAGCACTGTGCTGAAGCCCTCGGCCGCGACGAGTCGGACATCGAGGTGTACGACGGCTTCCGAGAAGTTGATTTCGGGGACTTCGAAGGCCTGACTCGGTACGAGGCTCTCCAGCGGTACCCGGAGCAGGTGGGCGTGTGGGAGGCGTCGTCAAGCGAAAGCCCTCCGAACGGCGAATCCCTGGCCAAGTTGCACCGACGGGTGACCCGCGAGCGACTGAAGGTGCAGGAGGCGCACGAGGGGCAGACGGTGCTGGTTGTGGCGCACATGACGCCGATTAAGTCGGTGATCCGGCAGGCACTGGGCACGAACGCGGAGACGTTCAAACACATTTTCCTTGATCTGGCGAGCGTGTCCGTGGTCGAGTTCTACGGTGACTTCGGGGTTGTGCGGGCATTCAATGATGTGGCGCATCACCGCCACTTCGAATAAGTTGAATAAATAATTTCTCTAGCTGCGCGACCGGGGCACAAAAGGGGCTATTGGTGAACTGAATCACTTGACGGCTTTCGCAGGATTTTCCTAGGGTTGAGGGTGAGATGCAAACGTTTGCAACAAGCAATTGCAGCAGTCTGCAAATCCGGAATCGAAGGAGGTGGTCACGGTGAGTCCTCGTCGCGCGACTTTGCGAGACGTCGCAGAGCAGGCTGGCGTGTCCGTCTCCACCGCCTCACGGGCGCTTTCCGGATTCCCCGCGATCTCAACCACCACGAGAGACCGGGTGGAAAAGGCCGCCCGCGAACTGAACTATCTGCCCAACCTGCAGGCGAGGGGCCTGCGGAACTCCAACTCCGCGGCCATCGGACTGACTGTGCCCAGCCTGGTCAACCCCTACTTTGCGGAGATGGCCACGGCGATCCAGCAGGCCGCCGAGCGCGACGGCTATTCGACGGTCACTGCCTCGACGCACGAAGACGCCACCCAGTTCGATGCCGCGTTGCGCGTATTTCAGAGCCAGCAGCTCAGCGGGTTCATCATCGTGCCCGCGGCGGAAAGCGCAGACGCTATCGAGGGGCTGAAGCAGAACGGGCACCTGATTGTGCAAGTGGACCGCAGACTTCAGGGCCTTGACCTGCCGTCGGTGGTCTCCGATCCGGAGGTTTCGATTCACGAAGCGGTTGGGCTGCTGTACGAGAACGGCCACCGACGGATTGGCTACCTTGCGGAGCCGAGCAGCACATCCACTGGTGTGCAGCGCCTGGCTTGCTTCGAATCCGCTGTGGCCAACCACCCCGACCTTGAACCGGTGATCTACCGGGGCGGGTATCGCCGCGAAGAAGGTCACGCCGGCACGATGACGCTGCTGCGGGACCAGGTGACAGCAGTGATCGCGGGCGACTCCATGATGACCACGGGTGCGCTCGAGGCCTGCTACGAGATGGGCATGCAGCCCGGTGTGGACCTTGCGCTGATCGGTTTCGACGACCAGCCCGCGTTTCGGATTCAACCCGCCCCGCTGACGGTGATCGACCAAAACGTCACCGAGCTTGGCCGCCGCGCATGGGCGAAACTCCACGCCATGTTGCAGGGCGAGGACTACGAGTCGGAGGAAGTCCTGCCCACACGGCTCATTGTCCGCGAATCCTCCAAGCGCACTGCTCAGCCTCGGGCTCGCCAGAGCGATATTCAACAGTCCGATCATTTTAAGGAGGTGCAAGGGTGACAACACCGATTCTCCAGTTCGAGAACGTGTCCAAGTCCTTCGGACCCGTGCGCGTCATTGAGGACGTTTCACTTACGGTCGAACCCGGGCGCGTACTCGCACTGCTCGGCGAGAACGGCGCAGGCAAATCGACGCTGATCAAGATGATGGCGGGTGTGCACCAGCCGACGTCTGGGCGCATTCTTGTCGACGGCCAGGAGGTGACGATTGCCGATACCAAAGCGTCCGAAGCGCTCGGCATCGCCACGATCCACCAAGAACTCAACCTGGTGCCGACCCTGTCCGTCGCCGAAAACGTCATGCTCGGCCGAACGCCGCAGCGCGGCGGGTTGGTGAACTTCCGTGAGCTGCGCGCACGCGCGAAAGAAGCGCTGGATCGGATCAAGCTCGATGTCAGCCTGAACACCCCGGTAGGGGAGCTCGGAATCGCGCGCCAGCAGCTCGTCGAAATTGCCAAGGCACTCTCAATGGACGCCCGCATGCTCATTCTCGACGAGCCGACCGCGGCGCTGACCGGCCACGAGATCGAGCAGCTGTTCACGGTGATGCGCGAGCTCAAGGCCGAAGGGGTCGGCATGGTGTTCATCTCCCACCACCTCGACGAAATCGAAGAGATCGCGGACACCGTGGCGATCTTGCGCGACGGGCACTTCGTCGCCGAGGTCCCCGCCGATACCCCGGAGCCGGTGCTGGTGCGCCACATGGTGGGCCGCGACATCGAAGACCAGTACCCGCAAGTAGAAAAGGCGATTGGTGAGCCGCTGCTCGAGGTCAACGGGTTGACCTCGGAGGGCAAGTTCCACGACATCTCCTTCACGGTCCGCGCAGGCGAAGTTGTCGGGCTGGCTGGGTTGGTCGGTGCCGGTCGCACAGAAGTCGTGCGGGCCATCGCCGGTGCCGACCCGGTGGATTCGGGCACGGCAACCATCAACGGCTCCCAGCTCAAGTCCGGCAGCGTCGCTGATGCCATCAGCCACGGCATCGGTCACGTCCCGGAAGACCGCAAGGCGCAGGGCCTGGTGTTGGGGGCATCGGTCTCCGACAACATCGGGCTTGCGACGCTGCGCTCGACCTCCAAGGCGGGGCTGGCTGACATCTCCGGCCAGCGGCGCCGCGCCAGCGAGGTCGCCGAAACGCTGCGCATCAAGATGGCCGGCATCGGCCAGGAGATCCGCAACCTCTCCGGCGGTAACCAGCAAAAGGCTGTGTTCGGCCGCTGGGTTCTGGCGGGGTCGAACGTGCTGCTGCTCGACGAACCGACCCGTGGTGTCGACGTTGGCGCGAAGGTGGAGATCTACAACATCATTAACTCGGTCACCCAGAACGGCGGTGCCGTGCTCATGGTCTCGAGCGAGCTGCCGGAAGTGATCGGAATGTCTGACCGAATCTTGGTGATGTCGGGCGGGCGGCTTGCCGGCGAGTTGCCGCGAGGTGCGTCGCAGGACGACATCATGGCGTTGGCCGTCTCCAACGTGGACGACGCCATCGTCGATACGCCAGGCACCGTAGGGGCTGCCGACGCAGCGGAGCCCGGCGAGAACGACACAACGAGAAGAGAGGCGCAACTATGAGCACGTCAGTAACCACGTCTGGGGCACCAAAGCCTCAGACCTCACCGTCGGCTCCGGCCGCCTCAGAGCAGATCTCCGGGCGCCAACGTGCGATCAACTGGATCATGAATAACGGCGCGCTCGTGGGACTCATCGTCCTGTGCATCGCGCTGTTCATCGCCACGCCACACTTCCTCACCGTCAACAACCTGATCAACGTTGGCGTCCAGGCAGCGACGGTAGCAATCCTTGCCTTCGGCATGACCTTCGTCATCGTCACCGCAGGCATCGATCTTTCCGTCGGCGCTGTCGCGGCGCTAAGCGCGATGGTGTCGGCGCACATGTGGGCCAACGCGGGACTGCCGGGCTGGGTCACGCTTATCCTCGGCCTGCTCACCGGGTTCGCCGCCGGCGCCATCAGTGGCCTGGCCACCGCCTACGGTAAGCTGCCCGCGTTCATCGCCACGCTGGCGATGATGTCCATTGCGCGCGGGGCGACCTTGGTGATCTCCCAGGGCTCGCCGATCGCCACTGCGCCCGAGGTCAACTGGCTCGGCTCCTCGGTCGGGCGTTTCCCTATTCCGATCATCATGATGCTGCTCGCCGGTGTGCTGTGCTGGTTCATCCTGTCGCGGACGGTGCTTGGCCGCTCCATGTACGCCATCGGCGGCAACATCGAAGCGGCGCGGCTCTCCGGCATCCCAGTGCGTCGCGTGCTGGTCGCGGTTTACGCCCTTAGCGGCGTCTTCGCTGCCCTGGCCGGCTTGGTCATGGCGGGCCGCCTCTCATCCGCGCAGCCGCAGGCCGGCGCCGGCTATGAGCTGGACGCCATCGCGGCCGTCGTTATCGGCGGCGCGTCCCTGGCCGGCGGCACCGGCAAGGCGACCGGCACCTTGGTGGGAGCCATCCTGCTTGCCGTGATCCGCAACGGCTTGAACTTGCTCAACGTCAGTTCGTTCTGGCAACAGATCGTCATCGGCATCGTGATTGCCGCTGCGGTCGGCTTCGACGTCCTGCGCAAGAAAACAACTACATAGTCCTCTCAACTCCACATCCCGAGTCACCTGTTTCCCGAAGGAGCACCAATGTCCAAGAAATCCATCTTCCGCAAGACCACCGCTGTCATCACCGCTGCAGCGATGGCGCTCAGCCTCACGGCCTGCAACCGCGACTCCGCAGGCGGGGGCGGCAACGTCACTTTGGCGCTGTCGACACAGACCAACCCGTTCTTCGTGCAGGTTCGCGACGGCGCGCAGGAAAAGGCCGACGAGCTGGGCATCAACCTCAACATCCAGGATGCCTCCGACGATGCGGCGACCCAGACCAACCAGCTCAACAACGCCGCCACCTCCGGCGCGCAGGTGGTCATTGTGAACCCGACCGACTCCGACGCGGTCGTACCGGCCGTTGAGTCGCTGAACAAGGCCAACATCCCGGTGATCGCTGTGGACCGTTCCTCCAACGGCGGTGACGTCGCTTCCTTCGTCGCCTCCGACAACGTCGCCGGCGGTGAGCAAGCAGCTGACGTGCTAGCGGAGGCCATCGGCGAGGAAGGCGAGATCCTCGTCCTCCAGGGCATCGCAGGATCCTCGGCCTCGCGTGACCGCGGCAAGGGCTTCAAGGACGGCATTGCCAAGTACCCGAATATCAAGGTCGTCGCTGAGCAGACCGCGAACTTCGACCGCACCAAGGGCCTGGACGTGGCAACCAACCTCCTGCAGGCTCACCCGGACGTGAAGGCCATCTTCGCGGAGAACGACGAGATGGCCCTCGGCGCGATTGAAGCGCTCGGTGCCCGCGCGGGTAGCGACGTCGTCGTGGTCGGCTTCGACGGCACCTCCGACGGCCTGGCAGCAGTCAAGGACGGCAAGATGTACGCCACCATTGCCCAGCAGCCGGGCGAGCTCGGCGCGAAGGCCGTCGAGGAGGCCTCGAAGCTGATCAAGGGCGAGTCGGTCACCGCCGAGATCCCGGTCGAGGTCGTCACCGTGGACAAGGACAACGTTGGAGACTTCGAGTAATGACGCAGATTTGCGTCGTCGGCTCAATTAACGCCGACCTCGCGGTGCGCGTCGCCCGCCACCCACTCCCGGGCGAGACTCTGCTTGGCACCGGCGCCCTGATCACCGCCGGCGGCAAGGGTGCCAACCAGGCGGTTGCCGCAGCGAACCTCGGCGCGTCGGTGAGCATGGTCGGCGCGATCGGCCGCGATTCTAACGCACAGCCCGCCCTGGAGTTTCTGAAACGCTCGGGCGTCGATCTCAGCCAGGTTCAGGAAGTGGAGTCCCCGACCGGCCTCGCACTGATCACGGTCTCCGAGGACGCGGAGAACACGATCGTCGTGGTGCCGGGCGCCAACGCGACCGTCGATAAGCAACAGGTGCGCAAAGCTGAGGCTGCGATTGCTGAGGCCGACATCGTGGTGCTCCAAGGCGAAATCCCGGTGTCCGGGTTCGCGGAGGCGGTGCGCCTTGCCACCGGCCGGGTGATGGTCAACCTCGCCCCGGTCATTGACGTGCCCGCGGACGTGCTGCTCCACGCGGACCCGCTCGTGGCCAACGAGCACGAGGCCGGACTCATCCTCGGCCTCTACGGCGTCGACGCGTCGGCGGCGGGGCAGACCGAGGAAGACATGGCGCTGAAACTGCGCGAGGTCGGCTTCGAAAACGTCGTGATCACCCGCGGTTCGCGCGGCGCGGTCGTCGCCACCGCCGAGGGAGTCACGCCGATCGCCCCAGCCACCGTCACGGCGGTCGACTCCACCGGTGCCGGCGACGCGTTCGTCGGAGCGCTTGCCGCGCAGCTCGCGCAGGGCAGTTCGCTTATCGACGCCTCGCAGCACGCCGCTAGGGTCGGAGCATTCGCCGCAACCCGGCAGGGCGCGCAGACCTCGTATCCCACTCCCGCCGACGAGCTTCCGGCGGTGACGCATGCGTAAGCGCGGCATTCTCAACGAGCAGCTTTCCGCAGCTCTGTGTCGCCTCGGGCACACCGACACGTTCGCGATCGGCGACAGCGGGTTGCCGGTGCCGGACGGCGTCGAGGTGATTGACCTCGCGGTGGTTTTCGGCGTGCCGCGCTTCGCCGACGTTGCCCAGGCGATTCTCGAGGAGGTCGTCGTCGAAGGTGCCGTGTTGGCCACCGAGACCCCGGACGAGATCACCGCATTGGTGCCCGCGGACTGCACCGACCGCGACACCGTCGACCACGAGGAGCTGAAGCAGCGGTTGGAAGACTGTGCCTTCGTGGTGCGCACGGGAGAGACCACTCCGTACGCCAACCTCATCTTCCGCAGCGGGGTGCCGTTCTAGGTACTGCTCGGCTCCCGCTTTCCTCAACGCCTACTACAGGCGTACACTCAACGCACGCGAATGAGTTGGCTGGGTGATCGCGGCTCGCCGTACCGCCACGTATGTGGGCACAGGCGGCGGTCGAGGAAAGTCCGGACTCCTCACGGGCACGGTGGTTGCTAACAGCAACCCGGAGTGATCCGCGGGAAAGTGCAACAGAGAGTAGACCGCCTGGGAAACCAGGTAAGGGTGAAAGGGTGCGGTAAGAGCGCACCGGCGCCTGTGGTGACACAGACGGCCAGGTAAACCCCACCGGGAGCAAGGCAAGAGCCCCTGCCGCCTCGCGCGGCAGAGGTTGTCGGACGCTACGAGGCTGCCCGCCCATGTCCGAAGGTAGCTGCTTGAGGCCCCCAGCAATGGGACGCCCAGATGGATGATCACCGCCCCGCCAATAAGCGGGGAACAGAATCCGGCTCATAGGCCGGCTCATTCGCGCATGCCATTTCATGTCGCCAACTCGCGGCGGTTTTCTGGCACGATGGCTGATCATGAAGCTTTACGCCGCGCCACTGAATTTCCGGGCACTTGCCGACGAGTTCGATGTGCCGACGGATTTCACACCTGCGGTGGAGGCTGAAGCCGCACAACTCACCGACGCGCACGCGGATCGGCGCCGCGATGCCCGCGACATCCCCTTTGTCACCATCGACCCGCCGGGGTCGAAAGACCTCGACCAAGCCCTCTACATCGAGTCGCGTGGCGACGGGTACCGGGTGTACTACGCCATCGCCGACGTGGCCGCGTTCGTCGAACCTTCCAGCTTGGTCAAGCAGGAGTCGCTGGTGCGCGGCCAGACCGTGTACCTTCCCGACGAACCCGCGCGCCTCCACCCGCCTGCACTGTCCGAAGGCTCCGCGTCGCTGCTGCCCAACGTCGATCGCCCTGCGGTGCTCTGGACGTTCGACCTGGACGCCGAAGGTGAGGTGGAAGATGCCCACGTGGAGCGCGCGCTCGTTCACTCGGTCGCACGCCTGGATTACGACGAAGTGCAGCTTGCTTTCCGACGGCGTGCGGAGCATCCGTCGATAAGCAAACTGCCCCAAGTTGGCTGGCTGCGGCAACAGTCGTCGCTGCGGCGCTCCGCGATTAACCTGCGACTGCCTTCGGTGCGTGTGGTGGAGGATGCCGGCGCGTTTGAGCTGGTGATTGAGCCGCGGCACGCGGTGATGGATTACAACTCTGAGATCTCGCTGCTCACCGGCATGGTGGCCGGGCGGATGATGGTCGATGCTGGCGTGGGGTTCCTGCGCACGCTGGGACCCGCTCCGCGCGATGCGGAAGCCGAGTTTCGACGCGAGGTGCGCAACCTGGGCTACGAAGTCACCGGGGGGATCGGTGAGTTCTTGGCCGGCGTGGACGCGGATACGCCGACGGGCATGGCGGTGATGCGTGAGGCGCAGAAACTCTTGCGCGGATCCGGGTACGTGGATCTCAGCGAGAAGGAAGCCGAGGTGCACGCCGGTATCGGCGGCTACTACAGCCACGTCACCGCGCCGCTGCGCAGGCTGATCGACCGCTACGCCACCGAGGTGTGCCTGGCGATCTGCGGCGGCTACGAGGTGCCGTCGTGGGTCGAAGACGACGCGCCGACGGTGATGGCGACGATGGCGCGGACTTCGCAGCTCGCGAACACGGTGGACAAGGCTGCGTTGCACCTGACCGAGGCGACCGTGCTTGCGCCGTGGGTGGGGCAGAACTTCAGCGGTGTGGTGCTCAAGCGCGGCGCTGAGGAGCAGGATCGGGCGCGCATCTTCGTGGTGCAGCCGCCGGTGCTGGCGCCTTCGATCGGCGCCCCGGCGGAGGGTATCCAAGGGATGTTCTCGCTGATCCGCGCCGATCCGTCTGCGCGCGAGGTGGAGTTCGCCTGGCCGGCGGACTAGCTAGTCTTCGAGACGCGCCGGTTCGCCCTGGCCGACCTCGGTGATTTCGAAGTCCTTGGCAAAGGTCTCGGCGAACTCTTCTGCCTCGCGCACCGGCACGAACGCCACGACGGCCTGGGAGGAACCGGCTGCCGCCGGGCGGGCCGCCGCCGCGCCGCGCTCGAGCGCGAGCGCCACCAGAGAGTCGGGAGTCTCGATGTCGTGCTGCTCGGTCGGCGAGTTCAGCAGCGTGAGCAGCTCGTTGCCCCGTCGCGAGCGCAATGCCTTCGCGGTTGCGAGGCTGCGCAGCGTCTCCGTCTCGCAGAACTGCACCCAGCGGCGCGCGGTCGCCGGGTCCGGGGCATCCTTGTCACCGGCGTCGCGCCGGGCCTCGACCCACTCGACAACGCGGTCCACGTTCTCCGGCAGTTCACGCAGCGAGGTCACACCGAAGTTTGCCACCGCCTCGTCGATGAAGTTGCGCCACTCGGCGAGCCGTTCCGCCTGCTCGCCGTAGGGCTGACCGAAGCTGGTTGCGACGGAGAAGATCCGCACGCCCATCTTTGCTGGGTGGGGTGCCTGGGTAATCGAGTTGTCCGCGTAATCGACCACGTTGATCTGGCCAGCCGTGCCGCGCAGCGCCACGGTGTGGCGGGCGCGCAGCAGCGGCAGCGTGGAGTTCGCGGCCACGTTGGCGGAGCAGATCTCGGCGAGGCGGGCGCGCATCGGCGGCTCGTCCGCCTCGGGGTTGTCGGCGGCGAGCGCAAGCGCGATCGCGGCATCCGCGGCGTACAGCGCGCCTAGGCCCGCTCCCAGCGGTACATCGGAAACTACGGTGATGTTCAGTCCGGTGGTGTCGCGGGAAATCACTTGGCGGCTGATTAGGTGCTGCACCAGGCCGGCGCGGCGGCGGAGCCACGGGTGCTCGATCTCCCCGGCAGCAAGCTCGGCGAGCGAGGTTTCGCCCACCACTGGCTCAGCGAACGGGCCCTCGGAGTGCACCGAGATCACGTCGTCGTTCCGCCGACTCACGCACGCGGCAACGCGCTGGCCCGCCAGCCCCATGATGGTCACGCCGCCGAAGTGATCCACGTTCTCTCCGATGAGTACCCAGGTGCCGGGCGCTGATGCGCAATGCGTCGCCTCCGCGCCGGTGCGGCGTTTGTGCTCCTCGCGAGCGCGCTCCACTGGGCTGGTTGCAGGGCTTTTCCACGTGGCCATGTTTCTTCAGTTGCCTTTCCCCGGCGGTATGTTCTGTGACCCACACTACCAACGCACGCAGGTAGGGTAGTGCGCACAATCTTCGCTAGATTTTCATGACCCCAAAGGAGCACGACATGGCCGACGAGAAGTTCTACTACAACCCCGCTACCGGCGAGGTCACTCAGGGCAAAGTGGACTCATGGGATAACCGGATGGGCCCCTACGACACCCGCGAGGAAGCGGAGCAGGCCATCGCGATCGCCGCAGAACGCACGAAGCGCGCCGATGCCGCTGACCAGGCTGATGACAACTGGGGCGCCACCCCGTCCTGGGAGCGGCGCAACTAAGTCGAAAGTCGCTTGCGAGCGCCTACCGCCGCGGCGTGACCAATCCAGCGTCGTAGGCGGTGATCACCAGCTGCACCCGGTCCCTCGCGCCGAGCTTGCTCAGTAGGTGTCCGACGTGGCTTTTGACCGTGGTCTCGGCCATGTGCAGCGCCGCGGCGACTTCTTGGTTGCTTAACCCCTGCGCGATCGCGGTAAGCACCTCAAGCTCGCGCGGCGAAAGTTGCGCCTCCAGCTTGGCCGCGAGCGCGGCCGGGCTCTGCGCGCCCATGTGCGGGCGGAACCGCTCGATTACCCGCGCAGTCGCGGACGGCGCAAGCATCGCATTGCCGGCGGCCACGGTGCGGATGCCCGCGAGCAGATCCTCCGCACCGCAGTCCTTGAGTAAGAACCCCGACGCTCCGGCGGCGAGCGCTTCGTAAACGAACTCGTCGCGGTCGAACGTGGTCAGCGCAATCACGCGGGTGGGAATTCCCGCGGCCGTGATGGCGCGTGTCGCCTCGATCCCGTCCATCCGGGGCATGCGGATGTCCATGCAGCACACATCCACCGCAAGCCCGCCCTCCAGCAACTCAAGCGCCGCGCGTCCGTCAGCGGCCTCGCCGACCACGTCCATATCGCCCGCAGTGCTGAGCACCAGGCGGAAGCCGGTCCGCACCAGCTCCTGGTCGTCGACAAGCAAAATGCGAATCATAGGGCACCCTCCGAAACTGCGAGCGGCACCTGCGCAACCACTGCGAACCCTCTTTCGGGGTGGGGGCCTGCCGAAAGCTCGCCGCCGGCACTGCGGGCACGCTGGGTCATGTTGGCGATCCCGCGGCCGCGCGCGCCGTCGGGTTGCGGGGCTTTGCCATTATCGACGACTTCCACGCGGACCTGCCCAGCGTGCTCGGTGACCCTGACCTGCGCTTGGGCGTCCTCGCCCGCGTGGCGCATGACGTTGGTCAGCGACTCTTGGACGATGCGGTAGAGCGCGACCTGGGCGGAGGGGGCCAACTGGATTTCTGCGAGGTCGACGGTGCTGTGGAGCTCGAAGCGGTTGCCCGCGGGGTCGCACGAGCGCACGAGTTCCGGCAGCTGCGACAAGGTGGGCTGCGGGGTGTGGTCCTCTGGCGGGGCACCGACCGCGCGCACGAGGGCGCGGGTTTCCTGCAGCGCGTGCACGGCCGCGTCGTGGGCGGCGGTGACTGCGTCGCGGGCAGCCGGGGGAGCGGCGGGCGAGTGCTTGAGCACGTGTGCCGCGGCGTCGGTTTGCACCGCGATCACCGAAAGCGAATGCGCAAGGATGTCATGCAGATCGGCCGCGATGCGGGAGCGTTCCTGCTCCACCGCGAGCTGGGTGGTGAGGTGGCGGTCGCGCTCGGCCTGCGCTGCCTGGGCGGTGAGCATCGCCGCGCGCTCGCCCTGCATGCGGATAACCACGCCAAGCAGCACCGCGCCGAGTACCGGCACCGCGGAGATGAGTAGGACGGGGATAGGGTCCAGGATCCACTCGACGATGGTGCGCGCCGGGCGGTCCGTTGAGCTATTCCACCGGAACCAGGTGTGGGCGGTCATCGCGAGCACTGCGGCGGCAGTCCACCAGCGGGTGCGCTTCGGGTCGCGGTTCGCGGCGATGACGCACAGGCCCATCAGCGGCACCACGTTGCCGGAGGTGAGGTCTTCGGACTCGGTCACCCGACCCAGCACGATCTGCCCGATGAACGCCGGTGCACTCAGCGCCACGGTGAGCTCGGGGATGGCGAAGAGGAACACGAGCGGCAGCGTGAACGCGAGCGCCAGCAGCAGGACCGGCCATTCTTCGGCGAGGGGGTAGCGCGCGAGTGCCCCGATCGCCACCAGGGGGTACGCGAGCAACGCAACTGCGCCGCCCCACGCCAGGGGACGGGCTTTGACGCACTCGGCGAGTTGCTCAACCATGCGCCGTATTCTCCTTGCTTGCCCGCACGAAGCGCATCCTCCTGGGGTAGATGAAAACTGTGTACCGCAGGCCGATGTGGTGCCGCCTGCGCACTGGGCACACTACCGCCCATGACACTTCACCCTTTGTTGCGCGTTCAGGCGCTAGAGAAAACCTACGGCGCGGGTGCGGGCGCGGTCCGCGCGCTTGACGGGGTCAGTTTGGACGTGCCGCGCGGGCAGTTCGTAGCCATTATGGGCCCGTCCGGATCCGGCAAATCCACGCTCATGCAGTGCGCCGCTGGCCTGGACACCGTGGATGCGGGCCAAGTGTTTTTGGACGGCGACGAGCTCACCGCCATGCGCGACGACCAGCTCACCGTCACCCGTCGCGACCGCATCGGCTTCATTTTCCAGGCATTCAATTTGCTGCCCACGCTCAACGCGCGCGACAACATCTCGCTTCCGCTGACGATGGCGAAGCGTGGCGTCGACAAGCAATGGTTCGATCATGTTGTGGCCATGCTGGGCCTTAAGGATCGCCTCGCGCACTGTCCGACGGAGCTTTCCGGCGGCCAGCAGCAGCGTGTCGCGGTGGCGCGGGCGCTGATCACCCAGCCGGACATCATCTTCGCCGACGAACCCACCGGCGCGCTCGACCAAGCCACCAGCGAGACGCTCATGCAGTTTCTGCGCCGACTTTCTAACGAACTCGGGCAGACACTCATCATGGTCACCCATGACCAAGCGGCCGCAAAGTGGTCAGACAGGATCATTGAGCTTTGCGACGGCCGCGTCACCCACGACACCGCCCTAAGCCAGGTGAGTTAACGTGCGCCGCGTCTTACGAACCTCGCCTGCAACGCTGATCGCGGTCCTCTTCGCCACCGCGCTTGTGGTGTTCACCGCGATGATCCAGGCAGGCGTGCGCAGTGATCTCGAACGCGCCGCGCGCACCGCCACCGGCAACGCCGACGTGATCGTCACCGCCCCCAGCGGCGCGGACCTGCCGTCGAGTCTTTCGGATCAGATCCGTGCGCTGCCAGGCGTTGCGGAAGTAACCGAACAGGTGGCTGGCACAGCAATCATCGACGATGAGCTCGGTGCGGCCATCGGAGTGCAATCGCTTAACGACGACACCCTGATCCGCCTTACCGCCGGCCGCATGCCCAGCGATGACAACGAAGCCGTCCTGGTGGAGGTCCCCGGCAAGCCCACGCGCTACCTCACCGGCGCCGAGATCACGGTCGAAGGCTACAGCGGTGGTACCGAAACCATCACCATTGTCGGCACCGCGACGGCGAAGCCCGGCGCGACCGCGGAGCCAGCGCTGTCCACGCTCGTTTGCTCGCCCCGCGCGGCGCAACGCCTTTTGGGGCTCGAGGGGAGCACCGCACTTCTCGCCCACGCGAGTGGCAACGTCAACCAGGCTCACGGGGAGGTCGCCGCAGCCGTCGACGAATCCGGCCACGAATCCGGCCGCGTTGCGACCGTCGAGAATAGTGAAGCTTTTGTTGCTGCCAACGCTTCCAAGTATGCGGCCGGGACCCGCACGATCATGCTCGCGCTGCAGCTGCTCACCGCGGTGGCGTTGCTGGCCGCGCTCGTGGTGATCGGCAACAACTACCGCCTGCAGCTCGCGCGCAGTACCCGCGAGATCGCTTTGCTTCGGAGCATTGGCGCTTTGCGACGGCAAGTGTTCTCCGCAGTCCTCGCCCGTGCTGCTTCCGTCGGTGTGCTCGGTGCGCTAGGCGGGTTCGTGCTGGGCACGGTAGTCGGTGCGGTAGTCGGCGCTGCGGTACTTCAGGGACTGCCAGCGGCAGCTTCACAACTGGGATTTTGGGTGCGGCTAATCGTACTAGCACTGGCGGCAGGGGTGATTCCGAGTGTGCTTGCGGCGCTCTGGCCCGCGAAGCTGGCAACCCGCGTGGCTCCGATCGAGGCGCTCCGCCGCGCGGAACCGGCTAGCGAGGTTGGCGGGGCTGGCGGGGCAGGCGGTGTTGAACGTGGTCGCCGCCGCGTACCCCGCCGTGTCCGCCTTGCAGCCGCGTTCGCGCTGCTCGTCGCTGGCGTTGGTGTGACTGTGGCTGGCGGGTTTGCCGCCTCGATTGTGCTTGTGGTGCTGGGCGCGCTCGCCGCGTGTGCCGGGTTGATGTTGGCTGCAGCGCCGATTTTCACGTGCGCGGCCCTGGGACTGGGCCTGATTGCCGGAACCCGAGTTGGGTCGCAAGCTGACTTGGCGCGCGAGCAGCTGCGCCGCAATCCCGGGCGCTCCGGCGCTACCGCCGTCGCGGTATGGATCGGCACCACGTTGATGGCGGCGTTGTTGACGGGCAGCGCCACCGCCCAAGCCACGCTTGGCCAGGTTTTCGAGGGTGCGACGCCAATGGACATCACCGTCACCCCAAGCGGTGAAGCCGAAGTTCCCGCCGGAGATCCTGCCGAACTGTCGGCCCAGATCAGTCAGCTCACCGAAGTTGCCGCCAGCGCTGTGGTCGCCGATGTCATGCTCGACGCGTCGTTCTCAGCATCACCGGACGGCGGCGGTCCGATGACGGTCGCGGCATGGAACCCGCAGTTGAGCAGCGTGCTCCGCACCGATGCGGTGATCCCCGGACCAGCGCCGGGGACGATCATCCTGCCGCCAACACCGGAGACCACCGGAGGGTCGGGTCCTGGCACCGTCACCTTGCGGCAGCCGGGCACCGAGCACGATTTCGCGGTCACCGTGGTTGACGGAGCGCCGATTATGGGTATTGTGCATCCGTCTGACCTTGAGCGTTTCAACGAGGCGTCGTTAAGCGTGTGGGTGAAGCTGGTGCCCGACGCGGACCCGCTGGAAGCGATGGACGCGATCGCACAGCTACCTGGCGTGGCGGCGCTGAGTAGCCCCGCCGTGCAACGGCTCGAGGCCAACGCGGAGATCGCGCAGTTTGTCGCCCTGGGGCTCGCGTTCCTCGCCGTGGCACTGCTGATTGCGGTGGTGGGGTTGTCCAACACCGTCGCGCTGTCAGTGACTGAACGCACCCGAGAGATTGGGCTCCTTCGCGCGCTTGGCGCCCTGCGCAGTCAGATCACCGGCATGATCTTGGCGGAAACGCTGCTACTCGCATCGGCCGCCAGTCTCATCGGCATGGCGTTCGGGGTGCTGTTCGGGATCGCTGGCGCTCATGCGCTGCTCGGCGGCGAACAGCTCTACGTGTTCGCAGCCGTCCCGTGGCTTTCCCTCGCCGCACTGCTCGTGGTCCTACTCGCAGCGGCAGCATTGGCGGCGCTGCTGCCGGCGCGCCGGGCGGCGGCCATCCCGCCGGTCGCAGCGCTCGTGCATTAGCGACGAGCCACGAGCCGCTAACGCCTAGGACTTCACTTTCTTGAACGCTTTCTTCAGGTTGCGCATCGCCTCGTCGTACCCAGCGAGCGCGGCATCACCACGCGCCAGTTCGCGCTGGTAGAGGATGCCGTACGAGAAGGTGTCTTCGCCGCGCTCGCGGGCTTCGCCGGAAAGGCGCAGGATCCGATCGCGCGAGGTCACCGCGTCCTGGAAGTCTCCCAGCACCTCCTGCATCGCTTTCGCGGCCTTGGACAGGCGCCCGGTCTTGATCCCGGCGGACTGCGCCGCAGCCGTCGCATAGCGAAGCTTTTTCACGGCCTTGCGCACATCGTGGACATATTCCTCACGCTCGTGCAGCGGCAGGTCGGTGTCGTGGTAGAACTCATCGACCTTCTTGTCGCGCTTGATCACCTTCTTATACGCCTTCTCCAGGTGCTCCAGCATGATCGCGCGCGACTCCTTCTCGCTGACCTTGCTCTCGGTGCCGCCCTCGTCGCTTTCCGAGTCGTCGTCGCTCGCGGCCACCGGCGGGTTCGCCAGCAGGTGGTCGATGTCGTCGAGCATGTCCATGAAGCGATCGGAGTTGAGCATCTCGACGATCTCGGCATGAGCCGCCTCATAATCCTTGCGCATGTCCTGTTCGACATGGGCGCGGGCAGTGTCGTCGATAAGCCCGCTCTCGTCGGTGTCCAAGAGCTCGGCGAATCGCTCCTCGACGACCTCCGCATCGCGCGCCTCGCCGAGGACCGCTGCGGTCTGCTTCAGCTCGCGCTCAAGCTCCTCGAGCTGGTCGCCTTCGAGGATGCCCTCGAACGTCTCCAGCAGCGAGCGCATCTCGCGCGTAGCCACGCGCAGCTGGTGCACGGAATCCCACTCGTCGGCCCGCACGCGCGGCTCCCACGCCACAATCTCGTCGCGCTGCGCGCGCAGGGCATCTACCACCGCGGCGGCCGGCGAGTCTTCGTCCAGACCCTGCGACTGCAGGTGGGGCGGCAGGGGAGCGGTATGCACCGTCTCACCCAATGCGGTTGCAAGCTTTGAGGGTGACGACGACTTGCGCGCCCCCGAAGCGATCAAAAACGACGTGGCCTGACGGATCAGGTCGTCGCCGTCTTCGGTGCCTGCAATCGCCTCGGCGAGCTCCACTTCCCACTCGCGCCAGGAGGTTCGTTCGCCGCCTGGGAGCAGGGACCACGCGGTGACGTGGTCGTCGCAAAACTCTGCGATCGCTTCGCCCTGCTCGCCTGCCAGCTTCGACTCCACGCGGCGGTTATCCACCTGCGCGATCGGTTCGAGCGGCTCGTTGCGCACGATCGCGCGCACCTCGTTGAGCAGCTCCTCGGGCACCTTTGCCGGGTCCTCGATGGGCACGCGCAGCTCCTTGCGCCCGCCGGCGATGGGCAGCTTCATGTGCCAGCCGTCGTCGGCACCGCCGGTGCGGCGGCGCAGCGTGATCTTCTCGCGGGTCAGGCGCAGGTCGGCGGTGTCGTAGTAAATCGCCGACAGGTCGTGCTGCTCGGTGCCGAGCATCGATGCCACGCCGGGCAGCTGGGTGAGGTCGGGTACACCGGTGTGCTCATCGACGGCGAGTTTCACCTCGACTTCCAGGTGGCGCTCAGCGGCTTTGGAATTCGTCTTCTCAGCCATGATGTCTCCTCATTCGTTGGTCTACCTCAACTATAGACAACCGCGCGCTCTGTAAAAGATTGCAAAGTTTTACAGAATGGCCTTAAAGGGAGTGAAGGCTGAGGGCGCAAACCTGGTCCGGGAGGGCGTTTGAAGGGGCCGTCGATAAGCAAACGAAAAGCTAGAGTTGCCACTATGAGCTCACAGACTGACAACGTCCTGCGCCGGGTGGAAGAGCAGGACATCGCCTTCATCCGCCTCTGGTTCACCGATATTGCAGGCAGCCTGAAGACCGTGATGATGGCGCCGGCCGAGCTGGAGAGCGCGTTCGAGGAGGGCGTGGGCTTCGACGGTAGCTCGATTGAGGGCTTTAGCCGCATTTCTGAATCCGACACCCTCCTGCGGCCGGACCCGTCGACGTACCAGCCGCTGCCGTTCGATGAGGACACCGGTATTCAAACCGCGCGGATGTTCTGCGACATCACGATGCCCGACGGCGACCCGCTCTACGCCGACCCGCGCCACGTGCTGCGACGCCAGATGCACGCTGCGCGCGAGATGGGCTTTGAGTTCTTCGCTAGCCCCGAGATCGAGTACTACGTGGTCAAAACCGACGGCGAGGGAGGGATTAAGCCGAGCGACAAGGGTGGCTACTTCGACCAGGCGAAACGCAACGAGGCGCCGAAGCTGCGCCGCGAGGCGATCTCCGCGCTGGAATACATGGGCATTACCACCGAGTTCTCCCACCACGAGGCGAGCCCCGGCCAACAGGAGATCGACCTGCGCCACACGGATGCGCTGACGATGGCGGACAACATTGTCACCTTCAAGTACCTGGTGAAAACCGTTGCAGAGACCAACGGCGTGCACGCCACGTTCATGCCGAAGCCGTTTCCGCACCTCGACGGCTCCGCGATGCACACGCACTTCTCGCTGTTCGAGGGCGAGACGAACGCCTTCCACGATCCGGACGACGAGATCAGCATGTCCAAGGTCGGCCGCCAGTTCATTGCCGGCATCATCGAGCACGCCCGAGAGATCTCGGCCGTGACCAACCCGTGGGTGAACTCATACAAGCGCCTGCAGTTCGGCTCCGAGGCCCCGACCGCCGCGACCTGGGGCATTTCTAACCGTTCCGCGATGGTGCGCGTGCCCACGTACCGCCTGCACAAAGCCGATTCCCGGCGCATCGAGGTCCGCTCGCTCGACCCCGCCTGCAACCCCTACCTCGCATTCGCCGCGGTGCTCGCCGCCGGGCTGAAGGGCATCGAGGGCGGCTACGAACTCGACGATCCCGCTACCGACGACGTCTTCGCGCTTACCCGCCGCGAGCGCCGCGCGATGGGGTATCGCGACCTGCCCGGTTCCCTCGACCAGGCCCTGCGCTTCCTCGAGCAGTCCGAGTTCATGGCCGAGGTCCTCGGCGAGCAAGTCTTCGAGTTCTTCCTGCGCACCAAGTGGGACGAGTGGCACGAGTACACCTCCCAGGTCACCCCGTGGGAGATTGAAGCGGGGCTAGACCTGTGACGCAGCTGCCCAGCCCCGCGAAACTCGGCCTCACCTCACCGCGCGCCGCCGAGGACCTCGAAGAGCTCGGCTTCGACTCCGACGAGTTGCGCTGGACACTCGCCGGCGCCGGCGACCCGGACCTCGCGCTCAACAACACCCATCGCTTCATGCAGGCATCGGGGGAGTGGATCAAGGTCCGCACATTGCTTATCGACGACCCCGTCTACCGCACTAAGTTCTTCGCCCTGATGGGAGGCTCGACGGCGCTCGCAGACCACCTCGTCGCCCACCCAAAACTCTGGCAAGAGCTGGCCAAAGACGTGCCGAGTTCGGAGGAGGCGCTGCAGGTGATGCTCGGCGCGGTGGACGCGCAACCGGCCGGCGCTGATCCCGGCGATGCTGCCGACACTGACGCCAATGCGCCCGCCGACACCGCCTCCGCCGACCTGTCCACGCCCGGCACCTACCGCGCCGGAGCCGCCTTTGACGCGCCGGGCTCCGGCAACGAGCCGCTGCGCGACGCGCACCGCACCTTGGTCATGCGTGTTGCCGCTGCCGATCTCGCCGGCACCTTCGCGGACACCAAGGGTGTCGCCGAAGCCGATCAGCTTGGCTACCGCACGACCACCGAAGCACTCACCGCGATCGCCGACGCAGCACTCACCGCCGCACTCGCGCTGGCAGTGCGCCGTGTCTACGGCGACGAGGACCCCGACGCCCGACTCAGCATCATCGCCATGGGCAAATGCGGCGCCCGGGAGCTCAACTACATCTCCGACGTGGACGTGATCTTCGTGTCCGAGCCCGTGACCCCGAAAATCACCCGCACCGCCTCCGAATTCATGCGCATCGGCACCGCGTGCTTCTTCGAGGTGGATGCGAATCTCCGCCCCGAGGGCAAGTCCGGCGCGCTCACCCGCACCCTCGACTCCCACCTCGCCTACTACAAACGCTGGGCGGAGACGTGGGAGTTTCAGGCCCTGCTGAAGGCGCGTCCGATGACTGGTGACATGTCGCTGGGCAACGCGTACGTCGTAAAGCTTGCCCCCTTGGTGTGGAAGGCGAGCCAGCGCGAGAGCTTTGTTGAGGATGTCCAAGCGATGCGGCGGCGCGTGCTGGACAATGTGCCGGAGGATGTCCGTTCGCGCGAGCTGAAGCTTGGCTACGGGGGCCTGCGCGATGTCGAGTTCGCGGTGCAGCTGCTGCAGCTCGTGCACGGACGCATCGATGACACGCTGCGCACCCCCAACACCAGCGACGCGCTGAAAGCCCTGCGAGACGGCGGCTACGTCGGCCGCGACGACACGAAGAAGCTGATCCGCGCCTACGAATTCCTCCGCCTGCTCGAGCACCGTCTGCAGCTGCAGCGCTTCAAGCGCACCCACCAGCTGCCCGATGCCGACGACGAGCGCCGCACCCTCTGGCTCGCCCGCGCCGCCGGCTTCACCCCGGGCAAGCGCCGCTCGACGGATGAGGAGATGTTCAAGCAGCTCAAGAAGGTGCGCGAGACCGTCTCCACGCTGCATGAGCGCCTCTTCTACCGCCCGCTTTTGAACTCGGTGGTCGACCTCTCAGTCGGCGAGGCCAACCTGTCCTCGGAGGAGGCGAAGGCCCGCCTGGCCGCGCTCGGCTACCGCCACCCGGCGCGCGCCTACGACCACCTCACCGCGCTGGTCAAAGGCAACTCGCGCAAGGCGAAGCTGCAGACCATCCTCCTGCCCACGCTGATGTACTGGCTCGCCGGCACCGCCGACCCGGGCGCAGGCCTGCTCAACTACCGCAAGCTTTCCGACGCAGCCGAGGACAAGAGCTGGTTCCTGCGCATGCTTCGCGACGAAGGCGTTGTCGGCCAGCGCCTCATGAAAATCCTCGGTAACTCGCACTACACCTCGGGCCTCATCATCTCCGCGCCCGAAGTGGTCAAAATGCTTGGCGACGGCTCCAACGGACCGCGGTTGATCGAACCCGCACCCGATCAGGTGCACAAGGCGATCGTCGCGGCATCCAAGCGCTACCAGGATGATGCCGACAAGGCCGTGAACGTCGCGCGTTCGCTGCGCCGTGCGGAACTCGCCCGCATTGCGAGCGCGGATCTGCTCGGTTTCATGGAGGTTAGGCAAGTGTGCGAGGAACTCACCATCGTTTGGGACGCCGTGCTGGAAGCGGCGTTGCTGGCTGAGATTCGCACTGACTTGGCTGAACGTGGCGTCGATAAGCCTCCTGCCCGGATTGCAATCATTGGCATGGGCCGGCTTGGTGGTGGGGAACTGGGCTACGGCTCGGATGCGGACGTGATGGTGGTGGCGGAGCCGGTGCGCGGCAGTGATGCGTACGAGTCGGACGACGACGCGCTGGCGTGGGCGGCGCGCATCATCGACCAGATGCGGAAGCGCCTGGCGAAGCCTTCGGGTGACCCGCCGCTGGAGGTCGACTTGGGGTTGCGACCCGAGGGGCGGTCCGGGCCGGTGGTGCGCACGATTGCGAGTTACGAGCGTTACTACCGCGAGTGGGGCGAAGTGTGGGAGAAACAGGCGCTGCAACGTGCGACGACCGTTGCTGGTGATGAGACCGTAGGCATCGCGTTTTTGCGGATGATCGATGCGTTCCGGTACCCGGAAGGCGGGGCGTCGATGAGCGATGTGCGCGAAATCCGCCGCATTAAAGCGCGCGTGGACAACGAGCGCTTGCCGCGCAACGCCGATCGTTCTGTGCACACGAAGCTGGGGCGCGGTGCGTTGGCGGATGTGGAGTGGACGGTGCAGCTGCTGACCATGATGCACGCGCACAACCGGGACGGGTTGCGCACGACCTCGACGTTGGAGGCGCTGGATTACCTGGCTGAGCTCGACGATGCTGAGATCCTGCCTGGTGCGGAGGCGCGTGTGCTGCGCGAAGCGTGGCTGACCGCGACACGGGCGCGCAACGCGCTTGTGCTCGTCTCTGGCAAGCGTACGGACCAACTGCCAGCGCCTGGGCCGCACCTGGCGCAGGTTGCCGGCTCGGCTGGTTACCACCCCGATAGCCAACAGGAGTTCTTGGAGGACTACCTGCGCATCACGCGCCGGGCGCACCGCGTGGTGGAAGAGGTGTTTTGGGGCGAGACGCCGAGCCTGGAGTTCGAGTAGCGTGCGCCCGCGGGTGCGCGCAGGTGCGCGCGGGTGCGCTGCCCGCCGCCCGCGCCAAACCCGGATAGTTGGCACCCTTTATGTGTGCAGACTCGGACGTAAGGCCTCGTAACTATCCGGGTTTGTGGGAACTATCCGGGTTTGGGCGCAAAAGCCGGGCGGCGGGAGCAAAACCTCAGGGCTAGTAGTGTGATGTCTGGGGACTTCTTGGACATGGAGTCCAGGAGGTTTTTGGGCATGATGTCTAGAGGCTTTTTGGACGCGTGCGGCGGTGGAATAGTCCGATGGCTATTTCATTGCACAAGCGTAGAAAGGTCGCTGATTTCGATCCGGTCCGCGACGGCAAAACGATCACACAGTTTTGCAAAGAATTGGGCATCTCGCGTCAGACGTACGCCAACATCAAAGACCGGGTATCTCAAAGGGGCCGATCTGGCATTTTGCCGGATTCGACCGCCCCGAAGAACCCGGCGAGAAAGTTTGATGGCGCCGACAAAATCGCGGTTGTTAACGCTAGACATCATTTGATGGAACAGGGGTTGGATTACGGCCCGTGGTCGATCTATTACTACTTGTTCGATTCCGTCGGTGCTGATCGCACCCCGTCGCGTTCTACCATCGCGTCGTGGCTTCACGAGCTGGGTTTTGTCGATGCCAATGCCCGTAAACGCCCACGCAGCTCGTATAAACGATTCGCCCGCGATTTCGTTGGTGAGCTGTGGCAGATCGACGGGCTGGTCTACCGTCTGTTCGACCATGCGCACACGCACGTGACGATTTACCAGATCATCGACGACGCCAGCAGATTCGATGTAGGTACCAAAGCATTCGCTTTGCCGGAAAACGGTACTGATGCGCGCGCTGCATTAGCCGAGGCATTTGCTGTCTACGGCAAACCCCAAGAGATCCTCTCCGATAACGGCGAGGCGTTCGCCACTTATCACCGTGGACATCTCTCAGCTACTGAAGTGTGGCTCGCCAGCGAAGGTGTTCTTGCTATTGCTGGGTTTGCTCCCACAACCCAAGGAAAAGACGAGCGCTCCCACCGCACGCTGACCCAATTCCTGGACGCACGCCACCCAGCAAGCCTCACCGAGGTCAACAAGTATCTCGCTGAATATCGTCAGGTGTACAACGAGCGACGACGCCACCAATCACTGCTGGTGGGCAAAATGCATATCACCCCACGCCAAGCTTTCGACACCTTCCCCAAGGCAGCACCACCCACGCATCCGCTTGATCCTGAAAATGTTTGGGCCCGTGTGGTCGCTTTCAACCAGGCACACAACTCTCAAGCAGCATTCACAGTGATAAACGGCCCCGAGGAAGCGGCAACTTCACCCGAGGCCAGCACCGATGACGTGGCAGCTCAGCAAGGCTTACCTCCCACCGATACCCCCACATTAACGATGCCGACGACACGATCAACAAACAGCTGGGGCATCCCAGACGAACTCCGAGTAAGCAAAGACGGAGTTGTCCGCGTGCTCGCCCACGGCCTCTACATCGGCCTGAGATTCAAAAATCGTCTGCTCTACACCACGGTCACAGCCGACAACGTCGCCGAGTTCTTCACAGCCCACGACGGTGAATTTCTTTTCAGCGTGCCGCTACCGATCACGCTGAGCCACAGGCCACCCGGCGGGCAAATCAACATCAACCTGGTCGAAGGAATGAAACACCGCCAACCACCACAGCTTCAACCGAACCTGTCCAAGCCACGGCCAAAACGCAGACCACAACGATGATCAGCTAAGCGCGTCCAAAAACCCCACCGACTCCACGTCCAAAAAGTCCTCGGACTCCACGTCCAAGAACTCTATGGACATAACACCTCAGGGCTAGTAGCGGGCTAGTAGCGCCCCGGCTGACCGCCTATGCTGACGGGCATGGCTGTGCACATCTCCATTGACCTGGACAACGCGACGTACACCGACCTTGTTGCGCTGGTGGACGCTGCCCGCGTTGCCGGTGTCGACCCATCTGCGCAACTCGCGCTGGAACACACCACGCTGACCATTGAGGTGGAAGCGTCGAAGTCCGCACCGCAAAACCTCGCGGCCCGCGAACCCGCACGCCAGGACGAGGAGCCGCACCGCCCGCTGCCGCACTTGGGGGACGCGGCGATCCGCTCTGTGGTGGACATCCTCACCGGGCGCCAGGAACCGCCGCGCAGGTAAACGCGGTTGGGATGATCGTCGATAAGCGAAAAGCTCCCTCGAGTAAACTGATCGGCTGTGGATTACCTCTCAACCCGCGACAAGCACGCGACCGCCGAAACCTTCACCGACATCCTGCTCGGGGGCTTAAGCCCCGACGGTGGGTTGTACATGCCGGCGGTATACCCGCAGCTCACAGGGGAGACTCTGAACGCTTGGCGCCAGGTGCTTATCGACGGGGGCTATGCGGCGCTCGCGGCCGAAGTGGTGAAACTCTTTGCCGACGATATCCCGTCGCGCGTAGTCGAGGACCTGACCGCGAAGGCCTACAACACTGACAACTTTGCGCACGAGGAGATCGTGCCGGTGAGCCAGCTGGAGGACGGGCTTTACGTGGCGCACCTGTCGGAGGGGCCGACCGCGGCGTTCAAGGACATGGCGATGCAGCTGCTCGGCGAGCTGTTCGAGTTCGAGCTGACCCGCCGCGGCGAGGAGATCAACATCCTCGGTGCGACCTCGGGAGATACCGGCTCCTCGGCGGAGTACGCAATGCGCGGGCGCGACAACATCCGCGTGTTCATGCTCACCCCGGCTGGGCGCATGACCCCATTCCAGCAGGCGCAGATGTTCGGGCTGGATGACCCGAACATCTTCAACATCGCCCTCGACGGCGTCTTCGACGACTGCCAGGACGTGGTCAAAGAGGTCAACTCGGACGCGGCCTTCAAGTCGAAGTACACCATCGGCGCGGTGAACTCGATCAACTGGGCGCGGTTGTTGGCCCAGGTGGTGTACTACATCTCGAGCTACCTGAAGGTCACCGAGTCGAACGACGAGCGCGTCAGCTTCTGCGTGCCCACCGGCAACTTCGGCGACATTTGCGCAGGCCACGTGGCTAAGCAGATGGGCCTGCCGATCGACCGCCTGATCGTGGCCACGAACGAAAACGACGTGCTGCACGAGTTCTTCCAAACCGGCGAGTACCGCCCGCGCTCGGCCGCGGAGACTGTGGCAACCTCCTCGCCGTCCATGGATATCTCCAAGGCTTCGAACTTTGAGCGCATGCTTTTCGACGCCACGTCGCGCGACGCAGTCCTCACCGCCGAGCTCTTTGGCACGAAGGTGAAGGAAGGCGGCTTCGGCCCGGACGACCTCGGTGGGCAGGGTGAGGAGATTCTCACGCGCATCCGCGACGAGTTCGGCTTCATGTCCGGCAAGTCCACACATGCGGATCGTGTGGCGACCATCAAGGCGACGCACGAGGACAACGGCGTGCTCATCGACCCACACACCGCGGACGGCGTCTTCGTAGCCCGCGGCGTGCGTGACCAGGTAGAGACGCCGATTATCGTGCTAGAGACGGCGCTGCCGGTGAAGTTCGCTGACACCATCGTTGAGGCGCTGGGTGAAGCGCCGGAGATTCCGGAGCGTTTCGCTGGCATCATGGACGCGGATCGCCACGTTGCGGATCTGCCGAACGATGCGGAGGCCGTCAAGGAATTCATCGTCGACGCGATTGAGAACACGGAGGTTTAACCAATGGCACAGGAGCAGTTCGCGGGTCCGGAGCAGTACACCGAGTTCGATCCGGAGAAGTTCATCCGCGACATGAAGATCCAGGCGGAGGAAAAGGGCAAAATCGACGGGCTGCTGCCTGAGGGCAAAGCCGCTGAGACGAAGGACGCCGACGCCGCCGACGAGGACACCGGCGCAGAGACCTCGTCTCAGGTGTCGGAGGCCTCGTCGAAGTCCACTCATTCGGGGGAGTAGGGCCCAGCCCGCCGCTTCGTGCCCGAGCAGGACTACCCCGGTACCTTCCGGGACCGAGACCAGCAGCGTGCCCCGGCGCACGCTGCGCCACACGACACCCCCGCGCACGCTGCGCACGCTGCACACGCTGCGCCACGCAACAGCGCGGGGTGGACGTTCGCCGTCATTGCGGTCGCGCTGCTCGTTGCCGCCGTGGTGTTTGTGGGGCTGCAGACCTCGAAGATTCCCACCGGCACTGTCGAAGACCGGCAGGCTCGCGAGGAGGTGCAGACCCCGCTCGAGGAGCTCGCGCCAGCCGCCGACGGCGAAGGCGTTGAGGGACAGCCGTTCGAGCTGATCAACCAGATCCTTGTGCCGGAGTTCGCAGCATGGGCGCCTGGCACGAAAATCCAGTCCACCGACCACTACCCGCAGGCCGGGGTGGCGTTCACCGCTCAGTCGTGCACCGTGGCGTTCTCATTCTCCGATGTGCACGGCCGCAATTTCGCCGTCACCGCCGGACACTGCGGCAAAGAGGGCGACCTAGTCTTTCCCACGAACGCCGTGTACGCGACCGATTACGCCCAAGAGGCCGGCCGGTTCATCTACTCCGACCTGTACAGCCCCGGCTCCGAGGGCGTGGACGTGGGCATCATCGAGATCACCGATCCCGACCGGTACATGGAAGTCGTCGGGGATCCGATTCCCACCGGCGTGGGCGAGCAGCTGCCCCCGATCGAGCGGGTGTGCAAAACCGGCGGCACCACCGGTTACACCTGCGGCTACTTCGTGGAAACGCAGCGCGTCCAGATCGTCGATACCGACGTAGACGATGAGCGTCCCACCTTCGGCGACATTGCGGCGGTGTGCGCCGCGTCCGGCGATTCCGGCGGGCCTGTGTTCACCCAAGTCAATGGCCGCGCCGTCGTCATCGGCGTGGTTTCAGGTACAGAGGCCGGCCGCACGGGCGAGGAGTGCTGGGAGGGCATGGAGAACCCGAAGATGATGAGCTACTCAAACGTCGAGCAGCTCATGAGCGTGGTGACCAAGGTCGTTCCAGAACCCGCGTTCACCACCCAGACCTGGTGAGCGCTACATGCCCCACATCTGCTTGAACGCTTCTCCGGTGGGGTAGCGGTCCTCGATCAAGCTCTCGCCTTTTACCTCGTGGCGGGCGATGATCTCGTCGTCGGTGTACGCCGTAAACAGCATCCGGTCCACGCCTTGCGGGAACTTCTCTTTCTTCCATTCCTCTGCCATGGCGTCAGCTTGATCGTCGCTCACCGGGTTCGCCCAGGTGTAGGCCAGCTCCACGCCGGTGCCCCAGAAGTTGATGAAGGTGACGGCATCCGCACCTTCTTCGTACGCCAGCGTCAGGGCGGTCAGGATGGATTGCTCGGGGACCGACTTAAAGCAAAAATCCCAGAAGTGGATCTTCATGTTGTCGTCGGTAGCAAGGGTGACGGTGTCCAGGCAGTTCTGCTCCAGAAGCCGAGACAGGTGACCCGCAAGCTCGGCGCGGGAAGGCTCCGCGACCAAGGTGCCGTCGGCAATAGTGCCCCGCAGCATCACACCGGCCTCGCCCACAGCGGTCTCTGCATTCTGAATGAGGTGGCCGCGAACGCTCGCGCGCACGTTCGCCTCCTCGCGCGGAGCCGGGTTCCATGCCTGCTGCGGGTCGGGCGGCTGTACCTCAGACAGCTTTGCATCGGCCCGGTAGCTGGCCAGCATCGCCACCATCACTACCAGCGCAATCACTATCGCCCCGTAGCCGATGACAAACACGGGCAACGGCATGCGTTGCACCAGCGTGCGGCGCTCGGAGCGAGCGGATTCCGCCGCTGGGGACGTTGCCTCGGCAGGGGAGTGGACGGTGCTCATAACGGCTGAGAGTCTACACTCGGGGCCGTACGAATCCCGGTAGTTCACCCCGGCAGAAAGGACTCGGCGTGCCCATCCCCGAATTCATCGTGGAAACCCGCAAGAAAATCGGCCACGACATGATGTGGATGCCCGCCATCTGCGCCGTGGTCCTGCGCGATCCCACTGATCCCACCGCCAACTCCGCCTGGGCGGTACCGGAGGTGCTGCTGGTCAAGCGCGCCGACAACGGCGAGTGGACGCCGATCACCGGCATCGCGGACCCCAACGAGGAGCCGCACGATTGCGCCGTGCGCGAGGTGGAGGAGGAGACCGGCATCCGCACTCGCCCGGCCGGCATCCTCGGTGTAGGCGCGACCGGCTTCATCACCCACGCCAACGGCGATAACGCCTGCTACATGTCCACCCAGCTGCGCATGGAGCCGGAGGACCCGTCTGCGGAGCCGGTGGTCGGCGACGACGAGTCGAGCGAGGTCGGCTGGTTCCCCATCTCCCAGATGCCCGTGACCAACCCGAAGTGGCGCCTCGCAATCGCCGACGCCGCCGCCCACCGCCGCCACCCCGAGCGCTTCACCCCGCGCATGGGCCTGTCCAAGCGCTAAGTCAACGATGCGACTCGGCGTCGATGTCTCCGAGCACCAGCCAAGCTTCGACTTCACCGGCTTCGACTTCGCCATCCTGCGCACCACCGACGGCACCTACCAGGACCGGGCGTTCACCGAGCACCTCGCCCGCGCCCGCAGCGCCGGCATCACCGACATCGCCACCTACCACTACCTGCGCGCACCGTCCGAAGGCACCACCATCACCGAGCAGGTCGAGGCCGCACACTCAGCAGTCGGGGAGTTGCGGTTGCCAGTTTGGCTCGACGTCGAGTCCCCACAGGGGCTTTCGCTTATCGACGTCTCGTCAGCGCACTCCCTCTTCACCCAACGCGGCTTCGAGGTAGCGGGGATCTACACCACGGCGAACTACTGGCGTCGTCACATGCGGATCGCCGACGTGCGCCAGTTCGGGGCACTGTGGCTTGCCGATTGGCGCGACAATCCGCGCGTTGACGCACCCATCGCGATACCCGAGGGCCTGTACGATCCCGCCAGCTGGCCGCGTCCCTTCGGCTTTCCAGAACCCGCGATTTGGCAGTTCACCTCACGTGGTCGGGTTTCTGGCCCCAACGGGCCGTTCGACGTGGATCTGAACCTCGCGCGCTAGGCCTCCGACGGTTGGGGGGTCGGGGGCTTGGTTCCGGGAAACCACCAGGTGGCGCGCCCGGTTAGCCGAAGCGCGGCAGGCACAACGATCATGCGCACGATGGTCGCGTCCAGGGCGATACCGACGGCGAGGCCGAAGCCGAGCTGCTGGATCGGAACGACGCCCGTGAACGCGAACGCGCCGAAGACGACCACCATTAGTAGCGCTGCACCGGTGATGAGCGGGGCGGTGGCAGTGAGCCCTTTGGCGATCGCGGACGTGTTGTCTCCGGTGCGCAGGTATTCCTCCCGGACGCGAGAGATGAGGAATACCTGGTAGTCCGTGGCGAGGCTGAACAGCAGCGCCAGCAGCAACACGGGCACGAAGTTCTGCACGTATCCCAAGACCTGGAACCCGAGGAGGTCCGCGAGGAAGCCGTGCTGGAATACCAACACCATGAGCCCGTAGGTCGCGCCGACGCTGAGCAGGTTCACGCCGATTGCAACCAGCGGGATCACGATCGACCGGAACGTGACCATCAGGAGCACGAAGATGACCACGAGCATCAGCGCGACCACCCACGGCAGCGCGTTGGCGATCTCGGCGTTACTGACCACACCCTGCGCGGTCTCACCGCCGACCGCCCAGGTGATGCCCGAGAATTCCGTGTGTTCAAGGGTATTGTTCACCTGCTCCAACGCGGCGCGGGTCGCGTCGCTGGCGGCCCAGTCGTCGACCTCGACCTCTACGAGCATTTTCGTTCGATCGGAGGACAGGAAGACTCCGAGCTGTTGCACCAGCTCTTCTGGGAGTGCGTCCATGACGGGAGTACCGAGTGCGGCGAAAGGGTCTTGCGGCGAGACCTCGGTAAGCACGTTCAACGGGGAGCGCACCCGGTCGACGTGCTCGATGCGTTCAAACTCCTCGATCAGGCTGGTCACTTCCTTAAAATCGAGGTCGGTGAAATCACCGTCGTCTGCGCTCAGCAGTACCTGGATCGGGGCGGTCGATCCGATAGAGAACTGCTCGGCGACGACATCGTAGCCTTGCCGTGACGGGGCCTCGGTGTTCACGATCCGCGCATCGGGGGTGAACGTCGTGAGCTGTACTGCCGGGATCGCGAGTAACCCGAGCCCCAAAGCACCGAATATGAGCGAGGCGATGGGGCGGTTCACTACCAGGCGGGCGCTGCCCGAGATCGCCGATTCAGACGCCTCAACCCGCGCCTTGCGGCCAGGGATGCGCACACGGCCCCAGTTGACGTTCCCGCCAAGTAACTGCAACATCGCGGGCGCGACGGTGACGCTAACCAGCAGGGAGAACAGCACCACTACGATTACGCCGAGCGCAAGGGACCGGATGATCGCGAGATCAACCAGGAACAGCGCTGCCATGGCCGCAGCGATCGTCAGACCCGACGCGATGACCGTGTGCCCCGACGTGCGTCTGGCGACCTCCAGCGCTTCGTCCGGGGAGCGCCCGGCCGTCAGCTCTCGTTGATAGCGGCGCACCACGAACAGCGTGTAGTCCACGCACACCCCGAGCCCGAGCATCGTTACCGCGTTCAACGTGAACGAGGACAGTTCGACGAATTGCCCGATCAGGTTCACCGTGCCCAGCGACAGCACGATCGCGATCCCGGTCGAGAGCATCGACACCACGACCGCCGCGACACTTCGGTACAGGAACAGCAGCACCAAGATGATCAACGGCAATGCGATCAGTTCCGCCATCACCAGCCCCGACAAGGAGTCGGCGTTGATCTGCCCCCAGAACGCATCCGGGCTCACTAGTCGCGCCTCGAGCCCAGACCCCTCCAGCTCGGCATCCAACTGCGTCTGTAGATCGCCCAGCACAGTGGTCGCTTCAGTGACCAGCAGATCGCTGCCGATGATCGTCAGCACCGTGCGGGAATCTTCGCCGATGTAGTTCGCCGCGATGGCTGGGCCGCTTAACCAGCCCACCGACGAGGTCACCTCCAGTGCGGGATCCGTGGTGACCCGTTCGATGACCGGTTGCACCCGCTCGTTGAACTCCGGATCGCCCACCTCGTGCCGGGTATCGGTCACCGCGAGGGTCACATTGGTGCGGCCACGCCCCTCGAACCCCTCGGACAGACCCTCGGTGACTATGGCAGGGCCTGAGCCTGCCACCGTCCATCCGCCCTCCTTTAGCGTCTGCCCAATCTGCATCACTCCAAACATCGACAGCCCCGACAACACGAAAGCCACGGCGAGTGTCACCACTGCTCCCCAGTGTCGGTTCACCGATTGCTTGGACGTTTCCATCCCCTCAGCACGAGACATCATTTTTCGTTTCCCCTCTCACCCCGACCTCAGACCGCGGCACATTGGTAATCAATTAGCGAGTACCCGCTAAGTTGCGAATGTAGCATAACTTAGCGACTACTCGATATGATGAGAGAATGGCACGCTCCACAGCGCAGGCACGACGCAACGAGGTCGTCGAGGCAGCGATCCACCTATTCGCCCACTCCGGGTACCACGGCACGAAAACCTCGGCGATCGCCGAAGCTGTAGGTGTCTCGCAGCCCTACTTGTTCCAGCTCTACCCCACAAAGAAAGCGATGTTCATCGCGGCATGGGAAGCGGCCTGCGACCGCATCATCGCGACTCTGACGGCTGCCGTCGAGAACACTCCAGCAGAAGAACGTCTCGCTGTACTCGCCACCAGCTACGACGACCTCGTCGCAGAAGACCGTGACTTGCTCACGATCCAGGTCCATGCCTGGGCTGCCGCCACCTCTGACGATGAGATCGCTTCCGCGACCAGAAACGGGGTTGAACGCCTACGCGACTTGGCTATCGAACACCTCGGCGTGAACCGTGACCAGGCCACCCAAATGATCGCGGTTATGGCGTTCTACAACATCAATGCCAGCATCAACCTCGACAACGCCGAAGAATGTTCAGTCGCTCACCTGCTCGGCGATGCCATGAAGTAACACCGTCTAGGCTCACCATGCGCTCTCGAAGTTCACCTCGGGCGCTCAGACTTCTTAAGGTGTTTTCCGGCGCAGGCTCGCTGCGCCGAGCGCGACGAATGCCGCGCAGAATCCAGAAAGAATGGCGATATCAGTTGCCAGATCGCCTTTGGGAAACGCAGACGGGGTAGGTGCGGTGCTTAACGCGAGCATCGCGTCGACGACGTAGCTGATCGGCATGGCGTGTGAGAGCAACTCGAGGGCATGCGGCATTTCTTCCCGGGGCACGATAACGCCACAGAGCAGGAATTGGGGAACGATCGCAGCGGGGACGAATTGCATAACCTGGAACTCCGTACGGGCAAAAGCAGACGCCAACAATCCTGCGGTGGTGCCAGTAAGCGCGCTGAGCAAAGCAACCACAACGAACGCAGCGAGTGACCCCTCGATACCTAAGTCGAGTAGCCGGGTGCAGACAACGACGGTGATTAGTGTCTGCGCAACCGCAACCAGGCTGAAGGTCAGTGTGTAACCGACGATGATGTCGATCCGGCGCACCGGCATTGTGAGCGCTCGTTCCAGTGTTCCGGAACTGCGCTCGCGAAGCGTGGTCACGGATGCGACAAGGAACATTACGAGGAACGGAAACACCCCGAGGACTGCGTGCGCGATGCGGTCAAATAATCCGGTATTGCTCAAGATCCAATACAGCAGAGACATTAAGACAGCTGGCAACACGAAAATGAGTGCGAGAGTTCGTGGGTCCCGTCGCAACTGGTTGCCGACCCGCTTGGCCACAGCAAAACTTGCCCTCATTTGGTCATCGCCTCCACGAATGCCGCTTCAAGCGTTGCTGCACCGGTTTCGCGTTTGATGGTTTCCGCGTGCGTGTGGCTCACCTTGCCGTCGCGAATGAACAACACGTTTTCGCAGTGCTCGGCTTCATCCAGGATGTGGCTCGAGATAATCAGCGTGGTGCCCTTGTGGGCCAGCTCCTTGAACAGGTCCCACATCTGGGTTCGCAGGATGGGGTCGAGGCCGACCGTTGGCTCGTCAAGGACGACAAGTTCCGGATCTGGCAGTAGGGCAACCGCAAGACTTACGCGGCTGCGTTGACCACCGCTGAGCTTGCGCACCGGCTCGTCGATCTTGGCGGTCAGATCGAGCTGGCCGACCACTTCGTCGATTCGGTTGCGGCGAAGCCCGTAAATGTCTGCAACATAGCTAAGGTTCTCTCGCACGGAGAGTTCGTCGAACACGCTAGCTTGCTGGGTTGCGTACGTGACCTTGGTGCGCAGTTGGCGATGACCTGCGGGCAGTCCAAGCACGTGCACAGTGCCGTCGACACGCGCCTGCGTGCCCACGATCATGCGCATCAACGTGGTCTTGCCTGATCCTGAAGGGCCGACAAGCGCGGTTATCGAACCTTGGGGCAAGGTGAAGGAAACAGGCTGAAGGATTCGGGCTCGCGCGTTCCGCATAGCAACTGCGGGAGTATCCGGGTCTGGTTTCATAGCGAAAGTGTCACCGTTCGCCAGCTAGTGTGTCCAGCATGGTGAATAAACGCCGCGGTCGCCCGAGCGAACCATCGAGACGTCGAGAGCTCATCCTTCATGCAGCTAGGATGCAGTTTCTCCAGAATGGATACGCGGGCACGACGCTTCGAGGAATCGCGGCTGAAGCCGACGTGGATCACGCTTTGGTGAATTATTACTTCGGTAGCAAAGATGCGTTGTTTTGCGAAGCGGTGCTCGATGGGTTGAGCGCGTCCGCGATATTGCGCTCAGTAAGTTCGGTTCCGGAACTCCCGCCTGGCCAGTTCCCTCAGCTGCTTGCCCGCACGTTCGTTACCTATTGCGAATCGTCTCCCTTTCAAGAGCGAGTACTGCCAGCGTTTCGATACGCAATGAAAGACGACGACACCAGGGCAATCGTATCCGGCTACTTCGAGCGTGAAATTCTTGCCGGCGCCGAAGAACTCCTTCTCGGATTGCGGGCACAGCATCCGGGCCACCCTCGGCTGAGTACAGCCGACGCGGTAGTGCAGAACTCGATTGTCCTGCTGGGGGCTCTGATGTCCCGTTATGTACTGCAGGTGCAGCCCCACGCGTCAATGACACCCGATCAATTCGCTTCAATGTTGGAACGCCTTATCAGGGTGTCGCTCCTGTGATTGCCCTGGGGTGAGAGCGAAACCCTCGCCCACAGGCTCCGGATCACTGGTTCTTTTCGGGATCCGTGAAACCAGATGGTTCGTCGGATTCGTAGTCGCTTTCAGGACGTGCCCAGTCGTTAGAACCTTTGTCCTGCTGGTTCGTTTGGGTCCAGCTCGTTGAGCCCGAGCCAGGCCACTGCTGGTTCCAGCCACCGGCGTTCTGCTGGTTCGGCTGCTGCCACGGGTTCGGAGACTGCTGCGGAGCAGCAGGGTTGAACGGTGCCTGGTTCACGGGTGCTCCGGCAGCATCGTTTTGACCCTGGTTGGCAGCTGCCGATGCCCGTGCCTTGTTCACCTGTGCCTCGAGCTTGTCCTTACCCATCACGAGAAGGGCAATGGATAGCGCCAGGGTGACAAGGGAGATCAGCAGCCACAGCCACCATCCGGCACCGAGCTTGACGATGACGTCCTCTTCATTCTGCCTTGCCGCTATCGCAGCGATGATGACCGCAAGAAGTTGAATCGCGCCGGCGGCGATCCCGAGTATTGACGCAAGCTTCCATTTCTTGACCACGCCGAAATAGACCGCGACGCCGTAAAGAACCAGAAGGAGCAACGTCGTAAACACCATGAAGCCTGAGCCTGCCTCAGCGTTGAGCTCCTCAAGCAGACCCTGAGTCACAAAATTATCTGCGAACTTGCCGTAACCCGAGCTCTGCAGATCGAACCGGCCCCACCAATTCAAACCAACGTGAAAACTGCCGTATCCGAATAGGTCGCCACCCACATTGGCCACGGAAAGGAAGCTCGCGATGAAGGTGATTAGGAGCTGGAAGGCGTACACCCATGTCGGCCACTCGGGCAGATTGCGTGGAGCTCGCGGTGTTGCCGGAGCAGCCGGCGCCCCTTGGTTCCACTGCTGCGGCCCAGGCTGCCCCCACTGTTGCTGAGGCTGGCCGGGCTGCCCGCCCCATTGCGGAGCGCCCATCGGTTGGCCGTAGTTCGGTTGCCCACCCCACTGCTGACCACCCATCGGCTGCCCGTACTGTGGCTGCCCACCCCACTGCTGCTGAGGTTGTCCGAGCTGGCCACCCCATTGCTGACCACCCGCGGGCTGGCCGTACGCCTGCGGCCCACCCCACTGCTGTGCATTGGGTTGCTGCGAGGCCCACGGCTGGTAGCCGGACGAATCACCATCGCCGCTCGCCGAGTGCGTGGATCCAGAATCGTAGCTGTTGCCTGGGTCGTACGAGTGGCCGTCATCTGGACGGTCGTCGGGCTTCGGTGCGCCTGGGGTAGTCATGGTTGCCTCCGCGTGATCGAGCGTATTGGCTGAATTGTATAATGAACCATAACTCCTCGCAGGGTATAGAGCTTTTCGCTTATCGACGACTCGTTGACCGCGCAGGTAATGGAAAAGGGGGATTCGTCAACTGCTGTATTGTGTTGGGTAGTACAAACTGTACTATCTCAATAGGTACAACTGTGATGGTTCCCGTAGTACAAGAGGGAGGGGCCGACATGCACGTCATCACGATTAGCCCTGACGCGAGCGTTCCCGTTTTCCAGCAGATTCACGACGCGATTGTGCACGCGATAGCGACGGGGGAGCTCAGGACTGGGGACTACCTCGACTCGGTCCGCCGGGTGGCAAAGGAGTTTGGTATCAACCCCGCGACCGTGCAAAAAGCGTACGACCTGCTTCGACAGGAGGGGCTCATCGAGAGTGCTTCGCGCTCTGGAAGTCGCATCGCCGCGCCACCTGCGCAGGAACCCGACATTGGTTCACTTCGCCCCGCCCTTGCGCTCGCTGTAGCCCAGGGCACCGCGCCGAAAGAGCTCAAAACGCTACTGGATGACGAGCTAGGCCGCTTCATTGAAAGGATGCGATAGAAGTGAATCTTATGGTCTTCGCCATACTGGTCGCGGCGACCACAGCAATCATTGCACTCGCGCTCGCACTGTTGCCTACTCTCTCACCCAATGGAGTGGTGTTGGGTGTGCGGGTTCCCGCGAACCAGGCTGACAATCCTGCGGTCCGCTCCGCGCTTGCTGGCTACCGGAGGGCGATGATCACTGTCGGCGTGATCGCGACATGTGTGGCCTTCGTGGGGTCTGCGTACCCTCCCACTGCGATCGCAGTTCCGGCCGGGTTGTTGTTCGGATTTGCGGCTGCGTACTCCACCCAGCGTCAACACCTACTCCGAGCGAAAGAGGACCAGGGATGGTTCGACGGGCTCCATACCGCCGTCAGCGGACGAGTGGCGCGAACCCAGCAGGAACCATGCCCGGTGTTGGCGTGGGCATTGGTGCTGTGCTCGACCGCTGTCACTGGGCTGAGCGCGCTCTTAGTTGCCTCACGCTGGGACGAGATCCCTGCGGAGTTTCCCACCCACTATGGTCCGTCGTTTGAACCGGATGCGTGGGCCGCTAAATCTGTTGCATCAGTGTTCTCCCTTTCGTTGGTGAATGTCGCGGTGATAGCTCTGCTCGCATTTTTCGCCTGGTTGATCACCTCGGGCCGGGTATCAAGGCGAGCGGATCGCACCGAAGACGGACTCCGCCGCGATATTGAGGCGCAGCACGTGGGGTTGCGCGCCGCGGCTGTGCTCACGTTCGTCGTCGTGACTGGCCTTGCTGCACTCCAGGTCGTCATGCCGCTCCCGCAGTTCCATGACCTTTTGGCCCCGGTGACCGTGGCAATGTTGACGCTCACAACCGTGTGTGTGATTGGCCTTGTGGCAAGCCTCGTTAGGGTGCGGGTCAGCAGCCGACAGCACGCGTTCGCAACTGGCGATGTCGAAAGCCCCGACAACGATGAGCACTACAAATGGGGAATGTTTTATTACAACCCGGACGACCCGGCGGTGATCGTCGACAAGCGAACTGGCGTCGGGGTCGATTTCAATTACGCAACCTGGCAGGGCCAAGCATTTCTCGCTGTAACGCTGGCAACGCTAGTGGGCGGCCTCGTGTTCGCCTTCGCATTGTAAGGAGCACACGTGAACATCTTTACGTTACTAACTATCCAGGTGGCGGGCCTCATCCTGCTGATCGCGGCGCTGTGGTGGGTAACAAAGCGGCGCCTGGGTTACCGCTGGGCCACCCTCGGCTGGGGAGCATTAGCTTGGCCGTTGTCGCAGGTTGCTCGGATGATTGTTGCCACTCCGATCCTCATCGTGCTGGGGAAAGTCCTCGACCCGGCCGCACTCGCCACCGCGTCAGTTGTGCTGATGGTGGTGCTCTCGGGTGTCTTCGAAGAAACCGCGCGATGGCTGGTGCTGCGGTTTTGGGCAAAGACCGCAAGGCAGTGGCGCGATGGTGTCGGATTCGGCTTAGGCCACGGTGGTATCGAGGCGGTTCTCAGGCTGGTTTACACGGCGATCACCAGCGCAATTTTGCTCACCAACCAGGAGCGTTTTCTGTCCCTGGCCGAAATGTCAGGCCAGAAAGATGCAGTGGTCGCAGTGCAACAACAAATCGACGATCTCGCACACTTGACCCTTCCGCTTGTCACGCTGAGCTGGTACGAACGTGCGCTCGCCATCGCATTTCACGTTGCGATGACGTTGCTAATCCTGCGCGCCGTGCGCGAGGGGAAGTGGCAGTTGTGGCTGCTCGCAGTCGTACTTCACTCAAGCTTCAACGCGTTGGCAATGGCGCTTTTGCCCCTCGGATTGCTTCCCGTCTATATTGCGCTGACCGTAGTGGCCGCCGGATCCCTGTGGGCGGTGCTCGTTGGGCCCGTATCGCGGCGCTCCGTTGAACAGCACCCTCCGATAAACTAACGCCATGCAGTCCAACGTTTACACGCGCCGACTCAATGGGTCTACTTTCTGGGTCGTGGCCATCATCCTGATCGGCGCAGCTGTGGCGTTAGCACCTCTGATGCTCAGAGGTTCGCTGTGGGAAGTGCTCTTGTGGCTCGTCTTCGTGTTTTTCACCTTGGCGTGCTTGACCTCCAGGGTGAAGCTGGTGGTGGATGACGAACAAGTGCGCTTCTCTATCTTTGGCTTCTCGGACAGCGTCCCGCTTTCCGCAATTGTGAGCCTGAAACAAGGCCCAGAGATCACGCTGAAGCACGGTGCGTGGGTGCGCTTTATCGACAACGCGACCGGGTACGTGGTGCCGGGGCCAACTGTCCAGATCGAGACATCCACTACCAAATATCTGGTCTCTGCCAGCGACCCGGAGGCAGCCATCCGAGACATTCAAGGCCGCACTGCGCCGGTTCCCGCGTAAGGGCCGGTTCGACTACGCGCCGGAGATGAGCTCGTCGCGGTTGATCTTGCCGGCCAAGGAGCGGGCGACCGCAAACGGGATGAATGCGAGCTGGAAGCTAATCGCTTTGGCGAAGAAGATCGCCACCTCTGTACCGGTGGGGTCGAACCACCACTTCGCTGCGACGGCAACGAGTCCGGTCAGCAGGAAGATGATCATTGAGATAACAAGCGAGGCCTTCAGGCCATCCTCTCGCGCCTCGAGGTGTCGGGTGAGTTCGTACTCGTCTAGCTCGGCATTGGGTAGATCTGCTCCTCCAATCGCGTTTCGAAGTCGAATTGTGCCGAACGCGGCCGCCAAACCGCTGAGGATCCACAGTGCGTTGGAGATTCCTGGCTGGAAGAAGTGGGTCACCAAACTGAATTCGTAAAACCCGAACGCCACGTCAGTGAAAAGGGTGAGTCGATTCCTGCGGGTAACAGTTTTGGGAATTGGGCGGGTGGTCATGTCCTAGTCCTTTCGGTAGATCTCAACCGACATTGGGCTGAACTCGGAGCGGGAAAAGACGGCCTCAACCGGCAGCTGGAAAACATCGCAGATCTTGAATGCGAGGTCCAGGCTGGGGTAGTGGTCGCCGCGTTCTAGCGCGCCGATGGTTTGAGGGTTGACCCCAACCGCTTCTGCGAGCTGCGCGCGCGACATGTCCCTCTCGGTGCGCAGCACGCGGACCCGGTTGAAAATTGGGTCAGCAGACTTCTTCTTTGGGGACATAAACCAAAGTGTTGTATAAACACAACACTTTGTCAAGAATTGACGATCTTGCCAGTGGTTAAGCTTTTGCGCGCCCCTCGAGGACCCAGCTCACAAAGCGGCTTGAGCACAGCGCCCAGTGGGCAACCAACAGCACCGGAATGCTCAACGCCACCACATCGAGCCACTCTGAGCCGTTGACAAGGGCGACCTGGTGCCCGCCCATGCTCACGGTGCCCGGTGGGAACGTGCACGCCCACCACGCGGGGGAGTAGTCCACCCAGCGAGCCACGTTGGGGTAGAAGGTGACCATGGCGAAGATCGCCAAAGGGATCGCGATGACCAACGCGGTAAGCCCGTATCCAACGGAGTACACGCCTGGATACAGCACCTGCAGGGCGGTGGTGGATTGCCCCACCACGCCGAGCGGCACCCAGGCTGTTGCCGACTTCGCCCCACTCAGATCGACGTTGCCGTGCCAAGCAGCCCAATACACGCGGATGAAGACGGGCACCGCGGTGACAATCGACATGAGGAACAGCACCGTTCCGAGTACGAGATACAGCTGCCCGTAATCACGAGCAATCCAACCGGCTACGGAAGCGGAGATCATTGGCCCGACGAGTGGCAGCCCCCAGGTGAACTTCGGCTCTCCATCGAAGCGCATGAGCTGTAACGCCCAGGTGATCACTGTGGGAGGCCCGCCAATCCAAAACCCGATGAGGCGGAAGATGCCCTGGCCAGTCAGCCCGGACAGTGCGGCGCCGAGGGCGAGAATCCCGATGAAGTACATCGACCACTCCGCCATACTGGCCTGCTCGAAACGAGGGTGGCGATACCGCAAAAACCCGACAGTCAGCACCAGGAAAATCACGCAGGCAAGCGCGGCAAAGAAGCCAGCGGCAACCATCAGATCTTCTTCGACTAGCAAGCGGGCGACGATCGAGGTGCCCATAAGACTGCCGCCCCAGGCAGGGCCCGGGGCTGGCAATTCGCGGAATTTATCGGTCACCGAAGGAATGGTAATCCCTTCCGCACAAAGGAGAAAGTTGAGCTAAAGAAACGCAGGCGAACCCCCGCCGAACCCCTAGCAATCGAAGTAGAGCTCGAACTCCAACGGCGTCGGACGCAGGCGGGCCGGCGCGATTTCGTTGTCCACCTTCAGCTTGATGTAGGTCTCGATCAGATCCTCGGTGAACACGTCGCCTTCGGTGAGGAAGTCGTGGTCCTCCTCCAGCGCAGCCAGTGCAGCCTCAAGCGAGGTCGGTGCCTGCGGGATGTCCTTCGCTTCTTCCGGCGGCAGTTCGTAGAGATCCTTGTCCACCGGCTCGTGCGGCTCGATGCGGTTCTTGATGCCGTCCAGACCGGCCATCATCATCGCAGCAAAACCGAAGTACGGGTTGCCGCTCGGGTCCGGCGCGCGGAACTCAATACGCTTCGCCTTGGGGTTCGCGCCGGTGATCGGGATGCGGATCGCCGCGGAACGGTTGCGCTGCGAGTAGACCAGGTTGATCGGCGCCTCAAAGCCCGGCACCAGGCGGTGGTAGGAGTTCAGCGTCGGGTTGGTAAACGCCAGCACCGCGCCAGCGTGCTCGAGGATGCCGCCGATGTACCAACGAGCGATGTCGGACAGCCCGCCGTAACCGGACTCGTCGTAAAACAGCGGCTCGCCGTCTTTCCACAGCGACTGGTGCGCGTGCATGCCCGAGCCGTTGTCACCCGCCAGCGGCTTCGGCATGAACGTCGCGGTCTTGCCGAACTGCGTCGCGGTGTTCTTCACGATGTATTTGAAATCCTGCAGGTCATCGGCCGCGTGCAGCAGGGTGTTGAAGCGGTAGTTGATCTCCTGCTGGCCGCCGTTGCCCACCTCGCGGTGGAAGCGCTCCACCTCAAATCCCGACTTTGCCAGGTTGTGCACCATGGCGTCGCGCACCTCAACGGTCTTGTCGTGCGGCGGGATCGGGAAGTAGCCACCCTTGTAGCGGTTCTTGTAGCCCAGGTTCGGCGAACCGTCCGGCTCGGTTGCGTTGCCGCGGTTCCACCAGCCTTCTTCCGCATCAATCTCGTAGAACGCGCGCTCGCCGCGCACTTCGTAGCGGATGTTGTCGAAGAGGTAGAACTCGGCCTCCGCGCCAAAGCTGCAGGTGTCGGCGATGCCGGTCGATGCCAGGTACTCCTCGGCCTTGCGAGCCACGTTTCGCGGGTCGCGGGAGAACGCTTCGTGCGTGAACGGGTCGTTGACAAAGAACTTCACGTTCAGCGTCTTGGTGCTGCGGAACAGATCCAGCTTCGCGGTCGCCAGATCCGGCATGAGGACCATGTCGGATTCCTCGATCGTCGTAAAGCCGCGCACCGAGGAGCCGTCGAAGGCGAGCCCTTCCTCCATCGCATCCTCGTCGAACTGGGAAGCTGGGATGGAGAAGTGGTGCTCAATGCCGGGCACATCCGTGAACCTCACATCGATAAATTCCACCTCTTCGTCGGTGATGAATTTTTTGACGTCCTCGATGTTGTCGAAGGCCACGTGCCCAACTCCTTACCCTGATGAAACGAACAATCCCAGTTTAGAGCAATTTGCTTATCGACGATCATCTGTTTCGGCCCCTCACCGCCACCGACTAGGGTGAACGCTATGGCTGAGGACAAAACAAACCGGGCGAATTGGACGAACGGGCCGGAGATCCCGAACCAGTTCGATGGGTATGACCCAATTCCCGGGTACCCGGGCGAGTTCCTCGGTATGCCGGAGGCAGGCTCCGGCTCTCAAGCGTCCGTCGCGCGCCGCATGGTCGGTGTACTCATTGACTGGGTGATCTGCCTGGCCGCCGCCACAATGCTCACCATTTACACAGACAAGCTCGGTGACACTGCGACGCTGACTCTTCTGCTCTGGGTGCTTTTGGGGATTTTCACCGGGTGGCTCTTTGCCCGCACTCCGGGCATGGCGATGCTCGGGATGGGCGTGGCCCGCGTCGACGCGGAAGCCCACGTCGGGCTCTGGCGTGCGGCGGTGCGTACCCTGCTTACTGCGTTCATTCTGCCTGCAGCGATGGTGGATGCGGACGGCCGCGGTATGCACGACCGCGCAACCAACACCACTGTGATCAATACCTAGCTTGCGGAGGGAACTCGCGCCGAGCTAGTCGTTGATGGGGCGCACCTCGCCGTCTAGCTCTTTGCCGAAGTCGATGTACCGGGAGAACGCCCAGTCTTGGTCGGTGATCATGCGCGCGATGATGAGGCCGCCGGCAATGAACAGCACCGCGAACACGACATCGGTTGCGGCGTAGAGCGCTTCCGGGGTGTTGCCTTCTGCAAAGTTGTGCAACACAACGTAGATCGTTGTGCCCGGGATCATCACCACTGATGCCGGAATGGTGACCGTCACGCGCGGCACCGAGGCGTAGTTGCCCAGCTGGCTGCCCGCCAACCCAATCAAGAGTGCTGCCAGGAATGCCGCCAGGAAGCTGCGGACACCGAGTGTGAGCAACCACAGGCGGAGCAGGTTGGCGGCGCAGCCGAGGCAGGCGGCGGCCAATGCCATCCGCCGCGAGGAGTTGAACAGAATCGCAAAACATCCAATAGCGACGAACGACGACACACCACCGGCAATGAAGTACTCCCAGCTCGACTCATGCACGGGTGGTGTGGCTTGCGGAGTGCCGGAGAGCATCGCCACCACCGAGACGGTCAACATGATCACGACGATGACCTCGACGGCGAACAGCAGGCGCGGAATGCCGGCGGTGAAATCGAAACGTGCTAAATCCACGAATGCGGCAAATAGCGGGAATCCTGGAATCAAGAACAGGACGGAGGCAATGAAACCGGGGGAGATGTCACCCGGCGTGGGCAGCAGGTATGCCAGCACGAGATACAGCGACGAAGCTACCGACGCCGCCACGGTGATCACACCGAGCACGTTGAAATGCTTGTGGTGCAACTTCACGCGGACGAATTGGCCAGCGGCGGCAGCGAAGAACACCACACATGCCGCGACGTACCCGAACTGGTTGAGCACCGCAAAGCCCGCACAAGCGAGGCCCGCGGCGATGGCGGCGATCCATAGCGGCCAGCGGGGAGTGGGGATTTGCTCGATCTCATCCAGTGCCGCGTTAATTTCATCCGCAGAGTGGTAACTCTGCAGGAGCGTGTGGGCGGTGGACTCCAGCGCCTCGATGCGTGACGAGTTCACACCCGGCAGCGGTACGTCCGCGACGAGGGTACGAAACTGCTCGCCGTAGTGAAACGTGCAGGTGATGGTGTTGAATCCGACGAGGACATCCGCGTTGTCGAATCCCATTGAGCGGGCCGCGCGCTTGACCGCCCGAATCACGCGGTAGCTGGCTGCGCCTGCGGAGAGCAGCATCATGCCGAACCGCAGCGCAGTATTCGCCTCTGCGGCGAAATCCACCTGGCCGGTTGCGTGAGCCGGCATCGTTTCGTCAGCCACGACTACCGAGTCTAAGGCTGGCGCTGGAAAGCCGCAGTTAAAGTGACCAGCGCTGCAGGTGCTGGGCGAGTGCTGCGGCGAATGCATCCGGGTGCGTGACGTGCCAGCGGTGCCCGGCCCCGGGAATGATTTCTAAATGCGCGCGTGGGATCGATGCGGCGACGGTGCGAGCCGCCCGCAGGTTCGGCCTGTCCTTGGCGCCACACGCCACGGTGACGGGGACGGTCATCGTGCTCAGCTGCGGTCGCAGATCCAAGTCTTGCAGTGACTTGAGTGTGTCGAGCATCTGCGTCTTCGTCACCCCGTCGCCACCCACGAGTCGCTCGGGGAGCAGACGCAGCAGCGCGATCTGGGTGCGCATGAACCCCGCAGGCGGGTGGACTTGCGGGGCGGAGAGGAAGAGCGACGCCACCTTCTCGGGGTACCTTGCGGCCAGATCGAGAGCGACGACTGCTCCCAATGAGAGGCCCACGAGATGCACGGGTGCATCCAGATCCCGAGCGATGCGTTCAGAGGTGGAGTTGAGGTACCAGGGTTGGGCGCTGCCGTCGATAAGCGAAAGTGTGCGGGCCGAAACCCCTGGCAACCGCTGCGCAACTGGCTCCCAGACGTGCTCGGTTTCGCCGAGGCCGTGGAGGAAGACGACGCGAGCTGGCTGACTCATGTGCTGGCTACTTGCCGCCCTGACGCTGCTGCATGCGGCGCATCTTGCGGTTCATGCCGGACATGTTCTGCGCCTGCTTCGGAATCGGGCCGCCGGGCAGGCCGGGGATCTGGCCAGGGCGGGTGCGGGCATCCATCGCGTCGAGCTTTGCGCTCAGCGCGTAGACGTCGTCCTTCTTGTAGTTCTTCGGCAGCTTGAGAAGGTGCTTCTGCAGGTCGCGGTTGCGTACCTGGCCCTCGCCTTCGCCGGCGTATACCTCGAAGATCGGCACGCCAGCAAGCAGGCGGTCGACGCGCTTGTGCTCCTTGGCCATGAGCGGCTTGAGTCGGTTCGGGTTGCCTTCGCCGACCAATACGACACCAGGGTTGCCCACAACGCGGTGGACGGCATCCATGTGAGTGTTGGCCTGCACACCGGTCTTGGGCACCCAAGCGATGCCCATAGTGGACTTCATGTTCTCAAGCGTCCAAGCTGCCGCGCCGGGAGTATCGCCGACCTCGTCGTACATCGAACCTTCAAGGCGGCGGGAGAAGATCCACATCGCGAGCACGGCGCCGAGCAAAAGGCCCAGCACGAGCATGAACCACTGGCCGCGGAATAGCAGACCGATGAGGAAGAACAGAAGGCCCATGCCGAGGACCGAAAGCAGCATGTAAGGAATGAGTTTCTTGTCGCGCTTGCGCTGGATGTTGAACGCTTCGCGAACCTGCCCGCGGGTCTGCTTACCCTTGGCGCGCTTTGCTGCGCGCTCTTCCCGCTTCGCCGCCTTTTCGGCGGCCTTCTGTGCTGCTGCCTTCTCGTCCTTGGCCATGGGCCTTATGTTAGGTCACGGCTTGCGAGCGGCCAAAGGCACCACTCGCTGGGAGGCACCCGCTCGGTGCGAGCGGGTGCTAGCGAGTGGTGACGGGCGTATCCTGGCTCGCGCCGTACTTCGCCAGCAGGGTCGAGGCCTCCTGCGCAGTATCGCCTTGCGACGTCTGCGCCAGGTGCTTGAGGTTCTCCGGCAGCTCAAGGCCGCGGTGCTCCATCGCCTCGACGTAGAGCTTGCCGGCGCGGTACGAGGAACGCACCAGAGGGCCGGACATGACCGCGCCGAAGCCCATCTCGTACGCCGCGTCGCGGTACTCGATGAACTCTTCCGGCTTCACCCAGCGCTCGATCGGGTGGTACTGCGGACCAGGGCGCAGGTACTGGGTAATGGTGATGATGTCGGTGCCGGCATCGACCAGGTCGTGCAGGGCTTCCATCACCTCGTCTTGGGTTTCGCCCATGCCCAGGATCAGGTTCGACTTGGTGATCAGGCCGAAGTCGCGGGCCTGGCGGATCACGTCGAGTGAACGGTCGTAGCGGAACGCCGGGCGGATGCGCTTGAAGATGCGCGGCACCGTCTCCACGTTGTGCGCGAACACCTCGGGGCGAGCCTCGAAGACTTCCTGGAGCAGGTCAGCCTTGCCGGAGAAGTCCGGGGTGAGGTTCTCGACACCGGTGTGCGGGTTGAGCTCGTGAATCTTGCGGACCACCTCGGCGTAGAGCCAGGCGCCCTCGTCCTCCAGGTCATCGCGGGTCACGCCGGTGATGGTGGAGTAGTTCAAGTTCATTTCGCGCACGGACTCGGCCACGCGCAGCGGCTCGCCGCGGTCCAGCGGCTCTGGCTTCGCGGAGGTGATCTGGCAGAAGTCGCAGCGGCGCGAGCAGTTTGCGCCGCCGATCAGGAAGGTCGCCTCACGCGATTCCCAGCACTCGTGGATGTTTGGGCAGCCTGCTTCCTGGCACACAGTGTGCAGGGAAGCACCCTTGACCTTCTTCTTCATGTCCTCGTACTCAGGACCGGTCTTCACCGCATTGCGGATCCACCGTGGCTTGGACTCGATAGGGGTCTCTGCGTTTCGTTTTTCAATACGCAGAAGCTTTCGGCCTTCAGGTGCTACAGTCACGTTCCCTATCGTAACAACGTCGTCAAAACCGCCGCCGGGCCGAAGGAAAGCCCCGGTCTAGCTGCGCTTTTTCAACCCTTTTGTGGGGTCCGGCGCGGAGCCGAACGAGTGGTTTGCTACCACCAATTCGCCGGCGAGGGCGCGCAGGAGGGCGTCGACAAGCAATGGCTCCATTTCTGCAGGGGTGACCTGGCGGCCGAGCTCGAGGGTCATGGTGGTGACATCGGCGTCGTCGATGCCGCAGGCGACGATGTGGCTGTAGTGGTCGAGGGTGTTGTTGCAGTTGAGGCTCAGCCCGTGCATGGTCACGCCGCGGGTGATGCGGATGCCTAGAGCGGCGACTTTGCGGTCGCGCGTCGATGCCTCCGGGGAAGCAGCTCTGGTGGCGGCGGGGACCCAGACGCCGGAGCGGCCGTCGATACGGCCAGCGGTATCGATGCCAGCTTTGCGGACGGCTTCGATGATCGCTTCCTCGAGACGGCGCACGTAATCCACCACATCAACCGGCTCGGCGAGCTTGATAATCGGGTACGCCACGAGCTGGCCCTCGCCGTGCCACGTGATGCGGCCGCCGCGATCGACACCGACGACCGGCACCGGGTAGGAGGGATCGGGCATGTCTTCCGGCTGCGTGCGCTTGCCCGCGGTGAACGTGGACGGGTGCTCGAGCAGGAGAATGGTGTCGCCGACCTCGTCCGTGGCGCGCTTGGCGGCAAGCTCTGCCTGGATTTCCCACGCCTTTTGGTAATCAACAAGCCCCATCGCGCGCACGTCAACGGGCGCAGATGAGGCTCGAATGGATTGATCGGCGGGAAAGAACGGGTCTCGCGGTGCGGTCATGGTCTCGACCATAGCCCCGCTGACGCGCGCCGGGTGAAACGGTGGGGGTTAGTTCTCCACGCCGTTGGCCGCAGCGTACTCGTCGGCAGTCATGAGCTCGCCGACCTCGGTGACCTCGACCTCGAAGAGCCAGCCCTCGCCGTACGGGTCATTGTTGATGGCTTCGTAAGCGCCGTCGATGTCCTCGTTGACAGCGGTGACGGTGCCGGTGACAGGAGAGTAGAGGTCGGAGACGGACTTGGTCGACTCGATCTCGCCGCAGGTCTCGCCAGCGGTCACGGTGTCACCGGCAGCCGGCAGCTCGGCGAAGACGACCTCGCCGAGGCGGTCAGCGGCAACGTGGGTAATACCCACACGCACGGTCTGGCCAACGGCGGTGTCCGGGGTGGCGTTGATCCACTCGTGGTCCTCGGAGTAGTAGAAATCCTGCTGGAAAGCCATTTATGCGTCCTTTCGCTTGTAGAAGGGTGTTTCCACGATAGTAAACGGGTAGCGGCGCCCGCGGATGTCAATTTCCACTTCAGTGCCCACTTCGGCGTGCGCCGGGTCGATGTGCGCCAGGGCTACCGGGTGGCCGAGCGTCGGGCTGGGTTGGCCGGAGGTGACTACGCCGATCCGCGTTTCCCCGTCTTCGGAGTCAGGGAGGAAGATCTCGGAACCCTCACGCGCGGCGCGGCGCTCGGAGGAGGTCAGGCCGGCGATCACCACGCTCGGCTCGCGGTCAACCAGGGCTTGCTTGCCGACGAAATCCGCGTCCTTCTTCGCAAACGCCCGCCCCATGCCCGCCTCCACTGGGGTGATGTCCGTGGTCAGTTCATGGCCATACAGCGGCATTGAAGCCTCCAGACGCAGCGAGTCGCGCGCGGCGAGACCGCACGCGGTGCCGTGCGGAATCACCGCGTCCCACACCGCCTGCGCGTCCTCGAACACGCAGAACAACTCGAAGCCGTCCTCGCCGGTGTAGCCGGTGCGGGCGACAAAGACTTCGACGTTTGTGTCCCCGGCGGCCAGGGTGGTCCACTGGCCGGAGTAGTAGGGCAGGTCGGAGGGGTCGTCGACAAGCAATTGCTTCAAAACCTCGAGCGAGCCGGGACCTTGGACCGCAACCAGCGCGAACGTCTGCGAATCGTTGCGCAACTCGACGTCGAAGTCGCCCTTGCGGGCTTGGAACGCCTCCCAGACAACGTCAGTGTTGGCGGCGTTTGGCACGACCATGTAGTGGTAGTCGCCGAAGCGGTAGGTGATCAGGTCATCGAGGATGCCGCCCTGCTCGTCGACGATCATCGAGTACTTCGCTTTGCCGTTCGCAAGGTTAGACAGCGAGCTGATCAGCACGTAGTCCAAGAACGCGGCCGCGTCGGGGCCCATCACGTCAATTTCGCCCATGTGGGAGAGGTCGAAGATGCCGACGCCGCTGCGCACAGCGCGGTGCTCTTCAAGCTCGTTGTTGTACTTCAGCGGCATGGTCCAGCCGCCGAAGTCGGTGAACGTCGCGCCGAGCGCCTCGTGGGTGGCGTGCAGTGGAGTCTGGGGCATGGGTTACTTCCTGTTCTCTTCGGTGGTGGTCACGTCGATTTCCTCGACCGGATCAAGCTCATCGACGGCGATGTCGAAGGCCTCCGGCGGCGGGCAGGCGCACTGCAGGTTGCGGTCGCCGTAGGCCTCGTCGATGCGGCGCACCGGCGGGAAGTACTTCTGGTGCACGAGCGTGTCCACCGGGTAGGCGGCCTGCTCGCGCGAGAAGTCGTAGGGCCACTCGGTGCGGGCGACGCTGTGCGCGGTGTACGGGGCATTGTGGATCACGGACTTCTCGTACTCGATCTCGCCATTTTCAATTTGGCGGATCTCCTCACGGATGGAGCGCATCGCCTCGATGAAGCGGTCCAGCTCGGCCTTGTCCTCCGACTCAGTCGGTTCCACCATGAGCGTGCCGGCCACCGGGAACGCCAGGGTCGGTGCGTGGAAGCCGTAGTCCACCAGGCGCTTCGCCACATCCGCGGCGGTCACGCCGGTACGCGCGGTGATGTCGTTGAGGTCCAGGATGCACTCGTGCGCGACCAGGCCGTTTTCGCCGGTGTAGAGCACCGGGAAGGCGTCGTCGAGCTCGTGTGCGACGTAGTTCGCGGTCAGTACGGCGTTGCTCGTCGCCGCCTTCAGCCCCTCCGCGCCGCTCATCGCGATGTACGCCCACGGGATCTGGGTCACACCGGCCGAGCCGTAGTACGTGCCCGCCACCGGCACGCCGTGCGCGGCATCGGAGCTCTCTGCGACGTAATCCGTGTTTGCGTCCGACGGAAGGAACGGAATCAGGTGCTCGCCTACACCGATCGGGCCCACGCCCGGGCCACCGCCGCCGTGCGGGATGGTGAAGGTTTTGTGCAGGTTCAGGTGGCTCACATCGCCGCCGAAATCACCCGGGCGCGCGATACCGGTCAGCGCGTTCATGTTCGCGCCGTCGATGTAGACCTGCCCGCCCACAGCGTGGATCTTGTCCGCCACGTCGCGCACCGTGTCCTCGTAGACGCCGTGCGTTGACGGGTAGGTGATCATGATCGCGGCGATGTTGTCGGCGTGCTTGGCAATCTTCTCATCTAGATCCGCCATGTCGATCGAGCCGTCCTCAGCCGTCGCCACGACCACTACGCGCAGGTTCGCAAGCGAGGCGGACGCCGCGTTCGTGCCGTGCGCCGATGCCGGGATGATGCAGATATCGCGCTGCTCGTCGCCGCGCGAGAGGTGGTACTGGCGGATCGCCATCAGGCCTGCGTATTCGCCGGTCGCACCCGAGTTCGGCTGCATCGACACCGCGTCGTAGCCCGTGATTTCCGTGAGCCAGCCGGCGAGCTCCTCGATCAGCTCGCGCCAACCGGCGGTGTACTCGTCCGGGGTGAACGGGTGCACGTTCGCAAACTCGGGCCAGGTAATCGTTTCCACACCGGCGGTCGGGTTCAGCTTCATCGTGCACGAGCCCAGCGGGATCATCGTGCGATCCAGCGCCAGGTCCTTGTCGCCCAGCTTGCGGATGTAGCGCATCATCTGCGTTTCCGAGCTGATCGAGTTGAACACCTCGTGCGTCATGAACTCGGTCTTGCGCTGCAGCTCAGCCGGAATGCGACGTTCACCCTCCGAAATCTCGCCAGCACCGAAGCCCTCCAGCAAAGCCCACAGGTCGTCATCGTCGCAGTCTTCGCCGAAGGCGACAGCCACAGCTTCGTCGTCAAGCTTTCGCACCAGGTACCCAGCCTTCGCAAGCTTATCGACGGCCTCTTGACCCGCATCCTCAACCACAACCGTGTCGAAGAACTGCGCGTGACGCACGCGCATCCCCGCCTTTTCGATGCTGGTTGCGAAGCGGGTTGCGTAGCCGTGGATCGCTTCCGCGATCTCCGTCAGGCCGGCGGGGCCGTGGTAGACGGCGTACATTGATGCGGTGACCGCGAGCAGTGCCTGGGCGGTGCAGATGTTGCTCGTCGCCTTCTCGCGACGAATGTGCTGCTCACGGGTCTGCAGTGCGAGGCGGTAGGCGGGGTATCCCTCCGCGTCCTTGGATACGCCGACGAGGCGGCCCGGCAGCTGGCGGCGCAGCTTGTCGGTCACAGCCATGAACGCCGCGTGGGGGCCGCCGTAGAACAGCGGCACACCGAGGCGCTGTGTGGTGCCGATCGCGATGTCCGCGCCGAACTCGCCTGGCGCTTCGAGTAGCGTGAGCGCGAGGATGTCCGCGTCCACGCAGACGAGGCCGCCGCGCTCGTGAACGGCATCGATGACCGGGCTTGGATCGACGATGTCGCCCTCGGTACCGGGGTAGGCGACGATAGCGCCGACCAGGTCCTCTGCCACAACCGGCTGGGATAGGTCCGTGACTTCGACTTCGAGGTCGAAGACGCGGCCGCGCTCTGCGGCGACGTTGATCACCTGCGGGTGTAGGCGGGAATCCAGCAGCACGCGGCGGCCCTTCTTTACCGCGCGCGACATCAGGCCCACCGCCTCAGCTGCCGCGGAAGCCTCGTCGAGTAGCGACGCGTTCGCGATGTCCAGGCCGGTGAGATCTTGCACCACAGTCTGGAAGTTCAGCAGCGCCTCGAGACGGCCCTGCGAGATCTCCGGCTGGTACGGGGTGTAGGCGGTGTACCAGCCCGCGTCTTCGACCACGCCGCGGCGAATCACCGGCGGGGTGAGCGTGGAGGAGAAGCCCTGGCCGTAGAAGGCCTTGAGCACAGTGTTCTTTTTCGCAAGCTCCTGCAGGCGCGCCTGCGCCTCATACTCGGTGAGGGGTTTCGGCAGTTTCAAAACCCCGTCCATGCGCAGGCCCTGGGGAATCGCAGCGTCGATAAGGGCATCCAGCGAGGCGTAACCGATCGCCTCCAGCATCTCTTGCGTTTCGTCCCTGGTGGGGCCGATATGACGGGAAATGTAATCCAACGGAGACTCCTTTATTCAGAATTCATCGCTGTCAAATGACCTGGTTCCCAGTATAAGTGGATTAAAATTCGTCGACGGGGGCTTTCCCGAACAACCACGTGGTTGCGATTGCGCCCGGGTCCGGCACCTCCGCAGCAGACTCGCCGATGTAGGATGCGCGGCCTTTCTTCGCCTGCATCCCTCGAGTTGACTTCGCACCCGCGACCGCTGGTTCGAAAACGTGCTGCAAAACCTCGTCGATGGACGTAGCATCGTCGATCTCTTTAGCGGCCGCGGCGGCAGGGGCGAGAGCGTCGATCAGCGTGTTGTCGCCCTCCTTGGCTCCGCCGAGATCGGTAACCGCTTCTACGCCGCGGGACAGTCCGTCGGCAAGCGCCGTCGCGAACTCGCTCGCGTCGGCCTTTCGCGAATCCACGTCCGCGCCTTCGAAGGCCTCGGCCATTTCGCGGAAGAAGGTGCCGAATACCGCTCCCGAGGTGCCACCAGCGCGAACCAGCATGCGGTGGGCGAAGAACGCCAGCAGTGCGGTGTCGGAGCCCTTCAGCGGTGTCTGGAGATCGCCGAAGGCCGCCTCGAGGTTCTGCCCGAAGTCGCCGTCGCCGGCCACCCGATCCAGCTCGGTCAGGTCGTCGAAGCTTTCCTGCAGGCGCTCGACGAACGCCGTCAGCCACGGGTTCTCGTCGCCATCTTCCGGCTGCTCCTCGTCGTCGACCATGCGAGCGGGGGAGTACTGCGGTGAAACTGCGACGGCTGGCCAAGCGGGCGCGTCGGTTTCGGCGTCGAGAAGCTCGATGAGCTCCTCATCCAGCACCGTGAGCGTGAGCGAGACACCCGCCATGTTCAGCGAGGTGACCAGGGTGCCGCGGATCCCGCGGTGCACCGTGATTCCGCGGTCGGCCAGCTGCGCTACCGCTTCGCCAAAGACCAAGTCGAGCTCGAGTTCGCTCGTCCCGCCGAGGCCGTTGACAAAGAGCAAGACCTGCGCATCGGCGGTTTCCACGTCGGCGTCGTCAAGCGATTGGGTGATGCCCTCGAGCAACTCTTGAACCAGAGCCTTGGCCGAGGGCTCCTTATCGGACGTGCTGCGGCGCTCCACCCCCGGCTCACCGTGAATGCCGACGCCGACCTCGATCTCTCCCTCATCGAGGTCGAAAGTCTTGCGGCCGCTGGTGGGCAGGTGGCCGGCTTCGAGCGCGACCGCCATCGAGCGGGACTGGTCGGCGGCGCGCTGCGCGATGTTCGCCACTGCCTCGAAGTCGTTGCCGCGGGCTGCGGCAGCGCCGGCGATTTTCTCCACGATGATCGTCGCACCCGTGCCGCGGCGGCCCGGAGAATCGTCGTTGTCGATCTCGGTGGCCACGTCGTCGGCGACGATGACCTGCTTGACCTCGGTATTTGTGCTGTTCGCCGCGACGGTGAAATTCATAACGTCGCCGGTGTAGTTCTTCACCACCTGCACGACGCCACGGCCGCGGTCCGCCCACTCGGTGGCGGCAGTGATTTGCACCGCGTTCGGAGAGGTGAAGAGCAGTCCGGGACAGGCGGCATCGAGCATGCCCGGGCCGACAAACCCCGCGTGCATGGGTTCGTGGCCGGAGCCGCCGCCGGAGATCACGGCGACTCGCTCCTCCGAGTCGTCGGACTGGCCGTCGTTAGTGACAAGCCCGATAAACCCCTCCTCGTGCCATTCGGCGTAGGGATGGGCGGCGACGAGGCCGCCGAGTGCCTCATCCATGAAGTCGGAAGGGGAGTTGCGGAAGGACTTGAAAGCTGAGTTCTCTGCCATGCCCCCCAGTGTAAAGAGCAAAACCCGGCGCCGAGCTGAGTCGGCAACCGGGTAGTGCGGTCGCTGTAAGCGGTATCTAAAGGGGGCTGCAGGCCCTACAGGTCTTACAAGCCCTACAAGCTGAGGTCATCCTCGAAGTTGCCAGCCTCGATACGGTCCTTGATGGTGGTGACAAAGCGGCCCGCGTCTGCACCGTCAACCAGCTGGTGGTCGTAGGTGAACGGCAGGTAGCACATCTGGCGGATCGCGATGGAGTCGATGCCGTCCTCGGTCACGATGACCGGACGCTTCTCAATCGCGGCTGTGCCCAGGATGCCGGCCTGCGGCGGGGTGAGCACCGGGGTATCCAGCAATGCGCCCTCGGAGCCGATGTTGGTCACCGTGAAGGTGGCGCCGGAGAGGTCGTCCGGGCGCAGCTTCTTGTTGCGCGCACGGTCAGCCAGGTCCGCGATCGCTGCCGCGATCTCAGCGAGGTTCAGGTTCTGTGCCTGCTTGATCACCGGCACCAGCAGACCCTGCGGGGTGTCCACGGCGATACCAATGTTCACATCCTCGTGGTAGGTGATCGTCTTGTCATCGGCGTTGTAGGACGCGTTGACGTTCGGGTGCGACACCAGCGCCTCGGCCGTGGCCTTCACGAAGAAGGCCAGGTAGGTGATATTCACGCCATGCTTTTCGACGAACTGCGGCTTGACGTTCTTGCGCAGCTCCGCGACGCGGGTGACATCGACTTCTTGGACGTGGGTGAGCTGCGCAGAGGTCTGCAGCGACTCCACCATCTTGGAAGCGGTGATCTCGCGGATGCGGTTGACCTTCTGAGTGGTGCCGATGAGCTCCTGCTTCGCCGGATCCACGGACTTGGTGGACCAGTTCGCGCGCTCGCCCTTCGGTGCGGACTGCGTGTCGCCCTGTGCCGCAGCACCCTTCGCATCGCCGCCCTCTGCAGCTGCAAGCACGTCCTGCTTACGGATGCGGCCGCCGACACCGGTGCCCTCGATGGAGTTCAGATCAACGCCGTGCTTCTCGGCGAGCTTGCGCACCAGCGGGGTGACGTACGGAACCTTGTCGCCGCGGTCCTCGAGCTTCGCGGAAGCGTTGGAACCCTCATCCTTGGATTCCTTTGCATCCTGCTCGGAGCGCTCGTTGGCAGCGGAACCCTTCTTGGACTCCTTGTCAGCCTTTGCTGCGTCGTCCTCTTCGGTCTCCTCAGTGGAGTCCGGGTCCTTAGTTTCTTTCTCCTCTGCCGCGTCTTCAGCCTCGTCGGCTGCATCAGCTGCATCAGCGTCGTCGGAGTCATCGGAGTCGGTTGCGGCGTCGGCATCGCCGATTACCACGATGGCCTGGCCTACCTCAACGGTGTCGTCCTCTTCCGCGAGGATCTCCAGGATGGTGCCCTCAACCGGGGACGGGATCTCGGTGTCGACCTTGTCGGTGGAGACCTCGAGGAGCGGCTCGTCGACCTCAACCATGTCACCGACCGACTTCAGCCAGGTAGTGATGGTGCCCTCGGTGACACTCTCGCCCAGCTCCGGCATTTCAACGGTGGTGGACTCGCCGGAACCCTTCTTGTTCTTGGACGAGGACTTGGACTCGGACTTCTTCGGTGCGTCGGCCGGGTTGTCGCCCTCGCCGTCGGCGGAGTTCTCGTCCTTGACTTCTTCGTCTTCGTTCGCGACATCATCTTCGCCGCGGTCTTCCTTGGCCGGCTCGGCATCAGAGTCAGAGTCGTCGGAATCGTCAGCGTCGGAGGTGCCAGCGGCATCCGCGTCGCCGATGCGTGCGATCACGTCGCCAACCTCAACGGTGTCGTCTTCCTCAGCAAGGATCTCGATCAGGGTGCCCGCGACCGGGGAAGGGATTTCGGTGTCAACCTTGTCGGTGGAGACCTCGAGCAGCGGCTCATCGACCTCAACCTCGTCGCCGACGGACTTCAGCCAAGTGGTGATGGTGCCCTCGGTGACACTCTCACCCAGCTCCGGCATTTCAACATCAGTCGCGTCGCCGGAACCGGACCCCTTGGCGGACTTCTTCACGTCCTCCTTGGTGTCCTCGTCAGCGTCTTCGACCTTCGCCGTCTCCTTCTCGTCGGCGTCCTCAGCGCCTGCATCGTCCGCATCATCAGCGTCGTCATCGGAAGTGCTGGCTTCCTCACCTTCCTCACCGATGACGGCGATGACATCGCCGACCTCGACGGTGTCGTCTTCTTCGGCCTTGATCTCAATCAAGACGCCAGCAACCGGCGAGGGGATTTCGGTGTCGACCTTGTCGGTGGAGACCTCGAGCAGCGGCTCGTCGACCTCAACGGTATCGCCGACTTCCTTCAGCCACGTGGTAATCGTGCCTTCAGTTACCGACTCGCCCAACTCGGGCATCTCTACTGAGTGCGCCATTTCTCCAAAGTCTCCTCATAAAAATTGTGGAAGGTTATACGTTGTCAAAGCGTACCCGGATTCAGTTGCGTCCGCCGTCGCTTTTCGACCCTCCCGTAAGATGTCTGCCGTGTTCAATCTCTTCGGCAAAGGCAGAAAGAATTCACAATTCACGCCGCCTCGCGCACCGGGGGAAACGATCCGCCCAGACGATGCCGCTTACCTGCGTGAGTGGGTTCAGGGTCGTGCGTTTGTCGAGGGGTACGTCGAGCCCGAAACGATGGTCAACGAGATGAGCGTCGTGCTCGTCGATGAGCAAGGCAACTACACCCGGCGCCGCATCGGAGGCCCCAAAGGCATCGATGCCGTGGCGAAGTTGTTGAGCATTTCGCTTTACGACGTCGAGGAGACGGGATATCCGGACCGCATGCGCAAGAAAATCGAGCAGGAGCGCATTCTGCGCAAGCGGGCCGAGCAACGCGAACGCCGTGCGAAGTTCGAGCGCGGCGAGAACCCCTACAGCTAAGACCGCTCTGTCTCACTCTGTAAGACGTGGGCAATCTTTTACAAAGCGGGCCTAAACGGGACTGCGGCTTTCCTGTGAACCACTGTGGCTATTTAGTCGTGTTTGTTAGATAGCTGTAGCCAGAGCGCGTTGCTCGGCCAGGGTTGTGTAGCCCTTACCTGGATGTCTTGTGAGTCGTTGGTAGGCGAACCAGTCCAGGTGGGTTTCAAGATAGTTCATGAATTCCTCGGTGCCCATCTTTTGGGAGTTGATGCCGGCGGCGTAGAGCTCTCTTTTGAGCAGGCCGAAGAATCCTTCCACTCTGGCGTTATCGCCGCTTTTGCCGAGTCGCGACAGCGATGGGATCGCAACCCATGCGTTGTCGCAGGGTTTGCCCGGGTCACAGTTGCCGCATGCTGCCTGGTCGTGGGTGGGGTCGGTGAGCATACTTACCCATTCCGGATGTCGGTAGGCCCACCCACGATCAGAATGAATGATCGGTTTGGTCCCAGGCTTGATGGTTGTCAACGCGGCTTCCAGCATGGTGTTCGTCAGCGCGGCGGTCGGGCTGGTGCTCATGGTGTAGACGAGGGGCAGATTGTCATGGAAGTCGATCAACGGGCTGAAATAGACCTTGCCGTCTCGGCATGCGAACTCGGTGACGTCGGTACCGAATTTCTCGTTCGGCCTATCGGCGTAGAAGTCGTGAACCAAATCGGGCTCAAGTGCTTCGCGGCGTCTGCACGCTTCGCGCGAGTAGCCCTGTGAGACAACGACATCCGCGGCAGCTGCTTCTTCCAGGTCCCCGATGAGCAGCTTGTTCGCCGGCCGGTGGGCGTTTTCTCCTTTGTACGAGCGGTGCCTCATGGTCCGCTTGGACTTCGGGGTGAGGTTTTCTGCGTACATGATGGCGCGTACTGTTTTCTCACCTATCGTCCACCCGTTTTGCCTGCACACCGCCAAGATCCTGCGATAGCCGTAGATTCCGCTGTTTGCTTTCGACACCGCGATGATCGCCGATGTGGCAGTTGCCCGCTGCGACATCGGGTATTTCAGTCGTCGACACGCATGCTTGTAGGTGCTCAGGTTCAACCCGAAGTGCTCGCAGCTGGCTTTTACTTGGTATCCGTGCGCCCGGAGTCGCTGGACAGCTTGAGCGACGACCATGCTGTCGAGCGTCTCCGGGCTGGGGCTTTTCCCTCGGACTCCATCACAGCCTCGAACAAGGCCTTGTCCGCAAGCCGTAGAAACCGCTCGTGGCGCAACATCGCCTTAAGCTCTTCAGGATCATCCGGCAACGCAGCATCATCGAGCTGAGTCACATGCTGCTCACTCGCAATTTTGGCAGCCCTAGCAGAAGTCGGCTTGGGGGTTTGTGGCGATGCGCTCTTGCGCGGGCGGCGTCTATGTTGCTCCACACGCCACAGTGTCGCCTGCTCCAGCTGCTCAGGGTTCATCCCACGCCGCGTCTCTTCGTCGGGAGCGAAATTTCGAACCCAGATCGACAACGCGGTCGAAGATACCCCACACTGCCGACTTATCTCCCGCAGCGACCCCGGCGAAGTCAGTGCCGCCCGCACCGCTGCGGCAACCTCGCTCGGACTGCGCCAATGATGATCCACCTCAACACCGTGCTCAGCATTAACTGCCCACCGCCAAATCGACGCCGCCGAAGGCGCAGGATCGATGCCTTCATCACTCAAACGGGTGCGTACCTGCCGAGGTTCTAACCCCTTGCGATAAAGCTCGACGGCACGCTCGCGAACCGCCAACGGGTAATTCATCTGGAACTCCTCACCGATAACCGGGGGTTCACAGGAAAGCTTCACTCCCAACCCCAGGACCCTGAAAAAGATTGCAAAGTTTTTCAGAAGCGGGTGGGGTTGTGCGGTGCGGGGGCCGGACTCCCAGGGGTCTAGAGCTGGCCGTCTGCGATGCGGGTCAGCGTCTCGATGATTGTGCGCGCCGGCGCACCGGTTGCGCGCTTGGGTGTGTAGCCGTAGGCGGAGCCGCCGTTCCAGGCCGGGCCCGCCACGTCCAAGTGCACCCATTCGACGTCCTCCGGCACGAAACGGGAGAGGTAGAGCCCGGCGAAGCTCATGCCACCGGTGCGGGCGTTGTGCACGTTGCGGATGTCGGCGACGGGGGACTTGATCTCCTCCTCGTGCTCCTCCAGCAAGGGCATGGCCCACGCAGGTTCGCCGACCTCGCGGCCAATCTCGGCGACCGTGTCGCGGAACTCGTCGGAGCCCATCACGCCGGCGGTGCGGTTACCCAGCGCTACCAACTGTGCGCCGGTCAGCGTCGCCGCCTCAATGAGGTAGTCGGGGGTTCCGTCGCCGGTGTCCTCGCAGGCGCGGGCGATGGCGTCGGCAAGCACGAGACGCCCTTCGGCGTCGGTGTTCAAGATTTCGCTGGTGGTGCCGTCGTAGTGCGTGATTACGTCGCCGGGGCGGGTCGCGGAGCCGGAGGGCATGTTCTCCGCAAGTGGCAGCCAGGCGTCGATGCGCACCGGAAGCTTCAGCTTCGCTGCGGCAACCACGGCAGCCAGTTGCGCTGCGGAGCCGGCCATGTCGGAGATCATGTCCTCCATCTTCGCGCCGGGTTTTAGCGAAATGCCGCCGGTATCGAAGGTGATGCCCTTGCCCACCAACGCGACGCGCTTGTTACCGCCGCCGTCGTAAGACACGTGGACGAGCTGCGGGGCGTGTTCGGAACCTCCGCCGACGGCAACGATGCCCCCGAAGCCCTGCTTCCACAGGTCATCGCCCTCAATCACCTTGACGTTCAGGCTGATGTCGTTTTTCCACTCCTGCGCCAAATCCTCGATAATGCCGGCGTAGGCGACGGGGTAGAGGAAGTCCGCCGGGGTGTTGACCAGATCGCGGGCGAAGTTCACCGACTCGGCGACAGCGACCGCGTGCTCGAACTCCTCGGGATCTGCGCCGACAACGGTCACAGCCGCAGGGGTGGAAGGCGAGTCGGAAGACTTCAGGCCCTGGTAGGAATACCCTCCAAGCAGGAGACCTTCGACAACGGGCCTGGTGCCGAACTCGCAGGACACCGCGGCTTCCTCCACGCCGGAAAGGGAACGCGCGGCTGCGCCGAAGGCGCGGCGGACCGCTTCGTCATCAATTTCATCGGCGCTGCCGAGTCCGACTGAGACGTACAACTGGCCGTCGATAAGCACACGCGCCGTCTCGCCCGAGACTCCCTTGGCTCCGACCGCCACGAGCGAGTCGAGCAAACCCCCAACTGCAAAGCTGGTGACGGGGAGCTCCAGGCCATCTTCCCCCTTAGCAACCGGCACGATGCGTGCGGCGTCCTCCGGGGCGGATTCGGCTTGGTTGAGCGACACCGTGGTGCCGCGGACACGGAAGCTATTCAACTGCTGCATGGATAAAAGGCTACCTGGCACGAAGAGTAGGGTGATGATCATGACATCCGCAGACTTCACCGTTACTGAGAACCCCAACCGCGCGAGCGACTCGCAGCGCGGTGCCATCTTGGAGAACCCGGCGTTTGGTCAGAAGTTCACTGACCACATGGTCTCCATCGAGTGGACTAAGGATGAGGGCTGGCACAACAAGCAGGTGCGGCCGTTCGGCCCGATCGAGCTCAGCCCAGCCACGAACGTGCTGCACTATGGGCAAGCGATCTTCGAGGGCCTGAAAGCCTACCGCCACGAGGACGGGACGATCACTACGTTCCGCCCGCAGCAGAACGCCGAGCGCATGCAGCACTCCGCGCACCGCCTGGCTATGCCGGAGTTGCCGGAGGAGCTGTTCATCGAGTCGCTGCGCCAACTGGTGGAGATTGACCAGGACTGGGTGCCGGAAGCCGGTGGTGAGGCGGCGCTGTACCTGCGTCCGTTCATGATTGGTACGGAGGAGACGCTCGGGGTGAAGCCTGCGTCGAGCTACACCTACTACGTCATCGCGTCGCCTGCGGGCGCATACTTTAAGGGTGGCATCAAGCCGGTGAGCGTGTGGGTCTCCGAGGAGTATGTGCGTGCGGCACCGGGCGGCACCGGCGACGCGAAGTTTGCGGGCAACTACGCTGCATCCCTGCTCGCCCAGGCCGAGGCCGAGGAGAAGGGCTGCGACCAGGTCGTGTGGCTCGACGCGATTGAGCGCAAGTACATCGAGGAGATGGGTGGCATGAACCTCATGTTCGTTGAGGGCTCCGGCGCCGATGCCACGCTGGTCACCCCGGCGCTGAGCGGGTCGCTCCTCGCAGGCATCACGCGCAAGTCTCTGCTGCAGGTTGCCGAAGACTTGGGGTACAAGACGGAGGAGCGTCGCATTACTGTCGACGAATGGCGCGAGGGCGTCGAGGCCGGATCGATCACCGAGACGCTCGCCTGCGGCACCGCCGCAGTGCTCACCCCAGTCGGTCGCGTCCTGAGTGCCCACGGCGAATTCGTGGTGAACAACAACGAAGCTGGCCCGATCACCATGCAGCTGCGTGAGCGCCTGCGCGGGGTCCAGAACGGCACCGTGGAAGATGTCCACGGCTGGAATTACCGCCTGGTTTAGCTCGGGTCAGGCGCAGGCTGCGGATCTGGCTCGGGCTCAGGCGCGAGCTGATCCGCCACGAGCTCCGCTGCCAGGTTGATGGTGGGCAGGGCCGCGAGCGCGCCGACACCTTGCCCCGTCGTCATGTCGAGCGCAAGTACTGGGGTCAGTTCGAGCGCTTGCACCAATGCGAGGTGGCAGGGTTCGGGCGAGAGCTGGCCAGCAATGAGCCAGCGCTTTGTACCGGGCGCGAGCCGCTCGGCGACGTAAGCGGCGACGGTGACGTACGCGCCGTCGATAAGTACTGGCGTGCGCCGCGCTGCGGATTGGGCGATGAGCCCGATCAGGCACGCGAAATCCGGGCCGCTGATTTCTGCCAGCACGCGCTCAATGTCGTCTCGGTAACCGCGCACGCGGAACATAGCGTCGCGCACGGCGGCGGTCTTGACCTTCCACACGTGGTCGTTGACACCGGAACCGCGGCCTACGGCGAGCACGGGCTCTGTGCGGGTGAAGGTGCCGTAGAGTGCCGCGGCAACAGTGGTATTTCCCACCCCAAGGTCCCCAGGCACGATCAGGTCAGTGCCGGCGTCGATCTCTTGGTCTGCGATCTGGGCGCCTAGCCGGAGCGCTGCGGCGCAGGCTTCGGGCGTCATCGCGGGTTCGACATCGATGGAACCGGTGGGCGTGGCCAAGAAGTCGTCGATAAGCCTGATGCTTGCTCCAGACAGCCGGGCGGCTGCGTGCACTGGGCCTCCACCCGCGGCGATTTCCTTAGCTTGGCGATGCGTTGCGTCTGCGGTCCAGGCGGAGATCCCGCGCGCGGCGACACCGTGCGAACCGGCGACCACGACTGCCCGAGCGCGGGTGAATGGTTGGGGCAGCGCCTCGCCTTGGACACCTGCCACCCACGCGCCAATCGCACCCATTCGGCCGAGCGTGCGCCCCGCGACCTCGGAGTCGAGCGCCTGGATCACCGCAAGACGGCGCGACTCTTCAGGCGAATCAACAGGCGGGAACTGGATGGCCACGGTGCCTACACCTCAGCGCCAATGGCAACGCGCGGTTTCGGGGAGCGCCAATTGCGCGGCTGGGTGGCGCGCGAGAACGCGTACATGCCCAGCCCGAAGCCAGTATCCGTGGTGTCCGGGAATTTCGCCTTCACGGCGCGGTTCACGCGTTTGCCGATGATGAAGCCCTCGATGAAGATCGTGAGCATGAACGCCATGGTGACCAGCGAGAGAATCTGGGACAGGCGCGGCAGCCACGTTCCCAGAAGCAGGATGACCAGCAGCACGAGCGCCATCGGCATCACGTAGTTGTTAAAGAATCGCTGCGAGTCCACCCAGTCGCGCACGTAGCGGCGCACCTCGCCCTTGTCGCGGTCCATGAGGTAGCGCTCGTCGCCGGCGTCCATTTTGGCTTGGATCTCGCGGGTCTGGGCGCGGTTGGCCTCGCGCTGCTCCTTCTTATACGCCTTCCATTCCTCCTTGGACATGGACTTCTTCAGCTCTTTGTTGTGCTGGTCGCGCTGCGCCGGAGTCATGGCGTTGGGGTCGCGCACCACACCGCGCTTGATTTCCTGGTCGACGCGCTTCGGCGTGGGCTTGCCCTTTGGAGGGGTGTAGCCCTTCGGGAGCTTCTTCGGCTCCTCGGCAGGGGGTTCGGGCAGCTCGACCTTGGTCGAACCACCGGTGTTCTGCTCGGATTTCTGCCAGGGAAGTTTCACGTCCTCTAGGCTACAAGGCCCATTAGCGCAGTCAGCATGTGGTTGGGATACAGGCTTGGAATATGGGTGGGGCGGGGCTTGTTGTATCGCGTAGTTCAAGTACGCTGGGGCCTGACTCCAGGACGTAAGTAAGGAGAACCTAATGACTGCACCTACCTCCACCACCGGTGTGAACCTGACCGACGCCGCGGCTGCGAAGGCGAAGGCTCTGCTCGACCAGGAGGGTCGTAACGATCTTTCGCTGCGCATCGCTGTCCAGCCGGGCGGCTGCGCTGGTCTTCGCTACCAGCTGTACTTCGATGACCGCGATCTGGACGGCGACAAGGCCGATGAGGTCGGCGGCGTGCGCCTCGTGGTGGACAAGATGAGCGTGCCGTACCTCACTGGTGCCACGATCGATTTCGCTGACACCATTGAGCAGCAGGGTTTCACCATCGACAACCCGAATGCCGGCAGCGCTTGCGCCTGCGGCGACTCGTTCAACTAATCTGGATCAGTCCTCGATCCAGCCACAGCCGGTCGTTTCGTAAATCCACGCCTTCGCGGCCTTCATCGGGTCGTCTGCGTGGATTTCATCCGGCTTGATCGGCTTATCGCCGTACTCGTTTTCCTCGGCGTCAACGGCGTTGCTCATGGCTATCACCATCTGAGAACCATCCGGGAAATTGAACACCCGGTTGGTCGAGGTGTACCCAGCGGTGGGCTCGCCAAAGCTCTTTGAGTTATCTGCGCTGTTCAGCGCTAACAGTGCGACTTCACCTGCAAACGTGGTGGTGTCATCCACCAACACCGCAAGCGTGGGATCCCATTTACCCACGTCCTCTTTGACCAGGTCCTCGCCCTTCACGGAAGTCCCGTTCACCATCACGGATGCTTCCCTGTCGCGGGTGACGGTGTAATACGCCGGCCCGTTCGGCACAAACATTGAGAGCCCGCCAAGGATAGGGACAATGTCGCTGCCTGTGGTGCCGCGCAGGTCCACGATGGCGGAACACACGCCCGTGCCGCGGGCTTTCACCAGCTCGGTCGCCAGGGTATGCGCATATTCCTCGCGATCCGTGTCTTCGGCTAAGGGCGGGACGTTCACAAACGCCCAGCCGCCCTCGATCTCCACCTCCAAATCATCCGGCAGTGTCAGCTCTTCGGGCTGCGAGTTCTGTTCCGGCAGGTCGGGGTCTTCAGGCTTGTCTTCTTCTGGCTTGAGCAGTCCGGAGTGTTTGCCACCCGCGGCCTTGACAGCCTTATCCAGCACGTCGTACAGCTCCTCGCGCGTCTCCGCGTCCTCAGCTGCTTCGAGCGCCTCTTCTTTCGCCTTCTCGTAGTTCTTGGAGTTGCCGTTCACCCCGTGATCGGCAAGCGACAGCACCGTTTTTGCGTACCGCTTCGGAGTATCGGTTCCCCCGAACCTTGCCGTGCCCGTCATCTGCGCTGAGTGCACGGGTGCTAGCAGGTAGAGCACCAGGAGGGCGAGCAGCACCACCACCGCGACGGCGGAGGTCGCGATGATCATTCTGGTGCGGGAGATTTTTCCGGTTCGTGGCATGGTTGATATTCCACCCATCTCTTCTCCAGATCGCAACTATCGCACCCAGGGACTTGAGGTTTTTAGCTTTACGACGCCACGCCGCACCGCTCAGCCAGCCACCCACGGGCATCTTGCTCGGGTTGATCGGTGACAACGTCCGGCTGAATCGGGTCTTCCGAGAACTCCTCGCCCGTTCGCGCCTTATCTTTCGCGACGGTGAGCATCAACGCGGATCCATCGGGGAAGTCGTAAATCATATTCGCTGACGCGTAGCCCGCGGTTGGGGAGCCGAAACTCGACGAGTAGTCGAGACCGCGGAAGGCCAGCATCGTGGCTTCGCCTGAGGATGCCGTGTCGCCGTCGACAAGCACTGCTACCGGTGTCTCCCACTTACCGCCTTCGGTTGAGGTTGCGGTCCCGCCGCCGGTCGCACTGTTTCCGTCGATGTTGACGGGGTTCTCGCTGTTCTTGAAGATGAAGTGCACCGCAGGGCCGTCGGGCAAAAGCGGGCTGAGCCCTGCCACCATCGGGCCCATGTCGCCACCGCCGTTGCCTCGCAGGTCTACCAAGACTCCGCATGAGCCACTGTCGCGCGCCTCAACTAGGCCGCGAGTCAAGATGTCGGCGTAAGCTTGACCGTCCGCCAGGCGCGAGACTGATGGGACAGATGCCGCGGTCACGCCCTCTTCGTCGCGGACGCTCGGTAGCTCATCTTCGCCGCCGTCGTCTCCTCCACCCTCCACGCCAGGCGGAAGGAGGCGGGAGTGTTTTCCGCCAGCTGCCTTCACGGAGCTGTCTAGTACGTCGTAAAGCTCTTCGCGGGTGGCTGCATCCCCCATCGCCGCTTCGACTTCGGCGCGCGCTGCGGCGAACTCCTCAGAGTCGCCGTACAGCCCCATGCTTTCCGAAAGGTCGAGCACTGTCCGGGCGTAGCGCTTCGGGGTATCCGTACCGAAGAATCGCGCGGTGCCCGTAGTCTGCGCCGTCAGTGCTGGCCCCAAAAAGTACGCGGCGGCAGCGAAGAGAAGAGCCAGCACCAAAAGCACCGCTCCAACAACGGCGCCGACTTTCCGGGTACGGGTTGTACGGGACATATGCGTGCTCCTGTCTGGTTGAGCTCCGATGTTCTGCCTCATCCTCCCAACTAGAAGCACTGGTAGCCATCCCTTTCGCGCTACAACGCGAGTAGTGCCAGCACTACCCCCACAGTCCAAAGCAGTCCGGAGCCGCACCGCACCGTTAGCTACCCAGCGACATGACCGCCGTCCCCCAAGCTTCAAGGCCTTTCGCACTCGCGGTGTCTACCATGAGGAGTCCTACCGAAGCGAACGCCGTCAGGGTTGCCAGGTTCACCAGCACCACACGTGATATGTGCGACGGTTCCTCTGAGCTGGCGTACTCGGCAGCGTCTTCCGGCTGCCCTTGCTCATGGCCCTCCCCGTTACAGTTTGACCGGGTAATCCTTGTGCTCAATCTGAGGGTCAATTCGCTTTTCGACGAAAATCCCGTGCCAGATCATGAACGCCAGCACCGTCCAAAGTCGCCGCGAGTGATCGGAAACGCCATCGCGGTGTTCTTTGAGCATCTCCAAGACTTCGCGTTTGTTGAAGATGTCGTCGGTAAGCGATTGCTCAATGGTGTCCTGAGCCCAACCGTAAAGCTCTTCCCCTGCGAGCCAGTGGCGCATCGGCACTGGGAAACCGAGCTTCTTTCGGTTCAGCACATGCGCGGGGACGATCTGCTCCATCGCGCGGCGCAATGCGTACTTGGTGGTGCCGTGCGCGATCTTGTACTCATGCGGGATGGTCTCTGCGACCGCGAACACTTCCTTATCCAGGAAGGGCACGCGTAGCTCGAGGGAGTTGGCCATGTTCATCTTGTCGGCCTTGACCAAGATGTCTCCGCGCATCCACGTGAACAGGTCGAGGTTCTGCATGCGTGCCACCGGATCCATCTCAGTCGAGCCAGCATAGATGGGGGCGGTGACTTCGCGGTGGTCCCACTCTTCCTTCGCCCACGGCAGCACCCGCTGCAACTGCGCGAAGTTAAAGGAGCGGGCGTTGCCGTAGTAGCGGTCCTCGATCGGCGTGGTGCCGCGCTCGAGCAGACTCTTGCCTTTCACTCCATCCGGCAGCACGCGGCTGAGGCGGTTCAGGCCGCGAGTCAGGGGAGTGGGCAGCACCTCAAACGGCCGCAACGACAGCGGCTCCTTGTAGATAGTGTAACCGCCGAAGAGCTCGTCTGCGCCCTCGCCGGAGAGCACCACCTTGACGTGCTTGCGGGCCTCCTGTGCCACAAAGTAGAGCGGCACAAGCGACGGGTCCGCCACCGGGTCGTCGAGGTACCACATGATCTTCGGAATTGCGTCGGCGTATTCCTCTGGGCTGACAATCTTGACGATGTGCTCGACGCCGATCGCGGCGGCCGACTCTGCGGCCACGTCGACCTCGGAGTATCCCGCATGCTCAAAGCCGGTGGTGAAGGTCAGCAGGTCGGGGTTGTGTCGCTTAGCCAGCGCCGCGACAGCAGTGGAGTCAATGCCACCAGAAAGGAAAGAGCCCACCGTCACGTCAGCGCGCATGTGCTTTTCGACGGAATCCTCTAACGCTTTAGCAATCCGGTCGTAGAGATCCTGCTCAGCGTCTTTCGTCACCGCGGTCGGTTGGAATGTCGGCTTTAAGTAACGCTCGGCGTTGACGTTTGAACCGGGCTCTAAGGTTGCCGTACAGCCGGACTCAAGACGGCGAATGTGGGCGTGGAGACTTTCAGGTTCTGGAACGTACTGCAAATCGACGTAGTGCTCGATGGCACGTTGGTCGAGGTCGAGGTTCAGTCCGAGCTGCTCTGCCATCTCCAGGATGGACTTCTTCTCGGACGCGAAGACGGTGCCGGCCTCGGTCGTGGCGTAGTACAGCGGCTTGATGCCGAACGGGTCGCGGGCGGCGAACATCGTCTTCTTCTCGGTGTCCCAGATGACGAATGCGAACATGCCGCGCAGGTGCTCAACTACCTTCTCGCCGAAATGGTGGTAGCCCACAATGATCGGCTCGCCGTCGCCTTCGGTGTTGAACTCGTAGCCGGCTTCGATGAGCTTCTCGCGCAGCTCAATGTAGTTGTAGATCTCCCCGTTGAACGTCATGGCGTAACGCTCCGGGTTGTCCTGCGGTCCCCACCGCAGCGGCTGATGCGAATGTTCGATATCGATAATGGCCAGGCGGTTGAAACCAAAGACGGCACTGGAATCGTGCCAAGTTCCAGCTGCGTCCGGACCACGGTGATACATGCAGGTCATCGCCCGATCGACAGCATCAACGTACTTCTCGGCAGTGCCATCGGCGGACAAGAACGCGATAAGGCCACACATCGTTGCTTCACTCCCTATTAATTAAGGTGCGCCGGGGCGTGCAGGCCGGCGCGGTACTCACCTAAAGAATAGAGATGCGCCGCGTCAGTTGGGAGCGCGGGTCCGCTGCGTTCGCTCCACCTTTTGCCGTGCCCCGAAAGGGGGCCAACTTTCGGTGGAAGTTTTTGGAGCACCGAAGGTGGGTGGAGCGTCAGTCGCCTCGTGGGTTGGGTTTTGTGCAGCGTTTGGGCGTTAAACTCGACTGCAACGGCAAGGCGCACCCGTCGATAGTGAAGCGATGGGCGTCACCCTTAGAGAATTCCAGCGGCGTAGTCCCGATGAACTATTCTGTCTGGGTAGGAATGTTCTGGCATTTCCATGAACGTTCGTGGTTGAAGTGTGGACAGGAAGGCAAACACACGTGGAAAAGCAAAAGAACCGCAGCTTTGCCAAGAAGGCTGGTGCCGCGGGCTCGTTGCTCTTTGGGGGCTTGTTCCTCGCGGGCTGTGAGGTTGCCCCTCCGGCAGGCATTGCGCGCGTCCTGGACATGGGGTGGCCGAGCGGCGTCACCCCAGAGGCGACCCAGATGTACAACTTCTGGGTGTGGGTCTGGGTGGCTGCCTGGATCATCGGCATCATTATGTGGGGCCTGTTCTTGGTCGCCATCTTCGCCTGGGGCAACAAGCGTCGCGAGAAGCAGGGTGCACCAGAGTTTCCGAAGCAGCTCCAGTACAACGTCCCGTTGGAGCTTGGGCTCACCATCGTGCCGATCATCATCGTGATGGTGCTGTTCTTCTTCACTGTGCAGGCGCAGACCCGAACCACCGCGTTGAACAAGGGTCCGGAGGTCGTGGTCGACGTGACCGCGTTCCAGTGGAACTGGAAGTTCGGCTACGCCAACGTTTCGGGCAACCTCTCCGCGGACGGTCAGGACTACGACGGGCGCGATAAGGAACGTCAGGATCTCGCGGAGATGACCAAGCACGATCCAGAGGAGATGCACAACGCGAACCCGATTCACGGCACCTCCATGGGTGACCTGTCGTACCTGAACTACAACCAGATCGAGACCGTCGGTAGCACCGAAGAGGTTCCGGTCCTGGTACTGCCGACCGATACGGCGATTGAATTCCGCCTCGCGTCCGCTGACGTGAACCACGCGTTCTGGGTTCCGGAGTTCCTGTTCAAGCGCGATGCGTACGCTCACCCGGAGTCGAACCAGCAGGAACGTCGCTTCCAGATCGAAAAGATCGAGGAAGAAGGTGCCTTCGTTGGCCGCTGTGCCGAGATGTGCGGTACGTACCACGCGATGATGAACTTCGAGGTTCGCGCTGTGACCCCGGAAAAGTTCAAGCAGTACATGGACTTCCGTCTCGATAACCCGCAGGCTCCGAACTCGGCGGCACTGCAGGAAATTGGGGAAGCGCCGTACGCAACCTCCACCAAGCCGTTCGTTTCTAACCGCGTGGGTACCCGCGACGGCCAGAACACCGTTGACCCGAACGCGACTGTTTAGAAAGAGAGTGTAGAAAAATGGGAACTGGCGCAAGAGTCTTCTACGCTATCGGCACCTTCTTGGGTTTGATGGCCGTCTTCTACATCATCGCGACGTCGCGGATCGGGGAGGATGCCTGGCGAGGTGGCATGGAGTGGGTCGGCGGTGCCGCACTCGTGCTCGCAACATTGATGTCGTTCATGCTGGGTGTCTACCTCGACTTCACCGAGCGCCGCATGGATATCGTCCCGGAGGACTGGGAAGAGGCAGAGATTGAGGACGGCGCTGGCGTGCTGGGCTTCTTCTCGCCTGGATCGATCTGGCCGTTCGCTATGGCTGGCGCAGTCCTCTTCCTTGGACTCGGCATCGCTTTCTACCAGATCTGGCTTGTGGCTTTCGGTGCGGTGTTCCTGATCTGGACAACCACCCAGCTGAATCTGCAGTACGGAATCCCGAGCGAGAAGCACTAGCTATCTCGCGCTGAGGTTGCCCCGCTCTCGTCGTAAGACGGAGGCGGGGTTTTGTCGTCCAGAATCCGCTCACCCACTCCTCCGGGATAGGGGAGCGCCGATAGCGTGGGGGTCATCCGAAAGTTGGTTCTGGGTGGGGTTAAAGGCAAAGGCACTGTGATGTCCGACACGCTCGGGAACTCTGGGGGATTGTCAACCGACGGATTCGTTTCGCAGTCCGGAGAATGCCGCATCCGCCACGCGGACAACTGAAAATTTCATTGGCAGTTGACCTGCAGAGATGACAAGAGTGCTCTCGCCGGTTGGTGGAGACTGTTGAAGGCAGGCACGGGCTTAACGCAGCGCGGCAGGAAAAACGGCAGGTTGTAGCCGTGGCCTCAGAAAAAAGTCGGGGGTAATCGAGGTGACTTTACGGTCGTGAGGGGGAATAATCACATGCGTGACGACCGCAATTTCTAACCAAGGCATGGCGACTCCGCAAGATCGCGTCTCTGCGCTGAACCGACCAAACATCGTCAGCGTCGGCACGATCGCGTTCCTCGCCCAAGAGTTGATGTTCTTTGCCGGCCTGTTCTCGATGTACTTCGTGTCTCGTGCGAACGGTCTGGCAGCCAACGACTGGGATAACCAGACGGCGCACCTAAACATCCTGTTCGGTGGAATCATCACCGTGGTGCTCGTTGCTTCATCGTTTACTTCCCAGTTCGGCGTGTTCGCGGCGGAGAGAGGTGACGTCTTCGGCCTGCGCAAGTGGTTTGGCGTAACCATCGCCCTCGGCGTCATCTTCCTTGGCCTCGTTGCGTTTGAGTGGACAGAAATGGTGCACGCGGGCGTGACCATCCAGTCCAGCGTCTACGGCTCGGTGTTCTACATCATCACCGGTTTCCACATGGCGCACGTGACAGCCGGAATCCTCGCCTTCATCGTCGTACTCCTGCGTGTCCACAAGTCGAAGTTCACCCCGGCGCAGGCAACCGCGGCTATGGCGACTTCGTACTACTGGCACTTCGTCGATGCCATCTGGATCGGCGTGTTCATCACTCTCTACATCGTTCAGTAAGCCGGTTGGCCCGAACGTATTTCTCAAAGATGTCTAAAGGGAACAACATGGATAACACACCTAAGAAGAAGCGCAGCCGCCGCAAGGCGCAGCGCACTGTCGCCGGTGCCGCCGCCCTGACCCTGGGTCTGACGGGAGCGGGTTTCCTCGCCGCGGCAATCGTCCCTAATGCACAGGTTGCAACCGCCCAGCGCGACGATCAGGCCATGATTCAGGAGGGCAAGGACCTCTACGACCAGGCCTGCATCACCTGCCACGGTGCGAACCTGCAGGGTGTCGAAGATCGCGGTCCGTCGCTGATCGGCACGGGTGAAGGCGCGGTTTACTTCCAGGTCAACTCTGGCCGCATGCCGATGATGTCGAATGACGCGCAGGCTGAGCGTAAGCGCCCGCGCTACACCGAGTCGCAGGCGCTTGCTCTTGCGGCTTACGTCGCGGCTAACGGCGGCGGCCCTGAGCTGGTGTACAACGAGGACGGCACCGTAGCGATGGAGGAGCTGCGCGGCAAGGGCTACGACGGGCAGATTCAGGCTGCGGACGTCGCGCGCGGCGGCGAACTCTTCCGTCTGAACTGTGCATCGTGCCACAGCTTCACCGGCCGGGGTGGCGCACTGTCTTCCGGTAAGTACGCTCCGGAGCTTGACCCTGCGAATGAGCAGGAGATTTACCAGGCGATGCTTACCGGCCCTCAGAACATGCCGAAGTTCTCAGACCGTCAGCTCAGCGCAGACGAGAAGAAGGACATCATTGCCTTCATCAAGTCGTCAAAGGAGACGCCGAGCCCGGGTGGCTGGGGACTTGGTGGCCTTGGCCCGGTGTCTGAAGGTATGGCCATGTGGATGATTGGCGTGACCCTTGTGGCCGCAGCCGCGATTTGGATTGGATCCCGCTCATGAGTGAAGTGAAAAAGAACTACACCGACCAGGAGCTTGAGCGCATGAGCAATGCGGAGCTCGCTGCGCTCGGCACCGAGCTCGACGACGTTACCGTCGCCTACCGCAAGGAACGTTTTCCGGTCGAGGGTGACCCGCGAGAGAAGTCCGCTGCTGCAGGCATCAATGCGTGGCTCGCAGTTTCGGTTGTGACCGCGATTGCCTTCCTCGGCATCTACCTCTTCTGGCCGTGGGAGCCGAAGTTCCACGGTGATGAAGGCCTGTGGATCTACACTGCATATACCCCGCTACTTGGTTTGACTGCCGGATTGTCGTTCCTATCGCTCGGCATTGCGATGGTTCAGTACGTGAAGAAGTTCATCCCTGAGGAGATTTCGGTACAGCGTCGTCACGACGGCCGGTCCTCGGAGCTCGACCGCCGTACCACTACCGCTCTGCTGAACGATGCTTGGGAGACCTCCACTCTCGGTCGCCGCACCGCAATGAAAGGTCTTCTCGGCACTGCCGGTGTCCTCGCCGGTCTCGTGGTGATCGCTCCGCTCGGTGGTCTGATCAAGAACCCGTGGCGCGAGCGTCACGCCCTTGGCTACCACGGCGACGGTACGCTTTGGACCCACGGCTGGACCCTGCACGACCAAGGGGTGAAGATCTACCTCGCTCGCGACACCGGCGCGATCGCGGAAAAGCACGCTGGTGCTGCTGGAGAGCACTACAGCACCGCGGGTGTTTCGCGCTTGGTGCGTATGCGCCCAGAGGATCTTGCGGCCGGTGCCATGGAGACGATCTTCCCGCTGTACGAAGAAGACGTCAACGACGGCGACAAGTACGACCCGAAGCGCGATGTCTACGAGAACCACATGCACTCTCTGCACGGTCCGCGCAACGCGGTCATGCTGATCCGCCTGCGTTCGCAGGACGCGGAAAAGGTCGTCGAGCGCGAAGGCCAGGAAGACTTCCACTACGGTGACTTCTACGCCTACTCGAAGATCTGCACGCACATTGGTTGCCCGACATCTCTGTACGAGGCCCAGACCAACCGCATTCTGTGCCCGTGCCACCAATCGCAGTTCGACGCGCTGCAGTATGGCAAGCCGATTTTCGGCCCGGCCGCTCGCGCGCTGCCGCAGCTGCCTGTCACTATCGACGAAGATGGATACCTCATCGCCAAGGGCAACTTTGTTGAGCCCGTTGGCCCGGCATTCTGGGAGCGTCAGTCCTAATGAGCACGAAACTCGCTAAAGCCGCGGATAACGTTGATTCGCGATACACGATTGCCGGTGTTCTCCGGCCGCAACTGAACAAGGTTTTCCCGAGCCACTGGTCTTTCATGCTCGGCGAGATGGCGCTCTACAGCTTCATCATCCTTCTTCTGACCGGTGTCTACCTGGCTTTGTTCTTCGACCCGTCGATCACCAAGGTGATTTACGACGGCGCGTACCTCCCGCTCAACGGTGTGGAAATGTCGCGTGCGTACGCCACGGCGTTGGACATCTCCTTCGATGTCCGTGGTGGTCTATTCGTCCGCCAGATGCACCACTGGGCTGCGCTGATGTTCATGATGGCGATGTTCGCCCACATGCTGCGCATCTTCTTCACCGGCGCGTTCCGTCGCCCGCGTGAGGCGAACTGGGTCATCGGTGTGACCCTGATCCTGCTGGGCATGATCGAGGGCTTCATGGGCTACTCGCTGCCGGATGACCTGCTCTCCGGCGTCGGCCTGCGAATCATGTCCGCGATCATCCTGTCAGTGCCGATCATCGGTACCTGGATCCACTGGGCGATCTTCGGCGGCGACTTCCCGTCGGATCTGATGCTGGACCGCTTCTACATCCTCCACGTGCTGGTGCTTCCGGGCATCATTCTCGCGCTGATCGCAGCGCACCTGCTGCTCGTCTGGTTCCAGAAGCACACCCAGTTCCCTGGCCCGGGGCGCACCGAGAACAACGTGATCGGTATCCGCATTCTCCCGGTGTTCGCCGTGAAAGCCGTCGGCTTCATGATGATCGTCTTTGGTGTCCTCGCCGGCATGGCTGGTCTGACCACCATCAACGCGATCTGGAACCTCGGTCCGTACAACCCATCCCAGGTGTCCGCAGGCTCACAGCCTGACGTCTACATGCTCTGGACGGATGGTGCCGCCCGTGTGATGCCGGCATGGGAGCTCTACTTGGGCAACTACACGATCCCGGGCGCCTTCTGGGTGGCCCTGATGTGTGGCGTTATGGTGATCCTCTTGATCTCCTACCCGTTCATCGAGGCTGCCGCCACCGGCGATCGTGCGCACCACAACCTTCTGCAGCGTCCGCGCGACGTGCCCGCTCGCACCGGACTCGGCGTCATGGGCATCGTGTTCTTCTTGCTGCTTACGATTTCTGGCGGAAACGACCACGTGGCTCACTTCTTCCAGATCTCGCTGAACGCGATGACCTGGGTTGGCCGTATCGGCCTGGTCGTCCTGCCGCCGCTGGCGTACTTCATCACCTACCGCATCTGCGTTGGTTTGCAGCGCTCTGACCGCGAGGTGCTGGAGCACGGTATCGAGACCGGCGTGATCAAGAAGCTGCCGAACGGCGCGTTCGTCGAAATCCACCAGCCGCTGGGCCAGGTGGACGAGCACGGACACCCGATCCCGCTCGAGTACGGCGGTGCCCGCGTGCCGAAGCAGATGAACCAGCTCGGTTTTGCCGACGCGGAAACTGTTGGTGCATTCAGCCCGGCCGACATTGCCGTCACCGAGCGCGTTCGAGACGCGGCGGACGAATACCACCACGAGGAGGTCGAGACCATGCGTCAGCTCGAGGAGACGAAGAACGTCACCGACCGCGACGCGACCTACAGCGACGGTAAGCCACGCAGCTAATCCCGTCATTGATAAGGCCCTTTCCTAATGCGGAAGGGGCCTTATCCCTTTGTTACGAGCGGGTTAAATCCTCTGTGAGAGCAAGGTCACAGTGGCTCCGGGAGGAGTGCAGGCCCGCTCGTGGTCAGGTCCGAAGGGCTTGGAAAGAAAGCCCAGTTCACAAGCCGGTTCTTCGCTTATCGACGGTTCGTGCGCCAAAGAATTGGCAGCGCTAAGGTAACCCCAGATTGGGGGAGTTTGAAAAAATAACGGATCGATAACGGCCGAGTGGGTGGACATCGTCTTTGCCGTTTCGTAATCTGTTCGAGACATTGCGATAACGACCGTTGACGCAAGGTACGAAGACACAACATATACGCCGCTTCTCGGACACCGCGTGCCCCCAATGAGTACGCAGGAACGGGAGCCGGGGGCCCAAGTGAAGCCAAGGAGTTTCGCCCCTGGGGTAAATGGCCGTGAGGGACGACAGCTTTACTTGTCGCGGAGCGCGCCAGGGCTGATTCTCAAGCCCCACCCGTCAGCTAACCCGGTAGGCGATTGAGAAGGATATGGAGAACACTTTTCGTGGCTAAGCACCGTCGCCAGGAGACCAGCACCGTGGCACGCACCGTTGCAGCTGCAACTGCAGCTGTTGCAGGCGCGACGTTGATGGTCCCGACCGCCGAGGCGGCCGAGGTACGCGTTCCGAACACCCCGGTTGCCGTTGAGGTTCCTGGCATCGAGAACGTCCCCGGAATCGCAGCTATCCCGGGCATTGAGCAGTGGATTCCGTCGCTGGAGGGTGTCGACGCTGACGCTGATGTTCTGGCAGCTGTTAAGGCAGCGAAGGCTGTTCCAGGCGTTAAGAACCTGCAGGGCTTCAGCGCGTACCTCGACAACCTTGAGGTTCGCTACACCGAACAGGTGGCTGCTGCTGAGCAGTACGTAGCTCCCGCCGAGCCGGTTGAAGAGATCGTTGAGGAAGCCCCGGTCGTCGAGACTTCCAAGGGTCAGCAGATCGTGGACATCGCGCGCAGCAAGGTGGGTGCACCGTACGTCTACGGCGCTGCTGGCCCGAACGCGTTCGACTGCTCCGGTTTCACTTCTTGGGTGTACTCCCAGGCGGGCATCTCCATTCCGCGCACCTCCCAGGCGCAGGCGTCTGCAGGCCAGAACATCCCGCTCGATCAGATCCAGCCAGGTGACATCGTCGTGTACTACGGCGGTGCATCCCACGTTGCAATCTACGCCGGCGACGGCATGATGATCGACGCGCTGAACTCCGGCATTCCGGTTGGCGAACGGCCACTGAACTACATGCCGATCCACTCCGTGGTGCGCTTCTAAAATTAGCGCAGTCTACCCCCGCCCAGCCACCCTGGTGCGGGGGTTTTGCGTGTTCAGCGGCATCTTAGGTTCACTCGAGTCACAACATTTCCCGCCTAGACCAATAGTCCTTTGACCGCCGAACTCCGGGGGTTATAGTGATAGCGGTTTTGGAAACATCAGGAGGAATTACAAGTGGGTAAGCACTCAAAGCGTCAGGTCGGAGTCGGACGTGCGGTTGCGGCAACAACGTTCGGCGCAGTGCTTTCCTCCGTGGTGGCACCAGTTGCCGGCGCCGACGACGTGGATGAGCTGATTGACAAGCTTGAGAATGTCTCCCACGAGGTTTCCGCGAAGGCTGAGGAGATCAAAGGTCTCGAAGATGAGATCGCCGCGGCCGAGGGCCGCGTTACGCAGCTGTCGCGCGAGGCGGAGGTAGCCCGTGGTGCGGCAGACCGCGCAAACGGTGAGCGTGTCGGCTTCCAGCAGAATCTCAACGGCATCGCGCAATCGCGCTACCGCAACACCAACAATGAGCGTCTCCTCACCACACTCGAGTCAGGCAGCCCGCAGGCCGCGATTGACCGAGCTGCATTCCTGAGCACGCTGTCACGCAATGCGGAGCGCACACTGCAGGGGTTGGACAAGGCTAGCCGCAGCGCGACGGAGCGGAACGACGCTGCGGTGGCGGCCGTTACCGAGGCGCAGAAGACCCGAGACGATCTCAAAGCGAAGCGCGGCAAGCTTGAACGAGAGCGCAAGGATCTGGAGTCCCAGGTAAGCGACCTAGAAGCACAGGTGGATGCCCTGAGCCCTGAGGGCATGCAGCGCTGGATCAACAAGGACAATCCGATTGACCCTTATGGCATCAATATTCCGGGGGCTGGCTCGGGTGTGGTGTCCTCGGCAATGGCTCAGGTGGGTAAGCCCTATGGTTGGGGTGCAACTGGACCAAACGCGTTCGACTGTTCGGGGTTGATGGTCTTCGCTTACGCACAGAACGGAAAGTCGATTCCGCGCACATCCCAAGCGCAGCTTGCCGGAGGCACGCCGGTGCCGTTGAGTCAGCTTCAGCCCGGCGACATCATTGGCTACTACCCGGGAACCACGCACGTCGGCATGTATATCGGTGATGGTATGGTGGTCCACGCTTCGGATTACGGCATCCCAGTTCAGGTGGTCGCGTACGACTCGATGCCAATCAGCGGGGCGGTTCGGTACTAGACTCTGTCGCGCTATGCGCGTGCTTATTGTTACCAATGATTTCCCTCCGGCCATCGGGGGGATTCAGTCCTACGTCCGCGATTTTGTCGACGAGATCGTGCGGCGTGAGGGGCCGGAGTCCGTCTTCGTTTTCGCACCGACTCCGAACAAAGAGGAGGCTGCTGCCTGGGATGCAGCCCGCGAATACACGGTCGTGCGCTGGCCCCATTACTTTTTGCTGCCGACTGTCCGGGTGACGCGAAAGATGCAAGAGTTGATTCGCGCGCACAACATCGACACAGTTTGGTTCGGTGCTGCCGCCCCGTTCGCAGTGATGGGGGCAGCCGCGAAGCGCGCAGGCGCATCGCGGGTTGTCGCCTCCACGCACGGCCACGAGGTCGGCTGGTCGCTCGTGCCGGGTGCACGCCGCTCATTGCAGCGCATCGGCGAGCACGCCGACACCATCACTTACATTTCCAACTTCACGCTCGAACGTCTCAAGGACGCCTTTGGACGAGACCCCGACTTCGTCCCCCTGCCGTCGGGCGTGGATACGGAATTCTTCCGCCCCGCGGAACCAGTCGAGCGCGGCGCCACCCGAGAATCTCTCGGCGTTGGCGAGTCCCCACTAGTTGTCTGCAGCTCGCGCCTGGTCGCCCGCAAGGGCCAGGATCAGCTCATCCGCGCTATCCCAGCTGTCCGCGAGCGCGTCCCGGGCACCCAGCTCATCATCGTCGGCGACGGCCCGTTCCGTCACAAGCTGAAGCGACTCGCGCGCGACGTCGAGGGTGTCACGTTCACCGGTGCCGTCTCGCGCGAACGACTGCGCGACATCGTCGCAGCCGCGGATGTGTTCGCCATGCCCGCCCGCACTCGCAAAGCAGGTCTCGACATCGAAGGCCTGGGCATCGTCTACCTCGAAGCACAAGCTTGCGCCATCCCGGTCATCGCCGGCGACTCCGGCGGCGCACCTGAAACGGTCACAAAAGACACAGGTTTCGTCGTCGACGGTCACAGCATCCAAGAGCTCGTCGACAAGCTGAGCTTATTGCTTATCGACGCCCCCTTGGCCGCCCGCATGGGCCAAGCCGGCAGGTGCCACGTCTCGCAGGCGTACTCATGGAAGGTGCTAGGGGACAGGCTGGTGGAAGTGCTCCGAGGCGAAACGCCGGCGGTCTACGATAGCTAGTTATGGCTTCTCATACCATCGGCTTCGATATCGGCGGGACGAACACTCGCGCGGGCGTGGTAGATGCCCACGGCAACGTGCTGGCAGTGCGCTCCACCGAGACCCCGCACGTGGATGCTGAACTTGAGCAGACCATTGTCGACTTGGTCGCGGATCTGCGGAATGAATTCGACATCTCGGCCGTGGGTATGGCGATTGCGGGGTTTCTCGACCCAGAGTGCGAAATCGTGCGATTTGCGCCGCACCTTCCGTGGCGCGCTGATCGGCCGGTACGCCGCGAGCTGGAGGCTGCGATCGGGCTTCCGGTGCGGCTAGAGCACGACGCGAACGCCGCCGCCTGGGGCGAATACCGCTTCGGGGCAGCGCAGGACGCGGAGACGTGGGTGTTCTTCGCCGTTGGCACGGGCATTGGCGCTACGTTGGTGGATCGCGGTGAGATCTACCGTGGCTCTTTCGGTACCGCGCCCGAATTCGGTCACATCACGGTGGTACCAGGTGGGCGTGTGTGCTCGTGCGGAAAGAAGGGCTGTCTCGAACGCTACGCCTCCGGCACGTCGCTGGTGGATTGTGCGCTGGAGAAGGCGACGCAGGGCAATTACGAGGATTGCGCTTTGTACCGCAAGGTCGTCGATAAGCGAGCGAATGGCCACGATGTGATGGCAGCGGCGCGCGGCGGTGACGCACTGGGGATTGCGGCGCTGGAAAGCTTCAGAACCTGGCTCGGGCGTGGATTGTCCATTGTTGCTGATGTGCTTGATCCCGCCTGCATCGTTGTGGGTGGGGGAGTCAGCGCAGATGCAGACCTGTTCATCGACGAGGCGCGTGCGGAAATGGCAGCCAACATGGTCGGTGCCGGCTACCGGCCGGTGCCGCAGGTGCTTGCGGCGGAGCTCGGTCCGCAGGCAGGTATGATCGGCGTAGCTGATCTGGCCCGCGCCGATGCCTAAAGGGAGTACAAAATATGCAAAACAAGTGGTACTCGTTCTTTAAATCCATCTTTGGGCCTCCACTGCGGGTCTATAACCGCCCCACCATCGAAGGCGCTGAGCACGTGCCTGAAGATGGCCCGGTGATTCTAGTTTCAAACCACCAGGCAGTCATGGATTCGTTCTACCTGCCGCTCATGATGCGGCGGCAGATCCAGTTCCCGGCGAAAAAGGAGTACTTCACCACCCCTGGTCTGAAAGGGCGGGTGCAGAAGTTCTTCTTTACCTCCGTCGGCCAAATCCCCATGGATCGCACCAGCAAAGACGCGGGCCAGGCGCTGCTCGACGCCGCTAGTGGCGTATTGGACAACGGTGACGTGTTCGGCATCTACCCGGAGGGAACCCGCTCGCCTGATGGCCGGATCTACAAGGGCAGAACCGGTGTCGCTCGGGTCGCCATGGCCACCGGGGCTCCGGTAGTTCTCACTGCGATGATCGGTACTCGCGACGCGAACCCGATTGGCACCTCAATTCCGCGCCCCGCGAAGGTGCGCATCAAAATCAGCGAGCCAATCGACCCGCACGAGTGGGCTCGCGAGAACGGATATGACCCCGAGTCGCGTGAGGTCATGCGCCCATTTACGGACTATGTCATGCACGAGCTCTCTGAGCTTTCGGGCTACCCCTACGTCGACGCGTACGCCTCAGAGGTGAAAAAGACACTCGAGGAAACGGGAGAGTACCCGGAGGGCACCGAGCCGGGAGGAGCGCTGGAACGATAAATGGATAAAGACCTTCTCACCCGGGTAGGCCTCGTGATTGCCACGGTGGTGCTTTACCTCATTGCAACGCGTGTGGATTTCTATCCGACTGTGGTCGCTCCCGTCGCGGTGATAGTTGTTGCGGTCATCATGTTCTGGCCGCGGCGCTCTAAAGCGGCAGACACGACCACGACCAGCACCCGTGAAGAGATCCGGCACCTCCGCGAAGAAACGCAGCGGTAGCCGTGCGGTTCTTCTACGACACCGAGTTCATCGAAGACGGCGCCACTATCGAACTGGTTTCGATTGGCATCGTCGGCGAAGATGGCCGCGAGTACTACGCAGTTTCCTCCGAGTTCGATCCGGACCGCGCCAACGACTGGGTCAAAGCCAACGTGTTGGACAAGCTCCCTGATCGTGGGAGCGCTGCGTGGAAGCCACTTGCGACGATTCGCACGGAGGTATTCGAGTTCCTCACTGCCCCGGGCAATAAGCCGGAGTTGTGGGCGTGGGTTGGCGCTTATGACCATGTGGTACTGGCGCAGCTGTGGGGCGACATGCGAGGCCTGCCTGCAGAACTGCCGCGTTACACCAACGAGCTAAAGCAGTATTGGATCATGGCGGGGCGTCCGCGTCTGCCAAGGTTGCCGGAAGGGAACCACGATGCGTTGGTAGACGCACGGCACAATCGTCGAAAATTCCGTGCCTGCGCTGAGTTTCTTCCTCTCGACTCCTCGAGCCGGGTGTCCGTATCGCGAGATCGCCCTTTCAATAGGTGAACGCCCTTCTGACGTGGTACAACTAAAGCCGTGAGTTGGACTGTTGATATTCCCAAAGAAGTGCTGCCTGATCTGCCTCCGATGCCGGGTGATCTGAACGAGCAATGGCTTGACGTGCTATCCCGGGAGGCGAAACAGCAACCGTCTTGGGACACCGACCAGGCCAACTACGTTCGCAAGATCCTCGAGTCGGTGCCGCCGGTCGTGCTCGCCCCCGAGGTGGAAAAACTCAAAGCACAGCTTGCCGACGTCGCACTGGGCAACGCCTTCCTGCTCCAGGGCGGCGACTGCGCGGAAACATTCGAGTCCAACACTGAGCCGCACATTCGCGCCAACATCCGTACCTTGCTGCAGATGGCTGCTGTGCTGACCTACGGTGCGTCCTTGCCGGTGGTGAAGATCGGCCGTATCGCGGGCCAGTACGCGAAGCCGCGCTCTGCCGACCGCGATGACAACGGTCTGCTGAATTACCGTGGCGACATCGTCAACGGTGTCGAGCCGACCGAGGAAGCTCGCCGCCACGACCCTGCCCGCATGATCCGCGCCTATGCGAACTCCTCGGCTGCAATGAACCTCGTGCGTGCTCTGGTGAGCTCCGGCACCGCCGACCTGCACAACATCAACAACTGGAACCGCGAGTTTGTGGCGAAGTCCCCAGCTGGCGCACGCTACGAAGCACTCGGCCGCGAGATCACTCGTTCGCTGGCCTTCATGGATGCCTGCGGTGTCAATGACGACAACCTGCGCACGTCTGAGTTCTACGCCTCCCACGAGGCGCTTCTGGTGGATTACGAGCGTGCGATGCTGCGACTTCACGAGAGCGAGCGCGGCGAGCAGAAGATCTACGACCTTTCCGCCCACCAGCTGTGGATCGGCGAACGTACCCGCGGCATCGACGACTTCCACGTGAACTTCGCCGCGTTCATCGATAACCCGGTCGGTATCAAGCTCGGCCCAACCACCTCGCCAGAGGAAGCCGTCGCATACGCGGAAAAGATCGACCCCGACCGGGAGCCGGGCCGACTCACCATGATCGCGCGCATGGGCCACGACAAGGTGCGCTCCGTCCTGCCGGGCATTGTGAAGGCGGTCGAGGCATCCGGCCACAAGGTCGTTTGGCAGTCCGACCCGATGCACGGCAACACCTTCACCGCGTCCAACGGTTACAAGACCCGTCACTTCGACAAGATCATCGACGAGGTGCAGGGTTTCTTCGAGGTGCACCGCGAGCTGGGCACCCACCCGGGCGGCATCCACGTGGAGGCGACCGGCGAGAACGTCACCGAGTGCCTCGGCGGAGCGCAGGACATCACCGATGTGGATCTGCCGGGCCGCTACGAGTCTGCGGTCGACCCGCGCCTAAACACCGAGCAGGCGCTGGAGCTCGCCTTCTTAGTTGCGGAGATGCTGCGGTACTAAGAGCTCTCAAACCACCGCTGCGTGCTACACAGCGATAAGCGGTGGCACCTGGCCGTAGTTGCCAGAGCCGAACCACCAGCCGCCGATCGCCACCGCAGCGATCACGGCGAAGGCGAGTACAACAAACACTGCTAACCCCACACCACCCCGGTTCGTCACTGGGTTGATGCGGGGCTTTTGCGGTTGTGCCGGGGGCTGGGCGGGCGGCATTTGCTGGGCGGGAGCGTGATAAGCAGGCGGCGCTTGCGCCGGCATCTGCGCTTGGCCTTCGGGGAAGAGGCGTTCCTCGCTGGCGCGGGGTGTGGCCACCCGGGTCTCTGCTACATTCGCCGCGGCGGGAGCACGCTGCGGACCTTCTTCCGGTGCCGGCGAAGGTCGCATGTCGACGTTGGTGGGGTGCGCGGCGGCTCGGGTCGCCGCGGAATTTGTAGGCACCGGCACGGTGTACGCGGGTAGGCGCAATGCTTCAGCGACATCGTCGAGTGCGTGGAGGAATTCCGTCGCATCTCGGAAGCGGTCTTCGGGTGCCCGGGCGGTCGCGGTGGCAACCAGCTCGTCGAAAAGCTTTGGCACGCCCGCAATAAACGCTGACGGGGGAGGGACATCCCCGCGCAACCGGGCGTACGCGTGAGCAATGGGTGTGTCTCCAGCGAAAGGGGTGCGTCCGGTGAGCAATTCGAAGAGTACGATCCCCGCCGAGTAAACGTCAGAAGCGTGCGTCATGGGGGAGCCGTCAACTTGCTCCGGTGACAGGTAGCTCACCGTGCCCACGATCTGATCGGTCGAATGCGTGGCTTCAGCTGCCGCCCGCACAAGACCGAAATCGGCGAGTTTTACCCGGTGATCTGCGTTAATCAGCACATTATCCGGCTTGATGTCGCGGTGGATTAGCCCACGGGCGTGGGCAGCTGCGAGGCCGGTGAGCATGCCCCGCATGACTGAAGCTGCAGCGTGTGGAGGCATTGGCCCCCGCTCGTCGAGAAGCTCGCGCAGTGTGCCTCCAGTGATTAGCTCCATAATGAGGAAAATGGCATTACCCTGCGCCGAGAAATCGTAGACATTGACCAAGTTGGGGTGGGAGAGCTGTGCCATTGCCCGAGCTTCACGGCGAAAGCGGTCGCGAAACACTGGGTCGTGAACGAATTGTTCGTGCATGACCTTGGCAGCAACTTCGCGCCCAAGTCGGGTGTCCACGCAGCGGTACACCGTCGCCATGCCGCCGCGCGCGATCGGCCGATCGATCACGTAGCGGTTGTCTAGGGAGTCGCCCACTGCCAATTGCATGCGTTTCAGTATGCTCACCGCGCAAGCTGAAGGCCAACGGCGCGCTAAACTTGGGAGCCGTGACTTCCCAGCAGAATCTTGATGCGCTCCTTGTCAACGAGGAGCTTCTTCCATTTCCAGACGTAGCTGAGATCCTCGGCGTGCCGGTGACGAAGGTGCACGACATGGTGGGCGCTGGCAAGCTGGTGGTCTACCGCAAGGATGGCGTGAACACGATTCCGGCGGCATTGCTTGACGACGGTGAGCTGTCCAAGTTTGTCGGTGGAGCGATTACAGTGCTTTCCGACGGCGGCTACGAGCCTGCAGAGATCCTCCAGTTCTTGTTCACGGAGGACGAATCCTTACCGGGTAGGCCGATTGACGCGCTGCATGGTCACGGTGCGCGCGAAGTGATCCGCCGCGCGCAAGCGATGGCATTTTAGTTAACTGCGTCGAGCGGTTGATTTGATCGCGAGTGTGCGCAGAATTTCTCCGACTTCGTCGCTGAGGGTGACGCTGTCGAGGTGAGCGAGACCGGAGGTGCTCAGTCGATCGATCTCCTCTTCGACCGCTTCCACAGCGCCGCTGCCCGCGATAATGGATGCAATTTCGTGTACAGCGTCGGGATCTTCGACAGTACCGATGCCGGCGCGCAGCTTAGCTGCCTGACCGGGGCTGGACTCATCTAGGAGCTTAAGTGCGGTGGCGTAAAGCACGGTCCGTTTGCCTTCGCGCAGGTCGTCGCCGGCGGGCTTACCGGTGATCGCTGAGTCGCCGAAGACCCCGAGCATGTCGTCGCGAAGCTGGAACGCCATCCCGATATCGCGACCGTAGCCTCGAAACGCCTCGATGATGGCGTCTGTTGCTCCGGCCAAGGCCGCGCCCAGGTGCAACGGACGCTCGATGGTGTAGGCCGCGGTCTTGTAGCGGTTGACCGTATTCGCCGCTTCGGCCGACTCGCTTCCCTCAGCTTCCAGCATGATGTCGAGGAGCTGGCCTCCAATGACTTCAGTGCGCATGCCCTGCCATGGCTCTGCTGCGCGATCAAGCGCGGCGTTCGACACACCAGACGACCGCCACATGTCCTCCGCCCAGACCAGGGCAAGATCACCGATGAGAATTGCAGCGTGCTCGCCGAACGCCGGCGAACTGCCCAAGAAATCGCGCTCCTGGTGCTCTGCCTCAATAGCTCGATGCACCGTTGGTTGTCCACGGCGGGTATCAGAGGCATCGATGATGTCATCGTGAATGAGTGCGCAGGCTTGGATGAACTCTAGAGCGCTGACTGCGCGCAACACGGACTGCGGATCCTCTTCGCCTTTCTCGAGTCCGCCGCCGCCGACGAACCCTGCCCACCCATACAGCGGACGGATTCGCTTGCCTCCTCCGAGCACGAATTGCTCGAGGTACGAGACCGACTTCTGGAAAGGTGAACCCAGCGCGGCCACCTCGGGTGCGCGGTAGGAGAAGTACTCAGCAAGCTGGGCGTTGACAGCTGCCGGAACCTCAACGAGGTCGACACTGCGGTAATCCACAAGTGCTCCTTTATATGTAGAGGCGCAGATAGTGCGCTATTCGGCCACCTACCCTACAGTGAAGCTATTTCTTGGGTGAGAGCGGTAGCGGTCGACCGAGGATGGCGAATGGACGGTGGTCGCCGGGATAAAGGTAGTCGCGCGCGATGTCGGTGAACCCGAACTTGCGGTACAGCCCAAACGCGCTATTCGCTTCACCATCCACTTCCGGCGTAGAGAGCAGTGCCCACTCGGCGGGGGCCAGGCGTAGCAGTTCCGTTAGAAGTGCGGCGCCGATACCATGGCCCTGGCGAGACGACGAGACATGGATCTCGGCGATTTCGAAGTAGCTGTTGAGGATCTGCTGGCGCTGCTCAGTGATGCCGCCAGATTGTCGCATGCTGCGAAGTAGTTGCCGGTCCCACCAACGCTCGCGGGTGCCAAGAAAACCGTAGGCAACGCCGACAACATTTTCCTGCTCCTCTGCTGCGATTGCGGTGAAGCCTTCCCACATGATTTCTCGGCGCCAAACGTTGATGCGCTGTTGTCGTATAGATGGGTCGTAACCCATGGCTTCTAGATAGATGTCGACCAGGTCGGGTGCCAGCATTGTAAATTCGGCTGGGCTAAGGCGACGGATTTCAACGGTCACCCCATCACCTAACCACGATGAGTGGGGATGTGTGGTATTTAAACGATTCGAAAACATGTTCTATAGAGCCGCACGGAATGTCGAACGGATGTTTTAGGTTCAGGTGCAACAAATCTGAACGCACACAAAGGGGAAAACATGGGCAGCATTGTTTCGGCAACCACTCGGGCAACGTATGGCGCTATTGCATCACTTTCGCGCAGGGACCAGTTCTTGGCCTCTGCGGAGACGTTGATTGCTGCGGCTCACGATGAGATCGAGGCGGGGCAATTTGATCTCGCCCTAGAAAATGCGTACCGAGGCGCGCTCCGAGTTGCCGGTGCGGCCAACGCCGATTCGCCGGACTTACGGAAGCGTAAACGGCACCCGTCCAGCGCGTGGGAGAAACTGGCGCTTACGGGCGATGATGGGAAGCGCTGGGCGGCACGGTTCCAGACTTACTCTCGGACGAGAGGTCGTGTCGCATCTGGTATTGATACTGCCCCCGATCCGAAACTGGTTCTTCGGTTACTTGCAGACGTCGAGGAGTTCTATAGGGATGTCCATCCGGTGGATCTGCCCCTAGTTGCATAGCCGAGACTGTAAAGGGACGTTTGGTGGGAAGGGCGAATCCCAGGACGAATATCAGTGGCGGGAACAAAACCGATACTATGGCCGTTATTAGGGAAACAATGTCCGCCCATTAGCTGTGGAGTAAACCAGTGTCTCTTTCTGAGCAGGAGCAGCAAGCGCTACGCGAGATCGAGCAATCGTTGCTTGCAGAGGATCCGAAGTTCGGAAGCGATGTCGCCCACGAGGTTGGATTCAGCGACGCGCCGCGAACCGGCCAGCTCACGATGCGCAGCGTCGCTCTCATGGTACTCGGCCTCGTGCTGCTGATTGGCGGTGTTGCACTTGCGTCGATGAGCATGTGGGCAATCGTGATCAGCGTGCTCGGTTTCGGGGTGATGATGGCTGGCGGTGTCATGGCCCTGCGTGCCCCGGTGTCGAATCCCGGGTCAAGTCGGGTTGCGTCGACAGGGGAGCGGCAGCGATCCCAGCGCAGTGTCGCGATGGAAGAGAACTTCCGTCGCCGTTTCGAAGATCGCCAATAGGTAAGGCTGTAGGCAAAGTGCCCCTCCGATTCGGAGGGGCATTTTTTCGTGCCCTCTTCAGGGCTCCCACTTTCACCCACCTTCTTCACCCACCGCGCCCCACTGCAACAATATTGCCAGGTCGGGCGGCGTAGGGGTTGTGGAGGCTGGGTGGGTAGGGCTGATGCGTCGTTGATTTTGTGTGAATAAAGGGGTTCAAGTTAGGCGAGAGACGAAAATTGTGGAAAATCTCCCCACGACTATCATGGCTTTTCACCTGCGGAGATTCTGAAATGTGCGGAGAATTTTGCGCGCCTTCTAGCTTTTGTGGGTTGAAGTGGGTTAAAGTGGGGCGCAGCGGAGAGACGTGGTGTTCATTTTGACTACGTGAAAGCCATGGATCGAAGCCGAGAAAACTTCAGAGCTCATGGTCAGACGGTGAAGGAAAGGTAGGTCGCCCGATGTTTCTGGGAACCTACACTCCCAAACTCGACGACAAAGGGCGCCTGACGCTGCCCGCCAAGTTTCGAGAGGAATTGGCGGACGGGCTGATGGTGACCAAGGGGCAGGATCACTCGCTTGCGGTCTACCCCCGTGAGGAGTTCGCTGCTCGCGCGCGTAAAGCGGCGGCCGCTTCTCGCACGAACCCGAAAGCGCGAGCGTTCATCCGCAACCTGGCTTCCAGTGCAGATGAGCAAACGCTTGACGGATCTGGTCGCATCACGCTGTCGCCGGCGCACCGCGAGTACGCAAACCTGTCGAAGGAGTGCGTAGTCATTGGTTCGGTTGATTTTCTCGAGATCTGGGACGCAGAGTCCTGGGCTAACTACCAACAAGAGACGGAAGCCGCGTTCTCCGCGGCGGACGACGACGACATTCTCTCCGGTCTGCTCTAGGACTGACTACCCGAAGAGCGGGCACCCGACTACTGACGGAGAGCGTGTACGGACTCTGTCCGGGGTGTGAAGCTTCTCTGGTGTACTTCCCCGACATCAGATCAGCCGCCCCGGGCAGGGCTCTACTCGCTCCCCCAACGAGGGAAACCCATACGCGAGGCACTTAACGACGGCAGGGGGTGACACCCGGGATGGCTACCGAAGACCACGGCCACGTCCCCGTTATGCGCGACCGCATGGCCGAGCTGCTCGCCCCTGCTGTTGAAGCTTTCGGCGATACTGCCGTCATTGTCGATGGCACTCTCGGTGCCGGCGGACACACCGAGCACTTCCTCGAGGTGTTCCCCAACGTCCGTGTGATTGGTGTGGATCGCGACCCTCAAGCCCTCGCCATCGCTTTGAACCGCCTCGCTCGGTTCGGGAACCGATTTTCGTCGGTGCAGGCGAGGTTCGACCGGATTACGGAACCCATCGCGGCTGGTGTAGGTCCAGCCTTCGACGCAGTTCGCGAAAGTGGGGTTGCAGGGGCACTGTTCGATCTGGGTGTTTCCTCGATGCAGCTGGACCAGGAAGAGCGCGGCTTTGCGTACAAAGTCGATGCGCCGCTGGACATGCGCATGGACCCGACTACGGAAGTCACCGCAGCGGACATCCTGAATACGTACTCCCACGGTGATATTGCGCGGATTCTCAAAACCTACGGCGACGAACGGTTCGCCGGCAAAATCGCCAGCGCCGTGGTGAAAGAGCGGGAACGCGAACCGTTCTCCCGCAGTGCGCGTCTCGTGGAACTGCTCTACAACACCATCCCCGCTGCGTCGCGACGCACTGGTGGACACCCTGCCAAACGCACCTTCCAGGCGTTGCGTGTGGAGGTCAACCGCGAGCTCGAGGCCGTCGAGAATGCGGTGCCCGTCATCACCGAGATGCTTGGCGTGGGTGGGCGAGCTGTCTTCATGAGCTACCAGAGCCTGGAAGACAAGATCGTCAAATCCGCGTTCGCGGAGCTGACCACGTCGAAAACTCCGCCTGGGTTACCGATGGACCTTCCTGGAACGGCGCCAAAGTTCGCAGCGATCACCCACGGTGCCGAGAAGGCCCCGGAAGCGGAGATTGAACGCAATCCACGGGCGGCACCGGTGCGTGTTCGCGGGATCGAAAAGCTTGCCTCAACCAACGACAACCAGACCGAAGGACAGTGAGAACCATGGCAGTACACAACTCCAACACAATGACGCTGCCGCGCACTCGCACGGCCCCGGGTCGCGCACCCGCGCGGCCTGGGGTGCGTCCCCACGTCCCGCACGGCAAATCTCGCGGTCGCCTCGGCTCGCAGCAGGTTGTCTCGGTCCGCGGTCGCCGCGTTGCAGCCCCGGTCAAACCGAAGCACCCGATCTTCGCCGTTGGCGGTATCGCCCTGACCATTCTTGCGATCGGTGTGGCAGTGGCGATGGTGCTTTCGGGCGTGTCCACCACGCAGACCTTCACTATCCAGCAGCTCCAGTCGAAGGAGCGGATGCTGCAAAACGAGGTCGAGTCGCTCAACCGTGATCTGGAGGATCTGCGCTCGTCTGCCGAAATTGCGCAGCGCGCCGCAGACGCAGGCATGGTCGTTGCGGCCCAGCCGGGCATCATGGAAGTCACTGCCGACGGGGCGCTCGAACAGCGCCGCGAACCGAATCCGGAAGCGGTTGCGCCAGTGGTTGACGTCAATGGTGCCCCGACCCGTGCAGATCGTGCGACCTCCAACCGCCGGGCGGTCGACGAGGTCGCGGACAACCTCACCCAAGTCCCGGGCGGCAACGTCTTGGGAGAGGAACATTCACGCGCCGAGGCTCCGGCCAACGTCCCCGATACCGCTGGTCCGCACCTCGACAACGTGGCGCCCTACCAGCCGAACGTTCCCACCGCGTTCTAGCGTGTGGCGCACGCTGGAACCGACCGTCAACGTGCAGTATGGGGGGGGTCGATACAACTAGTGCAAGGTAGGTGACACACGCTCGTGGTCAGGCCGGCTGAGCCAAACAACCGCATTCGAAAGCGCGAGACTGCGGATGTACCGGTGCGTCAATCCCAAATCACCAACCGCCGGTCGTCCTGGTTCGCGGTCGCTTTCCTTGTGCTCGCCGCTGTGCTGATCGGGCGCCTTTTCTGGGTCCAGGTGGTGTGGGGGCCAGAACTCCGCGAGCAAGCGCAGGCTCAGCGCGCACGCGTCTACACCGAACCGGCGCGCCGAGGCGAAATCGTAGACCGCGAGGGCAACCAGCTCGCTTACACGATGCAGGCGCGATCGCTTACCGTCTCTCCAGTCACGCTGCGCAACGAGATCCGCCAGCAGCAGGAGCTACAGATGCGTGTCGACGGGCTGTCTCGGGACTCCATCGACGCCCAGATCAACGCTCGTGTGGAAGACGTGCTTCGAACCATGGCCAACGAGATCCCCAGCATGATTGGGGATGGCGTGGTTGAGGAGGACGCTGCGTCGACAAGCGAAAGCTCCAACCGCAAGGTGGGCGACGTGAGCTCTCGAGAAATTCTGGACAAGCTGCATGCTGACTCCGACTATGAGGTGCTGGTGCGAAACGTCGACCCGGACGTGGCGGCGACCATTGCGCAGACGTTCCACGGGGTGGCGGCAGATCACCAAGATATCCGTCAGTACCCGAACGGGGCGATTGGTGAGAACGTTCTGGGCAGGGTCTCCATGGACGGCCACGGGCAGTTCGGTCTGGAGGCGTCGGGGGATTCGATGCTCACGGGCATTAACGGCAGCTCCCGCGAGGATGTCTCCGGCGACGGCCAGGCGATTCCCGGCACGCTGCGCGATGTGGTGCCCGCGGTGGATGGGTCGCGCGTCGAGCTGACCATCGATCTGGATCTGCAGACGTACGTGCAGCAGACTTTGGAGCAGGCGAAGGAGAACTCGCAGGCGCTTGACGCGCAGGCGGTGGTGCTTGACGCGCGAACCGGTGAGGTGCTGGCGATGGCGAACACGGGCACGATCGACCCGAACGGCGACCTGGAAAAGCAGCTCTCCGAAGGCCGCGATTTTGAGAACGACTCGATCTCCCACCCCTTCGAGCCGGGTTCTGTGGCGAAGGTGATCACCGCGGCCGCCGCGATCGAAGAGGGGCTGACCGATCCGTATGAAGTACATCAGGTGCCCGGCTCTATCGATATGGCGGGCGTGACCGTCTCGGACGCGTGGCCGCATGGTGTCGCGCCGTACACCACTGCAGGTATCTTCGGAAAGTCTTCCAACGTGGGCACCTTGCAGCTTGCGCAGCGGCTGGGGGAGGAACGCTACTGGGATTACCTGCAGCGCTTCGGCCTGGGCCAGACGACCGGCATTGAGCTGCCGAACGAGACTGCTGGCCTGTTGCCGGTCCGCGAGCAGTGGTCCGGCGGCACCTTTGCCAACCTGCCGATTGGCCAGGGCATGAGCTGGTCCGCGCTGCAGATGGCGAGCGTTTACCAAGCGCTTGCCAACGGCGGCGAGCGCATCGAGCCACGCGTGATTTCCCGTGTCATCGGCCCGGACGGCCAAGAGGTGGAGCAACCCAAGCCTGGGCACACCCGTGTGGTCAGTGAAGAAACCGCGCACACTGTGGTGGACATGTTCCGCTCCGTCTTCCAGTCCGATCCGTCGGGCGTACAGTCGGGTACCGCGGGTGGCAACGAGCTTGAGGGCTACCAGCTCGCGGGCAAGACCGGCACCGCACAAAAGGTGAATTCGGAGACCGGGGCGTACTCGCAGCACCAATTCTGGATCACCTTCGCCGGCATCGCGCCTGCGGACGATCCGCGTTTTGTCGTGGCAGTCATGCTCGACGAACCAAAGCGCGGTCCGCTCGAAGGGGGTGCCGGCGGTCAGTCCGCTGCGCCGGTGTTCACGCAGATCGCAAACTGGCTGCTCAACCGCGAGAACGTCCCCCCGTCTCCCCCCGCTGATCCCTATATTCTGCAAGCGGACTAGACATTAAATTACAACTGTTTAGGAAATGGCTAAGAGCAGTGGGAGAGAAGGAGGCGTACCTATGACCAATTTGCACCACCCAGGTGACGGGCCAACGCTGCGACGTCTCGCAGAAATCGCAGGTGCCAGGGTTGTGAACGCGCCTGCCGAGGAGATAGTGGTGCCTTCAATCAGTCTCGATTCGCAGGCGCTCGAGCCCGGCGGCATGTTCGCTGCGCTACCCGGCACTCGCGTCCACGGAGCAACTTTTGCTGCCGGTGCTGCGGCCGGGGCCATCCTCACCGACGACGAGGGCTTTGCCATTATCGACGGCACCGACAACCGCCGTCCTGTCCTCATCGTCGATGATGTGCGTGCCGTGCTCGGCGCGGTGTCGGCCGAGATCTACGGGCACCCTTCCGAGCGAATGACGCTGATCGGCGTGACCGGCACCTCGGGCAAAACCACCACCACGTATCTGCTCGAGCGCGGTTTAACCGCCGCAGGGTGCAAGGTGGGGTTGATTGGCACCACCGGCACAAAGATCAACGGGGTGGACGTGCGCACTTCGTTGACCACGCCGGAGGCGCCAACCTTGCAGGCGCTGTTTGCCCGCATGGTGCGCGAAGGGGTCACGCACGTGGTGATGGAGGTGTCCTCCCACGCACTGGTGCTGGGCAGAGTCGGCGGGACCAAGTTTGATGTCGCTGGATTCACAAACCTTTCCCAAGATCACCTTGATTTCCACCCGACGATGGAGGAGTACTTCTCCGCAAAGGCGATGTTCTTCGACCCTGCCTCACCGCTTGCGGCGCGGCGCGCCGTGGTGTGCGTGGATGATGAGTGGGGCGAAAAGATGGCGCAGGTGGCTGAGCGCCCGGTGCGGGTGGGCACCCGCGGCCAGGCCGACCTCGACGTGTCCGCGCAGCAGCTCGCCGTTGAAGACACGGGTGCGCAGGAAATCGCGATAGAGCTCCGCGGCACGCGCCATACGTTCCGGCTGCCCATGCCTGGCGCGTTCAATGTGGCAAACGCGGCGCTGGCTGTCGCCCTTGCCGACGCGGTGGGTGTCAAGGCTGGCGAGTTCATTGCCGGGCTCGAAGCGGCCTCCGTGCCGGGGCGTATGGAGCGCATCGACTGCGGGCAAGACTTCGTCGCCGTTGTGGACTACGCCCACAAACCCGCAGCCGTGGCGGCAGTCTTGGACACCTTGCGCGGCCAGGTGCAGGGGCGCGTCGCTGTCGCAGTCGGCGCGGGAGGCGACCGCGATGCGTCGAAACGCCCACTCATGGGTGCGGAGGCTGCGCGACGAGCCGAGCTGGTGATTGTTACAGATGACAATCCGCGCACCGAAGATCCGGCGACGATCCGCGCCGCTGTCCTAGCCGGCGCCCGAGAGGCAGCCGAGCCGGGCACCGAAGTGCGGGAGGTCGGGGATCGCAGAAATGCCATCGAACAGCTCGTAGCTTGGGCCAGGCCCGGCGACGCGGTGATCGTGGTTGGCAAAGGGCATGAGGTCGGCCAAATTATCGGCGATACCACGCACCACTTCGACGACAGGGAAGAAATGCGCCGCGCACTCACAGGCGGCGGGGAGTAAGGGAATGATTACGCTTTCATTGCAGCAGATCGCCGACGTTACCGGCGGCGTCGTGAGCCCGGAGGCCGACCCCGGCGCGCTGGTGACTAGCTTCGTCGAGTTCGACTCCCGCAAAATCACCCCAGGCGGACTTTTTATCGCGCTGCCTGGCACGCGAGTTGATGGCCACGACTTCGTTGCTAAAGCTGTGGAGCAAGGTGCAACTGCAGCGCTTGTTACTCGTGAGGTGGGGGAGCCTGCCATCGTGGTCCCAAAAACCGAGCCACGGGAAGGCGACAACTCTGATCTCGCCGCGAACGACCCAGACGGCTCCGCAGCTGGTGTCGTAGAGGGCATGTCCAAACTGGCGGCTCACGTTGCCCGCGAGCTCGTGGCCCACCACGGCCTGCGCATCACGGGCGTGACCGGCTCGGCGGGCAAGACTTCGACCAAGGATCTGATTGCCGCGGTGCTTTCTCGCAGCGGTGAGACGGTGGCTCCTCCGGGGTCGTTCAACAACGAGCTCGGCCACCCGTACACGGTGCTGCGTTGCACCGAGGACACGAAGTTCCTCGTTGCGGAGCTGTCCGCCCGCGGCATCGGCCACATCGCGCACTTGGCAGAGATTGCGCCGCCGCAGGTGGGTGTTGTGCTGAACGTTGGCTCGGCGCACATCGGTGAATTCGGCTCGCGAGAAAACATTGCGCGCGCGAAGGGTGAGCTCGTTGAGGCGCTGCCTGCCGCCGCCGACGGGGGAGTGGCCGTGCTCAACGCGGACGACGAGCTCGTTTCCGCGATGGCCTCGCGCACCCAAGCCCGCGTGGTCACTTTCTCAGCGGCAGGCGCCCAGGCGGATTACTACGCCACCGACGTCGAACTCGATGAGCTGGCCCGCGCCACCTTCACGCTGCACAGCCCGGCCAACCCGCCGCAGCGCGTGCGCCTGAACGTCTTCGGTGTGCACCAAGTTTCCAACGCGCTCGCCGCCGCAGCGGTGGGCATGGAGTGCGGCATCGCTGCACCCGAAGTCGCAGACGCGCTGAGCATCGCCCACTCCGTATCCGTCGCGCGTATGGACGTGAACACTCGCCCAGACGGCGTCACCGTCATCAACGACGCGTATAACGCGAACCCCGAATCCATGCGCGCCGCAATCGCCGCGCTCGGGTTCACCGCAGCCGCACGCCCGGGTGCGCGCGCAATCGCCGTCCTCGGTGAAATGGGGGAGCTGGGACAGGATTCGGTCGCCGCGCACGCATCGCTTGCCGACGAACTTTCGCGCTACCGGGTCACCCACCTTGTGACGGTTGGCTTCAACGACGCCACAGATGCGCTGGCGACTTGCGCCCGCGAGCACGGCATTGAAACTACTGAGGTGGAGGATGCCGAAGCGGCTGCCGGTGTCGTCGATAAGCTTGTGGCGTCTGCTCCCGCTGGCATTGACGGCTGGCACACCCGCGAGCACCGCGATGTTGTGCTGGTCAAGGCATCAAACGCGCTGGGTCTGTGGGCAGTGGCTGAACGGTTGCTGCCAGGGCATACCCTTGATGGCGACAAAGCTTAAAAGGACACCACATGATTCAGCTCATCATCGCAGGAATTGTTAGCTTCCTCGTTGCCATCTTCACCACCCCGCTGCTGATCCGGTACTTCCATCACCGCGAGATGGGCCAGGAGATCCGCGAGGACGGGCCCAAGTGGCACGCCAGCAAACGCGGCACGCCGACCATGGGCGGCATCGCCATCTTGCTCGGCATCACCGCGGGCTATTTCTTCAGCGGGTTGTACGCCGTGTTCAGCGGTCACGAAAGTTTCACCGCGTCCGGATTGATCGTGCTGGGGCTGACACTGTCGCTCGGCCTGGTGGGTTTTGCCGATGACGGCATCAAGATCTTCTTCAAACGCAACCTGGGTCTGAACAAGACGGCGAAATTGCTCGCGCAGCTCGCGATCGCGCTGATCTTCGGCCTGCTTATCCTGCAGTTCCCGGACCAGAACGGTCTCACACCTGGGTCGACGTTTTTGAGCTTCGCCCGCGACATCGAGACGATCGACATCGCCGCGGGCGGCGGCATCATAGGCACGATCCTCTTCCTCGTCTTCACCTACATCCTGCTCGCGGCCTGGTCCAACGCCGTGAACCTCACCGACGGCCTCGACGGACTTGCGGCCGGCACCACCGCACTGGTCATGGCGGCATACACCTTCATCACGTTCTGGCAGTTCCGTAACTCCTGCGTCGCGGGCGCCGCCCCGGGCTGCTACTCGGTGCGCGACCCGCTCGATTTGGCCGTGCTTGCGGTCTCCGGGCTCGGCGCCAGCATCGGGTTCCTGTGGTGGAACGCTGCACCCGCCAAGATCTTCATGGGCGACACCGGCTCGCTCGCCCTGGGCGGCCTCGTCGCCGGCCTCTCCGTCTGCTCGCGCACGGAGCTGCTGATGATCATCGTCGGCGCGCTGTTTGTCTGCGAGGCCGCCTCCGTGGTCATCCAAGTCGTCTCCTTCAAGTCCACCGGCAAGCGCGTCTTCCGCATGGCCCCGTTCCACCACCACTTTGAGCGCGGCGGCTGGCCCGAAACCACGGTGGTCATCCGTTTCTGGCTCATCGCCGGCATGTCGGTGGCGCTCGGCACCGCCGCGTTCTACAGCGAGTGGCTCGGTCAAGTCGGGGTGCACCTGTGAGCCTGCCTGCAGCATTCGAGCGCGGCGTCATCGTCGCCGGTGCAGGCGTTTCCGGTACCGGCATTGCCAAGCTCTTCCGCCAACTCGACGTCCCCGTCATCATCGCTGACGACAATGCGACCGGCGAGCGCATCGTCACCACAGCCGAAGCCCGAAACCACTTTGCAGAGGTCGGTACGGTTGTCACATCTCCAGGTTGGCGCCCGAATTCACCATTGCTTGTCGACGCCTCGTTTGCCCACCTCGAAGTCCTCGGGGACGTCGAAGCCTGCTTCCGCCTCGACCGCGCGGGGGTTTTCGGCCCGCCGCGGGACTGGTTGGTGGTCACCGGCACCAACGGCAAAACCACCACCACCGGCATGCTGGCCGCGATGATGCACCAGCTCGGCGAAGACACCGGCAAGCGCGCGCAGGCCTGCGGCAACATCGGGCTTGCGGTCGCGGACGCACTGACCGCCCCCGAGCGCGTCGACGTCCTCGTTGCGGAGCTGTCGAGCTTCCAGCTCTTTTGGTCCTCGCAGCTCGTCCCGGACGCTGGGGTGCTGCTGAACCTGGCGGACGACCACATCGACTGGCACGGCAGCTTTGAGCACTACGCCACCGCCAAGGCCCGGGTGCTCACAGCACCCCACGCTGTCGCAGGTATCGACGACTCGCACGTGCGAGACCTCGTCGCCCGCACCGGCCGCGAGGACATCATCGGCTTCACCCTCGGCGCACCTGCGCCGGGCCAGCTCGGCGTGGTGGATGGCCGGTTGGTGGATAACCGCAGCGGCCGTCTCACTGACCTCGCCTCCGCGGACGGCATCGAACCCGCTGGCGCGGCGGGAATCCTCGACGCACTTGCAGCCTCCGCGGTGGCGCTTACCCAAGGCGCGCGGCCGGAGCACATCCAGACCGCACTGCAGGAGTACCGCGTAGAGGGCCACCGTGGTGCCGTAGTGTACTCCGCAGGCGGGGTCGATTTCGTCGACAACTCCAAGGCCACCAACCCGCACGCCGCGGATTCCGCGCTCACCGGGGCAGGCAGCGTGGTGTGGGTGGCCGGTGGCCAGCTCAAGGGTGCCGCCGTGGATGAGCTCATCGCCGCTCACGCCGACCAGTTCCGCGCCGTCGCGCTTTTGGGCACAGACCGCGAAATCTTGCGTGAAGCCCTCTCCCGCCTCGTCCCTGAGGTCCCGGTGTTTGTCACAGACTCCACCGACCCGGAAGAAGCAATGGACGAAGTTATCGCCTATGCCGCAACCGTCGTAAAGCCTGGCGACACTGTGCTGCTCGCGCCGGCTGCTGCAAGCCTCGACATGTATTCGGGAATGTCTGCGCGTGGCGACGCGTTTGCCGCTGCCGCAATGAGACACTACTAAGCATCAAGTAGAGCTTTAGACCCCGACCGAGAGGCGTGATGCACCTATGACGGTCCGCGGCACCCGTCGTCCAGCCCCGAGCGCTGCGCGCAAGCCCGCCAAACCACAGCCACAGCCAGCGCCGCAGCAACCGCACCGTGCACCCGAGTCCGGCATCGCGCGCGCCACGCAGAAGCTACACCAGGCAATGGAGGCGCGTCCGCTGCTCGACTACACCATGGTGCGCACCATCGTGCTCATCCTCGCCGGCCTCGGCATCGTCATGGTGATGAGTTCCTCGATGGCGACTTCGTTTGCCGCGTCTTCGTCCGTGTGGTCGCTGGCGATCCGTCAAACGGTGATGGTCGCCTTCGGACTGATCGCGTTCTGGTGCGCCCTGAAGACCCCGCCCGAACGGCTGCGGCGCTGGTCCAGCTGGATCATGCTCGGCGCCGTGCTTCTGCTGATCGCCGTGCTGATCCCGGGCATCGGTACCGGTCGCGCAGAGGTTGGTTCGCAGTCGTGGATTGTCATGGGGCCGCTGCGCCTGCAGCCTTCTGAGGTGGCACGCGTAGCCATCGCGATCTGGGGCGCCCAGGTACTTGCCGGCCGCGACCCGAAGCGCCTCTTCCAAGCCAACAACGGCTTCCCGCTGTTCCTCTCCGTCGCAGCACTGTGCATCCTGCTCATCGCAGCCCAGGGTGACCTCGGCATGGCCGTGTCCTTCGCCGTCGTCGTGGCACTCATCCTGCTGTTCGCAGGGGTGTCCTGGAAAGCCGTCGGGCTCGCGGCGTTCGGCGGCGCCTTGGTGCTGGTCTACGAGTTTTTCTCGGGAGGCTTCCGATCCGACCGCTTCACCGTCTACTTCGACGCATTCTTCGGCCGGTTCCACGACACCCGCGGCGTGGCCTTCCAGTCGCACCAGGGCTTCCTTTCGCTTGCCGACGGCTCCGTGTTCGGCGTAGGCCTCGGACAATCCCGCGCGAAGTGGTTCTACCTGCCTGAAGCACGCAACGACTTCATCTTCGCCGTCATCGGCGAGGAGCTCGGCCTGTGGGGCGGCGCGCTGGTCATCATCCTCTTCGCGCTGCTCGCTTACTTCGGGCTGCGCACCGCGCGCCGAGCGCAGAACCAGTTCCAGTCCCTGATGGCGGCGGCACTGGCGGCCGGCGTGGTTTCGCAGGCGTTCATCAACATCGGCTACGTGATCGGACTGCTGCCGGTGACCGGTATCCAGCTGCCGATGCTTTCCGCCGGCGGCACCTCCGCGATCATCACCTTGGCCGGCATGGGTGTGCTCGCCTCGGTGGCGCGCCACGAGCCGGATGCCATCTCCGCAATGCAGAACTACGGCCGTCCCGCCTTCGACCGGGTACTTGGAATCGGGGAGCCGCAGGCGCCGTCGCAAAGCCGCAACGCGAGCCAGCGCCCGCGCCGCAGTGCCGCCGACCCGGGCCGCTCTGCCGGAACCGCGCGTCCCACCCGGCCTGTTCGCCCCAGCCGACCCGGCCGTACCGTGGCCGATGCTGAGCGCGAGGCCCGCTTCGGTACCCCGGTCACCGGGAGCCGCTCGAGCCGCCGCGAGCCCCCGCGTTACGATGACATGCGCAGAGCCAGCTAGCGAAGTAAGGGGCAAGTGAAACATGGCACCAAGCGTTGTTGTCGCAGGTGGCGGCACCGCAGGACACATCGAACCGGCGTTGGCGGTAGGTGAAGTCCTCCGCGACGCCCATAACGCGAACGTTGTGGCGCTGGGCACCGAACGCGGTCTAGAGACCTCCATTGTGCCGGCCCGCGGCTTCGAACTACGGCTGATCGACCCGGTGCCCATCCCGCGCTCCAAGCCGTGGCTACTCGCGGGCGTGCCGTTCAAGCTGAACAAGTCGGTGAGCCAGACGCGTCGGATCCTCAAAGACACCGGTGCGCAGGCGGTCTTTGGTACCGGCGGCTACGTCGCAGCTCCGGCGTATCTCGCCGCGCGCTCGCTCGGCATCCCGTTCTACGTGCTGGAGACCAACGCGCTTGCCGGCATGGCGAACAAGCTCGGCGTGCGCCTCGGCGGCACCGGCTTCAACGCCGTGGCGAACTCCGGCATGCCCGGTGACGTGGTCGGCATTCCGGTGCGTCCCGGTGTGGGCGTCGACCCCGACGGCGCGAAGGCCGAGCGCGGCCTGAAGATGTGGAACCTCGATCCGGACCGCAAGACCTTGCTGGTCACCGGCGGTTCGCAGGGCGCGGTGCGCATCAACGAGGCGCTCGCCGGCACCGTAGAGCGCCTGGTCGCCGATGGCTTCCAGATCCTGCACGCCTACGGGCGCAAGAACGACGCGCCCGCCGCGCACGAGCACTACACGGCGGTGCCGTACATCGATGACATGGAGGCCGCGTACGCAGTCGCGGACATGGTGGTGTGCCGCTCCGGCGCCATGACTGTCGCTGAAAACTCCGCCGCCAGCCTGCCCGCGGTCTACGTCCCGCTGCCGCACGGCAACGGTGAGCAGGGGCTCAACTCGGCGCACCTCGTGTCCGCCGGGGCCGCAGTGCGTATCGACGACGCCGCGTTGACACCGGAGTCGTTGTACACCGCGGTCAGCGAGATCCTCGGCGACGACACCCGCCTCGCCGACATGCGCGCAGCCCTGGCCCAGTCCGGTGCAGGCAACGTCGCGGAAGACCTCGCCGCGCGGATCATCCACGACATCGCAAGTAACACCGATCAAGCAGTGGGGAGCAAGTAGATGTACGACCTGTCTCGTGTCCACCTCATCGGCATCGGCGGTGCCGGTATGTCCGGTGTCGCCCACATCCTGCTGGACCGCGGCGCGGTGGTTACCGGCTCCGATGTGAAAGACTCCCGCCCGGTGCGTGCGCTGCGCAGTCAGGGCGCGACGATTGCGATCGGCCACGCGCCGGAGAACCTCGAACTCGCCGGCGAGCTGCCCACCGTCGTGGTAACCAGCTTCGCCGCGATCCCGAAAGACAACCCGGAGCTGCTCCGCGCCGCGGAGGCTTCCATTCCGGTGATTCGCCGCTCGGATCTGCTCGGCGAACTCATGGAGGGCTACACCCAGGTGCTCCTCGCTGGCACTCACGGCAAGACCTCGACCACCTCAATGGCAGTTGTGGCGCTGCAGGCGGCCGGGGCAGATCCGTCCTTCGCTATCGGGGGCCAGCTCAACCGCGCCGGCACCAACGCCCACCACGGCGCGGGCGATGTCTTTGTTGCAGAGGCCGACGAATCTGACGCTTCCTTGCTGCGCTACAAGCCTGATGTTGCTGTGATCACCAACATTGAGCCGGATCACCTCGACTATTTCGGCACCCGCGAAGCGTATTTCAAGGTCTTCGACGACTTCGCTGACCGCGTCACGGACGGGGGAGCGCTCGTGGTGTGCCTTGACGACGACAATGCAGCGGCGTGCGGTGAACGCGCAGCGGCGCGTGGCATCGCGGTCAAGGGATACGGCACGGCAGAAGCCGCCGCGCGCCACCCGAACCTCACCGCTAGCGCCGTGATCACCGGAGAGGTGCTTGACGGTTCCAACGTCGATGTCACCATAAAGCTCGCAGAATTCGGCACCGTCACCTACACGCTGGGCGTTCCCGGCCGGCACATGGTGCTCAACTCCGCGGCGGCGCTGCTCGCAGGCTCGCTTACCGGGGCTGACCCGGTCAAGCTGGCCGGGGGCTTAAGCGACTTCACCGGGGTGCGCCGGCGCTTCGAGTTCAAAGGCCAAGCGGCCGACGGCACCCGCGTCTACGACGATTACGCCCACCACCCAACCGAGGTCGCGGCGGTGCTCACCGCAGCGCGCGAAAAGGCGGTCTCGGAAGGCGACGGCACCCGCGTGGTGGTGTGCTTCCAGCCGCACCTCTACTCGCGCACCCAGGAGTTTGCCGCCGAATTCGCCGACGCGCTCTCGCTGGCAGATGCAGTGGTCGTCCTCGACATCTTCGGTGCCCGCGAGGCGCCGGTCGAAGGCGTCGACTCGCGCATCATCACGGACCGCATCTCCGACGACTCCGGCACCACCGTCAGCTACGAACCGGACTTCTCGGCGGCCCCGCGCACCGTTGCCGCGCTGACAAAGCCGGGCGACATCGTCTTCACCATGGGCGCGGGCAATGTCACATTGCTTGCCGACGAAATCCTCTACGCCCTCCAGGAAAGCTAAGCGCGGCCCCATGTCGACGAAAATCAGTGTCCCGCCACCCGAGGAGGCGGAGGAGCGCCAGCCACGGCAGCCTGAGGAGCAGCGCCCGAAGAACCGGCGTCGCACCATCGGCATTGCAGCAGGATGCGTGGCAATCCTTGCCGCCTTGGCCGCGATTGCACCGTTCACCCCGGTCATGGGGGTCAAAGAAGTCACGGTGGAAGGAAACCGCACGCTCTCTGCGGACCAGGTCCGGGATCTGGCGGGCATTGCGCCGGACACTCCGATGGGCCGCGTCGACGTCAACGACGCAGCACACCGCGTTGCCACCGATCCGTGGATTAAAACCGTGACGGTGGCACGCAACTGGCCGAACACCGTCGATGTCGCGCTTGAGGAGCATGTCGCCGTTGCCTATCTCAAGCAGTCGGATGGCGCGCACCTCATCGACCGCGACGGCAAGGCTTTTCTTGTCGCCGAGCCGCCCGCCGGCGCCGTGGAACTCGTTGGAGCCCAAGCGGATAACGAGCAAGTGATGGCGGATGCGGTCGACATCGCTTCGTCGATAAGCGATGAAGCTCGCGGCGAGATTGCCGTGATTGAAGTGGGACCCTTTAACCATGTGTTGAAGACGCACGATGGGCGCACGATTTACTGGGGTGCGTCGGAGGACAACCAGAACAAGGCGTACGCGCTCGAGGCGGTGTTGCAGATGGAGGGCAAGGAGTTCAACATCACCAACCCGCAGCTGGTCACGTCGAAGTAGGGCAGCGTTAAACGGCAGCAAAGTTAAACGGCAGCAAAACCCCTGGTCACAACCCTAAAGTAGAGGTTGAGGGTTGTGACACGCCGACCCAGAACACGAAAAAACTCGCCTCGTCCCTAAAGATGGGAAGCACTGCAAAACCCATCCACTTTGAAAGGCGAGATCCACCACCATGACCTCTCCAGCCAACTACCTCGCCATGATCCGCGTTGTCGGTGTCGGCGGCGGCGGCGTCAACGCCGTGAACCGCATGATCGAGGAAGGTCTCAAGGGCGTCGAGTTCGTTGCCATCAACACCGACTCGCAGGCGTTGCTGTTCACCGACGCTGATACCAAGCTCGACATCGGCCGAGAGGCCACCCGCGGACTCGGAGCCGGCGCGAACCCGGAGGTTGGCCGGACGTCCGCGGAGGACCATAAGCAGGAGATTGAGGAGTCGTTGAAGGGCTCCGACATGGTCTTCGTTACCGCCGGCGAGGGTGGCGGCACGGGTACGGGCGCGGCGCCGGTGGTGGCCGGCATCGCCAAGAAGATGGGTGCGCTGACCATCGGCGTGGTTACCCGCCCGTTCACCTTCGAGGGCAAGCGCCGCACCCGTCAGGCGATGGAGGGCATCGAGAACCTCAAGGAGGTTTGCGACACCGTCATCGTCATCCCGAACGACCGCCTGCTGCAGCTTGGCGACGCCGACTTGTCCATGATGGACGCGTTCCGCGCCGCAGATGAGGTGCTGCACAACGGTGTCCAGGGCATCACCAACCTGATCACCACCCCGGGCGTGATCAACGTGGACTTCGCGGACGTACGCTCCGTCATGGCCGACGCTGGCTCCGCGCTCATGGGGGTGGGCTCCTCACGCGGCGACAACCGCGTCACCACCGCTACCGAGCAGGCGATCAACTCACCGCTGCTCGAGTCCACTATGGAGGGCGCGAAGGGCGTACTGCTCTCCATCGCCGGCGGCTCGGACCTGGGCATCAACGAGGTCAACACCGCGGCCACCATCGTCGCCGAAAAGGCCGACGAGGATGCCAACATCATCTTCGGCACCATTATCGACGACAACCTGGGCGACGAGGTCCGCGTCACCATCATTGCCACCGGCTTCGACGAGAAGGCCAACAAGCTGCCGGAGCCGAACATGGAATCGGCGGGTTCCACCGTGGTCGAGTCGGAGCACGCTGCTGAGACCGCCACTCCGGCACCCGCACGCGGCTCGTTGTTCGACGATCGCCGCGCCGACAGCGCGACTACCTCGAGCAGCGCCGGCAGCGACAACGGCGAACACCAGGCCCGCCACCGTTCAGACTCCCCGCGCTCGGGCGGGCTGTTCACGGATCGCGACGGCCGTGACTCGCGCGAACCCCGCGAACCCCGCGACACCCGCGACACCCGCGACACCCGCGGTTTTGACGACGACTTCGACGTCGACGTGCCTGACTTCATGCGCTAGTTTGGCCCGCATGGCAGATCTTTCCAATCGCCCCGTCCGCATGGTGTTCACTTCCCGTGCCGGCGGGGCGTCGTCGTCCCCGTACGGCTCGTTCAACCTCGGCGATCACGTCGGCGATGACCCGGCCCATGTCGTAGCCAACCGCGCCCGCCTCGCGCGCATCCTCGGCCTCGACGCAGCGCAGTTTGTCTGGATGGAGCAGCTCCACACCAACACGGTCACGGTGGTGGACGGCCCGCAGTCCGAACCCGTGGAGGCGACTGACGCAATCGTCACCCGCGAGACCGGCCTTGCCCTCTGCGTCCTCGTCGCCGACTGTGTCCCCGTGTTGCTCGCGGACCACTCCGCGGGCGTGGTCGCCGCCGCGCACGCGGGCCGGCTTGGCGCACGCAACGGCATTGTGAAAAAGACGGTGGAGACCATGCTGGAGCTCGGAGCCACCACGCCCAACATCCAGGTACTGCTCGGACCGGCCGCGGCGGGGGAGACCTACGAGGTCCCCAAAGAGATGGCGCAAGACGTCGAGAAGCATTTGCCCGGTGCTTTGACCACAACCCGCAAGGGAACCACCGGCCTGGACATCCGCGCGGGCCTCGTTCGCCAACTTCTCAGCCTGGGGGTTACCAACGTCGACGCTGATCCGCGCGACACCATCACGGACACCGACTTCTTCTCCTACCGCCGTGAAGGCACCACCGGCCGCCAGGCCGGCGTGATCTGGTTGACGGGGGCAGCATGAGCAGCATGATCGCCGACAACCTTGAGCATGTTCAGTCCCAGATCCGCGAGGCCGAGCGCGCAGCCGGCCGCGAATCTGGCAGCGTCACCCTCCTGCCAGTCAGCAAGTTCCACCCGGTCGAAGCCATTCGCGAGGTCGCGGCGCGCGACATCACCATGGTGGGAGAAAACCGCGAGCAGGAGGCAAGGGAGAAAGCAGCAAAGCTTGACGACGCCTGCGGGATCGCCATGATCGGCCAGATCCAGTCCAAGAAGGCGAACTCGGTCGCACGCTGGGCTTCCGAGGTGCACTCTTTGGACTCCGTCAAGCTCGCGAACGGCCTCGACCGCGGCATGTCGCTCGCGCTGGAGCGCGGCGACCGCACGAGCGACACCCTGCCGTGCCTCATTCAAGTCTCCGCCGACGGTGATACCTCTCGCGGCGGCATCACCCGCGAGGGTCTCGACGAACTCGTTGCCGCCACCGAGGGCGCAGCGCACCTCCGTCTCAAAGGTTTCATGGTGGTCCCACCGCTGGACGCTGAGCCCCGCGCGGTGTTCGAAGAGCTTCGCTCGCTTACCGACGAATACTCCGAACGAGTCGGCCGAAACCTCGTGCTGTCGGCTGGTATGAGCGGTGATTTCGAGACGGCAATTGCATGCGGATCCGACATCGTGCGTGTCGGTACTGCGGTGTTCGGCCCGCGCCCCGTAGTCTGAGCGAAACGCGAGCACTTGCCCAATACACCCCAGCTAGGAGCATCAAATGTCCTTCATTGGCAGCGCAAAAGAGTTCTTCGGTTTCGGCCCGTACGACGAGGTTGAGGACACCTACTACGACGAGCGGAGCTACCGCGAGCCGCGCGCCGAGCAGGTACCGCAGACATCCCGCTCCGCCCACTCCACCCACTCCACCCACTCTGCTCACTCCGCTCAGCGCGGCGCAAGCTACACCGCCTACGAGTCCCGCTCCTTCACCCCGGAGATTGTCAGCACCGCACCGCGTTCCTACAACGATGCCAAGGAGATCGGCGAGCCGTTCCGGGATGGCGACGCCGTGATCATGGATCTCACCGATCTCGACACCGCTGATGCCAAGCGCGTCGTCGACTTTGCCGCTGGCCTGTGCTTCGCGCTGCGTGGCAGCATGCTCAACCTGGCTCGTAATACCGGCTCGCGTCGCCGCGTGTTCGCGATCGTGCCGGAGAACGCTCGCATCACCACCGACGAGCTCAAGCGCGCGGCCCGCCTCGCCTAGTTGGCGCGATACCGCGCAAGGGGGCGCGGTAGGTAGGGTTGGTAGCCGTGGCATTCGTAGGAGCAATTCTTTACGCCTTGGTGGGCTTGTACTCGCTCGTGGTGGTCATCCGCATCATCATCGAGATGATTCAGGGGTTTTCCAAGCAGTTTGATCCACCGTCGTGGTTCTTCGTTGTGGCTGAGCCACTTTTCGTGATCACTGACCCACCTGTCAAGGCCCTTCGCCGCATGATTCCACCGCTTCAGGCGGGCGGGGGGATTGGGATCGATATCAGCGTAATTGTGCTGTTCATCGTGCTAATGATCATCCAAATGCTCATCAATGGGCTGTTGATCATGCCAGGTATCCGGGCATAAAGTTCAATGTCTGGTGTAGATTCAGGGTATAAATAATTCTTGAACCGAATTCTTAACCGAAGGGAACGCTCATGCCGCTGACACCCGCAGACGTGCACAATGTAGCTTTCAGCAAGCCGCCAATCGGGAAGCGTGGCTATAACGAGGACGAGGTCGACCAGTTCCTCGACCTGGTAGAGGACACGCTCGCGCAGCTGCAGGACGAGAACGACGACCTGCGCGCCCGCGTCGAGGAGCTCAGCAACGGCGAGGCATCGTCGGCTGCAGCTACCCCGATCCGCTCTGATGTCGACGAGTCGGCGATCCGACGCGATGTCGAGGAGCGGCTGCGCGCTGATTACGAAGCCCGTTTGCGCCAGGCGAAGGAAGCCCAGGAGCAGGCTGAGTCCCAGGTTGCCGCTGCACGTGACGAGGCGAAGAAGGCGCGTCAGCAGGCGGAGGAAGCGAGGAAGGCCTCGGGCAACTCCAACACCGAGGTGAAGGCCGCTGCGTCGTCGCGAACCGAGGGTACAGCATCAGCGGACACCCACGTGCAGGCCGCTAAGGTGCTTGGTCTTGCGCAGGAGATGGCAGAGCGCCTGACTTCCGACGCACAGGCCGAGGCGCAGAGCATGCTCAACGAGGCGCGCAGCGCCGCCGACAAGCAGCTCACCGAGGCGGACACCAACTCGAAGCGTCAGCTCCAGGATGCGCAGAAGCGCGCGGAGCAGACCACCCGCGACGCCGAGCAGCGCGCAAATCAGACCACCCGCGAGGCCGAGCAGCGCGCCAACACGCTTGTGCAGGATGCCCAGAAGAAGGCTGAGCAGACCACTAGCGACGCCACCTCCCGCGCGGAGGCACAGATCCGCCAGGCGGAGGAGCAGGCGAAGCAGCTCCAGGCTGAGGCAGAGCGCAAGCACACCGAGATCATGAACACGGTGAAGCAGCAGCAGACCGCGCTGGAGAACCGCATCGCAGAGCTGCGCACCTTCGAGCGCGAGTACCGCACCCGTCTGAAGACGATGCTGACCTCCCAGCTCGAGGAGCTGGAAGCCCGCGGCAGCTTCGCACCAAACGAGAAGTAGTCCGCTCGACAACTGTGCGCTACGATAAGCGCACACACGCAATGATCCGGCCATCACCGGGGAGCGTTCCGGAAGAACAGCACCACGCTCAGTAGAACCGGACGTATCAGGGAAGACGTCACTTCCTCCACAACGAAGCGGGGCGCGTTAAGCGCTCAAGCAGGGTGGTACCGCGCATCGCAAGCGTCCCTGCGTTGGATGTGGAGGAATGCGTAATGGTAGGCAACGTCTATCCCAAGGTCGATCTCACCGGGGGCAGCACCAAATTCCCGGACATGGAACAAGAGGTGCTGAAGTTCTGGAACGAGGACAACACGTTCCAGGCTTCGCTTGAGAATCGCGAAGGGTGCGAGGAGTACGTCTTCAACGACGGCCCCCCTTTCGCCAACGGCTTGCCGCACTACGGCCACCTGCTGACCGGCTACGTCAAAGACATCGTCCCGCGCTACCGCACGCAGGCGGGCTACTTCGTCCCCCGCGTGTTTGGTTGGGACTGCCACGGCTTGCCCGCGGAGCTCGAGGCCGAGAAGCAGCTCGGTATCACCGACAAAGCCCAGATCGAAGACATGGGCTTGGAGAAGTTCAACGAGTACTGTGGCCAGTCCGTCATGCACTACGCGGACGAGTGGGAAGAATACGTCACCCGCCAGGCCCGCTGGGTGGACTTTGAAAACGGCTACAAGACCATGGACCCGGAGTACATGGAGTCCGTCATGTGGGCGTTCAAGGAACTCTACGACAAGGGCCTGATCTACCAGGGCTTCCGCGTGCTGCCGTATTCGTGGGCTGAACACACCCCGCTGTCGAACCAGGAGACCCGCCTGGACGACTCCTACCGCATGCGCCAGGACCCGACCGTCACCGTCACCATGCCGCTGACCGGCGCGCGCGAAGGCTTCCCCGCCCAAAAGACATGGGAAGAGCACCCAGAGCTTCACGACGCCGCCGCAATCGCGTGGACCACTACTCCCTGGACTCTGCCGTCAAACTTGGCGCTCGCGGTGCATCCGGAGGTGGAGTACAGCGTTGTCCGGACCGTCGATGAGCAATTGCTCCTGGCAACTGACCTGCTGGGTGCGTACGCGAAGGAGCTGGGCGAGTACGAGGTGCTGGCGACGTTTGCTGGCGCAGAGCTCGAGGGCCTGACCTACGAGCCGGTGTTCGACTACTTCAGGGACACCGAGAATGCGTTCATGGTGCTCAACGCTGATTACGTGACCACCGAGGACGGCACCGGCGTGGTGCACCAGGCGCCTGCGTTCGGTGAGGACGATATGCTCACCTGCGAACGCTACGGCGTCCCGCTGGTCATCCCTGTGGACGCAGACGGCAAGTTCACCTCGCTGGTGCCGGATTACGAGGGCAAGCTGGTGTTTGACGCGAACCGCGACATCATCCGCGACCTCAAGGAGCGCGGCCGCGTGGTGCGCGATCAGACGATCGAGCACTCCTACCCGCACTCGTGGCGCTCGGGTGAGCCGCTGATCTACATGGCGCTGCCGGCGTGGTTCGTGAAGGTCACCGAGATCCGCGACCGCATGGTGGAGCTCAACCAGGAGATTAAGTGGATCCCGTCTCACATGCGCGACGGCCAATTTGGCAAGTGGCTCGAGGGCGCGCGCGACTGGAACATCTCGCGCACCCGTTACTGGGGCTCGCCGGTGCCGGCGTGGGTGTCGGACAACCCGGAGTACCCGCGCGTAGACGTGTACGGCTCGCTGGAGGAGCTGGAGCGCGACTTCGGCGAGCGCCCCAAGTCGCTGCACCGTCCGTACATCGATGAGCTGGTGCGCCCGAACCCGGACGACCCGACGGGGCAATCCATGATGCGCCGCGTGCCGGACGTGCTGGACTGCTGGTTCGAATCCGGGTCGATGCCGTTCGCGCAGTACCACTACCCGTTTGAGAACGTCGAGGAGCACGACGTGCGCCAGCCGGCGGACTTCATCGTGGAGTACTCGGGCCAGTCCCGCGGCTGGTTCTACGTGCAGCACGTGCTGTCGACCGCGCTGTTTGACCGCGTCGCGTTCAAGAAAGTCGTCGCGCACGGCATCGTGTTGGGCAGCGACGGGCAGAAGATGTCCAAGTCGAAGGGCAACTACCCGAACGTCAACGAGGTCTTCGACCGCGACGGCTCCGACGCGATGCGCTGGTTCCTCATGTCCTCGCCGATTCTGCGCGGCGGAAACCTCATCGTCACCGAGCAGGGCATCCGCGACGGCGTGCGTCAGGCGATCCTGCCGATCTGGAATGCGTACACCTTCCTGCAGCTCTATTCGTCGGAGGAGGCGCAGTGGTCGGTGGATTCCACCGACGTGCTCGACCGCTACATCTTGGCCAAGACACACGACATGGTCGCCGGTGTCGGCGCCGCACTCGACGAGGTCCGCATCGCCGATGCCTGCGAGGAGCTTCGCCAGTTCGCCGACACGCTGACTAACTGGTACGTGCGCCGTTCCCGCGACCGCTTCTGGGAGGGCCAGGAGGCGCACCCGGAGGCCTTCAACACGCTGTACACCGTGCTTGAGGTCACCTGCCGCGCCGCTGCGCCGCTGCTGCCGTACATCACCGAGGTGATCTGGCGCGGACTCACCGGCGAGCGCTCCGTGCACCTCACCGACTACCCGCAGGCTTCGGATCTGCCGGCGAACGAGGAACTCGTCGCCGCCATGGATGCCACCCGCGCGGTGTGCTCCGCAGCGTCGTCGGTGCGCAAGGCTCGCAAGCTGCGCAACCGCCTGCCGCTGCCTGCGCTCACCGTCGCGCTGCCGAACGCAGGCCAGCTGCAGGACTTCGCCTCGGTCATCCGCGACGAGGTCAATGTCAAGGAGCTTGTGCTTAGCGACGATGTCGACGCCGCAGGTTCCTTCGACGTGGTTGTCAATGCCAAGGTGGCTGGCCCGACACTGGGCAAAGACGTGCAGCGGGCGATCAAGAACGTCAAGGCCGGCAACTACGTCCGCGATGGCGAGAACGTCGTGGTCGACGGTGATATCGTGCTCACCCCCGAGCTCTACACCGAGCGCCTCGTGGCCGAAAACCCGGAGTCCACGGCGCGCGTCGAAGGCCCCGACGGCACCGTCGGATTGGTCGTGTTGGACACCGAAGTCACCGAGGAGCTGGAAGCCGAGGGCTGGGCAGCGGACGTGATCCGCGGCCTGCAAGATGCGCGTAAGCAGGCAGGGCTAGCCGTTTCTGACCGCATTGCGGTACGCCTGTCGGTGCCTGCGGACTGCGTCGAGTGGGCGGAGCGCCACGCGTCGCACATCGCCGGTGAGACGCTAGCGACCGACTTCACGGTCGTGTCGGAGCCGCTGGATGGGGCAGTGCAGGTCATCGACGGCGTCACCGCGACCGTCGAAAAGAACGGCTAAGCCGCTACTTTTCGCCCTGCTCTTCTCCAAGGTCGAACGCGTCTACGCCTGAGAGGCTTTCGGGGTCGAGTCGGGTGGTAATCCCGATTCGGTTCCACGCGTTGATGGTCACGATCGCCATCAGCAGGTTGCGGGCGTCCTTCTCGCCGTGCTCTGCCTCGACGCGGTTCCAGAGTTCGTCCGGGACCGACTCGTCACCGTGGATGCGCGTCACCGCGTCGGTGAGCTCGAGTGCGGCAGTCTCTGCGGCGTTGAACTCATCGCGGTGATCCGTCCACGCTTCAACTTGGCGGATGCGGTCTTTTGGCCAGCCATCTTTGCGCGCGTCCCTGCGGTGCATTGCAAGGCAATACACGCACTGGTTCAGCGCAGACGCGCGCAGCTGCACCAGGTGCGAGAAGTCCTTGTTCACTCGCGCTCGCACGAAGGTTTCCAGCCCGACCATCGGCGCGTAGGCGACCTTGGGGATGGGTTTGCGGTTTCGATCAGTCATGCTGCCACCGTATGGAGGTCAGCTCTTCGACCGCCGCCTTCGATTCAGGCGCATTCGAATCTGGCACCCCTGATTCAGCGTTGCGCACTATCAGCGCACGCCCCATGCCAATCCAGCCGATGAAGGGCGACTCGTTGACCGAAACGGGCTGGTGCACGTGTCCAAGCAACCACGCGTCGCAGCCGTGGTCAAGCAGCTCTTCCCGAGTGCACGGCAAGCACGGGTTGTTGGAATGCTCGCCGGTGAGGCTGGTGTGGAGGATGCCGAGGTTGACGGTGCCGTCGATAAGCGAAGGAAAGCTACCGACAAGCTCGCGCGGGTCCTTGTCTACCTCAACCCCTGCGGTGTGGACCGCGCAACTGCCCATTTGGTAGCTGGCTGGGGAGGTTGAGGCGACAGTGACGCCGGCGGGGAGGTCGAGGTTGTGGTGGACGTCGTGGTTGCCGGAGGTGAACAGGACGGTGTCGAAGAGTGAAAGTGCGCGCTCGAAGAACTGGTTCACCTCGCCGTATGTCGCTTCGGTGAAGCGCTTCCGATCGATGATGTCGCCCGCCATGATCAGGTGGCGCGCGCCCGCTTTGGCACCCTGGTCGAGCGCCTCGAGTGCCCACGCGAGGCCCGGCCCGACCTTCTTGTCGCCGGTTTGTTTGCGGCCGAAGTGGATGTCTGCGAGCGCGAGAATGGGATCCATGGGGACCACGGTAGCGGGTGCTTGTCCGCGCGGCGGACAACTGTGCAGTGGGGGTTGAGGGTTGTCCGCCGCGCGGACAACCAGAGGTGGACCCGGAGCGCAAACACAATAAACGGCAACTCGAATTAGGGAAGTGGGCGAGGGTCAATGAGGTATGCAAGCGAATCTAGATCCGAGGGCCTGCACCACTTGAAACCGAGGCCGGTACCCAATCGGGGTGCGGGCGATCGCCGACAGGATCCTCGGACTTCATCGCCTTTCGAATTCGGATCAGGTGCAAACGTCGCCACAAAAATCGCAGAGTTTCACCAATTCAATCTGGCCCTGATTTTCGGCGAAGTACCGTCCCTCTGCTTGCGCAGGTACTAAAAGTGTAGTAGCTACTATAGGTATAGTATCTAGCGAGACAGGCAGGATGGTAGCAGTTTTGTCAGAAGAGAAAGTCGTGGCGGACACCGCCCCAAGTCGATGGACTTTGCCTATAGTCCTTGTGGCGCAATTCATTACGCCGATGTCAATTGCCGGTACGGGCATCGCTCTTCCGCAGATCTCCACTGACCTTGGAACGAATACGACAGCACTTCAATGGGTAGTAAACGGCTTTAACGCTGCGTTTGCACTTGGTGTTCTCGGCTGGGGAGCTGTAAGTGACCGTATTGGTTATCGCATGACTTTCGCCATCGGATCGACCCTATTCTCGCTGTCTAGCCTGATAAGTGCGGCTAGCCCGTCGCTGCTTTTGCTTGATTGCATGCGAATTGTCGCAGGGGTCGGGGCGGCAGCCGTCCTCACTGGGGCCAGCTCTATGCTCTCTAACGCCTATGAAGGCAACGCGCGAGGCCGAGCATTCGCCCTCTTTGGAACGATCAACGGATTGGGCTTGACATTAGGTCCAACTATCTCAGGAATTCTGGTTTCGAGCTTCGGTTGGCGGGGAGTTTTTGCTGTTCATGGCGCGATTCTTGCGTTGGTTAGTCTGAATACAAGATTCCTTCCTGCAGCCAACGGCGCTGTGCAGGATCCGAAAGAGGCGAAGACACCTCTGCTTGACCTCTCCATTCTTAAGAACAGAGAGTTTCTCGCCATGTGTTTGGTGCCGATTGCGGGCTCAATCGGATTCGTTACAATGCTGACCTATTTACCTTCTGCCTTCAGTGGCATTAAAGGTATCGGTCCGGGTCGAGCTGGCCTGATCATGCTTGCAATGACAATCCCCGTCGTAGTTGCGCCAATGCTGGCGGCTAAGTTGATTGAGAAGGTCTCGTGGATCACGGTTGGCTTTGTGGTGTACCTCAGTCTGATCTGCCTAATTGTCGGAGACCTTGGCCTTGTGTTGCTCACGCCCGAGGGATCAATCGGGCTCGTTATCGCTCCGATGATCTTGCTTGGATTGGGTTTCGGCCTACCCATTGGCCTTGTAGATGGACACGCACTGGAGGTAGTTCCTCCTGAAAGGACTGGTACAGCTGCTGGCGTGCTCAACTTTTTCCGTGTGGGTAGTGAGGCGTTGTTTGTCGCCGGGTACGCGTTCATACTTTCTGTGCAAATTCGACACCAGCTTTCCGGTGAAGCCGCGACGAATACCGCGGCTGGGCAACCGGGCCATCCAGATGTCTATGCCGACGCATTCGGCACCAGCGCGCTCATGCTGACGGTCCTTGTCTTACTTGTGACCGTGTCTGTTGTGCTCGTAAGGCGTAGCCCCAGCTCTAAGTCAAATGAATAGGAGTAAGGAACAATAGGCTCAGCTATTCGTTTCTTCGATATCCGAGTCGGCCCCGGTCTCTGGTGTAATTCGATGACTACACCCGCGTCTAGTCATAACCGGGGTCTAGCTCAGGTCATTTTGCCGATCTGGCTGAACAGCTGCCGACGTTTTCTCCAGCAGCGACCCCTGAGAACATCAACTGGGACACGGGAGTATGGGTGCATCGCCCCGTATTACGGCTTGAAAGTAAAAGATTTCTTTCCAATAGTTCGCGTGGTCTATTCAACCTGGAATGATGTTGCAAGACTCTGAATAGCTACTATTTTGTTAGTTGCTTCATTCCTTGATGGGAGACCGCATGGCTGATCAGGATGGCCACCCAAGTGTCGACGAGTTTGACCTCTCTAAGATTTTGCATGCGTTGTCAGACGCTAACCGACGCAAAGTAATCGTAGAATTGGCTGCTCAGCCCGATGGTACTGAACAATTCTGTTCAGAATTCGGTACCCCATGGGCGCCTTCGACGCGAACACATCACTTCAAAGTTCTGCGCAATGCCGGTTTGGTCTGGCAGCGTGACGTGGGAAATGGACGCATGACTCGTCTGCGCAGAACTGATCTTGAGAAAGCGTTCCCCGGCTTGCTGGACCAGATAATTATCTCGAGTGGAGGCGGCCAGCTGGAGTGAGAAAGACTTCAAGATTGAGTCTTGGACTCAATGGGACTTTGTCTACCTCTTTCCAATTGGGTGGCGTTGTCCAAACTGCACCACGGTGCGCTACCTGCTGCGTTAAATCGAGTGGGCAGAGGGCGGCGAAACCAACATCGACAACCTCATTCCACTGTGCTCAAGCTGCCACTCGAAGGTGAGCCACGGCCTTGCGGAGATCCGGGCTCGGGGTTCAGCCATCGAGTTCAGCTTCATCGACGGCTCGCGGTTCCTGGCCAGCGTCCCGAGGGCTTCCGGAGCGGGTGGAGTCCGCTGAGGTGCGGGATGACCTCACCTTCGCCTAGCCAACCGCGCCCGGCACACGCCGGTGATGCGATGAGCAATCAGCGGAGGCCAGCGGGGCTCCAGGTACCGTGAGGGACATGTCACGTTGGGTGCTGCACATCGATATGGACGCGTTTTACGCATCCGTGGAGCAGCTCACCCGCCCAACGCTCAAAGGCCGCCCGGTGCTCGTGGCGGGGGTCTCGGGCCGCGGGGTAGTCGCAGGCGCGAGCTATGAGGCCCGCAAGTTTGGCGCCCGCTCCGCGATGCCCACTCACCGGGCGGCGCGGCTCGTCGGACCGCAAGCAGTACTCGTCGCACCCCGGCGCCCCGTCTACTCTGCAGCCTCCCGCAGGGTATTCGAGATCATCGCGCGCCACGTAGATGTGTTCGAGCAGCTCTCCATCGATGAGGCCTTCATGGAGCCATCGGTGCTTTTCGACGCCTCACCCGACGCGGTTACCGAATGGGCCAACGAGCTCCGCGCGGAAATCAAACGCGAAACCGGCTTGCCGAGCTCGATCGGCGCGGGCAGCGGCAAGCAGTACGCGAAGATCGGCTCCGGTTTGGCGAAACCAGACGGTGTGTTCGTTATCCCGCACGAGGAGCAGTTGGAGATCCTGCACCCGCTGCCGGTTAACGAGCTGTGGGGAGTGGGGCCGGTGACCGGCGCGAAGCTGAAAGCGGCAGGCATTGAGACGATCGGTGATCTCGCAGCGCTGACGGAAAAGGAGGTCGAGATCGCGCTCGGCGGTGTCGTCGGCAAGCAGCTGTGGCACCTCGCGCGCGGTCAGGATGAACGTGCAGTCGCGCCCCGCGCCGAGTCGAAGCAGATTTCCTCCGAGCACACCTATCCAAAGGATCTCACGACCGCGCCCGAGGTCGACGCAGCACTCAAGCGAGCGGCCGCAGAGTCGCATCGACGCTTGCGCAAGGATGGCCGCGGCGCGCGCACAGTGACAGTGAAGCTGAAGATGTCGGACTTCCACACCGAGTCACGTTCGGCGACCCTGCCGTACGCCACCGATGATGAGGAGACGCTCTTGGCCACCGCGTTTCGTATCATGCGCTACCCGGATGAAGTCGGCCCGATCCGGCTGGTGGGTGTGAGCTATTCGGGGCTGGAGGATTCGCTGCAAGACGTCCTGTTTCCCGAGCTCGACCAAACAATCGTGAAACCGGTGCAAACGGATTACGAGTCCGGGGTATCGGACCGCGCAGGTGGTCCGCAGGTGGAGGTCATCGCTGATGCTGCGCCGAAGGCGGGGCAGTGGCAGGCCACGCAGGACGTCTACCACGAAGAGCACGGCCACGGCTGGGTCCAAGGCGCGGGCAAAGGATGGGTCACCGTGCGGTTTGAAACCCGAGCCACTGGTCCAGGTCGCATCAAAAGCATGCGTGCCGACGACCCACTGCTCCACCCAGCAGACCCCCTCGACAGCTTGGACTGGGGTGATTGGCTAGAGCAGTGACCGCGGGTCTGTTCCTGTGGCCAACGCGGTGATGAGCGCGATGCGGGCCTGGCCGGGGGAGAGGGAGCCGGCGGGGAGGGCGCCGAGTTCGCCGAGAGTGGCGCCACCGCCGCCCCCGCCGTAGGCGAACTCGACTCCGCCACGCGGAACTGAGGTGGAAACGACGACGGGGATGCCACGCTCGATAGCGCGACCAAGCGCTTCCCCCATGGCGGGGGAGACGTTGCCGGAACCGAGCGCTTCGACGACGATGCCGTCAGGGTTCGCGTCAGCGGCGAGCTCGACCAGCGTGCCGTCCGCGCCGGGCCAGGCGCGCAGGATAGGTACGTTCTTGCCGCTGAGCATGGCGCGCGCCACCGGCGCGGGGCGCGGCTGAGGACGCTCGGTGGTCAGCGCGAATGCGCCGAGGTCCGCGGTGGAGGCCTTATACAAGCCGCGGGCGGGCAGGGTGTCACCGTCGAAATGCACAAGCACGCCGTTGCCGCGCCGCAGCGGGTCGGCGGCCACGTCGATGGCGCGGCGCAGATTCTCCGGTCCGTCGGCGTGCGGGTGGTCGGCGGGGTGCTGCGCCCCGGTAAGGACAACGGGTCGAGGATCGTTGTGGATGAGATCGAGCGCCAGCGCGGTCTCTGCCATCGAGTCGGTGCCGTGGGTGAGGACGACGCCGGTGATGGAGTCGTCGATAAGCGATTGTTCGATGAGCTCTGCGAGCGTGTCGATGTCGGCAAGAGTGATGGCTGAGGAGTCGAGGCTGGCTGCGTCATAGACCCCGACACTTTCGGCGGTGCCGGACTGCTCGACCAGCTCAGCGGCAGTGAGCGTAGGTCGGCGGGTGCCGGTAGCGTCCGTGGTGCACGCGATAGTGCCCCCGGTGGAAATGACGAGAATGAAGTTGCCCATGTGCACCAGCGTGCCAGAAGTGGCGGTGTCGTTTGGGGTTGGACGCCGGGCTATGGGTACGCTCGTGGTGTTACACATGTGAAAGGGAGAACACGTGCACACACAAAAAATTGCTGCTGCTGTCGCCGCGATTGGCCTGAGCGTGGGGTTGGCCGCCTGCTCTGATGAGCAGGATGCGGGGAAGGAGTCCACGACTGCCGCTGCGCCGTCGAGTGAACAGCAGACCCAAGCCGCTCCGGTGGCGGAGATGCCGACGGTGGCGGAGCTTAACTCCGTAATTCAGCGCGCGGCAGATCCGAACCTGCCGATTCAAGAGCGCATGCTCACCGTCCAAGGCGGTGAAAACGTGCCTGAGCTTTTCGACGTCATGACGCAGTCCCAGGTTGAATCCGGCGCGAACTTCCAGGTCGTGGAGCCGGTGCTGCCGGACTTCGAGCCGAACCAGGTGCTCGCTGCGGTGAACCTCACCGCGCCGGGCCAGGAGCCGACGCTGATTAACGATGTCACCTTTGTCTACGAGGGCGGACACTGGAAGCTGTCCCAGATGTGGGCCTGCAACCTGATTTCCTCGACCCTGCCGCCGGAGCAGGTGCCGGCAATGTGCAGCGCGAATCCGCCGGTCGCGCCGGCCCCGGTTGATCCGGGTCAGGGCGGCGCGCCAGCACCTGCGGCGCCGGAAGCACCTGCAGCGCCGGCAGCCCCTGCACCTGAGCAGGGCTACCAGCAGGCGCCGGGGCTGTAGGAACGCTCGGTCTTACACCGGTCTTACGCCGGCATTACAAGCGATCCTCGCGCCAGAGCTCGCCCGTCCACATGGTGGACAGGGTGAGAATCCTGGCGCGAGGATCATTTTGCTCGATGCGGCGGCGCCACTGGCGGCGCACCCAACGGTCGTGACTGGTGATGATCACGGTGCCCGCAAAGTCGAGCAAAGCATGCTCGAGCTCTTCCGCGAGGACGAGTGAGAGGTGGTTCGTCGGCTCGTCGAGAAGCAAAAGATCCGGCGGCGAAGCCAAGATGATGCCGAGCGAGACGCGGCGGCGCTGGCCAAGCGAGAGATCTGCGAGCTTTTTCACCGCTTGTTCGGGGGTCATGAGCCCCATTTCCACCAGGTCGGGCGTGCCGTCGGGGGTGTGGCTTTCGAAGATCTCCGCGGCGGTGGCCTCAAGGTCGTGCCAGGCGTCATCCTGCTCGAGGCGGGCGATGGTGAGCTCTTCGGGGATGAGCAGCTCGCCCTCGTAGTCGGTGATGGTGCCGTCGATGATTTTCAGCAGCGTGGACTTGCCGGAGCCGTTCGGGCCTTCCACCAGAAGGTGCTGGCCGGGCTGCACCTTCAGGGAAAGGGGCATTAGGCGGTCGGGCACCCGCAGGTTCACGGCTGTCACCGCAGGCACGCCTATCGACGTCGCCGTGTGCGGCGGCACCCCGGTAAACCGCAGACGTTGCGGCGGGACCGGAATAGCGCTGCGTTCCAGGCTGTCCAGCCTTTGTTCGGCGGCGCGGCGGCGTGAGCCGACGGTCTTCGCCGCGCGGTCGGCGTAGAACTTCGCCGCCGCGCGAGTTTCCGTCTTGTTTTCCTGCGAGTTGAAGACGTCCTCAGCGGTCTGCTCCGCGGCCTTTTCCAGCCGGACGCGCTCGTGTTCTTGGGCGGCGTAGTCGGTTTCCCAGCGGCGGCGTCGGTCCTCGCGCGCCTTGAGGTAGTCGGTGAACGCGCCGGTGAAGCGCGCACCTTGGCGGGTCGCCTCGCCGTAGCCGCCTTCGGCGCCCAAGCCGGGGTCAAGATCGACGATGCCGTCGCACGCGGAGTCGAGGAAGTAACGGTCGTGGGAGGCTGCGAGCACCGGTCCCTTGAACGCCTCGAGCTCACCGATGAGGAAGTCCACAGCTTCGTCATCGAGGTGGTTCGTTGGCTCATCCAGTACCATCGCATCGACTGGTCGCAGCAGAAGCGTCGCCAGAGCGAAACGGCGGCGTTGGCCGCCCGACATCTCCCCAAGCGGGGTCTCCAGCGGCACGTTGGCTAAGTCCAGGCCGGCGAGCACGGTGGCAATGCGGGCGTCGAGCTCCCACACGCCGGAGTTCTCGGCGCGGGCAAGCGCGCGGTCAAAGGCTTCCGCCAGCTTTTGGTTCTCCGGCTCCTCTGCCATTTTCTCGGAGTACGTTGCGATGTCGGTTTCGATTTGTCGGAACTCGTTCACAGCGGCGTCGATAAGCGTGCTCGCGGGCTCCGTGAACGGCAGTGAGGTTTCCTGGGCGATGAACCCGGTGACCGGCGGCGTGATCAAGGTGCCGACGTCCGGTGTGAGCTCCCCGGAGATGATGCCGAGGAGCGTTGATTTACCCGCGCCGTTCTCGCCGATTAAGCCGGTGACGGATCCCGACGGCACGGCGAACGAGATGTCGGTGAGCACACGGTTGCCGCCGGGGTAGGAAAACGAGATGCCGTCGAGGCCAATGTGTAAGGGCGCTACCATCTAGCCCTCCTTTTTAAAGGTGACCCCGGAGGTCACGTCTTGGACGATGCGGAATGAGCTGCCCTCGCCGCCGGAGTAGGTCAGGCGCGTGGTGGAGGCGACGTTGCCGCTGGTGGGAAGCGGGTAGTTCAATTCCACCGTGAGTTCGCCGTCGGAGGTGGTTGAGGTGTTTTCAACCTGTAGCGTCTGGCCGTCGAGGGCACCCGCGACCTGATTGTCGATGCGCAGCGGCTGCTGGGCGGGGCGCTCGTCCACCTTTACGTCGAGCGAGACTGCGGTGTCCGGGCCGTCGGTGATGTCGCGCACCGTGTATGTGGTGGTGCGGATCATGGAGGTATCGCCAGTCGTGCGCGCCTCCACGGACCACGAGCCGCCGACGCCGATCGGCTCAGCCGGGAACACCACGTTAGCGGACATGACTGAAAGCAGCGCCTGCTCCACCACCTGGCGACCGGCCTCCGGGGATTCCTCAGGCGGCAGGAGTTTCACGGCATCGATGGCGCCGGTGTCATCGCCCCACCAGCTGAGCATGAAGCCCTCGTTGGCGGCAACCTCCTGGCCCAGCGCCAGATCGGAGTGCTTGCCGGCACCAGCGGTGATCCGTACACTGCGCGTCGAATCAGCTGCCTCTTCGGGGGCCGGGCCGGCGGGGAAGGTGATGGTCACCGGCAGCGTCGTGGTCATCACATCGCCGCCAGCCGGTGCCTCCGGGTCAACGTTTTCGCCTTCGGCCGCGACCGCCTGGTCGATGCCGCCCGCGACCTCCAAGGTGGTGTGCCAGTTCGCCTCCGGCGATTCAAACGAAGCGTAGGTGTACTCCAACAGCTGCGGGTTCTCGCCTTGCTCCAAAACCGTGACTACCGGGGCGTCCACCGGAAAGGCGGGCACGTCCGCCATCGGGTCGGGCTCCTCGGTCGAGCACGCCACCAGGCCCAGGACAAGGCTGGACAATGCGGCGGACGCCAACGTAACTACAGGGAACCGACGCAAGGTAAACACGCTTTGAACCTACCCCATGGCACAAGCGCACCAGTAGAGAAGCACTATTCCGAAGCACTGTGCCGAACCGGCTACAGTGAGTCGGTGATGACAGCGCAGACAGTATCCACCCGCAACTACCTCGCGCCGGTGGCGGTCGCGATGGTGGCCATCGCGGCGGTGGACCAGGCAGTGAAGCAATTCATGCTCTCATGGCTTGAGCCCGGTGAGACGGTCTACGTGCTCGGCGAGTGGCTGAAGTTTCGCCTGTTGTTCAACCCGGGCGCCGCGTTTTCTATGGGCACGAACGTCACTTGGCTGTTTACTGCCATCCAGCTCGCGTTCGTGATCGGCGCGCTGATTTACGCCCCGCGCATCACGAGCCGCTTCGAGGCGCTCGGCGTCGGCCTCATCGCCGGTGGCGCCCTAGGCAACCTCTGCGACCGCCTCTTCCGCGAGCCGGGGTTCTGGTTCGGGCACGTCGTGGACTACATCTCAGTGCGCAGCTTCGCTGTGTTCAACATCGCGGATGCCAGCATCAGCGTCGGCGTGGTCGTGCTGCTGATCGCTATTTTCGTTGCCGAACTGGGGCAGAAGCAGTGAGCGGGGAATTTCGCTCCCTGCCCGTGCCTGAGGGCCTTGACGGGATGCGCGTGGACGCGGCGATTGCAAAGCTCTTCGGCGTCTCCCGCGCCGCCGCCGCGGACATGATTGCGGCGGGCGATGTTCTCATCGATGCCCAGCCGGTGCAGAAGTCCGACCGCGTCACCCCTGGCACCATGCTCGAAGCGACCCTGCCGGAGCCGAAGCGCGCGCCCGAGCCGGTCGCCGAGCACGTCGAGGGCCTGACCATCATCTACCAGGACGACGACGTCATCGCGGTGGACAAACCCGTCGGCGTCGCCGCGCACCCCACCCTTGGCTGGGAAGGTCCAACCGTCGTCGGCGGCCTCCAAGCAATGGGCTTCACGCTGCCGGACGCGGGCCCACCGGAGCGTAAAGGCATCGTGCAGCGCCTCGACGTCGGCACCTCCGGCGTCATGGTCGTCGCCCTTTCCGTCCCCGGTTACTCCGTGCTCAAGCGCGCATTCAAAGAGCGCACGGTGGACAAGACCTACCACACCATGGTCCAGGGCTTGCCGGATCCGATCGTGGGCACCATCGACGCGCCAATCGGGCGCCACCCGTCGTCCGGCTGGAAGTTCGCGGTCACTGACGACGGCCGCCAGTCCGTCACCCACTACGAGGTGCTCGAGGCCTTCCGCCGCGCGAGCCTGCTCGAGGTGCACCTGGAGACCGGCCGCACGCACCAGATCCGCGTGCACATGTCCGCCATTGGCCACCCGTGCGTGGGCGATCCGATGTACGGCTCCGACCCCAACCTGGCCAAGGAGCTGAACCTGAACCGCCAGTGGCTCCACGCCACCAAGCTCGGCTTCACCCACCCGCGCACCGGCGACTACGTGGAGGTGGAGTCGCCGTACCCGGCTGATTTGCAGCACGCGCTCGACGCGATGAGGCAGTCGTAGGATGCGCCGCCTCGCAACGGCGCTCGCCGCGGCGCTTGGCATCATCCTCGTCGTCGCCGGAGTCTACGTCGTGGGTTTGCGCACCCAACCGCACGCACCAACCCTCCAGGGCGACACCCTCGGGCGTAACCAAGGGGAAAGTTGGGAGGAGTATGCGTCGCGCACGAAGCCGTCGATAAGCGAAAGCTCCTCCTTTGCCCTGGTCACCTTTGATACGCCGCGCCGCGCGGAGGAGGCCGCAGCCATCGTGCGGGAGGTGCGGAGGGTCAATGCACTTTTGCTTATCGACGCCCCATTTCAGCCCATTCCCGAACCCACAACCGGCCAAAACCGGGCAGATGTGTTCCAGCGCGAAGCTGAGCGGCTGGCGGCGCAAGGCAGAGCCAACGGCATCCAGCTGGACCCGGAGGCGATTGCGGCGGTGGTGGTCTACGACAACGGCGCGACGTTGCGGGCGCTCGCGGATGCCGAGGGGGTGCGGGCGCTCGAGGCGCTGCCACCGGATGCGGTATGGGGTTCGTTTGCGATTTGGCCTGTCAACTAGATTGACCTAGGTGCTATTTTTCCCGTTTCGGCCAGAGTGACACAGGTTGGGCGTGTATAGTCTGCTGAGGTTCTAGCCGGTTTTTCAGGCACGGTACGTAAGGAGACACCTTGGCTTCCACCAAGTTCAAAGCCCTCTCAGCGGTTGTGGCCGCGTCGTTCTTCCTCGGTTCCTGCGGGATGCCGGGCGGCGGCGACGGGGGAGGCGAGGACGGTCTCGCGCCGGGGGACTACACCATCGCCTCCGCTGAGGGCGTGCGCGATAGCGTGGTGGTCAGCGGCAAGATCGCGCCGATCCGTGCGGTGAGCATTACGTCCTCCGTGCAGTCTGAGGTGGAGCGCATCGAGGTTGCGCCCGGCGATCGCGTGCGTACCGAGCAGCTGCTCGCAGAGATGAACACTGAGCAGCTGGACCGCCAGCTGCAGATTCAGGAGCGTCAGCAGGCCAACGCCCAGGCAGAAGCGAAGCAGGGTGTGGACCAGGCTCAGGCGCAGCTTGACGCGCTCAACGCCAGCGTGGCTAATGGCACGCACCCGTCGATTCGCGCGGCGCAGGCGCAGGTGAACCAGGCGCAGGCGGCGTACGACGCAGCGGTGGCTGCCAACGGTGGGGTGCGCGCGGCGACCCGCGCGGTGCGCGTGGCCACCGACATGGCCGGACAAGTCTCCAGTTGGCTCGACCAGCAGGTGCACGGCAATGGCGGGCAGCAGCCGGCGCCAGCGCCCGCACCTGCTCCGGCCCCTGTGCCTGTGCCTGTTCCCGAGCCCGCTCCAGTTCCGGTTCCCGGAGACCAGGTGCAGGGGTACCCCGCTGAGATTCCGGCGTTGGAGGGGAACTACGCGCCGTCCGCGGGGATGAGTACGCAGGAGGCATACGCGGCACTGCAGGATGCGCAGGCTGAACTCGCGGCCGCGCGTTCGCAGGTGGAGCAAGAGCGCATCCAGCTGCAGGGTCAGGTGGACTCCGCGTGGCGCGCAATGGAGAACTCCGAGCTCGAAGCCGGCGACGGCACCCTGGAGTACCAGGTCAAGGAAGCGACGATCTACTCGCCGATCAACGGTTTAGTCACCTCGGTCGACGTGCAGGAAGGTGATGTGCCGCAGGGACGTATCTTGAGCATTGCCGACGACTCTCGTCTGATCATCCGCGCCGAGGTACGCGAAGCCGACGTCGCATCGATTGCCAAGGACAACCGAGTGACCTTCACTTCCACCGCCACCGGCAAGAAGGAGTACGCGGGTCGCGTAACTCGCATCTCTCCCGCCGGAAACTCCGGCGGCGGCGCCAGCGTGGATCCGGCTGCCGTGATGGGCGGCGGAGATAGTGCTGGCGGCGGCGAAGGCTCCACCGTGATGTTCCCGGTGGAGATTGAGGTCACCGGTGACAAGGAGGGGCTGCTCTTGGGCGGCTCTGTCCGTGCAGAGATCATCACTGCGGAAACCGATAAGGCGCTCAACGTGCCGCTCGATGCGGTCTACGAGGACGGCGGCAAGGACAAGGTTCTCGTTCTAGCCACCGATGGTGACGACGCTGGCTCCGGCAAGGTCGAGGAACGCGAAGTGAAGACCGGCACCGCGAACGACGTCGACATCGCTATCACCGGCGGTGACTTGAAGGCCGGCGACATCGTGATCAACTGGCCCGAGGAGTACCGCGACCGCATCGGCGAGACCGTCTCGATTACCGACCCGAGCTTCGATCCGGGCGCGGTGGAGGATGCGAAGAATACGAAGGGCTCCTCGACCGCGACCGTGACGGTCACCAGTACCCGCCCGGCAGAGTCGAAGTAAGGGGAGAGCTTGTGAGTAACCCGTTTCGACGCAAGAAATCCGAGCAACAGACCGATCCGCAGCCGCACCAGGACAACGATCCGTTCTTCTTCGGCGAGGAACCTGCGACGGCTGAGCAACCTGCGGTGGTATCCGAGCAACCGGTGGCCGCAACACAGGGCCCACGCCTTGCCGATACCGGCTTGCTCATCGACATGCGCAACATCGTCAAGACCTACAACGTGGGCGAGCCGAGCGAGCTCACCGTGCTCCACAGTGTCGAGTTCCAGGCCCGACAGCGCGAGTTCGTCTCCATCGTTGGCCCGTCCGGCGGCGGCAAGTCCACGCTGATGAACTTGATCGGCATGCTGGACCGGCCCACCGAGGGCGCCTACGCCTTCAACGGCGAGCCGGTGTATGCCAAGAGCGACAAGGAACTCGCCACCTACCGCAGCCACAACATCGGCTTTGTGTTCCAAAACTTCAATTTGGTGGGGCGCATCGACGCGCTGCAGAATGTCGCGATGCCGATGATGTACGCGGGCGTCGATAAGAAGGCCCGCGAGGCCCGCGCCGAGGAGCTGCTGGGCATGATGGGCATGGGCGAGCGCATCCACCACCAGCCCAACGAGCTTTCCGGTGGTCAGAAGCAGCGAGTCGCAATCGCACGCGCGCTAGCGAATGACCCGGATCTTTTGCTTGCCGACGAACCGACCGGCGCCTTGGACACCAAAACCGGACGGCTGGTGATGGACCTGTTCCACCAGTTGCACGACGAGTTGGGAAAGGCGATCGTGCTGATCACCCACAACCCGGAGCTCGCCGAGGAGACGGAGCGCATCGTCGAGATTATCGACGGTCGCATTAACGACATCCGTGAACCCTCGGGCGTGCGACACGAAGGGGCGTAAGCTGCGTGAACATCCGAGAATCGCTCAGGCTTGCGCTTTCAAGCCTGAACAACAACAAGATGCGCTCGCTGCTGACGCTGCTGGGCATCATCATCGGCATCACCGCCGTCATTGTCATCACCACCCTGGGCCGTGGCCTCCAAAACCAGGTGATGAGCGGCATGCAGGGCATTGGCACCACGACGCACATGGTGATGGTGCACGAGCGGCCTGACGAAGAAGAAGTTTCCGACGATCCTTTCGCGGCGTTAGACTACGCGCCAGCCATGGATGCCGAAAACGCGATGTCGCTTCAGGATTTCGAAGATCTTCAAGCGCACTTTGGCGAGCGCGTCGAAGGCATCGACATAGAGAACTCCGGTGGCGGCGAAGTCTTGTTCGAAGACACGCCTGTGAGCACCGGGATCAACCCAGTGTTGCCTGCGTCGCTGGAGATGCGGGGCATCGACATCGAATACGGTCGCGGGATCACCCAAGACGACATCGATGGGCAACGTCCGCTCGCGGTGGTGACTTGGTCGCTCGTGGATGCGGCGTTCGGCGGCAATCCGCAGGAGGCCCTGGGCAGCCGGATTGATGTCGAGGCGAACGGGCAGATCGCGGTCTTCACCGTGGTGGGCATCGCCAAGGACGTTAACGAGGGCGGCATGCAGATGGGGCCGCAGTCGTACGCGGATATCTATATCCCGATCAGCGGCGCGAACCGCGTTGGTATGGACGCCGAATGGTTCAATTTCTTCACCGTGCGCTCGAGCGCGGAGGAGGAAACCGCGGTGTTCCAATCGGATCTGCAGACCTACCTCGACCGCCTTTACAGGGGAAATGACGAGTACACGGCAGAGGTACTCGACATGTCTGACGCGATTAAGGAACTGACGCAGGTGTTCGCCATCATGACGTCGGTGCTCTCCGCGATCGCGGGTATTTCGCTCCTGGTCGGTGGCATTGGCGTGATGAACATCATGCTTATTACCGTCACTGAGCGCACGAGGGAGATTGGCGTCCGCAAGGCACTCGGGGCTACCCAAAGCGACATTCGTATGCAGTTCATCATCGAAGCGATGATGGTGTGCTTGCTCGGCGGCATCATCGGTGTCGTGCTCGGCGGATTGCTTGGCATGGCTGGCACCGCAGCGTTCGACGCGTTTGCGACACCGCCCATTATGGCGGTGCTCCTGGCCCTGTTCTTCTCGCTGGCCATTGGCGTCTTTTTCGGCGCGTACCCGGCCTCCCGCGCGGCGAAAATGGAGCCTGTCGAAGCGCTGCGTTACGAATAGGGGAGTGTGTTGGCGCGGCCGATACAATGAGCCGCATGGCCAAAAACTCCTCCTTCGTGCATCTGCATAATCACACCGAATTTTCCATGCTCGATGGGATGGCGAAGGTGGATTTGCTCGCCGAAGAGGTTGCCCGCCAGGGCATGCCTGCAGTCGGAATGACCGACCACGGCAACATGTTCGGCTCGAACGCGTTCTACCGCCGCATGGTCGATGCGGGCATCAAGCCGATCATCGGCATCGAGGCGTACATGGCGCCCGGAAGTCGCTTCGATAAGAAGCGTCAGCTCTGGGGTACGCCTGATCAAAAGTCAGACGACGTTTCCGCCTCCGGTGCGTACCTGCACCAAACGCTGCTGGCCGAGAACGCCACAGGTCTGCGCAACCTCTTCAAGCTCTCTTCTCTTGCGTCCTACGAGGGCCAGCTGGGTAAATGGCCACGCATGGATGCCGAGCTCATCGCCGAGCACGCCGACGGCATCATCGCTACGACGGGTTGCCCTTCGGGAGATGTGCAAACGCGCCTCCGCTTGGGGCAATATGATGCGGCGCTCGAGGCTGCAGCAATGTGGCAGGACATATACGGCCGCGATAACTACTTCCTTGAGCTGATGGATCACGGCCTGCACATCGAGCGCCGCGTTCGTGAAGACCTGCTACGTATCGGCGAAGCGCTCGACCTTCCGCCGCTGGTCACTAACGATTGCCACTACGTGCTTGAATCCCAAGCACCAGCTCACGAGGCGATGCTCTGCGTGCAAACCGGTAAGACACTGATGGACCCGGACCGCTTCAAGTTCGACGGCACGGGCTACTACATCAAATCCGCAGAGCAGATGCGCGAGCTGTGGGACTCGGAAGTACCTGACGGCTGCGACAACACCCTGTGGATCGCTGAGCGCGTCGGTGATTACTCCGAGCTCTGGGAGGAACACCCGCACGATCGCATGCCGATCGCCGACGTACCGGAGGGCGAGACCCCGACCACGTGGCTGCGCAAAGAAGTCATGCGCGGGCTGGAGGACCGGTTCGACGGCGCCGAGGTGCCTCAGGATTATATCGAGCGCGCGAATTACGAGATCGACGTGATCGACATGAAGGGCTACCCGTCCTACTTCCTCATCGTCGCAGAGCTGATCAAGCATGCCCGCGAGATTGGTATCCGCGTTGGTCCAGGTCGTGGTTCAGCAGCGGGCGCGCTGGTTGCGTACGCGCTCACCATCACCAACATCGACCCGATGGAGCATGGCCTGCTCTTCGAGCGCTTCCTCAACCCGGAGCGCCCGAGTGCACCGGATATCGATATCGACTTCGACGATCGCCGTCGCGGCGAGATGATCACCTACGCCGCAGAGCGTTGGGGCGAAGACAAAATCGCCCAGGTGATCACGTTCGGCACGGTGAAAACAAAGCAGGCGATCAAGGACTCGGCGAAGGTGAACTTCGGCCAGCCGGGATTCCAGATGGCAGACCGGATCAACGCCGCACTGCCACCGGCGATCATGGCGAAAGACATTCCGCTGTCCGGCATCACCGACCCGGAGCACGCGCGCTACGCCGAGGCGGCTGAGGTGCGCTCGCTGATCGAGACGGACCCGGACGTCGCAAAGATCTACGAAACCGCCCGCGGTCTCGAGGGCGTCGTACGTCAGGCGGGTGTGCACGCGTGTGCGGTGATTATGGCTTCCGTGCCGCTCATGGAACATATTCCGATGTGGAAGCGCCCGGCCGACGGCGCACTGATCACCGGCTGGGACTACCCGGCATGTGAGGCCATTGGTCTTTTGAAGATGGACTTCCTGGGGCTTCGCAACCTCACGGTGCTTGGTGACGCGCTGGAGAACGTCGAAAAGAACCGTGGTGAAACCATCGACCTAGAGGCACTGACCACCGACAATGAGAATGTTTACGAACTCCTCTCCCGCGGTGACACCCTCGGCGTCTTCCAGCTCGACTCGGGCGGCATGCAGGAGCTGCTCAAGCGCATGAAGCCGACCGGGTTCAATGACATCGTCGCGTCGCTGGCGCTTTACCGCCCGGGACCGATGGGTGTGAACGCGCACTGGGACTACGCGGATCGCAAGAACGGTCGCAAGCCCATCACCCCGATCCACCCAGAGCTCGAGGAGCCGCTCAAAGAGATTCTCGACGAAACTTACGGTCTGATCGTCTACCAAGAGCAGATCATGAACATCTCGCAGAAGGTGGCGAACTACACCGCCGGCCAGGCAGACGGCTTCCGTAAGGCAATGGGCAAGAAGAAGCCCGAGGTGCTGGCCAAGGAGTACGAGACGTTCTCAGCCGGCATGTTCGAGAACGGTTACTCCAAGGCCGCGGTCGACGCACTGTGGGGCACGATCGAGCCGTTCGCGTCCTACGCGTTCAACAAGTCGCACGCCGCCGGTTACGCCCTGGTGTCGTACTGGACCGCCTACATGAAGGCGAACTACACCGCCGAGTACATGGCGGCGCTGCTGACTTCGGTGGGTGACAAGAAAGACAAATCCGCGATTTATCTCGCTGACTGCCGCCACATGGGTGTTTCAGTGCTCCAGCCCGACATCAACGAGTCGGAAGAGAACTTCATCGCGGTCGGTGAAGACGTGCGCTACGGTCTGGCGGCGATCCGAAATGTGGGTTCCGAGGTGGTCGAGTCGATCAAAGAAACTCGTCGCACCAAGGGTCACTTCACCGGATTCTCGGACTACTTGGACAAGATCGATCTTGCCGCCTGCAACAAGCGCATTACCGAGTCGCTGATTAAGGCCGGTGCGTTTGACTCTCTTGGACACCCGCGCAAGGGACTCATGCTCATCCAGGAGGACGCGGTCGACTCGGTACTGTCAACCAAGAAGGCAGCTGACAAGGGCCAGTTCGACCTCTTCGCGGCCTTTGGTGGGGACGAGGCCGAGGGCGCGGTGTCTGCGTTTGCGATCGAGGTGCCCGACGACGAATGGGATCGCAAACACAAACTTGCTCTTGAGCGCGAGATGCTCGGCCTGTACGTTTCGGGCCACCCGCTCGACGGCTTCGAAGAGGCCATTGACATGCAGACCGACACCGAGCTCACCACCATCCTCGGCGGCGAGCTTCGACACGGTGCGGAGGTCACTATCGGTGGCCTGATCTCGTCTGTGGATCGACGATTCTCCAAGAAGGACGGTTCGCCGTGGGCGATTGTCACGATTGAGGATCACCATGGTGCGCAGGTCGAGGTGCTGCTGTTCAACAAGGTCTATGCACTCGTCGCGCCGCAGATCGTGGAAGACAACATCATCTTGGTCAAAGCGCACGTGTCGTGGCGCGATGACCGCATGAGCTTGTTCGGCGACGACGTGAAGGTCCCCGACCTGGGCCCCGGCAACGGTGCCGGCCTGCCGCTGCGTCTCACCATGCGCACGGACCAGTGCACGGTGAATAACATCTCGAAGCTCAAGCAGGTCCTTGTAAACAATCCTGGTGACACCGATGTCTACCTGAACCTGGTCAACGGGGAACACAGTCAGCTCATGGTTCTTGGTGACCACCTGCGTATCGAACGCTCGGCATCGCTGATGGGCGACCTGAAAGCATCAATGGGTCCAGGAATTCTGGGATAGTCGACCTAGGCCGCCGCTCGCCGGACTATCCGACTTTGATGTTCCGCGAGGCGAGCCATTGCTCTATCGCGGTCTTCCAGCGCGGCGAGATCTCGACCAGAATCACGCCGAGCTGGAGCAGGCCGGTGCCGAGCAGGATGACGGCCTGAATCCCGTCGAAAATCTCCTTGGTCTCGTCATCCAGGATGCCGCGGGCGATGAAATCCGAGCTCGGGCCGCCCGGGGTGAACGTAGGTGCGGGGGAGGTAGTCGGCGAGGGAGTGACTGTGACCGCAGGCGCTGTAACTCGAACCGTGGAGGTAATCGGGGACTTTCCGTCGTCGGAAGATCCGCCGCTGCGCGAAGAGCCGTCGCCCCGCGAAGATCCCCCGTCGGATGAGCGGCTACCGGTGGATAGCGAGCTCCCATCCGACGAGGAGCTGCTCTGCGCTTGCGCGGTTGCAACTCCGCCCATGCACAGGCATGTGGCAGTCAAGACGGCAAGTGCGGTACGTGATTTCATGCGTCAGTCTCCTCGCATAAGCAACGGTTCAGATAGCTGAAAAATCTATCAGGTTTCTCAGCTGAGCACAGCCCGCGTTCCCGCTGAAACCAGCTGGGAATTAGTATTAGCTACCATGACCTCCAGCACGTTCCAGCCAGTTCGCGCCGCAGACATCCAGGCGGCGCAGGCCAGGATTTCGTCGGTGATTGAGCCGACGCCCCTGCAGTACTGTCCGCGACTGTCGGAGCAGTACAACGCGCAGATATACCTCAAGCGTGAGGATTTGCAGGACGTGCGTTCGTACAAGATCCGGGGCGCCTACTACGGCATCTCGGGGCTGTCGGAGGGGGACCGCGCCGCTGGCGTTGTCGCCGCGTCCGCCGGTAACCACGCGCAAGGCGTGGCGTACGCGTGTCGGGCGCTGAATATCCAGGGCAAGATCTTCGTTCCCAAGCCCACTCCGAAGCAGAAGCGGGACCGAATCCGCGTACACGGCGGTGACAACATCGAGCTAGTGGTCACCGGCAACACGTTTGACGAGGCCGCCCAGGCGGCGCGAGAGGACGCAGCGGCCCGCGGTGCCACAATCATTGAGCCGTTCGACTCCCGCGACACCGTCATCGGCCAGGGCACCGTCGCCGCGGAGATTCTCGCGCAGCTCACCGGGCTAGGCCGTCAGCTGGACACGATGGTTGTGCCGGTCGGCGGCGGCGGGCTGTTCGCGGGCGTGACCTCGTACTTCGCGGACATGTCGCCCCGCACCGCCATCGTCGGCGTCGAGCCGCGCGGCGCCGCATCGCTCACCGCTGCGCTGGAAAACGAGGGCCCGGTCACCCTCACCGACATCGACCCTTTCGTCGACGGCGCCGCGGTCAAGCGCATCGGAGAGTTCCCTTACGAAGTCATCGAGCGCAACCAGGGCCGCACCCATCTTTTGCTTGCCGACGAAGGCGCCGTATGCACCGAGATGCTCTCCCTGTACCAAAACGAGGGCATTATTGCCGAGCCTGCCGGTGCACTCGCGGTGGCGGGGCTGAATAATATCAAGATCCAGCCGGACACCACCGTGGTGTGCATCATCTCTGGTGGAAACAATGACGTGCTGCGCTACGCCGAGGTCATGGAACGCTCCCTGGTGCACCGGGGGCTGCGTCACTACTTCCTGGTCAACTTCCCGCAGGAGCCGGGCCAGCTGCGCACCTTCCTCACGGACATCCTCGGCAAAGACGACGACATCGTCCTCTTCGAGTACTTGAAGAAGAACAACCGCGAGACCGGTGCCGCCCTCGTGGGGCTGGAGCTCACCCGCGCCAGCGACCTGGAACCGCTGCTGGAACGCATGGCGGATTCGCCCATCGAATGTCGCCGTCTCGAGCCGGGCACCCCGGAGTACGAGTACATCGTCTCCGGGTAAGCCATTGCAATAAGCCAACAGCTACGCCAGCACCGCAAACCCCCACGGGTCCAACACGGTCTCCTCGGCCCCTACCTTCGGAGTGGTGAACGAGTACACCAGCTCGCCACCCACCGGCACGGTCACCGGCGCGTCCGAGAAGTTCGCCGCGAAAGTCACGGACGCGGAAGCGGCGTCACGCATGGTCAGCCACGTTTCTCCGTGCTCCACCTGAAGCTCGCGCAGATCTTCGCGGTTGAAGCCTCGGGTGCGGCGGATTTCAAGCAGTTCACGGTAGGCGTCGAGAAGCATGGCTTGCTCCTTCTCAAACTCCCAATCCAACCGTGCGGACTCGAAGGTCTTAGGATCGAGCGGGTCGGGCACGTCCGCGTAGTTCCAGCCCTGCCGGGCGAACTCCTGCAGGCGGCCCTCGCGCGTCATTCGCGCAAGCTCATCGTCGGTGTGCGAAACGAAGAACGGAAACGGCGTGCGCGCCCCAAACTCCTCGCCCATGAACAGCATCGGAGTGAAAGGGCTCAGCAGGATGGTCGCGGCACGCAGGGCGAGTTGTTCGGGGCTCAAGCTTTGCGACGGCCTGTCACCCGCAGCCCTGTTCCCAGTCTGGTCATGGTTGGTGGTGAACGTGACCATGCGCCAAGGCGCCACGTGGCTGAGGTCCAAGGGGCGGCCGTGGGTGCGGGCGCGGAACTCAGACCACGTGTCGCGGAAGCGGTAGGCGTTGCGCAGTGTGTCTGCGAGGAGCTCGACGGTGCCGTAGTCGATGTAGTAGCCCTGGCGCTCGCCGGTGATCAGGGTGTGCACGCAGTGGTGCACGTCGTCGAGCCACTGTGCGGACAGGCCGTAGCCGCCGCGCGATTCATCGTTGACGATGCGCGGGTCGTTCTGGTCTGTCTCACCGATGATCGTGCGCGGCACCCGGGTTTCGTCGGCGACCCCGTCGGCGACGCGGCGGATCTCTTCCATCAATGAGTACGCGCGGCGGTCGTCGTAAGCATGCACCGCGTCAAGACGAAGGCCGTCAATGTGGAACTCATCCAGCCACTGGCGCACGGAGTCCAGGATGTAGGCGCGCACCTCGTCCGAGCCTGGGCCGGAAATGTTCACCACGTCGCCCCATCCCGTGCGGCCGTGCGTGGTGTAGGGGCCGAATAGCGGGTTGTAGTTGCCTTCCGGGCCGAAGTGGTTGTACACCACATCCAGGATCACGGCGATGCCTTCGGCGTGGGCCGCGTCAACCAGCCGTTTCAGGCCCTCTGGGCCGCCGTATGAGTGCTGGACCGCAAACCAGTCCACCCCGTCGTAGCCCCAATTCCGGGTGCCGGCGAACGGCTGTACCGGCATGAGTTCGATGGCGTTCACACCAAGCTCCGCGAGGTACTCCAGCTTGTCGGTGACAGCGTTGAACGTGCCCTCCGGAGTGAACGTTCCCACGTGGAGCTCGTAGATCACCTGGTCACGCAGGTGAATGCCGGCCCAATCGTGGTCGGTCCACTCGAAGTCGTCCGCCACAACCTCCGACGGGCCGTGCACACCGTCAGGTTGCGAGCGGGTCCGCGGATCGGGCAAGGGCTTCGTCCACTCGGTGCCGTCGAAAAGCGAAAATGTGTAGCGCTGACCGGCTTGCGGAACCTCATCGCAGAACCACCACCCGCGGTCCTCGGCGCGCATGTCGTGCGTGGCGCCGTCGATGGTGATGCGCACGTTGCGCGCGTGGGGTGCCCAGACTTGGAAACGCTGCATGCGCACCCAGCGTACTATCCTCAACCCAATGCGCACGTCTTATGAATTGCCCGCCGCGGAGCTGGTCACCCACGAGTTTGAGATAAAGCGCTCGCGTTTCATCACCTGGGTTGACCGCGCGCGCAGTGAAGAGGAAGCACGCGGACTGGTCACGCGTGCGCGTGAGGCGTACCCGGACGCGCGGCACCACTGCTCCGCGTTCATCGTGCACGTAGAAAATTCGCAGCCGATCGAGCGCTCCTCCGACGACGGCGAGCCTTCAGGCACCGCCGGCAAGCCGATGCTCGAGGTGCTCAAAGGCTCGGGAATGCTCGATGTCGCCGCCGTGGTGATCCGCTACTTTGGCGGGGTCAAGCTGGGCACCGGCGGCCTGGTTAGCGCCTACACCAACTCGGTGTCGGAAGCGCTCGAGCTGGTCCAGCGGCGCACGCGGGTGGTGAAAGACTTGGCCACTGTCGACCTGCCGCACGGAGAAGCAGGCCGCATCGAGGCCGAGCTACGCGGCGCCGGCATCGAGATCGTCGGCGTCGAGTACGGTTCGATGGCCCGCTACACGCTCGCCTTCAATCCAGGAGACCAATCGCTTGTCGACGCCACGTTGGCCGCCGCCACCCACGGCTCCTCAGAGGCTAAGGCGGCGGGCCAGCGCTGGATCGAGCTGGGTTAAACTCGTGGGCATGACCATGCAGCCCCGTCCGAACAACCCGATCGAGCGACGCAAGCAAGAGATGCGCAAGCACATGAACGCCGCCCTTGCGTGGGGTGGTGGCGGCGTGGCCGGCGGTGTCGCGCTCGGGCTGATCTTCAGCTCGTGGCCGCTGTTCATCCTCGGTTTCGTGGTGGCTGTGGTCGGCGGGTTTGTGAACTACAACAAGGCGCAAAAGATCGTCAACCACGTCGACGAGTACTAGACGAGTACTAATTGATGACCCAACCCGACGGATCTGCCGTCCGTATCGATGTATGGCTGTGGGCGGTACGCATTTTCAAGACCCGCAGCCAGGCCGCCGAGGCCGTGCGCGCAGGGCACGTCAAACTCAACGAACAGGCGGTGAAAGCCGCGACGCAGGTGGTGCCAGGCGACCACGTGCGCGTGTGGAAAGACCACCGCTACCTCGAGTTCGAAGTCACTGCAACGGTGCGTAAACGCGTCGGGGCGCCGATTGCCCGGCAGTGCTACATCGACAAGTCACCGCCGCCACCGCCGATGGACATTTTCGCCACAATGCCGAAGCGTGATCGCGGTGCCGGCCGACCCACGAAGAAGGAGCGCCGCGAGACTGACCGGCTCCTTGGCCGCAAGCGCTAGCCTCAAGCTGCGGTTGAGGGTTGTCCGCGCGGCGGACAACTGCGGCTAATCCGCGCCGCGAAGGCGGGCCAGTCTGCGGGTGAGGCGGGTCCGGCGGACCTTTGGGCGGTTGCCCGCGTCCCAGGTCCGCTCGATGTGGTCAGTTCCGTAGCGGTTGAGGAGCAGGTCGTCCACGATGCGGACCTGCCCGGGCTCAAAGGCATATTCAAGTGAGTTGGATAGTGCCTCGATGTCTGCGGGGTTGATCAGGTCGCGCAGCTGGTCGACTTCCTCGATGCCGTGGGTGCGCAGCAGCTCCAGTAGGAACCGGTAGTCGTCCGCGCGGGACAGCGGAAACTTCGGGCCAAGCAGAATGGTCAGAATGCCGGGCAGTGTCTCGGGGGAGAGGTCGACGTCGGCTGCGCCGAGCCCTGGGAGATCGTGGTGCGGATTGGCGATGCCTGCGATCTGGTCGAACTGTTGGTCCGCGAGTTCGATCAACCCCGCGGCTAGAGTAAACGCGCGGTCAATTTGCGGATCGGATTTGTGTTGAGACGCGCCGCTGGCACCCCCACGCTTGTAGCGGATGTCGTGTTCGAACTCGGCCCATGCATGCTGCAGCACGGTGCGGATCTGCACTTCAAAGACTGTGCCTACGTACGCTTCGAGCCCCTCGGATCGTTCGGTCACGCGGACCTGCAGGTGGTGCGACCCGTAGCCGAAGCCGCCGGCAATGCGCGTTTCCTGGGCCTTGTCGACGCTGCGGAGCACCTCAAACTGGTCAGCTAGAAGGCGCTGCACCGCGGGGATCTCGGTGGAGTGCAAAACAGTCACTCGCGCTCCCAAGATGTCGCGGATGTCGTGCCAAGGATCGGGGTAGAGGAGCTCGCCGTCGTCGTTAAGCTTGCGTGCTTTTGCCTTGAGTGAAGGCCAGGTTTTGACCCTGACGTCGACCCTGTCGAAGTTGATGCCGGCGTCGAGCATGAGTTCGTGCAGGGCGTTGCGGAACGTGACTGCGATGCCTTCGTTGGCGTCGAGCCAGGTGAAGTAGGTAGAGCCGAGGCGCGCGACGGTGTCGTCGTGGATCTTCTTACTGCTCATTGTGGGCCTACAAGCGCCCCGCTTCGGTGAGACGGTTTGCCACCAGCAGCGCGGTGGGCAGAGTGGAGAAGACCTCGGCGACGGGGACGACACCGCTGAACGTGCGGCCGCTGAGGCGATCGGTCCAATCGCCTTCGGGCAATTGCACGGTGGTTTCGCCCCAGCCGCCGCGACTCTCCAGAGCGAGGGGGAGGCGCGTGGCGAGGGCAATGATGCTGAGGCCACCGGTGCCGGACACTGAGGCATCACCGCGGGCGATGCCGACGAGGTGGTCGTGTGCTTCGCCTACGGCGAAGACTGCCTGGTGCTCGCCGCTCAAGAACACGTCAGCGAATTCGCGGCGCAGGTGAAGGCCTTCGCGGATGATGAGCTGCTTCGCACGGTCCGCGGAGATGGAGTTCTCGTCCGTGTCTTGAGTGTCTTGAGTGTCGTCAGTGTCGGTGAGGTAAGCAGATAGGTCGAAGGCGTCGTCTTCGCGGGCTTCGAGGTACTGCTGCAAGGTTTGGGCCCTCGCGGTGTAGTCGATGAAGCGGCGGTTGTCCGGGTCCACTAGGGAGAAGTCCATGAACTCCTGGCCCTGGTACGTGTCCGGAACACCAGCACCGGCGAGCTGCAATACCTTTCTGCCGAGCGAGACCTGCACCCCGCCGCGGTGGAGTTTGGCGGCGAACTCGGTAATGGTCGGAGCGACAGGGCCGTAGAGCAGCGCGTCGATCCAATCGCAGATCGCTTGTTCGTAAGCGGGCTCCTGGTCAAACCAGGTGGAGTTCACACCTGCCTCGCGTACCGCTTTGAGGGCGTAGGCGTGCAGACGTTCCTGCAGTGCATCGGTGATGACACCGTCAGCTGGCCACACGCCCAGGAGGTTTTGGAAGAGGAAGTGGGCGGCGGCGGTGTCTGGCGGTGGCACCATGGCGACGACTTGCCGGGTGAGCTCCGCGAACCCGCCGGGGAGTTCGGTGATTTCACCCATTCGGGCGCGGGTGTCTTCGGTGCGCTTGGTGTCGTGGGTGGTCAGCGAGGTCATCGCATGCGGCCAGAGCTGCGCGCGCTCCTGTTGTAAGAGGTGGAACTCTGCGGCTCCGCCGCCAAAGCGGCCCGGCGCGCCGCCGACTTCCTGCAAGGAAACTAAGCGGCTCGCGCGGTAGAACAGGGTGTCCTCCACGCCCTTTGCCATCACCGCGCCACAGACCTGGGCAAAGCGGGTTTTGGCTTCGCCCTCGGCGAGCATCGCCGCGGCGATCAGGTCGAGCGCGTCGCTGCGTTCGGGGAAGCGGCGCGACATCTCAGCGATCACCGAAGAGGTGATGCGCGACAGGGAGCGGTAATCTGCGCGGTACACCGGGATCGCGGCGATCAGCTCGACCACGGTGTCGGTGAGGTCCTGCTCCGAGACCTCTTGGCCAGCCGTGGAGAAGTTGTCGCGGCGAATCGCGCGAACGAGGCGGCGCACCTCGGCGTCCAGTTCATCCCTGGCCACCTTGCCTTTGAGCTGGTGCTCGGCTGCGGTGATGGCGTCTTCATCCCATGTGGAACCCGATTGTTGCAGCGCGAGCATGCCGAGTTGGTCTTCGGCGGAACGATCGATGAAGATGCCGTCGAGCTCACGCATGGCGTCATAGCCCGTGGTGCCGTCGACGTTGAGGCGCGGGTCAAGCGGCTCGGTGACGCCAAGGATCTTTTCCACGACCAACCAGCGGTCGGGGCCAATGAGGTCGCGTAAGCGCGTAAGGTACTCAAACGGGTCGGTGAGGCCGTCGGGGTGGTCGACGCGGATGCCGTCGATAAGATCCTCCGCGATGAGCTGGCGCAGGACCCGGTGCGAATGCTCGAAGACCAGTGGGTCCTCTTGCCGGATGCCCGCGAGGCCGTTGACGGAGAAGAACCTGCGGTATGAAATCACGCCGTCGCGCCAATACATCAGGCGGTAAGCCTGGCGGGAGTAGACCTCCACGGGGTCGTCGTCAAGCGAATCGTAGCTCTCGGGCTTCAGGGGGAAGTACTTGTCGAAGTACTGGAGCACGTCTTCGCCTTCGGGGGCCGCGCCTTCGGGAAACTCTTCGGGCCCAAGGTGCGTGAGGCGCAGTTTGTCCTCGTCGCCCTCGGTGCCCAGGACCGGCAGGCCCAGTTTGCCACCAGCGCCATTGTCTTCGTGCCAGTCGATGTCGAAGTAGCTCTCGAACTCCGAATCCTGACCGTGCTTGAGCAGATCCCACCACCAGCGGTTAGTGCGCGGAACCTCCACGCCCAGGTGGTTCGGCACGATGTCCAAGACCAGGCCAAGGCCCGCCTCGTGCGCGATGCGAGCGAGCTCCCGCAGACCTTCGATGCCGCCGAGCTCCGGGTTGACCTCGGTCGGGTCGATGACGTCGTAGTTGTGGTTGGACTCGCGCGCGGAGGCGAAGATGGGGGAGAGGTAGATGTGTGAGACCCCCAGCGCGCGCAGATACGGCACTTGTTCGGCGGCTTCGGCGAATCCGAACGCACGTCCGGAGGGGTCCGCATGAGGTCCGCGAAGCTGCAAACGATACGTGGAGGTAATCGGTCGACGCATGCACCTCACCCTAGTTCGGCGAGCTACACCATGGCGGAATCACGCGTGAACAGCAGCGGGAACCCCAGCGAATACCGCACCACCCCGATATCTCCCAGCGCGGCGGCAACCTCTTCCTCGGCGGCATCGAACACAAACAGCTCTCGGCAGTCCCGGGTGAAATACACCAGTTCGCCGGCCGGCTCCATCACAGCGGTGAAATGAGTGCGCAGCGTCGAAAACGCCCGCGGATGCGCCAACCACGCCGCCGCCGACGCGCCCTTGCGGCGCACCTCGTAGCCGCGGGGCGCGTCCGGCCCGAGCGCCACGTACGCGGGGCGGGCGTAGAACTCCACCCCGGTCCGCGTATGCGCGGAGGCTACCAGCCCCGCCCCGGCGGCGTTCCAAGCGGACTGCGGAGTCATCCCCATCGATCCGACCTCCTGGTGGCTCAACCCGCGTTTCCCCGGGAGGTCAAGCAAGCTCACCAGCCCGGGGGAGAGGCTGATGGACGCGGCCGAATCGGAGATGGCATCGCGCCGGGCAAGCCGAGGGCGCAGGCGGCGGTATGGAGGGATATCTGGCTGCATACGGATTAGACGTACGCGAGCCTCCCGCGGTTCCGCCCGTCGTCAAGCTTTGAGCCCGAGTGCCTCCAGCAGCTGGTCAGCGGACCAGATTTGGATGTCCTGGCCCTTTTCCTGCAGCTCGCGCGCCCGCTTCTCCTTCGACGTCATGGTTGCCCACTCGCCGGCGACGAGAATGGTCGTCTTCTTAGTCACATTCTTGCCCACCGTCGCGCCCATCTCAGCGATGCCATTCCACAGCTCGCCCTTGTCGTACGGCTCAAAGTCGCCGGTCAGCGTCACATTCTCGCCGTAAAGCGGGGAGTTTGGATCGGCTTGGGGGTTCGGCTCGGGCACGGTGTCCGGAGTCGCCACCGCTTGCCAGGGGGCCTTTTTGCTTGTCGACGCCTCGGTTGTCCGCCCATCCTGATTGCTTCCCTGTGGCTCCACAGCCGCATCAACAGCGAGATTCATGTCCCCGCCCGCGACTCGTTTCACTTGCAGTGCTCGCGTGGCTCCCGAGCGGTCGCGAAGGACAGGGGTGACCCGGTCAGTGTCGATTGACCCGAGGGCGAAGCCAGTGTCGTGGACGAAGCTCATCAGCGAGCCTTCGTGTTTTGCGCGCCGCGCCAGCCCCACCATGATCCCGGCGCAGGCGGCCGCGTCGGCGCACGCGTCGTGATGCTTGTCCAGCGTGACACCAAAGAACTCCGCGAGTGTGGGGAGCCGGTGGTTGACCACGTCGAGCTTGGTGGCGCGGGCCTGTGCCAGGGTGCACGCGAACATCAGCGGCGGAACCTTGTGCTTGGTGGCCACGCAGGCGTACCGGAGCGCCGAGGCATCGAACTGGGCGTTGTGGGCGACGATGGGGAGGTCGCCGGCGAATTCCGCCACAGCATCGATGCGCTCGGTGACACTCGGTTCTTTTGCCACCGCCTCGGCCGTAATCCCGTGGATTTCCACGTTGAAGGGGTCGAACTCATCGATACCTGCTGGCGGCTGGCAGAGCCACGATGCGCGCTCGACCTCCTCGCCGTCGACGATTTTGACCACACCAATCTGGCAGATCGAGCCCCAGTTCTGGTTCGCGGTCTCCACGTCGAGCGCGACGAAGCTGAATCCCGGGATGCCTGCAGCACCGTCGACGCTCACTGTGTCGGGGGCGTCGCCCTGTTGTGCCGCAGTGATGAGCTCCGCGAGTTCAGCGGGCCCTTGGGTGTCGCCCGGGCTGAACTCGATTGTGTGGACGCCGTCGTTGGTAGTCACCTGAAGGGATCCGGCCGCCCACGCATCACCCGGGACAGGGTCGACGCTGGTGATCTCCGCCAGCGAGATGCGGCGCTCTGTCGCGTCGCCGCGCAGCGAAGCGGCGAGGGCCGTCGGGGTGAGGATGATCTCCTCGCTGGTCACCGAAACGCGTGCGCCGTGCGATGCAATCATGCCCTAAAGGTTAGCGCCTAGGCGTGGAGCGGGAACCGCCGCCATGGCGAATCCGGATCGGTGAGCGCCCTGTTCAAGTCAGCATTGTGGTTCATGCGTACCATCTATGACATCGTGACGTACTTTGTCTAACGCCCGATTCTCAGCACCTACGCAGTCGGCTGCTCGGTCGGCTGCTCCACCTGCTTGAGCACAAGGGTCGAGCGGGCTGCCACCGAGACCGTGTCGCCTGCGGCCAGGACCAGCTTCTCCACCGGGTAGCCAAGCGCCTCCGTGGTGTCGATGAGCACCTCCCAGTGCGAGCCGAATTCGCTCGGCGGAGTGGTGAAGTCGATGTCCTCGTAGTGCGCGTTGAACATGAGCACGAAAGAGTCGTCGGTGACCTGGCGGCCGCGGCGATCGGCCTCCGTGATTGCGTCGCCGTTGAGGTAGACCATCAGGGCTTTGCCGAACGCGGAGTCCCAATCTTCCGGCGTCATCATCTGCCCGTCTGGGACTAGCCACGCGATCTCGCGCTTTTCCATGTCCGCACCGAGCGCCCCACCTTCGAGGAAGCGGCGGCGGCGGAAGACCGGGTGCGCCTTGCGGATGGCAATCAGGCGTTTGGTAAAGCCGTGAAGATCCTCGGCCTCTTCCAGACGGTCCCAGTTCATCCAGGCAATCTCGTTGTCCTGGCAGTAGACGTTGTTGTTGCCGCCCTGAGTGCGGGCGAATTCGTCGCCGTGCGCGATCATCGGGGTGCCCTGAGAAAGCAGCAACGTGGTGAGGAAGTTGCGGCGCTGCTGCGCACGCAGCTGGCGAACCTCCGGATCCTCGGTCGGGCCTTCCACGCCGCAGTTCCAGGAGCGGTTGTGGCTCTCACCGTCGCGGTTGTCTTCACCGTTGGCCTCGTTGTGCTTCTCGTTGTAGCTCACCAGGTCGTTGAGCGTGAAGCCGTCGTGGGCGGTGATGAAGTTGATGGAGTGCGACGGGCGGCGGCCGTTGTGCTGGTATAGATCCGAAGATCCGGTCAGACGCGAGGCGAACTCGCCGAGCGTTGCCGGCTCACCGCGCCAGAAGTCGCGCATGGTGTCGCGGTACTTACCGTTCCACTCGCTCCACAGCGACGGGAAGTTGCCTACCTGGTAGCCGTTCTCGCCGACATCCCACGGCTCAGCGATGAGCTTGACCTGGCTGACAATCGGGTCCTGCTGCACCAGATCGAAGAAGGTTGCCAGACGGTCGACATCAGAGAACTCCCGGGCGAGGGTGGAAGCGAGGTCGAAGCGGAAGCCGTCGACGTGCATTTCAGTGACCCAGTAGCGCAGCGAATCCATGATCAACTGCAGCGAGTGCGGGTCGCGGACGTTGAGCGAGTTGCCGGTGCCGGTGTAGTCCATGTAGTGGAACTGATCGCCGTCGACAAGGCGGTAGTACGCCTCGTTATCGATGCCACGGAACGCGATCGTGGGCCCAAGGTGGTTGCCTTCGGCGGTGTGGTTGTACACCACGTCCAGGATGATCTCCATGCCGGCCTCGTGGTACGCGCGCACCATTTGCTTGAACTCGGCGACGGTGTCGGACGGGTTGTCGGAGGAGGAGTAGTAGTTTTCCGGCGCGAAGAAGCCGAAAGTGTTGTAGCCCCAGTAGTTGCGCAGGCCGAGGTCGCGCAGGCGGTCGTCCTGCAGGAACTGGTGCACCGGCAAAAGCTCGACAGACGTTACGCCGAGATCCTGCAGGTACTCGATCATTGCAGGGTGCGCCATGCCTGCGTAGGTACCGCGCAAGTTCTCCGGGATGTCCGGGTGGGTCTGCGTCATGCCCTTCACGTGGCATTCGTAGATCACCGACTCCTCGTCCGGGATGTTCGGGCGGCGGTCATTGCCCCAGTCGAAGAAGGGGTTGACCACGACAGAGAGCATGGTGTGGCCAAGGGAGTCTTCCTCGTTGCGGCCGGAGCCTGCAGGATCCGCCTCGATGTCGTAGGAGAACAGCGAGGAGTGCTGGTCGAAGTCGCCCTCGAACGCGCGGGCATACGGGTCGACGAGCAGCTTGGTCGCGTCGCAGCGCTTACCGTTTTGCGGATCCCACGGGCCGTGCACGCGGTAGCCGTAGCGCTGGCCGGGAGTGACACCGGGCAGATACGCGTGCCACACATAGTTGTCGCGCTCCTCGAGCTCGACGCGGGTCTCGGCGCCCTCGTCGTCGATCAGGCACAGCTCCACCTTCTCCGCCACGTTGGAAAACAGCGCGAAGTTCGTGCCTGCGCCGTCGTAGGTGGATCCAAGTGGGTAAGCGGAGCCAGGCCACTTCTCCGGTGCCACAGGAGAAGAGTTCTGCGAGGTTGTTTCAGTCATGACGACGAATCTTAGTGCAAAGCTCGCCGGTTCCGCCGTATCAACACTTCATGCCCGTGAGCAGCAGCTTCACCGCAGCAGCATGCTCAGCGGCGGCCTCGTCAACGGGGCGCAAACCGCGCTCGCCGGTCGCGGTCGCCAGCTGGGTTGCGGACTGCTGCACGGCAGCAGCACCGAGGGTAAGGTGCAGTAGGCCGTTCGCAGCCACTGTCGCATCGCTTATCGACGCCCCCTTCGGTGCCGCCTTTCTCACCACAGACGCGAACGTCTCCTCGAGGGTACGGCGCACGGGCGCATCCGGTTGACCGATAGCTGAGATGACAATCTCCGCTCCGTCGCGCGTCGTCAACACGTGGTCCCACAACGCTGCGCACAAGGCTTCCGGATCCTCCGGTGGGGCAGTGACCACTGGGGCGATGATCGCGTCGGCAAGCGCTGCGATCAGCTCCTGTTTATTCTCGATGTGCCAGTACAGTGCGCCTGGTGCAACCCCCAGTACCCCCGCGATTCGCCGCATTGATACGTCGGCGAGCCCGTACTGGGACAAAATGTCAAGAGCGGTGTCGACGATCGCTTCGCGTGACAGTTGCATGGAAAGCCACTGTAGTTCGATCGTGAAGTTCACAGGTTTTGTCCAGACGCTTTGAAAGGTCACTAGACATTTAACACAGACTAGTGTTGCTAGACTCCCCGTTGTATAAATCCCGAGCCAGGAGAATTAATCGTGACGCTTCCTTCTACTTCGCACAAGATCGCTGCGGCGACCCTGTCGGCGTTCGCCATGACCATGGCGCTGACCGCCTGCGGGTCCGACGCCGATACCTCCGCAAATGGGGGGCTTGCGACAGTTGAGTCGGCTCCCGCAACCAGCCCTGCCGGCGGCAGCGCAGCAGCCGAGGGTGAGAACGCCCAGGCCACCGAGGGTGAGGAGAACAAGCCTGTGGAGCCGGGCCAGGAGGGCGAGAAACCCGAAGGCGAAAAGCCGACCGACGGCAACGCAGCTGCAGCCCCGATCCCGACCATCGCCAACCCGTTTGGTGAGGAGGAGATTGAGGTGCGCACCTACGAGCCGATCGCAGGTGGCCAGGACGGTTCCGATGCGGACCGTAAGGAAATGGAGTCCGTGGTGCACACCATCACTAACCCGGATTCCATGGTGACCTGGACCCGTACCATTCTGGATAACTCTTGCGCCGCCGTGCGCGACCCTGCACTTGAGGAGCTGAGCCGCCAGGGCCTGAACCTCGACGTGATCGAAGAGGTCATGCGACAGGACGAGAAGGTCAACGGCCCGGCTCCCGTGCCGCGCGCCGAGGTCAGTGTGTCTGACGTGCGCATCGACGGCGGCCGCGCCTCTGCAACGGTGACCTCGACCGATCAGGAAGGCACCCACACCTCTGTGCAGCTGTTCGCCAAGGAAGATGGCCGCTGGAAGGTCTGCACCGGCTAGTCTCCACTAGTCTCTAAGGGCGATGCCTTTAGTAACAACGTCTCCAACCCCCACCACCCGCTCGCCGAAAGCGATCGGAGTTGGTGCGGGGTTGCTTGCATTCGGTCTGGTAGTCGGGTTAGTCGCAGGGGTGATCTGGGGCTTCATCCACCCGACGTACGTCATTGAGATCAGTGACGGCACCGCGGTGATCGACACGGAGGCGAGCGATGAGAGTGCAGAATTCACCGCCATTGGTTGGCTCACCGTCTTGTCCGCGGTCGTCGGCGCCGTGCTGGCCCTCGCAGCATGGTTTCAAACCGAGCGGAGTCGCCGCGCCGGCGGGACCGGCGGCATCGGCACACTCATCTGGCTAATCGTGGTCGCGGCTGCGTCGGCATTCACCATCGTTGCCACCGGCCAAGTGGTGGCGCAGGCCTTGCACGACCTGCCGCCGGATCACGCCGCTTCCGGGACATTCACCGTCGCCCCGGCCGTGAACCCCCACGTGGCTTGGCTGGTTGCGCCGTTTGTCTCGGCGCTGCTGTATTGGATGCTGACTTTCCTCGCGCTCTCTACCAAGCGCTAGGCAGCGCGCTACGACGTTGGTGGCCAGTCCACGACCGACGCCCCTTCAGCCTGTGTGGTGATGTGGTCGATCGCGCTCAGGCCGGCCAGGAGCGACGAGACGACGAACTCATCGATCTGTGCGTCTGTCATTCCTTCGGCAACCAGGCACGTAGTTTCGGCGTGGACCTGGATGGTCCCATCCGTCTCGTGCAGATACACGCTGAGCTGCGTGCTTGACTGGTTGACCTCGTTGCAGGCCAGCCACATCGGAAGGAAGGCCGTTTCTGCGTCCTGGCTGGAGATCCACATCGCCGCCACGCGTGAAAAACCGGCGCTTTCCAAAGTGATGGCAAAGGGTACTCCGTTGGCGCCGGTGGCGATGACATCGTCGGCCTTTGAATATGCGAAGTCAAGCCCGTTGAGCACGCGTTGTAGATCCAACAGCGAGACCGGGGCGATGTTGTCATAGCCTTCCTGGAAGTAGTCCGGGGCTGAGTACACGTCACGCCGCTCCCCAGCCGGGAGGTGCATATGCGACGGGTGGCGCCCTACGAGCGCGGCGTGGTCGAGGGAACGCAGCAGTGTCGGGGGCAGAGGTACATCGAATTCAATCGGAAGAAACTGAGCGCGGAGCTGGGCGAAAAATGATTCGGCGCGCTCGAAGCCGTCGATAAGCGAAGCGATGAGCTGCGAATCCGTCAAACCGTGTCGGATGAGCATGCCGTGGCGCGCACGGACGCTGAAGTCACCGGAATCGGTGAGCCGGTAGGAAGCGACCGTGCCAAGCTCTTCGTGGTTCCAATGGTTGAGGAACGTGGCTAGCGCGCGGCCGTGATCAAATGCGACCGGGACGCGGTCGGTGAAGTCGATGACTAGGGTCAGCGGACGCTCGTAGTCGATCCACACCGCCGCGGTGTGGGTGGGAAGCCCAACCACCAACCTGTCGGGGCAGACGAGCGGCTCCAACCCGATGCTTTCAATTGCGGCGGCGGCGCGTTGCAACGTGACTTCGGTGACGGGCTCGCGTGGGCCGACGTCGTGCGCCGGCTTGCTGTGCTTACCCATGGTGTGTGACCCCTTGTCCTGCGTGTGTTGCCACCGTCTGTCGAGTGTATACCCGTGCCGGTGCGCTCATGACCGGCGCATACAATGGCGCTTATGCTCAACGTGACCGACCTGCGGGGCACGACCCCAACCACTGCTGAACTGCGCCGGGTGCTGCCCCGCGGCGGCGCCGATGTGAATTCGGTGCTTCCCACCGTAGGCCCAATCGTGGAGGCGGTTCACGAACACGGCGCTGAAAAAGCCTTGGAATACGGTGAGCAGTTCGACCGAATCCGTCCAGTGTCGGTCCGCGTTCCCGCTGAAGTGATCGACGCGGCTGAGCGCGAGCTGGATGCGGCGCTGCGTGACGCGCTGACGGAGGCGATCGCGCGCATTCGCGCGGTGCACGCGGAGCAAAAGCCTGCCGCGCACACCACCACGCTCGGGCCGGGAGCGACCGTGACCGAGACGTTTATCCCCGTGGCGCGCGTCGGTCTCTACGTGCCGGGTGGCAAGGCGGTGTACCCGTCGAGCGTGCTCATGAACGTGATTCCGGCGCAAGAGGCCGGCGCGTCCTCCATGGTGGTGTGCACCCCGCCGCAGGAGGAGTTCGGCGGCTGGCCGCACCCGACGATCCTGGCCGCATGCAAGCTGCTCGGCGTCGATGAGGTGTGGGCGGTCGGTGGCGCGCAAGCCGTGGCGCTCATGGCCTTCGGAGACGACGCTTACGGGCTCGAGCCGGTGGACATGGTCACTGGTCCCGGCAACATTTTCGTCGCCGCCGCGAAGCGCTTGGTCAACGGCGTGGTAGGGATCGATGCCGAGGCGGGCCCGTCCGAGATCGCGATCATCGCCGACGACTCCGCCAACCCGGAATTCGTCGCGCTCGACTTGATCTCCCAGGCGGAGCACGACGAGAACGCAGCGAGCGTGCTCATCACCGCTTCGTCGCAGCTTGCCGAGGCGGTTGCCCAGGCCGTCGATAAGCGTGCTGCGCAAACACTCAATGCGCAGCGCGCAGCGTCGGCGCTCGGCGGCTCGCAGTCGGGCATTGTGCTTGTCGACGACCTGGAGCACGCAATTCTGGTTGCCAACGCCTATGCCGCCGAGCACCTTGAGGTGCACACGCGCGATGCTCGGGCTGTGGCTGAGCGCATTACGAATGCCGGCGCGATCTTTGTCGGGGACTACTCGCCGGTGCCGCTGGGTGATTATGCGGCTGGGTCGAACCATGTGCTGCCGACGTCGGGTACGGCGCGGTTCAACGCGGGGCTGTCAACCCACACCTTCTTGAAACCGGTGAACCTAATCGAATACGACCGGGCGGCGCTGGAGCAGATCGGCGAGCACATCATTGCGCTCGCGGCTGACGAACAATTGCCGGCACACGGCGAGGCGATCGCGGCACGGATGGAGCAGAAATGAACGCAGTGAACGACGTCAGCGCAGTAAACCTGGAGCAACTTCCACTGCGCGACGAGCTGCGCGGAAAGTCCGCCTACGGCGCGCCTCAGCTCCAGGTGCCGGTGGCGTTGAACACCAACGAGAATCCCTACCCGCCGTCGCAGGCATTGATTGATGACTTGGTGGAGGCTGTGACCAAGGTCGCCTCCACCCTGAACCGGTACCCGGAACGCGACGCGGTGGAGCTACGCGATGCGCTGGCGGAGTACGTCAGCGGTCAGACCGGCGTGGCCATGACCCGCGACAACGTGTGGGCGGCGAACGGCTCCAACGAGATCCTGCAGCAGCTGCTCCAGGCGTTCGGCGGGCCGGGGCGCAGTGCGATGGGGTTTGTCCCCAGCTACTCAATGCACCCGATTTTGAGCTCCGGCACCCAGACCGAATTCATCGCGGTGGATCGCGGCGCGGACTTCCGGATTGACGTGGAGCGTGCAGTGGAGGCGATTGAAAAACACCGCCCTGACGTGGCGTTTGTGACTTCGCCGAACAACCCGACAGGTGATGTCACCGAGCTGGAAGACATCGCGCGCATCATTGAGGCAGCGCCGGGCATTGTGATTGTGGACGAGGCGTACGGGGAATTTTCGCCATCGGCGTCGGCGTGCACGCTGCTAGAGGCCTATCCGGCGAAGCTCGTGGTCTCGCGGACCATGAGCAAGGCCTTCGATTTCGCGGGCGGGCGCCTGGGGTATTTCGTGGCCGCGCCGGCGTTCATCGAAGCGGTGATGCTGGTGCGTTTGCCGTACCACCTCTCTGTGCTCTCCCAGGCTGCGGCGATTGTGGCGCTTCGCCACGCCGACGAGACCCTGGGCAACGTGAACAAGCTCGCCCACGAGCGAGAGCGTGTCCAAGCCGAACTGGTCGCAATGGGCTACGATGTCGTGCCGAGTGAGTCCAACTTCCTGTTCTTCGGCCAATTTGACGACTCGCGCACGGCGTGGCAGCAATTCCTAGACCGGGGGGTGCTCATCCGCGACGTAGGCGTGGCTGGAAGGCTGCGGGTGACCATTGGGCTCGACTCGGAAAACGACGCGTTTTTGGCAGCGGCGAAGGAGGTCATTGATGGCTGAGCTTGACTCGGATCGTGGTGCAGCGAGGATCGGACGCGCGCAGCGCACCACCAGCGAATCCAACATCTCTGTGGAAATTGACCTCGACGGCACCGGCAAGGTTGATGTTGCCACCGGCCTGCCGTTCTTCGACCACATGCTCACCGCTTTTGGCACCCACGGTGCGTTTGACCTGACCGTGCACGCCGACGGCGACACTGAGATTGATGCGCACCACACGGTGGAGGACACCGCAATCGTGCTCGGCTGGGCGCTGGCCGACGCGATCGGGGACAAAGCGGGCATCCGTCGCTTCGGCTCCATGCTCCTGCCGATGGATGAGACCCTGGTTGAAGCCGTGGTTGATTTCTCCGGCCGCCCCTACTTTGTGATGCACGGCGAACCCGAGCACATGACTTGGCAGACCATCGGTGGACACTACGCCACCGTGATCAACCGCCACTTCTTTGAAACACTGGCGTATAACTCGCGCACTACCTTGCACGTCAATGTGCGATACGGTCGCGACCCGCACCACATCACTGAGGCCGAGTACAAGGCTGTTGCCCGCGCCATCCGCGAAGCCGTGAGCCGCGACGACAAGCTCACTGGCGTTCCGTCGACGAAGGGAGCGCTCTAACCCGGTATGGCTGGACTCAGCTGGGTAGCCCGTTCACGGGCACCACTGTCTCCCGAGGAAATTCATTCGCTCACGAGTGTATGGCGGGCCCGCGGCCTGGTGCCGGTGTTGATCGCAGTCGGTGCCGCGTTCGGTGCGTGGTCGCTGCTCCTGCCGGTAGTGCCGACCGCGGTGATCGATGCCGGGCAAAGCGAGACGCTTGCTGGTCTGAGTACCGGCGTGTTCATGCTGGCAACCGTGACTACGCAGGTGTTCACGCCGTGGATGCTACGCACCATTGGCTACCGTGCGGTGATCGCGGTTTCCGCGCTGCTGCTTGGCGGCCCAACATTCGGGTACATGCTGGGCATGGATCCGACACCGCTGCTGACCGTGAGCGCCATCCGCGGCATCGGCTTCGGAGCACTCTCCGTCGCGGAAGCGGCGATCATCGCGGAACTGGTGCCGCTGCGGCTGCTCGGCAGTGCGACAGGAGCACTCGGCCTCGTGGTGGGGGCCGCCCAAATGCTTGCTCTCCCGTCTGGCCTGGCGCTTGTCGGTGTCGTGGGGTACAACGCTGTGTACGCCATCGGCGGCGGCATCAGTTTGATCGCGCTGGTAGCCACCATGCTGATACCCGGGATTCCCACACCCGATGAAGATGAGCAGACTCAGGCCTCTGCAGTGCGGGCGCCGACATGGCACCTGGTGCTCGTGCCCGCGCTGGCACTGATGTTTGTCACCACCGCCTACGGGGCGATCACCAACTTCTTGCCTGCGTCGATGCGTGACCTCGACCCGGTCTATGGCGCGGCTCTGGCTGGCGTGATGCTGGGCGTGATGAATTTCGCGGCGATGATTTCGCGCTACTTTGCCGGCCGGGTCATGGACCGGAAGGGCCAGCCAGGCAGCGTGCTCATCCCGTTCCAGATCGCCGCCGCCGCTGGTGTGCTCATGATGTCGATCATCCTCTTCCTCGAACTGCCGGTGTGGACCATGACCATCGCGGCGCTGTTCTACGGAGCGGGCTTCGGCGCAGTGCAGAATGAGTCGTTGACCATGATGTTCTACCGCCTGCCACGATCGAAAGCGTCGCAAGCATCGGCGATCTGGAACATTGCGTTTGACGGTGGCACGGGGCTGGGTTCCACGTTCTACGGCGCGGTGCTGACCACCATGGTGTTTGCGCCCATGTTCGGCCTGGCCAGCGCGGTCATTCTGCTGGGCCTCGCGGTGACACTGATGGATCGCCAGCTGGGACGTCACCGCGTAGTGGAAGTGAACAACCTCGCAGTGCGAATGCGCGCGGTGCAGCCTCCGATTCGATACCGTCGCAGCGACCACCGTTCCGAGCGCTAGCGTCTAGAGCTGGTTGAACGGGGGCTTGCGGCGGTGGACCATCCGCCACGTCAGCGTTTCCTGGCCCGCAGAGGCAGCCACCGGCTCCCACTCGGCCTGGCCTGAAACCTGGTCTCCGTAGTCCATCCAGAAGCGCATCAGACGCGAAGCCTCGTCGAGAGATTCGGTGCGTAACGCGAAGTGGTGGCCAGTGTCCTCGTCGCGGTATTCCACTACCCACGCGCTGCGCTCGAAGTCCCGCATGGTGAAGATGTAGGTCTCCGCGTCATAGCCGCGCATGGTGTAGACGAGGTCTTCGTACCGCCGATCGCGCAAAGTAACGGCATCGTCGGTATCGTCCTCCAAACATCGCTGCTCGAGTCCGCGCAGGTATTCGTCGACAAGCTCCGGTGAGGCGAAATCAGCATCCGTGGTGAGGGTGCCGATGCCGAACTTCGAGGTTTCGGTTCCTCGTGTGATCACTGCATCGTAGTGCGGGACGGCGAGGCTGATCCCGTGTTCGATTGCTTGCTGGGACAGGCCCTCAGCAAGCATGACTGGGAACGAGAGCTTTGGGACGATGCCGATGACGCCGTCTCCTGCAATGTAGGTGTCAGCTACCCACCGGTAGTCCTGTGCCGCTTGGCGAAACGCCTCGAGCGGTGGGGTGGTGCGTTCGGGATGGCGCAACGCGGCGTCGATCACGGGAAGGATGAATTGTGCGTCGGTGGCCTCCATCGCGTAGATGTGTGGAACGTCCGGCGCGGGCTTGGACTCCGGCTGAGCGGGAGAGGGATGATGCGTTCCCGGTGTGGCTGCAGGGAAGCTCACATTTGCGGTCGCTGGGGCGAGATCGGGAACTGGATCGAAGTCGTCCTCGGTATAGGGATCGCACACGTCGGCGAGGAACTCGTCAAAATCGGCGTAGACCACGTACAGCTCGTCGAGGTCGGATTCGAAGTAGAGGATCGAGCCCTTCGGAAACTTCGGGTTGATCACGTTGATGATAAGCGGTGTGTGGGTGGTGTCATAACCGGTGGCGAAGAACAGGCCCCACCGCGGGTACTCCCACTCCCTGGCAATGACTCGCGCATCGGAGTCGAGGTTGATCCTCATCGTGTCGGAGAATTGGCCGTTTCCGTAGATGGTGTTGAAACCTTCGAGGGGCACCTCGTCACCGTCGCAGTATCGCCTGCTTAGGCTGTATTTTTCCGAGAGTTCTCCGCCGCCGGTAGCCAAGAGAAGTTCCCGGTAGCTATCAGGCAGTTCGAGCTGGATGTTGCGCTCGATCTCAGCGATGCGTGCTTCGTCGCAGGGAGTGCCTTGGCGGTAAAACAGGTCGTCTGGCAGGTTCATTTCCGCTCCTTCGGTGGACGTTCGGCTAAGCGCTAAACTCACACACCATGAGTACTCAACCTCGCGTGGCATTGCTCGATTACGGCGCAGGCAACCTTCGCTCGGCGCAACGCGCAATCGAACGCGTCGGTGCGGATGTCGAGGTCACCCAGGACCCCCACGTGGCGGTCGAGGCCGACGGTCTGGTGGTGCCAGGAGTCGGTGCGTTTCCGGCGTGCATGCGGGGACTCGAGGCGGTCGGCGGGCCGTGCATCGTCGGGCAGCGATTGGCTGGCAGCCGTCCGGTGCTGGGGATCTGCGTGGGTTTGCAGGTGATGTTTGAGCGCGGGGTCGAACACGGCGTGGATACTCCTGGTCTGGGCGAGTGGGACGGGGTCGTCGATAAGCTTGAAGCTCCCGTGCTGCCACACATGGGCTGGAACACTGTGGACATCCACCCTGAGAGCGCGATGTTTGCTGGCCTTAATGCGGAGACCCGCTTTTACTTTGTGCACTCCTACGGGGTGCGCGAGTTCGTAATGGAGGCCGACGAGTTCATCGCATACCCCAAGGTGAGCTGGGCAACGCACGGGCCGAGCAGGTTCGTTGCCGCGGTGGAGAACGGCCCGTTGTGGGCTACGCAATTCCACCCAGAGAAGTCCGGCGACGCGGGCCTGGCGCTGCTGGAGAACTGGGTGAAGACGCTAAGGTAGCCGGTTACCATGAAGCGCATGAAGTTTGAACTGCTGCCAGCCGTCGATGTTGTGAATGGGCAAGCCGTCCGCCTCGATCAGGGTGAGGCCGGCACCGAGAAGGTGTACGGTGCCCCCCTCGAGGCGGCGCTGGAGTGGCAGTCACAGGGTGCGCAGTGGCTGCACTTTGTGGACTTGGACGCGGCATTCGGACGCGGCTCGAACCACGAGCTGATGGCGGAAATCACCGGCAAGCTCGACATTGCGGTGGAGCTCACCGGGGGCATACGTGACGACGAATCCTTGGAACGTGCCCTGGCTACCGGCGCGCGCCGGGTGAACATCGGCACGGCGGCGCTGCAGAACCCGCAGTGGACGGAATCGGTGATCGCGCGCCACGGCGACAAGGTTGCCATCGACATTGCTGTGCGCGAGGAGGACGGCACCTGGCGCACGAAGGGAAATGGCTGGACCTCGGACGGCGGGGATCTGTGGGAGGTGCTCGAGCGTTTCGATGCCGCTGGGTGTGCCCGCTTCGTGGTCACCGACGTGAGCAAGGATGGCACGCTGGAAGGCCCAAACGTGGACTTGCTGCGAGATGTCTCCGCCGCAACCGATGCGCGCGTGACCGCATCCGGTGGTATCGCAACACTTGACGACGTGGTGGAGTTGTCGCGCTACGTTGAGGAGGGCATCGATTCCGCGATCATCGGCAAGGCGCTCTACGAGCGCCGCTTCTCCTTGCGTGAGGCGTTGGACGCGGTGGCGGAGTAGGCATGCCGAACCCCGAGGAGCTTGAGCGCTACATGCGTGTGGCCGCCGACGCCGTGGCGCGGGCGCGCAAGCACTTTGTCTCTGAACTCGGTGCGGCACCGGCGCTGCGCAAAGGCCCGGGAGATTTCGCAACCGAGGCGGATCTAGCCATTGAAGCCATGCTGCGCGAGGACTTGGAGCGCGCCACCGGCATCAGCGTCTTCGGCGAGGAGCACGGCGGCAAGTTCAACCCCGATGCCTGCTGGGTACTCGATCCGATCGACGGCACCTCCAACTACTCATCCGGCAACCCGAACAGTGCGATCCTGGTTTCGCTGATCATGGGCGGAGAACCGGTAGTGGCGTTCATCGACATCCCGCTGCTCAACTTCCAAGTACACGCGGTGGCTGGGGGACCGGTGATCTGCAACGGCGAAGTGTTGCCCCCGGTGGGGCAGGAGTCAGCCGCGGCGGCTCAGGTCGGTGTCGGCTCGGTCGGCTCCGACGACCGCCGCCGCTTTCCCGCCTCGCAACGTCTGGCGCTCATCGGCGCGCTGGCGGAGACGGATTTGCGTCCGCGAATCTCTGGCTCGGTTGGGGTTGACCTCGCCTTCGTCGCACTGGGGATTTATCAGGCAGCGGTGAGCTTCTCGCCGCACATTTGGGACAACGCTGCGGGAGTCTTACTCGCGCGATCCGCGGGCGCAGTGGTCACGGACACCGAGGGCGGCCCGTGGACGCTTGACTCCACCGGCGCGATTGTGGGCACCCCGGCGGCGCACGCAACCGTGCTGAGTACCATGTTGCAGGTACAGCACCCGCGTTCTTAGACGCGCGGTGGAGCGTAACCGAAGGGGTAAGCCGTGGCCGTCGCCGTAAGAATCATTCCGTGTCTCGACGTGGATAACGGGCGAGTGGTCAAAGGCGTGAACTTTGAAAACCTGCGCGATGCGGGCGATCCAGTGGAGTTGGCTAAACGCTACGGCGAGGAAGGCGCGGACGAGCTCACCTTTCTCGACGTCACCGCCTCGAAGGAGGGACGCGGCACGATGCTTGAGGTCGTCCGCCACACGGCAGAACAGGTCTTTATCCCGCTCACGGTCGGCGGCGGTGTGCGCTCGGCGGACGACGTGCGTGAGCTGCTGCGCGCGGGCGCCGACAAGGTCAGCGTGAACACCGCCGCGATCTCGCGGCCGCAGCTGCTGCGCGAGCTGGCAGACGAGTTCGGGGCGCAGTGCATTGTGCTTTCCGTCGACGCGCGCCGGGTTCCCGAAGGAGCAACCCCGCAACCTAGCGGTTTCGAGGTAACCACCCACGGCGGTACGCGCTCCGCTGGCATCGACGCGATCGAGTGGGCGCGCACCGGCGAGGACCTGGGCGTTGGGGAGATCCTGCTCAACTCGATGGACGGCGACGGCACGAAGTCCGGCTTTGATCTTGAACTCATCCGTCTCGTGCGCGAGGCCGTCTCCATCCCGGTGATCGCCTCAGGCGGAGCCGGAAGCGCCGAGCACTTCCCACCGGCAGTCGACGCGGGCGCGGACGCGGTGCTCGCCGCATCGATCTTCCACTTCGGCGAGGTCACAATCGCCGAAGCGAAGGCAGCACTCGCAAACTCGGACCACGAGGTGCGTTGAATGCAACCGGCAGACTACGAGCTCGACCCGGCGATCGCCGCCCGCCTCAAGCGCAACGACCAGGGGCTCGTCCCCGCGATTGTGCAGGCAGCTGGCACCGGTGAGGTCCTCATGATGGCCTGGATGGATGATCACGCGCTCGCCCATACCCTTGCCACCCGCCGCGGCACGTACTATTCGCGTTCCCGCGACGAGTACTGGATCAAGGGCGAGACCTCCGGCAACGTTCAGCACGTTGAGGCGGTAGCACTCGATTGCGACGGCGACACCCTGCTTGTCACCGTCACCCAAACGGGCGGCGCCTGTCACACTGGCGCGCGCACCTGCTTCGATGAGGACGTGTTGTTCCCGTGACCCAGCCGACTGACAAAGGATTGAGCCGCACCGGGGCCGCCCTCATTGGCCTCGGTGCCGCGCTGCTGTGGATCGCCTCGCGCCTTACCTGGGTTTCCGCAGGTTACACGGACGATCTCAGCGGCAACGGCGTCGTCTCACTTACAGGTGCCGGCTGGTCGCTCGAGACTACAGCGGTCGCCTTATTGCTTCTGGTCGGCATGATTGGAGCTTTTGCTTTACGACGCCTGGGCCGACGCATCGTCGGTGCCGTCAGCGCCATCGCAGCCGCGGCGGTAGCTATCTCACCTGTCCAACTGCTCATCCGCGGCGCAGATCCAGAACGCGTCCGTGCGATTTTGGCTTCCCGCGCGGAGGTGGTGGCATCGCCGAATGCGGGGGATACGATCGGGCAGTGGGCGGAGATAACCGCTGTCGACGTGCCTAGTACCGGACCCGTGTTGGCGGTGGTTGGGTGCGCCCTTGCCCTGGTAGGTGGGTTGATGGTAGCCGTTCGACCCGGTGCCGACGCGCCGAAGCAGAACAAATACGAGAAGGAAACGGTACGCCGCGAGCACATCCACGAAGACATGGAAGCCCGGCCAGATTCGGGCCGCGTGATGTGGGACGCTCTCGACGCAGACATCGATCCGACGGATACCGATTCCAAAGGGTGATTTCATGATGTCACGGCCCGCCAACTACCCTGAAACTCAGTAGAGGTGCGTCCGACACGTGAAGCGAGGTGGTCATGCTTGCCCCCAGCGCGGCGAACGAGGTCGTCGCCGGCGTGCTGCGAGACGTCGCCAAGCGTGAAGCCCTCGTGTCATTTCAAGACATCAAGGCTCGGTCGCGCGCGATGGCACCGACCCGGGATGCCCGTGCGGCGCTGTTGCGCAACGGCTGCAGCGTCATCGCCGAAATCAAGCTGAACTCCCCGGTCTACGGTCCGACGGGAGTGGAGCGCCGTGACATCGCCGAGGTTGCGCGCGCGATTGAGGAGGGCGGGGCACACCTCATCGCTTGTCAGACCGAGAGGTTGCGTTTCGACGGCTCGCTGAACGACATGGCCGATGCCCGCGACGCGGTAGAGCTGCCAATGGTGTGCCGCGATGTGATTGTGGACCCCTACCAGATCCACGAAGCGCGCTGCTACGGCGCAGATGCCGTTCCGCTGCAGGTGGGGATCCTGGAGCAGGCGAGGTTGTGCGCACTCTTGGACCGCGCGGAGTCGCTCGGCATGGTGGTGATGGCAGAAGTGCGCACGCCAGAAGAAGCCGACCGTGCCCTTGCCGCAGGTGTGAGCGTGGTTGCGGTGAACTCTTGGACTTTCGACACCAATGATTTGCAGCGCGGTGCGTTTGCCGAAATCGCGCCCGGGTTACCCAGTGAAATCATCAAGATCTCACTAGGCGGTGTGCGCGGGGTGCGCGACCTAATGGACGCCGCGTCCTGCGGTGCCGACGCTGTCCTCGCCGCCGAGGCCATCATGAGCGGCGAGGACATTTTTACGGCGACCCGCAAATTGGCCGCAGCCGGCCAGCATCCTTCCTGCCCGTCGCGCCGCTAGGGCTGATTTGCGTAGGGCATACTGTTGGGCGTGGAAACCATGATCCTGGCCAACATCCCGTCGCCGCCGCAGGGTGTGTGGTACCTCGGGCCCGTGCCCATCCGTGCCTACGCACTGTGCATCATCGCCGGCATCATTGTCGGAATGAGAATCGGGATGCGGCGCTACGCAGAGCGCGGAGGCAACCCGGAGACTGTGCTGGATGCGGCGATTGTGTGCATTCCTGCCGGCATTATCGGCGGCCGTTTGTACCACGTGATCACGGATTACGACAAGTACTTCGGTGAAGGGAAAAACCCTTGGCAGGCGTTCAACATCTCGGCCGGTGGCCTCGGGATCTGGGGCGCGGTGGCGCTTGGTGCGCTCGCGCTGTGGGGGTTGATGCGTTACAAGCAGTTGCCGTTTTTCCCGCTGGCGGATGCCCTTGCCCCTGGAGTCATCCTTGCGCAAGGCATCGGACGGCTGGGCAACTGGTTCAACCAAGAGCTTTACGGTGCGCCGACGGACGTGCCGTGGGCGTTAGACCTGTACTACCGCGTGGACGAGGCGGGCAAGTACGCGCCGATAACTGGCAGTTCAACCGGTGAAGTGATCGCCAGTGTCCACCCGACATTCCTGTACGAGCTGATTTGGAACGTCTTCGTCTTCTTCGTGCTGATTTGGGCCGACAAAAAGTTCCGCCTTGGCCACGGCAGGGTGATGTGGCTCTACGTCGCTGGCTATACCTTCGGCCGATTCTTCATTGAGCTCATGCGCACCGACGAGGCCAACACGATCTTGGGCTTGCGCGTGAACACTTGGGTCTCCGGGATCGTATTTATCGTGGGTCTCATCCTTTTCTTCCGTGCGCCAAAGGGCAGGGAAACCCCGGCGGAAGTCGACCCCGGTTTCTACCGCGAGCAGCATCCAAAAGAGTTGGGGGAGAGCGCCCAACCCACAGCGTCGGGGACTACTTCGGCTACGCACCGTGAGGGCGAAACGCGCTATGGTGGGCAAGTGGAAGACGGGCCGCAAGCGCGGAACTAAAGCTTCGATACTGCGCAACTTTGTCCGCGCTAGGTCTGTGGAAACCGCCAACAGGAACTAGGTTTAAACGACGTGGATAGACGAACAAAGATCGTATGTACGCTCGGCCCGGCTGTGGCCAGCAAAGATGCAATTCTGGGACTTGTTCGCGACGGCATGGATGTCGCCCGCCTCAACTTCTCCCACGGTGACTACCCTGACCACGAACAAAACTATCGCTGGGTGCGCGAGGCGACCGATGAGACTGGCCACGCGGTCGGCATCCTCGCAGACCTGCAAGGCCCGAAGATCCGTCTGGGCCGCTTCGAGGGCGACGGCAAGACCGTGTGGGAGACTGGTGAGGTTGTCCGCATCACCGTCGATGATGTTGTAGGCACACACGACCGCGTGTCAACGACGTACAAAAACCTGGCACAAGACGCGCAGCCGGGCGATCGTTTGCTTGTCGACGATGGCAAGGTCGGCCTCGTCTGCCTCGAAGTCGACGGCAACGATGTGGTTTGCGAGGTGACCGAAGGCGGCCCCGTTTCCAACAACAAGGGTGTTTCGCTTCCGGGCATGAACATTTCCGTGCCGGCGCTGAGTGAGAAAGACAAAGAAGACCTCCGCTTTGCGTTGCGTCTCGGTGTCGACTTGATCGCGCTCTCCTTTGTGCGTTCCCCGTCTGATGTCGACTTGGTCCACGAGATCATGGACGAGGTCGGTCGCCGTGTCCCCGTGATCGCGAAGCTGGAAAAGCCCGAAGCTGTCGATGCGCTCGAGTCGATCGTGCTCGCTTTCGACGCGGTCATGGTTGCCCGCGGTGACTTGGGTGTGGAGATTCCGCTTGAGCAGGTGCCGCTGGTGCAAAAGCGTGTGATTCAGATTGCACGTGAGAATGCGAAACCGGTGATCGTCGCAACGCAAATGCTTGATTCGATGATCGAGAACTCCCGACCGACCCGCGCCGAGGCTTCCGATGTGGCGAATGCCGTGCTCGACGGTGCGGACGCGGTGATGCTTTCCGGTGAGACTTCGGTGGGTGTGGACCCGCACAACGTGGTGCGCACAATGGGCCGCATCGTGCGTTCGGCGGAGACGATGGGCTCGGTACCACCGCTGAACCACATTCCACGCACAAAGCGAGGTGTGGTGTCGTACTCCGCGAATGATATTGCGGACCGCTTGAACGCGAAAGCGATTGTCACGTTCACTACCTCTGGCGATACTGCGCGCCGCGTCGCCCGGTTGCACCCGGAGCTGCCGCTGCTGGTGTTCACTCCGGTGCAGCAGGTGCGCTCGCAGCTTGCGGTGACGTGGGGTGTGGAGACGTTCCTGTGCCCGGACGTCTACTCCACTGACGACATGATTCGTACCGTTGATGAGCAGCTGCTCTCTGTGGAGAAGTACAACCTCGGTGACACCATGGTGCTTGTCGCTGGTACCCCGCCGGGGGTCGCTGGTACCACGAACACGATCCACGTGCACCAGCTCGGTGAGGACACCCGCAACCCGCAGTAGCTACCCTCGGTGGGCATGGCTGACATTGAGATCCGTGATGCCCACCTTCACAATCTGCGCAACGTAGATGTAGACATTCCGCGCGGCCAGCTCGTGGCGGTAACTGGGGTATCCGGCTCGGGCAAGTCCTCCCTGGCGTTTGGCACCATTCACGGCGAGGGGCAGCGGCGCTACTTAGAATCGGTAGCGCCTTTCGCGCGTCGCCTCATCGGCGCTGCAGTGGACCCGCAGGTGGGCTCAGTGAAAGGACTGCCACCGACCGTGGCTCTCGAGCAATCCACTTCCGGCGGCGGGGCGCGCTCAACGGTGGGGACGGTCTCCGCGCTGTCCAACAGCATCCGCCTGTTGTACTCGCGTGCCGGCGACAATCCGAAGGGGCTTTACTCCGACTCGTTCTCGCCCAACACGCCCGAGGGCATGTGTCCGACATGCCAGGGCACTGGGGTGGTGCACGAGCCGACCGAGCAGTCGATGGTCCCAGACCCGACGCTGTCGATCGAGGGCGGCGCCATCGCTGCTTGGCCAGGAGCCTGGGCAGGCAAGAACTTCCACGACATCCTGCAAACGCTTGGCTATGACCTCGATTCCCCATGGCAGGACCTGTCGAAGAAGGACCGCGAGTGGATCCTCTTCACTGACGAGCGCCCCGTGGTCACCGTCAAGCCCCTGCGCGGCGCCGACCAGATTCAACGCAACTATGAGGGCACATGGCGTTCGGTCGCGTCCTACTTGACCAACACGCTCGCAGAAACTCAGTCGGACACGCTGCGCAAACGTGTGCTATCCTACATGGAATCGCGCGTTTGCGAGACGTGCAACGGTCGGCGCCTCAACCCCGAGGCGCTCAAGGTCACCTACGCCGGCATGCCTATCGACGAGCTCGGCGCCCTCCCACTGGACCGTGTCCACGAGATCCTTGCAGCGCAGAAGCCCCAAACAGGCTCCGCCGAAGACCTGCTGCTGAAGCAGATCCTGCCGGCGCTGGAGTCGGCGCTCGACCTCGGTCTCGCTCACCTGAGCCTGGATCGCCCCGCGCCAACGCTTTCCGCCGGTGAGCTGCAACGCATCCGCTTGTCAGCGCAGCTGCGGTCCGGCCTATTCGGCGTGGCATACGTGCTTGACGAGCCGTCCGCCGGACTTCACCCTGCCGAGCGCGGAGCGGTGCTCGACATCTGCCGACGCTTCATCGACGCTGGCAACTCCGTGCTCCTGGTCGAGCACGACATGGAACTCGTCGCGCAAACTGATTGGCTCGTCGATGTCGGCCCGCTCGCCGGCGAACGAGGCGGGGAGGTTGTCTACTCCGGGCCCACCAGCGAATACTCCGGGGATGCGCCCACTGCGACGGCGCTGGCCAATCGCACTCTCACGCTTAACGACGACCCACGGTCCGCTGCTGGCACCCTGACGCTGTCCGGTGTGGAGGCCCGCTCTATTCAAGGGCTGAACGTTGAGTTTGGGCTCGGGCAGTTCACCGCTGTGGCCGGTGTGTCCGGCTCAGGCAAATCCACGTTGGTCAGCACCGTGCTCGCTGGTGTAGTGCGCGAAGCTGCGTCGGCAGTCGTAGATGAGGACAACGACGAGGCCGAGTCGGAGGCGACAACGGGGGAGACCGGATGGACCGTCGACAAGCGCGAGGGCTTCGACGCGGTTAACCGCGTCGTGCAGATCACCCAGAAGCCGATCGGGCGCACTCCGCGCTCGACGCTGGCGACGTACACGAGGCTCTTCGACGGCGTGCGCAAACTCTTCGCGGACACCACCGAGGCGAAGGACCGTAAATGGACCGTGTCGCGGTTTTCCTACAACGTGAAGCAGGGGCAGTGCCCGACATGCGGCGGCGCCGGCAAGATCGAGGTGGAGCTGGTGTTCTTGCCCGGTTCCTACACCACCTGTCCGGACTGCAATGGCGCCCGATACAACGACGAGACGCTTGAAGTCTCCTGGGAGGGTCTGAACATCGCGGATGTACTCAACCTGACCGTCGACGAGGCCGCAGATGAGTTCGCCGACGAGCCGAGGATCCGCCGCGCTGTCGAAACCCTGCAAGCTGTGGGTCTGGGGTACCTGCGGTTGGGGCAAGGTGCTCCGGAACTGTCCGGCGGCGAAGCGCAGCGCATCAAACTGGCGACCGAGCTGCAACGCTCCCGCAACTCGCGCCGAGGACACACCGTGTACCTGCTCGACGAGCCCACCACTGGCCTCCATCCCGCAGATGTGGCCTTGCTGGTCAAGGAGCTCAACGGTCTCGTCGATGCGGGGCAGACCGTAATCGTGGTCGAGCACGACCTCTCGGTGATAGCGCAGGCGGATCGCGTCATCGAGATGGGTCCCGGCGCCGGTAACGACGGCGGGCAAGTGGTCGCCGAGGGCACACCGGCAGAACTCGCCGAATGTGACACCGCGACCGGACGGGTGCTTGCGCAGCGGGCGGGGTAACTCCACCCACTGAGGGGGTAGGACTGCCCCTGAGAAAAACCTGATTGATAGGGTTGAGCGATAGTTTTGGACGATGTACAACATGAGTATGCGTCTTCCACAACTTCCGCTCCCCATCGAACAGATCATTGCCGGCGTTGTCGGCCTGCTCACCGTGATTGGGCTCTTTGTCGGCTTCAACGCTGGCACTGGGTCCGGCTCTTCCGAGAAGCCGTCCTCGACCGCCACCACCATTACCTCGGCTCCAACCACTTCCACAACGCCGACCACTGAGCCTGGCACAGGGACCGGCCCAGCAAAGCGTGATTCAGACGTCACTCCGAACCGCTCGATCAAGCAGGCCGAAGAGACCGCGTGGTCGAAGTGGGAGAAGGTTGAAGGTAGCGACGCTGTGCGTATCTTCTACACCACCGGCACGCCGGAATGCTACGGCCAGTACGCCGATGTTGAGGAGACCGATACCGAGGTGAAGGTACGCCTTTACTCGGGTGTCCTGCCTAACGCGCCGGAAGCCTGCATTGCCATCGCCCTCGAAGGCAGCATGGTTGTGTCGCTCAAGGCACCGTTGGGTGACCGCAAGGTCGTCCAGGTGGCTAAGCCGTAGTTACGCTTTCAAACCCCTCCCACCACCAGGCCTGCCAGTCGGCAGCGTTCGGGTGCGTCGGAGGGGTCACTCTTTGCTCGCCCGCGCGCAGTTCACTCACCGGGCTCACACCATGCAGGGAGTTCAAAAACCACAGCGGAGCACTCGCACACAGTTCCAAAGAGAGCTTTCGCTTATCGACGCCTAGGCCCAACGCTCTCGCCCGCTCCGCCACCTGCGCAAGGGTGATGCTGGGTAACCACACGCCGTCGGGTACAACCAGCGCGTCGTCAACCCACGCCACCAGCGCGCCGGTGGTGGTTTCCAACAGTGCACCGTCGGCGTCTGTGATCACGGTGTCATCGGTGCCCGCGACCTGATGGCGTTTCCGGTATGCAGCGAACGCTGGGAAGTCAGGGCCTTTCACCAGGGGCTGCGTGCGGGGATCTGCGGTGTCGGTAGCGGCGTGAACATACGTCAGGGTTGTGCGGGTGCGTGCGGTGGGTGCAACGCGAACGTCGACAAGCAATTGCCCCTGACTGAGTGCGATGCGGGGGAAGAGCTCGAGCGATGGGTCGAGCACACCCAACAGGGCCACGAGGAAGCCGCGGGGGAGCGGGCCTGCGGTGGCTTCGAAGCGCGCGATGTGTTCCGCGAAGCCGTGGGCGCGGCCGCGGGAGTGCCGCCAAGAGTCGGCGACGGTGAACGGTCCCTGGGCGGGGTCGCACGCGACGAGCTCGCCGCCGGCCCAGCGGTAGCTGCGCACGGCTAAATCAGGGCAGGGCGGCCCGGGTGGGCACCCTCGACAAAGCCGCCGTCGTAGAGCAAATCCAGCACGGGCTCGCAGCCCTGCGCCAGCGCCGCCTCCATCTCGGACGGGTACACGGGGTAAACGCCGAGGAAGTGGACCTTCTCGTTGCCGACTGGCGTGGCCAGGAGGTTGCCCTCCGTGTCCAGCGTAAGCACGCCGCCGATGATGATGCCGGAGAATTCGCTGCCCGGATAGGTGTCGTGCAGGTCGGGGCCAGCTTGAATCGTGGTGCCGTACCCCAGCCACGTGTTCATGTCCTTCGGCAGGCGCGCGGTGGACTTGATCAGGTTCATCGGCCAGGCGATCCGGTCGGCTTCCTCGCCGCGCCGGGAGTTGATCTCGGCGAGCGGCCAGTCGCCGGGCAGCGTCATTACCAGTTCGGTGCGGTTGTATTCCTCGCTGCCTTGCGGCATCGGCATCCGGTACTCGTTCATGCCGGAGGTGACCAGCGTCCAGAATGGGCGCTCCTGCGTGGGCTCCCAGCAGTACACGTCGATGTGCAGCTCATCCGAGATGAGCTCGTGGAAGACGGTGTAGTCCTCGCCGAGGATTGGCGCGAGGCGGAAGTCGACGACGTCTTCTGGACCTTCTCGGTCTTCTGGTTCCGGCTGCGTTTTGTTGAAGAAGTTGAACACCTCGACGAGCCTACTGCCACGCACCCAGGACTGCCTGCGACTTCAGGTTCCTCTCAGCGAGCTCTGCGCCGGGATCCGAGTCCAACACGATCGCACCGCCCGCACCGACGGTGAGCTTCTCACCGGTGCGCACCGCCGTGCGGATCACCACGCTTAAGTCAGCCTGACCGTCGAAGCCGAGGTAGCCCAGCGCACCCGAGTACACGCCACGCGGACCGGTCTCGAGCGCGTCGATGATCTCGCAGGTGCGCAGCTTCGGCGCGCCCGTCATCGACCCCGGCGGAAATGCCGCGCGCAGCAAGTCCACCAGGCTCGCATCGTTGCGCAGCGTCCCCGTCACCGTGGACACCAGCTGGTGCACCGTGGCAAAGGTCTCCACCGCCATCAACTTCGGCACCTCGACAGTGCCGGGTACGCATACCCGCGACAGGTCGTTGCGCAGCAGATCCACGATCATCAGGTTCTCCGCACGCGTTTTCGGGTCGCTGGTCAAAAGTTCCGGGTCCTCATTCCGCGCGATCGTGCCCTTGATTGGCTTCGCCTCCACCACGCGATCACGCACGGTGAGGAAGCGCTCTGGTGAAGCACTCATCACCTCCACCTCGCCGAAGCACAGGTGCGCGGCGTACGGCGCGGGATTATGCGCGCGCAGGTCGGGGTAAAGCTCGCCGCTCGCCTCCGCCTCGTAGGCGTCAGTCAGGCACACCTCGTAGCTCTCTCCCGCATGCAAACTCTCCTGGGCTTGCTCGATCCGGTCGAGGTAATCGTCGGTTCGCCAGGAGCCATTGCTTATCGACGCCCCCTTGAACCCCACATCCTCACCCTCCAGCGCCTTCTCCAGCCGGGCGAGGAGCTGCGCGGTTTCTTCCGTCGGCGTGCCTTCATGCAGGCAGCAGAGGTGGGCGACGTGTTTTTGGTGGTCGATGACGATCCAGGACTGCGGCCGCACGAAGTACGCGTCCGGGGTTTCGGGGCGGTGGCATGAGGTGTACGGCAGCGTCAGCTGCGCGCATTCGTAGCCCAGGTATCCCACGAGCCCGCCAGTGAACGGCAGGTCGGGCGGGTTGGCGAGGCCCGCGTCGAGTTCCTGTTCCAGCGTCGTGAGAATGTCCGGATCGCCGCCGAGGCGGTAGGGGATGACGCGGCTGAGCGACCCTGTGGCGTCGCCGATGATGGAGTACCGCCCGCGCGCATCCGCAGAGTCGAGCCAAAACGCGTGGTTCCCGTCGGCCCGGATTGCGTTGAATATGTGCTGCGGGTTCAAGGGGGCGTCGATAAGCACATGCTCGATGTGCCACCGTGCTCCCAGGAAGTTTCTGATGAGCTGCTCACCGTGCTGGGTGAGGATTGATTCCGGGTGGAACTGCACGCCCCAGTGCGGTCGGTCGTCGACTTTGAGGGCCTGGATGATGCCGTCTTCGCTGCGTGCGTGGACGGTGATGCCGGGGACTTCGGTGATGTGCAGCGAGTGGTAGCGCACGGCGTCGAAATTTTGGGGCAGGCCCGCGAAGATGCCTTCGCCGGAGTGGGTGATCTGGCTGACGAAGCCGTGGCGCGGTTGCGGGGCGCGGGTGACGCGGCTGCCTGCGAGCGCAGCGAGGCCCTGGTGGCCGAGGCAGACGCCGAGTAGCGGGATGCTGGCGGCGGCTTCGATTACGCGGCGGGAGCCGGCGAAGTCCGCGTCGTTCTCCGGCGTGCCGGGGCCGGGGGAGATGACGATGTGGCTGAACTCGCCGGCTGTGATGCGTGCTCGGAGGTTGAGTGCATCGACCTCGGTGGCGGCGACGACGAGTGGTTCGTTGCCCGACGCCTTCGCGATGAGGTGGGCGAGGTTGAACGTGTACGAGTCGTTGTTGTCAACGAGGAGGATCTTTTGGCGACGCGTCGCACCCTCGGGCATGGTCACAGAGGCAGCGTAGCGTACGGGTTTTTGGCGGTTCGTAGGCGATGGCGTTGGGGTTGGCCTGGAACGCGGTGAAGGGGGCGTTCATAGGCGAGTGCTCGGCTTCACCGCTTTAACCGCTTCAGCGCTTTGACCCCAACTCCGGGTGGATCGGGGTCGGCTGGATCTTCCAGACCTCCTCCGCGTAGTCGCGGATGGTGCGGTCGGAGGAGAAGCGGCCGGACTCGCAGATGTTGATCCAGCACATGCGTGCCCAGTGGTCCGGATCGGCGTAGTACTCCTGGGCCATGCGATCGCGGGTCTCGCGGTAGGAGGCGAAGTCGCCGAGCACGTAGTAGACGTCGGCGGCATCGTAGCCGAAGCCGTTAAGCAGGGACTCGCGGATGTCGTGGAACATGCCGGTGCCCTGGTCGTCCAGCGTGCCGTCGACAAGCGCATCGAGCGCTCGCATGAGGCCAGGCGTTTCGGTAGCTGCCTCGCGCGGATTGTAGTTGCGCTTCAGCTCCGGCAGCTCCTCCTCGAGCGCGCCGAAGATGTAGGCGTTGTCCTCGCCGACGGAATCGACGATCTCGACGTTCGCGCCGTCCATGGTGCCCAGCGTGAGAGCGCCGTTCATCATGAACTTCATGTTCGAGGTGCCGGAGGCTTCCTTACCGGCGGTGGAGATCTGCTCCGAGACGTCCGAGGCCGGGATGATGTGCTCGGCAGGGGAGACGTTGTAGTTCTCCACGAACACGATGTGGATGTACTTCGAAACCTCCGGGTCGTTGTTCACGAGGTCCGCGACGGTGTTGATCAGCTTGATGATGCCCTTAGCCATGACGTAGCCGGGCGCTGCCTTGGCGCCGAAAATGAAAGTGCGCTTCGGCACATCGGTGTAGCCGTCTTTCTTAATGCGGAAGTACAGGTCAATGATGTAGAGTGCGTTCATCAGCTGGCGCTTGTACTCGTGCAGGCGCTTGATCTGCGCGTCGAAGATCGAGTCCGGATCGATTTCTGCGCCCTGGCGCTCGTTGATCCACTCGGCGAAGTCGCGCTTGTTCGCGTTCTTGATCTCTCGCAGCTCGCGCATGACCTCCGGGTCATCTGCGAAGTGGCGCAGCTCCTTGAGCTTGGACAGGTCGGTGACCCAGTCGTCGTTGCCGGCGAGGCGATCCAGCAGCTCGCTCAGGCGCGGGTTGCACATGCGCAGCCAGCGGCGCGGGGTGACGCCGTTAGTCTTGTTGTTGAACTTCTCCGGGGCGAGCTCGTGCCAGTAGCCCAAGGTGTCGCGCTTGATGATCTCGGTGTGGATCGCGGCCACGCCGTTGATCGAGTACGAGGCGTAGCAAGCGATCCAGGCCATGTGGACGATGCCGTCGTGCACCGGGGAGTACTTGTGAGCAAGCTCCGGTTCGATGCCGCGGGCTTCCATGTCGATGCGGTAGCGGCGGTCGATCTCCTGCACGATCTCCCAAATGCGCCAGAACAGCTGCTTGAAGATGGACTCTTCCCACGTCTCCAGTGCCTCTTGCAGCACGGTGTGGTTGGTGTACGCGAAGGTCTTGGTGGTGACTTCCCAGGCGTCCTCCCAGCTCATGTCGTGCTCGTCGAGCAGGATGCGCATGAGCTCCGGGATGCCCAGCACCGGGTGAGTGTCGTTGAGCTGGATGGAGTTGTACTCGTGGAAACGGCTCAGATCGTCGCCGTGGTGGGTGACGTAGTTTTCCACCAGCTCCTGCAGCGAGGCGGACACGAAGAAGTACTGCTGGCGAACGCGCAGCAGCTTGCCGGCGTAAGAGGAGTCGTTCGGGTACAGCACGCGGGTGATGTCGTGCACGGCCTCGCGCTCCAGGATCGCGTCGGTGAAGCGCTGGGAGCTAAACGCGTCGTAATCGAACTCGTGCATCGGCAGCGCGTCCCACAGACGCAGCGTGCCCACGTTGTCGGTGCCGTAGCCGGTGATCGGCATGTCGTAGGGCACCGCGCGCACCTGCATGTCGTCGAACTTCACAAAGCGCTGCTGCGTGTTGCGGCGGACAACGAACGGGTAGAAGGCTTCCTTCCATGCGTCCGGGTGCTCCTTTTGGAAGCCGTCCACGAACTCCTGGCGGAATAGGCCATAGCGGTAGAGCAGGCCGTAGCCGGTGAGCGGGTAATCCTGGGTGACTGCGGAATCCAGGAAGCAGGCGGCCAATCGACCAAGGCCGCCGTTGCCCAGTGCTGCGTCGCTTTCAGCTTCAAGCACGTCCGAAAGCTCATGGCCAAGTTCGCGGGTGATTTCTTCCGCCTGCTCGACGAGGCCGAGGTTGGTCAGGTTGTTCAGCAGTGCGCGACCCTGCAGGAACTCAGCCGAGAAGTACGCTGCCTGGCGGGCGCCGGCGTAGGTGTTTCGGGTCTCCTCCCAGTTGTCGGCAATCTGCTCGACCACTGCGGCCGAAAGGCCGGTCCAGAATTTCTCCACGGTGGAGTTCGAAGGTGATTTGCCGGAAAAGCCCTTGACGTGGCCAGCGAGAGTGTCTTTCAGCTCAGGGGTGTGTACGTGGGTGTCCATTCATCAAACCTTTCGGAGAAGCTGTGCAGCCAATGCCCGGCCAAGCCTACCTACCCACCCGCGCTTACTCAGCGCGAGCGAGCAGCGTCAACGCTGCCACCACACCAGCATCCGTCGCCGCCCGGATCGTCGGCTCGTACTCCGGAAGGAATGTCGGCATGTGGTTCACCGGCACATCTAGGTCAACGCGATCCTCAGCGACTGCCTTATCCCACACATGTTGCGGCGTGCATCCGATCAGCCAGAAAAGGTAGGGCGCGCCGAATGCGGTTGGGATAGTGGGGAAGTCCTCGGAGACCGTCTTCGGGTCGGCGGTGACGGAAGTTTCCCCGAACGCCTCGTCGAAGCGAGCGCGGACGGTCTCGAACAACGCTTCGTCGTTAGTGAGCAAGTCCCCGTGAGCGAAGAACTCGATCTTGGCCTCGCCCTCGGCTCCTGAAGCTGCGACCTCTGCGTGCACGATCCGCTCGATGGACGCGTACACCTTCGCCTTGACCTTGTCGGAGTAGAAGCGGCAGTTGAGTACCAGCTCGGCTTCCGCCGGGATGATGTTGATGGTGCTGCCGGCGTGCACGCTGGCAACGGTGACCACTGCGAAATCGGCGGGGTTGACCTCGCGGCCGACGATGCCCTGGAGACGCGCGATGATCATCGCCGCAGTGAACGTCGGGTCGATCGAATTGTGCGGCATCGAGCCGTGCGCGCTGCGGCCCGGGATGGTGATGCGGATCGAATCGCACGCGGCGAACTGCGGGCCGGGTTTGCTCATGACCTCGCCGGCGCGACCCGGCATCACGTGCTGTCCGAAACACACATCCGGGTGCGGAATGCGGTCCACCAAACCATCTTCGACCATTGCCGCAGCGCCTTCGGCGGTCTCCTCTGCCGGCTGGAACAGCGCGATGAACGTGCCAGCCCACTGATCGCGGGTGTGGTCCATAAAGTCGCAGACCCCCAGCAGCGCAGCGGTGTGAATGTCGTGACCGCAGGCGTGCATGGTGCCGGTGGTTGCCGCGTAGTCCACGCCGGTCGCCTCGGTGACTGGAAGGGCGTCGAAGTCGGCGCGGTGCAGCACGACCGGGCCATCGCCATTTGTAAATACCGCGCAGATACCCGTGCCGCCGATCGGTGCGATCACCTCGCAGTCGAAGCGCTCAAGCTCCTTCAGGATGCGGGCGTGGGTTTCGTGTTCCTGCATTGCCAGCTCCGGGTTGGCGTGCATCCACTCGTAGAACTCGCGCTGCCACGCGGCATCGATCTCGTAGGTCTCAAGCAGCTGGTGCATCGGCACGGTGGTCATCGGTCTTGCCCTTCCTTACTCAGCATCGGGTTGTAGAGCAGCACGTTGCGCGCGGGGGTGCACTCGGCGGCAATGCGGATATCGCCCGCAACACGGCCCTCATCGCGCAGCCGATAGAGGTTGGTTACCAGCCGGTCGCGCACGTCGAACGGAGAAAGCGTGTTCACGTAGATCTTCGTGTTGCCCTCGAACCCGGCGACGGTGGAGAGGCGCCACTTAATGTTCACGCGCCACGGCATCGGTACGTCCAAATCCACCGGGCGGTAATGCCACTCCTCGTTGCAGGCAACCTCGGGCCCGGTCGCGGCGTGCACGGCATGCAACAAGTCGGAGAAGCCGCGCACCTCTTCCTCCGATTGGCGCCACGGTTCACACGTCGCGGATTTCGAGTAGATCGCCGTAGTGGGGTAGCGGTGCCCAATGCCAGCAACCACCACCGCATAGTCGTTCTCTGCGATGACCAAGTTGTGATACGACGCGTAGTTCACGCCCCACTCGTTGTACATGTTGAGGTTGCGGCGCAGCTTCGCAATCTCCATCTCGGCCTGCACGCCGCGCTCATCAATTGTGACCAGCTGCTTGTGCAGGTGGTCGAACGAGGCACCGGCAGCAGAGAGCCAGTTCTGAAACACCACCACGTACGGCGCGTAGCGGTTCGCCTCGAGCAGGTCACGCAGGGCGTCGATAGTGAAAGCGGTGAAGCCATGGTGCTCGTCCGGGGTCAGCGTGCCGGAGCTGGCCAACTGCGAATCATCCGTCGCACCGTCGACGAAGTGCCGCCGCGCGATAATCACGTCGTGCCCGCCGCCGAAATACGCGGGCGCAAGGGCCAAAAGCTCATCTTCGCTCTCCGCCTCGCCCAGACCAGAAGCGCGCATGCGCGTGCGCGCAATCTCATACACGTGCTCGCGGCCAGCCGAGTCGGCCAAGTAGGTCTCCATGTGCCGGCGCCGGCCCTCCGGCATCTCGTAGCCGTAGTTCTGCACCCAGTAGTCGTAGGAGACGATCTCGAACAGGTTGGGTACGCGGCGGAACTCCGCGCGAGTCTCGCCAAGCTGGTGCGGCATCTGGTCGCGCAGGATTTGCCACCGGCCATCTTCGCCGCGGAATGTGCGGGTTTTTTCCGGTGGGGTAGCCAGCTGCTTCGCCTCGCAGAAGTTGCACGAGTGCGTAAACGCATCGTCTCCCAGCGCTTCCGGTTCCTTCGAGCGGTTCGACAACGGCCGGTTGCCCCGCCCGGGCACGGTCCACACCTGCGTTCCGGAAAACGGGCTGACTTGTTTGATCGTGCCGTCAGCCATCGTGGTCAAGGCATGTTTCGGCGATTGCACGTCCAAAGGCATGCTTTGCACCCTACTCGCGCCACCGAAGGCTAGCCTTGGAAGGCATGCCAGCCATTGTGTTCGACGTCCTGGTCCCGCCCACCGCCGCTGACGAGGTCGGCGCGGCCTTTCAGCGAGCGCTCGACATCCTCGTTCGCCGCGGCAAACTCACCGCTGGGTCGGTGGTCCAGGAGGGTACCTTGCTTATCGACGCCACCGTGCACGCCCAGCTAACCTCTACCTATGAAGCGGACCGCGGTACCGATCCGGCAGATGACGGCGCGCAGGTCCACCGCTACGTGATCACCGCCGAGGGCGCAGACAGCTACAACCGCCTCGCAATGGGGCTGTCACGCATTCTCACTCCGAAAGCGACGCTGCCGAATGACCCGGCCGCCCTCGAACAGCAGGACCAGTTTGAGGTTGCTTCGATCTACCCCTGGACCGTCGAGGTCCGCAGGTAGGCGACTGCGATCTCTGCGCCGGCGCGGCGCAGCTGCTCGGCGGTGCCGGCTTCGCCTGCCTCGGAAGGGTCGGGCAACGTCACGGCGATGACCTCGTTGCTGGCAACTTCGCGAGGCGTGTCCTGGAACTCGCCTGAGGCCACGGCGACCACCGCCTCCGGGTTGTGCTCCTCCACGAGATCGAAGACGGTGGCCGCGACCTTTCCAGCGGCAGTCTGAGCGTCGAAGCGGCCCTCGCCTGTGATCACCAGTGCTGCGTCGGTGAGCTGTTCTGCGAGCCCGTTCGCGTCTGCGACCATGCGCGCGCCGGGCACGATCTGGACGTGCGAAGCGTCGCCGTGCAGCAAGGTAGACAGCCAGGTCAAGCCAATGCCAACACCGCCCGCCGCGCCCATCCCGGGAGTTGTAGGGTCGACGCCCGCGACGTCGCAAAGCCTTGCAAGCCCCTCATCGAGCACCTCCACGTCCTCTTCGGAGGCCCCTTTTTGCGGGCCGAACACCGCTGCGGCGCCGTGGTCGCCGGTGGCGGGGGCGGCGACGTCGACAAGCAAAAGCCAATCGACGGCACCGGCGGGGATGTTCACCTTCGCGGTGTCAAGGTCCGCGATGTCGCGCAGTGCACCGCCGCCTGGCTTGAGCTGGTAGCCACGGGCGTCGATCGGGTTCGCTCCAAGCGCCACGAGGATGCCAGTACCGCCGTCGATGGTGGCGGAGCCGCCCAGGCCGAGTGCGATGCGGGTCGCGCCGCGGGTCTGTGCATCTGCGATGAGTACGCCGGTGCCGTATGTATCTCCGGTCATCGGCACCGGGTTTTCGGCGACGGCGGGCAAGCCCGATGCGGCCGCGACGTCGATGAACGCGGTGGTGGTCGAGGCGTCGTAAGTGTAGCTTGCCTCTGTCAGGCGTCCGGCCGCGTCCGTGGTGGGCAGGGTGATGCGCTCGCCCGCGAAGAGTTCCGAGGTGCCTTCACCGCCGTCGGCCATCGGCGCGAGGTAAATGTCGGCGTCCTTGATCACTTCCCGGATGCCTTCGCCCAGCCACTGGGCAGCCTGCTGTGCGGAGGCGGTGCCTTTGAAGGCGTCAGGGGCGATGACCACCTTGGTGGAACGTTCAGTACCAGCTGCATCGGCAGCGTCGGTGGCATTCACTGGGCGGGGGGAGGAAGTGAAACTCATGTTTGTGACCTCGAGTGCAAAGCGTGCGGGGCGGTTAGGCGTGTGACGGCCCAGTTTAACGGCGCGGGGGGGATGAGCTCCGCCCCCGGTTCAAAAACCCGCAACGGCTGGACGTAGCTTGGGACAGGCATCACTGGGCATGGCGGTGAAATGTTTTGTATCATGCCATGTGGCAAATCTGCCGCCCAATAGATATGGATTCCGGAGGAGACGCTCATGAGCGCAATCGACCAGGAAGTTGCTGGCTACTACGACAAACTGCTGAAGCGCAACGCTGGGGAGCCGGAGTTCCACCAGGCGGTCGCTGAGGTGCTTGAATCGCTGAAAATCGTCCTTGAGAAGGACCCGCACTACGCCGACTACGGCTTGATCGAGCGTCTCTGTGAGCCGGAGCGCCAGATCATCTTCCGCGTCCCGTGGATGGATGACAACAACGAGGTCCGCGTGAACCGCGGTTTCCGCGTGCAGTTCAACTCCGCGCTAGGCCCTTACAAGGGCGGTCTGCGCTTCCACCCGAGCGTGAACCTCGGCGTGATCAAGTTCCTGGGCTTCGAGCAGATCTTCAAGAACTCCTTGACCGGCCTGCCGATCGGCGGTGGCAAGGGCGGCTCCGACTTCGACCCCAAGGGCCGCTCCGAGGGTGAGGTCATGCGCTTCTGCCAGTCCTTCATGACTGAGCTGTGGCGCCACATCGGTGAGTACCGCGACGTCCCGGCTGGTGACATCGGCGTAGGTGGCCGCGAGGTCGGCTTCCTCTTCGGCCAGTACCGCCGCCTGGCCAACCAGCACGAGTCCGGCGTGCTCACCGGCAAAGGACTGGAGTGGGGCGGCTCGCTCGCACGCACCGAGGCAACCGGTTTCGGCTGCGTCTACTTCACCGAGGAAATGATGAAGGCCAACGGTGAGTCCCTCGACGGTGCGAAGGTGATCGTCTCCGGTTCCGGCAACGTCGCTACCTACGCCATCCAGAAGGCCCAAGAGCTTGGCGCCACCGTAGTCGGTTTCTCCGATTCCTCCGGCTGGGTTGAGACCCCGAACGGTGTCGACGTCGAGCTGCTCCGCGACGTCAAGGAGAAGCGCCGCGAGCGCGTCTCCACCTACGTGGAAGAAGCCCAGGGCACGACTTTCCACTCTGACGGCTCCATCTGGGATCTCAAGGCAGACGTGGCGCTGCCGTGCGCAACCCAGAATGAGCTGGAAGCCGAGCATGCCCGCACTCTGGTGGACAACGGTGTCCGCTACGTCGCTGAGGGCGCGAACATGCCGTCCACCCCGGAGGCGGTGGAGATCTTCCGCAGCAACAAGATCAACTTCGGCCCGGGCAAGGCGGCAAACGCTGGCGGCGTGGCCACCTCCGCGCTTGAGATGCAGCAGAACGCTTCCCGCGACTCGTGGACGTTCGACTACACCGACCAGCGTCTCCACGGCATCATGAGCAACATCTTCAAGCTCTCGGCCGAGACCGCAGCCGAGTACGGCCACGAGGGCGACTACATCGTCGGTGCGAACATCGCGGGCTTCAAGAAGGTCGCGGACGCAATGCTCGCCCAGGGTGTGATCTAGGCGCGGCGGGGGACGCGTCGTAAAGCGAAAAGCTCTTTTTGCGCCGTACGCTGAGTGCCATGTACCGCGTATTCGAAGCCCTCGATGAACTCGTCCAGACCGTGGAGCAGGCGTACGGCGTGCCCATGACCTCGAACTGCATGGTGCCGCGCAACGAGATGCTCGTGCTTCTCGACGATCTGCGCAACGCCATTCCGGAAGAACTCGACGATGCCCAGGACGTGCTGGACAAGCAGGACGAGATTCTGCGTGGTGCGCAGGAGCGTGCGGACGTGCTGGTGATGGACGCGGAGGACGAGTCGCGCCGTCTGGTCGACGATGCGCACGCGCAGTCCGAGACCATGCTGACCGACGCGCAGTCGCAGGCCACCATGCTGGTGTCTAACGCTGAGGAAGACGCGAACAACATGGTTGGCCGCGCCCGCGAAGAGGCCGACGTGACTGTGGGCCGCGCACGCCAAGAGGCGGAGCGCCTGGTCGAGTCGGGTAACCAGGAGTACCAGCGCAGCGTGGACGAAGGTCTTGCGCAGCAGGAGCGCTTGATCTCCGAATCTGAGGTGATGCGCCGCGCGGACGAGGAGGCGCACCGTCTGGTGGAGCAGGCGCACACCGAGTCCGCCCGCCTGCGTGCGGAGTGCGACGACTACGTGGATGCGAAGCTCGCGGAGTTCGAGGAGTCGCTCTCCTCGGTGCTTCGCACCGTGTCCTCTGACCGTTCGGCACTGCGTCGCGGTGCCGGTGCCTCCGGCGTGCAGCGTCCCGAGGGTGGCTACGAGCGCCGCGGTGAGCGCGGCGAGCGGACGGACCGGGGCGAGCGAATCGAGCGCACCCCGCGCCGTCGCCCGCGCACCGAGCAGGCGCCGGCTGACGCGTACCCAGAGGACTACTAAGCCGTTATTCGGCCGGTAATCGCCGTTGGCGAACGAAGTCGGCGGTGATCGCCACAGACTGTAGGGTTAGGGATTGTTATGTCTGGAAATCCGTTCATCATCAACGTCGCCGAGGCTATGAACGGCGACGGCCTGCCCATTACCGTCACCCAGACCGGCTCTTCGCCCTCGCGCATCGGGCCAGCAATGATCGCCATCGAAGAAGGCCAAGAGGTCGAGGTCGAAGCGACCATCATTCCGCTCGGAAGCGGTGTCATGGTGGATGCGACTGCGACCGCGCAGCTCACCGGCCAATGCGTGCGCTGCCTGAAAGAGCTCACCCCAGAGCACACGCTGCGGGTAGAGCAGGTGTTCTCCGCGTCTGACGCATTCATTTCCGGCGATGACGAGGCCGATGAGGATCGCGGCTCCGGCGACGAGATCATGCGCGTGGTGGATGACAAGGCGGACCTGGAGCAGGCCTTTGTCGACGAGGCTGGTCTGAACCTGCCGTTCAACCCGACCTGCGAGCCGGAGTGCGAGGGCGACACCGACGTGCCGTCCCCGGATGGGGTTTCGGGGGAGCAGCAGGACCGGGTGGACCCGCGCTGGGCTGGCCTGGAGAAGTTTCTGTGAGCCGCGCCCGTAAAAAGCGAATCAGTCACGACGACGCGTGGCAGCAGGCATACGACGCAGTCGATCACGCGCCGCTGCTCACGGCTGTCGGCGTAGAGATCTCGCCGGAGATGCTCAAGCTGGCGCTGACCCACCGATCATTCGCCAACGAGCACAACCACCTGCCGAACAACGAACGCCTCGAGTTCGTCGGCGACGCGGTGCTCGGCCTTTCGGTGGCGCACAAACTCTTCGAGCTCTACCCCTCACGCCCGGAGTCGGAGCTCTCGCCGATGCGCGCAGCGATCGTGTCGCGCTACGGGCTCGCGGACATCGCCCGGGAGATCGATCTCGGCCCGCACATGCTGATCGGCCGCGGTGAGGAACTCACCGGCGGCCGCGAGAAGGAGTCGATCCTCGCCGACACCACCGAGGCGCTGCTCGGCGCAATCTACCTCGAACACGGCTTTGAAACCGCACGCGAGGTAGTGCTCACACTTTTCGACGCCAAGCTGCGCAGCGCCACCGCGACCACAAAGCACCAGGATTGGAAGACCACGCTGCAGGTACGCCTAGCGGAGCTGAAGTTGCCGGTCGCCGAGTACCGCGCGGAGGCCGAAGGCCCCGACCACAACCAGACCTTCACCGCAGAAGTACTGGTGGACGGCGTGGTTCGCGGCACTGGAACCGGCCCGAACAAGAAGCTCGCGGAACAAGAGGCGGCGCACCAAGCCGTGCTGTTCCTTCGCGACCACACGGCTGAGGCAGTGCTCGGGGCCAAGCAGTAATGCCGGAACTGCCCGAAGTCGAGGTGGTGCGTCGCGGCTTGGACACCCACGTCGTCGGCCGCACTTTCGACACAGTAGAAGTCCTGCACCCGCGCGCAGTACGCGGCAATGCAGTCGACCTCACCGTAGTGCTGCCCGGACTCACCGTCACCGGCACCGGCCGGCGCGGCAAATTCATGTGGCTGACCCTTTCCGACGGCAACGCGCTCGTTGTGCACCTGCGAATGAGCGGCCAAATGCTCGTCGGCCCGCCGGGATTCCTCCAAAGCCCCCACCTGCGCATTCGCGCTCTCATGGGGGACCGGGAGCTCGACTTCGTCGACCAGCGCACCTTCGGCGTTTGGCAGTATGCATCGCTTATCGACGGGCTCCCCGAGACGATCTCCCACATCGCACCGGATCCTTTTGAAGCGGCCTTCGATGCGAGTGCGGTCGCACGAGCAATGCGCGCAAAGCGCTCCCCGCTGAAGTCGGTCCTGCTCAACCAAGAGGTGGTCTCCGGTATCGGCTCCATCTACGCGGATGAGGCAATGTGGGCGGCAAGACTTAAACCCTGGCGAACCGCCCGCACGATGCGCCAGCGTGACGCCGTCGCGGTGCTCGATGCGTCGAAGGCCGTGATGGAGCGCTCGCTGGAGGAAGGTGGGACCAGCTTCGATTCTTTGTACGTGAACGTCAACGGTGCATCCGGGTATTTTTCGCGCTCATTGAACGCGTACGGGCAAGCGGGCAAGCCTTGCGCGCGCTGCGGCACCCCGATTGAGCGGGTTGTGGTGGGGCAGCGCTCCAGTTACTACTGCCCGGTGTGCCAGGTTCGGTGACAACGTACCCTTAATGGCATATCGCATGGTTGAAGGAGGGGCAATGACGCGAATGCAGGTCCGCTGGTTCGCGCCGGGCGGCGATGCCATGCCGGTGAGCAAGAAAGAACTGCAGTCACTAGACAAGCAGGGGCAAGCGGCGTTGCTTGAGAAAATCAACCGGCTCAAGCGAGGTAAGTCCCGAAGCGGGGATTTGAGATCCATCCGCGATGACATTTTTGAGATAAGGGCGCAGGTTGGCAACAACCACTACCGCGCGATGGCAATCCAGGACTCGCCAGTGCACATCATCATCCTCTCTTGCTTCTACAAGAACACGCAAAAGACGCCGATGATGGAGATCGACAAGGCGGTGGAGCGGAGCAAGACGTGGAAAGCCCGTAAGGAGTAATTGCGTTGTAGACCGTTCCGAGTTAGTATCGGTTCAAACCGATTAACTTAGGGGAAGCGAAAGGGGTACCGATGAAATCGGACGATTACATCAGGGCCAATTCGGTCGAGTTTGAGGTCGAAGAGTTCTTGGACGACCCGGAGATCCGTGAAGCGTTTGAAGACGCGCACGTCCGTAGTGAAGTGGCTGATCGCCTCCGTGAGGCGCGCAAGAACGGCAAACTTTCCCAAAAAGATGTTGCGGCAGCCATGGGAACCACCCAATCCGCTATCTCCGATCTTGAGCGCGGCGAAACAGATCCGCAGCTGTCCACTATGCAGCGGTACGCGCGAGCTGTCGGGGCAAGAATTCGACTCGTGGTCGACGCTCCTGGAAGCGCCGCGTCCGTCATTTCCCCCTACCGCTGTGTGTCCACTTCGACTACCACTCGGGAAACGTCCCATAGGGCATGCCTGCGCGAATTCTCCTCTTCTTACTCAGACATCAAGGTGAGTTAAATGGCGATCAACTGCGCGCCACAGGATGAGTTGAGAGTGCAGGCCGGCCGTATCGCCGGCAACGCGAACTTGCGAGACATCAGACTGACGCAGTCAGACGTGCGTTTGCACTTCGTGCCCAATCCAACCGCGTCGCTTTCGGTCGAGCTGGACATCTCGCCCGAAGCAGAAATCGCTCCTGCCATCGGCGATTCAGCCGGGCTGCTTTTGGTTAGTTGCGGATTCAGCGTGACCATCAGTTCCGACGCGGAGGATGTCACAGACTCGGTCGCTACGCTGCAGAGTGAGTTCACTGCCGCTTTCACGCATACCCTTTTCGACGAGGCCAGCGATGAGGAACTGGAGGCTTTCGCCAACACCACCGGACTGTTTGCCCTCTACCCCTACGCGCGCGAATACATCTCGGACTGCACGAGGCGCCTCGGCTTGCCCACATTAGTTCTCGACTTGTTCAAGCCGTAGAAGTCTCCACCGGTGTGGGGAAAATGAGAACCACTCCGCTAGTATCGCGGGCGTGGAGAACGCCTTCAATTTCGTCGACGGAACCCTCAACGGCGTCGTCTGGACCCTTGTCCCCTGGTTCTTGATCGCCGCTGGCCTCTACTTCGGCCTGCGCACCCTGTTCGTGCAGGTGCGCCTATTGCCTGACATGTTCAAGGCGATTGCAGAGACCCCGAAGGGCAAGGACCGCCAAGGCCGCGACCTGGACGAGGAGTACGGCGGCATCTCCGCTTTTAAGGCGTTCACCATATCTGCCGCCTCGCGCGTGGGCACGGGCAACATCGCCGGTGTTGCGCTGGCCATCTCTATCGGCGGCCCGGGCGCGGTGTTCTGGATGTGGATGCTCGCGCTGATCGGCGGCGCGACGTCCTTCGTCGAGTCCACGCTGGCGCAGCTGTGGAAGACCAAGGACGACGAGGGCAACTACCACGGCGGCCCGGCCTACTACATGACGCGCGGCCTGGGCTGGGCTCCGCTGGCCACGCTGTTTTCCGTTTTTCTCTTTCTCACCTACGGCTTCGTCTACAACGCGATCCAGACCAACTCGATCGTCGAGGCCGTCGGTGGCTCCCTCGGCACTGATTCGACCCTGTTGAAGGGCATCGTCGCCGCGGTGCTGGCCACCCTGACCGCGCTGGTCATCTTCGGCGGCGTGACCCGCATCGCGTCCTGGACGCAGGTGATCGTGCCGTTCATGGCCGGCACCTACATCCTGCTGGGCGTGTGGGTCCTCATCGTGAACATCGATGAGATCCCGGCCATGTTCTCCCTCATCGTCGGCCACGCGCTCGGTCTACAGCAGGTCGCCGGCGCTGCTGTCGGCGCGGCGTTCATGCAGGGCATGCGCCGCGGACTGTTCTCCAACGAGGCCGGTATGGGCTCCGCCCCGAACGCCGCGGCGACTGCGACGGTGTCCCATCCGGTCAAGCAGGGCCTGGTGCAAACGCTCGGCGTCTATTTCGACACCCTTATCGTGTGTACGATCACCGCCTTCGTCGTGCTGCTCGGCCCGGCCGTGAACTACGGCTTCGATGACATCCAGGGCGCCGCACTGACCCAGTCCGCGTTGGCGGACTCCGTCGGCGCCTGGGGTGCGCACGCGGTGACGTTCATCTTGTTCTTCCTGGCGTTTTCCTCCATCATCGGCAACTATTACCTCGCGCAGGCGAACCTGGAGTACCTCACCGACTCGAAGACAGCGATGACCGTCTTTCGCGTAGTGGTCATCGGCTTCGTCATCTTCGGCGCCTTCGGTTCCGTGCCGCTGGTGTGGGCGCTGGGCGACACCATGGCCGGCTTGCTGGCACTGTTCAACATCGTCGCGATCATCCCGCTGGGCGGGGTGGCCATCAAACTGCTGAAGAACTTCAACGAGCAGCGCCGCCACGGCATTGACCCGGTATTCCACCGCGACATGCTGCCGGAGCTGAAGAACGTCGAGTTCTGGGACGGCTCCGACCCAGTCACCCGCCGCAGCGTGGATGACCGCGTGATTGCCCGCGAGGCCAAGGCCGCCGGCGAGGACAACGATCTCGGCGGCCTCGAGGAGGGTTCGGCGAACCATGGCTGATACACGCATGACTGCCCATGTCCACGGACACGTTCAGGGAGTCGGATTCAGGTGGTGGACCCGCTCCCGTGCACTGGAATTGGGGCTATCCGGGTACGCAAAGAACCTCAGTGATGGCCGGGTCGAGGTCGTGGCTGAGGGAGAACAGGGGGACGTCGATAAGCTTCTTGAGCTCCTGCGAGAAAACCCGAGCTCTACCGACCGGCCTGGCACCGTGGAAGCCGTGCACGAACAGTACGGCGAGCCGCGCGGTGCGCAAGGTTTTGAGGAGCGATAGGTGGACGAACAGCGGTTCAAAAATGCGATGAGCCAGCTTGCTGCGGCGGTGACGATTGTGACTACCGGCAGCGAGGAGGCGCCGCACGGCACGACGGTCAGTGCATTCATGTCGCTGTCGCTGGATCCTCCGATGGTGCTGGTGAGTTTGGATCAGCGCTCGTCGTTACTCGCGCAGCTCGAGGTGGGATCGCCGATCGGAATCAACGTGCTTTCGACGAATCAGGGGGCGCTTGCGCGCCGCTTTGCGGACAAGCGGGTGGACCGGTTCGCTGGCATCGACTGGTGCATGGCTGACGGCGCGCCGAAGTTGCCGGATAACCACACGTGGGTGTCGGGCACGGTTGCTCGGATGATTGAGGCGGGTGACCACACGCTCGTGCTTGTCGACGTCTGCTGCGCCGAGATGAATTCCAACCAGCCGCTTTTGTACTGGCAGCGCGAGTTTGGTACGCATGGGGCGATCGAGCCTGGGGACGTGAAGGCGCGGGCGGTAGAAACCTAGCCGCAGTTCACTGCACAACGCGGCGCAGTAGGAGTGCACTCACTCGGGCGAGCATCTCGTCCACGGTGATTTCTCCGGTGGCAGCTAATCGGACAAGCTCGTCAATGCGCGGGTCATCGATAGAGTGGCCAGCGAGCGCGAGAGCTCCAGCCGCATCGCGCAATGAGGTCTCTATCTCACTGGCACGACCAACAATTTGGGTCATTGCTCCCTCCTTCCAACCACACCCATCCTATTGCGCGCGTGCGCTACGGGCCAAGCATGACCGGTCTGTAAAATCCACACAATGCACCTGAAGTCGCTGACCCTCAAAGGATTCAAGTCCTTCGCGTCGGCGACCACGATGAAGTTCGAGCCAGGCATCTGCGCGGTAGTCGGGCCGAATGGTTCGGGCAAGTCGAATGTCGTCGATGCCCTTGCCTGGGTGATGGGGGAGCAGGGCGCGAAGAACCTGCGCGGCGGCAAGATGGAAGACGTCATCTTCGCCGGTGCCGGCGAGCGCAAACCACTCGGCCGCGCCGAAGTCACGCTCACGTTCGACAACACGGACAAGAAGCTGCCCATCGAGTACACCGAGGTCGCTATCACCCGCCGCATGTTCCGCGACGGCGCCTCCGAGTACGAGATCAACGGTGCCAAAGCGCGCCTGATGGACATTCAGGAGCTGCTCAGCGACTCCGGCATCGGCCGCGAAATGCACATCATCGTCGGCCAGGGCAAGCTCTCGGAGATTCTCGAATCCCGCCCGGAGGAGCGCCGCGCCTTCATCGAGGAGGCCGCTGGTGTGCTCAAACACCGACGCCGAAAAGAAAAAGCCCAGCGCAAGCTCACCGGCATGCAGGCCAACCTCGACCGGCTCACCGACCTCACCGAAGAGCTAGGCAAGCAGCTCAAACCACTCGCACGCCAGGCGGAGGCAGCAAAGCGCGCAGCCACAGTGCAATCCACGCTTCGCGACGCCCGGTTGCGAATCGCAGGGCACCAGGTGGTTACCCTTCGCAGTTCGCTTGACGACGCCACGGAGCGCGCGAAACTGCTCGCCGCGCAAGTGGAAACGGCGACCAGTGCGCTCGAGGACGCAACCGCAGAGCAAGAACGCATCGAGGCCATGCAAGCCGAGGTGCAGCCCAAGGCGGAGGACGCGCAGCAGGTGTGGTTCGCGCTCTCAACGTTGGCGGAACGCGCAAGCGCGACGGTGCGCATCGCCACCGAACGATCCCGAAACGCCGGCGCCGCGGTGCCTTACGCGGGCCAAGATCCCGAAGACCTCCTGGTGCGAGCAAACCTCGCTGACGAGCAGCACGCCGAGAATCAGGAGGCCGCCGAAGAGGCGAACGCATACCTGGAGTCGGTGCGCGAGCAGGTCGAATCGGCGCAGGAAGCGTTCGACGCTGCGGAGCACGAGCACATGGCGAGGTTGCGCGCGATCGCTGACCGGCGCGAAGGGTTGGTACGCCTGCTCGCTCAGGAGGAGTCCCAGCAGCAAGCGCTGCAGGCTGCGGAAGACGAGGTCAATCGCCTGGCCGAAACCCTCTCGGAAACCCTCGAACGCGCGCAAGCTGCGCAACGAGAGGCTGATGAGGTGGCCGATAGGCTCGCCGACGTCGAGGCTGGCCGCGGCCCGCTCGACGACGCGCACGTGCGGGCGTACACCGAATCCGACGCCGCAGAGAAGCGCCTTGCACAGCTCCGCGACGCTCAGCGCGACCGCGAGCGCGCGGTAGCCACGCTGGAATCGCGCATTGCCACGCTTGCGGAACAGGCGCCGAAAGCCCCGGCTCGCGATGTGCTCGGCGAGGTCGACGCGCTCGCCGACCTGATGACCGCGGCCCCGGGGTTGGAAAAGGCGCTCGCCGCCGCGCTCGGGCCGTACAGTGAGGCGCTCGTGAGCGAGGCATCAGCTGAGACGGTTTCGAAGCTCGCCGAGGTGGAGCGCACCGTGCTTTTCGCCCCACTCGGCGGCGCGACTTGGCGCCTGGATACCGATGCCCGGGTGGAGTGGTTGCTCGACCACCTCACCCTCGTGTCCGAGGTGCAAGGGCCGGTCACCCGCTTGCTTGTCGACGTCGCCGTGGCCGACGATCTTGCCGATGCCCGCCGCATCGTCGCCGCGGACCCGCGCCTGCGCGCAGTGACCCGCGACGGCACGCTTGTCGGCGAGGGCTGGGTCGCAGCTGGTTCTGGGCGCACCACCACCGTGGAGGTCGCCGCGCAGATTGAGACCGCACGGGCCGAGTTAGACGCGGCAAAGGCACAGCTGGAGGAGCTCTCCGGCACGCTCGAGGGTGCGACGCTGGCCGCCGAGGACGCCCGGGTGGCGGCTGCGGCAGCGAAAGCGTCGCTGCGTGAACACGACACGGAGGCTGAGTCTTGGCGCCGCGACCACGCTCGTCTGGTGAAGCAGGCTGAGGTGAATACTGCCGAGCACGAGCGCGCTGCGGGGCGGGTGACGGAAGCCGAAGGGCGTGTGGCAGAGCGTCGACAAGCATTGGCTGAGACCCGCGACCGGCTTGCGCGAGTGGAGGACGAACCTGGAGCCGAGGAACCCTCGACCGCCGAGCGCGACCAGGCGACAGCCGCGCTGGACAACGTGAAAGCCGTGGAAGTGGAGGCCGTGCTGGCCGCGCGAGCCGCCCAGCAAGCTGCCGAGCAAACCGTGGGCCGCGGCGATGCGCTTCGCAGGCAGGCAGAACACGAGCGGCAGGCGAAGGCGCGCCACGACGCAGCGCAGGCCCGCCGCCGCGCCGAAGCTGAACTCGCCGAGGCGGTTGCCGGGCACGCCCGCGACTTGGTCGCGCGGATCGAGGACGCGATTGCGCGGGCGACTGCCCAGCGTGATGAATTGGCGTCGCAGGTCACGGCGCTGCGGGCCCAGAACCAGGAGGCGCGAAGCACGGTCAGTGGCGCACGCCAGCATTTGGCGCGGTTGACCGACTCGGCGCACGCGTCCGACATTGCGCGCTCGCAGGCGCAGGTCCGCATCGATGAGGCGGAAGCGAAGGTTACCGAATCGCTCGGCATCGCGGTGGCGGACTTGGTGGCCGAGTACACCCCGGGCGAGGACTTCGACCTGGAGTATGAGCAGGCGCGTCTCGCCGAGGCGGAGAAGGACCTGCGCGCGTTGGGCAAGGTCAACCCGCTCGCACTCGAGGAGTACAAGGCGCTGGAAGAGCGGTACTCGTTTTTGAGCACGCAGCTTGACGACGTCATTCAGGCGCGCGAGGACCTGACGGGCGTGATCGACGAGGTGGATGCCCAGATCCTGACGTTGTTCACCGACGCGTGGCGTGATGTGGAGCAGGAGTTTCCGAAGGTGTTTGCCACGCTGTTTCCTGGCGGGGAGGCGCGGCTGATCCTCACCGAGCCGGAGGACATGCTCACCACCGGCATCGAAATCGAGGCTCGCCCGCCGGGCAAGAAGGTCAAGCGTCTCTCGCTGCTCTCCGGTGGTGAGAAATCGCTCACCGCGCTTGCGTTCCTGGTGGCAATTTTCCGTGCGCGTCCGAGCCCGTTCTATGTGCTCGATGAGGTGGAGGCAGCGCTTGACGACGTCAACCTGCGACGCCTCATCGCACTGCTGGAGGAGCTGCGCAAAGATTCGCAGCTGATCGTGATCACGCACCAGAAACCCACGATGGACGTGGCAAACGTTCTCTACGGTGTGACCATGCGTGGCGACGGTGTCACGCGCGTGATTTCGCAGCGCATGCAGCCGCTCGAGGCGACTATTTAGTTTTAGTCAGTCCTGGTCAGCTTCAGCGCGCCTTCCGGCCCAGCGAGGTAGACGGTGTCCGCGCCGTCGACGTAAAACGTGTCGGTGGTGCCGACGGCTTTGCGGTAGGTGTCGTCCAAATCGTGGCGCCACTGCTGGCAACCCATGTCGGTAACTCGCCCTCCGTGACGAGTAACCGATGCCGTTTCCAAGTCCACCTCGAGTTCAGTTATCGCGTAGTTGCACACCCTGAGCTGCGAAAGGTGAGTCGTTCCGGGATGCCGGGGCGGGTACGTCTGGTCCCACTCAGAAAACTCGAGGGTGCTGTACCCGGCCTTCCAGGTTTGGGTGAGAATGCGCTTGAGTTCCTCTGGCGTGGCTTTCCGCGCGGTGGCAGGTAGTGGCTCCAGTACGTTCTCAGGCAGATCGGTGGGCGGCTCCGCGGGCGGCTGGATCGGTGCTGCCGGCAACTTAGAGCGGGTCAGTTTGAGTGCGCCTTCCGGTCCAGCGAGATAGATGGTGTCCGGGCCGTCGACGTAGAACGCTTCGGATTGGTCCAGCGCGTCGAGGTACATCTCGTCGAGGTCGTGCATCCACTCTCGGCAGCCCATTTTTGTTCCGCCTCCGCCGTGGGCAACGTAGCTAGCAGTCGCACGTTCGATGTCAAGAACAACGGTGTAGTAATTGCACACATTGAACCGAGCGATGTGAGTGGCCTGCTTGCCACGGGGGATGTAGTCCTCTTCTCGCACAGGATGAAATTCGACGGTGGTGAATTGAGCATCCCACTGGGAGGCCAGAATGTCGTCGACCTGCTCGGGCGTAGCGAGCTTCGCGCTCTCCGGCAGAGGAGTCAGCACACTCTTGGGGAGGATCAGGGGAGGGAGCACCCCTCGAAGCTCGCTCGAACCTTGCGAGCTAGAGGAGCTACTCGTGCTCGACGTCGATGACCCCACCTCCGGCGCGCTCAGACTCAATCCGAGAGCAGCGACGATGCACATGATGAACGCAGCGATGGCGTTGAGAATCTGGGAGATCATTCTGCTGTCCTTCGTTCGGTTAGTTGACTCGGGTGAGCTCGACCGCAGGTGCTGGGTTGGTCAGCGTGCCCAGCTCGCTCGATCCGAGAGAGCTAGTTTCGCTTGACGACGCTTCCGCGGGCACACCCAAGGCCAGCCCAAGTGCTGCGAAAATGGTGGTGATGAGGGTGGCGATTCCACCGAGAACTTGGAGCAGCACTTGGGCCTCTTTCGATAAGGTCAACGCTCCCGGGTGAGTTTGAGAGCGGCGTTGGGGTTTACTAGGTAAACGGTGTCAGTTCCCTCGAAGCGTACCTCTACGTCATTCGCGAAGAGCGTCGAGAGATCCGTTTCATACTTCAGGCCCGGGCAAGCCTTTTCAGTGACCGCGAGCCAACCGACCTTTTTCAGGGTGGCGGACGTGGATTGCGGTTCAACAACCGCGATCGCGTCACCGGCCCCGTTGCAGGTGCCCGGCGCGTTCACCTGGAAGCGGCCGTCCCCGGCGAGTTCCAAGAAGGAGATCGTGTTGCCCTGGAAGGACGGCTCGGGCATCCACTCGGAAGCGAGGAAATCCTCGAGTTGCTCGGCGGTGGCGGGGGTTGCGGAGGCCGGCACTCCGCTAGCCGGTGCCAGCCCTGGTTTGGGAGAGATCTGTGGAGGGTTGCTGCTGGTGACGGTGTAGTCGGAGCTGGAGTTGCCGCTCGAGAGCTGCACGTCGTCGAGACCAATAAGGGAAGCGAGGAAAGAGAAAACGGTGAAGAGGAACGCGGCGAGGGATTGAAGCATGGCCCGATTATGCGCAGCTGAAATGGTTTTGGTCTACAAATCGGTCAAAACTCACAGCCGCGGACCGGGCTCGCGCGCGCTCCGTTGAAGCTGGCAGTATGGACGGCATGACAACATCGCCAACTTTGTGGATCGTCCTTGCGATCATTCTGGTTGTCCTGATCATTCTCGGCATCGCTGTAGTGGTGGGCAATCAGCGGAAGAAGTCGAAAACCGTCTCCTTCGAGAAGCCGGCAGAGACTGAAGAGCCGAAGCAGCTCACGCAGCAGGAGAAGTCGGGTAACTACCAGGCCAAGGGCGGGTTCAACTTCGCCCAAGTGGATGCCGAGGAAAAGAAGCCCGAGCCGATTCGACGCGAGGCACCTCGTACCCAGGAACCGAAGGTAGCCCCACTGGTGGATCCGACTCCGGCCGAACCGAAGCCGCAGCCGGCGGTGCCGGCGGAGCCAGCGCCTGCCGAGCCAGCACCGGCAGAGCCTGCACCTGCCGAACCGGCGCCGGCCGAGCCTGCGCCCCGAGAGCCCAAGCCCGCGGAGCCGGTATCGCGCCTTGTAGACGTTGACGAGCCGGTAGCGCCGGAAGACCTGGCCGTCGAAAAGCAAACTGCTCCTGGTGAGGTTGAGCTGACCCACGATGCGGCCGAGACTGTCGAAGACCTCAATGCCGACGATGACGATGAGGACCTTGCGGTGGAGGAAGCCCCGGTGGTGGAGGGGCTGTCCGATGAGGGGGCAGAGATCGTCGAAGGTGAGATCGCCGATGAGGTGGCGGCCGATGAGCTTGCTACTGAGGACGAGTTGCGCGAAGAGGCTGAAGAAGCTGCCGGCATTGCTGCGGTGACGGCTGAGGTCGCGGAGGAGGCTCGCCAAGAGGGGGCGGTTGTCTCCGACGATGCGATCGTGTCGGAGCCAGAAGATTCGGCCGAAGTTGCGTCTGAGATTGACCAGATTGCCCCGGCCGCTGGGCGAATTGGCAAGCTGCGTGGCCGTTTGTCGCGTTCGCAAAATGCGATTGGCCAGGGGCTGCTGGGCATTCTTACCGCTGGCGACCTTGATGAGGACGCGTGGGAAGAAATCGAGGACACGCTGATCATGGCGGACCTCGGCGCCGAGCTGACCATGAAGGTGGTGGACAACCTTCGCGAGAAGATCGCCGAGCGCGGCGTGTCCAGCGAAGAAGAGGCTCGCGCGATGCTTCGCGAGACATTGATTGAGGCGGGCCGACCGGAGATGGATCGCTCGATCAAGGCCATGCCTAACGACGGCAAGCCTGCCGTGATTCTTATCGTCGGCGTCAATGGCACTGGCAAGACGACCACGACCGGCAAGCTCGCTCGCGTGCTGGTGTCGATGGGCCACACCGTGGTGCTTGGCGCGGCGGATACGTTCCGTGCGGCCGCAGCCGACCAACTTGAGACCTGGGGCCGTCGCGTTGGTGCTTCCACCGTCCGCGGCAAGGAAGGTGCGGATCCTGCGTCGGTAGCCTTCGACGCAGTGGCAACCGGCGTGGACCAGGGGGCAGACGTGGTGCTGGTGGATACCGCGGGACGCCTCCATACATCGACCGGCCTGATGGACCAGCTGGGCAAGGTCAAGCGCGTGGTGGAAAAGAAGAGCCATGTCGACGAGGTGCTGTTGGTGCTGGACGCGACGGTGGGGCAGAACGGCATCACCCAGGCGCGCGTGTTCCGGGATGTTGTGGATATCACCGGCGTGGTGCTGACCAAGCTCGACGGAACCGCGAAGGGTGGCATCGTGTTCCAGGTGCAGGAAGAGCTGGGTGTACCGGTGAAGCTCGTCGGCCTCGGGGAGGGCGCGGATGACCTGGCGCCGTTTGAAGTAGAGAGCTTCGTCGACGCGCTGCTCGGATAGCGGTTGCAACTTAGTTGTCCGCCGCGCGGACAACCTCCTCTATCGCGCGAGCGGATGTGAATCGCGACGGGTTGACGCGTTAGGCTGGGGCGAACCGATTTAGCAATAGAGGGAGTGCCCACCGTGTTCGAGTCATTGTCCGATCGCTTGCAAACTGCCCTCGGGGGTTTGCGCGGCAAAGGCAAACTCACCGAGGCCGACATCAATGCCACCGCACGTGAGATCCGCCTCGCGCTGCTCGAGGCGGACGTTTCCCTGCCGGTGGTGCGCGCATTCATTAGCCGCGTCAAGGAACGTGCGCTCGGCGCCGATGTCTCGGAGGCGCTGAACCCGGCCCAGCAGGTCATCAAGATTGTCGACGAGGAGCTCACCGCGATCCTCGGTGGCGAAACCCGTCGCCTGAACTTGGCCAAGAACCCGCCGACCGTGATCATGCTCGCCGGTCTGCAGGGCGCGGGTAAAACCACCCTTGCCGGCAAGTTGGCGAACCACCTGGCGAAGCAGGGGCACACTCCGATCCTGGTGGCGTGTGACCTGCAGCGCCCGGGCGCGGTGCAGCAGCTGCAGATCGTCGGCGACCGTGCCGGTGTGCCCACGTTTGCGCCGGATCCTGGTACGTCCCTGGATTCGCACGCCCACGACATGGGTACCTCGCACGGTGACCCGGTGGCCGTCGCCATGCAGGGCGTCGAGTACGCCAGGCAGCAGAAGAACGACGTAGTCATCATCGATACCGCGGGTCGCCTGGGTATCGACGAAACGTTGATGACGCAGGCCCGCAACATCCGCGACGCTGTGAACCCCGACGAGGTTCTGTTCGTCATCGACGCGATGATCGGCCAGGACGCGGTCACCACCGCCCAGGCCTTCGCGGACGGCGTGGACTTCACAGGTGTCGTCCTGACCAAGCTCGATGGTGATGCCCGAGGCGGTGCCGCGCTGTCGATCCGTGAGGTCACCGGCAAGCCGATCCTGTTCGCGTCGACAGGCGAGAAGCTCGACGACTTCGACATCTTCCACCCGGACCGCATGTCCAGCCGCATCCTGGGCATGGGTGACCTGCTCTCCCTCATCGAGCAGGCGGAGCAAACCTTCAACGAGCAGGACGCAGAAGCTGCTGCGGCGAAGATGACCTCGGGCGAGCTCACGCTCGAGGACTTCCTCGATCAGCTGCTGATGATTCGTCGCATGGGCCCGATCGGCAACTTGCTCAAGATGATGCCGGGCGGCAAGCAGATGAACGAGATGGCGGACATGGTCGACGAGAAGCAGCTCGACCGCATCCAGGCCATCATCCGTGGTATGACACCGGAAGAGCGCAATGATCCGAAGATCCTCAATGCTTCTCGACGGAAGCGTATTGCCAAAGGTTCCGGTGTTGAGGTTTCCGATGTGAACAACCTCGTCGAGCGCTTTTTCGAGGCGAAGAAAATGATGGAGCAGCTCTCCAACCAGTTCGGTCTGCCTGGCATGCCGGGCGTCGGCGGTGGGCGTTCTGCGACGAAGAAGAAGCCGAAGGGACGCAAGACCAAGAGCGGCAAGCGCAAACCGCCCAAGCGTCAAGGCGGCGGGATGCCAAAAATGCCAGGTGGTATGCCTGGTATGCCTGGTATGCCTGGTATGCCCGGGATGCCAGGTATGCCTGGCGGAATGCCGGATATGAAGGAACTGGAGAAGTTGCAGAAGCAGCTCCCGGCTGGCATGCAAGACATGGACCTCAACAACCTCGACTTCAACGAGGCGATGAAGCGGATGGGCAAGCGCGGCTTCTAAGTGTGGGGCACCCGCAACTCGTCGAGAATCGGCTTGATCACTTCCCACATCACGGGCGCGAGCGACTCTGAGTACGCGTTCGAGAGGTGGTTCTGGTCGCGGTAGATGTACACGTTGCCGATTGCGGGCGGGCACGTGTCGCCAATGCAGTACCAATCTGAGGAGTCGACGCTGAACATGCCGTCGGTGCCATCGAGATATTCGGAGGCTGGGTCTACCGGCTCGTAGACGAGTTCACGTGGCATAGAGCAGTCTTCGAACGCCTCGCCTGCGCTCAGGCAGTAGTTGGGATCCATGGGGTCGCCGGCACCGTCGAAGATCCATGGGTTGTCGCGCAGTCCCAAAAACGGGATGTTGTTCTCGCGCAGCGCCTCCCAGAAGCCGAGGTAACCGTCCGGAACCATGTCCTGGGTCATGACCGCCGCGCCGGCATGACCTGCCGGGCGGGTCGAGGTGGAGATCACCAGGTCTGGATCCAGTTCTATGATCCGATCGAAGGCGTTTATCGACCATTCACGGCACACGTCGCTCACTGTGTCGTCTTCGAAGTCGCCCAGCATGATCGGGCACTCTTGGCGCACGTACGGGATGACCTTGAACCCGTGTTGCTGGCCAAGCTCATCGAGCGGAATACCGAGCGGCTCAACGTGGGAGCCACCAGCGAGGACGACGGTGGTTTCTGCTTCGCGGTCGCCGTAGACGCATTCGTCGGACACGAAATCTTCCGGCCCTTCGGGCAGGTAGACCATGCAGCCGTCGCCAATCGGCGGGAAGATACCGGCGATGAGATCGGGGTCGGGGAGCGCTTCCACGTCGGGTGCTTCCGCTCCCAGTAGGACGCGGGCGCCAGGATGGGTCGCGGGATCGAGCGGCTTCGCAGCGTCGTCAATCTGGCCGCCCCAATACGGCTTAACGGCGAGCGTGGAAACAACCAGCAAACTGACGGCGATTCCGCCGGCCAGACGGCCACGGCCAGCGGGAGTCCGTAGGCTCTCTCGCGCGTTCGAAACCGGTTTGTCCATGGCGCGTGGTCTTGGGCCGTGTTGACGCAGTGGCTCCTCCACGAAGGTGTGGGTGAGATGAGCAAGCACCAACGATGCCGTGATGACCGCGACACCGAGCCAGACTGGAGGGGTGTCGTACCCACCGACGGCGGTAGAGATGATCAGCAGCGGCCAGTGCCAGAGATAGAGCGAATACGCGCTCTTTCCCAGCCATTGGAATGGCGGGGACGAGAGCAACTGTGAAACTGCGTTCGTGGGGGAGCTGAGAATCACCAGCATCGCACCGGTAAGCGGTAACAAGGTGAGCGGGCCGGGGAAGGCCAGTGAAGTCGGAATGATCACGCCGGTAATTGCGATCATTACCATGCCAAGGCCGGTGGCAGCCGCCGAGTACCGCTGTGGCAAGGTGATACCGCGCGGGATCAGAGCCAAGATTCCGCCGAGGGTCATCTCCCACATACGCGAGAAGATCGAGTAGTAGTTGCTCGGCGTGCCCACAATTCCGAAGCGCGATGCATATAGAAACGACGCAATGGTGATAACCGTGAGCACTCCGATGGTGACCGAGCGGGCCTTTTGGGCATCGACGCGGAGCTTGCTCACTGCAATGGCGATGATGAGTCCAAGCACGATCGCACAGAAGTAGAACTGCCCCTGCACACTCATGGACCACAGGTGCTGCAGCGGAGAGGTTTCCACGCCGGCTGCGGCGTAGGCGGCATCTTGGCGGCTGAGCATCCAGTTCTGGCAATAGAGGATGGATGCAACGAACTGGTTTACCAGCTCGGTTGTCATCAGCTCCGGCACGAAGAACATCACACCCAGCAGCGCGGCCACCAGCACCACGGCAAGTGCTGGAACGAGGCGGCGTGCGGTGCGCCAGAACGGCCAAAACGGGTTGAGTGACGGGTTTGGGCGAAGCGCGTAGCGGACTTGGCTGCCCAGGAAGAAGTACCCAGAGAGCAGCAGGAAAACATCGACGCCGCCCGAGACCCTCCCAACGAACACGTGGAAGAACACCACCAGTGCGATGGCGAAGCCGCGCAGGCCGTCAAGGTCGTATCGGTACACGGACGCACCCTTTTTGTCAGGCACTGCTAAGTTCATGGGGCCTGAGGTTACCTCCACGCGCGTTTTGGAGCCAACGCAGAGACCACGCTAGAGTGTCAAAGGTTGCGATATGCACACTGCGTATGCGCCGGATTCGAGTACGCTCGGCCGGCCAGTCACGCGCAGGTTAATCCAAAGGGTTGAACCGGTTCGTCGAAAAGCGATGAATGCCTGAACTACCCAGTGACCGTAAGGAAAAGACTCATGGCTGTAAAGATCAAGCTGCAGCGCCTTGGCAAGATCCGGAACGCGCAGTACCGCGTGGTGATTGCTGATGCGCGCACCCGCCGCGATGGCCGCTACATCGAAAACATCGGCATCTACCACCCGAAGGAAGAGCCGTCGCTCATCCGCATTGACTCCGAGCGTGCCCAGTACTGGCTGGGCGTCGGCGCGCAGCCGACCGAGCCGGTGGAGAAGCTGCTGAAGATCACCGGCGATTGGCAGAAGTTCAAGGGCGAGGCTGGCGCTGAGGGCACCCTGAAGGTGGCCGAGGAGAAGCCGAGCAAGCTTGACCTGTTCAACCAGGCGCTGGAGGAAGCCAACAACGGCCCGTCCGCAGAGGCCATCACCGAGAAGCGCAAGAAGGCGAAGGAAGACGCAGAGGCGAAGGCTGCTGCTGAGGCTGCCGCTGCTGAAGCTGCAGAGGCAGCTGAGGCTGCGGGCGAGTCCACCGACGTTGAGGCTGCAGAGGATGCAGCTGAGGCTGAGGCAGTCGCCGAGGACGACGCAGCAGCGGAGTCCGAGGACAACTAACCCTCTCGCACCTCATTCGCACAGTGCCCAGCGGTTTTCGCTGGGCATTTTGCTTGTCGACGGCTCCTACTGCGCGCGATCCCGAAACGCCCGCGCAGCCAGCACGTGCTTGCATGGGCCACGTGTGTCCTTGTGTTTGGCAAACCAGAAACAGGTGCATGCAAACGCGTAGGTGTCGTCGTCGAGTTTCACCGTGTATTCGTTGGAGCCGGAGCGCACCGTGAATGCGTCTTCCTGCCCATCGAGTGGGGTGACGGCGTTCTTTGCCAAAAGCTCGTCAGCGTTGGCGAGGCGGGTGTTGAGCTTGCCTACCACGCCCGGGTCGAGCGGTAGCGGGCGGTGGAAATACGACCCCAGGGTGAGGTCGTAGCCGACCTGGCCCGTGGATGCGAGCACTTGGAGCGCATCCTCAACGCGGGCCGGCGTGAGTCCAGTCTGCGCCGCGAGGTCATTGATGTCAATGCGCGGATCAAACGCCAGCACCGCGGAGACCAAGTCTGCGTCATCGGCTGCGTGCTCGCTGCTCAGCGACATTAAAAGGGAACCCTCGCCGGAAAATCCCCGGGTTTTGATCGGACTGATCACCACAGTGAAACGCGCACCAGGTAGCTCGAACACCCACGCGGATGATTGCGGCTCGGACGATGCGGAAGTGTCGGCGCTGTAGGCCGACAACTTGGTTACGTACGGCAGCAGCGGGATGATGGGCTTGAGGCGCTCCGGGCCTGCTAAGCACACCGCGCCTGGCGACGGCTTCGAAGCCAGCCGCAAACTGCGCAACGCGGGCGTTGCCCACATCACGGCTTTGGGCGAGGATGCCCCGGGCAACGACGTGATGAACTTCTTCGCCTGCGGCCCCGGGAGCTCCTGCTGCAGCGTCATTGAGGCGCTGATGCGCTGCGATTCGGCAAGGCCTTTGACCCACCGCAGCGGCAGTTTCACCTTCTTTTCTTCCAGGGTGTTGTCCATGGTGGTGACGTTGAGTGCGTCATCGGCAACGTTGAGGTGCAGCGGCGCACCCGGTGTGACACCTGCCAACGCCTCACGCAGCGGAATGTTGATGTCCACATTGGTCACGCCGGACTGTTGGGATTCAGCGTCAAGGTCGGTGACATCCAGGCGAGCGTATGCGCTGCAGCAGCCGGAGAATGATTCGAACCGGAGGCTTTCCGGGGTGGAGGTGACCACCGGGTCAAGCGCCGCGATCGCTACGGTGTTCACCGGCGTGTAGAAGCGTTTCGCGGCGTAGTCAGCGACGGTGAGCATCCCGCGAGCGACGATGTGGGGGTTTTCCACGAAGCCACTGAAGAAGTGCGGCTCGTCCACCCGGTCGAGCGTGCCACCACTGGTGGCCAGCTGCAGGCCCTGGTCAGTCAGGGTGGACGGATGGGCGTAGGTGTATTGCATTTATGCCTCCTTGAGCAACGCCGCCGCGGCCTGCGCTGCCTTCGATTTTCCGCTGAATCCTTCGAGCCACTCGCGCAGTGCCGCGTCGAGTTCTGGAGCTCCGGTTTCAATTCGCACATTGCGGTAGAGCTCAATCAGTTTGGCTACGTCACGTGCCTTGTGGTCTAGGCGGGGCAGCAGCTGTGCGAGGAGATCACGGACGTAGGTTGGGTTCAGCGTGGCGGCATCAGTCAGCCCTGTTGCCCAGCGGCCAAACTTGATTTCGTCGAACTGTGCCCACGCCTCTGCCGCGGTGGCTGCGGGGATGGAGTGGGCAAGCCTCGTTGCGACGAGCTCCGCCGCCCGGGAACGCGTGCCTTGGTCGGGCACATGCAGTGCGAGGCCAAGAAACGCCGCAGTGTGGAATGTCCACTCTCCGGGATGCCAAGACAGCACCTCAACGGCATATTCACTGTGATATTCGGCCGCGTATTGGGAATCCACCATCGTCTCCAGCCACGCGTAGGTGTAGAAGTCCATGCAGCTCGGTGCCAGCATGGCCACGCGCGCGGGGAGGTCAGGATTGTCCCACCGAGATGGGTTACGCGGTGCGCGTATCCAGAATCCTTCTTCGGTGTCGAATGCGTCCCAGCCGTCGGTGGTGCGTCGGAACGTGTGGCCACCCAGTACTTGCGGCTCTACCGTCGTGTAGTGTCTCGGTTCGTACTTCCGCGCCTGCGCGATGACGGGCACCGAGGCTTGATCTGCCTCGGCGGGACCGAATTCAGTCAACCGGGTTAACGCGAGCCTGTAATCCACCGGGTCGATGTCGCGGGAGTCGGAGTATGTGGCAAGCCGGCGGCGGAACTCAGCAGTGTCCACGCGCCCGAAGGTGTCCGTAGGAGTAGAGAGCATTGTGCGCGGGGGCAGGTGGCCACTGAGCACCCGTTCAGCTGGTTTAATCCAGTCAATGTCAAAGCCGACGCCTTCGTAAGAGGCACCGAACTCGAGCACACTGAGCGCCTCTAAAGGAAGGCACATGATCAGCGTTTTCATTGCGAATCCGCTGCCGTTATTCATATCCGGAATCGCCGGCGCGAGGATGTCTACTGCGTGCGGTCCGGTCTGCGCCAGCCACGCGACCAGCAGTTCCACCCCTACCGGGTCCACATTTGCAAACAGCTCGCGGGTGCGAAACAGGGCGGTATCGTCGGTGAAGGGCACGACCGGTTCTGCCTCAGGCGGGGTGTAGTCCAGGGCCGGCAGTTCCACACCACCCGCATCAGTAGCAGCGGTGTCGCCGAGAAGTTCAGCCGCCATGACGGGCGACAGCGAGTCTGCGTTTGCAGCTACCAAATCATCGCGGTCGAGTTTGCGCAGCAACGTCGCCGCATCACGAACGACTGCATCCGCGACGTGGTACAGGGCGTGCACAGCGGCATCGGCAACTTGACCGTGTAGGTCTTCGCGCCTTGATGCGACCCGGTCCAGCATCTTCAGCGCATCGATTCCGGCGGCTTTGGACGCGCCGAAGGCGTGGGGTGCTGCGGTGACAAAGGCGTCGTCGTCAAGTGTTGAAACCCGCTTGAGCTGCTTGATGGCAAAGGAAGCGTTCGATGGCACCCCTGAACTCAGCGCGGTAAACAGCAAACGCTGCCGTGCGGTGACTTCCTCTTTCGTGGGGTTGAAGTCGGCGAAGTGTTTGGTGAACCACTTGTTGCGGTGCTGGGTGAATCCGCGGCCGAGCGCGGCGAGCATCTCGTCGAGCAGGCGGTCGCGGTCCACTAGGCCTTCAGTGTCGAGGGCGACGAGCGTTTCAGACCAGCGCCCGTCGTAAGGTTCCGCGTCGTAGGCGGGTTCAAGCGCCGCGAAGCTCGACTGCGGGGTGCCGGGAAATGAAAACAACTGCCACAGGAGTTCCTCCCGCAGCTCAGGGTCGTGCCACAAAAGGAAGTTGCGCTCGAACCGCCACTCGCTCATGAAAAGTTCGCTATAAGCATCGTCGTGCGCGATCTCGAAATCTTCGAACACTTCCCGCAGGCGCAGCTCAAAGAATGACTTGCCAGTGCGGCCATCCCAGCGCTCCGCGCCACGCTTGATCGGGATCTGTTGGACCGCCTCGTAGGCGCCGCGCAGCGTCATCCCCGGCTGGTACCACGTTCTCCACCCGGGGGAGAATGCCTTGAACATTTCATCAAAATACGTCACTTGGCCTCCTTCAATATCGCGGCCGCTGCGGTGGCAGCTTTCGTCTTGCCCTTGTATTCAGACAGCCACTCGAGCAGTTGCTTGTCGACGTCACGCTGCCCGGTCTGCAAGCGCACATTGCGCAGCAGCTCAATGAGTTTGGCAATGTCGCGCGTCTTTCGGTCCAACTGGGGCAGCAGGAAGGTCAGTAAATCGCGCACGAAGACTGGGTTGAGCGTGGCGGCATCTGCAAGCGAGGCCGCCCAACGGCCGAGGATGACGCCTTCGATCTGTGCCCATTCTTGTGCAGCGACCTCCGCGCTGATCGCTGAAGCGAGCTTGGTGGATAGAAGCTCTGCAGCGCCGGCGCGCACTTCAGGATCATCGTATGCCATAGCCTTGCCCAAGAACCTGGCAGTATGCGGCGACCACTCACCCGGGTGCCAGGCAAGCACGTCAACGATGTCGGGCTTCAGTACTACCGGGTAGCTCTCAGTTCTTGGATTGAGTTCGCGCTCAATGTCGTAGGTGTACGCGTCCAAGCAGCTCGGAGCCACAATAGCGCGTTCAGTCGCCAAATGGGTTGCGCTGAACGGGCTGCGAATAAGGTACGGGAGTGCCTCGTCATGGTTTGCATTTTGACCTATCCATCCCTGTGCGGTGCGTACCCAAATGCGGTTCTCATTGCACTCTGTACATCGGTCTTCGGGCGCGCTCCACAGGAACCTGTGGCACCCAGCTTGCACGCCCTGGACAGGCGCAAGACCTGTGCTGTCTTCCTGAAAGTCCACCAGCCGCAGGTGCGCGAGGATGGCGTCGTCTTGCCAGATGTCTTGCGGGTTTGCATAAGTAGCCAGGCGGCGCGCGAACTCCTCATTGTCCACGCGGCCGAAAGTATCCGTTGGGGTCGAAAGCAATGTTCGCGTTGGTGCCCGCCCGTGCACTATGGCAACGACCCGCAGTAGCGATTCCCGTCTAGTGTCATCTGGCCGCCACGGCGCGTTGGATTCTGCTACTTCGGCGGGCGTTCGGTTGCATTGAAACAACAGCCAGCGTACAGCGCCGTCATGTTGCCGGGGTTCGTGTTTTGGTATCACCGGTTTGAGAATTTCCAACGCGCGCGGGCCAGTTTCCGCCAGCCAGGCCACCAGCAGCGTCACGGCAACCGCGTCCTCGGATGCAAGCAGTTCGCGGGTGCGAAACAGCGCGTCTTCATCGGTCCACGGTGTCACTGGTTGGGCCTCAATGTGCTCGGCTTCCGCAGCGGGTGTGTCTTCGGAGTTTCGGTGTCCCAGCAATTCGAGTGCCATGGCGGGGGAGAGTGTGTCGCTGGCGGCGTCGACAAGATCGCCGTTGCCCAGCGTGTGAAGGAGCTTGGCGCTGCGGCGCACCACATCGTCGTGTGAGTGGTACAGACCCGTTTGAACAGCATCGGCGATTTCTGTAGCGAGATCGTCGCGCTCAGATACGATCTTCTCCAGCATTTTCAATGCGGTTATGGCGGTGGCCTTCGTCCCGCCGAGGGCGTGGGAGGCTGCGGCCACAAATCCGTCCTGATCCAACTCGGTCAAGCTCGAAAGCTGTTTCAACGCAAACGTGGTCGTGGAGCCAATTCCCGAACCCAAGGCGGCAGTAAGCAGGTGTTGGCGCGCAGTAGTTTCCGCTTCGGTGGGTGCAAAGTCCTCGTAGTGTTGGGTAAACCAGCGCACTCGGTAGGCGGGAAAACCCCGGCTCAGCGCCTTAAGCATTTCGTCCAAGAGGCGGTCGCGGTCGAGCATCCCCTCGTCGACCAGCGCGACGAGCGGCCTCGCCCATCCCGACGAGTATTTCTCCATGTTGGCGAAGCTGACCACCTGGGTGCCTTCGAGAGAAAACAGGGGCCAAATGAGTTCTTCTCGAAGCTCTGCGTCATGCCACAGCAGGAAGTCACGCTCGACGCCGCCCTGGCCCATCAACCCGATGAAATACGGATCGCCGTGCTCAATCTCGTAACCTTCGAACAGTTCGCGCATGCGGATCTGAATAAAGGTGACGCCCCGCCTGTACTGTCTCCACCCCTCTTGCTCAGGCTGCGTCGGGTTTTCTATCCAGCCTTCAGAGTCGATTGGCAGCGCACGAATTGCCTTGTGTGCCTCCTCCAATGTCATGCCGGGGCGCCACCAGTGGATGACCGTTTTCTGGTAGTTAGCGTCCATGTACTCGAAAACCTGCTCAAAGTAATTCACGGCTGTAGTTTAGTCCTTCCTTAACTCAGACTCAGGAAGGGTGATCTTGGTGCCGTGTGCTGCTGGTAGCCTTGTTGCCCATGGAAATGCTCATCGGCCGGGTGGTGAAATCCCACGGTATTAAAGGCGAGGTGGCCGTCGAACTGCTCACCGACGAAGCAGAAGCGCGCTTCGCCGTCGACGAGGTGCTGCACGGCAAGCAAGCGGGCAAAGAACAGGACCTGACGATCAAGACGGTGCGCCCACACCAGAAGCGCCTGTTGGTGAGTTTCGAGGAAGTTCCGGACCGCACCGCCGCAGATTCGTTGCGGGGGATGAAGTTCTACGCCTCACCGCTGGAGCGCGACGAGGATTCGGACGAGTACTACGACCACGAACTCATCGGTCTCAAGGTGCGCCTGGACGGTACCGAGATCGGCGAGGTCACCGGTGTCATGGACACTCCGAACCGCAAGATCTTGGAGGTGGCCTACGAGGGCCGCGAGGTGCTCATCCCCTTTGTCCTCGACATCGTGCCAGACATCGATCTAGACGAGGGCTACCTCGAAATCACCCCGCCCGAGGGGTTGCTTGACCTGTGAGCGTGATGCGGATCGACGCGGTCACCATCTTCCCGGAATACCTCGAGCCGCTGCGGCATGCGCTCCTCGGCAAAGCGATCGAACAGGGGATCCTGGAAGTCGGCGTGCACGACCTGCGCGACTGGGCCACCGGCGCGCACAAGTCGGTAGACGCGCCGCCGCTGGGCGGGGGACCGGGCATGGTGATGAAGCCGGAGGTGTGGGGATCCGCGCTGGACAGCATCGCGGCCGGCCACACGGGCACCGCCCTGACCACCTCCGTTGCCCACCGCAACGACAAGCTACGCCACGACGACGTCTCGGAGGTCGCCGCACGGCCATATGCGGAGTCGCGCGACGTGCGCAAGGGTGAGGATCCAGACGCGCCGCTGCTCATCGTGCCCACCCCGGCCGGTGTTCCGTTCACCCAGGCGCAGGCACGCGCGTGGTCACGTGAGACACACCTGGTGTTTGCCTGCGGGCGCTACGAGGGCATTGACCAGCGGGTGTTCACCGACGCGGCCCAGCGGTACCGAGTGCGCGAGGTTTCGATTGGCGACTACGTGCTCATCGGCGGGGAAGTGGCAGTCCTCGTCATCGCAGAGGCGGTCACGCGCCTCATCCCCGGAGTGCTGGGCAACACCGAATCCCACGAGGAGGACAGCTTCTCCGACGGGCTTTTGGAAGGGCCGAGCTACACCAAGCCGAGGGTGTGGCGCGGCATCGAGGCTCCGGCGGTGCTTACCTCGGGTGACCACGCGAAGGTGGCGCGCTTCCGGCGAGATGAGGCCTTGCAACGCACCAAGGCGGTGCGCCCCGATCTCATTGACGCGGCGGCAGCGGCCGGCTTGCTCAGCGACGAAGACCGATTCACCCTTGATGCGCGCGAGGTGATTACGGAACTGGATGTGCTGGGGCGGGTGCAAGGGGGCGTCGATAAGCACTTGCGAAAGCACCTGCGGAAGGTTGGCTACCTGGTCGATTCCATCGAGTGGGAGGAGCGCGGCGCGGATGTGTGCTTCGGGCCGTCGATGCTGGAGACCGAATTCGAGCGGCGCGAGGGACGGCCGAGCACCGAGCCGGTGGTGAAACTCACTATCCGGGGCCGCACTGCGCTGCCGGTAGTGGAGGCGACCAAAGCCGTGGTCGCGGGGTTGCCGCGGGGATTGGATTGGTACGGATCGACGCGGGTGGTTGAAATCACCTAACATTGCCGGGAACTGGGGAGAAGCTGAGAACTACCCTTTAGGTATGACCTAGAAGAAAGGGTTCTCATGCTGGCATCAATACTTGATCCCACATCCACGATCGCAATCGTGCTGCAGATCCTCATCATTCTCGGCGCCCTGTTGCTGGGTACCCGCTACGGCGGGCTCGGCCTCGGCCTGATCTCGGGCATCGGCCTGATGATCATGGTGTTCATCTTCGGTCTCGAACCGGGTGAGCCTCCCGTCGGAGTGATGCTGACCATCATCGCCGTGATCGGTTGCGCGGCGACATTACAGCAGGCCAGAGGCCTTGAGGTGATGATGCAACAGGCGGAGAAAGTGCTCCGCGCGCGTCCTGAACGCATCACGATTTTGGCACCGCTGACCACGTGGTTTCTCACCGTGCTGTGCGGCACGGGCCACGTGGTCTACACCATGTTTCCCATCATCGAAGACATTGCGCTGAAGAAGGGCATCCGCCCGGAGCGGCCGATGGCGGTGGCTTCCACATCGGCGCAGATGGGTATTACCGCCTCGCCGGTGTCGGTGGCCACCGTGTCGCTCGCGTCGATCCTTGCGGAGAACGCAGGCGTGATCGACCAGGCCTACTCCATCCCGCAGATTCTGATGGTGGCTATCCCGGCATCGCTGAGCGGTGTGTTGCTTGCCGCCGTGTGGTCGCTGCGCCGCGGTAAGGATCTAGAAGATGATCCAGTGTTCCAGGAGCGCATGAAGGACCCGACGTTTGCTGAGTCGATCCAGAAGTCGAGCCACTCGTTGCTGGGGGAGCAGTTCCCGAAGTCCGCGTACAACTCGGTGTGGATCTTCCTCGGCGCAATCGCGTTCGTGGTTGTGCTGGGCGCGTTCGAAGCGCTGCGTCCCGCGTGGCCGGACGATGCGGGCGACCTCAAGCCGTTGTCCATGAACCTCACCATTCAGATGGTGATGCTCTTCGCCGGCGCGATGATCTTGCTGTTCTGCAAGACGGACCACAAGAAGATCGCCTCCACGCCGGTGTTCAAGGCGGGCATGACTGCGGTGTTCTCCGTGTTCGGTGTGGCGTGGATGGCGGACACGTTCTTCGCCGCGCACATCGACCAGCTCGAGGCATCCCTTGGCGGGGTGGTGGAGCAGGCGCCGTGGGCATATGCGATCGTGCTGCTGATCGTGTCCAAGCTGGTGAACTCGCAGGCAGCTGCGCTGGTGGCCATCGCCCCGATCGGACTTGCGCTAGGCATCGACCCGAAGGTGATCGTCGGCTTCTACGGCGCCGCATACGGTTACTGGATCCTGCCGACCTACCCGTCTGACCTCGCGTGCATCGGCTTCGACCGCACCGGCACCACCCGCATTGGCAAGTACGTGATCAACCACTCGTTCCTGGTCCCAGGTGCGATCTCCGTGTTCACGTCCTGCGTGGTCGGCTCGCTGCTTGCTCAAGTGCTGCTGTAGCTGCCGGCGTAGGTGCTGCCGCAAACGCTGCCGCCGGTGTCCACGCGCTAGACTTCCCCGAATGACTTTCGCAGACACCATCGCGACAGAACTCAACGTGCGCCCCTCCCAAGTGGAGGCGGCGCTTACGCTTTTAGCGGAGGGCAACACCGTCCCGTTCATCGCTCGCTACCGCAAGGAAGCCACCGGCGGGCTCGACGACGCGCAGCTGCGCCACATCGAGGAGCGCAATACCTACCTGCGTGAACTCGCAGAGCGCAAGGACACCGTGCTCGCCAGCATCGAAGAACAGGGCAAGCTCACCGACGAGCTCAAGCAGGCCATCCTCGCCGCCGACACCAAAGCCCGCGTCGAGGACCTCTACCTGCCGTACAAGAAGCGCCGCAAGACCAAGGCGGACATTGCACGAGAGGCTGGGCTCGAGGAGCTCGAGCAATTGCTTATCGACGACCCCACGCTCGACCCCATCACCGCAGCGGCCAACTTCACCTCGGAAGGCTTCCCAGACGCGGCAGCCGCGCTGGAGGGGGCGCGTGCGATCTTGGTGGACCGCTTCGCGCTCGATGCGGACTTGGTCAGCGAGGTGCGCGACCGCGTCTTCGAGCAGGGCACGCTCCGTGCCTCGGTGGTCAGCGGCAAAGAAACTGAAGGTGCGAATTTCGCTGACTACTTCGACTTCTCCGAGCCGTTCACCAAGCTGCCCAGCCACCGCATCCTCGCGCTCCTGCGCGGTGAGACGGAAGGCGTGCTCACTCTGGACTTCGACCCAGGTGAGGAGGCCATTTACGAGGGCATGATCGTGCGGGCCTTCGACCTGCCCCACAGCGAGTGGGTGAACAAAGCGGTGCGCTGGGGCTGGCGCACTAAGTTGCAGGTAGCGGCGAACCTGGACACCCGGATGCGACTGAGAGAAGTCGCGGAAGCGGGCGCTTTGGAAGTGTTCAAGACCAACCTGCGCGACGTGCTGCTGGCCGCGCCTGCGGGGCAGCGCGCGACCCTGGCGCTGGACCCGGGCTACCGCAACGGCGTGAAATGCGCGGTGGTGGACGGCACCGGCAAAGTCTTGGCCACCAGCATCGTCTACCCACACCAGCCGCAGAACCGGTGGGATGCAGCCCGCAACGAACTTGCGGGGCTCGCCGCTGAACACGGCGTTGAGCTGATCGCCGTTGGTAACGGCACCGCGTCACGCGAGTCGGAGAAGCTCGCCGGCGAGGTCGCGGACATGATCGCCCAAGCTGGCGGGAAGCGCCCAACGCCGGTGGTGGTCAGCGAGTCGGGCGCATCGATCTATTCCGCGAGCCCGATCGCGGCGGAGGAGTTTCCAGACATGGGCGTCTCGCTGCGTTCGGCGGTCTCCATCGCCCGTCGGTTGCAAGATCCGCTCGCGGAGCTGGTGAAGGTCGACCCGAAGTCGATTGGTGTGGGCCAGTACCAGCACGACGTGAACCAGACCGCGCTCGCCCAAACCCTCGACGCGGTGGTGGAAGACGCCGTGAACTCCGTCGGCGTGGACGTGAACACCGCGTCCGTGCCGCTGCTCGAGCGCGTCGCAGGCTTGAGCCCCACGGTGGCCAAGAACGTCGTGGCTTACCGCGACGAGCACGGCGGATTCACCACCCGCAAGGAGCTGGCGAAGGTGCCGCGGCTTGGGCCGAAGGCGTACGAGCAGGCCGCCGGCTTCCTGCGCATCCAAGGTGGCGCGAACCCGCTCGACGCCTCAGCGGTGCACCCGGAGGCCTACCCGGTGGTGGAGCGCGTCGCACAGGCGACGGGCTTGGCCACCGAGCAGCTGATCGGCAACACCGCGGTGCTGTCGAAACTCCGGGCGGAAGAGTTCGCCGACGAGCAGTTCGGCGTGCCCACGGTGACCGATATCCTCGCGGAGCTGGACAAACCCGGCCGTGATCCGCGCCCGGAGTTCAAGACCGCGGCGTTCAAAGAAGGCGTCACCGAGGTCAAAGACCTCAAACCCGGCATGATCCTCGAAGGCACCGTGACCAACGTGGCCGCGTTCGGCGCGTTCGTCGACGTCGGCGTCCACCAGGACGGCCTGGTGCACGTCTCTGCGATGAGCAACCGCTTCGTCTCCGACCCGCACGAAATCGTGCGCTCGGGCGAGGTGGTCAAGGTCAAGGTGATGGACGTGGACGTCGCCCGCAACCGCATCGGCCTGAGCCTCCGGCTCGACGATGAACCTGGGCAAGCGAGCCGCAAACCCAACAAACCACAGAACGGCCGCGGGAAGCAGACGAAGCGGAACGCGGGGGACCGTCGACAAGCAACTGGCTCTTTGGCCGATGCCTTGAAGCAAGCCGGATTTGGGAACTGAGCGGGCCAAATGTAAGATGCCAAAGGTTATTGCACACGATACGAACCAGTCGAGCCTTTCATCCAAGGCCGCTCGGGTCCTCTGTCCGTAAAAGTAAAGGAATGCTGTTATGTCCAACGGCGTTATTGATCTTGTCGACGCAGGCCAGCTGCGCGACGACATCCCCGACTTCCGCCCCGGCGACACCCTTGACGTGCACGTCAAGGTGATCGAGGGCAACGTCACCCGTACCCAGATCTTCACCGGTTTCGTTGTGCGCCGCCAGGGCGGCGGCATCCGCGAGACCTTCACCGTTCGCAAGATCTCCTTCGGTATCGGCGTGGAGCGTACCTTCCCGGTTCACTCCCCGAACATCGAGAAGATCGAGGTTGTTCGCAAGGGTAAGGTTCGCCGCGCGAAGCTGTACTACATGCGCGACCTGCGCGGCAAGGCTGCCCGCATCAAGGAACGCCGCTAAGCACATTTCGCTTATCGACGTCTACGCCCCGACTGCCACACCCGGTAGCCGGGGCGTTTCGCATTCCTGGTTTTGCGCTCAAAACCGCAGGTTGGCTAATGGTGCAGTGGTTCTCCTCCGATACCGGTTTGAAGCGGGTGCAGTGCTACAGTGTTGCGCGTGACCAACCCGAACGAACCTGCCGGCACCCCGGCGCAAGAGGTGCTGCAGGAGGCTCCCGAAGCCGAAGAGCGCCAAGCCGAGGAGCGCCAGGAAACGCCGTGGTACATCGAGATCCCGGCGGTGGTGCTGCTGACGTTGCTGCTGCTGTTTGTCATGCAGACGTTCATTGGCAGGCTCTACGTCATTCCGTCGTCGTCGATGGAGCCGACGCTGCACGGTGCGAACGGCACCGGCGACCGCATCTTCGTGGAGAAGGTGAGCTACTACTTCACCGACCCGGAGCCGGGTGACGTGGTGGTGTTCGCGGGCACCGATTCGTGGAACACCGGCTTTTCCACCAACCGCTCCAGCAACACCTTTGTGCGTGGGATCCAGGAGGTCGGATCTTGGGTCGGCCTGGTGCCCAAGGATGAGAACACGCTGGTGAAGCGTATCGTCGCGGAGGGCGGCCAGACCGTCTCCTGCCAGGAGGGTGACCCAGCGGTGATGGTGGACGGCCAGCCGATCGACCAGTCTTACATCCTCACGCCTCCGACCTACGAGGTGGACGATTCCACTGGTTCAGAAGCCTGTGGCGGCAAGTACTTCGGCCCCGTCGAGGTGCCGGAGGGCCACTACTTCATGATGGGCGACAACCGCACCAACTCCATGGATTCTCGCTACCACTTAGGCGATGAGTTCCAGGGCACGATCCCGGAGGAGAACCTGCGCGGCAAGGTCCAGGCGATTGTCTTCCCGTTTGACCGCATCGGCGGCGTCGCCAACCCGGAGATCCAGCAGTAACACCGTGCGCCGCCTCAAACAGCTGCGCACGTACGAAGTCGCGCTGGACAAGGCAGGCTTAGGCCCGGTCGCTGGTGTCGACGAAGCCGGTCGCGGCGCGTGCTTCGGCCCCATGACCGTCGCCGCGTGCATCTTGCCGCCTCGCCCGGTCAAAGAGCTCGAGGAGCTCACCGATTCAAAGCAGCTCACGGCTGGCAAGAGGGAGTTACTTTACGACGCTATCGTGACAACGTCCACCTCTTTCGCCATCGTGCATATCCCCGCAGCGGAGATCGACCGGCGTGGGATCCAGGCTGCCAATCTGGACGGTGCGAGGCGGGCAGTGGCGTTGCTCGAGCCGTCGCCAAGCTATGTGCTCATGGATGCGTTTAGGATTCCTGGCCTGCCGATGCCCCAACTGCCGATTGTGGGCGGCGATTACACCGCGCGCTGCATTGCTGCGGCGAGTGTGCTGGCGAAGGTGAGCCGCGACCGCCTGATTACCGCGATGGCTGAGGAGTTTCCGCAGTACGGTTTAGAGGCGCACAAAGGCTACTCCACACGTGCGCATTTGGACGCGGTGCGCCGCCACGGCGCGAGCGTGCAGCACCGTTATAGTTATGCAAACATCCGTGAAGCCAACGAGGTTTACGAAGGGTCGATTGCCAGATGAGCGCTGAAGAGCTGGATAACTACGAAGCCGAAGTAGAGCTGTCTCTTTACCGCGAATACCGCGACGTGGCCAGCCAGTTTTCTTACGTAGTGGAGACTGACCGGCGCTTCTACCTGGCGAATGCTGTCGAGCTCATCCCCCACACCGAGGGCAAGGATGTGTACTACGAAGTGCGCATGTCCGACTGTTGGGTGTGGGACATGTACCGCGCAGTGCGCTTTGTGCGCTACGTTCGCGTGATCACCTACAAGGACGTCAACATCGAGGAGTTGGACAAGCCCGATCTGACGTTCCCGGATCGCGCGTAGCTCCTCTTACTTCATGGCGTCGCTAGGATAGGGCCTCACCACCGCCGACAACCTACAGTGGCTGTTTGAAGGGGGCACGAGAAACATGGTCTACGCGATGATCGTGCGGAACAAGGTGCGAAGCATCTTCGACCAGATCAATGCTGGCAATTATCAGCCAATGGTGGATGGGCTCGGAACACCGTTCGAGTACATCTTCCATGGTGAACACGCCCTCGGCGGTCGACGAACCTCCAAGGAGGCGATGCATCGCTGGTGGGAGCGCGTGTTCCGTCTCCTTCCCGGTGCGAAGTTCGACGTTCGTGACGTCCTGGTCAGCGGCGGACCCTGGAACACCCGCATCGCTGTGCGGGCACAGGTCAGCGGGCCTCTGCCGGATGGCGAGAGGTACGAAAACACCGTCTTTCAGTTCATGACGCTCAAATGGGGAAAGGTCGTGTCAGTAGAGACGGTTGAGGATCTGCAGGTTCTCGAGCGCGCACTTCGCGCGGTTGCCGAGGCAGGAAACGAGGAAGCCCTCGCGCCGCCAATTATCGGCTAAGAGCTTTAGGGCGGATAGCCTCCTGAGCGAATTTCGGTTGTTGCGGAACCGAGTGAGTCAAACGTCGGTCTAAGTGAGTGGAACGTACTCACAAAGAACTGACGAAGGGGGAATCGCTGTGACCACACAGCAGATGCCATCCACCACCACCCGCGGCAACACCGGCCAGCCGCCAGGCCATCCAGATAGCCCGATCGCCGACCAATACGCGCTGGGCAAGGCAGGCGAAGCCGCTGCGGTGCGCTGGTACGAGGAAATGGGGTGCCGGCTGTTCGGCGCGCGGGTGCGGTGCCGAGCCGGTGAGCTCGACGCGATCATGCTGGACCCGGACGGCACCGTGGTGTTTATTGAGGTGAAGACCCGCAGAAGCGGCGAGTACGGCGGAGCGGAGGCGGTGACCGCGAAGAAGCTTGCAACCATGCGACGGTGCGCCGCGGAGTGGCTGTCGCGCCACCCGGAGGCAGGTCCGAGGCCGGTGCGTTTCGACGTGGTGGATGTCCGCTTCGATGGGGCGGCTTTCACCGCGCGGCGCTACGAAGGGGTCGACGATGGCGCTTGCTAGCACGTGGAGCGCCACTGTCGAAGGGGTGGCCGCGCACATGGTCACCGTAGAGGCCAACGTCGGTCCGGGGCTTCCCGGGATGTACATGGTGGGCTTGGGCGATGCCGCGGTCAAGGAGTCACGTGAGCGCATCCGCACCGCCGTAGCCAACGCCGCGCTGCCCTGGCCGCGCACGAAGATCATGGTGTCGCTCTCGCCTGCGCACCTGCGCAAGGGTGGGTCGCACTTTGACCTTCCGATCGCCTTGAGTGTGCTCGGGAGTTTGGATCCGCGGGCGCAAGCGCGGCTTCAGCGCACCATGATCATGGGCGAGCTCGCGCTAGATGGCTCATTGCGACGCGTCGAAGGCGTCCTGCCAATGCTGCTGAAGTTGCAGCAACTGGGCGAGGATGGAACCGGGGACACTGCGGGTGGACGCGCGATCGACACGGTTGTCGTGCCGCGGGCGAATGCGCAGGAGGCGGCGTTGCTCAATCACGGCCACATCTTGGTGGGGGACTCGCTTCCGCAGGTGTGGCGGTGGTTGCTCGGGGAGGTTGAACTCGAAACCGCGTCCGCTGCGCAGGCGCCGTTCTCGGTTGACGGTGGACCAGACTTCGCTGACGTTGCGGGTCAACTGTTCGAGCGAGAAGCGATGGAGGTCGCGGCTGCGGGCGGGCACCACATGCTCATGGTGGGACCACCCGGGTCGGGGAAATCGATGCTCGCTGAACGCTTGCCGACGATCCTTCCGCCGCTGGGTGTAGACGAACAGATCACGACGACCGCGTTGCACTCCGCGTCGGGGATCTCCCGTGGGGAGATCGTGGTGCGACGGCCGTTTATCGCGCCGCACCCGTCGCTGACGAAGGTTGAGCTCATTGGCGGCGGTGCTGGCACCCCGCAGCCGGGCGCGGTGAGCCAAGCGCATAACGGTGTGCTGTTTCTCGACGAGGCCTCTGAGATAAACGCGGGGGTGTTGGACGCGCTGCGCATCCCGATTGAAACCGGCCGTGTGGTGATCCGCCGTCACCACCGCGAGCACATGTTCCCGGCGGATTTCCAGCTCATCCTCGCCGCGAACCCGTGCCCGTGCGGTAAGGAAGCAGCGGAGTGCCGTTGCCACCCAACTGCCCGGTCGAATCACTTGGCGAACATTTCGGGACCGCTGCGTGATCGGTTGGACATTTTCTTGCTCACCTCATCCCAGTCGGCGATCGTCAGCCCGGAGGGGGCGGAAAGTTCCGCCGAGATCGCGCAGCGGGTAGCCCAAGCCCGTGAACGGGCGGCGTGGCGCTGGCAGCAGGCGGGCCTTGAGGTTTCAGTGAATGCACGCGTGCCGTCCACCCTCATCCGACGAGATTTCACCGCCGATGAGGAGTCCATGGTGACCCTGCAACGCATGCTGTATCGCCGCGAACTAACTCAACGAGGCGTCGACCGAACGTTAAAGCTGGCCTGGACAATCGCTGATCTAGCTGGCGAGGACATCCCGCATATCGACCACGTGGATAAGGCAATTGCGCTGCGCGGCGGGTTAATGCAGGTGGTGAGCGCATGAGTTCGCTTGAGTCGTGGGCGTACTTGAGCCGGGTCGTGGAGGGGCCCTCACCGCATCTGCAAGCGTTGCTGCGCGTCGGGCACGACGCGGACGAGATCGCCCGTGGCGTGCGGCAAAGGGAGACATGGATCGGTGGCTTGTTAGGTCCCACCGAGAGGCGCTTCGAAATTGAACGAGCGGAGGACGATCTGCGCGAGGCGGCGGAGCTGGGGTACCACCTGCTCACGCCTGAGCACCCGAATTGGCCGATTGAGGCAATTCAGCGCAGTTTCAGTGCAGCCGATTCAGGCGAGCTTGAACGTGGTTGCGAGCCCCACGTGTTGTGGGTGCGCGGCAACCAAAATCTGCCGAGCTTATTTGATGCGGCGGTGGGGATTGTGGGTACCCGCAACGCGTCTGTATATGGGCATCAAGCCACCGCGGATCTCGTTGGCGGGCTGGCCAAGCATCGCTACACGATTGTCTCGGGCGGGGCGTTAGGCATCGACACCGTGGCTCATGACACGGCACTGGCGGCGGGTACGCCTTCTGTAGTGGTTACGGCGTGCGGGCCGGGAGTGACGTATCCGAAGCAGAACGAGCGGCTCTTTAACAGAGTCGCCAAACAGGGTGGGGCAATCATTTCGGAATACCCTCCCGGAACGACTCCTGACCGACATCGTTTTCTCACCCGTAACCGCCTCATTGCCGCGCTGTCACGAGGCAGCGTGGTCATCGAGGCGGCGTACCGCTCGGGGGCGTTGAACACGATGAAGTGGGCTAGGACGTTCAACCGTGTGTGCATGTCAGTGCCAGGCTCCATCATGAGCCAGGGCTCGTTGGGCACGAACCTGCTGATCTACAACAAAGAAGCGCAGATGGTGCTCAATGCTGATCAGATCCACGAATTGCTGAGCCCCGTCGGCGAGGTCGACGCGCAGATGGCCTTGGAATTCAAACACGAACCTAGCCCGCTCCAGCAGCTGTCCTACAACGAGTTGCGCGTCTACGACTCACTGCCGCCCGTCGGCCGAGGAGCGTCCGACGCGGAAACCGTTGCTGCTGCAGCAGGGATGGCTGTGGGGATTACCGTTCACCTGCTGCTTGAACTGGAGCAGCGCAAGCTGGTTGCGCGAGACAAGCGGCTCTGGCGCAGGGTGCCGCTTGGCGACGAGTCGCTGGAGTAAACTCCTGTGGCGTGAGTGAAGGAAGCAGCCAAATCCAGGCGGCGGTGGAGGACTTTGCCGAACATGCCCGCCTGGTGCTTGGTCGTTCCGAAAACACTGTGCGCGCCTATCAATCCGACCTCGCGCTGCTTACGGGAGTCATCGATAAGTTTGCTGACTTCACGCTGGAGAACCTGCGCTTGTGGCTTGCGGATGCAGTTGCGCAAGGCAAGGCTCGTTCGACGCTGGCGCGTCGCACTGCGTCGGTGCGGGCGTTCTCTACGTGGGCGTATCACCAGGGCTACATCGAGGCTGATGTTGCCGCGCGCCTGGTGACGCCGAAAATCAACCGACCGCTGCCAACTGTGGTTCGCCCCGAGACGGCAGAAACGATGGTGTCCGGGGAGGCTACGGAAGAAGAGCGTGCGTCAGGGCCGGAGTCGCTGCGCGACCGCGCCATGCTCGAGCTGCTGTACGCCACGGGCATGCGCGTGGGCGAACTCACCGGGCTTGAGGTTGGCGACGTTGACTTCGGGCGCAATCTCGCGAAGGTTACCGGCAAAGGCAACAAGCAACGCGTGGTGCCGTTCGGTGCACCGGCGGAGCGCGCGGTCAAAGCGTGGCTCGATGGCGGGCGCCCGGAGCTCGCCGAAGAGGGTGAAGTCGCGCTCTTTGTGGGCAGTCGGGGTAAGCGGATCGACCCTCGTCAGGTGCGCAGGGTAGTGGAGCGTGCTGCGCAGCGCGCGGGTGCGGCCGACGTGACGCCGCACTCCATGCGCCATTCCGCTGCGACGCACCTGCTCGAGGGCGGGGCTGATCTTCGCGTGGTGCAGGAACTGCTCGGGCATTCGAGTCTGCAGACCACGCAGATCTACACGCACGTGTCGGCGCAGCGCCTCAAGAAGGTGTACGACCAAGCGCATCCGCGCGCGTAGGTCGGTCGCCCTGCGTGGCTGGTTTGAGGCGGATACGAGGGGCGTCGAGCAGCGTCAACGGGTCGATGTAAGCGTCGGGACCGGTGCGGACTCCCCAGTGCAGGCCGTCGTGTTCACCTGAGTGGGCAGGGACGGGGCGCGCGAGGGTGCCGATCACTTGACCCTCTTCAACGGAGTCGCCGACCGTTAGTGAACTGTGCACGGGTTGGTAAGTGGTGCGAAGGCCTTCGGGGTGGGCGTCCGAAGGCGGGTGATCGATCGAAACCACCGGGGTCCCAGCCACGACACCGACAAACGCCACGGCTCCACTGCCCGCTGCCACTACAGCCGCGCCGGGGCGTGCGGCCAGGTCTACGCCGCGGTGGCCGGGAAGCCAATTCTTCTCCGGGATTTCAGCACGGCGGGTGACGTGGGTCGGGTGAGGCATCCCGGTGGTTGGGTCAACCCAAGCGAGTGCGGTTGCGGGGGTGAAGAAGAGGATGATGGCGGTGCAGAAGACCGTCGTCAAGCGAATGCCCATGAAGCGAGCAAACCGCAAACTTTGGGCCCTGCCAAGCGCGACGACTGCCCTCCTGTGGATAACTGCGAAACGGCGGGCGAGTTATCCACAATCTCGCAGTTCAATTAGGTTTTCTCTCAGGTGGTGGGTAGAGTAATGCCCGCAGTCTGGAAAGACTGACTACGCGCGCCGATAATGCCAGCTCAGCAACGGTCCCTGCGATACGGGTGCCGAGGTGGCCCGGTGCTAGGGCGCGGGATAAAAACCCGCGCAGCAAGACCAGAAAAACCGAACGATTTTTCTCCGAAGGAGATCATTCCCATGGCAGTTGTAACCATGCGCGAACTCCTCGACGCGGGTGTCCACTTTGGCCACCAGACGCGTCGCTGGAACCCGAAGATGCGTCGCTTCATCTTCACCGACCGCAACGGCATCTACATCATCGACCTGCAGCAGACGCTGACCTACATCGACGAGGCGTACGAGTTTGTCAAGGAGACTGTCGCACACGGCGGCACCATCCTGTTCGTCGGTACTAAGAAGCAGGCCCAGGAGCCGATCCAGGAAGAAGCTGAGCGCGTCGGCATGCCGTACGTGACCCACCGTTGGCTCGGTGGCATGCTCACCAACTTCCAGACCGTGTCCAAGCGCATCGCCCGCATGAAGGAACTGCAGGCCATGGATGCAGCCGAGGAAGGCTACGCAGGCCGCGGTAAGAAGGAAGTGCTCATGCTCAACCGCGAGCGCATCAAGCTCGAGCGCGTGCTGGGCGGCATCTCCGACATGACCAAGGCGCCGTCCGCGCTGTGGATCGTGGACACCAACAAGGAGCACATCGCTGTCTCCGAGGCGCAAAAGCTGCGCATCCCGGTTGTTGCTGTGCTGGACACCAACTGTGACCCGGATGTTGTCGATTACCCGATCCCGGGCAACGATGACGCAATTCGCTCCGTGAAGCTGCTCACCCACATTGTGGGCGAGGCTGTCAACGAGGGCAAGCAGCAGCGCGAGGAGCGCCAGCTGGCGAAGGCTCGCGAGGCTGCAGGCGATACCGACGCCAAGATCCAGGCCGAGGCATCCCTGGCCGCAGCAGAGGCAGCAGCTTCCGACGAGGTTTCCGCAGCTGATGCCGGTGCTGCCGCTGCCGCTGCAGAAGCAACCGCACCGCAGGTTGTTGAAGAGGTTGAGCAGCCGGCTGCCGTCCGTGCCACAGAGCAGGCAGCAGCCGCTCCGGCCAACGAGACTGGCAAGGTTGACGAAGGCATCCAGATCTCTGGCACCGAGTCCGCGACCCAGGCGTAAGCCGACACTCGCGTAACGCCGACTGCGTTTTACCAAGCCCCGCTCACGCTGTTCTCAAAAGCAGCGCGGACGGGGCTTCATGCATGCAGCTTGATTGCAACCGCTTCCCGGTAGCGGCAGTACTTGGTGAGAGGCTGTGATGTCTGGGGACTTCTTGGACATGGAGTCCAGGAGGTTTTTGGGCATGATGTCTAGAGGCTTTTTGGACGCGTGCGGCGGTGGAATAGTCCGATGGCTATTTCATTGCACAAGCGTAGAAAGGTCGCTGATTTCGATCCGGTCCGCGACGGCAAAACGATCACACAGTTTTGCAAAGAATTGGGCATCTCGCGTCAGACGTACGCCAACATCAAAGACCGGGTATCTCAAAGGGGCCGATCTGGCATTTTGCCGGATTCGACCGCCCCGAAGAACCCGGCGAGAAAGTTTGATGGCGCCGACAAAATCGCGGTTGTTAACGCTAGACATCATTTGATGGAACAGGGGTTGGATTACGGCCCGTGGTCGATCTATTACTACTTGTTCGATTCCGTCGGTGCTGATCGCACCCCGTCGCGTTCTACCATCGCGTCGTGGCTTCACGAGCTGGGTTTTGTCGATGCCAATGCCCGTAAACGCCCACGCAGCTCGTATAAACGATTCGCCCGCGATTTCGTTGGTGAGCTGTGGCAGATCGACGGGCTGGTCTACCGTCTGTTCGACCATGCGCACACGCACGTGACGATTTACCAGATCATCGACGACGCCAGCAGATTCGATGTAGGTACCAAAGCATTCGCTTTGCCGGAAAACGGTACTGATGCGCGCGCTGCATTAGCCGAGGCATTTGCTGTCTACGGCAAACCCCAAGAGATCCTCTCCGATAACGGCGAGGCGTTCGCCACTTATCACCGTGGACATCTCTCAGCTACTGAAGTGTGGCTCGCCAGCGAAGGTGTTCTTGCTATTGCTGGGTTTGCTCCCACAACCCAAGGAAAAGACGAGCGCTCCCACCGCACGCTGACCCAATTCCTGGACGCACGCCACCCAGCAAGCCTCACCGAGGTCAACAAGTATCTCGCTGAATATCGTCAGGTGTACAACGAGCGACGACGCCACCAATCACTGCTGGTGGGCAAAATGCATATCACCCCACGCCAAGCTTTCGACACCTTCCCCAAGGCAGCACCACCCACGCATCCGCTTGATCCTGAAAATGTTTGGGCCCGTGTGGTCGCTTTCAACCAGGCACACAACTCTCAAGCAGCATTCACAGTGATAAACGGCCCCGAGGAAGCGGCAACTTCACCCGAGGCCAGCACCGATGACGTGGCAGCTCAGCAAGGCTTACCTCCCACCGATACCCCCACATTAACGATGCCGACGACACGATCAACAAACAGCTGGGGCATCCCAGACGAACTCCGAGTAAGCAAAGACGGAGTTGTCCGCGTGCTCGCCCACGGCCTCTACATCGGCCTGAGATTCAAAAATCGTCTGCTCTACACCACGGTCACAGCCGACAACGTCGCCGAGTTCTTCACAGCCCACGACGGTGAATTTCTTTTCAGCGTGCCGCTACCGATCACGCTGAGCCACAGGCCACCCGGCGGGCAAATCAACATCAACCTGGTCGAAGGAATGAAACACCGCCAACCACCACAGCTTCAACCGAACCTGTCCAAGCCACGGCCAAAACGCAGACCACAACGATGATCAGCTAAGCGCGTCCAAAAACCCCACCGACTCCACGTCCAAAAAGTCCTCGGACTCCACGTCCAAGAACTCTATGGACATAACATACTTGGTGAGAGGCGCCCTTAGCCTGGACCCACCGCTGCCGGGCAAGTTGACTTCGACTACTCTTTCTTACGTTAAACACCATCCATTTTGAGGAGGAATCGCCCCGATGGCGAACTACACCGCAGCAGATGTCAAGAAGCTCCGTGAGACCACTGGCTCCGGCATGCTCGACTGCAAGAAGGCACTCGAGGAAACCGGCGGCGACTTCGACAAGGCCGTCGAGCAACTGCGCATCAAGGGCGCCAAGGACGTGGGCAAGCGTGCTGAGCGCAACGCGCTCGAGGGCCTGGTTGCAGTTCACGAGAACACCATCGTGGAGATCAACTCCGAGACCGACTTCGTGGCTAAGAACCAGGAGTTCAAGGACATCGCCGCCGAGATCGCGAAGGCAGCCTCTGCAGCGAAGGCCAACTCCCAGGAGGAGCTGGCAAACGCTGACGTGAACGGCGAGACCGCGCACGACGTGCTCGAGCGCCTCTCCGCCAAGATCGGTGAGAAGCTGGAACTGCGCCGCGCCGCCACCATCGAGGGCGACAACATTGAGGCGTACCTGCACCAGAAGGCTGCCGATCTGCCGCCGGCAGTGGGCGTGCTGGTTGCCTACACCGGCGACAACGCTGAGGCTGCACACCAGGTCGCGCTGCAGATTGCTGCGATGAAGGCTCGTTACCTCACCCAGGAGAACGTCCCGGCTGACGTCGTCGAAAAGGAGCGCGCAGTCCAGGAAGAGATCACCCGCAACGAGGGCAAGCCGGAAGCTGCCATCGCCAAGATCGTTGAGGGCCGCATGGGTGGCTTCTTCAAGGATGTCGTGCTGCTCGACCAGCCGTCCCTGGCTGACTCCAAGAAGACCGTGAAGCAGTTCGCTGACGAGGCTGGCATCCAGATCACCGACTTCGTCCGCTACGAGGTCGGCCAGGCATAAGCACTGCCTAGCCGGATGAAGGCCCCTTGCCCCGAAGATGGCGAGGGGCCTTGTCATGTCCAAAACGGCTAAGATCGAACCGGACTTGCCAACCACAAAGCAACATCGATAAAGGAGTGTCTCGCGGTGACTGAGCCGAACACCCAACGCAAAGGATTCAAAAGAGTCATGTTGAAGCTGGGTGGTGAGATGTTCGGCGGTGGAAAGGTCGGCATCGACCCGGATGTCGTGGAGAGCGTCGCTGCACAGATCGCTGCGGTAGCCAAGACCGGTGCAGAGATCGCTGTGGTGATTGGCGGCGGCAACTTCTTCCGCGGCGCGCAGTTGCAACAGCGCGGCATGGACCGCGCCCGTTCTGACTACATGGGCATGCTCGGCACCGTGATGAACTGCCTGGCGCTCCAGGACTTCTTGCAGCAAGAAGGCGTGGATTGCCGTGTGCAAACCGCGATCAACATGGCCCAGATCGCTGAGCCGTACCTGCCGCTGCGTGCAGCCCGCCACTTGGAGAAGGGCCGCGTTGTGATCTTCGGCGCCGGAATGGGCATGCCGTACTTCTCCACGGACACCACCGCCGCGCAGCGCGCACTGGAGATCGGCTGCGAGGTCCTGCTCATGGCGAAGGGCGTCGACGGCGTCTACGACTCCGACCCGCGCACCAATCCGGATGCCAAGATGTTCGATGAGATTACCCCGCGCGAGGTCATCGAGAAGGGCCTGAAGGTCGCAGACGCCACCGCGTTCTCCCTCTGCATGGACAATAACATGCCGATTTTGGTGTTCAACCTGCTCAAGGAAGGCAACATTGCCCGCGCCGTGTCTGGCGAGCAGGTGGGCACGCTCGTCGCTTAGCGCTCAGCTCCAGGCAGGATTGCCTCAACCTCCGCGGCGAGCGCAAGCAGCTCTGCACCGTTGATTGTGAGCGCGCCGAGGTGCACCGGCCCGAGCGCGACCGCTGGTGTGCCGGTGACGTTGAACAGCGAGCACCACGGTGACCACACCGTTTGCTGGTAAAAGCTCTCATCTGGGCTGAGCGAGGAAAAATACCCCAGCTTCGGCGGGTCGAACGCCAGCGTGGGGGAGAGCAGCACATCTACGCCCCAGTGGCGTGCCAGTAAGCCCGGCAGTGCTTCGCAATGCGCCTGCGCTGCATCCAACTCGTCGGCAGTAATTCTCTGACCCTGCGCCTTCAGCCACGCGAGATACGCGTTGTCCAGCGGATCAATCTTCGCAAAGGCCCGCTTAATCCGCGTCGAAAAATGCCCGAATGTCTCGCGGGCTTCGGGGTAGGGATGGAGCTCCACCACATCGTGCTGAAGGGAGCTCGCAAGCTTATCGACGGTTCCCCCGCGACACCCATCCACCGCAGCGTCAACGAACAATGCTTCGGTGAGCACGCCGATACGCAAGCGCCGATGAGGTGGGCGCGGCCATCCAAGAATCGTGAACTGGTCGGCGACAGTGCGCGTGAGGAATCCGTGCGCAGCAATACTGCGACCGCGACCTTTGAAGCCAACGACCTCGCAGGCAGCTGCCGGGACGCGGATCGAGCCGCCAGCATCGGTGCCGTGCGCTGCGCGGGCTAGGCCTAGCCCCACCGCCACGCCAGCGCCGGTCGAAGATCCTCCGGGTGTGCAACCGGGATATGCGGGCGACTCCAATACCGGCACTCCGTCGCGCTCTGCGTAGCAGGTCGCGCCGAGTTCGGAGGTGAGCGTCTTGGCGGGGATCGCGGCCCCGGCGTCGAGAAGCATGTGCACAATGGGATCGCTTTCGACTGCGAGGCGCGAGCGCTGTGGATTGCCATCAGTGGTGGGCATGCCAGCGACGTCGGTGGAGTCTTTGACGGGTATCTCCCAGCCAGCGAGCCTCCCGCTGTTGCTTGTGCGCAGTGGCTCACGAGCGACAAAGCTGAACGCGGGGTGGTGCATGGCAACAGTCTAGGGGTCGGGCCCGCTGGTAGATTGAAGGGGAACATTTTGTAGAAGAAGGTAGGAATCCCCATGATTGATGACGTTTTGCTTGACGCCGAAGAGCGCATGACCTCCTCCGTTGACCACACCCGCGATGAGTTGGTGACCATTCGCACTGGTCGCGCGAACCCGGCGATGTTCAACGGCGTCATGGCGGATTTCTATGGCGCACCTACGCCGATCAACCAGATGGCAACGATTTCCGTGCCGGAACCGCGAATGCTAATCGTGAAGCCGTACGACCCGTCCACCATGGGTGAAATCGAGAACGCCATCCGCAATTCCGACCTCGGCGTGAACCCGACCGATGACGGCCAGGTAATCCGCGTGACCATTCCGCAGCTCACTGAGGAGCGCCGTAAGGATCTGGTGAAGCAGGCCAAGTCGAAAGGTGAAGAGGGTAAGGTTGCGATCCGCAACGTCCGCCGCCACGGCATGGAAGCGCTGAAAAAGATCCAAAAGGACGGCGACGCGGGCGAGGACGAGGTGCAGACTGCGGAGAAGGCGCTGGACAAGACCACACAGACCTACGTGGCTCAGATTGATGATCTGGTGGCGAAGAAGGAAGCCGAGCTGATGGAGGTCTAACCTCCAGCCTTCCCTTCCCTCGTTTCGCAAGACTCGTCTCCTCACCTCACGAAAGCTTTGCCAGTGACCGAACCGCGCACCGACCGAACCGCCGCCAGTGCCAGGGCAAGCGCTGATCGCGCGAACCCTAGCCGGTGGCCGTCGGCGCCCCGGCTCAAAGCCCCCAAACCCAAGAACAAAGCGGGGCGCGACCTGCCGGCGGCAATCATCACCGGTGTGGTGCTCGGTGCCTTGGTCATCGGTGCCGTGTACGTCGGTCCGACAGCCTGGTACCCACTGGTCGCCGTGGCGGTGGCACTGGCGATGTGGGAGGTGCTGACCCGCCTGCGCGAGGCTGGCTACCAGCAACCCCGCACGCTGCTGATCATTTTGGGCCAGATTATGCTCTGGGCGTCCTCCATCTACGCCTCGGGTGGCCTGGTGGGCGCCTACGCCATCACCGTGCTGTTCTTGATGTTCTGGCGCCTGTTCCACAATGGCCGAGAAGCGAAACCGGAGAACTACCTGCGCGACACGGCGGTGGGCATCTTCGTACTCACCTGGATCCCGCTGTTCGGCTCGTTCGCGGCGATGATCTCGCTTATCGACGAGGGCGGCATCCCCGGCTCCAACTTCATCCTCGCGTTCATGCTCTGCGTGGTAGCGAGCGATGTTGGCGGGTATGTCGCCGGCGTGATGTTCGGGTCCCACCCAATGGCGCCGGCGGTGAGCCCAAACAAGAGTTGGGAAGGATTCGCCGGCTCCATCGTGTTCGGCATCATCACCGGCACGCTGGTGGTGCACTTCCTCATCCAGGGCCCCTGGTGGATGGGCATCATCATGGGTGTCGCGCTGGTTGTCTGCGCGACCATGGGCGACCTGGTGGAAAGCCAATTCAAGCGCGAGCTGGGCATTAAGGACATGTCGAACCTTCTGCCGGGCCACGGTGGACTCATGGATCGTCTCGACGGCATGTTGCCCGCTGCGGCCGCCACCTACGCGCTGCTCAATGCCGCGGTAATCATGAACCCGTTCTAAGGGGTCCACCGCGCGCGCCTGGATTGGCCGGGCGGGCGCGTGACGTGCCACAATGGGGCACATCATGAGCGAGAACAAGGGCACCATCCCCACCATCCAGCTGCTTGCGCCGAAGCGCGGCATGCCACCGAAGCACTTCGCGGACTTGACTAAAGACGAGCGCATCGACGCACTCAACGAGCTCGGCCTGCCGAAGTTCCGCGCCGACCAGATCGCGCGCCACTACTACGGCAAGTTCGAGGCCGATCCGCTGACAATGACTGACCTGCCGGAGGCGCAGCGCCAACTGGTCAAAGATGCCCTGTTTCCCACCCTGCTCACCCCGGTGCGCACTGTGGAAACCGACGAGGGTGACACCACCAAGACGCTCTGGCGCCTTCACGACGGCATCCTGCTGGAATCGGTGCTCATGCGCTACCCGGACCGCGCAACCCTGTGCATCTCTTCGCAGGCCGGTTGCGGCATGGCGTGCCCGTTCTGCGCCACCGGCCAAGGCGGTCTCGACCGCAACCTGTCCACCGCCGAAATCGTAGACCAGGTCCGCGAAGCTGCCGCCATGATGCAGGCGGAAGGCTCGCGCCTGTCCAACATCGTGTTCATGGGCATGGGGGAGCCGCTGGCCAACTACAACCGCGTTGTCTCCGCGGTGCGCCAAATCACCCAGCCGTCGCCGGACGGGTTCGGCATCTCGCAGCGCAACGTCACTGTTTCCACGGTTGGGCTCGCTCCGCAGATTCGCAAGCTCGCCGACGAGGACCTGTCCTGCACGCTGGCGGTGAGCCTGCACACCCCGGATGACGAGCTGCGCGACGAGCTCGTGCCCATGAACAACCGCCACTCGGTCGCCGATGTGCTTGATGCCGCTCGTTACTACGCCGACCAGACCGGCCGCCGCGTGTCCATCGAGTACGCGCTCATCCGCGACATCAACGACCATGACTTCCGCGCCGACATGCTGGGCAAGAAGCTTCACCAGGCGCTCGGTTCGAAGGTGCACGTCAACCTCATCCCGCTCAATCCCACGCCGGGTTCAAAGTGGGATGCCTCGCCCAAGGCCCGCCAGGACGAGTTCGTCCGCCGCGTCATCGCTCAGGGCGTGACCTGCACGGTCCGCGACACGAAGGGCCAAGAGATCGCAGCGGCCTGCGGCCAGCTCGCGGCAGACGAGAAGGCAGGATAAGAGCCATTTGCTTTACGACGAAGGCCCGGTCCCCATCAAACGGGGATCCGGGCCTTAAGCGTTCTGGGAGCTTAGTGCCTAGCGGCGGGTGGCGCGCTCGCGTGGCTCGACGCGAACGACCTCAACCTGCTCCACCTCGTGAGCTGGTGCGCTCGTGATCGTGCGGTGTTCAGCGGTGCGGTGCTGCCCGGTCGTAACATGCTGCGCAGAGCCACCGCGCAGGTGAGCGACGCGGGACGGATCGATGTTCAGGGCGCGCAGCTGGCGCTCATCAAGATTCTCGTAGACGCCAGAGAGGGTCTTCTGGTCGTATGCCCAATCCGGCTCCTGGTGGCCAACCGGCTTGTTGTGAGCGGTAACGGTGCGGACCTGGTTCAGCTTCGGCTGGGTTGCGTGGATGAGCAGGCCGAGCGCCATCAGCACAGCCAAGGTGACAAGCCAGACGGTTTCAACGTGGCCCTGGTGGTTGCCGAAGTTGTAGGCAACCAAGATAAGCACGGAGATCCAGCCTGCGATCTGCACCGCGCCACGACCCATTTCGCTCCAACCGAAGCGCGCGGAAGGCACATCTGCTTCAGAAACGCCGTTGTAGACCTGCGGCTGACGGGTGTTGTCGTGGTGGGCCACTGCCATCTCTCCTTTATCTGAACAGTATTGGCGCCATTGTCTCACACCCACGGCGACGTATGGCAACGAATACCCCCTAAACCACCGAAAGTTTTACCGCCGCGAAAGCGTGCCACAATGAACGGCGTGAAAACAGTTCTCATTTTGGGTTCCACGGGCTCCATCGGCACGCAGGCGCTTGAGGTCATCGGTGCTAATCGCGAGGCATTCGTGGTCGCCGGGATCGCTGCGGCCGGCAGCGATCCGGACGCGATCATCGCCCAAGCCCGGGAGTTCAATCTGCGTCCGGATCAGGTGGCAGTGTCGCGCGCAGATGCGGCCGAGCACGTTGGTGCGGAACTTGGTGGCGAAGTGCTCTCTGGCGAGGACGCTGCACGGAAGCTTATCGACGCTTGTCCCGCCGACGTGGTGCTCAATGCGCTGGTGGGTGCTGCTGGCTTGAGCTCGACCATCGCGACCCTGGACGCGGGTTCCGTCCTCGCGCTGGCGAATAAGGAATCACTGGTGGCGGGTGGACGCTTCGTCGTCAAGCAAGCCCAGCCTGACCAGCTGGTGCCGGTGGACTCTGAGCATTCCGCGATGGCCCAGTGCCTGCGAGCTGGGCGAGCTGAGGAAGTGGCGAGGTTTGTGCTGACCGCTTCCGGCGGGCCGTTTCGGGGCTGGAGCCGCGAGGAGATGATGGAGGTGACTCCGGCGCAGGCGGTGACGCATCCGACCTGGTCGATGGGGACGATGAACACAATCAACTCCGCGACGATGGTGAATAAGGGGTTGGAGCTCATCGAGGCCGCGCTGCTCTTCGACATCGACCCGGACATTATCGACGTCACCGTGCACCCGCAGTCCGTCATCCACTCGATGGTGACGTTTGTGGATGGGGCGTCGATTGCGCAGGCCTCGCCGCCGTCGATGAAGATGCCGATCGCGCACGCGCTTGCTTGGCCCGGACGGGTAAGCGGCGCGCAGCCTGCGCTGGATTTCTCGCAGGCGTTCTCGTGGACGTTCGAACCGGTGGACAACGAGGCATTTCCGGCCGTGGAGCTTGCGCGTAGCGCGGTTAAGCACGGCGATCCGTATCCGGCGATTTACAATGCGGCGAACGAGGTCGCCGTCGACGCGTTCTTCGCTGAGCGGATCAGGTTCCCGGAGATTGTAGATGTGATTGCAGAGGTCCTCGGGGCGGCGGGGGAGTACGCCCGCGTGCCCGGCAGTGTCGAGGAGATCCTGGCTGTGGACGGCAGAGCGCGCGAGGCTGCGGCCGAGGTGATTGAGCGCATCGAGGCTGGGCGCTAACCGTGGGAGCGCTCGGCATCATTCTGTTCGCCCTTGGCATCGCGGCATCGGTCGCGCTGCACGAGGCGGGGCACATGTTCACCGCGCGTGCGTTCGGCATGCGGGTGCGGCGCTACTTCATCGGGTTCGGCCCGAAGGTGTGGTCTACCACTAAGGGCCACACCGAATACGGCATCGCGGCGCTTCCGTTTGGCGGCTACTGCGAGATCGCCGGCATGACGGCGATGGATCCGGTGACGCCGGAAGAGGCGCCGCACGCGATGATGCACAAACCCGCGTGGCAGCGCATTGCCGTGATGATCGGCGGCATTGTGATGAACCTGCTCATCGGCGTGGTCACGATCTACCTCGTCGCGGTGCTCTCGGGCATCCCGAACCCTGACGCCGACTACTCGCCGCGGGTGGGGGAGCTGACCTGCACCTCGGACCAGATCGACCGGGAGACGCTCGCCGAGTGCTCCGGACCTGGGCCTGCGGAACGCGCAGGACTCCGCGCGGGAGACGTGATTCTTTCCGTTGACGGCCAAAAAGTCGAGCAGTTCTACGAGGTGCGCGATTACGTCTTCGCCCATCCCGGGGAAACGGTCGAGGTTGCATACGAGCGCGGCGGCGTAGCGGGAACCGCCAACGTGGAAGTCGACCCGGTGACTCGGATCAACCTGCAGACCGGCGAGGTGATTCAGGCGGGCGCGATCGGCGTGGCGGCGGCACCGATCGAGGATGCGGTCAAGCAGTTCGGCCCGGTCGAGGCGGTGCCCGCGACTGCGACGTTCACCGGCGAGATGCTGGGGGCAACAGTGCAGGGCATTATCTCATTTCCATCGAAGATTCCGGGTGTGGTGGCATCAATCTTTGGCGCGGAGCGCGACGTTGAGGGCCCGGTGAGTGTAATCGGCGCATCTCGTGCCGGTGGCGAGATAGTGGAGCGGCAGGCTTGGCCGGTGTTCTTCATGATGCTGGCCAGCATGAACTTCTTCCTTGCGCTGTTCAACCTGGTGCCGCTGCCACCGCTCGACGGCGGGCACATTGCGGTGATTTTGTACGAGAAGATCCGCGATTTCTTCCGCCGCCTGCGCGGCCTGCCCCCGGGGCCGCCTGCGGACTACCGAAAGCTCATGCCGCTGACCTACACCATGGCAATTCTGCTGCTCGGCATCGGCGTGTTTGTGATGGTCGCGGACGTGATCAACCCGGTCCGGCTCTTCGGGTAAGGCACGACTCCGGTGCTAAGGTAGGCCCCATGACTCTCCCCATCGGATTAGGCATTCCTGAAGGCCCGCCGCCTACGCTGGCACCCCGGCGCAAAACCCGCCAGCTCATGGTCGGGGATGTGGGGGTTGGCTCGGAACACCCGATCACTGTGCAGTCCATGACCACCACGAAGACGCACGACATCAACGCCACGCTGCAGCAGATTGCCCAGCTGGCGACCGCGGGCTGCGACATCGTGCGCGTCGCATGTCCGAAGACGGTCGACGCTGAGGCCCTCCCAGCGATCGCGGCGAAGAGCCCGATCCCGGTGATCGCGGACATTCACTTCCAACCGAAGTACATCTTCGCTGCGATCGACGCCGGCTGCGCCGCGGTCCGCGTGAACCCGGGCAACATCAAGGAGTTCGACGGCCGCGTTAAGGAAGTCGCGAAGGCGGCAGGCGACGCGGGCATCCCGATCCGTATCGGCGTCAACGGCGGCTCGCTGGATAAGCGCCTCCTGGAGAAGTACGGCAAGGCCACGCCGGAAGCCTTGGTCGAATCCGCGGTTTATGAGGCCGGGCTGTTCGAGGAGCACGGCTATGGCGACATCGCGATTTCGGTGAAGCACTCCGATCCGGTGCTCATGGTCGAGGCGTACCGCCAACTCGCCGAGGTCACCGACTACCCGCTGCACCTCGGAGTCACGGAAGCTGGCCCGAAGTTCATGGGCACGATCAAGTCCTCGGTAGCTTTCGGTGCCCTGCTCGCGGAAGGCATCGGCGACACCATCCGCGTCTCCCTCTCGGCCGACCCGGTTGAGGAGATCAAGGTGGGCGACCAGATTCTGCAGTCGTTGAACCTGCGCCCCCGCAAGCTCGAGATCGTCTCCTGCCCGTCGTGCGGACGCGCCCAGGTAGACGTGTACAAGCTCGCAGAGGAGGTCACCGCAGGCCTTGATGGCATGGAGTTCCCGCTGCGCGTTGCCGTGATGGGTTGCGTCGTCAACGGCCCCGGCGAAGCTCGCGATGCGGACCTCGGAGTCGCGTCCGGCAACGGCAAGGGTCAGATCTTTGTCAAGGGCGAGGTCGTTGAGACGGTGCCGGAGGACCAGATCGTCGAAACACTGATCGCCCACGCGAACCGCATCGCCGAGGAGGAGGGCCTCGAACAGATCTCCGGAGCGAAGGCCGAGGTCAAGGTTACGCGCTAGACGCAAATGGACACCTCGCAGGCAGCGCCGGTTCACCCGCCGGTGCTGTTACCTTTTTCCTATGCGCCGTCTTTTCACCCTGCTCGCAAGCACAATTCTCCTTGCGGCAGGGTTGGTCGGCTGCACTCCGCGCCCCAATTCCGCCGAGCCGGTCGCTGAGGCAGTCCTCCAAGCAATCGCATCGCGCGAGTTCGGAGAGCTCCCATCGCTTGTCGACGACCCCTCGGCGGCGCAATCCTCCATCGAGACAACCTGGAGTGGCCTCCAAGCCGAGGGGCTGAGCGCTGAGCTCACCGACCTCACCCAGAACGACACGCTAGCCACCGCCACCTACGCGCTGACGTGGCAGCTGCCTCGCGAACGCGAGTTCGCCTACGACGCCACCATGACGCTCACCCAGGAAGGCGACAAGTGGACTGCCCGCTGGCAACCGTCGGTGATGCACCCGAAGCTCGGCGCGCATCAGCATCTCGAACTGCGGGCGATTCAGGCCCGTCAGGCGAGCGTGGTCTCTTCCGATGGTGTCGAGCTGCTGCGTCCGGGACTGGCCTACCGCGTGCTGGTGGAGCCGTCGGCAATGCGCTCCGCTCCGGACACTGCCAACCGCATCGCTTCCGCACTCGCCGCCGCGCACGAGGGCGATGCGGCCGTGCCTTTGCGAGACGCAGGAGACCTGACTCCCGCGCTGGAGAGTGCGAGCGACACCTACTCCGTGGCAGTCATTCCCGCGTCCGCCAAGGGTGGATTCGAGGCCGCGTTGGGGGAGGCGCCAGGCGTGCGCCTTAACGAGGAAGCCGCGATGGTGAACGCCGACCCCAGCTTTGCCCCTGACATTATGGCGCGTGTGGGCCAGCTCGTTGGGGATGACCTGGAAGGCGAACCCGGGTGGAGCGTATCCGTCGTTAATGAAAATGGTGCTGAATACGAGCAGGTGAAGCGATCCGACCCCGAACCCTCACCTGCGATTGAGATCAGCCTCGACCACCAAGTGCAGCGGGCTGCGGAGGAAGCGCTGACGGCGGTCGGCGGACAACAGGCAATGATCGTGGCCATTCGACCTTCCACCGGTGGGGTGCTTGCGATTGCACAAACTGCGGAGGCGGATCGCAACGGCAACCTGGCGACCATGGGCCAGTACCCGCCCGGTTCGACGTTCAAGATCATCACTTCGGCCGCTGGCTTAGAGCGCCAAGATCTCACCCCCGACAGTATTGTGCCGTGCCCGAGCACGATGGACCTCTACGGCCGAGTGGTGACCAACTATGCGGGATTCGGACTTGGCAGTGTGCCGCTGGAGACTGCGTTCGCGCGTTCCTGCAACACCACCTTCGCCGACATGTCGACGAGGCTTGCGCCTGGCGAGCTGCAGGAGGTGGGCAAGCAGTTCGGTCTCGGACTTGATTTCACCATCCCCGGTCTTGAGACCATTACTGGCTCCATCCCGGAAGGCGAGACCCCACTTGAGCGCACAGAAGCGGGGTACGGACAGGGCTACGACCTGGTGAGTCCGTTCGGCATGGCGCTGGTGTCCGCGACCGCTGCGCATGGGCAAATGCCGATGCCGTACCTCATTTCCGGTGAGACAACCGAGGTTGGGGAGCAGGTGGAGCAGCTTAGCGGGGAAGCGGTCGAGCAATTGCGCCGCTTGATGGCATCGGTGACTGCGCCAGGCGGCACCGCAGCCGGGATGGGCGCCGGTGGCGACATTCGCGGCAAGACCGGTGAGGCGGAATTCACCGGCGGGTCGCACGCGTGGTTCACTGGGTACCGCGCCGATGATGACATCGCGTTTGCCACCCTGGTGGTGCGCGGCGGCGGCTCGGAGATCGCGGTGCAACTCACCGACGCGATGCTGCGGAACCTCGACGCGGTGCGAAACCCGTAGCCAGCCCCTCCCGCTAAGTGAGAAGAAATCCGGGGACTAGCATTGGTTCCATGAACCAACGAGGATTGTTGACCCCCGGCAAACCAACACCGATCCGCAGCGTGCCCAAGTCGATTGCACGGCCCGAGTACGCGTGGAAGAGCACGGTGCAGGAGAACGTCGGGGAGCCGTTTGTTCAAACCCCCGAAACCATCGAAGCGATGCGGGAAGCAAGCAAGATCGCTGCGAACGCGTTGGCCATCGGTGGTGCGGAGATCAAGCCGGGCGTGACGACGGATCACGTCGACGGCATCATCCACGAATACTTGCTGGATCACGGCGCATACCCTTCGACGCTGGGATACCGGGGTTACCCCAAATCAAGCTGTATCTCCTTGAACGAGATTGTGTGCCACGGTATCCCGGACACTACCGAGATCCGCGAGGGAGACATCGCCAACATTGATGTCACCGCGTTCAAGAACGGTGTGCACGGCGATACGAACGCGACGTTTTTCGCAGGTCAAGTTGCAGAGGAACACCGCCTGCTGGTGGATCGGACCTACGAGGCGATGATGCGTGGCATTAAGGCGGCCAAACCCGGCCGCGAGATCAACGTGATCGGCCGCGTGATCGAGTCCTACGCCAAGCGCTTCGGGTACAACGTGGTCACCGACTACACCGGCCACGGGGTTGGCACTACCTTCCACAACGGGCTCGTGGTGCTGCACTACGACTCCGATGCTTACCGAGATGTGCTGGAGCCGGGTATGACGTTGACCATCGAGCCGATGATCAACCTCGGCAGCTTGGAGCACACCGTCTGGGACGACGATTGGACGGTGCAGAATGTGGACGGCGAATACACCGCCCAGTTCGAGCACACCATTGTGATCACCGAGGACGGCAACGAGATCTTGACGATTCCCGACGTCGACGCGGCGGCAGGCCAACACATGCTCGGCGAGGCAAAGTAGCGCGGGGCGCGCTCCGCGGAAGCAATCCGAAATGGCAAATGCTCCTGTCCATACTGGACAGGAGCATTTGGTTTGGTTTTATAGCTCTAGGCTACGGAAGCGCTTATGCCGGGAGCAGGCCGTTGAACTTCGCGAAGTTCACGCCAGCGATGACGAGGCCGAGCACAGCGCCGATAGCTGCGATGACGGTGCCGTCAACCCAAATGCGTGCCCACTGCGGCATATTCTCGGAGTTGGTCTCCTTGCCAAAGGCGTCGCGACCGTCGAAGCGCTGTTCGGTGTCGGTGTTGGGCAGAGCGCGGGAGGAGCCAACGCCCTCAGAGGAGCCCTCGAAAGCGTCCGAGATGATCTCGCTGGATGCCTTGTCGGTCTCCTGCTCGAAGCCCTTGAAGATCGAGTCGGTCTGGTCGCCGGTGTGCAGGACGGTGCGGTCGGAAGCGTCTGCCTCCGGGGTGGTCTCAGCGACTGCGGCGGTGGTGCCGGAAACGATCAGTGCGAATGCGGTCGCGGAAGCGGCAGCTGCGGTGCGGAAGTTACGCATCAGATTCCTTCTTTCTAAAGGTGGGTGGAAGTGGTTGCGGAGATCCGCGATTTAGAGGCCGTGGACAACGAAGTTGTACAGCGGAGCGACGATCAGGCCGAACGCAGCTGCAACGGAAGCGAAGATGGACAGGCCGTAGAGGATCTTGGCCCAAACCGGCTGCTGCTCGAAGGTCTCGGACTCGCCTGCTGCCTCACCCTTGGAGGAGCCGAAGATGGCCGGGCCGTATGCGGTCTGGTCAGACTCAATGCTGTTGCCGATGCGGGAGGACAAGGAGCCCTCACCTTCAGTCGGCTTCTGAGTGCCGTTTGCAGCGTCCTTCTCGGTCTCGGCGGAGGACGAGGAAACGGTGATGTCGTTGGAGGATGCAGCGGCATCCTCAGCCAGAGCGACAGAGGTGGAGCCGAAGGCGACAGCAACGGCGGTGGCGCCTGCGAAGGCTGCCTTACGGAGGTTACGCATGAAACGAAGTCCTTTACGGGTAGTGCTTACTCGGATCCTGGTCACAAAGGAGTTCCCCCAATGACCAGGTGTCGTCGCTCACTATAACGGTAAGTTCTCAAGATCGCACAAATGGGATAGGAATTCATTCAAAGGTTTAGTGCCAGCTGAGAGTTAGCCCTCAGCGAACGTAAGATCTAGCCCAAGAATTGCATTCTCGGTCACTTCAGCGAGTGCGGGGTGGATCCAGTACTGCTTCCGCGGTACCTCGCGCAGGTCGAGATCGAAGGCCATGATCGTGATCGCCTGTTGAATCAGGGTCGAGGCCTGAGGGCCCATGTAGTGGGCGCCGAGCAAACGCCCGGTTGTCCGATCTGCGATCAATTTGACCATGCCGGTGGAGTCTTCCAGGGCCCAGCCGTAGGCGACATCTCCGTAGTTCTGCACCTTCACCGTGATGTCGTGGCCGGCTGCAACCGCCTGATCTTCGGTCATTCCGACAGTGGCGATCTGCGGATGCGTGAACACGGCCCACGGGACGTGATCGTGCGGCATCGTTCGAGTCGGGGCTTCGCCGGCGAACGCGCTCACAACGTTGGCGGCTACGGCGCGCGCTTCTGCGTTGGCCACGTGCTTGAGCTGATAGGGCGAGGACACGTCGCCGAGTGCCCAGACACCCTCGGCGGAAGTGCGGCCGTACTCGTCGACCTGCACGCGTCCGCTGGGATCCAACTCAACTCCGCCAACGGGAGCGTGGAGAAGGTCGCCGTTCGGGATGCGGCCCGTGGCAATAAGAAGGTGTTGGGAGGTGACCACGGAGTCGTCGTCAAGCAAAAGCTCGATGCCCCCGGAAACCTCGCGGGCGGAGACGACATTGCCCCGCTTCACGTTGAACCGCTTTTCGGCAAGGTCGTTGAATTGCTCGCCGATGGTGCCATCGAGGGCGCGCAGGAATGGTGAGCGCGAGACGATAGTGACCTCGGTGCCGAGCGCTGCGAAGACGTGCGCGAATTCCATCGCGATGAAGCCGCCACCAACAATGGTGAGGGATTCGGGCTGCTCCGGCAGACGCATGATGTCGTCGTTGGTGTGGTAGGTGACCCCCTCGGCCCAGTCGGGGATGCGTGGGCGCGAGCCTGCGGCGAGGATGATTTGATCCGCGGTGATGGTAGCCGCTTTGCCGGCTTGGCCGGTGGTGAGCGTGCGCTCGCCGACGAAGCGGGCGGGCATGTCGTAGACGTCGACGTTCGGGCAGGCATCGCTGCGGCGGTACTCTTCGCCGCCGGCGGCGATGAGATCGATACGGTTGGTGAAGACGCGATCGACGATGGCGGGCCAATCTGCTCCCTTGAACTCAAGGTCGATGCCGAGGCGTGCTGAATCGCGGGCTTCGAACGCGGTGTCAGCGGCGAGGACGTACATCTTGGTCGGGATGCAGCCGACGTTGAGGCAGGTGCCGCCGAACTTGCCCTGCTCCACAATGGCGACCCGCTTATCGTCAAAGCGCTCGTCCAGAATGCTGTTGCCGGACCCGGTGCCGACGATGATCAGGTCGTAATGCGTTGCGTTCACAGTTGCTCCAGCCATTCGATGGTGGTTTTGAAAGCGACTTCGCGCGCGAATGGTTCGGAGAGGAATACGTCGTGTCGCGCGCCGTCGATAGTTTTAGTTTCGGTTCGGTGAGCTACCTGTGGTGCCCATCTACGGATTTGTTCGACATCGAGCACCGTGTCCGCGGCATCCGCGGCGGGGGAGTAGTCCTCGCCTAAATACGAGTGCGAAGACATCATGGTCAAGGTGGGGGCGCCGGTATCGACCTCGCCGCTGTGGATCTCTTCTTGGGCTTTCACGACCGCGCGGATCCACCCCATATATTTGCGGTGCCCGTCGAGCGGCTTCATTTCAGTGTTGAACTTCCACTCGCCGTGCTGGCTCTCGTGGATCGAAGCCCCGTAAGCGCCAAGCCCGCCGCTGGGCAGCGGCATAAGTGGAATGACTCGACCGAGGAGCTTGATCACTGGGCGCCCGAGACGCACAACGAGCGGAGGATACTGCAGATCCAGCCACGGGCTGTCCAGAATCATGCCCTTCAGCTTCGCGTGGTTGGCGGGGTCTTCGCGGCGCAGGTAGTCCGCCCACAGCGGCGCGATGAGACCGCCGGTGGAGTGGGCAAGCGGAACTACAGAGCCGTGCTCCTGGGCGATAACCTCGAGCGCCCACGATAGCTCTGGAAAGTAATGCGCCATATCCGTGGTGTAGTGCCAGCGCTGGCCGCGAGTACGGGCCCTGCCGCAACGACGTAAATCAATGGCGTAGAACGGGTAGCCCTGCGAGGTGAAGTACTCCGCAACATGGGTTTGGAAGAAGTAATCCGACATCCCGTGGATCCACAGCAGCGCCGGTTTGGCCGGGTCAACGTTGGTATTGCCCGCGGTGGCGCGCACCAGAACCGCACGAACTTCCTTTCCGGTGTCCGGATCCTTACCGAGCTCAAGCACGGCCTGCTCGTAGCCGTCTCCCAAGATGTCCGGCGTCCACGTCGGCTCTAGGTCTTTCGAACTCATGACCCCGATACTAGCCACCTTTGCGGGGCACTCGGGTGTGGAGGCGTATTGTGGTTGAAGCATGAATGTTTTACGCAAAATGTTGCGCAAAACACACTTACGACGGACGGTAGACACACGAAAAGGTGACCAGAAATGGCTAACAAGCGGGATAAATACGATGACGAGGTAGATGTTCTGCTCATCGGCGGCGGCATTATGAGTGCCACATTGGGTGCGATGATTCACGCTCTCGAACCGGGCTGGAGCCAGGTGGTCTACGAGCGACTTGAGGGTCCGGCACAGGAGTCTTCGTACCCGTTCAACAACGCAGGCACCGGCCACTCTGCGTTGTGCGAGCTGAACTACACCCCGGAAAAGAACGGTCGCGTGGACGTGTCAAAGGCTATGGCGATCAATGAGAAGTTCCAGCTGTCTCGCCAGTTCTGGTCGCACCAGGTGGGCGCGGGCGTACTGCCGGATCCCCGTGGCTTTATTAATCCGGTGCCGCACGTCTCCTTTGGCCAGGGCGAGGATCAGATCGCCTACCTGCGCCGCCGTTATGACGCGTTGTCGGCGAACCACATGTTTCCGAACATGCAGTTCACCGATGACCAGGACAAGTTTGCCCGAATGCTGCCACTGATGGCTGAGGGCCGCGATTTCGACGCTGAGCCGGTGGCTATCTCCTGGACAGACGCGGGCACCGACATCAACTACGGTGAGCTGTCCAATCAGTTCTTCAACGCCGCAAAAGAAAACGGCACCGAGATCCGCTACGGTCACGAGGTGACCAACCTTAAGCGCGAGGGCAACTTCTGGAAGGTCAACGTTAAGAACCTGCGCACTGGCGACAAAAAGGTCACTCGCGCACGCTTCGTCTTCGTCGGCGCCGGCGGCTACGCGCTCGACCTGCTGCGCAAGGCCGGTGTCCCAGAGGTCCGTGGCTACGCGGGCTTCCCGATCTCCGGTATGTGGCTGCGCACCACCAACCCGGAGCTGGTGGAGAAGCACCAGGCCAAGGTCTACGGCAAGGCAAAGGTCGGTGCTCCGCCGATGTCGGTGCCGCACCTGGACCTGCGCGTGGTGGATGGCGAGCAGTCACTGCTCTTCGGACCGTACGGTGGCTGGACGCCGAAGTTCATGAAGGAAGGCTCGTACCTGGACCTGTTCAAGTCGATCCGCCCGGACAACATCCCGTCTTACCTGGGTGTTGCAGCAACGAACCTGAACCTGGTGACCTACCTGGTCCAGGAGGTCTTCCGCGACTTCGACGGCAAGATGGAGGTGCTGCGCGAATACTACCCGGAGGCCGATCCGAAGGACTGGGACGAGGTCGTTGCAGGCCAGCGCGTGCAGGTGATCAAGCCTGCGGCCGCGCCGAACTTCGGCACCCTCGAATTTGGCACCGCCCTGGTCAACGACCAGAACGGCACTATCGCTGGCATCCTCGGCGCTTCGCCTGGAGCATCGATCACCCCGGCGGCGATGCTGGAGCTGCTCGAGCGTTGCTTCGGTGAGCGCATGATCGAGTGGGGCGACAAGCTCCACGACATGTTCCCGACCTACGGCAAGTCGCTAAAGCACGACAAGCGTGCGTACGACGAGCAGTGGCAGATGACGCAAAAGACGCTACGGCTGGATGAGAACCACCACCTCGACGATACGGCGGGTGCACACGTCTAAGTTCCGCAGAACGTCGTGTATGGGAAGGCGCCTTCGGGCGCCTTCATCCATTCTGGGCCTGCTTCCGGGTTGTACGGATCTGCCACCGCTGCCAAGAGCTCGAGGTAAGGATCGAGGTTGTCGCGCAGCTCCGCCTCCTGGATCGCTGCTTCAAGCATCCGGTTTCGCGGAAGAAACAGGGGCCCAGGCTTATCGACGATTCCGTGTTCCCGGTTGTACGTCGCGATGTCCTCAGCCTGCTCAAGGCCGGTTTGGTGCTCACCGATCCACGTGTCCCAGTGTTTCGCAAAGCGGTCCGGGATGGTGAGCACGATGTCCTGCGCCTCTTGGTGGTCCACTACCGGCGTGAGCGCTTCCGCGAGCCGAGCGAGGTTCCACGCGATAATGTTCGGCTGGTTGCCAAACCGGTAGCGCCCGGTGGTGTCGATGGAGGAGAACACCGCGTCACCAGCGAAGCGCTCGGTGAACGCGCACGGGCCGTAGTCGATGGTTTCGCCCGACAGTGCTGTGTTGTCCGTGTTCATCACCCCGTGAACAAACCCGATGCGCATCCACTGACACACCAGGTCGAGTTGACGCGCAATCACGTCGTCAAGCAGACGCGCACCGTCGGTGTAGCCCGCCGCTTCCACGACCGCCTGCACCAGTTCGGCGCTGCGAGTCGCCGCGTATTGCACTGAGCCGACGCGCAAATGCGACTGCGCGACGCGCACGACGATGCCAGCGGGAACTTTGCCTTGCTGGCGGATCACTGTCTCACCGGTGTCGAGCACCGCGAGCGAGCGGGTGGTGGGCACGCCGACGGCGGCCATGAACTCGGAGACCAGGTATTCCCGAAGCATCGGGCCGATCGCACCCATCCCGTCGCCGCGCCGCGAGAATGGGGTGAGGCCGGAGCCTTTGAGTTGGATCTCGAAGCGAGGGCTACCGACCTCGGCAGGCGCTGCGGGAAGGTCGCCGAGGAGTAGGGCGCGGCCGTCGCCAAGCAATGGGACGAACTGGCCGAACTGATGCCCTGCATAGGCTGTTGCGTGGCCACCTTCGCTTCCCGCAAGCCACTGGATACCTTCCGGGGTGCGCAGCCACTGGGTGTCGAGGCCGAGTTCGCGCGCCAGCGGCTCATTGAGCACGACGAGGCGGGCATCGGGAAAGTCAGTGCCGTCGACGGCAACGGTCATATCCGGCAAAGCGTCGGCGAGCGTGTGGGTGAGCTCAGGTCGGGTCATGGCTCCACCCTAAACTGGTTCACTATGGAGAACGGACACATTACCCTCGTCGGCGGTGGGCCAGGCGCGTGGGATCTGCTCACCGTGCGAGGACTTCGGGCGCTGCAAGCTGCGGACGTGATCCTAGCTGACCACCTCGGCCCAGCCGACCAGCTAGCCGAGTTCGTGGACTTGGCTGGCAAGGAAGTAATTGACGTGGCGAAGCTGCCGTATGCGCGGCAGGTGACGCAGGAACGGATCAATGAGTTGCTGGTGACCCATGCGCGCGAAGGCAAGCACGTGGTGCGCCTCAAAGGCGGCGACCCGTACATTTTCGGTCGCGGGTTTGAGGAGCTCCAGGCCTGCGCCGCTGCAGGGTTGGAATGCTCGGTCGTGCCCGGTGTGACTTCCGCAGTGTCGGTTCCTGCGGCCGCGGGTATCCCGGTCACGCAGCGTGGGGTGACTCACGGGTTCAGCGTGGTCACAGGCCACTTACCGCCAGGACATTCGGGTTCACTGGTGGACTGGGAAGCACTGGCTCGGCTCGGCGGGACCATCGTGGTGGTGATGGGTGTGCGCAACGTGCGGGCGATCACACAGGCGCTTATCGACGGCGGACTGCGCCCGGAGACACCCGCGGCAGTGATTCAAGATGGCGAGACAGCTGCTCAACGGGTGTACTTCGCGGATGCATCGACGTTGGCGGATGTGATGGAACGCGAAGGCATCACTTCGCCAGCCGTGTACGTGATTGGAGAGGTGGCTGGCCTTGCGCACGCTGGATAGCCTCATTTTGGGCACCGCGGCCGATACGCTTGCGCAGGCGAGCACGGTGCTGGTCTGCGATGACCCGACGGGAGATCTCGAGCGTGCCGCGCTTGAAACCGGCGCACGGGTGCTTCTGCTGGATTCAGATTACAACCGTTGTCAAGCAGCTGCGGATGGGGTTGAGGTCGCTGGCGATACGCGGCTGGATGAGTTCCTTGGTGGTGCGGGCGTGGACGGGCCGTGCGTGGCGGTAGGGGAGATGCCGAAATCGCTCGGCCGCGTGGATTACCTGGCGGCGTCGATCGCGGCCGCGGGCATCGCAGAAGCAACCGTCGTGTTCGGCGGAAACAACAAACACCTCTCGCGCTCGATGAATGAGACGTTGGCAGCGTCGTTCACCGATGTCGCCGCGTCGCGTGGGCGTGGAAAGTTCCGCTGCCTGGTTGCCTCCGGGCCGCGGGAAGTGGCCTTCGAGCCGCGCCGGGCAGATGGGTTCGTCGCGTTCGGCGGCGTCTTCTCGGGAGCGAAAGAAGACCGCGGTGGGGCGATGCTGCGACAGGCGCTGCCCTCGGAGCTGGGGCGGTTCTTGGATCTTGGGTGCGGCAACGGGTCGGTTTCGCGGGGGCTTGAAGGCGCCGTGTCAATCACCGTGTCAATCACCGCCACCGACTCGGATGCGGATGCGGTGCTTTCCGCGCGAGCGATTGGCCTCGACGCGACGTGGGACGACGCGGGTTCGCGCTTCGATGACGCGTCCTTTGACACGGTTGCGCTGAATCCACCATTCCACGACCGCGCCGCAGTTGATGCCACGCAGGTACAGCACTTGCTGGATGCCGCAGCGCGACTGCTTTCACCGGGCGGTCAACTTTTCATGGTGCATAATTCGCACCTGCGGTACCGGGGCGAGGTAGAACGCCGGTTCAGCGCTGTGGAGCAAGTCGCCCGCGACACCACGTTCACCGTCCTGCGCGCGGTGCGGTAACCATCGCGTCCGCTTTGTTTTTTGTCTGAACCCTTACTTGTCGAAGGTTCCATCCACTGAGCGAGCACGTGACTCAAGTTAGGATGCCAAGAAAAGTGGGATTCCAGCAACGGCATGGGGGTGTGCCCGCGGAAGAGTTATCCGCGTGGCGAGAGACTGTCCACCTATTTCGGTCTCCAGCAAACGCAAAGAGACTCATGGAGTCTCTCGAAAACGCCCGTGCGGGTCGATTTGAAACCCACGATCTCGGCCTCGGTGACTAGCTAGCTCACCGGAAGAATCTGGGGCAGCGCGCGAGCGGCGGTGTCCTCGACCACCACCGTGGCCAGGCGCGACAGGTCCGTGCGCATCGGGGTGACCTCGATGATCGGGATCTCGCGGGCGTGCGCCATCATCGGCAGACCGGCAGCGGGAAAGACCACACCTGAGGTGCCAACGATTAACACCGCGTCGGCGGTTTTCATACGCTCCTCGGCGATTCGCCATTCTTCCTGCGGAAGCGCCTCGCCAAACCACACCACTCCGGGGCGGACCAATCCACCGCAGACGGGGCATTCCGGCGGGTGAACGGTCGGCACCTGTTCGGTCGGGATGTCAATCGGTGCGCTGAAGGGTTCGTCGCAAAGCGAGCAGCGAAACTCGAACAGCGAACCGTGCAGGTGCGCGACTTCCTTGCTGCCTGCCCGCTCGTGCAGGTTGTCGATGTTTTGGGTGGTGACTGTGGCCCCGGGCGTGTTTGCGATCGCGATGTGGCCGGCGTTGGGTTCCGCCTGCTGCACGAGGTGGGCGCGCCAGAGATACCAAGCGAACATCGTGTCCGGGTCGATATGCCAAGCGTCGATGGATGCCATGGCCTGCGGGTCGACATTCTCCCAAAGACCGGTCACGGCATCGCGGTAGGTGGCGATGCCGCTGTCGGCGCTCATGCCCGCGCCGGTGAAAACCTCGATGTGGCTGGCCTTGCTCAGAATCTCGCGTGCTTGCTCGTGCGTGCTGGAGGTGCTGGACGTGTTGGGGGTGCTCATGGCCCCGAGTGTAGGGCGAATTTACAACGAGTCGATGTACTCTAGCGCCTGCTCGCGGTAGGTGAAGTTCTTCGTGCGCTCCACCGCGTCGCGCATCACGTCCTTGTAGAAGGGGTCCGGATCCTTCTCGTAACGGGCTTTGGCCTGTTTTGCCACCTCGGTCGGTAGCAAGCACTCGTCCGGCACCGCGTGGATGCCCAGGTTGTGCTGCTTCGCATAAGCTTCAGCTGCCTGGAGGCGGGCGGTGTACTTCACGTTCGGCGGATACTCCACGGCCCGGGCCCAGCCCGCTTTGACAATCTCCTCGTTGATGAACGTGCCATCCGGCAGGAACACGGCGCCGAGATCGCGCCCGTACTGGTCCTGCCGCTGCACGTCATACTCCAGGCGAATGTCCGTGCGCGGCCACAGGGTGGTGTATAGGTAGTCCTTCGACTCCTCGTACAGGCACTCGCTTTGCTCCGGTGCGTCGATACCGATCAGACGTATTCGCGTCGGATCCTCGGCCGGCTGGATATCAAAGGTGTCTCCGTCGATGACCCGAAACACCAGTTCCTGGTCGGGCTTGGAGCCAAACTTGGCCAGCACTGCCAACACTGCGGTTACAGCGAGGACAACAATGAGCAGCGCACCAAGCACCAGCGCATCGCGCTTCATGTTGCGCCGCTTGCGGTTGAAAGGTTTGCGGGTGCTCACTGGATCACCGCCCTACGCCAGAATCGAAATGACAAGAATGCCGATCATCATGCCCACCAACGAGAGCGCGATCCGCGTCAGCGCACGTTTGCCTGCCGGGTGCGCAGTGTTGATTTGCAGTTTGCCCGGCTCAGCCGGCAACACCGCCACGGCCGTCGGATCCTCGGGCGCTGAGTACACACCCATCCCAGCCTTCGTTCCCAGGCGCTCAATCCGGATCCGCTCCGCCTGGTCCGGTTCGATGCGGGTGAAGCCCTCTTTCGCGGTCCGGTGCAGGCGCCACGCAAGCACGAGGGTGAAGACCATGAACGCGCCAAACAGAATCAGAAAGGACCAGGTTGAGATCGGCGCGTCAGGAAAAATGAGCATGATCTGGACCACCGCCAGAAGGACAGCTGCACCGAGCACAACCTGAGCCAGCATCAGGTTGGTCGTCTCGTGCAGCCACTCCGCGCGCTTCGCCGCAGTCTCGGAGAACGGAAGTTCGCCGCCTGCAGGTTGATCGTGTCCAATGCGGGCCAAGCTTATCGACGGCAGCGTTGCCGCCACCCCAACCGTGATCACTAAGCCGATCAGCGTCACAGCCGTGACCGACAGCCAAGTTTTCGGCGCCCAACTGTCGATCTCGCCGGCGGGGCCGATGTGCATCGGCACTGGATCCGGGATGGCGTCCCACCGCAGAAACACATAGGCCAGTACCGCGAGGTAAATGATCACAGCAGCGGTATACAGGGGTTTCGCGCGCATGGAAACTACGGTAGCAGCGCCTCCTACACGCGCTTCGCTACTGCACTCGGCGCGGTCGGCGCTGGTCGCGGATGTATTCGCCGAGATATGGCTGCGCAAACTCCACTTTGCCCCAGCCCGCGGGAGTGATGAGGTCGCGGTCGATGAGCTTGCTGCGTGTATCGCTCAGCGACGTTGCTCGAATACCCAGCTCTTCTGAAATTTCGGCGGTTGCTACAACCCCGTCGGGTGCGCGCAAGGCGATGGAGGCCATCGCTTCAAGGTATTCCCGTTGGCGGTGCGGTACTTCCCGCAGTGCGGGTTGGTGCACTTGGGTACCGAGGCGGTCGATTGCACGCGGCATTGCATCCTCAAGGGCGCGGTTGTCTAGCGCATCGAGCCCCATTCCAACTGCGCTTTCCCACGCCAGATACCCCGTCAGCTGCACGAGGTAGGGGTAGCCCTGACTAAACGCGGCGGCATCTGCGGCGCTAGGGAACTCGAGGCCACCTTCCTTGGCAGTACCCGCCAGCGCTTGTTCCGCGTCCTCGAGCGTCAACGGGCCGAGTTCATAATGTCGGGCTCGCCGAAGAAAGGTCGCGCCGGGCAAGTTGAGAAGCTCGTTGATCCCCAGCGTCAGACCGGCCATGGCGACGGCGACAGGGAGGTCATCGCGGACCAGATCCTGGTACGCGATTGCAACCTGGGTGAGGTCTTCAGCGGAGACGTCCTGGATCTCGTCGATGGTGATCAACACTCCGGTGTCTTGCAGCCGATCGATGAGGTCACGGAGCTGAGTAGTGAGTCGCTTCGAGGGCTCCTGGCTTTCCACCTGCGTGCTCACCGACCCGATCCCTGCGATAGAGATGCCGGTGACCCTGCGGCGGGTGGTTTGATCCAGGCTCTCGATCGCTTCTGGAATGGCCGACTCAACGAGGACTCGTGCAATGTCTTCTCGTGCAGATGCTCGCAGCACCAACCAGCCGCGCTGCTTCGCGATATCCTCAAGCTCAGTCAGCAGCACCGTCTTTCCAATGCCCCTCGATCCGGAGATGAGAATGGAGCGGTCTGGGTTGCCGGGTGCCCCGTCGACTGCGCGAGCGAAATCCTCCAGCACAGCATCGCGGCCGGCCCAGACCCGCGGGCTGGCACCGAAAGTGGGGCGGAACGGGTTATCCATGAGCCTGAGAATACCCGGCGCGATTGATAAATTGATAAATTGATAAATTGGCTCCCGTTGATAAATTGATAAATTGATAAATCAGACGACGAGCGTGAGCTGAGTTCCGTCGACAACAACGTTCATTCCGGCGGCGCGAGCAACGTCCGCAACCCCCTCCGCTGAGTCAACCTGCGGCCCGAGCGCCAGCACCCTCGCGAGCTCACCCTTGTACTGCTTGTTGAAGTGGCTGACCACCTTGCCGTCGCGCTCCACACGTACTGTCACCGCGCCGGGCACAGGCCCAAGCTGCTGGTACGCGCCAGATCGCAGGTCCACTACAAAGGGCTCAGCACCAAGCGCATCGCTTATCGACGGCCCCCACCACGTCTTCATCGTCTTGCCGGCAACTTTGGAACCTGCGGAGAGGCGGTAGCGCGGGAGCATGTCGCCCGCGCGCACGAGTCCGAACAGTGCAGAACTGACGGCGAGGCGCGATAGCGCGGAATCGGGGAGGGTGGCGGCATCCAAGGCGTCGTAAAGCACGCCCGTGTAGCGATGGATTGCGGGCATGACCGGAGCCTCCCGGAGCGAGTGATTCTCTTCCGCCTCGTGGCGCTTCGACGCTGGTGCGTCCATCTCCTCGATGGGCGTGTGGGCGAGGGCGTCGATAAGCGAATCCCTGATCCCGTTAAACTCCGGAAACGACAGCTCCATCGGGTCGTTGACTCCTCCGGGCGCTTTGGTTTCGGACGGGGGAAGCACGATGAGCATGCGAAAAACCCTAGCGGTAAACTTCCCCGCATGATCACACGCCTCTCCACCTTGTTCCTGCGCACGCTGCGCGAAGATCCCGCCGATGCCGAGGTGCCCAGCCACAAGCTGCTGGTGCGCGCTGGCTACGTGCGACGCGCAGCGCCGGGTGTGTATTCCTGGCTGCCGCTGGGGCTGCGCACGCTGCGCAAGATCGAGGGCATTGTGCGCGAGGAGATGGACGCGATGGGAGCGCAGGAGCTGCTATTCCCGGCGCTGTTGCCGCGTGAACCGTACGAGGCGACGAACCGCTGGACCGAGTACGGCGATGATCTGTTCCGCCTGCAGGACCGCAAAGGTGCGGACATGCTGCTTGGGCCCACGCACGAGGAGATGTTCACCGCCGCGGTGAAAGACCTTTACTCCTCGTACAAGGACTTCCCGGTCACGCTCTATCAAATCCAGACGAAGTACCGCGATGAGGCGCGCCCGCGTGCGGGCATCCTGCGCGGGCGTGAGTTTGTGATGAAGGACAGCTACTCCTTCGACATGACCGATGAGGGGTTAGATGAGTCCTACGCCGCGCACCGGGCGGCGTACCAGCGGATATTCGACCGAGTGGGCCTGCGCTACGAGATCTGCAAGGCGACTTCGGGCGCAATGGGCGGATCTGCGTCGGAAGAGTTCCTCGCATATTCCGACAACGGCGAGGACACGTTCGTGGTCTCCACCGCGGGCGACTTCGCGGCAAACGTTGAGGCCGTGACCACTGTGGTGCCTGAAGCCCAAGCCTTTGAAGGCCTGCCGGAGCCGGTAGAGCACGACACCCCGGCCTCGGAGACCATTACCGCGCTGGTGGACTGGGCGAACAGTGCGCAGGTGCTTGTCGACGGCCACGAGGTCACCGCCGCCGACACCCTCAAGTGCATGGTGGTCAAAGTGGATGACCCGCGCGCTGTGACCGAGGGCGGCGAGCCCGTCGGCCCGCAGCTGACCGGAATTTTGATCCCAGGCGACCGCGAGCTCGACGAGAAGCGCCTCGAGGCCTCGCTCGAGCCGGCGACCTTTGAGCTGGCCAGCGAGGAGGACTTTGCCAAGTCGGGCTTTTTGGTGAAGGGCTACGTTGGCCCGCGTGCGCTGGCTGCAAATGGCGTGCGTGTGCTCGCCGACCCGCGCGTGGTCGACGGCACGAGCTGGATCACCGGCGCCGATGCGCAGCAGAAGCACGTGGTGGGCCTGGTTGCCGGCCGCGACTTCACGGTGGATGGATTCATCGAGGCCGCAGAGATTAAGGAGGGCGACCCCTCGCCGTCCGGCAACGGCACGCTCGAGCTTGCGCGTGGTATCGAGCTGGGCCACATCTTCCAGCTGGGTCGCAAGTACACCGAGGCCTTCGACGTGCAGATCTTGGACGAAAACGGCAAGCGTGCCGTGCCCACCATGGGCTCCTACGGCATTGGCGTGAGCCGCATGATGGCTGTGGTGGCCGAGCAGCGCCACGACGACAAGGGCCTGGTGTGGCCGGTTGCCATCGCGCCGTACCAGGTGCACGTTGCTGTCGCGAACAAAGACGCCGCAGCGCTGGAGGCAGGGGAGCGGTTGGTCACCGAGTTCGACGCCGCCGGCCTCGAGGTGCTCTTCGACGACCGCCCGAAGGTATCGCCTGGCGTGAAGTTCAAGGACGCTGAGCTGCTGGGCATGCCGTTCCTGGTGATCCTGGGCCGCAGCTTCGCCGACGGCATCGTGGAGCTGCGTATCCGCGGCGGTGAAACCCTTGAGGTTCCGGCGGACCGCATCGTGGACCAGGTCGTCGAGCTGGTGCGCAAAGAGACTGCGCCGCTAGCGGGGAAGTAGCCACAATGAAACTGCAGTGGAATTCAGTTGAGTATCGGTACGCCAAGTACGCAGACCCGGTACTTCGGGGGGTGTCTTTTGCTCTGGAGAACCCTGGAATCTACGTGATTACGGGGCCGTCCGGATCTGGTAAATCGACAGCGCTGGATATTCTCGCTGGCTTGCGAGTGCCGCAATCAGGTGAAGTAGTCATCGACGGTGAAAGTGCACGTAAATGGTCTGACAAGCAATGGGCATCGTGGCGGGCTGGCAACGTCGGCTACGCCCCTCAAGCACCGACCCTCTTGCCAAGTCTGACGTGCGCGGAGAACTTGGCCCTGGCGGTTGATGTCGCCGGGGGTGGTATGGATACTACGCAGCAAAGTGCAATACTCGACCAGCTGGGAATGGGAGAGTATGCGTCTGCGTACCCAAGTGAACTTTCGGGTGGGCAGCAACAAAGGGTTGGTTTGGCTCAGGCTCTGGCGAAACAGGCGCCGCTTTTGCTTCTCGACGAGCCGGTGAGCGCTCTCGACGGGCATAACATTCAGCGGGTTGAGACCTCATTGGTTCAGGCAGCTCAGGCCGGTTCGATTGTGGTGTACTGCTCGCACCAACAGCTCTTCGGCGGAGCCTCTGACGTGCTGATTGAGATGGGCGCATGACTGCCCTAGCAACCGAGCCTATGAAAGTAACGCCGCAGCGTGCATACCAGCAAGAAGTGCGTACCACAGCGCGCCCGTACATCGGCGGATTGGTTTTTACCGCCGTCATTATCGGCACACTGGTAGGCACGATCTTCTACACCGCATTCTCTGAGGGCGGAGACTCTGACCTGAAAGCGGGGATGACAAACCTCAGCCTCATCGGCACCATTCCAACGCTTATCGGTGTGCGTTTGGCGCACCAGAACTTCATCCTTGACCACCGTGAAGTGGTTGCAGCTCTACGAAACCTCGGGATGAGCAACGGTTTCTTCCGACGCCAATTTCTGCGCCAAGGTCTGTTTCTAGTCCTGCTGGCAACGGTATCTGCAGTCGTACTCGGGCGACTGATTGTCCGGCCGTTCTTGGCGTTAGTGCTACTGGGCATGAATAAGGAACTGCCGTATCAGTGGGGATCACCGCTTCAGGTAATAATTCCGACCTTTGTAACACTTCTCACCATCTATGTGGTTTCGCTGGCCCCACTCAACGCGTTTAAGGTGTTGGAGCAAAACACTGCACACGCCACTTCCGGCGCGAAGACAACGCGGATGAAGCTTCGGGGCGGAATCACCAGCGTGCTCGCAGCGTTTGCCCTCGGGGCGGGAGTGTGGAGCGCTGCTGCAGGGGCGTCGACAGCGGCGTTCGTACTTCTGTTCTTCACCAGTCCGTTCCTCGCGCTGGCTATATCCCGGCCGCTTGGAGCAATACTGGGGCGAGGGCTGTCACGCTTGTTGCACCTAGTGTCGGGTTGGTCGCCGGCAACGCTGGGTATCCGTTCTGCGGGAGTTGCCGGGACCCTCAGCCGGATCGGGTTGGTTTCGCTAGTAGTTGCAATCCCGCTTGTGGCTTTCACCTGGGTTGAATCCTCCCTCGCTGCTACCCGTCACTACTCGGCGGAGAAGATTCACGCTGTCGACATCGTGGTCCAGCAGGACTTGCGGCTCATTCCCGCTGAGGAAGCTACCCAACTCTGCGACAACCTGGGGGAGCAGTGTCAAGGAGTGATCTCGTGGCAACCATCGGATGTCTACGACTCCGGGGAGACATCCGTGCCGATGGACCTCGCCACCGACTACACCCTTGCGGGCTCGTCTCCGGAGGTGCTGAGCGCTTTCATCGCTGACCCGACTCCAATTGATGCAGTGAACCCGTTCCGTCTTGACTTCATGCAGCTGTTCGCCGCGGTTTCGCAGGAACCGCCTGTAGCACCGCAGTGGGCACTGCTTGTTGCGAATCCAAACGCGGCGCTCCCGGACGGCTACACATCGATCAGCTCTCACGACTGGGTGAGAAAGAAAGCCTGGAATTCGCAGCTCTACTACGGACCAAACGGCGACGGCACTGCTGGCTTCATCCCGCTGTCCGCGTACATGCTGTTGGCTACCTGCGTCATCCTGGTCGTCTCAACACTGGGCAAGTTGGCGGGGTTGCGACGCTTCTTCTCGCCCCTGGACATACTCGGGCGAACCCGCCGGAGCATTGCATGGTCGAGCTTCTGGGCGCTACTTTTTCCTTATGCCATCGGAACCCTCGCCGCTGTCATCGCTGCATTTTGGTACGCGGCAGTGGCGCACACGGTAACCACCGGCACCTTGGGGGCGTTTGTCCCGTTCATGCCGGCTGGGCTCTGGGTACTGTTTGCTGTGGTGTTTATCGGCACAAGTATGACCGCTTTCATCCCAGCACCGGATGAAGAGTCGCGTTCAGCTTAAACCCGCCTCGCGTGCGCCGCGAGAAGGATCGCATCGTGCATAAACGTTGCTTCCTCCGCGTTCGCCGCTGCAGCAGCGGTCTCGTCGATCACCGCGCGCTGCAGGGCGTCGACAAGCAGTTGTGCTTCCTCGAGTGTGGTGGGTTCGGTGTGGCCCTCCACGAACTGGTAGCCGGGGGAGGGCGCAAGGGATCCGTCGTCGAGCGGGATGCTCGGGGTGAGCGCGTCGGTGCGTTCCCGCGACGCCTCCCGTAACACGGCAATGCGCTCGCGTAGCGGGTCATCGGCAAACGCAAGCGCGAACCCGAGTCCGTACTGCAGCTCCGCCTCGCGCTGAACCACGGCCGTGGCGTGAGTGATGTCGGCTTCGCTGGTCAGCGTCGCTGAACCGACGTTGTCCAGCGCTACCGGCTGCATCGCTGTCGCGTCGATAGCTTGCTCCACGGCTAGCGCCACCGATTCCTTGGGCAACCGCGGCGCAGTGTCTGCCGTGAGAGACACAAGCTCCTGCGCCCCAATGCTGGCGGGGAGCTCTGCGTCGTCGAAGTTCACTGAGCACGACGACGGAGCCTCGCCCTCTGGGGTGATCCCGCACAGCCGCAGCGCTTCGGCCTTGAGTGCATCGGACTGCTCTGTGCGCAGCTGCCGGTAATCCTCGGTGGCCCCGCTCGGCAACCCGTCGGCATGAGCTTGCTTCGCCAGCGCCATGACTTCCTTATTCGGGCGCGGCCCCACCACATCCATCACCGTGCAACCCCCGAGCAACAACACCAGCGGAACGGTAATGAGCAGCTTCTTCACCCGCAAAACGCTACACGATAGGCTGGAGCGCATGGCATTTCCCAGCACAGAAGAGCTCACCCGGCTCATCGCGCCCGTCGCGGAGAAGCACGGGATGGATCTTGAGAATCTCCGCACGGTCAAGGCAGGCAAAAAGTCGCAGGTCGTGGTCGCCCTCGACTCGGATTCGCGCCCGACCCTCGACGAGCTTGAGGTGGTCAGTCAGGAGCTCTCTTCGCTTTTCGACGACCTGGAAGACGCCGGAGAGGTCAACTTCGGCGCAGGTTACACGCTGGAGATCACTACGCCTGGGGTGGACCTGCCGCTGACCGTGCCGAGGCACTGGCGCCGTAACCGCGGCCGCCTCGTCGACGTGGACGGCGAGACCTACCGCATTGGCGCGCTCAGCGACGACGAGCGAGAGCTCGTGCTTGTGGAAGCCGGTAGCAAGGCACCAAAGGTGTTCGTGCGGCCGGTTTCCGAGATGCCTAAATCAGTGGTAGAAGTTGAGTTCAATGCTGCTCCCGTCGCAGAGGTGGAGCTGGCGGAACTGTCGTTTGAGGAGGCCTCGAAGCTCGAGGCCGGTGAGAGGTAATAAGTGAATATTGACATGGGCGCCCTCCGGGCGATCGAGCGTGACCAAGGCATTTCCTTCAACGAGCTGTTGGAGACCATTGCCAACGCGCTGCTGTGGGCATATCGGGACTACCGCGAGTACCCGCTTGAGGACGGCTCGAAGGCGCGCATCGACATCGACACGGACACCGGCGACGTGACCGTCATTGTCACCGAGCTTGATGACGACGGTGCGGTGATCTCCGAATACGACGACACCCCGGTGAACTTCTCCCGCATCGGTGCCGTTGCGGTCCGCGATGCAATTAAGAAGCAGCTGCGCACGGCTGAAGCAGGCCGCGTGTACACGGAATACTCGGGCCGTGAGGGCCAGGTCGTCTCCGGCGTGGTGCAACGGGACGCAAACAAGGAAGCCCGCGGCATCACCGTCGTCCAGATCGGCACCGAGGCGGACCCCCAAGACGGCATCCTCTTGCCGGCAGAAAAAATCCCCGGGGAGCAGCTGATCCACGGCGACCGCGTGAAAGCGTACGTCGTTGGTGTGAACAAGGGCGATCGCGACGTGATGGTGCATTTGTCGCGCACCCACCCGGAGCTCGTGCGCGGTCTGTTCGCTCTCGAGGTGCCGGAGGTTGCTGACGGGTCGGTGGAAATCATCGCCATCGCCCGCGAGGCCGGACACCGCTCGAAGGTGTCTGTCCGCGCCACGGTCAAGGGTGTCAACGCCAAGGGTGCGTGCATTGGACCGCGGGGTGCGCGCGTCACCAACATCATGGAGCAGCTGGGCGGGGAGAAAATCGACATCATCGATTACTCCGAGGATCCAGCGACATACGTGGGCAACGCGCTCGCGCCGTCGAAAGTGATCAGCGTCGAGGTGGTTGATGCGGAGACCCAGACTGCGCGGGTCGTCGTGCCTGACTATCAACTCTCGCTAGCAATCGGCAAAGAGGGACAAAATGCGCGCCTCGCTGCGCGGTTGACGGGGTGGAAGATCGACATCCATTCTGACGCCGACGCGCGCTGAGCTGGAACTACAGTTTCCCCGCGATTTGGCGTAACCTTGGATACGGCTTAGAACCGAATCCAGCGCGGGATGGAGACATCCTCGCAGGGCTAGCAGAAAGGTGTGGATGGACGCTCACGCAGAACACGCTGAGCGCGTCCTTCCGATCCGGATCCGCACGTGCATTGCCACGCGCGAGCAGCTGCCCGACACCCGTTTACTGCGGGTGGTCGCCGACCCGGACATGCCGGGGCGGGTCGCTCCTGACCCGTCGCGGTCTCTGCCGGGCAGGGGAGCGTGGATTAAACCCACGCTGGATGCGTTAGAGCTTGCGGAGGGGCGACGGGCATTCGCTCGCGCGCTCCGTATGTCTCCCGCGGCGTCAGCAGCGGTAGACGTGAGTCAAGTACGTACGTACCTCGTACACGCATCGAACGACCCACATGACGATAGGAAGACCGAACACTGATGAGTACGCGACCATGAAGCAGCATCAGCGATGAAAGTCACTGACCACTCCTAGGGGCAGATAGCTTCCCGCCGACACCACGTTGGCAAGCACATGCTCCTAGCAAACCAACAAGGAGACACGTGCCCGGAAAGCTACGCGTTCACGAACTGGCAAAACAGCTCGGCGTAACAAGTAAGGAACTGCTCGCCACCCTCAAGGAACAAGGCGAGTTCGTCAAGACCGCCTCTTCCACCATCGAACCGCCGGTGGTGAAGAAGATGAAGGCCTACTACGAGGCCCAAAGCGGCGACGGTGCAGAAAAGGCGGAAAAGTCGGAAAAGGCCGACAAGGCCGACAAGGCATCACCAAAAGCGGATGCGAAGAAGGCTGCGCCGAAGCCCGGCGCCGCGAAACCAGCGGCGGCGAAGACCACGGCTCCGAAGCCTGGTGCTCCAAAGCCAGCCACTGCGAAACCGGCCGCTGCAAAGCCTGCGGCACAGGCAGCGAAGCCTTCGCCCGCCACCCCGGCGGCACCGAAAGCCGCCGCAAACACTAGCGAGGCCGCCCCTGCCGCCTCTGCACCTAAGCCGGCGCAGGCTGCTTCGCCGAAGCCTGGTGCCCCGAAACCTGCGGCACCGAAGCCTGCAGCACCCAAGCCTGCTGAAGGCGGCCCAACCCCGGGTTCAATGCCGCGCCCGATGCCGAAGCCTGGTGGGCGTCCGCGTGTCGCAAACAACCCGTTCTCTTCCAACACCGGCGGCGCCCGTCCGGCACCGCGTCCGGGTGGCGGTCGAGGCGGCCAGCAGCAGGCTGGTCGCGGTCGAGGCCCGGGTCAGGGCCAGGGTGGTCAGCGCCCAGGCGGCGAGCGCCAAGGTCAGCGACAGGGCCGTCCGGGCCCGCGTCCCGGTGGCAACCGCCCGTCGCCAGCCGATATGGCCGCGCACCCGAGTCCCACGCAAATGCCGTCCAAGTCCGCGAACGCGGGCCGCGGCGGTCGCGGTGGCCAGGGGGGTCCGGGTCGTGGTCGTGGTGGCCAGGGTGGTCCGGGTCATGGTGGCGGACCGCGCGACGGCTTCCGTGGTGGTCGCGGTGGACGCCGCGGCGGTACCGCCGGTGCGTTCGGTCGCCCGGGTGGTGCCCCCGGTAAGCGTCGCAAGTCGAAGGGCCAGAAGCGTGCTGAGTACGAGGAGATGCACGCACCGAACGTCATCGGTGGCGTTCGCTTGCCCGACGGCGGCGGTGCAACCGTTCGTCTGCGTCAGGGCGCAACCCTGTCCGACCTGGCAGAAAAGATCGGCACTGAAGCGTCGAACTTGGTGCAGGCGCTGTTCAACCTCGGCGAGATGGTGACTGCTACGCAGTCGGTGTCCGAGGAGACCCTGCAGCTGCTGGGTGCGGAGATCAACTACGAAGTTGAGATTGTCTCGCCGGAGGACGAGGACCGCGAGCTGCTCGAGTCCTTTGACCTGCAGTTCGGTGAAGACGAAGGCGGCGAAGATGCGCTCGAGCAGCGTCCTCCGGTGGTCTCGGTCATGGGCCACGTCGACCACGGTAAGACCCGCCTGCTGGATACCATCCGTCAGGCAAACGTGGGTAAGGGTGAGGCCGGCGGCATCACCCAGGGCATCGGCGCGTACCAAACTACCGTTGAGCTGGAGGATGAGTCGCGCACGATAACCTTCCTGGATACCCCGGGTCACGAGGCGTTTACAGCCATGCGCGCCCGCGGTGCGAAGTCGACTGACCTCGCGATCCTCGTGGTAGCGGCAGACGACGGTGTCATGCCGCAGACTGTCGAAGCGATCAATCACGCCAAGGCGGCTGAACTGCCGATTGTGGTTGCGGTGAACAAGATCGATAAGCCAGAGGCGCAGCCGGACAAGATCCGCGGCCAGCTCACCGAGTACGGTCTCGTGCCGGAAGAGTACGGCGGCGACACGATGTTCATCGACATCTCCGCAAAGCAGAACATGGGTATCGACGATCTTTTGGAGGCCGTCCTGCTGACCGCAGACGCGGCCCTCGAGCTCACGGCGAACCCGGACATGGATGCTCAGGGCTTGGCAATCGAGTCTCACCTGGACCGCGGACGTGGCCCGGTGTCCACCGTGATTGTCCAGCGCGGTACATTGCGCGTCGGCGACTCCATCGTCGTCGGCGGCAACTTCGGCCGCGTGCGTCGCATGGTCGACGAGTGGGGCAACGACGTCGAGGAAGCTGGGCCGTCGCGTCCGGTGCAGGTTCAGGGTCTCAACGGTGTTCCTGGCCCGGGTGACAACCTGCTCGTGGTCGAGGACGACCGCGTGGCTCGCCAGATCGCTGCGCAGCGCGATGCCCGCCACCGCGCCGCGATGCAGGCTCGCACCAAGAAGCGCGTCTCCCTGGAGAACCTGGACCAGGCGCTCAAGGAGACTAGCCAGCTCAACCTCATCCTCAAGGGCGACAACGCCGGTTCCGTCGAGGCACTGGAAGAAGCCCTGCTCAAGATCGAGGTGGACGACGAGGTCGAGGTCAACATCATCGACCGCGGTGTCGGTGCGGTGACCCAGACCAACGTGCTGCTCGCTGCGGCTTCGGACGCCGTCATCGTGGCGTTCAACGTCCGCGCTGAAGGTAAGGCCACCGAAGAGGCCAACAACGAGGGCGTGGAGATCCGCTACTACTCGGTGATCTACCAGGTCATCGATCAGGTTGAGGCAGCGCTTCGCGGCATGCTCAAGCCGATCTACGAAGAGCGCGACCTTGGCCAGGCCGAGATCCGCCAGATCTTCAAGGCCTCCGCAGTGGGTCTTATCGCCGGTTGCATGGTCACCGACGGCTCCGTCAAGCGCGGTGCCAAGGTACGCCTTGTGCGCGACGGCAACGTGGTCACCCCGGACGCGACGATCGACTCGCTGCGTCGCGAGAAGGACGACGTCACCGAGGTTGCCAAGGGCTACGAATGCGGCATGGTCTTGTCCTACCCGGACATCCAGGTCGATGACGTTATCCAGGCGTACGAGATGGTTGAGGTGCCGCGCACCTAGCTGTAAATACGCCGCGTAGATACCGTAAGCCGTACACGGGCGCGGGCCGCTGTCCAGTCAAGGATGGGGCCTGCGCCCGCATGTCGTACCAATGCAGGGCAGGGGTAGGATGATGCGGACGGTTTTGTTCACCAGCAACAAAAGGAGATGACATGGCTGATAACCCACGTGCACAGCGCTTGGCTAAGCAGATTCAGCAGATCGTGGCTACCACGATCGAGCGAGAGGTCAAAGATCCCCGTTTGGAGCTGGTGACTGTGACGGATGTCCGGGTAACCGGGGATCTGCACGACGCGAAGGTGTACTACACCGTGCGCGGTCGCACCCTCGATGAGGAGCCAGACCTCGACGCAGCTGCGGAGGCGCTCAACCGCGCCCGCGGCCAGATCCGCAAGACGGTCGGCGATCAACTCGGTGTCCGCTTCACCCCGACAATCTCGTTCGAATACGACAGCATCCCGGAAGCGTCCGCAGACATGGAAGAGCTGCTCAACCGCGCTCGCGCCCGCGATGCCGAACTGGCGAAGCTGCGCGAGGGCGCCACGCCCGCCGGGGGCGCGAACCCGTACAAGACATCCGGCGAGGGGTAGCCAGATCGAATGGAGTCGTTGTTTCCTGGGGACGCGTCGCGCTTCGAAGCCGTCGCTAAGCGACTGCTCGATGCGCGGAAAGTCTCCGTCGTCGCCCATATCAAGCCCGACGCTGATGCCGTCGGCTCGGCGTGCGGATTAGCCGCTGGGCTGCGGTCGATTGGCATCGAGACCGATGTGTTCATCGGCCAGACCTACCCGCATCCGGGCAACCTCAGAACGGTTCCCGGGGTTGCCACCGTGACATATGGGGGCACCCTGCCTGATGACGGCCTGGTGGTCACCGTTGACTGCGCCTCAATCGACCGCACGGGGCTGCTGGCGGAACCGATTGCTGCAAACCCCGAGCGTGTCGTGGTAATCGACCACCACGAGACCAACCCCGGGTTCGGCGCGACCAACCTGATCGTTGATTCTGAATCGACCACCACCATCATCCGGGAACTGTTTTCCCACCTTGGTGTGGTGATGGATCAGGATATGGCGTACTGCCTCTACGCAGGCCTGGTCACGGACACTGGCAACTTCCGCTGGGGCACCCCACGCATGCATACGCTCGCGGCGGAGCTGGTGTCCTACGGACTCGACACCCGCCAGATCGCGCTGGATCTGATGGATTCCATGAGCGCGCTGGATCTGCGGATCATGGGATCGGTGCTGGCGGACATGCAGACCTACCGCGAAAAGGGTTTGACCGTGAGCGTGATCGCGGTGCCCGCTGAGTCGTTGGCGAGGATGAGCCAAACCGCAGTCGAGCAGATCATCGACTACGCGCGCGCCCTCCAGGGTTCCGATGTGGGCGTGGTGTTCAAGCAGCAGGCCCCGCGTTATTGGGCGGTCTCTCTGCGGTCCTCTGTCATTGACGTCTCGCAGGTAGCGAAAGCGCTCGGTGGCGGCGGCCACGTCCCAGCCGCGGGGTACTCCGCGTACGGAACCCAAGACATGATCACTCGCGAGCTGCTGGCAGCACTTCCCGGTTAAATGACTGCAGCAATCACCCCGCGCCAAATCTTCGCGCTCGCATTGCCCGCACTCGGTGTGCTGGCAGCCAACCCGCTCTACCTTTTGTTGGATACTGCGGTGGTGGGCAGGTTGGGCACCGGCGAACTCGCAGCACTTGCTGCGGGTGCCACTATCCAGTCCACGGTGACCACTCAGCTGACCTTTTTGTCTTACGGCACCACGGCGCGCAGCTCGCGGCTCTTCGGCGCGGGCAAACGCGAAGCAGCGGTTGCCGAGGGCGTCCAGGCCACTTGGGTTGCGGTAGTAGCTGGGCTTTGCTTGTCGACGCTCATTTGGACGCTCGCCCAGCCCATCGCGTATTGGCTGACCAACGACACCGCCACAAGCTTTGCGGCCGCAAGCTGGATGCGGGTGGCCGCGCTGGCCATCCCGCTGACACTGATCATCATGGCAGGCAACGGCTGGATGAGAGGCGTGCAAAACACTCGGTTGCCCTTCAAACTCACGCTTGCTGGTCTCATTCCGGGCGCCGTCCTGCTTCCCGTCCTCGTCGACCGCTTCGGGCTGGTTGGCTCCGCCGTCGCCAACGTGATCGGCATGGGCATCGCTGCCGCCCTCTTCCTCATCGTGCTGGTACGCGAACACGGCCGAAACGGCGGCGGCTGGGCACCGAACTGGTCGATTATTTCCCAGCAGCTGGTGCTCGGCCGCGACCTGATCTTGCGTTCACTGTCTTTCCAGATCTCGCTCCTTGCTGCAGCCGCCGTTGCGGGCAGGTTCGGAGTCGCGGTGCTCGCAGCGCACCAGATCATGCTCCAGTTGTGGAACTTCCTCACGCTGGTGCTCGACTCAATGGCCATCGCGGCACAAACACTCACCGGCGCAGCTCTGGGCAACGGCCAGATTGAGCGCGCGAAATCCGTGGGTGTGCAGGCGGCGCGCTATTCGACGATCTTTGGGCTCGTACTCGCTGCTGTCTTCGCCGTGCTGGCGCGCCCGATCCAGTCGATCTTCACGCATGATGCCGCGGTGTTCGCTGAGCTCACAGTGCCCTGGTGGCTGCTCATCGGGATGATCGTGTCCGGCGGTGTGGTCTTCGCCTTCGACGGGGTGCTGCTCGGTGCCTCGGATGCGGCGTTTCTGCGCAACCTCACCATCGTCTCGGTGCTGGGGACGTTCGTGCCGATCACGTTGCTGTCCGTGCAGTTCGGCTGGGGCCTTACTGGCATCTGGGCTGGCCATCTCGCCTCCGTCCTCCTGCGCCTCGCCGGCGTGGTGTGGCGATTCCGCTCGATGCGGTGGGCACGGGTCTGAGCGTGCGTGCTAGGTATTATCCATGACCACTTTGTGGGCGGTAAGCGATCTGCACGCGGCGGTGAAAGCCAACTCGCTGCGCATTGACGCAATCCAACCCACGGATCCGAGCGACTGGCTGATCGTCGCCGGTGACGTGGCGGAGCGCCATGACCTCATCGTGCGCGTCATGCGGAAATTCGTAGAACGCTTCGACACCGTGATTTGGGTGCCGGGCAACCACGAGCTGTTCTCGCGCTCTGCGGACCGGCACCGGGGACGCGACAAGTACACGGCGCTGGTGCAGTCCATGCGTGAGATGGGCGTGGTTACACCGGAGGATCCCTACCCGGTGTTCGGCGGCGTCACCATCTGTCCGTTGTTCACCCTCTACGACTACTCGTTCCGCGGCCCGGGCATGACCGTCGAGGAGGCGGTGGATGCCGCGAAGCGGCGCAACATCATGATGACGGATGAGTTCGCCATCGCCCCGTTCGTCGATGTGCGCGCGTGGTGCTGGGACCGCCTTGCCTACACCACGAAACGCCTCTCCCGGATAGACGGGCCGACGGTCCTGATCAACCACTGGCCGTTGGTGCAGGAGCCGACCATGAAGATGCGCTGGTCTGAGATCGCACTGTGGTGCGGAACTCGCCACACCCGCAGCTGGCCGCAGCGCTACCACGCCAACGCGGTGATCTACGGCCACCTTCACATGCCGGGTGCCATGCAGATTGACGGGATCAAGCACGTTGAGGTTTCGCTCGGCTACCCCCGCGAATGGGAGGCACGGGAGCACGAGGCCATCCCGTTCCCATATCCGGTGATGGAGGTTAAACCGTGATGCAAGACCTTTCTCTCTTCCCGGAGGCCGCCCGTGTCGTTTACCTTCGCAACGATGATGCGCAGGACCTGACCAACTACCGCGATCTGCTGCCCTCCGAACGGGCCCAGGTCTCCGAGGCCAGGGATATTCGAAAAGGGGAGTTCGGCGATGCGCGATGGTGCGCCCATCAAGCATTAAAGGAACTTGGCTTAACGACGACGGAGGCGATCCTCCGGGGCGAACGCGGCATGCCGCTTTGGCCGAAAGGATTCACCGGCTCGTTGACGCACACCGATGGCCTGCGCGCCGCGGTTGCAGCTCCGACGCGCACAGTGCGCTCGATGGGGCTCGACGCGGAGCCGGCGAAACCGCTCCCCGACGGTGTGCTGCGCCAGATCGCCCGCGAGAACGAACTCACGATGGTCTACCAGATGCAGCAGGACGGCCACGAGTGGGCTGACCGCCTCCTGTTCTGCGCGAAGGAAGCCACGTACAAGTGCTGGTTCCCGCTGACGCGACGCTGGTTAGGTTTCGACGAGGCGGAAATCGAGATCCGCACCGACGGCACGTTCACCTCGCAGCTGCTCGCGCGCCCCACGCCAGCACCGTATTTTGAGGGCCGCTGGGTCGTTCGAGGCGGCTACGTCATCGCCTCTGCTTTTCTCGAGTGAGCGCGGGAGACGGGGGCGTTAACTCAGCGTCGACGGGCGGGCGACAAACGTCGTCGCAAGTCGTTTGCCTTGCTCTTTGACCAACGCTACAACGCGGCCGTCGGGTCCTTGAGCAGCGTGCACGCCCTTGAGTCCCCGCGGCTCGAGCCATTTGCCCATGGCGAGGGCTTCGTATTCGTCTTGGGTGACGTCGAGCACCGGCCAGCCGCGGGTGAGCGCCTCATCCATGGAAAGCGACAGAGCTGGCGAGGCCTCAAGGTCCGTCAACGTGCTGGCCTCGTCGAGGGAGAAGGGGCCGACACGCAGGCGTCGCAAAGCAATTAAGTGCCCGCCGACCTGAAGATGTTCACCGAGGTCTCTTGCGAGCGCGCGGATGTAGGTGCCGGAGGAACAGTGCACGCGCGCGTCGATGTCGACGTGCTCTCCCCGGCGAACTGTGTACTCAAACGAGTGCACGGTGACCGGGCGGGCAGGGATGTCCACTTGCTCGCCGGCGCGAGCGAGCTCGTGGGCGCGTTTGCCGTCGATCTTGATGGCGGACACTGTGGCTGGGACCTGCATGATGTCGCCGGTGAGGTGCTCGATAGCGGTGGCGATCTGCTCATCGGTGACGCCGCTTGCGTCCGTGGTTGCGGTGACTTCGCCTTCGGCGTCATCGGTAGTGGTCGCGGCGCCGAGCCTGATCGTGGTTTCGTAGACCTTGTCCTCGGCGACCAGGTGGGCGAGGAGCTTCGTGCCGCGTTCAATGCCGGCGACGAGCACACCGGTGGCCATCGGGTCGAGGGTGCCGGCGTGGCCGACCTTTCGAGTGCCGAAGATCCTGCGCAGACGGGCGACAACGTCGTGGCTGGTCATGCCCTCGGGCTTGTCCACGACAACGATTCCGGATGCTGCGAGGGGATCGGTCATGGTTTTTCAGTATGCCGTACTCTATGTCGCGTGAAGATTTTGCATGGTCTCGACGAGGCGCCTGCTGATTTCGGTCAACCCGAAGGCGAAGGGGGCGCAGGGGGCGCTACCGGCACCGTCGTCACCATTGGAGTCTTCGACGGGGTACACCGCGGGCACCAGTTGTTGATCTCTCAGGCAGTCCAGACCGCGCGGGAGCTCGGCGTGCCCAGCGTGGTGATGACCTTCGACCCCCACCCGCGCACGATCTTCGCCCCGGATTCGGCGCCGTCCGTCCTGCTTCCTCTGGAAGAGCGCGCCCGGATTATCGCTGATTTAGGTGTGGACTACCTGCTGGTGATCGATTTCCGCGTTGAGCTAGCCGGGATGAGCCCCGAGGAGTACTTCTGCGACGTGCTCGCTGAACGTCTGCGTGCCCGCCACATCATCGTGGGGGAGAACTTCACCTTCGGGCGCGATGCCGCCGGTACCGCACAGACCATGGCCCAGCTCGGGGAACAGTACGGGGTGGATGTGACCATCGTGCGCCTACTTTCCGACGGGGGCGTGCGCATCTGTTCCACCGCGATTCGCGACGAGCTCGCGGGCGGAAACTTGGATGTGGCCACCGATTACATGGGCCGGCCGTTCTCCGTGATCGCGATGATTGAGCGTGGTGCGGGCCGCGGGGGCCGCGAGTTGGGCTATCCCACGGCGAACCAGTATGTAGCTGAATCTGCGGCACTCCCCGGCGACGGGGTCTACGCCGGCTGGCTGACCATCATCGACGACGGCCCGATCGCCGGCGACATGGAACCCGGGGTGCGCTACCCGGCCGCGATCTCTGTGGGCACCAACCCCACCTTCGGTGACGAGCGGCGCAGCGTGGAGTCCTACGTCCTGGACCGCGATGCCGACCTATACGACAGGATGGCGCGGGTTGAGTTCGTGGAAAAGGTCCGAGATATGGTCAAGTTCGACACCGTCGATGAGCTGCTCGAGCACATGGCCCGCGATGTCGCGCGCACTCGCGATACCCTAGGCGTTTAACACCGGCTCCGAAACACCCTTCACGACGAAAGGCGCTCTCCCGTGGCACGAAAAATCATCCTCGACGTAGATACCGGCATCGACGACGCACTCGCCATCGCATATGCACTCGGTTCGGAGGAGCTTGAACTGATCGGTGTCACTGGCACCTACGGCAATGTGCTGGTGCCCACCGGTACCCGCAATGCGCTCGCGATCTTGGAGCTGTTCGGCCGCGAGGATGTTCCCGTGTACGCGGGTCCGGGCCATGCACGCGCCAAGGACTCTTTCGAGGTGCTCGAGATCTCCGAGTTCATCCACGGGAAGAACGGCATCGGTGAAGCCCAGATTCCGGACGCGAAGCGTGAGGTGGAGGCGAAGTCCGCCGTGGACTTCATGGTTGAGTCCGTGCGCGAGTACGGGGACGAGCTGGTGATTGTGCCGGTGGGGCCTTTGACGACGGTGGCTGCTGCGATGGAAGCGAACCCGGAGTTCGCTGCCAACGCCCACATTGTGAACATGGGCGGCGCGCTCACCGTGCCGGGCAATGTCTCGGCTTGGGCTGAGGCGAACATCAACCAAGACCCCGAGGCTGCCGACATGGTCTTCCGCGGTGTCGGCGATATCACCATGATCGGCCTTGATGTCACCCTGCAGACGCTGCTCACCACAGAGGAGACTGCGAAGTGGGAGGCGCTTGGGACCACCGGTGGTGACTTCCTGGCCGCGGCAACGAACTACTACATCAAGGCGTACGAGACCACCGCGCCCTACCTCGGCGGCTGTGGCTTGCACGACCCGCTGGCCGTCGGTGTAGCGGTGGACCCAACGTTGGTGACCACCATCGACATCAACATGAAAACGGACACCGAGGGCGAGACCCGCGGCCGCACGATTGGCGACGAAACCAGGCTGAACGACGCGGAGAAAACCGCGCATGTGGCGGTCGCGGTTGACGTTCAGCGCTTCTTGGGCGAGTTTATGCGCCGACTCACCGATTTGGCCGCTGCCACGCCATCCAGGTAAACTCTTCACCCGGCTTGTACTGCGGTCCGCGGCAGTTCAGGCAGCAGAAGATGCGGACTGAAATAACTAAGGAGAATTCCTCATGGCTTTGTCCACTGAGCAGAAGGCAGGCATCCTCAAGGAGTACGGCCTGCACGAGACCGACACCGGTTCCCCGGAGGCACAGGTTGCGCTGCTGACCGAGCGCATCAACAACCTCACCGAGCACTTGAAGTACCACAAGCACGATCACCACTCCCGCCGTGGTCTGCTGCTGCTGGTCGGCCGCCGTCGCGGTCTGCTGAAGTACCTGCGCGAGAACAACGTTGAGCGCTACCGCGAGCTCATTGCGCGACTCGGTCTGCGCCGCTAAGCGCAACGTCGATAAGCGAAAAGCTTTTGCCCGCCTGCTTGAAGGCGGGCTTTTTTGTTGCTGGGGTAAAGCTGTGCGAGCTGGTAGTATGTCAAAACGTTGCATGTAAAGACAAAGAAGCACACATGGGCGGCACCGAGGATCGCCACGATTTGCACCCGAGGAGAGGGATCTTTTTGCGTAACTTCACCCCGAAGAACTCGTACGAAGTCGTTGTTGATGAGGAGTTCGGTATCACCGAAGCCGAGGTCCAGATCGATAACGGCGATTTCGGCTCGCGCACAATCCGTTTTGAAACCGGCCAGCTCGCGCGCCAGGCAGACGGGTCGGTGACGACCTACCTGGACGACGACACGATGATGCTGTCTACCGTGACTGCCTCGAACCAGCCGCGCGAGGGCTTTGACTTCTTCCCGCTGACCGTTGATGTGGAAGAGCGCATGTATGCAGCCGGCAAGATCCCGGGCTCGTTCTTCCGCCGCGAAGGTCGCCCGTCCACCGAGGCGATCCTGGCGTGCCGTCTGATCGACCGTCCGCTTCGCCCAACCTTTGTCAAGGGTTTGCGCAACGAGGTGCAGGTCGTGGTCACCGTCATGAGCATGAACCCGGAGGAGTACTACGATGTCGTAGCAATCAACGGCGCTTCCGCAGCGACTCAGCTGTCCGGTCTGCCGGTGTCCGGCCCAGTCGGTGGCGTGCGCATGGCGCTGATTGCAGACGACAAGCATCCTGAGGGACAGTGGGTGGCTTTCCCGAACCACGCTCAGCACGAGCGCGCGTTGTTCGAGATGGTCGTTGCCGGTCGCATTGTGGAGCGCAAGCGCGGCCGCAAGACCGAGCAGGACGTGGCCATCATGATGGTTGAGGCTGGCGCAGGTGCCAACGTGGTCCAGCTGGTGGCAGACGGAGCACCGGCTCCCACTGAGGCGACCGTCGCTGAAGGCCTCGAGGCTGCGAAGCCGTACATCAAAACACTCTGCGAGGCGCAGCATGCGCTGGCAGATCAGTGCGCAGCTGGTGAGAAGGAGTTCCCGCTCTTCCCGGCCTACTCCGACAAGGTGTACTCCGAAGTAGAGAAAAAGGCCGCGAAGAAGCTGGCCAAGATCATGACCATCGCGGGCAAGGCCGAGCGTGAAGACGCATCGAACGCATACATGGAGGAGATCGAGGACGATCTCATGGACAAGTTCGACATTGACGACGATGAGGCTGACGAGCGCTCCGCCGCGTCGAAGGAGATCCGCGCCGCCTACAACGCCGTGATGAAGAACATCGTGCGCGAAAAGATTCTCACCGAGGGCTTTCGTATCGACGGCCGCGGAATCACCGACATCCGCGATCTCGAGGTGGAAGTCGAGCTCATCCCTCGCGCCCACGGCTCGGCGCTGTTCGAGCGCGGCGAGACCCAGATTCTCGGTGTCACCACGCTTGACATGCTGAAAATGGAGCAGCAGATCGATTCGCTCACCCCGGAGACGTCGAAGCGCTACATCCACCACTACAACTTCCCGCCGTACTCCACCGGTGAGACGGGCCGTGTGGGCTCGCCGAAGCGCCGCGAGATCGGCCACGGTGCGCTGGCGGAGCGTGCGCTGACCCCGGTGATTCCATCGCGCGAGGAGTTCCCGTACACCATCCGCCAGGTGTCAGAGGCGCTGGGTTCCAACGGCTCCACTTCCATGGGTTCGGTGTGCGCCTCGACCCTGTCGCTGTACAACGCGGGCGTGCCGCTGGCAGCCCCGGTCGCGGGTATCGCGATGGGCCTCGTCTCCGGCGAGGTCAACGGTGAAACCGAGTACGTCGCACTGACGGACATCCTTGGTGCCGAGGACGCGTTCGGCGACATGGACTTCAAGGTTGCCGGCACCCGTGAGTTCATCACCGCACTGCAGCTGGACACCAAGCTCGACGGCATCCCGTCCGACGTGCTGGCGAATGCGCTGGAGCAGGCGCGTGACGCCCGCGAAGCAATTCTGGACACGATGGCGGAGGTCATCGAAGGCCCGGACGAGATGAGCCCGCTGGCACCGAAGATCACTACGGTCACCGTGCCAGTGTCCAAGATCGGTGAGGTGATCGGCCCGAAGGGCAAGACCATCAACCAGATCACCGAGGACACCGGCGCCGAGGTCACCATTGAGGACGACGGTACGATCTACGTTTCAGCCACCCAGGGTTCTGCCGCCGACGCTGCGATTGAGAAGATCAACGCGATTGCGAACCCGCAGATGCCGAAGGTGGGGGAGCGCTACCTGGGCACCGTAGTCAAGACCGTGGCGTTCGGCGCGTTTGTGTCTATCCTGCCTGGCACTGACGGCCTGATCCACATCTCCAACCTGGGCGGCAACACCCGGATCGAGAACGTCGAAGACGTGATCAACGTGGGTGACAAAGTTGAGGTGGAGATCCGCGACATCGATAACCGCGGCAAGATCTCCCTCGTCCCGGTCGAGGACGGGGCGTAGAGGCATCATTTAACCCGGATCCGTCCGTAGAAATTGCGTGATAGGATTCCAGCATGCCGGAGAGAGCCGCTGCTTCGGGGCGGGAAGCCCAACGCTGGAATCCCCGGGTCTGGCACCGTAAGGTGTCGCGCCCCGTCACAGTGTGGATCGGGGTGTTTCTTGCCGTAGGACTAGCGCATCCATTGATACCGGAATCACGGTGGTTGCTCGTCCACATTTTCACACTGGGCATTCTGACGAACTCGATCACGGTCTGGTCCCAGAACCTCACCGAGCGCTTTCTACACCGTCGGCTCGATGACGACGCTCGCCCTGCGCAGCTGTTGCGGTCGCGGCTATTGAACCTTGGCATTCTGGTGGTGTTAGCGGGCCAGATCATTCGGCCGGTTTTTGAACGGCACTGGCAAATCACGGCGTGCGGTGCGGTCGTCGTGTGTGCGGCTGTTGCATGGCATGGTTTGGTAATCTTTCGCCAGCTCCAGGCTGCTGGCAAGGCACAACGATTTCGCCCCGTGGTTGGCGGATACGTGGCCTCTGCTGTCTTCCTCGTTATCGGCGCGATATTCGGCATCGCCCTGGCGATCGATTTGCCGGGCCAATGGCAAAACCGGATCTTGGTGGCGCATCTACTGTGCAACCTTGGTGGGTTCGTGGGGTTGGCTGCTGCGTCGTCGCTGACGGTGCTCTTCTCTGCCATGTGGCGTGTTAACCGCACATTGGACAGGCCAGGCACCATGCTTGGTGCCGCATGCCTGGGCATTGTTATTGGAGTTGCTGGAGCACTGGCAGGGAACAAGATCGCCGTAGGGGCGGGCGTGCTGTGTTATGCGGGGGCATGGGCGTTTGCGCTGCAGACATGGGTGGCTGCTGTGTTGGGGACTGTGGGGGAGCGTAAACAACGGGCTACTTACTGGAGTCTCTCTGCACTCGCCGCGGTTGTCTGGCTGGTTGCCGCAGCGGTTTGGTTGGGCGTTCGAATTCTTTCTGCTGACGAGTTTGGGTTCCCCGGCAGCGCACCGGTGCTTCCGCTTCTCGTCGGGTTCGCGGCGCAACTGCTTTTTGGGACCATGAGCTACCTGCTTCCCACGACGATGGGTGGAGGGCCAGCGGCTACGCGGGCGGGTCTCTCTGAGCTGAATCGTGGCGGGATACTCCGCGTCGTGTTGTTCAACGTTGCGCTGAGCTGTTGGCTCGTTGTGCCGAGTTCGATCGCGAAAATCGCGTTCAGTGTGGTGGTGTTCGGCTGCCTTACCGCGTTTTTGCCGCTGATAGGACGCGGAGTTCGTGCACAACGAGCTGTGATTGCTGCGAGATAGCTTATTCGCGGACGGTCACGTCGTAGACCATCCCCATCGCCTTATGGCCTGCCTTGGTGCACCAGCCTTGCGTGTCAGATTCGAACGTGCCGAAATCATAAACCACAGAGTCACCTGGGTAGATAGGGCCAGTGAAGCCGCTGCCGAGCTTCAGGTTATGTTCACGCGAGTCGTCGTTAGTGATTCGCAGCACCACATGAGTCGACGAATCGACTTCGATACTAGACGGGGTGAATTCCATACCGGTGATGCGGATATCTTGCAGCGCTGGACCATCCGGGGACTGAGACGATTCGCCGCGCACAAGTGCGCAGATCGTAGCTGTCGTGATTAATGCGGCGACAATTAACCATGCGAGTACATCAGCGCGTCGTGAAACAACTTGGGCTGCGCGGGTAGTCATGTTGGGATTGTTCATACGTTGCGCTTCACTTTCACTATCGAGGTCGACAAGGCTATGACATGCCAAATAATCGCTGCGGCCATGAAAGCCGCGCCGGCGGCCGGAGAGACTGCGATGGCGATCAGCCCGCCGAAGTTGAGCATCGCTGCGCGAAAGCAAAGACCCGCCGCGAGACGATCGCGGGCCGCTGCAGAACCAGTGAGCACAGGCACAAGCTGCGATGTCGCCCCCAATACGGACTGTGCAAAACCAGCGCCAAGAAGAGCAAGTAGCGCTCCTGCCGTGCCGAGGCGCGCAGTAGAGCCGGCAATGAGTGCGACCGCGTCCCCGATCATGCAGGCAAGAACCCACAAGATGCCACAAGTGATGTGGAGGGAGGCGGCATTGAGGGATGCGTCGGCACGGATGACCTGCGTGATTGTCGGAAACAGAACCCACGAGGGTGCCAGGAAGTTTGTGTGTGAGGCTCTGATCTGAAGGAGTTTCACCGATAATGACTACTGTGTCACCGAAGAAAAGCCACGACCCGTCCAGGGTCAACGAGATCAGCGAGAAGCTGATGGATAACCCCGAGCTCGCAAAGCTCATCGGGGAGCTGTCCACCTCCACCGACGACGCCAGCGAGCTGGTCAAGGGGCTTTTGCAGGCGTCGATCAACGCCGGCCTGCAGGCGGAGATGGATGCCCATTTGGGCTACGAACACTCCGACCGCAAAGCGAAAGCCCAGGTAACAGATGCTGGTGGTGGCAACCACCGAAACGGGTCGTACACCAAGACCGTCGATTCCGGCTACGGCCCTGTTGAGGTCACGATGCCACGGGATCGCGCGGGCACGTTCACCCCGCAGATGGTGCCCAAAGGCTCCCGTCGGCTCACAGAGCTCGACGACATGATTATCTCGCTGTACGCCGGCGGGATGACCGTGCGAGATATCCAGCACCATCTCGCCACCACCCTGGGGGTGGATATGAGCCCGGATACGATCAGCACCATTACCGATGCGGTCTTAGAAGAGGTCATGATCTGGCAAAACCGCCAGCTCGACGAGTTTTACCCAGTGATCTTCCTCGACGCGCTACGCGTGAAGATCCGTGACGGCCACCGCGTGGTCAACAAGGCTTGCTACATGGCGGTTGGTGTCGACATGGACGGCATCAAGCACATCCTGGGATTGTGGATCGCTGACAATGAAGGCGCCGCATTTTGGGCATCGGTGTGCGCAGATCTGGCCAACCGCGGGGTCCAGGACGTGTTCATTGTCTGCTGCGACGGGCTCCAAGGCCTGCCAGAAGCCGTGGAGGCAACCTGGCCGAATTCCATGGTGCAGACCTGCATCGTGCACCTGATTCGGGCGGCGAACCGGTGGGTGTCGTATCAGGACCGCAAAGGCGTCTCTCGCGCGCTGCGTGAGGTCTACACCGCTCCCAATGAGGAGACGGCACGCGCCAGCCTGGATGCTTTCGAGGCCAGTGAGCTGGGCCTAAAATACCCCCAGTCGGTCAAAGTCTGGCGCGACGCTTGGGAGCGGTTCGTGCCGTTTCTGCAGTTCCCGCCTGCGGCCAGGCGGGTGCTCTACACCACCAATTCGATCGAGTCGCTGAATGCTGAACTGCGTAAAGCTACCCGTAACAGGGGCCAGTTCCCGAACGATACCGCGGCGTTGAAGACGCTGTGGTTGATGATCTGCAACATCGAGGACAAGCGCGCTGCGCAGCGGGCGAAGAAAGCCAAGCGCGACGTTGAGTGCAACGGCTATATTGAAGGAGCGAAAGCCACCGGGTGGAAACAAGCCATCAACCAACTAGCCGTGGCTTACCCCGACCGATTCGCGGACTACTTGTAAACCAAGCCCCCGCACACAAAGAATCGGACACCCTCGAACCCACGCCGACACCACCGCGGCACCCGCCAGGAATACGCCCCCTGTGCGTGACCAGCCAGCCGCAATGCAAGCTGAAGCCCCCACCACCAGAACGCCATAAGCAGCGAAGATTCGCGCGTGTTGAAATCGAGAGACCATGGGTACTCCCGCGACAGTCGGTAGAAACGTGATCACCGTTCCCACGAGAGTGATCCATCCAAAACCCCACACTGCGGAGCGCGCATGTGCAGCGATCAACGGGTCATGCCTATCGACGAACTGCGCCGCGATGGCAAACCCGATCGCAAGTGCGAGCAGTAAGGCGGCGATGACGTAGGACCACGAGGTGGTTGCAAGGTGGTTGGCGAAGGCTTTCCGGTGCATTCGCGCGAGCGTTGTTGCATGCCAGAGCATTACCGCAGCGATGAGGCACGCCGCCATCGTGTGCACCGTTGTCCAAGCGGGGCGCAGGAGCATCACTATCAGAGCACCCTGTAGTAGCGCGATTTTGACTGCCAGCGGCCACAAGGCTTGCAGTGGCCCGCGAGTGAGCGCTGCTGTGAAGTGGGTAGAGTACCCGATGACAGCAGTGGTCAGCGCGCCAAGAGTGAATGCGTGGATGCATGCCCACCAAGAAATCGACGCACCTTTCAGTGCCCCCATACACAGGAGCGCTGAAATGAGTATCCACGCACCAATCAAGACTGCGAGGGCCGTCTGCCACGCAATGTGCGCGGCCACACTATTTTTCACGGTTTTTATCGTACAATTCTTTGCGACAAAGGATGTCGCTGCGTACTTCCAGAAAGGCTTTACAACGGTGGGAGACAGCAATCACAACGGCGACGTAACCTCGCCGCCTCAGTCGACAGCCGCGCTCATCGGAGAGGGCGCCGTCTCAAGCGCAAAGCAACATGAAATCCTTCGTGTACTTCACCAAAACGGCGGGATTGCCGATGTGACGCTCCTTTCCAAGGCCCTGAACATGCACCCAAATACTGTGCGAGGGCACTTGGACTCACTCATCGACGGCGGGTTGGTATCCGCCACGCCCGTAAAAACTTCCGGCCGGGGCAGGCCGGCCCTGCAATATCGTGTGCGGACTCCACAACAAGCGACCATCGCTGATGCCTACATCGATTTAATTGGTCTGCTCGCCGGCACACTCGACAGCGGTGGGAGTGGCATAACTGACCCAGAGGGCATTGGTCGGGCATGGGCGGCGGCACGAAGCGCTGCATCAGGTTTGGCTGAGTCGCAATCGACGGTGAGCACCATCGAAGCGCTACTCGACGAGCTGGCTGTGCTCGGGTTCGATCCGTACATCCGAGAATCGGGTGAATTGGGTTTGTGCTCATGCCCCTTCATTAGGAGGGACGGCGCGGTGCCGCCACCGTATATTTGCCGCCTCCATGCCGGGTATTTGCGAGGACGCGTGGGTGGCACCACCGTTACGCTGAATCCGTTTGATCAACCAGGGGAATGCGGAATCTCCTTGCACGATGGCGGGGAGTCGGCTACGGCAGGAACTTGAGTTTCTTACCCAAGTCGAGAGCGGTGGTCATCAGTTGACCGTAGTACTTCCGCGGCATCTGCTTCGGCCCGCGCATTGGCATGATTCGCTGTTGCGCGATGTTCTTCACCTCGGTGTACTTGGTGATGCCTTCTGGTCCGTGCCGGCGCGCCATGCCGGACTCCTTTACGCCGCCAAGTGGCGTGGAGATTGAGGCCCACGTTGCAGCGTAGCCGTCGTTAATGGTGACGCTGCCCGATTCGATCTGAAAAGCGAGGCGCTCAGCAGTCTCCGCCGCGCCAAAGACAGAGGCGTTCAATCCGTAATATGTGCTGTTGGCAAGTTCAACCGCTTCGTCGAGACTAGCAACTCGCTTGACATACACCACCGGGCCAAACACCTCTTGGGTCTCGAGATTGGTGCCTTCACCGAGGTCGGCGAGAATGGTGGGCTCGAAGTGGAATGGACCAACGTCCGGGCGAGCGATGCCACCGGTGATCACCGTCGCGCCTTTGACCACTGCGTCGTCCACAAACGCTGTGACGCGGTCGAGCTGATCTTGGTTGATCAGTGAACCCATGTTGTAATCCCAGTTGAGCCCGGACCCCAGTGTGAGCTTCTCGGTGGCTGCCGTGAACGCCGTCAAGAACTCGTCGTAAATGTCTTTGTGAACATAGATCCGCTCGATGGACACGCAGAGCTGGCCTGAGTTGGAGAAGCATGCAGTGGTGATGGTGTCGATGTGACGGGCGATATCCGCGTCCGGTGCGATGACCATCGGGTTCTTGCCACCGAGTTCTGCGGAGTAGCCGACGAGACGCTCGCCGACGATCTTGCCGAGGAGCTTGCCGGTCTTTGTTGACCCTGTGAACATGAGGTAGTCGCAGCGCTCTGCGATCGCTTGGCCCACGACTTCACCGGAGCCGGTAACGATCTGGAAGAGGTCGTGCGGCAAACCGGCGTTGAGCAGTAGATGCAGTGAAATCAGATTGGAGAACGGGGTTTGCCAATCCGGCTTCGCCACAACACCGTTGCCGGCGATCAGCGCCGCAATTGCATCCGAGACACCCAGCGCCAAGGGGTAATTCCATGGGCTGATCTGCCCGACGATTCCCTTTGGAACCCGCTGCAGCGTCGTACTGGTGATCACTGGGAAAGCACCGGCCTGGTCTTTGGTTGCCAGGAATTTCTCCGCATTGTTGGCGTAGTACCGCGCATTGTTCATCACATCTAGGACTTCGTCGTATGCGGCGGTGCGGTCCTTGCCGGTTTCAAGCTGCACAATGTCGGCCAGCAGATCGCGGTGCGCCTTGACCAAATCGTGAAAGCGTTTGAAAACGCGGGCGCGCGAAGCGATGCTGCGCTCCTGCCACTGCTGTTGTGCGCGGCGGGAAAGCTCGAAAGCCTTAATCACGTCATCCGCCGAGCCGACGCCGACGAACCCCAACGGCTCGCTGAGAAATGGGGAGGTCACCTCCCGAAGCTCACCTTTGTCCAACGATCCGGACTTTGCGTTGGTGGAGTGCAGGAGGAGTTTTCGAGCGAAGTCTTCGGGCAGCGGGCGTTCTTGCAAACGATTCGGAATCATGATCTTTTCTCTCGGAAGTGCGGGTGTCGGAAAGCACGATGCCCCAGGCACCGGCTGTCACCGGCAGTCAGTGTCAGCGGTACTGGGGCGGATCGTGAATAAGCAGATTTAGATCGGGCAACCAGCGGCTCGGGCCTCGTCGGAAGGGCCGTCCTTCTTATCGGTCTTTGCGTCGGATCCCTCTGCGGTCTCTTCACTGTGACCGTATGGTGCAGCAAGCTTAGGCTCTTTGTATTCGCCATCGATCATGCCGTGCTTGATCATCATGCTGCGACCAGGCTCCATGTAGCGCTTATCTTCCGGCAGCTTCTCGAACGCCTTGCGGATGAAGTTTGCCAGACGGTCGAAACGCTTCTGGTCCTTCTCAGTCCAGTCCAAGTCGAGGATCTCGCGCTGCTTGTCGTTGAGGGTGCCGTAGGTAATCCAGATGACCGAGCGCATGATCGGTTTCCAGATGACGTTCCACACCCGCTGCGACACACCGTCCGGAGGACTCACCGGTTCCACGCGGGCAGTACGTAGGGCAAAGTCGACGGTCTCGTTGCGCTCAAGGACGGTGTTTTCCATCTCCTTGAAGTACTCGATATAACCGTCGAGGGTGTCGATCACAGGGCGCTCCGACATGCCATACATGTCCCACCACGTCACACCCTCCTGGATGATCTGCTCCTTCTCCTCGCGGGTGAACGGGGTGCCGAAGAGTTCCTGTGCCCAGATCACACGCCAGACGAAGGTGGCGTGCGCCCACCAGTACACGTCCGGGTTCAGCGAGTGGTAACGAGTTCCGTCGCGAAGCGTGCCCTTAATGCCGTGATGGTAGTCGCGGATCTGCTTCGCGCGGGTGCCATCGTCATAGATCGAGTAAATAATCTGCGGGGTGGAGCGCTCGAGGCGAGAGAATGGCTCCTCGAAGAACTTCGAGTGGTCCAGCAGGGACTGACCAATTGCCGGATGCATATTCTGCAGCACGCCGGTGTAGCCGCGCAGCAAGTGAATGCGGTTGTCGGAGCCCCACTTCCAAAGCAGCGAATCTGGGCCGAGCGGAGCGCGTTTCAGCTCCCGCTTCCCGCGGTTGCTCGAATCGTCGAATTTCTCGAGCGAGTCGAAGTCGGTAGCGGCACCGGAATCGGGCCGACCGTTTTCGTCGTGCTCGCTCTTATGGCCGTCACTATTGCGGCCGGTCGACAATGCGTTAGACATATGCAGCTTCCTTGAACTAGCTGGGGCAGTGAACTCACTGTGAACGCTAGCACAGTGCCCTATCGCCTGAAGTGTGAGTCACTCGATAAGGATTGGGGTCGATTTTGGGTTGCAACGAAGCGTCCCGAAGATGGCTTTGTTGTCCTGACCATGGGAGAACGACGTAACGAGCTAGACGTGGCGAAATTGTGATGTAGACCTAGGGAGCGTGTTAGTGTGTTGAAATTAATAATCACCTGAGTGGGCGTACCGTTCTGTATGCGCCCGGCATTTCGTCTGAGAAAGGCATCCCGATGGGCAGAATCAATGGCAAGAAGGCGGCCGCAGCGCTAACGGTGAGCATGCTTGCCTTCGGTGTGACGGGTGTTGCAGTGGCTCAGGGTGGGTTGACAGCCAACCTGGCGCTTTCGGGAACCTTCTTCAAGGTCAGCATGAGCCACCTGGAGGGAGAAGACTTTTCCCTTTTCATGGACAAAGAAGACATGGCCGGTGACAATATCCCGGTTGCCCGACTGAAGTTTGGTCATGCGGTGGCCTCGAACCTCTGCCTGTCGGCGACACTTCCTGACATCCCTGCGGTGGGGGAAGGTACGTTGCAGCTCATCGCGAAGGGCGACGGCAGCGTGGAAGTCGCCGACTTGCTGGTCGGCGCCAGCGACATCAAGGGCGCGCTGAACCTCACTGACGCGTCAGTGGGCATCGATGCCTCGCAGGTGATTCCGTCGGCAAGTGAGGGTGCATGGGGTCTCTATTCCAGCAAAGTGTCGCTGAGCGCAGAAGACATCAAGGCCACTGCGGTGGGTGCAAAGAAGCTCAGCGCTAAGGGTGTCACCGTGACGGTGAAGAAGGGTCACGAGAATGCCTGCTAAATCCGTCAAGGATGAGCGGGACGACTTCGACGATTACATTGAGGACGATCTCGCTCGTAATGATGAGATCGATACGGTTCCGCCCGGGCCCACTCAGGTAGCCGAAAACGCCAAGAGCGCAGGCGGTTCCGGAACCAGCCGCACCGGGTTTGCCGCATGGCGAAACTCGAGACCGTTTTGGCCTGGGCTCCTCGTCATCATCTCGGGCATCATCATGCTCGCCCCGGCTTACTTCACCATCCGCATTTCGGACTTGCTGGTGATGATTTCCACCATCTCGGGTGTTTCGACACTGCTAATCGGTGCCTTGCTGATCATGTTCGGACTCGGGATGTGGCTGCAACCAGCCGCGGTGGTGTACCTCGGTGTCCTCAGCATATTGGTAGCTCTTATTGCGTTACCTGCCTCAAACATTGGCGGTTTCATTATCGGAACGCTCACCGGCATCATCGGTGGCTCACTCGCACTCGCTTGGGAGAGCGGGGACCGAAAACCACGGAGGAAGCGTCGATCGCACAGGGGTATGAACGCGACAGATGGTGCGGCAGCCGAGGCGGCCGACGCGCCCGCTACCCAGGGTGATTCAGCGCGTGCTATCCCGCCCACCGGAGGCTCGACGAGGGTAATCACAGGGTCGACCGCGCAGTCCATCATCGCTGTCATCGGATGCGTCACCGTTGTTGGACTGAGCCTCGCGGAATCGCGCACGGTCTACGCGCAGGAACCGGCTCCGGCCCCCGCAGCTCTGCCAGTCGGTCTGCCACAGGTGCCAACACCGAGCGATATTCTCGTCGACTTGGAGTCGCGCATCCCCGCTCCGCCTCAGCTGCCGCAGCCGCCGGCACTACCAAGTCCCGGTGAGCCCCCGCACATTCCAATCCCGGATTCAGTTACTGTGCCGGGCCTCGGTGAAATCGTCTCTCCTGCAACTGACGAAGTGCCGCCTCCCGGTAAGCCCTCACCCTCGGGCAATGTCAGCGTCGTCACCGCAGATAGTGTTGTACTGACCGGCAGCGTTCACGTGACCCTGGAGGAGCTTCCGGTCGGGGGAACAATCCAGCGGGTCCTGGTTCTCTCCGGTGACAAACTCGTTGCCAAGAACCTGGGACTCACCATCCCTGGTCTCTTGGACGACGGGTTCCTTGCCACCGGGCCGATTGACACCACTGTTGCTAACGGACCGGTGCGCGTAATTGCCACCGGGCTTACCGCCACCCCTGCGGTCGCAAATGCTTCTACAGTCCCGGTTGCAGTGGATCTCAACGGCACGGTTGTTTCAGTGCTGGATCAACTTGGCATCCCAACTCCCAATGATGTCCCCCAAGTCAATGTGCCAAACGCTGTCATGGACCAGATTTCACTACGAAACGTCACCCTTCAGATGGTGAGTCTTTACGGCATGAACTTCAACGCTCCCGGCGTTGAGCTGTCTGCCTCGAGGTAGTAGCTTCTTGTCTCGCTCATTGCCTACATGCAAAAAGGCATCGGGATACCCGGCACCTTTTTGCTTGCTCCATTAAGAGGTACTAGCGCAAGTGCTGGGGTTCGAGTACCTCACCGGTCTTTTCTGCCTTGGCGAAGGCTCGCGTCGCGATCGGAACCATACGCGCTTGACGCGGCAACACGGCAAACACGGTTCGAACACCGCGGGAGAAGATATCCAGACGGCGCTGATCTTTCGAGGTCCATTCGAGGCCAACGATGTCGCGGACCTTCTCCGGGAGCAGTCCAATGGCTGCCCACAGCAGGAGTTTGCCGGCGATTGGTGCGATAGGCTTCCACAACCAACGTGGCACGTCTGGGGTCGGTGGATCAAGGGTTAGGCCGTTGACAATGCGGGAACGGTCGATGGTCTCGCTCGGTCCAAGCGTTTCGTACATCCGGTCCATGTAGTCGACGAATTCTGCGTACGTCGTGGGTGCATCGTCTGGCTCTGCGACACCGTAGAAGGTGTACCAAGTGCGACACTCTTGGAAGTACTGCTCTTTCTCCTTGCGCGACATCTTTGGCGACATTTTGCCCTCTAGGAGCAGCGGCATGACAGAGAAGGTTGCGTGCGCCCAGTAGTACACCTCCGGGTTCAACGAGTGGTAGCGCGAACCGTCTGGGTGAGTGCCCTTGACGTTCTTGTGGAAGTCCCGGATCATTGCACCCACTTCGGGGCCTTCGTACACAGTGCGGATGATGGGGAAAGCGGAGCGAACCAGACGCGCGACTTCGTTGTCAAAGACGTTCGACTGCTGCACCAGCGATCGGCTGATGTCCTTCTGGGCGATCTGCAGTAGCCCCGCGGACAGCGCAACGAACAGCGAGCGCCAGTCACCGAAGCGGTCCCACAAGATGGCATCAGGGCCCAGTGGTGGAAGCTGGTCGTGGATTGAGGCGTCGCGGCTGGCGGCATCGCCTTCTACTGAAGCATCGGCTTGAGGATGCGGATCAACGGTGGTCATTGTGTCTCCTTAGCATTAGGTGCTTGCGTGATGGTCACTCACTTGTAGCGGCAGTTTTTCTCGCTGCACGGCGGTCTTCAGATACGTAATTTGAGGCTTGGCTGAACGCGTGGGGATACGGGTCGAACTCGTGCAACACGCCCTTGAGTCCGCTGAGCATTCCGGGCTGCACCAGCCACCTGTCTTGCTTGACCGTGATTGCACCCGGGCCGCGGATCTCAAGCTGTCGCGCATAGCGGCGGCAGTAGTCTGCGCGTGCCTCGGCCACCGCCATGGACTTACCTTCGAGACGAGCATCGGAGGCGTGCGGACCGTCCACAAAAAGCAAGTTGGGCGGCCCAACCACCTCGACTCCCTGGTGCAGGTAAAGATCGTCGACGTCCTGGTGCTTGCGACCGGGGACTTCGATCCAGGGCGATGGTTCGCTCGTCGCCCGAATCAAGATGTCGAACGAGTCGGTTTGTTCGGTGCCGTCCGGTCCGGTGAAGGTGACTACCCATTTGCCTTCCGGCTCGTCGAAGTGAGCGCTGGTGACCTCAGTCGAACCGCGGAAAGTTGCTCCGCTTGCCTCAACAGCCGCATCAAGGTGCTTGACTAGCGATTGAGGTGTTCCATCTGTCCGCGTCTTCTTCAGATACGGAGTCCGGTGATGGAAACGGCGAGACACTTTGCCAGCATCAGGGTCCAGGAAGTGGCCTCCAACTGCTTCACGTCTTTCAAAAAGTACTGTGTCAAAGCCAGAGAATGCGCACTCTGCCGCCGCGCTCGACCCGGCCACCCCAGCGCCTATCACGGCGACCCTCGGGCGGCGATACGGTTTGAACATCTGGTGAACCTCTCAGGACTGGAACCTATGAATTCGCTTAGATCATAATCCATTGGGTCGGTGACCTGAGACACTTTTCTCAAAAAGTTCGAGCGCCGCTACTTTCAGCGCTCATTCCGGGCAGTGCCACCCGAGGGCATCGTTGTCGCGATCCACGCCGGGTCCCATGAGGCGCACGCGCGCCGCTTCCGGGCGAGCCATCCAGCTGAAGGGGCTACCGCTGAAAATCGACGACGACGCGGGTCGGGTTCTCCAGTGCGTAGACGTTAAAGGGGCGCGCGGAGTCCACGCCGATGAAGTACTGCGTGTCCGCCTCGAACACGCCCCCGTGCACCACACCGGCGACGTTACCGGCTCCAACCAGCCCGCCATCCGGCGAGACTCGAACCGGCCCAATACCAACCAGATCTTCGCGCTCGCTCATCTGCCCCATGGGGGTTCCTTGGATCATCAGCTCAAGGTAAGCCTGCCCAGGAACCTCAACCTCGTTGCCGGAAGCCTGCTGCCGCGGTTCAGGGCTGTATCCGGCGATGAAGCCGGGCTTGCCTGAGCCGGAAAATTCGAACACCACTCGATCAAAGCCATCGTGCGTGCCTGCACGGACATCTTGGATCACCAGCTCGCCGCCTTGCGGAGGAATACGCACTTCCTCCGTGCTAAAGGCCCCCTGCGTCTCCATGTCGTCCGCGAACCTCACGGTGGAGTTCCCGCTCGCGGAGGCGGAAACGGTAGTCGGCGCCGCCACGCTCGTTGTCGAGACCACGGTGGTCTCGGCGGGCTCGGTGACCGTCGGCCCGTCAGTGGTTGCGGTTTGGCTGCATGCAGTCAGGGCCAGGGAAGCAAGGAGCATTATGCTTATCGACGATCGGTTCATGCCCTCACTATAAGAGCGCGAAATAGATCGTCGACAAGCAAAATGCCCAAATGTAAAGGAATCGTGACCATGAAAGTTGGAGTACTGGGTGCGAAAGGGCGCGTTGGATCCGCCGTCGTGGCGGGTGTGAAGGCCGCCGAGGACCTAGAGCTTGTCGCAGAAATTGACCATGGCGATTCGCTGGATGCGCTCGTCGAGACGGGTACTGAGGTCATTGTTGATTTCACGACGCCCAATGCTGTGATGGATAACCTCGAGTACTGCATCTCGCACGGCATTCACTGCGTGGTGGGCACGACTGGTTTCGACGACGAACGCTACGAGCAGGTTCGCCGCTGGTGTGCGGAGTCGGACGGGGTCGGTGTGCTAATCGCGCCGAACTTCGCGATTTCCGCAGTATTAACGATGGCGTTTGCGAAGCAGGCTGCGCCGTTCTTTGAATCAGCCGAAGTGGTGGAGTACCACCACCCGAACAAGCTTGACGCGCCGTCGGGTACCGCTATTAAGACTGCCCAGGGCATTGCCGGCGCTCGGCGCGAGGCGGGTTTGGATCCCATGCCAGATGCCACCGAGCAGTCCTTGGACGGTGCGCGCGGAGCAAACGTGGACGGCGTGCATGTACATGCGGTGCGTATGACGGGCATGGTCGCCCACGAAGAGGTCATCTTTGGCACGCAGGACCAGTCCTTGACCATCCGGCAGGATTCGTACGGCAGGGATTCGTTCGTCCCGGGTGTGCTGACCGGCGTGCGCCAGGTGGCCGACTACCCGGGTCTCACAATCGGCCTAGACAAGTACCTGGGGCTTTAAACCATGGCAGTGGAGTCCACGCTGGACGTGCAACTCATCGCCTCCTCGAAGTTCACCATGCCAACCGGTGTTGCGTGGGAGGTGGATGAGGGGGCGACTGACGCCGAGGCGATAGTGGAGTTCGCTGGCCGCGCGTGCTACGAAACGTGGGACAAGCCGAACCCTCACACCCGAGCTAACGACGCGTATCTGCGCCACATTATCGACGTCGGGCATGACGCCCTCCTCGAGCACGCGACGGCGACGATGTATATCCGCGGTTTGTCGCGGGCGGCGGGCAACGAGCTTCTGCGGCACCGGCATTTCTCGTTCTCACAGCTCTCTCAGCGGTACGTTCACGCCGGCGGGGGAGAAGTTGTGGTGCCGGACGCGATCGCGGGCGACGACGAGCTGCGCCGACTGTTTTTGAACGCTGTAGACGAAGCACGTTTCGTCCACGACGAACTCCTCGCGGCTTTAGAAGACAACCTTGCAAGCGAGCCGAACGCGCTGCTGCGTGCGAAGAAGGCTCGGCAGGCCGCGCGGGCGGTGCTGCCCAACGCGACCGAAACCCGGTTTGTGGTTACCGGCAATTTCCGTGCGTGGCGGAGTTTCATTGCAGCTCGAGCATCGGAGCATGCTGACACGGAGATCCGTGGACTGGCTATCGCCTGCCTCGAGCTGCTGCGGGAGGAGTCTCCGGTGCTGTTCAGCGATTTCCTCATTAGCGAGCTTGCCGACGGCACACGCATGGCCACCAGCCCGTACGTGTCGTAGTGACCAAGTGGCGGACCTGAGGGTGTCCGTGTGCTGGTGTGCTTGAGAAAGGTAGGACGGGGTAGTCTATTTTCCCATGGGCACATCTATGAGAGCTAACCGCGGAGCTGAAGTTTTCGGCACTGCCTGCGTTGCCATGGTCACGCCGTTCGATGCATACGGCGACCTTGATCTCGACGCAGGCCGCAAGTTGGCCGCCCACCTCGTGGACAACGGGATGGATTCCCTCGTCTTGGCAGGCACCACCGGTGAATCTCCGACAACGACTGTCGAAGAAAAGCTTGAGCTACTCAAGGCAGTAAAAGAAGAAGTAGGGGATCGGGCACGCTTGATCGCAGGAGCGGGTACAAACAACACCCGCACCACGGTTGAGCTGGCGCAGGCGTCGAGAGACGCAGGTGCTGACGCGCTGCTTGTGGTCACCCCGTACTACTCGAAGCCGTCACAGACCGGCTTGCTTGCCCACTTCACGGCCGTCGCACAAGCGACGGATCTGCCTATCTGTCTCTACGACATCCCAGGTCGATCCGGAATTCCGATTGCGGGTCCAACGATCGCAGAGTTGGCGCAGCTGGACACCGTGCAGGCGGTGAAAGACGCTAAGGGGGATTTCTTCGAAGCCGCTGGGTTGATCCAGAACACTGACCTGGCGTGGTTCTCGGGCGACGACCCGTTGAACCTGCCGTGGCTTGCAATGGGTGCCACCGGCTTCATTTCCGTTGTCGGGCATGCTGCACCGCGTGCACTTCGGGAATTGATCACGAGTTTCGAGGCCGGCGACCTCGCCCGTGCGCGGGAGATTAACGCCAACACCATCGATTTGCTTGCAAAGCAACAAGCAGTCCTCGGTGGTGCAACGTTCGCGAAAGCAGCTCTGCGACTGCAGGGCATTGAGGTTGGAGATCCACGACTGCCCGTCGCCGCGGCGGCGGAAACGCAGATCGAGGCGCTCCGAGACGATATGGAGAAGGCTGGAGTCCTTTAAATATGAATGAACCCCGTAACCGCGCCCGAAAGGTGACGCGTAAGGCAGGCCCGCCGGAGCCCGCAGACCAGCAGCCGGTATTCCAGGCACCTGAGAACCCCGCGTCGAACCAGGGCGGTACCGGTGATTCTGCGGCTGCCGCGACTAACGGCAACGGCCACGGTGGAAACAGCCGTGGCCAGAACGGCAACGGCGGCCATGACGGAAACGGTGGCGGTAATGGCGGAAACGGTAACAACGGTGGCCGCAACCGTCGACGAGGTCGCGGACGCGGTGGCCAGGGAGGCGGCGGCGACCGCCGGAACCCGGTCAAGCAGATGCAGGGCGCGGATTTGACCAAACGCCTGCCTGCTCCACCGAAGGCTGCCAACGGCACACTCCGCATTTACGCCCTCGGCGGCATTTCTGAGGTGGGCCGCAACATGACGGTCTTCGAGTATGACGGCCGACTGCTTATCGTCGACTGTGGCGTGCTCTTCCCGAACTCCGGTGAGCCCGGTGTTGACCTGGTACTGCCTGACTTTGGCCCCATCGAGAACAAGATGGACAAGGTCGAGGCCTTGATTGTTACCCACGGTCACGAAGACCACATCGGCGCCATCCCGTGGCTGCTTAAGCTGCGCCCGGACATCCCGATTTACTCTTCCCGCTTCACCAACGCTCTGATCGCGGCAAAAACCAAGGAGCACCGCCAGCGTCCGAAGCTGCACGAGGTGAACAAGGATTCCGATATCAATGTCGGCCCGTTCCGCCTGCGCTTCTGGCACGTGAACCACTCCATTCCGGAGTGCCTCGGTGTGTCCATCAAGACGGGTGCCGGCCATGTCGTAATGACCGGTGACGTCAAGGTCGATCAGACTCCGTACGACGGTAAGCCGACAGACATCCCGGCACTCGCTCGCTTGGGCGACGAGGGCATTGACTTATTCATGTGCGATTCCACCAACGCCACCATCCCGGGCATTTCCGCCTCGGAGGCCGGAATCGAAGAAACACTGACGCGTCTGGTCTCCCAAGCCCGACAGCGTGTGGTCATCGCGTCCTTCGCTTCGAATGTCGCCCGCGTGCAGATGGCGATCAACGCTGCCGTTGCCAACCACCGCAAGGTGGCCTTCAACGGCCGCTCCATGATGCGCAACATGGAAATCGCCGAGAAGATGAGCCTGCTCAAGGCGCCCAAGGGCACGATCATCCCGATCGAAGAAGCCGCAAAGATGGCGCCGCACAAGACGCTGCTCATCACCACAGGCACCCAGGGTGAGCCGATGGCAGCGCTGAGCCGCATGTCGCGCCGTGAGCACCGCCAGATCACCGTCCGCGACGGCGACACGATCATCCTGTCCTCCTCGCTGATCCCGGGTAATGAAGAAGCGGTGTTCGCCGTGATCAACAACCTCGCACAGATCGGCGCGAACGTGATCACCAATACCGATGCGCACGTGCACGCTTCCGGCCACGGGTACGCCGGCGAGCTGCTCATGCTGTACAACGCTGCGCGACCGACCTGCGCGATGCCGGTGCACGGTGAGTGGCGCCACATGCGCGCCAACAAAGAGCTCGCGATTTCAACCGGTGTGCGCCCGGAGTTCGTTGCTCTCGCGCAAAATGGTGTCGTCGTCGATATGCAGAAGGGCAAGGTCAAAGTCGTCGGTCAGTACCAGGTCGGCCAGCTCTACGTCGATGGTGAGACTATGGGCGATGTCGATCCGGACGTGCTCGCCGACCGCACCTCGCTCGCATCCGGCGGTGTTGTGTCCATCACCTGTGTGATCGATGACAGTACCGGTCGTCTCCTTGAAACCCCGCGCGTGTCCACCACGGGCTTCTCCGAGGATGACCGCGACTTCAACAAGCGTGTCATCGAGGGTGTAGAGACGGTCATGGGTGACCTCGCTGCCGAGGGCGAGAACGACCCGTATCGCATGGTGCAGCAACTGCGCCGCAAGGTGAGCCGCGCGATTGAGCAGAAGTACAAGCGCGAACCGGTCATTCTGCCGACGGTCGTCCCGATGGCAGCTGACAACGTCCCGGTCGACGACAACGAGGTGCACGCTACCCGCGAGTCGCTCTAAGAGCTTTTCGCTTATCGACGGCCCCTTCTGCCGCCGCGGTGCAACGCGGTTGCAGGAGGGGCTGATGTCTCGGAAATGAAACTTCGAGCACCTCATTGCGCCGCTGCCCGGGCGGGGTCGTGCGCGAGAAGTCAACGCCAACCGCCTCCGCTACGCTGGGCGGCATGTCTTTTGCCCAGCAAGAACGCCAACGTCTCGCAGACCTCCTCCTTGAACTCGGTCCAGATGCCCCTACGCTGAACGAGGGGTGGGTGACCAAAGACTTGGCCGCCCACCTGCTTATTCGCGAGCGCAAGCCATGGGCAACCCCGGGAATGTTCCTCAAGCCGCTCGAGCCGGTGCTCGAGCGGGAGGAAGAAAAGCAGCAGTCTCGTGATTACGAGGACATTGTGCGCGAGTGGGCGGCTGGTCCGCCGGCCGCGATGCGCCCGCTGAATTCAGCAATGAATACCGCTGAACACTTCATTCATCACGAGGACGTGCGCCGAGGCGGCGGTGTCATCGAGCCCCGCACGTTCAGCAATCACGTGAACACCCAACTGCTGACCTGGGCGAAACGCTTTGGCACGCTCGCATTCCGTGGTTCGGACGTCCCAGTGGTGCTCACTCCGCCCGAGCAACCGGCCATCACGCTGGGTGGGAAGGCTGGCGTGGCCGAGAAAGGTGACCGTGTGGTGCGGGTGTTCGGTAAACCGGGGGAGTTGCTGCTCTGGGTTTCCGGGCGCGACGCATCTGAAGTTAGGCTCGAAGGCCCAGACGATGCGCTGGAGAGCGTCAAAGGGATCAAGCGCGGGGTTTAGACACTCGCAAAAGCTGTACCTTTCCGTGTGGCGGATGGGAAGAATGTGACTTGGGGTATTAGAGTTACACCCATGTCTGTCAAAAATTCCGCACCTCGCTCGACGCGCTCCCGTACTGCCAGGAGTGGCCCACGCGGCCACTCGTCAGCGAGCCGTCCTGCCGGGCGGGATTATGAGGCACCCACCTCAATGACCCACCCGCCGACATCCTCAATGGTGGCTGCCAACACCGCGGATGAGCGGGTCGGTTCGGCGACCAGGGCTGTCGGGAACTCGATTAGCGCGGCCGCTGGATGGGTCGGCTCCGCCCTTTCTGGGCTCGGAGCAGGCAACCGCGACAGAGGTGAAGACCGGGACGATGATTTCGAGCCGTTCGGTCCGGATGACGACTATGGGGAGCCAGAACCCCGCCGGGGTCGCCGCCCGCGTCGCAGTGCTGAGGACGCGTACCCCGTGAACGAGTCAGATGCAGATGATGAGTCCCGGGAGGGTCGCTCCTCGCGTGGCGGCGCGAGCCGCTCGACGTTCGCCAGCCACGCTGACGCATGGGGGCTGGTGCTGCTAGGGCTTGCTGCAATCATTGGCGCATCGGTGTGGATGGATATTGCCGGCCCAGTTGGCAATGCCATCGCGCAAGGCTGCCACTGGGTAATCGGTGCTGGCGCCCTCATCCTGCCCGTCGTGTTGGTGGGCATCGCCATCGCGTTGATGCTCAATGTTCGCACCCCTGGTGCGGTGCGATCCCGTGTTGCGCTCGGACTCACCATTATTGCTATCTCCATGCTCGGGATGGTCCACGTCTTTGCGGGGAACCCGGCCGACTGGGAGACGCGCCGCATCGCCGGCGGGGCGATTGGCGCGGTTTTCGGCGGAGCGCTGGCCGCTGCGTTTTCGTCGTACGTCGCCATACCGCTGCTTGCGCTTGTGATTGTCTACGGGGCTTTGAAGACCACCGGCATCACGGTGCGCGAAGCATACGACTACATTGTCGATCTCTTCTCCCGCATGGTGGAGAAGGGGGTTGACGATGCCGAGTTCGATGAAAGCCTGGACGAAGACGACGATCTCTATGGTCACGTGGACCGCGAGCTCGAAGACATCGCCGAAGGACGCGATCGCACGACCCGTCCGGAACCGGTTGCGCCCCGCCCGGCAACCGCAGGTCGCAAGAAGCGCAACCGCCGCGCAACTCCGATGGACAACTATCCGGCGGATGGCGCCGATGCGACTGCGAACCTCTACGACTTCGCGGAAGACGTCGACACCGATGGCGGTGAAGAAGAGGCAGTCGATAGCGGCACGACCGTGGCCGTGCCGCGAGAGCCGAAGCGCCCCCGCCAGAAGAAGGCGCAGCGCACCCCGCCTGCCCGGCGAGAAGAGACGAGGGTCCTGCCGCGTGAGGAAGCCGAAGCGGGGGACCGTCGACAAGCAAACGAAGCCCCTGATGCGGTCGACTCCTCGCGGGAGGCGATGCGACAGGCGATCATCGCACGCAGCGGCATCGACGCTGCCGCGGTGCCCGCAAAGACACCGAAGTCTGAGCTGGAGAAGGAAGAGCCAGCTCCGGCGCCGGCCAAACGCGTGTCCCAGAACCCGGACTACACGCTGCCGACGACTGACCTGCTGGTGCCCGGTGATGCGCCGAAGACCCGTACCGCAGCGAACGACCGGATGATCGAAGCGATCACGGACGTGTTCGAGGAGTTCAACGTCAACGCACAGGTGACCGGGTTCTCCCGCGGCCCGACCGTGACCCGCTACGAGGTGGAGCTGGGCCCGGGTGTGAAGGTCTCCAAGATCACCAACCTGCAGTCGAACCTCGCGTACGCCGTGGCGACGGATAACGTGCGCCTGCTCACCCCGATCCCTGGCAAGTCCGCCGTGGGCATCGAGGTCCCGAATCAGGACCGCGAGATGGTGCGCCTGCGCGACGTGCTCGACGCGCCGAAGGTGGCTGCCGATTCGGACCCGATGCTCATCGGCCTGGGCAAGGACATCGAGGGCGACTTCGTGGCGGCATCGGTGCAAAAGATGCCGCACCTGCTGGTGGCCGGTTCGACCGGTTCCGGTAAGTCCGCTTTTGTGAACTCGATGCTGGTCTCGCTGCTCACGCGCGCCACACCGGAGGAAGTGCGCCTGATCCTAGTGGACCCGAAGATGGTGGAGCTGACCCCGTACGAGGGCATTCCGCACCTGATCACGCCGATTATCACGCAGCCGAAGAAGGCGGCGGCGGCCCTGCAGTGGCTGGTGGAGGAAATGGAGCAGCGCTATATGGACATGAAGTCCGCGCGCGTGCGCCACATCAAGGACTACAACCGCAAGGTCCGCTCCGGCGAGCTGGTGGCCCCTCCGGGCTCGGAGCGCGAGATGCGCCCGTACCCGTTCATCGTCTGTGTTGTCGACGAGCTTGCGGACCTGATGATGACCGCGCCGAAGGAAATCGAAGACTCGATCGTGCGCATTACGCAGAAGGCGCGTGCCGCGGGCATCCACTTGGTGCTGGCGACCCAGCGCCCGTCGGTGGACGTGGTCACCGGTTTGATCAAGACGAACGTGCCGTCGCGTCTTGCCTTTGCCACCTCCTCGCTCACCGACTCCCGCGTCATCCTCGACCAGGCGGGTGCGGAGAAGCTCATCGGCATGGGCGACGGGCTGTTCATCCCGCAGGGCGCCGGCAAGCCGCAGCGTCTCCAGGGTGCGTTTGTCACCGATGAAGAGATCCAGGCTGTCGTCGAGGCCGCGAAGAGCCAGGACGAGCCGGACTACGTCGAGGGCGTGACCGAGGAGAAGGCTGCCGAGGCGAAGCAGATCGACGAGGAAATCGGCAAAGACATGGACGACCTCCTCGAGGCTGTCGAGCTCGTGGTCACCTCGCAGCTCGGCTCCACGTCCATGCTGCAGCGCAAGCTTCGCATCGGTTTTGCCAAGGCCGGCCGACTCATGGACCTCATGGAATCACGCGGCGTCGTCGGCCCGTCGGAGGGCTCGAAGGCCCGCGAGGTGCTGGTCAAGCCGGAAGAGCTGGAGACGATCTTGTGGATGATCAAGGGAGCCGACCCAGCTGAGGCCCCCACAGAGGAGCCTTCGCTTTTCGACGGCTCGGCCGACGCCGACCCCACCAGCGACCCCGACAGCGGCTCAGCTGATGCCGAATCCTCTGGCGATGCCCGCACCGTGCAGGCGACCTATAATCCGACTGGCGGTGCGTTTTAGTGCGGATCTCGGTCGTCCTGTTTGAGGATTTCGAGCTGCTTGATGTAACCGGCCCTGTCGAGGTGTTTGCCAAGGTGGAGGGCTTAAGCGTGGAGCTACTCTCCGCGGATGGTGGACCGGTTACCAGCAGCCAAGGTGTGGAAATCGTGGCCCACGCGGATTACAACGCGATGAGTGGCGATGTCCTGCTCGTCCCAGGAGGAGCGGGCACCCGCGTGTTAGTAAACGACCAAGCCTTCCTCGCCCAGCTAACCGATATGTCTGTGCGCGCGGCGATCACCGCATCGGTGTGTACCGGGGCAGCGTTGCTTGCAGCAAGCGGGCGTTTAGATGGCTACCGAGCCACCACCAACAAACGCGCCTACGACTGGGCAACCTCGTTCGGCGGCAATGTCGAGTGGGTGCGAAGCGCCCGCTGGGTGCACGACCGGGACCGTTGGACGTCCTCAGGTGTTTCAGCCGGAACCGACATGGCGCTGGCTTTTGTCGCACACCATGTTGGGCAATCTGCGGCCGATGAGGTTGCAACCATCCTCGAATGGAACGCCGCACTCGACCCAACAGATGACCCGTTTGCTTAGCGACGTGTCTTAGTACTTACCTCGACGCCGCGCTGCGTAGGCACCGCCGCCGAGCAACGCCAAGCCTGTAAGGACAAGACCGATCACACCGACACCACCGACCTGCGGCAGCGGGAGTTGAGGGCGCTCTGCGTTCTCGACCGCGACTTCAGCGCTGAACGTGAGCTCTCCAACCGTCGTCGGTTGCACCGCATTGTTCCGGGTTACACCGGTGATCTTTCGAGGCGTCTTATCAAGCACGTAGCCGGATGGCGCTTTGGTCTCCTGGATGCAGAACGTCAAGTGCTCTCTAGGAGTAGTCGCAGGCTTGCCGTCAACATAGTCTTCCACGTGCAGGGCGTTGATCACCGCCTGGCCACCGGTGGCCTCGAAATCCTTCACTATCAAGGACCGATCCCCATCGGAACACTGCTTGTCGCCTGGGACGGAGAAGACATCGAACGCAGCGCCGTCAAGCAGCGCATCGGGGGTGCCAGCCTTGTGCTTGGTTACCCGGACCGCGGCGATGTACGACTCGACGTGAGTTGTCGGCGTGGTGAACTTCCGGTCGTCGAAACCTGGCTTGCCAAAGACTTGGTTCTTGCCGGTCACGTGGGCGTAGTTGGACACTTCGCCGTCGGTCACGCCCGTACTTTGCCCTTTCTGCTGAACCGGGTTGACCTCGCCGGTCAGCGTCACCCGCAGCATGTCGCCGGGTTGCAGGCCGGACAGTACAGTCTTATCGGTCACGGTGATGGTACGGGAGGTATCAGCGACAACCTTGCCGCTTTCCTTGATCGCAGAGGGGAGCGGTGTCGGTCCGCTGATCTCATAGTTCGGCACCGCTTCAGTTCCGTCAGCCTCGCGGACAATCTCGGCCTTTTCCACTTTGAGACCATTCACGAACTCACCAGCGAGGTATGAGTCCACAACGCTGAGCTCCGTCAGTTCGCGCTGCGGAGGCAAAAGCGGCACCGGCGCATTCACGGTGTAGGTAAACGTGCGGTTATCAGGCATGGCGGGGTGCACGCCCGCATCCTTGACAGTCTTGGTCACTTTCAGCTCGGTGTTTTTCGGATAGACGTGTACCTGCCGGATCCACGCATCGTACGGTTCGGCTTCCGGATCAAACATCGGCACAGCCACCACGAACGGCGCCGACGGGACATAGGCCCCATCCTCCGACTCAGGTACTCCGGTCTCCTCGACCAGGTACACGCCGAAGGGCAGCCCCTGGAAGGTGATCTCACCGTTTTCGTTGGTTGTGCCTATGAATGGTTCGACTCGCTCATCGAAGCCGAGAGCGTTTAGCTTGTCGACGTCTACGCCATCCGCTGTCGTCTGCAGTTCCGCAGCCTGAGCGATCGCGGCATCATCAATGTAGCCATCAGCATCGATGAGGCTGAGATTCAGTTTGCGAAGGGTGAACTCTGCCCCAGCAAGGGGAGTGCCAGGTGTATTGGTGGATTCTTTGCCCGCAACATGCGGATCACCATGAGTGTCAGCGCCGACCCGCTTGTGCAGAAAGATCGTTGCAGAACGTGCTGAATCTGCGTGCGCTACGGGGGCTTGAGTTATGGGGGTGCCGGTAGTCGTACCGAATACGAGCCCGGCCGCCAGTACGGCGGTGGCGAGTTTGCGGGAATAGGTCTGAGCCATAGTTCAGACTGCCTTTCGATAGCCCCGCGCTACATCGCGCGGGTGTGCAGGGACCCCGGTCCGATGGAGTCGGCCGGGGTTAGCGGCGGGGTGATTGGTGCGAGTTGCGCTGCTACGCAGCTCGTCGCATAGTCCGCGCGGCGGCTGCGCCGGCCGTCATTATCAGCAAACTGATCATGACCTGGACGAAGACGCCCGTGCCACCGGTCTTGGGCAGTTCTCCGCCCTTTGTGTTGGCTAGTTTCATCGTGATCATGGCCTCGTTGTCGGAGCCGGTTTGGTCGATGCCAACGATTGGGAACGTGATGATCTGGGCTTTGTTCTCTTCTGTCAGTTCGATGCCGGTTTGATCACTTTCGTTCTCAAGCACGTACAGTTTCGTGGCGTCACCGTCCCTGGCCACCCGGAAGAACACCGGCTGAGCCAGCAAGATGTACCCGCCATCAGCAGCCTTTGTCTCCGAGAGCTTGTAGCGGCCAGGCTTCAATTCAGTCCAGTTGAACTCGCCTACTCCGGCGTTCTCGACAGCAGATGGAGCCTTTTTACCTGCGTTGTCCGCATCGAGCCCTTCAAGTTCAAACTCCGCACCCTCAAGGCCGATAGTGTTGTCCTGAGCATCGACCTTGTTCAACTTGAACTTGAATGTGCCGGGTTGAGGTGGTTCAGATGGGATTCGGTAGTACACCACGCAGTGGATGCCGCCGTTGACGGGCACATCTTTCAGACGGAAATCGTTAGTCTTCTCCGACTCGAGTGCGGTGGTTGTAACCGGTTTGCCAGCTTTGGTGCTGCACTGGGCGCGCTCACCGTTCGGACCGGCATCCATGCGTATCCAACTGCTGGGGATCTTGCCTGCGGGTTCTTTGATGTCGATCTGGGTGTAGCCAGTGGTGCGGTTCAACGGGAATCCGGCCTGGTTGTTGTCACCTAGCTTGTTCACGGTGTCCGGGACTTTCGACTGCTGTTCCTCGGGTCCGGACGTCGGGGTCATGTCAGCAGTAAACTCCCACTGATTGGCGTTGGTCTCGTCATTGGTGCCGCGAGTGTTGGCGAAATTCGGGACAACGTTCTCGTCGTCGCCTTCGTAGAAGCGTCGCTCGACAGTCACCTGGCACGGAAGGTTGAGGGAATTCAATAGCGCTTGCTTGAACACTTCCTGCTCGGTGAAGAACACGAAGTCCTTCGAGCGCAGGGATCGCTCGTCAACACCACCCTGACCGCCAGAGACGGCCTGCAAGTTCAGCTCGGAGATCTCCAGGTTCGACAGACGCTTTGATGGGATCGGGGTGCCCCAAAAGGTTGGCCACTTCGCCGGGATGCCCACAGCCACCATGCGCGAGCCCTGAGACTTCACGGTGTTGGACATGGCGATAGCTGCTTCCAGCTCGCGCATCTCACTTTCCGCACCGGAGTTACCTTGGCCCGGGCTACCAGCCGGGTTGTTGTACACCGTCGGGTTACCGTCAGTGATGAAGTACACCACGTCGTACGGGGAGTTCGGGTTCTTCGCGTTGTATTCCGCTACCTGCTCCAGGCCGTCTTCCCAGTTCGTCGCTCCGGAGGAGCGTCTGGTAGTCAGGTTGTTCTTCCAGCTCTTCAAAGCGGCGCGGCCTTCCGGGGTGTAGGTCGGTTTCGGATCCAAATTGGGCAGGTTCCTAGCATCGCCCGGGGAGGTCGTGGAAAAGCTGTATAAACCCAGCTCAGTGCTGGTCTCCGCCAGACCGTCGATAACGCTGCCGACGACGTCGCGCATGACATCCATGCTGGTGCCCATGCTTCCGGACGTATCGACAATGAGCGCCGCCTTGAGGCCACAGGTCTCCGGCATCGCCGGGTTCTCACGCACCTGGGTGAACGAGCCCAAAGAGCTGCGGTACGGCACGTGGCCACCAAAAGCACCCTGATACTGACCAGTGGTTTCCTCGTACATGAAGGACGCGGAGTCGAAGTCGCCCCAGTCCGAACCATAACCATCCCGGTTGAAGGAAATACGCTTGTACTTCGCACCGGAGTAGTAGATCTGGCCGCCTTTGAGCAGCGGTGTCGGGTAGGCGTGACGCAGGATGCGCGCACGGCCAGTGTCCGTGTCACCAGAGACACCCAGGCGGACCCAGTCTTGTACCTTGTAGCCAGGCGAAGCCTGTTCCATGACGACCCAGTAGTAGTCGTAGATGTCCGCGCCGTTGCCGCGGGGAATCTCAAAGACACACTCGCCGTTGGCATCTGCCGTACACGTCGCCCACGGTTGGTTGATCGGACGTGCGTTCTCACCGCGAGCGCCCTGCTCCCAGGCCGTTGCCGTCTCAGACATACCGAACTTCTTGTCGTTCAGCGGGGCGTATAGGCGCAGGACAGCACCCTCGCCGGGGGTGTTTTGGAAGACGCGCTCCAGACGCTCGCCGTTCGGGCCAGACGCGCGGGTTGCACCGTTGGTGCCTGAAAGCAATTTATCGCCAGCTACCTGGACGACGACGCGCGCTCTGTCGGCGGGGACGGGGCCGTTAGGGGCGATTGGTGCCCCGCCTTCAACCTCGATGTTGTTGAGCGTGAGTGGGAGTACCCCGTTGTAGAGGTCCCATTCGATGTTGCGGGAAGCGCGTTCGTTGGCGTAGATGGTTGCGGTGACGGTTGCGGTGCGTCCCATGTTCTCATCAGCAATGTCGAGGGTGATGACATCACCGGTGACTTCGTCTGGGATGAGGGCTTCATCGTCTTCGGTGGGGATGTCGGGGTAGGTGAATACTTCGACGGCGTCCTTGTTGAGTTCGGCGCCGTCGATGGTGGCGTTTTCAACCGAATCAAGGTTGAGGGTGCCTTCGGTGCGCATCAACGAGATCGCATTAAGCGGCAACACCTGCCCGGTTACCTCATCGGCGGGAAGGTTAACCGTTGCCTCGAGTTCGTATTCTTCTTTGCCATCTGCAGTAGTACCTACGTGCGTGAAAGTGACGTCTTCAGCGAGTTCCGGTTCGGTGAGCTGTTTTGGCTTTGCCGATGTAGTGGCAGGCGCATTTTGAGCCGGCTTCGCTTGGGTTGGTGCGTTTTCGGCGGTCTTGGTTTCGGTGACGGTGACGGCGGGTTCGGCATCGATGGTGTTTCCGGTTTCGTCGGTGACGGTCCAGGTCTGCTCTGTTGTGGCCGCAACGGTGGTGGTTTGTGGGGCAGCGATTGCCGGGGTTGCGGTGAACAGTACGGCGGCAGCTGCCGCCGCGGCGGCGATGCGTTTCGTCAATGAGCTTTCGTGAGTTCGCATCATTTCGCCTTCTTCCTTGAGATGAGCACGCCGAGTCCGATGAGGGTGAGACCGACGAAAACGATCAGCAGTACGCTGGCACCTGTTTCAGCCAGCCGGCCCGGCCCGGGCTTGACCGGAGAGTCTTCCGGCGGGGTGTTTGGAGCTAGATTGTCTCCTAGGGGTGTGTCCACTGGGAAAGTGTCCGCTGGAGGTGTCGCCGGTGGTGGGGTGACTATCGGGGTCGTGATTTTCCCCGGCGGGGTATCGGGAGGAGCTGGGGTTTCTTTCGCTCCGGGTGGCGACGGCACGCCCGGTGTGGCGGGGGTTGTGGTCGGGGAGGGTTTGACCACCATGACGTTGTCGTAAACAAACCGGGTGCCGTAGGCATCGGTTAGCGGGAGGACAATCCATTGCGGTGCGGAGGTGTGGTAGTTGTGCTCCGCATCGGGGGCGAGCTCCTCCAACAAGTAGAGACCGGGTGCGAGGTTGGTGAAGGTGACTTCACCGTTGCTGTCGGTGGTTTGGGTTGCGACCGGTTCGCGTTTGACGGCGTCCCATTCTTCTTTTGTGCGTGCGCGGCTGGCTTCGTCGCGATCAGCATCTGTGCCTACTGGGATGTCCGGGGCGATGAAGAGTGTGAACTTCACACCTTCGAGACGGCCTTCGGGAAGTTCACCTTCATGGGTGTCGTCGTAGAGGTTGCCCTTCGCCTTAGTGACTTTCAGGCTGAGTGCACGGTTGCGGTCGACGGACTGCATCGAGATTTTGCCGTCGTTGCCGCTGACCGGACGAGACTGAGCATCAGCATCCGCAATACCGCCAGGGACCGTAAGCAGCATCACGGCTGTGGCTGCGCTGGTGGCAAGGAGTCTAGCTTTCATCGTGTGTGTCATCTTTGGCATTGGTCAGGGCGGGAGTGTGTTGTTTGCGAAGCCACCAGATGATGGCGGCGGTGGCGAGGGCGGCGATGGTGAGGATGAGCCACATCCACCACTGCATGAGTTTGGTGGTTTCGTCGAAGACGTTGGCTTCCTGCGGATCCATGGGCACGCGGTGGGCGTGGATGAGGAGGCGGTGGGTGTTGATGCCGTACGGGGTGCAGGTGATTAAGGTGACGAGGTCTTGGCCAGGGATTGACGCTAGGGAGTCCGTCTGATCCGGGAGTACGACTTCGGTGTCGTGGACTTCGTATTTCATTTTGTGCCCGTAGGTGTTGATGTAGATCGCATCACCTACTTGGACGTCTATGAGGTTGTCCCACAGCGTCGCGTTGGTCAGTCCTGTATGGCCGGTAAGCACGGTGTGGTTGCCTTCACCACCGATGGGTAGTGCGGAGCCGAAGAGGTGGCCGACACCTTTTTGCAGCGTGTCTTCGCTGGTGCCGTGGTAGACGGGCAGGTTGGAGTTGATCGATGGGATCGCGACCTGGGACATCGCTGGGTAGTCATCCAACTCATCGAGGTAGGCCTGGTAGTCGGCGTTGTCTTTGGAGATGCGTGCGAGCCACGGGTCGAGGATTGGGCCGTCGGCGCGAGTGTCGTTGTAGCTGCGGGCAGATTCCAGCGCTCGCTCAAGAGCGTCCGGGTCGTTTTGCTCGCCGTAGCGCACCTGGCTTTGGTAGTCGTCGACGGAGCGTTGTTGGAGCCAGTTGTTCCATTGGGTGGAAAAGACTGGGTAGACCAACACGGTTAGTCCGAGCAGCATGATCAGCAGCGGCAGGAGTACGCGACGGTTGGCGCTCTGTTCTGCGGTGCTGTGGAGTGAGCTGTTTTTGCCTGGCTCTTGTGGTCTGGCTCCGACGACCGAAGACATGGTGGCTCCTTAGTGATGAAAAGTGGGTGGGGATACTTTGTTTCGGCTTTGGACGCCTCCCCACATGGGTGCGCCCACACCGGCTAAAAACCGCATGGGGTCTAGCCGGTGTGCACGGTGCACTACATCGAGTGCGTGCCTGGGGTTAGGCGTTTTGGCGACGTGCGGCGAATGCGCCACCGCCGAGGATTGCCAAACCAGCCAGGACCAGGGCAACAACACCCATCCCACCGGTCTGCGGCAAGGAGAACTCAGGACGCTTCGTGTTCTCAACGTCCTTGGAGATGTTGTAGACCTCGGTCGTAACCTGGTCGTCTGCAGTCGCAGCCGTGACTTCGCCCGCGGTCAGAGTGAACGGGATAGCTGCGGTGAGCTTCTGGTAGCCAGACGGTGCCTCGGTCTCGACCAGGCAGTAGGTGTCATCGATGGTCTCGGTGCTGTTGGCTACGTCGGTGACGTGCAGATTGTTGATGAACAACTTGCCGTTGCTGTCGGTAACCAGGTCGCCGGTCTCGATCTTGGTGTCAGCACCCGCCTTGACACCGTCACAGGTGGCGTCGGAGGAGACCTTGTGCAGCTCGAACTTAGCGCCCTGGAGCACCTTGCCGTCCTCGCCCTTCTTCACGATGCGCACCGCACCGAAGTAGGAGGTGACCTTTTCCTCCGGGGTCTTGAACGGCTCGTCGACGGTGGTGGAATCGTCGGTGCGCTTGGTGGCACCGGTGGTGTCGGCGTAGTTATCAACCGCACCGTCATCGAGGCCCTCGCCACCCTTGACGACGGTCTTGGCGACCTCAGCCTTGATCGTGACCTGGATAGCGCCACCCTTGCTGTCGGTAAGCTTCTGCAGGCCAGCCTCGGTGAACACAAACGAGGTCTTGGTGTTTGCGTCGCCCTTGTCACCGGCGGTGTACGCGTCGGTAGAGACGGTGTAGTCAGTGCCCTCGGCAAGAGCCGTGCCGTTCAACGTCAGCGCGCCGATCTCCGGGTTCAGTAGTTCTTTGTTGTTGTAGTAGTCGTTGAGGCTGAATTCGGTCAGCGTGCGACCCTGCGGCATGACCGGTGCGTTGGTGTCGATGGTGTAGTCGATCTTGTCACCAGCAACCGGCTGACGGTCCTTGTCTACGACCTTCTTAGTGGTCTTCAGCTCAGTGTTCTTCGGGTAGACGTGAACGTCGCGGTTCCACTCATCGTTGTTGGCGATCGGTACGTACACGATCATCGGGGCAGCCGGGATGTAGACCGTGTCGGTTGAGGCAGGTGCCGCGGTCTCAGTCAGCAGGTAAGCACCAGCAGCAAGGTCTCCGAAGGTGACTGTGCCTTCGCCTTCGGTTGTACCGGTCTGGGCAGTTCCAGGAGTGACTGTGTTTCCGTCGGCATCGACAACAGTTTCGCCGGACACCTTAAGACCGGCTGCCGCGGCGAAGGTTGCGTCATCAGTGATCAACTGCAACGGCTGGAGAGAGAATTGCGCGCCGTTGAGCGGTTCACCCGGCGCACCGGTGCCGAGATCCGAGCCGTCGTGGTCGCTACCCAGTTCAGAGTGGTTTGTACGCTTATGAACGGTGATAGAGCCGGTTGCCTCGTTGACAGTGTCGATGGACTGCGCGAACGCCGGGGCGGTGTTCAGCACGACAGCGGTACCGATGGTGCCGGGGATTGCAAGACCTGCCGCGAGCGCGATAGCTGCGGTTCGCTTCATGGCGTGTGCCATAGCTTTACCTTTCGATGTAGAAAGTATCCGCTCCCGCGACCCAAACCTTTGAGTCGGGGCGGATGTGGGTGAACGATGTCTACACGGCCATCACAGGAGATTGCCAGCAGAACGAGCTAGACATTACGAACGTTAAGTAAGCGAGTCAACTGAAAAATCAGATCTATAAATAACTTTATAAACCATTAACGGGTCGCAATCTGTTCATGCCGCTATGTACAGGGTTTCCACCGGATTGGTTAAGTGAAAAATGAAGAAGAACACCTTCTCGCATCTCTAACCTGAGAATGCGATTTCAACTACATCTGTCTACCGCTGAACACGCCGTCCAAACATTCTCGATTCGAATAGCGTGCTTCATGCGGCGGCCACGCCGATGCGCCGTGTAGGGTGTCTTAGCGTTGTGAAAACGGCAGCGTTTTCGCACATGGAGGGGAGTACCCCAGAATTGTTGGAGATCGTCAGCACGGAGCCGTCGTCAAGCGGAAGCCCCGGTCTTCACAGCCCGCGTTGGCGGGGGAGACCTCCGGTCCGACCCACCTACCTTTCCCTTAAGACCGGAGGCAAACACCTATGGACGTTCCTTTGTGGATCTGGCTCATCACCTCGGTGGTGATCCTCGGATTCTTCGTATTCGACTTTGTGTCCCACGTGCGCACGCCGCACGAACCGTCAATGAAAGAGTCGGGCGGCTGGGCGCTGTTTTACATGACGATGGCGTGCATCTTTGGCGGCATCGTCTGGTGGCTGTGGGACGCCGAGCACGGCCTGCAGTTCTTCACCGGCTACATCACCGAGCTGTCCCTGTCCGTGGACAATCTGTTCGTGTTCGCGCTGATCATGGGCTCGTTCAAGATCCCGCGCGCGTACCAGCAGAAAGTGCTGCTCATCGGCATCGTCATGGCGCTGGTTTTCCGCCTCATCTTCATCCTGCTGGGCGCGGTGATCATCTCCGCATGGTCGTGGGTGTTCTACATCTTCGCCGCGTTCTTGATCTACACCGCGGTCAAGCTGGTTTACGACGAAGCCACCGACCAGCCGGAACAGGACCCGAACGACATGTTCGTGGTCAAGACGCTGCGCAAGGCGATCCCGGTTACGCAGTCCTACCACGGCGACAGCCTCGTTTCGAAGACGCAGTCCGGTAAGAAAGCGGTCACCCCGCTGTTCGTGGCGCTGCTCGCCATCGGATTCATCGACGTGATGTTCGCGTTCGATTCCATCCCGGCGATCTTCGGCATCACCCAGGAACCGTTCCTGGTGTTCACCGCGAATGCGTTCGCGCTGCTCGGCCTGCGACAGCTGTACTTCCTGCTCAACGGCCTCCTGGACAAGTTGGTGTACCTGCCGTACGGCCTGGCCATCATCCTCGGCTTCATCGGTGTCAAGCTCCTGCTGCACGCGCTGCACGAGAACAACCTGCCGTTCATCAACGGCGGCGAGGGCCTCAACGTCCCGGAGATCGGTACCGTGACCTCGCTTGTGGTCATCGTCGGCGTGCTGGCGATCACCGCGATCGCGTCCGTTGCGAAGCAACGCAGCGACGTTAAAAACGGCAAGATCGATCCGGACGAGGAGAGCTACCGCATCGATTACGACGATCACGGCAACCGCCGCAAGATCGACAAGGACGGCAACCACGTCGAGTGGATCGACGACCCGGCTACCTCCGGCAAGGGTGACCACACCGCGACGGGATCACGCGAGACGGAGCACCTCGACGTGGCGAAGGGGCAGCGTTAGCCGTCGATAAGCGAAAAAGCTCTAGCTGAAGATGTTAGAAACCGGGTTCCACTCGCGGATCTCGCGCTTGGCCAGCGCGCCGGCGGCGATGTAGGGATCCTGGTCCATCAGCTCGGTGGCATCGGACTCGGTCGCGGTATCCGGCAACTGAATGATGATCAGCGCCTGAGTGCCGTCGACGTACGGGCCCGAGCCGACAATCCGGCCGAGTCCTAGCTGGTTGGAAATGAACTCGCGGTGCTTAGGGCGGGTGGCGTCGATCAGGGCCGCGTCGTCGCCGTAGGTGTAAGTGCATGCAAAATACTTCATGCGTGGCAGTTTAGGCCCGCAAGCGGCGGTCGGTAGGGTGGACGGCGTGAGCACTTCGACCCCGGCGCCTGGCAAGCAGTCCAACTGGAACTTGCCGAACATCCTCACCAGCCTGCGCATCCTGTTCATTCCGGTGTTCGCGTGGCTGGTGCTGAGCCAGCAATGGTGGTGGGCGTTCGGCCTGTTTGTGGCGCTGATGGTCACGGACAAGCTCGACGGCGACATCGCCCGCGCACGCGGCCTGGTGACGGACTTTGGCAAGATCGCCGACCCAATCGCGGACAAGGCCTTGATGATCACCGCCCTGGTGACGCTCAACACCGCCAGCAACCTGCCGATCTGGATGACGGTGGTCATCATCATCCGTGAGCTCGGCATCACCTTCTGGCGCATGGGCATGCTGCGCCAAGGCAAGGTCGTGCCCGCGTCGAAGGGCGGCAAGCTCAAGACCGTGCTGCAAACGGTGGGCGTGGGCATGTACCTCTGTCCGCTGCCGGAGTGGATGAGCGTGCCGACGTACATTGTCATGCTCCTGGCCGTGGTGGTCACGGTGGTCACCGGCATTCAGTATCTGGTTGATGCGAAGAAGGTCAATCAGTGAGCCCAATGAGCACAGCGAGCATCGAGCAATTGCTTATCGACGAACTTCGTCAGCGCGGACAGACCATCGCGTTCTGCGAATCGCTGACGGCGGGGCTTGCGTGCGCGACTTTGGCTGGCGTGCCGGGGGCCTCCGACGTGCTGCGCGGCGGGTTGGTGACGTACGCGACCGATTTGAAGGTCACGCTCGCTGGGGTGGGCGAGGAAGTGGTCGCGCGCCACGGCGTGGTCTCGGCGCAAACCGCCCGCGAGATGGCTCGGGGCTGCAAGGCTGCGTGCGGTGCGGACTGGGCGGTGGCGTTGACGGGCGTCGCCGGGCCGGACCCGCAGGACGGCCACCACGTCGGTGAGGTGTGGATTGGTGTCAGTGGCCCGAAGTGGACCGCGTCGTCGCCCGCGGCCGAGTTGGCGCCTATAGCGATGAGCCGTTACGCCCTGGTTCCAGGGGAGTCGGAGCCGGTGCGAGTGTTGGCGGGCAACCGCAACGAGATTCGCGCCGCTGCCGTTGAAGCAGCGCTGCGTGGGGCGCTGAAGGCTGTGCGTGACCAACCCGAGGGAACAATTGCGGGGTGAGTACCGTTGAACTCAATGATGGCTACAACAACTCTGCTTTTTGATGCACCGGCAACTGTGCCGGTTTCCCCGGTGCGTAACCCCCGCCAGCGCGAACCCTTGCTGCGTGAGGCGCTCGGGATGTCGCTGCGTGCCTACCGCGCCGATAAGGGCGTGACACTTCGAGAGCTTGCCACCCACGCGATGGTTTCACCTGGCTACCTCTCCGAGCTGGAGCGTGGGCGTAAAGAGGTCTCCTCCGAGGTGCTTGCCTCTATCTGCCAGGCGTTGGACACCACCGTGGCCGAGGTGCTGCTCGAGGCTGTGGCGAACCTATCGCTGCCTTCAATCAATGACGAGTTGGCTTCGACCACTCCAGCTGCAGCCGAGGCCTAAAACCCTGAGCGCCTGCAGCGTGGCGGGCGGATCGCGTCTATTGTGGTTACGCGATAGATAAAACATTCCACGAAAGGTCTTTGACCCATGGCGAACCCGTTCAAGAAGTTCTGGAACTACCTCATGGCCCTCTTCGACAACAAGATCGAAGAGAACGCTGATCCGAAGGTCCAGATCGAGCAGGCGATTAGCGAGGCGCAGCGTCAGCACCAGGCGCTGTCCCAGCAGGCAGCTGCTGTGATTGGCAACCAGCGTCAGCTGGAGATGCAGCTGAACCGCCGTCTGGAGGACGTGGAGAAGCTGCAGGCGAACACCCGCCAGGCGCTGCAGCTCGCTGACAAGGCTCGCAACGAGGGCGACCAGAAGCGCGCAAGCGAGTACGAGAATGCCGCAGAGGCTTTCGCTGCCCAGCTGGTGACCGCAGAGCAGGGCGTGGAAGACACCAAGCAGCTCCACGATCAGGCGCTGCAGCAGGCAGGGGCCGCGAAGCAGGCCGTGGAGCGCAACGCGGCACACCTGCAGCAGCAGGTGGCTGAGCGCTCCAAGCTGCTGAGCCAGCTCGAGCAGGCCAAGATGCAGGAAAAGGTCTCGGAGACCATGCGCCAGATGAACTCCATTACCGCGACTGGCCCGAACCTGGATCAGGTGCGCGACAAAATCGAGCGTCGTTACGCGAACGCGCTCGGTGCCGCCGAGCTTGCGCAAAACTCCATCGAAGGCCGTATGGCTGAGGTTGAGCAGGCAGGCATCCAGATGGCTGGCCACGGCCGCCTCGAGCAGATCCGTGCCGAGATGTCTGGTGAGCTGACCTCCGGCTCGAAGCCGGCGATTGAGCAGGGTGCGAACGGCCCGGGTGCAGCGCAGCAGTCCCAGCAGCCGTCCGGGGCTGGTGTCTCGGACGACGCTGTTGCCGAGCGCATGCGCGAGCTGCGCGGCGAAATCTAACGCTTCTGCATCTACCGCCTCCATCCCGTTGTATGACTGCGGGATGGAGGCGGTTTTGGGCTTAATCCACCGCGCCGCGCGCCATGAGCGCCTCGCCGATTTGGCGGGCGCGGCGCACCGCTCGGATCACAAGCGGCACACCGAAGGCGGCGAAGGAAAACCCGGCACCGCGGGCCCGGCGCGCGTCGAGCACTTCGTTCGCGGTCGCCAGCATGAGCGGGATCAACCGGATGGTCAGGGCGATGGTGAGGCTGATCAGTTCCACGGGAACACCAACGCGAGCGAGCGGCTGGAGGCTCTGGTCAAGCGCGTCCAACAGCGCTTCGACCGTGGTAGTCAGCGTCAGCAAGTTCGCAGCGGCGATTGTGGCGGTCAATCCTATGCCCGTGGTCAGAGCCGCTGCCAGTCCGTTTTGCCACCAGATAAACGCGCAGAGGAAGAGTAAGAACGGCAACAACGTTACGAACTGGCGCCAGGCCACGCCGACTGGGATCCCGGCGAGCGCATACAGCACCATGATCAATGTCAGGGCCGCCATCGATTGCCATGGCAGTGTCGGCCAGATGGTCACCCAGAGGACGAACGCGACCAGCAGCAAGAACTTCAGGCTCGGGTGCACCCGATGCAGGAAGGAACTACCGGGAACGTAGACGCCTAGCGGTAGCTCGCGGATCACGGCTTGGCATCCATTCGGTCGATGTAGAAGGCGATGGCGTCGTCCGGGGAGCCGTCGTAAAGCAATTGCCCCTCGTCGATGACCAGCACGCGGTCGAAATCCCGAAGCATGTCCAGGTCGTGGGTGACTACCACCAATTGCTGCTCCAAGCTCATCAGCTCGCGGATGATGCGGCGGCGGTTGCGCAGGTCGAGCAGCGTGGTTGGCTCATCTGCAATCACGGTGTCCGGCTCGATCACCAGCACCGAGGCGAGCGCGAGCATTTGCTTCTCGCCGCCTGAGAGGGTGTGCGGCGAGTTTTCGGCCAGGTGAGAAAGCTCGAACCTCTCCAGCACCGCGGTGACCCGAGCCTGGACCTCAGCGCGGGGCAGTTTGAACCGACGGAGCGAGAACGCCACATCGTCGCTCACCCTTGGCATGACAATTTGTGATTCCGCGTCGGAGAAGACGAATCCCACCCGTTTGCGGACGTCTTTGCCCTGGCTCGTGGGGGAGAGGCCGTCGTAAAGCACACTGCCTGTTGTGGGTTCGATCAAACCGTTGATCATGCGCACGGTGGTGGATTTGCCGGAGCCGTTCGAGCCGATGATGCCGACACGCTGCTCGTCAAAACTGACGTTGAGCGGGGCGAGCACGGTTTCACCGTCGTAGGAAACGCAGGCTCCGCGAAACTCAATGAGGGGCATGATGCTTATCGACGGCCCCTGCGGATGTCCGGGATCGCCGAGTGCACTCCGATTGCGACGGCGATCACGAGCGCAATCTCGATTGCATCGGTCAGCACGAACGGCAATTGGGCTTGCCACGCCTGGATGAACGTCATGTCCGCGCGGAACATGAAGCCGAACACGCCGAAGAAGTACTGGATGAAGAGTCCTACGTAACCTGCGATGATGAGCACAGCAATTGCCATGCCCCGGTTCGACTTGAACGGTGCACGGTAGGCGATCGCGCCGACAACCCAAGCGGAAACCAGGTAGCCGACAAGGTACCCGACCGTGATGCCTCCGATTGCGGCGATGGTGGTACGCCCGCCTGCGAGCACCGGAAGTGCCAGGCCTACCAAGAGGAACACTGCGGCGGTGAGGAAACCGCGGCGGCGTCCGAGAACCAGGCCGGCGAGGATGACTGCGGCGTTTTGCAGCACGATCGGTGCGCCGAGGGCGCCGACTGGGATGGCGAGGAACCCCAGCACGATGATGATCGCGGCGAAGACTGCAATGTAGGCGATGTCAGTGGCAGTGCTGGCGCTAGAGCTGGAGCGCGGCGGTTGGGAGTCTGAAGAGGCGTGCACAGATGTCATGTGAAGAAGGGTATCTGAACGGTGTTCAAGCGATATGAAAAAGGCGCGCTTACAGAAAGGGAGAGGCGTGGGGTGTGTGTAGGTTAGGTGGCATGCGTTTGACGGAATTTGATCAGCTCGTGGAAGACGAGTTCGGCGCGGAGCGTGCGCAGTGGATCGTCCAGTCGCAGGTGCTGCCGCAAAGCGATCGCACAGCGGCCGAGCTAATCGAAAATGGTGTCGATCCGCGCGTCGTGTGGGAGGGGCTTTGCGACGCGTTTGACGTGCCCGAGGAGCGGCGTTTAGGGGTAGATCGGCCGGGAAAGTAAGGCAGGGAAGGTTGCGTTCGGGTGCGCGCGTGTCACATTGTTATCGAACATGTTTGCGTGTACGTTCGAACGTGTTGAATCCGCGTTCTAGGATTTCGAAGTGTTGATGGAACCGAGACGGTGTCGGTGAACGTCTAATACATATCGGTTAGAAGCACGCACGCTAGCTACACATCGCAGGAGAGTTACAAGCACATGGCAGCAAAGAAGAAGACTGGAGCCGCTGGCAACGACCGCCAGAATGCGCTCGATGCAGCGCTGGCGATGATTGAGAAGGACTTTGGCAAGGGCGCCATCATGCGCCTGGGTGAGGACAACCGCCCGCCGATCCAGTCCATTTCCTCCGGCAATACCGCCATCGACGTGGCACTGGGCATCGGTGGCTGGCCGCGCGGCCGCATCGTGGAGATCTACGGCCCGGAGTCTTCGGGTAAGACCACGGTGGCGCTGCATGCAATCGCGCAGGCGCAGAAGGCTGGCGGCATCGCGGCTTTCATTGACGCGGAGCATGCGCTGGATCCGGACTACGCGAAGAAGCTTGGCGTAGACACGGATAACCTCTTGGTCTCCCAGCCAGACACTGGTGAGCAGGCACTAGAGATCGCCGACATGCTGGTGCGCTCCGGTGCAATCGACATGATCGTCATCGACTCCGTTGCGGCACTGACTCCGAAGGCGGAGATCGAAGGCGAGATGGGTGATTCCCACGTGGGTCTCCAGGCCCGCCTGATGTCGCAGGCGCTGCGCAAGATGACGGGCGCGCTCTACAACTCGGGTACCACCGCGATCTTCATCAACCAGCTGCGCGAGAAGATCGGCGTGATGTTCGGCTCTCCTGAGACCACCACCGGTGGTAAAGCGCTGAAGTTCTACGCCTCCGTGCGCTGCGACGTGCGCCGCATCCAGACGCTGAAGGACGGCCAGGACTCGATTGGTAACCGCACCAAGCTCAAGGTGGTGAAGAACAAGGTGTCGCCGCCGTTCAAGGTTGCCGAGTTCGACATCATGTACGGCGAAGGTATTTCCCGCGAGAGCTCCATCATCGACATGGGCGTGGACAACGGCATCGTGAAGAAGTCCGGCTCGTGGTTCACCTACGAAGGTGAGCAGCTCGGCCAAGGCAAGGAAAAAGCCCGGCTGTTCCTCAAGGACAACACGGAACTGGCTGACGAGATCGAAGACAAGATCTTCAAGGCACTGGGTGTCGGGGCATATGCGGGCAAGGATGCGGCGAGCGATGAGCTTTCGGACGACCTCGTCGATATGGTCCCCAACATCGACTTCGACGATGACGAGGACGAAAACGACGATGTCAACCTTCTGCCCGCGCAGGGCAGCTAGCCGTTGAATACGCCCGACCCGGACAAAATCGCACGGCTACAAGAGGCCCTCGATCACTACAAAACACATGGGGGCGGAGAACTCTTCGACCGCACCCACGAGGAGGCCATCGCACCCGTGCGTAAGCGGGCGCTTGGCCTCCTAGATCAGCGTGCCCGCTCCCGGCACGAGCTTCGCGAGCGGCTGCTAAAAGCCGAGTTCGAGGAGGACCTCGTAGAGGAAGTGCTCGATTCCCTCGAGCGCTCGAGGCTGCTCGACGACAAGGCGTTCGCCCGCGAGTGGGTGCGCCAGCGTGCAGCGGCCCGTGGAAAATCCGCGCGAGCACTTGACCTCGAGCTGCGAGACAAGGGCGTGGCAGCGGATATCCGCGCCGATGCGCTCAGCCAAGTTTCTCCGGAGGACGAAGAGGCGCAAGCACGGGTGCTGGCGGAAAAGAAAGCCCGCGCTGTGAAGGCACCACCCACGGATCGGCAGGAATACGACAAGCACTTGCGCCGTGTTGTTGGCGTACTCGCGCGGCGCGGTTACTCCTCAGAGATGTCGCTGCGTGTCGCGCGTGAGACCTTGGACGCGCGAATCGATGCGCTCAACTCGGACAGCAGCGACGTGGGATAATTCGCGTTGCCATGGGCCGTCGATAAGCGGCTTAGTGCCCTCGGTCGGGGTTTTCTAGCTCGGTGTAGCCCGGCGCGTGCCAGTCCACGTTGACGGTGTCTTTCGTGTCCAAGCCCACGCCTGCGCTGGCAGCCTCAGGCACCTTGGCAAAGATGTTGCGTCGTGCGCGCCCAGCCCGTAGCTGGCGCTCGACGCGCTCGGCGAGCAAGGTGAGCGCGTAGTTGATGATGATCATGATGACGCCAACAACCACGAGCGAGGCCAGGAAGTTCTGGTTCGTAGAGGCGGACTGGATGCCGGAGCGGACCACCTCGACGTAGCCGATCTGGTAGCCCAGCGCAGTGTCCTTGAGCGCAATCACCATCTGCGCGATGAGCGCCGGCAGCATCGCCGCGATGGACTGGGGGAGCAGGATCGACCACATGGTCTGCCAGTGCGACATTCCCAGCGCACGGGCTGCCTCGGTCTGGCCCTTCGGCAGCGAGTTGATGCCCGCGCGAAGGATCTCCGCGATGACCGAGCCGTTGTAGAGGGTGAGAGCCACAACGACCGCCCAGAATGCGAGCCCGTTCGGCGGCACGAGTTTGTAGACCGCGAAAAGCTGGTAGGCGAAGATCATCAGCAAAAGCACTGGGATTGCGCGGAAGAACTCCACGATCACCGCGCAGAACCCGCGCACGAGGCGTGACTCGGAGAGTCGGCCGAGGCCGAAGATGACGCCGAAGATGACCGCGAACACAATGCTGGTGAGCGCGGCCTTGATGGTGCCCCATAAGCCGGGCAAGATGTAGGTCTTCCAGGTGTTGGCTTCAAGGAACGGGGTCCACTTTGCCGCGTCGAGCTGGCCTTTGTCGCCGAGGGTGGACAAGACCCACCAGGCTGCCAGCGCAAGCACGACGAGGGTGATCACCGTGTAGATGCGGTTGCGCATGATGCCCTTGGGGCCGGGCGCATCGTAGAGAACTGTGGCGCGCACTTCTTGTGCCATTTACTTCTTCACCGCCATTCGGTCAGCAAGGCGGCCAACGATTAGGCCCATGGGCAGGGTTAGGATGACGAAGCCGAGCGCGAACACACCGAAAATGATGAACAGCTGGCTCGCGTGGAACTCGATGGTGGACTTCATCAGCAAGGACGCCTCGGCCACGCCGATCGCGGAGGCGATCGTGGTGTTCTTCGTCAACGCGATGAGCGTGTTGCCCAGTGGCACCAACGCCGCGCGCCAGGCTTGGGGGAAGACGATCTGCGTGAACGTCTGTCCGAAGCTCAAGCCAAGCGATCGCGCCGCCTCGGCCTGGCCGAAGTGCACGGTATTGATGCCGCTTCGCAGCGACTCAGCCACAAAGCACGAGGTGTAAAGAATGAAGCCGAGCACCGCGAGCCGGAAGTTCTGATCCATCAGAAACGTGCTGGAGTCGCGGCTGGCAAGTTGCAGACCAAGGTTTTGATACAACCCGAAGGAGCAGAACAGGATCACCAGGGTCAGCGGGGTGTTGCGCACCGTGTTGATGTAAAACGCCGAGATGGAGCGCAAGATCCCGACGGGGGAGACCCGCATCGCGGTCAAGATCGTGCCCAAAATGAGCGAACCGATGGCGGAATACACCGTCAGTTTGATCGTGGTCCAAAAAGCCGACAAGAGCTTGGGCAACAAATCTGCCCATAAAGCATCCATGCGTGTAACTCCTTGTGGTTGCGCGATGCGGGGAAGGGAGGAGAGGGACGGGGTGTTAGTTCAGGAAGGATAGGTCGCCCGGCTTCGCCTTCTCCACGCCTTGGCCGCCGTCGATGTTTTCGTCGACAAACTTGTCGAAGGAGCCGTCGTCGTACATCGCCTGCAGCGCCTTGTTGATTGCTTCGGTCGCGGCCGTGTCGTCCTTCTTCAGGCCGATGCCGTAGTGCTCGTCAGTGAACGGCTTGCCGTCCTTTTCCAGGTCGACCAGCTTGAAGGTGCCGGGCGACTGTGCTGCGTAGCCGCCAAGGATGGTCGCGTCGGTAGTCAGGGCATCGACGTTGCCTTGGCGCAGTGCCTCAACGCAGGAGGAGTAGGTGTCATACTCCTGCAGTTGCACGCCCGGCAGGGTGTCCTTGACCTTCTGTGCCGGGGTGGAGCCGGTGACGGAGCAAAGGATCTTGCCGTCGAGGTCCTCCAGGCCGTTGATGTCGGTGTTGGCATCCTGCACCAGCAGAGCTTGGTGGGTGAGCAGGTACGGGCCACCAAAGTTCACCGTCTCAGAACGCGATTTGTTGACGGAGTAGGTCGCGGTGATCATGTCGACCTCGCCGTTCTGGATTAGCGTTTCACGCTGCGCAGACGGGGTCTCGCGCCAGGTGATGGTCGGCTCGTTCCAGCCGTTGTCCTTCGCAATCGAGTTGACCACGTACGTCGCAATGTCAACGTCCAGACCGCTCATCGAGCCGTCCGGTTCACGCAGACCAAGACCTGGCTGGTCGTATTTGGTGCCCAGGGTGACGTTGCCGGCTTCAATGTGAGAGAGCAGGCCTTCGCCGGATGCGCCGCCGTCGCCGCCGGAGGAGCTGGAATCGGACCCACCGCAGGCAGCGATGGACAGGCTCAGAGCGGCTGCCGCAGTGGCTGCCATGATGCGGGTTGCACGGTTCATGGTGAACTCCTTCGAATCAGATTTGTGGAGGTGCAAATGTTTTGCAGTCGGGGTGCGCTAGTGCAGGATCTTGCCTAGGAAGTCCTTGGCGCGATCGGTCTGCGGGTTGGTAAAGAAGGACTCTGGGTCGGTGTCTTCGACGATCTCGCCGTCCGCCATGAAGATGACGCGGTCGGCGACCTTGCGGGCAAATCCCATCTCGTGGGTGACCACGAGCATGGTCATACCGGTGGCCGCGAGCTCGCCCATGACGTCGAGCACCTCACCGACCATTTCTGGGTCGAGCGCGGAGGTGGGTTCGTCGAAAAGCATGACCTTCGGGTCCATAGCCAGCGCTCGGGCGATGGCGACGCGCTGCTGCTGCCCGCCGGAGAGCTGGGCGGGGTACTTGTCGGCTTGGTTGCCAATGCCAACGCGGGTCAGCAGTTCGTCGGCACGCTTGTTGGCGTCGGCTTTCTTCGATTTGCGCACCTTAGTGGGGCCGAGGGTGACGTTGTCGCGGATGGTCAGGTGCGGAAACAGGTTGAACTGCTGGAACACCATGCCTACATCGGCACGCAGCTTTGCCAGCTCCTTGCCTTCCTCGGGCAGCGCCTTCCCGTCGATCTCGATCGTGCCGGAATCGATGGTTTCGAGCCGGTTGATCGTGCGACACAGCGTCGACTTGCCTGAGCCGGAAGGTCCCAGCACCACAATCACTTGGCCGCGGGGGACCTCGAGGTTGATGTTTTTCAGCGCATGGAAATCGCCAAAGTGCTTGTCCAAATCCTGAATCAGAATCATCGGTTCAGCAATCGCCTGTGTCATGCGCATTACATTTACCCGATTAACGTGACGGAAAATACAATTTCGCCAAAAGTTTACTCAAATGCTTATCGACGGCCCATTCGACCCGCCTCGAAACTCCCGTTTAGGCCCTCGTGGCCTGCAGCGTTAAACTTGGGCGCCGTGAGTACGGCGATGCGCAAAAACCCGGAGCGCACCTACGAGGTGCGTACCTTCGGCTGCCAGATGAACGTCCACGACTCCGAGCGCCTCTCAGGCATGCTCGAAGACGCGGGGTATGTCGCGGCAAACGAGGATGAAACCCCGGACCTGGTGGTGTTCAACACCTGCGCAGTACGTGAAAACGCCGACAAGCGCCTCTACGGCACCCTCGGCCAGCTCAAGCACACGAAGCAGCAGCACCCCGGCATGCAGATCGCGGTAGGCGGATGCCTCGCGCAGAAAGACAAGGACACGGTGCTGAAGAAGGCACCGTGGGTCGATGCGGTGTTTGGCACCCACAACCTCTCCGCGCTGCCGACGCTGCTCGAGCGCGCCCGTGTCGAGGACGCTGCCCAAGTCGAAATCGCCGAGGCGCTCGAGGTGTTTCCCTCGGTTCTGCCCGCCAAGCGCGAATCCACCTACGCCGGGTGGGTGAGCGTGTCGGTGGGCTGCAACAACACGTGCACGTTCTGCATCGTGCCGAGTCTGCGCGGCAAGGAGATTGACCGCCGCCCGGGCGACATCCTCGCCGAGGTGCAAGCGCTTGTTAGCGAAGGCGTTTCCGAAATCACCCTACTCGGCCAAAACGTCAACGCATACGGCGTGCACTTCGCAGACCCTGACATGGAGCGCGACCCATCGGCGTTTTCCAAACTGCTGCGGGCCTGCGGCGAGGTCGAGGGCCTGGAGCGCGTGCGTTTTACCTCCCCGCACCCGGCGGAGTTCACCTCCGACGTCATTGACGCGATGGCGGAGACCCCGAACATCTGCCCGCAGCTGCACATGCCGCTGCAGTCCGGTTCCGACAAGGTGCTCAAGGACATGCGCCGGTCGTACCGCTCGAAGAAGTTCTTAGGGATTTTGGACGAGGTGCGCGGGAAACTGCCGCACGCATCCATCACTACGGACATCATCGTCGGCTTCCCGGGCGAGACCGAGGAGGATTTCCAGGCCACGCTCGACGTTGTTGAGCAGTCCCGGTTTACTTCCGCCTACACCTTCCAGTACTCCCCGCGCCCGGGTACCCCGGCCGCGAAGATGGAGGGGCAGGTACCGAAGCACGTGGTGCAGGAACGCTTCGAACGCCTCGTCGCGCTGCAGGACCGGATCAGCGCGGAGGAAAACGCGAAGCTGATCGGCACAGAGGTGGAGCTGCTGGTCCAGGCCGAGGGCGGTCGCAAGAACGACCGCACCCAGCGCATGTCCGGCCGTGCGCGCGACGGTCGCCTTGTCCACTTCGCCCTCGCCGAGGCCGTCGACGGCGCAATTGACCGCGAGGTCCGCCCGGGCGACATCGTCCACGTCACCGTCACCGACGCAAAGCCGCACTTTCTCATCGCCGACTCCGGCATCACCGCGCACCGTCGCACCAAGGCTGGAGATAACTCGGAGGTCGGCCAGTTGCCCACAACCGCTCCAGTCGGAGTGGGCCTAGGCTTGCCGACGATCGGTGCGCCCGCGCAAACCCCATCCGGAAACGCGGACGCGTCCGGCACCTGTTGCGCAACGCACTAACACTTACAAGGAGGAGCCCCCGGTGGCCGAAGCAATGCAGCCTGCATCGATGAACGACCCGGATGCGCTGGCCAGAACCGAGCGCAAGGTGAGCGGTAGGCTCGCCGACGGTCCCGCGCGCTGGGTACTTCTCGCATGTACGGCTGCGTACCTTGTTGCGATGTTCCTTCCGTTCGCGGGTGCAGCCTCTGGATGGCAGCTCCTCGGTGCCACCGAAGCGACTCGGGACACCGAGACGGCCGTGACCGAGTACCTCTTCACCTGGGTGGCCTTCATCGGGCTTGGCGTACTTACGCCCATCGCGGTACTGACTCGGCGCTTCGCCGCCGCGGTCGCCGGGTGGATGGTCACCGGCATTTCATCGGTGTGCTGGCTCCTCGCAATGTGGCTCGGCCTCGACCACGGAGCGGGCATCTACGTGGCGATCGCCGCAGTGCTTATCGCCATCGCTGCCTACATTCCCGCCCTTGGCCGCCGCGGTGAACAGCAGCTAGAGATCGCTCGGCAGCGCGCCGCAGCGCAGGGGACTGACGACGTCGCGCGTCTGCAACGCTCCGCCACTGAGCAGGCGCACGCTCACGACCAGGCGCAGAACCCGCTGCTCATCGACGATCGCCGGGCCCGAGCTGCCGAACGGCACAAGCGCCAGGCGGACTAGACGGTTATTACTCGACTGCACCCAGCGTCATGGGATAGAAAGTGCGGCTGATCGCATGCGGGTGAGTGCGAGGTGCATGATCGGGTTCGGCATGGCGAAAGTAAAACGTAGATGGTTTTCAAAACCCGCTCCGCAGCGAGACCCCTCCGTCATCTCAACTCCGGCCCGCTCGAGGAAGAAGGACCGAGGATTGCTGACGCCCAGTTCCGAGCAATCTAACCATGCGATGTACGTGGTGTCTGGGGTGTGGATGCGGACCCCGGGCATCTGGTGAGCAACGAAATTCACCAATTCGTCGCGATTCCGTTCGAGGTAGCGCCGAATCTCGTCGAGCCATACAGCGCCTGCTGAGTAAGCGGTGGAACTCGCTGCGGCGCCAAGAGTCGAGACTGCCTTTAGCGGAATCCAGCCCTTCTTGCGCCATATTTCTGCGTGGTTCTCATTGGTGAGGATCACCTGGGCACATTTCGCCCCTGCCATGTTGAATGCTTTCGTGGCGGATATCGCTGTGATGCTCTGGGCTGCGGCTTGCGCACTTAACGATGCGAATGGTGTGTGCGTCCCGCGACGGGTGAGTGGGGACCAAATCTCATCGGCGAAAACCAGGCCATCGTAGTCTGCGACAAGATCACTTACTGCACGAAGCTCCGATGCAGCGAACGAGCGACCAGTCGGATTATGGGGATTGCATAGCACCAGCAGTTGTGCTCCTGCCTCAAACGCCGCTCGGATGCCTTCGGTGTCGTTGGTGTACCGTCCGTCATCGAGCTTCATAGGAACCTCGATGTATGAGCGATCCAACGCTTCGAGGACTTCGCGAAATGGCATGTAAGCCGGAGTGGGAATCACGACTGGCCGGTCCGGGTCAACGAGGTGTTCAAGAACGAACACGTAAATCGCGATGACATCTGCGGTGGCTTGGATTGCGTCCGGATGAACTTCCCAATCGAAATTCTGATGGAGGAAACCGGCGGTTGCGTACTGCAGCTCGCGGAGATCTTCGATGGTTGAATACCCCAAAGGCTGTCTGAGCACTTGCGAGCTCAGACGCTCTTTTACTTGGGCCGGTACGCCAAACGCCATTTCAGCCACGAAGGCGCCAATGAGACCTGGATTCGACCACGACATGGATCCACTGCGTCGCAGGTCGTCCAGAGTTATAGAATCCAGGTCAGCAAAAGACGGCATCGCTAATCACCAGCTGAACGTGAGAGATGTGCAGCGAACTTGCCCGGATACGTCCAGCCAGGTCGACCCGCGCCGGCGGCGATAGTGCGCACCAATTCGGGTTCGTATTGGAAAATGGTTTCACCCGATCCGCCAACTTGAACACGAGTCACCTCAACGCTTTTCCCGATCTCGACGATTTGGAACGCGGAGATCTCCCGAGCTTTTTCCGAGAGCGGTGATCCGACTACGGTTTCATTCGCGATCGCAGGTCCTACCAGAACAGGAATGCTGCCCAGAGTGTGCTGTGCGGGGAGATGGTAGTGGCCCGAAAGAATTGCTGTTGGAAGATTCTCGTGCAGTCGAAGTGTTTCGGAAAGCTTGTCGGTATCAGAGAGCCGCAGCGCGTCATGCAGCACGGTGGGGGCTTCAGCAGGGGGATGGTGCAGCACGAGAACCCAGGGTTTGCTTTCCGGAATGTGCCGCGAAATCCACTCAATCTCGAAGCCCAGCTCTCCATATCCTGCTCGTGGAACCGAAGTGTCGGCAGATAGAACCCGCAGATCCGGCAACTCCACCACCGAGTGGGCAGCTAGCGGATCTCCAACTCCGAGGGCCTCGCGCAAAGAGTCGCGATTGTCGTGGTTGCCACATGCATATACTGGCGCAGCTTTCCATCTTTCCGCGAGCGAATCTACGAGCGACTTGGCGAACTGATACGACTGCGAAGAACCGTCCTCAGAGATGTCGCCGGAAAGTACGATCGCGTCACACCGTTCTTGCTGGGCGGCAACCTCGATTGCAGCTTCAAATAGCGCGCTGGTGTCTACGCGGTCGTAGTGTAAACCTCGATCCGCCAGTAGGTGGGTGTCGGTGAAGTGGCAGATACGAGTCATACGGGCCTCACTAGATTGCGGCGGAGAAGCTGCAGCGTCCCTGAATCAAGTCCATGCTGTTCCAGATACCTTGCCGGGCCACCAGCAAGCGTGACGACGTCCCACCCAGCCCGAATCATGTCGGCAGACACGTGGGTTGCTCGGTGAGCTGCATCACCCGGTATCTCAGAAGCACCTGAAAGGCGAAGCAAATCGTCCAAGTAGTTCTGCCCCAGAAGACCGGATGTCAGCAAGTATTCGTCGAGGATCGCGGAATCGGGAGCGCCTAGTGCTCCGAGAATTAGGGCGACAACCATGCCTGTTCTGTCTTTTCCCGCCGTGCAGTGAATCAGCACACCGCCTTTAGACGAAAGTCCAGCGGTAGCTCGGACGGCTGCGGCGAGTTCTCGACCGTGGTTACGGGCCATGATTGAGTACAGCTCGTCGAGCGTTTCCCACTCCAATTGCTCGAGAGCTCCACCAAAAACAGGCACGCTTGCAACCTCGACGTGGGCGGTGTCGAACGCTGGGGTTGCATCGCGCTCGGTTTGGTCACGCAGATCAACCACTCCTGTAATGCCGGTCCGCCGGCTGGCCCCAGCGAGATCCTCGATCACGGAAAACGGTGCAGCAGATCGGTAGAGTGCGTTGTCAGCAATAACTCCGCCAGTCACTGGAACGCCGGCCAGCGAACGAAAGTTGTGAAGGGCCACTACGCGGCCCCCTCGGGAAGGTGAGGCACCGCTTGCAACAGTTCGATCGTTGCTGGGTGTTGTGGCTTCGTAAGGAGCTCGTGGGTGGGGCGGTGTTCGACCATTTCCCCGTTGAACAAAACCAGCGTTGAACAGCAGATCCGTTGGACCACTCCGAGGTCATGGGAGATCAGTACGTACGTCAGATCGAATTCTTCGCTGAGGCGCTCGAGTAGCTCGAGGATTGTGACTCGAACTGAAACATCAAGCGCCGATACCGGCTCATCCGCGATGATGACCTGTGGGCGGGCAGCGACGGCGCGGGCGATCGCTACTCGCTGACGTTGGCCTCCAGAAAGTTCGTGTGGATAGCGCCCATGCCAGTCGGGATTCAGATCGACTGCCTCCAACGCTTCTCGCACGTGGTCTCGGGTCTTCCGCGTGCCGCGGAGACGCAGCGGCTCGCTAATTATCTGCCCAATTGTCATGCGCGGATTGAGCGAAGCGAAGGGATCTTGCAGAACCAGCTGTACTTCCCGGCGCAAGTTGGTCATACCGAGCTTGCCGGCCCGCACCGGCTCACCTCGGTACAGAATCTCGCCGGAGGTCGGTTCGAGCAGGCCAAGCATCATCCGGGTCAGCGTGGTCTTACCGGATCCAGATTCGCCGATAATGCCGAGCGACTCGCCAGGCCTAATGGCAAACGACAGGGGACGGACCGCAACGTTTTCCCCGAATTCCTTTGACACGTTGGACACCGTGAATAATTCTTCCTTGGCCGTCATCCTCCGCTCCTTTCACCGACATGGAGACTGGTAGACCGAGCTGCGTCTACAAGTTGCTTGGTGTATTCGTGCTGAGGTTTTGTCAGCACATCAGCTGAACTTCCTGACTCAACGATGGATCCGTGTCGCATTACGAGAAGGCGATCTGCGATCTCGTATGCAACCGCCATGTCATGAGTGATCATCAAGAGTGCCGTGTTCATTCGCTGGGTTGCATCATCCATCAGCTCGAGAATGTGTTTCTGCACAGTGGCGTCAAGAGCAGTCGTGGGTTCGTCAGCAATGAGCAAAGCGGGGGAGAGACTCATCGCCATTGCAATAATGATGCGCTGTCGTTGGCCACCGGATAGCTCGTGCGGATAACGCTCAATGATCTCTTCAGGGTTGGGAAGATTCACGCTCCTGGCGAGCTCGGCAGCGCGTTGTTTCGAACTTCCATCTCCCAACTGGTTGTGCACTCGACTGGCGGTGAGCAATTGCTGCCGGATCTTGATCACGGGATTCAGAGCGGTCTGCGGCTCCTGGAACACGAAGCCGATCTCACGGCCCCGGATGGAGCGCAAATGCTTCTCTGGCATGCCGATAAGCTCTTGTCCTTTGAACAGGATCGAGCCTTCAACGGTCGCGTTCCTGGGCAATAACCCGTTGATGGCGGTGGCTGTCAGGGATTTACCCGATCCAGACTCACCGATCAGGCAGACACGCTCACCGTCGCTGATCTCGAAAGACACGTCCTTCACGATTCTGCTGTCGCCGAAAGAGATCGAGAGATCGGTAACTTTGAGAAGACTCATGCTTTCGCCTTCCGGGGATCGTAAACGTCGCGAAGACCGTCACCGAGCAGGTTGAAACCGATAATCGTCACGACGATCGCGGTAGCGGGAATGAGAATCACGCTTGGGTGGGAGTACATAAACGACTGGTACGTGGAAAGCATCCGCCCCCAGCTAGGCGTAGGCGGTGGCGTTCCTACTCCGAGGTAAGAAAGTCCGGCCTCTGCGAGAGCTGCGGTGCCCATAATCTGCGTTGTGCGGACGATCAGTGTGGGAGCGACGTTCGGAAAAATATGGTGGTGCAACAGCCAAGGTCCGCGCGCTCCAGCTGCTGTAGCCAGTAGGACATAATCGGATACACTGACCCGACGTACCTCGGGCAGGATAGTGCGGGTGACGGATGGCGCTGATCCTAGGCCAATCGCAACTGCCGAGGTGACTGCCGAACCCTGGAACGCTGTGGCGAGGATAAGGGCGATGATCAAGGTAGGGAATGCCACCCAGATGTCTGTGATGCGCTCGGTGAGCTGGGACAGCCACCGCGGAGCGTAAGTGATGAGGAAGGTCAGCAGCAGCCCCGCGATGAGGGCGATTAACGCGCCACCGAGACTGGTGAGAACGGTCACGCGAGTACCAACCAGCATCATCGAGAAGATGTCACGGCCCAGTTGATCAGTTCCGAGCCAGTGGTCTCCTGAGGGCGGAGCCCATGTGGCACTCGGGTTCACTGCGGCTGGATCGTAGGGAACCCAAATGAACGAGACGGCGAAACCCAAAAGGATGATCGCGACCACCACGAGTCCAAAGAGACCCGCGGGGTTACGGATGAGTTCGGCGAGCCGTCCAGCAACTGTCTGGTAGTTCATCAGCGAACCCTCACTCGGGGATCAAGGAGACGGGCCAGCAGGTTTGAAATCATCATGAGCACGATCACCGTGCTAGAGAGCACCATGAGGAATCCTTGGACAGTGGTGATATCGCGGTTCGTCACACTGCTGACTAGGTGGCGCCCTACGCCAGGAAGAGCGAAGACTTGCTCTACAACCACCGTGCCCATCAGCAGGGCGGCAGCATCAAGCGCGAGGACGCCGAGCAAAGGGAGCCAAGAGTTTCGCAGCACGTGGGTCATCAGGGTTTGAAACCGGCTCAAGCCCTGAGCTCGGGCGGTCCGGGGGTAATCCTGCGCACGCTGTTCAATGATGGTGGATCTGACATAGCGGGTGAGCGCGGCGGCTTGGGGAATTGCCAGCGTCACCGTTGGAAGGATGAGAGAACGAATCGCCTGCCCTGGTTGATCCCAACCCTGCCTTGGAAAGCCCGTGGCCGGGAGATTCAGCGGCGCAGCGACATACATGACCAGGAGCATGCCCACAATAAAGCTCGGGACAGCGATACCAATCTGAGATACCCACGACACGACCTTCCCGCCCGCGAACTCGGCTCGGGCACCCGCGTAAATACCAAGAACCAGCGCGATCACAAGCGCGAGGGCCAGGGAAGCGATTGCGAGGGGAAGTGTCACCTGCAATTTACTCACCAGTTGATCTGTGACGGACATGCCGGTGAATGGTGACGTACCGAAGTCGCCGGTGAGAACCCCAGTGAACCAATCGAAGTACTGGACGATGATTGGCCGATCCCAGCCATTCTCCTGCCGAATCAACTGCAGTTGCTCGGGGGACGCATCCAAACCACCTAGGATGACAGCCGGGTCCCCGGGGAGGGTATTGAGCGCGAAGAAGATCACCACCGACGCAATCAGGATGGCGAACACGGCCCAGGCCACGGTACCAGCGATGATTCGCAATCCGCTGGAACGTTTAGGCTTGAGTGTCTGTTCTTTCTCTGCCCGAGTGCTCGCATCAGCGGCCACAGGATTGGTCACCGATTAATCCTCGACAGTGATATCGGCGACGTAGTAACGAGAGCCGATGCGGTCCGTAGGGAAGCCGGAGACCCCCTGACGCACGTGCTGGGTAGCCTTTGGGCTGTAAAGCCACTCCGTTGCAGCATCCTCCGAGACGAAACGGGCGAGCTCGCCAAGCTTTTCGTCACGCTCGTCGAAGCTGGAAGCGCTCAGCGCTTCGTCGGTGAGCTGCTGAGCCTCAGCATTGTCGTAGTTCCAGTAGTACTTCGGGTTGCCGTAGTACGTCAGCGTCCAAGGATCGACCTGAAGCACCATGGTCATGTCGTACTCTTTCTTCTGGTACACCTGGTCGAGCCAAGCAGAGAACTCCATGGGCTGGATGTCCACATTGATGCCGATCTGGCCCAGCTGAGAAGCGATGTACTCGCTGACAGCTGGGTCGTACTGGTTGGCCACACGCAGGTTGAGGCTCAGGTCTTCGAATCCAGCGTTTTGCAGCAGAGCACGAGCAGCCTCAGGATCGTACGAGTCGATTTCGTTCAAGGATTCATCCCACCAAGCTTGCGCTGGAGAAACCATCGAGCCGATTCGGGTCGCATTCGTACCGAGCGCGTCGATCAGACCGTTCTTATCGATTCCCATGCGGATCGCGCTGCGGACATCCTTATTCTGGAGCGCTTCGTTTTCGTGGTTGAAGGCGAGTGTCATGTAGGCGGTGTCGTCGCCCTCGACCGTCTGGATAGAGGAGTCGCCCTCAAAGCGGGAACGGGTGTCAGCGTCCGAAGAGGTCAGAATATCGATCTGGCCAGAAGTCAGCGCGTTAGCAGCTGCGGAGATGTCATCGTAGTAGTTAAAGACAGCTTCCTTGACGCCGGCTTGCTCGCCCCAGTAGTCATCGTTTCGCTCGAGGCTGATGAAGTTGCCGGTCTGCCACTCACCAATTCGGAAAGGTCCGGTGCCATTCGACTCCGTCGTGAGGTCAACCTCGTTGTCGGAGGGGACCATCATTGCAGCCTTGCTGCCCATCGCCTCGAGGAAGTTAATGTCTTTCTCCTTCAGACGAACCTCAACCGTCTTCTCGTCGATCTCAGTTGCGGACTCAAAGGCGTGCATGAGTTTTGCATCCGGGTTCTTGGAATCCTCGGCGGAGGAAGCCTCAAGGGTTGCGACGACATCTGCTGCGTCAAAATCAGACCCATCGTGGAACTGCACTCCCTGGCGCAGGCTGAAGGTGTAGGTCAAACCGTCGTCGGAAACATCCCAGGATTCAGCGAGGGTGGGTTCAAGGTCACCAGAGGGCATGCGTCGCACCAAGCCCTCGTACACGTTGTCGTCCACAAGTTGATCCAGTGCAGCGCCTGAGACGGTAGTCGGATCAATGCCCGAGGGCTCCAGAAGGAAACCAAGGTTCACAACCGCATCCGGGTTAGCGACACCAGTTGCCGGATCGGAGTCTCCTTGGTTGGCATTCTGGGTGGGCTCCTGGGGGCTGCAACCGCTGAGCACGAGCGCGAACGCGGCAATAGCCGCGAACTTCTTCTTCATCGGTAATTAGTCCAATCTGTGGCGTTGAGTAGGGAGGGCGTTGGCAACGTGCAACGAACCGCAGATTAAGCGCGAATTAAGAAATCTCAGGGAATACTCGGTTAATGAACCCTTAAATTGCGGGTAAATATGGATTAGCGGCTAAGGAATTACTTATGGACGGCGTTGGACGTTGAAAAGAACTGTTGGTGAGAACCGCCGCGGGCGTCGGCTGGTTAAAGCTTTCCGCACTGGGTAGGGCGAGGCCAGATCAGCAGAAATCTCACCGTGCCTGCGGAACGGGGGCCGACTTCTCTGGCATCTCAAGTTTGCAGAGCTTGACGTTGGGTCGGCGCCGAGTGATCAGATGTCCAGAAGCTGAAGCCGCTGCGCATCGACGATCGTCGGGACCGTGCAGCGGAGCGACACAAGCGCCACCAAAGCGGGAAAGTTTATTCGGGGGATCTGTTACGTCGATCACCACCCATCCAGTATTGTCTCCCACATCGATTCCGATTAGTGGCGAAGGACACACTCTGCCGAGTGGTCTAGTGCTGTGCTAGATACAGGGAGGATGAACTTGGGAAAGTTCGCTCAGGTGGGGGCGGCGATCGTCGCCATAGCGCTCACTGGCGGTGCGCTTGCACAGGCCGCGCAATCGAGCGAGACAGGACTTGCTCGTTCGAACCTCACGATCATTGCTCCAGCCGCAGTCGGCGGAGGATGGGATGGATTCTCGCGTGAATCGCAAGCAGCGATGCGTGGTGAAAACCTCGTGAACAACGCCAAGGTGGTTAACATCCCAGGCGCTGGAGGAACGATTGGACTCAGGCAGCTCGTCCAGATGCAAGGCGACTCCTCGACCATCATGGCAACCGGTGCGGCAATGGTCGGTGGCGTTGAGATCAACCGTTCTGCCGTCAGTATCCAGGATGCGACTCCACTCGTGAGACTCGCAGACGATTACATCATCGTTGTCGTCCCCGCTGACTCCCCGTACAAGACGTTCGATGACGTGTTGGCTGCCTGGAAAGAAAACCCGAAGGGGTTTGCGATCGCGGGCGGTTCACTCGGCTCGGTCGAACATCTCGCGATTTCTGAAGTCGGCAGAACCCAAGGCATCGAACCACGCGACGTGAACTTTGTCGCGTACTCCGGCGGCGGTGAAGTCTTGTCAGCCTTGCTATCGAGAACCACCGAAATCGGCGTGACCGGTTACAACGACTTTGCGGACCAACTCGAGTCCGGGACGATGCGGGCACTCGCCATCTCCTCTCCCGAGCGTCTCGAAGTTGCTCCCGACATCCCGACCTTGACCGAGTTGGGTGTACCAGTCGAGATGGCGAACTGGCGAGGCTTCCTCGCGCCTCCCGGTATCTCGGACGAGGAAAAGCGAGAACTCGTCGACATTCTGACCGAAATGGAACAGTCGGAGGAGTGGCAGGACGCAGTGCAACGAAACGGGTGGTTTGGGACGTACATGGCGGGTGACGAGCTCGAGGATTTCATCGACTCCGAGTCGTTGCGCACACGTGATCTGGTCAAGGAGTTGGGGCTGTAGCGATGTCAACTGTTGTGAATTCTTCTACTCCCGCCAACACCGTACGACGTGGAGCATTGCACGGTCGCAGTGAGCTGGTCATGGTGGGACTGCTCCTTATCCTCGCCGCGGTGCTTATCTTTGATGCCTCAACCTGGGAGGTGGCCTCCACGGCTCGGCCGGGTCCGAAATTCGTCCCGTTCATCGTCGCCGGAGCACTGGTGGTCATTGCCGTGGCGTACGCGATCGACATCTTCCGCAAACCGATCGCGATCCAGCCGACCGTCCCTGAGTCTGCAACAGAACTGTCTGTGGACATGTTGCACGACCTCAGTAGGTATGAAGAAGCGTCCGCCACATCGTCGACAAGCGAGCAGTTCCATTCTGACTGGAAGACATTGCTGCCGGTCGTGTTCTCGTTCCTTGCCTTTGTGCTCATTCTCCCGTACGCGGGGTGGGTTATCTCGGCTGCAGCGCTGTTTTGGGCGATTGCGTATTTCCTCGGTTCGACGCGGCCGGTATTCGACATCTGGATCGCGCTCATCGTCTCGTCTTCGGTGCAGCTCATTTTCGGCGGTGTGCTTGGGCTGAACCTTCCCGCTGGGATCTTTGGAGGCCTGTGATGGATCAAATCACGCAACTGATGGAGGGGTTCGCAGCTGCGATCACTCCATACAACTTGCTCTTCGTCCTCATTGGTGCCGTGCTTGGCACCGCAGTGGGCGTGCTCCCGGGCCTCGGATCGTCGATGGCGGTGGCGCTGCTGCTTCCGATCACCTTCGCCCTCGATCCGACAGCAGCGTTCATTATGTTCGCCGGGATCTACTTCGGCGGGCTGTTTGGCGACTCCACCGCTGGAATCTTGTTGAATACCCCTGGACAGGGTTCTGCAATCGCGTCAACGTTTGAAGGCCACCGGATGGCGCGCAACGGGCAGGCGGCGAAAGCTCTGGCCACAGCCGCTATCGGTGCCTTTATCGGTGGCCTTATCTCAATGACGCTGGTTGTATTCTTCGCTCCCTACATGGTCAAGCTGGCGACCCAGTTCGGCCCCGCAGAATACTTCGCCCTCGCGCTGTTTGCGTTTGCGGCAATCTCTTCGGTCGTCGCGGATTCGATCATCCGCGGCCTCGCGGCGCTTGCAATCGGCCTGTCTCTGTCGTTCGTCGGTATCGATGCGCCTTCCGGAACTCCTCGATACACATTCGGCGTCCCGCAGCTCTTTGACGGCATCGATCTTGTGGTCATCACCGTCGGCATCCTTGCGATCGGGGAAGTGTTCCATATCGCTTCACGCATCAAGCGTGACCCAGACGCTTTGAAGCTCTCCTCGAACGGCATCGCTCGGCTTTCTTGGGCTGACTTCAAAAAGGCACTGCCGGCCTGGTTGCGCGGCACCGCATTTGGAGCTCCTTTCGGCATGATTCCGGCAGGTGGTGCGGAGGTGCCGACTTTCCTAGCCTACGGTACGGAGAAGTCTTTGGCCAAGCGAAACGGGGATCCGGAATTTGGCACCACCGGCTCCATCAAAGGTTTGGCGGCCCCGGAAGCTGCCGGCAACGCAACCGCCGGTACTGCCATGGGTACGCTGCTCGCACTCGGATTGCCCACCTCGGCAACTGCGGCAATCATGCTGGCCGCCTTCCAGCAATACGGCATGCAGCCCGGCCCGTTGCTTTTCGAGCGCTCCGGTGAGCTGGTCTGGACGTTGCTCGCGTCGCTGTTCATCGCACTTGTAGTGCTGCTCGCGCTGAACCTATTTCTGGCTCCGCTTTGGGCGCGACTGCTCTACATCCCCCAGCACTACTTGTACGCAGGAATCACCGTGGTTGCTGCACTGGGTATTTACGCCATTTCAGCGTCACAGACAGACCTGATCATCCTGCTGGTGCTCGGCTTCCTCGGTTTCCTCATGCGACGCTACGAGGTCCCGCTCGCACCGCTTCTGATCGGTGTGATTCTCGGGCCGCTTGCTGAAACCGAGTTGCGCCGCGCGCTGGCTGTGTCGGAGGGCGACATCGGCGCTCTCTACTCATCGCCAATCACCATTGGCATCTACCTCATGCTGTTCGCAGCGATCGCGATCTCTGTGGTGCAGCACCTGCGAAACATCCGGCGAAACAACGAAGGCAAAGAGGCAGCGGTAGATGCCGCCTTCGAGGAGGCAGAGCTGACTGAAGAGCATCGAGCTTAACGACGGACCTTCGGTGGTCCCGTACGGTGGTCGTTCGAACCACCGCTAGACCGGGCTCGGACCCAAGCAAGACTTCCGTACCGGAACCCGCCCGACTCTAGCCGCGTCTAATCCCCATACGTACTCAAAAGAAGCTGTAAGTCCACGGAGGTTGACTAAAGCTTGGGTGGGGGGTTGACGGGGTGAAAAGGTCTGCGGTAGTAACTGACGAATTGGGAAAGGGTTGGTGGCGGTAATGAGGATTTTCACAGTGACCGCGGAGCGCGGACGTGGACCGGTTTGGGTGCTGGAGTGCAAAGAACTTGGCGTTGTGTCGCAGACCCGGCGGCTGGATCGGGCAAGAGACGAGGTCAGCGAAGCGATTGCGTACATGTCCGGGCTTGATGAGTCCGAGTTCGAAATCGCAATCGAGCCCGTGCTCGGTGCGGAGCTTGAGGTACTGCGCAGCGAAGCAATGGCTTCAAAACGTGAGGCTGCTGAGGCGGCAGATCGCGCATCCGCGGCGAGCAGAAAATTCGTGGAGCAGATGAAGGCTCATGGGTTCACGGTCCGCGAAATGGGAACGTTGCTGGGTGTTTCGTACCAGCGTGCGGCTGCGCTCGCCGCGGGTTAGCAACGCTGCCACGCCGTCGTCGATGAGACGACGGCAGCATTGAGTGCGCGCATGATCGATTCTGCGGGGGCGGAACCAGCGGGGTAGGAGCAGTAGACCGTCTCGAGGTCTTCCCAGATTTTCCGCGCCGCGGAAACCGTTTCGCGGATCAGCGCTTCGCCGATGCCCCGGCCGCGAAACTCGGGCAGTACGTAGATCAGTCCGAGTTCACACACGGCGTCGGAGTCGGAGGTGTAGTGGACCGCCTCGCAGATCCCCACAATGCGGTCATTTTGGCCTGGAAGGCTGGCGCGGCAGATGCCGGTGAGCTGGTTGCCGCCGCGGTCTTGGAGGCGCGCACCGGCGTCGGTGATGCGCTGCAAGTCCCACACGATGGGTTCAAGCGCAAGTTCACCGCGCGGGTAGTCGCGCGACGCGGCGGTGAGCAGCGCTGCGAACTGTTCCGCATCTGCGCTCGCCGAACCGACACCTGCTGTGAATCCCGCGAAACCGGGACCCTCCACCACCTGGATAGACAGGCCGTCTCCGGAACCACCGGCCAAGGTCTCGACGGCAGCGGCTTCGAAGACGGCCTGGTCTTCGCGGAATGCCGGGGCGTAGCCGGCTTCGACCGCGCCGGGCGGGGTGAACTCGCCCTCTGGATGCGTCACCCAGAGGTGGCGGATGGGGCGAGAAAGGGCGTTGGACAGGGCGTCGATAAGCGAAAAAGCCCCGAACCACGGCGCTCGCGGAACCTCCTCTCCGGGCAGTGGGGCGATGGAGGCGTCGAGGGTGACGTTGGCTTCGATGACTTGGAGGTCTTCGAGCAGCGGCAGCGAGATGAAAACCCAGGCGTCGATGTCAAGGAGGTCATCGTCGGTAAGTTCGGGAAAGCCGAGCTCGGTGACCGGGCGCGGGGCTGTGCGAGAGGTGAGCGCGAAGAGGTACGCGCGCGATTCGGTGGAGTTTTCGAGTCGCTTGGCGACGTGCGCGGTCGTGATCCCCGAGGTTGCAAGCCCAGTGATGTCTTGGATGGCCAGGGTGGCCGAGAATGCGTAGGCCCCGACGGCGGCGTCCGGATTGTCCGGGGTTGCGCCTGGCCGGGGCACATACTGCAGTGCGGTAAGCATGGGTGAGGCGGGAAGGGCGGGGAAGCGCTAGCGCTCGCTTGCCGCCTTCGCCGCGACGTCAGCGAACTCCTGCCACTGCTTCGCCTGCTCGCGAAGCTCGGCAGCCTTCTTCGCGTTGCCCTTCGCCTCGGCGGCATCGGCCTGTGCGGCAAGGTCGTCCGCGCGGGACTGGAACTGGTTGACCTTGTCCTGCGCAGCCGGATCCGACTGGCGCCAGCGGGAGTCCTCGGCATCGGCGACGCGCTTTTCAATCGCGCCGATCTTGTCCTCGTACTCGCGGACCTTGCCGCGCGGGACGTAGCCGATCTCCTCCCACTTGTCCTGCAGCTCGCGCAGCTTCGCCTTTGCTGCACCCAGGCCCTTAGCGGGATCGATGAGGGAGTCGTACTCCGCGATCAGCGCGTCCTTGGCCTCGGCGTTGGCCTCGAACTCCTTGTCGCGCTCGGCGTTAACCGCGTTGCGGGCGTCGAAGAAGTGGTCCTGCGCTGCGCGAAACTGCTCCCAGAGCTTGTCATCCACCTCGCGCGGGGCGCGGCCGGCGGCCTTCCACTCCTTCATCAGGTCGCGGTAGGCGCGCGCGGTGTCGCTCCACTCGGTCGAATCCTTCATTGCCTCGGCGCGGGCAACCAGGTCTTCCTTGATCTTCTTCGCGGCGGCGCGACCGCGATCCAATTCCGCGAAGTGCGAGCCGCGGCGGCGGTTGAAGCTGTCGCGGGCACGGGAGTAGCGCTTCCACAGCGCGTCATCGGTCTTGCGGTCAATGCCGCGGATGGTGCGCCACTCGTCCAGAATCTCGCGGATGCGGTCACCCGCGACCTTCCACTCGGTGGAGTTCTCTGCCAGATCCTCGGCTTCGGCAGCGAGCGTTTCCTTGCGGGCGATGGCCTCCGCGCGGCGTGCAGCTTTCGCTTCCTTTGCGCGCTCACCTGCCTCCTCGGTGTCGGCGATGACCTTGTCCAAACGGGCTTCTAGCGCGTCGAAATCGCCGATGGCGACTGCCTCCGCCAGGGTCGCCTTGATCGCCTCGGCGTTGGTGCGCAGGTTGGTCGCCTCGTCCGGGTGCGCAGCCAGGCGGGTCTCAAGCAGCTCGACCTCGGTCACGATGTCGTCGAAACGCTGCCCGTAGTGCGCCAGGCCCTCTTCCCGGGTGCCGGCCTGCCAGGAACCGATCTCACGCTCGGCGCCGCCGCGGGTGACGTATACCGTGCCGTTGTCATCGATGCGGCCGAACTGGGAAGGATCCGTGGCCTGCGACTTCACCTTCGCTGCCGGTGCAGCGGCGGGCACCGGCGAGGGCGTCGTCTGCTGCTGGTCCGCGGAACCCGGGCGCGGGCCCGGCTTCGGCGCGCGGTTTGGCATCGCGGCGGGAGAGGGACGGGCAGGCTGGTTGGGGGTGGTCATGGTTTCGCGGATCCTTCCTTGGTCAAGAACCGTGTGCCGCGCGACGCGGCTGCCGTAAGTGCCCCCTAACTCTACCGCGCACGTAGCGCAACGTGTCGCGTTTTCGCACGCAGTTGTGCTGCCCACGTAGGGTAGGCAGGGTGCACGACCCCACCCTCCTCATCGTCCCCGGCTCGCCCGCGCTGGTATCAGAGCTTTCGCTTGCCGACGCCCCCTCGCGCCGCCTGGCAACCGCCATTCGCGGGGCAGCAGCGGGGGATGATCGGCCGGTGGACATCGTGTGCGATTTGGGCGAGGGCAGCTATACCGCCCGCACGGGAACGTTTGCGGCGTGGGGTGCGCCGCAAACCGACGTCGGCGGCGGCAACCACCTCGGCGAGCTGGTCGTGCGTTATCTACTGGGGGAGCGGGATTACCGCCCGGCACGCGACCGCATCGCGCCACTCGACCCCAAGGCACTCACCGTCGTGGTCGTTGACGGCCCGGCGGGGCTCACCCCGCGCGCCCCGCTCGCGTTCATCGAGGAAGCACCGTCGGTCCACGAGGCGCTCACCGAACTTGTTGCAACGGGTGCCGCGCCGCAGCCCGGGCTGGATGCTGATCGGCTGGAACAGGGGGGCGTCGTCAAGCCTGAGCTCTGGATCGAACTCGCCGAACTTGAGCCGCGAACCGCAACCTTGCTGGATGTCGATGCGACGTTGGGTGTGGGGCGCTACGTGGGGGTGTGGCGGTGGTAGCTCCGATCGCTGTGGTGGGACCGACTGCCTCCGGCAAATCCGCGCTCGGCATCGCCTTGGCGCAGGAGCTCGGCGGCGAGGTGGTCAACGTCGACTCGATGCAGCTCTACCGCGGAATGGACATTGGCACGGCGAAGCTTGCGCCTGAGGAACGCGGCGGCATCCCGCACCACCTGCTGGATATCTGGGACGTGACTAAGACTGCGTCCGTGGCCGAATACCAGCAGCTGGCGGTGGCTGCGGTGGAGGAGATCGCCGCACGCGGGAAGGTGCCGGTTCTGGTCGGCGGGTCGATGCTCTACGTGCAATCGCTGCTCGATGATTGGCAGTTTCCGCCCACCGACCCAGCCGTGCGCGCGAAGTACGAGTCGCGACTTGCAGCGATCGGCGTTGACGCGCTGCACGCAGAGCTGGCTGAGGTCGACCCGGAGGCAGCGCGCGTGATCGAGGACAAAGACCCGCGCCGCACCGTGCGCGCGCTCGAGGTGATCGAGCTGACCGGCAAGCCGTTCCAGGCGTCGCAGCCGCCGAAGGACGCGCCCCCGCGCTGGGGCACGCGCGTGCTTGGGCTGCGCACGATGCCGGAGTGGCTGAACCCGCGGATCGCGGAGCGCACCAGGCTGATGTTCGAGCACGGGCTTGTCGACGAGGTGCGCGGGCTGCAGGACGCAGGTCTGATCAGGGAATCCACCGCAGGGCGCGCGATCGGGTACGCGCAGGTGCTCGCCATGCTCGAAGGGGAGCTTTCGCTTGACGACGCTTACGAGCAAACCGTCACCGGTACCAGGCGGTACGTGCGCCGCCAGCGCTCATGGTTCAACCGCGATCCCCGAATTGTGTGGCTGGATGCTACCGGCGACGACGTACCGGGTGCCGCGCTGGCCGCGTTAGACTTGCCCGCGTGAGTATCGCGCAACTTCCGTTTATTAAGGCCCACGCCACCGAAAACGACTTTGTGGTCATCGTCGACGTGAACGACGAGCTGGACCTGGACGCTGGGCAGGTCGCTTACCTGTGCAACCGGCGCGCTGGCATCGGCGGCGACGGCCTCCTGCGGGTGGTGCGCTCCGGCGAGACCGGCCGGTGGTTCATGGACTATCGCAACGCCGACGGCTCGATCGCGGAGATGTGCGGCAACGGTATCCGCGCGTTCGCCCACGTGCTGGTTGCCGAGGGGCTGGAAGCGTCCCGCGAGTTCGAGGTGGATACCCGCGCCGGAGTGAAGACGATCCGTGTGCTCGATGCTGACGGCACCCATGCAACGGTGTCCGTTGGCATGGGTCCGGTCGCGGTGACCGGCGTGTCCACCGCGCGAATGGGGGAGCAGCAGTTCGCCGGTATCGGTGTGGACGTGGGCAACCCGCACCTCGCGTGCGTGATCCCGGGCCTGAGCGCAGAGACGCTTGCGGCGATGGAGTTCAGCCAGCCCGAGTTTGATCGCGAGTTCTTCCCGGAGGGTGTCAACGTCGAGGTGCTCACCGAGCTCTCGGGCGCAACGGGCGACACGGGCGGGGAAGTGCACATGCGCGTCTGGGAGCGCGGCGTGGGCGAGACCCGCTCCTGCGGCACCGGCACCGTCGCCGCCGCGCAGGCTGCGCTTGCAGACGCCGGCATTGAGGACGGCGAAGTCACGGTCAACGTGCCTGGCGGTGCGGTACGAGTGCAGCTAGCAGGCGGTGAGGCGACGATGACCGGGCCGTCGACAATCGTGGCCCGCGGCCAGCTGGCGGGCGCGCTGGCTTAGCTAGCTCTACGCTTGCGGGGTATGCACCAACTGCAGCAAGTCAGGCGCATCGGCCAGCGAGCATACATCTACGCTCGCCTGCGCCTCGACCTCATGCACCGACTCATTGACGCACACGAGTTTGGGAAGCCAACTGACAAGTACTCCATGAACTTCCGGGATGGGGAGATCTACATTTGGCAAGGTCGTCTACGTGGGCGCATCCAGACAGTTGCTTCCATCGCCATGAAACCCGCCACTGTGCTGTGGGGATACGCTCCACCGTTCGCCGATGGCAGGAAACTGCAGGAGGAGGAACTGATCAAGCTGTACGGTGAGCGGCACAACCTGGGTCAACTGACCTGCGGGCAGGTGCCACACGGGATTCCGAACGGGCCTGATGAGGCAAATGAGATGAAGATCCTCGGGTACGAGATCGGCGCAATGGCAATGTATATCTTCGGCGGGGATTACATATTTCTCTCGATTACGAATGAACTTGCGGGAAACGAGCTTGTCACCCTCGTTTCCGATCTGAGTTCTCCCGTTCCACCAGTAACGCTCCTTGATGTTCTCGAGCACATCTCTCGCTATGTCGACTTCATCGATGACATGGAGTGGTCTCTGGGTGGGCTCGTTGAAATGATGCCAGGCTGGCGGCTTGAGACACGGCCGGTTGACCGTCTCCAGCAACAGGTCTTCCGCATCTTCGACGAGCAGGGCAAAGTACTGACTCTTCTCGTTGCGCGTGACGAGTCTGGTCGCCCGATTAATGTCCTCGCTGACGGTGTTCGTAAGTACGAGAACTAGCGAGGTCTACATGCACGAACTTTCACAGGTTAGGCGCGTCGCGCAGCGGGCCATCCTCTACTCCCGTATCCGCATGGAATTGATGCGTGAACTCATGGATGAGCACACGATCGAGGGTGCGCCCAACAACTTCAATGTCGATTTCGAAACCGGAGAGATTTCTTTCTGCGACGGCCGGCTACGCGGCCGTGCCGAGCTGATCGCATCCATTGCGATCGAACCTGCGACCGTGCTTTGGGGATTTGCGCCTTTCTTTCAGCAGGGTCATGGTCGGGACCAGGCTCAGCGCATTCGAACTTTCGGGGCTTGGAACAACCTCGATGAGCTCTCACGCGAGGAAGTGCCGCACGGCATTCCCGAAGGGCCAGAGCAGTTCAACGAGTTCCTCATCCTCGCTCACGACATCGGTGCGGTGGGCGTTTACGCCTGCGGGCCTGAGTACGACTACGTAACGTTTCCCAACCATCAAACGGGGAGCCACGTAGTGCTGCTTGTCTCAGAGCTCACGCACCGCGTCCCGCCGCTCACCCTTCTGGATGTCTACGTGCGGTTGTCTCGCTACGTCGACTACATCGACGACCTCGAATGGTCTCTCGGCGGACTGGTGGAGATGATGCCGGGATGGCGCCTAGAAAAGCTTCCAGCTCAACACCAGCGGCAGGAAGTCTTCCGCGTGTTCGATGATCAGCGCAAGAGCCTCACACTGCTCGTCGATCACAATCAGTTCGGCCAGCCGGAGTACGTCCGGGTAGAGGGACTGCACGACGCCAATTAAGCCGGCCCAATCTCCTTAGCCACGCGCCGCGCATCGTCCCACGCCGACTGCAGTTCAAACGCGCGCTGATCCGCGACGGTCAAAAGGCGTTCGAGCTGCGCACGGTCAACGGTGGGAGAGGCGAGATAGCCGTCGATGCGCGCTACAAAGCGCCGCGCAGAACTTGCCCGCAGCAAAAACTCGTTGATCTCCGGCACCGACATGTCCGGGTTGGCAAGAGCAGGGAAATGTAGGGTACGGTCCGCGATATCCGCAGCGGAGGCGCCGTTTTGCAGCTGGTCGTACGCATCCAGGACCTCGCAAATATCGTCGCGGGCATAGCTTAACGACGACTGGATGGCCGCATTTTCCGGATTGGACTGGTAGTGGCGGCTGACGAGCAATACGAGCGCGATGAGGAAGATCGAGAGGATCAACCCCGGCAAGCGCAGCAGCACGACCAGCATGACTGCTGCGGCAAGGGTAAGCGCGCCGATGAGCGCTCGCGACAGGTCCCTATCGGGTGTGCTCATCTCGCCCCCCCCTTTTTGTTCTGGACGCGCGTCTTAGTACGCGGTCGTCCCTGAAAGTTTAGTGGCCGCCGCAGCCGCAGGAACCGCCGCATCCCCCGCAGCCGCCACCGCTCGGCGCCGGGATAGATCCGGCCATCACCGCAGTGCCGGCGATGACAGAATCGCGCTCTGGCAGGTCACCGTCCGGCAAACACACATCGAAGGGAAATGCCGCATCGACGGACACGTGAATGAAACGCTGCCCGGTGAGTTGCGAGGTACGGTGCTCCGCGCTGAGTACCCGGGCAGAGAAGGTAGCCGACGCATCCGGTGCCACTGGAGCGCCGGCAGCCACTGCTTCGGCACCTTGCGAATCCACCGTGCCAAGCACTTGGCCCGGGTTGGCAGCGTGGAACGCCTCGATGGACTCGTAGCGCTCGTGGGTGAGGGCCAGCGCGGTGACACCGAGTTCCTGCCACTGAAGGACAGGGTCGTCGGCAATCAGCGGGCCCTGGGCGAGGTTGACGGTGACGCTCGCCATCGCGTTACCGTGCGGGTCTACGATTTCGGCCAAGGACACCACGTCGTTAAGCGGGGTGATGTGCGCATAGGCGCGGGTGGTGGAGTCGAAGCCGGCAAAGGTGGCGAACGGCTCGACCGCGAGGATGTTCAGCTGGGCGCCGGAAGCGTCGAAGTACTGAATTAGCTGCCCGCCGCGCACCTCGCCGGTAACGGCGAGCTGGTTCGTTGCGATGGCAGCTTCGACGGCGTCCTGCCACCTTGTAAACCCGAGCCCGATGGCGGAAAGATCAGTGCTGATGGTTTCGCTCATGGGCCCAAAGCCTACTCCCAGCGCCTACGCCGGGAAGAAAGGCGGGCGTGTGGGCGTTAAATGGGGTATTAAGAAAACCAACACGGTGACCAACACGGTGACCAACTCGGTGTACGGACAAAAGGACTGCATGACTCAACTCGACCCGCAGCAAGAGCTTCACGACGACCTGCTGGCGCGAGCGTTTCGCCACAACGCTCCGCAGCCCGGGGCCGATGGACAAACGGTAGGGGATCCCACCACCGGCGCGCTCGACCTGGAAGATAGAAACGCGCTGCGTCGCATCTCCCGCGAAACGGAGCTGCGCGCTGAGGAGCAGGAAGACGGCTACGAGGTCGAGTATCGAAAGCTCCGCCTCGAAGAGGTCATCTTGGTCGGTGCCTGGACCGAAGGCTCCACGGCTGAGATGGAGGCGAACATGTTCGAGCTCGCCGCGCTCGCGGAAACCGCCGGCGCGCAGGTGATAGACATGTTTTATCAAAAGCGCGACAAGCCAGACCCGGGTACCTACATCGGTTCCGGCAAGGTCAAGGAGCTGGCCACGATCGTCCAAGCCACGGGCGCCGACACCGTCGTGTTTGACGGTGAGCTTTCCCCCGGCCAGATGGTTGCGCTCGAGGAAGCGCTCGGTGTGAAGGTGATTGACCGCACCATGCTCATCCTCGACATCTTCGCGCAGCACGCGAAGAGCAAGGAAGGTAAAGCGCAGGTCAGCCTCGCGCAGATGGAATACCTGTACACCCGTACTCGTGGTTGGGGTGGCCAGCTGTCGCGTCAGGCGGGCGGTCGCGCCGGCTCCAACGGCGGTGTGGGTCTGCGTGGCCCGGGTGAAACTCGTATCGAGGCGGACCGTCGACGCTTGCGTACGGAGATGGCCAAGCTGCGCCATCAGCTGCGCGACATGAAGACGGCCCGCGAGGTCAAGCGTGCCCAGCGCAACCGTTCCACCACGCCGAAGATCGCGATCGCTGGTTACACCAACGCGGGCAAATCGTCGCTTATCAACGCGATGACGGATGCCGGGGTGCTCGTGGAGGATGCCCTATTCGCCACCCTCGATCCGTCGACACGCAAAGCTCAGCTTGCCGACGGCCGCTCTGTGGTGCTCACTGACACCGTCGGCTTCGTCCGCCACCTGCCGACCCAGCTCGTGGAGGCGTTCAAATCGACGCTAGAGGAAGTCTCGAACGCCGACCTGCTGCTGCATGTAGTGGACGGTTCTGATGCTTTCCCGCTGAAGCAGATCGAGGCGGTTAACGAGGTGCTCGCGGAAATCACGCGCGAATCCGGCGAGACTCTTCCGCCGGAGATTGTGGTAGTGAACAAGATCGATCAGGCCGATCCGGTGGTGCTTGCTGAGCTGCGCCACGCGTTCGACCATGCCGGCCGCGACGTGGTGTTCGTCTCCGCACTGACCGGTGAGGGGATCGCCGAGCTCGAGTCCAAGATCGAGATGTTCCTCAACACCCTCGATGAGCACGTCACCATGCTCGTGCCGTTCACGCGCGGCGATGTGGTCTCACTCTTGCACGAACAGGGCACGGTGCGCTCGGAGGAGTACCAGGAGCAGGGCACGCTTATCGACGTGCGCTTGCCCCGGGTTATCGCCGAGCAGCACCGCGAGTTCGTCGTTTAGCTTTTTAACTTGCGGAGTAATCGCCCTCGAGCTTGGAGGCTGCGGCCTCGTCGAGGATGACGGTGACGTTCGGGTGGGACTTCAGTGCACTGGCGGGGTTGTCTGTGCTGACTTCACCCTCGACCATGGCCTTCACTGCGTCGGCTTTGTTCTCGCCGGTGGCGATGAGGACGAGGTTGCGGGCTTCCAGGACGGTGCCGATGCCCTGGCTAAGTGCCTGGCGGGGGACCTCGGACTCGTTGTCGAAGAAGCGCGCGTTATCCGAAATGGTCCGCGGGTGCAGGTCGATGACGCGAGTGCGTGAATCATGCGGGCTACCTGGCTCGTTGAAGGCAATGTGGCCGTTGCTGCCAATCCCGAGAATCTGGACGTCCACCCCGCCGGCGTCCTTGATCGCCTGGTCGTAGTCAGCAGCAGCTTGGTCCGCGTTATCCGCCGTGCCGTCGAGGGAGTGCACCTTGGCGTCGTCGATGTCGATGTGGTGGGTGAGCTCGCGGCGGATGGTGGAGTAGTACGACTGCTCGTGCTCCTTGGCCAGCCCGTTGTACTCGTCGAGGAGGTAGGCGCTGCACCCAGCAAAGCTCAGGCCGTCTTCGTTATGGCGGCGGATGAGTTCCTGGTAGGTCGGGGTTGGGGTAGATCCCGTGGCAAGCCCGAGCACGCCGTTGTTTACAATGAATGGTTGGAGGATGTCTGCAGCTGCAACACCGACTTCTTCAGGAGTGCGGCGAATAAGAATTTCCATAGAGACAAAACTACGCCCGTCGATTAGGAGCTCGCAATTGTTACGAGCGATAATGGAACCTCGTGAGTGAATCGGTGAGCCAGAAAACGAACGAGACCTTTGGTTGGCATTTGCATGGCGACGGGCGTCGCGTGCAGCCCGGAGCGGTGGTGGCACCGGATGAGCGGCTGAGCTGGCCGCGCACGATTAGTATTGGCATGCAGCACGTGGTGGCCATGTTCGGCGCAACCTTGCTGGTGCCCACCCTGACCGGCTTTCCGGTGAACACTACGCTGCTGTTCTCGGGCCTGGGCACCATCATCTTTTTGCTGATCACTCGAAACAAGCTGCCGAGCTACCTCGGCTCCTCGTTCGCATTTATCGCGCCACTGACCGCCTCCCAGCAGTATGGGGTGGGCGCCCAGCTTGGTGGGGTATTGGTGACCGGCCTCGCGCTCATCGCAGTCGGTGTGCTTGTGCATGTCGCGGGCAAGCGCGTGATTGATGCGGTCATGCCTCCAGTGGTCACGGGCGCGATTGTGGCGCTGATCGGGTTCAACTTGGCGCCGACGGCGGTCGCCAATGTGGAGTCCCAGGTCGATGTCGCTGGCGTGACGTTGGTGACCATCGTGGTCATTACGGTCGCCACCCGCGGCATGATTTCTCGTCTGAGCATTCTCCTCGGTGTGTTTGTGGGGTGGATTTACGCGGCCATCTCCGGCGGGCTTGCTGAGGATACGCTGGACACTATCGGCAATGCTCCGTGGATCGGTTTGCCGCAGTTCCACACCCCGGAATTCCACCTCTCCGCGATCTTGGTGACCCTGCCTGTGCTCGTTGTGCTCATCGCCGAGAATGTGGGCCACGTCAAAGCTGTGTCCGAAATGACACACCGCAATCTCGACCACATGCAAGGCCGCGCGCTGATCGGCGACGGTATCGCGACCACCCTGGCTGGCGCCTTCGGTGGCTCCGGTACGACAACCTACGCTGAAAACATCGGCGTGATGGCGGCGACCAAGGTGTACTCGACTGCCGCTTACTGGGTCGCAGCAATCTTTGCCATGATCCTGGCGTTCATCCCCAAATTTGGCGCGGTCATCTTCACCATCCCCGCAGGCGTGTTGGGCGGCGCGTGCCTTGTGCTTTATGGCCTCATCGGCATGCTCGGTGTGCGTATCTGGCAGGACAACAAAGTTGATTTCACCGACCCCGCAAACCTGACTGCCGCGGCAGTGGCGCTGATTGTCGGAATTGGCAACCTCACGCTGAACGTCGGGCCGGTCACGCTGGAAGGCATCGCCCTGGGGTCGGTGGGCATCATCGTCATTTACCCGATTATGCGTTGGGCATTCGACACCATCGGAGAGGGGCAGTACAACTCCCACCACACTCTGGGATAAGCAGACCCGAATAACAAAAAGCGCCCGCCCGGCCAAACGTCCGAGAGTGGGCGTTTTAAACGCGTTCAACGCAGAAGGACACCCCTTCTGTGTCTACTCCGTGTCTACTCCTCGTCGAGGTTCGACTCGATGAGTCCTGCGATCTTCTCAACTGCCTCGGCGTTGTCGGAGGTGACGGTGACCTCGTCGCCGAACTCGGCACCCATCGCCATGATCATCAGTGAGGAAGCAGCGTCAGTCTCATCATCGTCATCGCCGCCAACGAGGGTCAGGATGATTTCGTCATCGAACTCATCCGCAGCGTCAGCAATGATGGTCGCCGGGCGTGCGTGCAGGCCCACGGTGGAGCCGACCTTCACGGTCTTGGAAGCCATAAGGTATGTCCTTTCCTCGAATGTGTTTGTGCTTGCCAGTGTAGGTGTGTTCGGGGCTAGGCTGCCACAGCCGGTTCAGGTGCCGCCTGGTTTTCGACGGATTCCGCTGCCGCCTTTTCAATTTCTTTGTTAGGCCAGAACCGCTTGATCGCGATCACCGCTGCCGCAGCAACCACGACACCAGCTGCAAGGGCGACAAACATGCCCCACCACGGTTCGTAGGCGAAGATCACGAAGACGCCGCCGTGCGGTGCCTGGCAACCCACCCCGAGCGCCATGGAGACAGCGCCGGCAGTTGCACCACCCAGCATCATGGCGGGGATGACGCGGAACGGGTCAGCCGCAGCGAACGGGATGGCGCCCTCGGACACGAAGCTCAGGCCGAGCAGCCAAGCCGACTTACCGTTCTCCTGCTCGGCAGGCGTGAAGAGGTTCTTGCGCAGGAAGGTTGCAATCGACAGTGCAATTGGCGGAACCATGCCCGCGATCATGACAGCTGCCATGATCTGGAAGCTCGCCTCCGTGCCCGCCGACAGACCCGCGGTACCGAACAGGTATGCCGCCTTGTTCACCGGCCCGCCGAGGTCGAAGCACATCATCAGGCCAATGATCACACCGAGCAGCACCGCGGAGGACCCGGACATAGATTCCAGCCAGCCCTGCAGGCCTTCCATCAGCGCAGCGAGCGGACGACCGAGCAGGAGGAACATGACCAAACCAACGGCCAACGAGGTCAGCAGCGGAATGATCACCACCGGCATCAGCGAACCGAGCCAGCGCGGCACCTGCCAGGTCTGGATCCAGTAAGCGATAAGGCCCGCGAGGATACCGGTGACCAAGCCGCCGAGGAAGCCCGCGCCAACCATGACGGAGATCGCGCCGCCGATGAAGCCCGGGGCAATACCGGGACGTCCTGCAAGCCCGTAGCCGATGTAACCGGATAGCGCCGCCACGACAAAGCCCATACCCATCTGCCCCGTGGCAAACAGCACTGCACCGAGATACAGGGCCCAACCTGAGCGCCGGAACGTCATCGTTTCGCCGTCGATCATTACCTCATGACCCGGCAGCTGGGTCGGCGAGAACTGGGTGACCAGCGCCTCCCAACCGTTGGCCATGTCGTACCCGCCGATAAGGAACCCAAGCGCCAGCAGCAAACCACCTGCGGCAACAAACGGGACCATGTACGAAACACCGGTCATGATGGCTTGCTGCAGCCGCTTCGGCCAGCTTTCGCCGGAAGCAGAGGTGGATTCCTCCCCGCCGGTAGTGCTTGCGGCTGCGACTCGCGGCGCATTTGGATTCTTGGCCGCCGCAATCGCCTCATCGATCATCGCATCCGGTTCGTTCACGCCGCGCTTCACCGGGCTATCCACCACCGGCTTTCCGGCGAAGCGCCCCTTGTCGCGAACCGCCACATCGTGCGCGAAGATCACGGCGTCTGCAGAGTCAATGAAGCTCTGCTCCAGGCGATCCCCGCCCGAGGATCCCTGCGGTTCAACGATGAGCTCAACATCGCCGCGTTTCTCCGCGGCTTGGGTCAGCGCATCAGCAGCCATATAGGTGTGTGCGATGCCGGTTGCGCATGAAGTCACCGCAGCAATTCGGAGCTTGGGGCTTTCGCTTATCGACGCCTGGGTTGCCGCCGATCCTTCTCCAGCCGCAACAGCTGTCGAGCCAGCTCCCGCCGCGCCGGCAGCTTTCGCAGCCTTCTTCTTGGGCTCAGCGTTGACCACCGCGAGAACCGCGTCCACGATCTCCTGGTCGGACTGCGCATTGCGCAGCGTCTCTACGAAGTCGCCCTTTACAAGGGCTCGCGCGAGCTTGGAAAGGATCTTCAGGTGCTCCTTGCCGCCTCCCTCTGGCGCGGCGATAAGGAACACCAGTTCCGCGTCGCCGTCGGGTCCGGAGAAGTCAACGGACGACGACAGGCGAGCAAACGCAAGAGTCGGGGCTTCCACTGCCGAGGTGCGGCAGTGGGGGATGGCAACGCGGCCGTTGACTCCCGTGCCTGCCTTTTCCTCGCGGGCGGACGCTGCCTCGACCAGTGTGCTGGCCTCGGATGCGCGGCCCGTATCGACGATTAGCGCTGCAAGGTGTTCGATGACCTCGCGTGGTGTCTTCCCGAAATCAACGTCGAGTGCGACGAGCTCCGGGGTAATTAATTGTGGCTGCATCGTGTCCTACTTCAGATAAGGGGGTAGTAGATCAAATGGGAAAAACTTCTGTGTGGTCGAGGTCGAGTGCGTCCGGCGCCGGAAGACCTGTTCCGGGCAAGGCTGCGGCAGCAGACCCGTAGGCGACCGCACGGCGTAGACGCTCCGCCGGATCGAGACCTTCAACGCGGGCCATCACGTATCCGGAAAGCGAGCTGTCTCCGGCACCCACAGTGGAGCGGACCTCGATAGGCGGGGGAGTCGCCCCCCACGCTCCGTCGGCAGTGACCAAGCATGCTCCCGCGCCACCGAGCGTGACCAAGAGTTCCTGCGCTCCACGCGCGATCAATTCGCGCGCCGCCCCAACAACGCCGCTGAAGTCACCGGAAAGCGCGGAGTTTTCGAGGGTCTCACCGTCGGTGTTGGTGAGCTGTGCAAGCTCAAAAGCATTCGGTTTCATCACGTCCGGAGCACCCTCACCGAGGTGTGCGCCTAGGGCAACTAGCGGTGCGTCGGAAGTGTCGACCGCAATGGCGGCACCCGTGGCTGCGCGGGCAGCCCGAACCAGCTGGACGTAGAAGTCGTCCGGAGCGCCTGGTGGAAGGGATCCGGCGAGCACAATCGCTTGAGCATCTCGAGCGTTTGCTTCGAGCGTGGCGACGATTGCGTCTAGATCGGCTGCTGCCAACTCCGGCCCGCGCTCGTTGACTTTGGTCGTGGTGCCGTCCGGTTCAGTGAGTGCGGTGTTGGTGCGAACCTGCCCGTCGATACGGACCGGGGTAAAGGCAACTCCGATGCCACGCACCGCGAGCTCAAAAGGATCGTCAGCGCCACACGGGGCGATCGCAAGGGTCGGGTGGCCGGCTTTGTGCACACAGTGGGCGACATTGATGCCTTTGCCCCCGGCTTCTCTGCGTGCACTGGTGGCTCGAACCACCGCCCCGCGTTCTAACTGGCCGATGTCCAGGGTGGCATCGATACTCGGATTGGGGGTCAGCGTGAGAATCATCTGCGCTCCGTACTTCATTAGCCCTTGGCAACCCCTGCATCACAAACTTCGCGCCGGTGTTGCCTTCACCACCCAGTATGTCCGAGTGTGCCCGTTTTGGCAAGGTTCAAGCATGGTTCAAACAAGGTCTCACATACCGCTGTTTGGGTATGTGTGGTTTAGTCCACTTCTTTAGCTAGAACTACTTCGATTCCTCGCTCGCCAAGTTCTGCTACGAAGGAGGTCGGGGCAGAGGCATCGGTGACTACTACATCGATGGCATCCAGTGGTGCGAAGCTCACGAGGTAGTCATTGCCGAGCTTTGTCGAATCGCATAACACCACGACCCTCCTTGCGTTGGTGACCATCGAAGACTTGACTGCGGCTTCTTGGGCGTCCGCAGTAGAGAGACCATGATCGACCGTCAGCGCGTTGGTGCCGATAAAGGCGACATCCGCCCGCATGAGGGCGAGTGTTCGAAGTGCGGTATCTCCAACTACGGCTTGTGTGATCGCTCGTACAGTACCGCCGAGCAGCTGCACGCTATCTAGGCCGGCGGTGGAAAGATCGAGGGCCGTAGGCAGTGAGTTGGTCACGATCGACCAGGTTTTGGCATTTGGCTGCGTAGCTGCGAGATTGGCAAGAGCGTTGATTGAGGTGCCGGAATCGAGGAAAATTCCACCACCCGGCTGATCCGGGAGAAACTGCAGTGCTGCGCGTGCGATCGCCTGCTTGGCGTCGGTTGAGGAGCGGTAGCGGGCATCGAGCGGGAACTCGGTAGTCAAAAACGCCTGGTTCGCTACCGCGCCGCCGTGCACCCGCTGCACTACGCCATCGTTGTCCAGCGCCGCGAGGTCGCGGCGGATTGTCTCGGCAGTGACGTCAAACTTCGATGCGAGCTCCGTGACGTTGACGCGGCCTTCGACTGCAGTCTGGGAGGCAATCTGACGACGCCGTTCCTCGGCATACAAAACGGGCACCTCCAGATGTGGGTGTGGGAGTTGTTCTGACCGGAAGTGGCCATTCCTCACATCATCCCAGACACGGGGTGCCCGTTCGCATGGGTTTATATCCGTTTCCCCCGAAAGAGGGAATTCAGCGGCTGTGAGCGGGCGGCTACAGCGACCTGAAGACGGAGATGACGAGCCCCATGATCTCTGCGTCATCGCCCTTAATCGGCGAGAATGCATCGTTGCGCGGCAGTAGCCAAACGCCGGTCGAGTCTTTGTGGAACACCTTGGCCGTCGCCTCGCCGTCGATAAGTGCCGCGACGATCTGACCCTCCTCTGCAACCGGCTGGGAGCGAACCACAAGCCAGTCGCCGTCCAGAATCGCCGCATCAACCATGGAGTCGCCCACGACCTTCAGCATGAACAAATCGCCGTCGCCAAGCAGCTCTTCGGGCATCGGGTAGTACGTCTCCACATTCTCTTCGGCGAGAATTGGGGCACCGGCGGCAATCTGGCCCACCACCGGAATGAATCGTGGAGTCGATGCCTCATCAGGGGCATCCTGCGGCTTTGAGGCTTTGCGGGTTCCCGACTTAGGTGCGGTCTCGGGGAGGTGGCGAAGGTCGACGGCGCGCGGCTTGTTCGGATCGCGGCGGAGAAACCCCTTCTTCTCCAGCTCCTTGAGTTGGTAGGCCACTGAAGATGTCGACTGTAGGCCTGCGGCATCTCCGATCTCACGGATGCTCGGCGGGTAACCGCGAAGCACCACAGCGTCCTGGATTACCTGCAGAATGCGGCGCTGGCGGTCCGAGAGTGCGCTCATGTCCAGGTTGTTCGGGTCGGTCTTCTTGCGTGCCATGGCACCTTCCTTGCTGGCGATGTGCTTCGGGTCAAAAGTAGCACAGTGAGCAAATATGTTCGATATTCTTCAAGAGGGAGTGGACAGCGTCAACGGCGGGTGCTATATATCGAACATGCAATCGTTCGAACACACTATCGCATTCGGGCAGAGTGTGTTGGGGGCGACCAATACAGTGAGCTCCACACCAAGGAAAGGACTACACCATGACTATCGTCACCCGCCCCGTTAACAGCAACAACACCATCGATAGCGGCGTTTGCACCCTGGGACGCACGGCGGAGGTTTGGGATGTTGCCAACTACGACAGCTCACTCGCTGGGCGGCATTGCGCAAGGCCGCTCGTCAGGTCGTATCGAACACCCGGACGTAATCCAGGGGAGCATTTGGTAGCCTCGGACACGTCTGCACAACGTTTCGAACTGGCGCAAGAGCGTCGGGACAACCTCTTGCTAGGCATCATGATGACCGCGGCTTTGGCCGTGGGATCGATTTTCGGCGGCGTCTTCAACGCGGAGGAGCCGACCTCAGTGGGCCCGGCTCAGAGCGCCCGGATCGCAGCGGATGTGTAGGTTGCACAGGCTCGCTAGCCCGGATCGTGGTGTCGCTGCAGTAAGCTGACGCCAGAACCATGACCGCCGCAACATATGGGATGTGTGAACCGTGTTCTGTCCGTTCTGCCACCATGAGCAATCCCGGGTCACCGACTCCCGCACCGTGGATGCGGGTTCTGCAATTCGTCGCAGGCGAGAGTGCACCGAATGTGGTGGCCGTTTCACCACCGTAGAAAAAGCGGTGTTGACCGTCGTGAAGCGCAACGGAGTGAGCGAGCCGTTCGATCGAGATAAGCTCATCGTCGGTGTGCGGCGAGCGTGTCAGGGACGCGACGTGTCTGATGACGCGCTGAAACGTCTCGCGCAACAGGTCGAAGAAGCCGTGCGTGCGCAAGGCAGTTCGCAGGTGCCAGCAAACCAAATCGGTCTTGCGGTGCTAGAACCGCTGCGGGCTCTCGACGAAGTCGCGTATCTCCGCTTCGCCTCGGTTTACAAGTCTTTCGAGAGCGCGGACGACTTCGAATCCGAAATCAGGCTAATGCGCCGCCGCGACCGCGAAGACTTCTAAGCGAGCTTGTCCACCATCTTTTCGATGCGCCGCTGGCTTACGGGCTGGGGGGTGCCCAAGCGCTGCGCGAAAAGGCTGACCCGCAACTCCTCGATTCGCCAGAGAATATCTTTGTAAGCACGCGACTTCCTCCGATTCGCCGGTAGCTTGGCTGCCTTCGCCTCCAGGTAGCGCTTTGCGTCGTCGACTGCAGACTGCCTGTCGGCATCGCGGTCAGGATCAAGACGTAGATCGCCCAGGCGGATGCGCATCGCTTCGATGTAGCGGGGAAGGTGCTGCAGATGCTGCGCGCCGTGAATGGTGATTGCGTGACGGGGCAGGAAGAAAGCGAGCTGGCCTCGCATGTCGTCGATCGCGGGGCCCTCCCACTGGTCGAGCTCACGCGCGATGTTGGCGTATTCAACCAGCGCAGGCGCAAGCCCGACCACGATTCGGCGCACCTCACCAGCCACATTCGGCTTGATCTCTTGGACCAGAGCATCGAACTCTGCGGGTGAACGCACCGCCCCGCCGTGGGCAATCATCAAGTCTCGGATCACCGCAACCCGGGCGTCTTCAACTAACCCGTCCGCTCCGCCGTGCGGGTAATGGTCCACAGCAACTTTGTGCCGCAGCGGCAGTCCTTTCGTCATCTGCTGGGTACTTACGGAAATCTCCCGTAGCAGCAAAGTGAGCGTTGCGGTGGTCATCGACGCGTCTGCTTCCGCCTTCGTCGGGTGCACCGTCACTTTCACACCGTCTGGTGTTGCTTCAAGTGCCGGGTACGCGTCGACCTCGTTGCCGTCGATGGTGGTGGTGACAGTTTCCGGCACCTCTCCAAGCGTCCCCGCTGTCCATTTACGCACCGCATCCGATTCAGATGCGCGCCCAGCCTGCGACACTGAGGATGCGATCTTGCCAGCTTGACGGCTCTTGAGCGCGGCCAGGTCGGTGTCGTTGTCGATGATCTCGCCACGACGATCAATCGCTGCAAACGTCATCTTCAGGTGCGCCGGCAGGGAGGAAGGCGTGAAATCCGCGCCGTCAATGCCGCGGACACCGAGGTCCTTGAGGGCGTTGGCCAGGGCGTCGACAAGCAATTGTTCCTGCTTGTGTTCGTCGTTGATGAGCGGCAGGGCCCGTGCGGCGAAGTCGGGTGCCGGCACTACGCTGCGGCGTAGCGTCTTGGGCAAGGTGCGCAGCAGTTCGGTAACCAGCTCAAGGCGCAGCCCCGGCACGAGCCAGTCGAACCCGGCCGGCTCCAGTCCTGCGAGCAGCGGCACCGGCACCTCGACCGTGACACCGTCGAACGGGTCGTTCGGCTCGAACTTGTAGCGCAGGTCGTAGGTGATCGTGCCCTGGCGCCAGTTTGGCGGGAACGCGGCGTCGGAGGTGTCCAGCCCATCGTCTTGCACCAGCGCAGCGGGGTCGAAGTCGAGGTAGTGAGCGTCCTCGCGGCGCTGCTTCTTCCACCACGAATCGAAATGCCGTGCGGTGGTAACCGTGGCGGGCAACTTGGAATCGTAGAAGTCGAACAGCGCGTCCTCGTCCACCACAAGACCGCGGCGGCGCACTTTCTCTTCCACCAGCGCAGCCTCGGCCATGAGAGCGTCATTGTGGTCGATGAACAGGTGGTGGCGGTTCCAGTCCCCGCCGATCAGCGCGTGCCGGATGAACATGTTGCGTGCCCCGTCCGGATCAACCCGGTGATAGGGCACGAGTCGATCGCGAACAATCGACACGCCGTAGAGCATCGTCTTCTCATGCACCATCGCGGCGGAACGTTTCCGCGACCACACCGGCTCCGAGTAGCTGCGTCGCAGCAAGTCTCCGGCGGCTTGCTCCACCCAGGTCGGCTCGATCTTCGCCACATCGCGCGCCCACAGGCGGGAGGTCTCCACAAGCTCTGCGGCCATCACAAATTCCGGGGGCTTTTTGCTTAACGACGACCCGGGGAAGATCATGAACCTTGTCCCACGAGCCCCATGAAATTCCTTGGAATTGCCGTCGCGGGCGCCGATGTTGGACAACAACCCGGTCAGGAGCGACTTGTGGATGGCGTCAGCATCGCGCTCGTTGGCCACATTCTCCGCCCGGGACCAACCGAGCCCGCGCTCTACGTCGCGCAGTTGGCGCACCAAGTCGTACCACTCGCGAATACGCATGTAGTGCAGGAACTCACGCTTCATGCGCTTGCGGAATGCGTTGCCGGTGAGCTCGTCACGCGAGTCGTTAATGTAATCCCAGAGTTTAAGCGCGGAGAGGAAGTCCGACTGCTTGTCCTTGAACCGGGCGTGGGCCTGGTCGGCCTGTGCCTGAAACTCGAGCGGCCGCTCGCGCACATCTTGGATGGTCATGTTCGCCACGATCACGGTGACGTCATCAAGCACGCCTAACCGGTTCGCTTCGACCAACATGCGGGCCATCTTCGGGTCAACCGGAATGCGCGCGATGTCCCGACCGATCGCGGTGAGCACCGGTGCGTCGTGCTTCTCCTCATTAGAGATCGCGCCGAGTTCGTGGAGGATCATCAGGCCGTCGCGCACGGACTTCTGATCCGGCGGCTGGATGAACGGGAACTCCGCGACATCGCCGAGGCGCAGCGAGATCATCTGCAAGATGACGGACGCGAGGTTGGTGCGCAGAATCTCTGGGTCGGTGAACTCGTCGCGGTTCTCGAAGTTCTCCTCGGAGTAGAGGCGGATCGCGATGCCGTCGGCGACACGGCCTGAGCGTCCCGAGCGCTGGTTCGCACTCGCCTGCGAAATCTCCTCGATAGGGAGGCGCTGAACTTTCGTGCGGGTGGAATAGCGCGAGATACGTGCGAGCCCATTATCCACGACGTAATGGATTCCCGGCACGGTCAGCGAAGTCTCCGCAATGTTGGTGGAAAGCACGATGCGACGGCCAGAATGCGGCGCAAACACCCTGTGCTGCTCGGCGTTGGACAAGCGGCCGAAGAGCGGCACCACCTCGACACCACGCCAATGTTGCTTCTCGATCGCTTCCATGGTGTCGCGGATGTCGCGTTCGGAAGCGAAGAAGCACAGGATGTCGCCGTCGCCTTCGCGCATCAGTTCTTGGCATGCGTCGACGACCCCGTCGATCATGTCGGTATCGACTTCTTTCACGCCGTCTTTGGTCTGCACCTGTTCGATAAGGGGGCGGTAGCGGATTTCGACGGGGTAGGTGCGGCCTGATACTTCGATAATCGGAGCGGGGTTGCCGTGCGCGTCCGCGAAGTGCTCGGCGAAGCGCTCCGGATCGATGGTTGCCGAGGTGACAATGACCTTGAGATCCGGTCGCTTCGGCAGTAGGCGCTTCAGGTAGCCCAGCAAGAAGTCGATGTTCAGGCTTCGCTCGTGGGCCTCGTCGATGATGATGGTGTCGTAGGCGTTGAAGAAGCGGTCCCGTTGCATTTCCGCGAGCAAGATGCCGTCTGTCATGAGCTTGACGGCCGTAGAGGGGGAGACCCGGTCATCAAAGCGGATCGCGTAGCCGACAGATTCACCAATCTCCTGGCCAAGCTCGTCAGCAATGCGCTCTGCCACCGTGCGCGCTGCAAGCCTGCGCGGCTGGGTGTGCCCGATCATCCCGCGCCGGCCGCGGCCGAGCTCAAGCAGCATCTTCGGGATCTGCGTGGTTTTTCCGGAGCCGGTCTCACCAGCGATGATGACCACTTGGTTGTCCCGAATGAGCTCCATGATGTCGTCGCGGCGAGCAGACACCGGCAGATTCTCCGGGTAGGTGATCTCGCCAATTGCCTGGTCGCGAGCGTCAACGACCCTGCGCGCAGTCTCGATGTCTTTCGCAATCGCTTCGAGGGCCTCGGGCGAGTGGGCCTTCTTTAGGCGTCGGCGAAAACGGCGCTCGTCAGCGAGGGTGACGCCGTCGAGCGCGGTGTAAAGGTCGGGTTTGGAGATTGCATTCATATCCGGGCTATGAAGTCTAGCCCGCCTCCGGCGTTGCCGGTAACCCTGGGACGACCGTGTCGACGCGTTCAATCGAAGACTCGTACGCCTGCTTCACCAGCTCGCCCAATGCTGCGAAGTCGTCCTCGCGGGCAGCGGACGCGCGATACGCAAGGCCAACGCTGCGCTCTGCACCTGAGTCGCCATCAAATGCCGCAACCGAAAGCCCAGGCCGTGAGCACTCGGTCTCCACTGCCGACAGCGGAACAAGCGTTGAACCAAGGCCGGCTACTACGAGCTGCACGATGGTGGTCAGAGACGCGGCGCGGGTCACGGACTGCGAAGCGGGCGATTGCTGGACATTCGCCAGCTTGCACAGGTCCACGATCTGATCCCGAAGACAGTGGCCGTCGTCAAGCAAAAGAAGCTCCAAGCGCTCCAGGTCACTGAGGGCGAGGTCGCAGTGGCCTGCCAGCGGGTGACCTTCAGAGGTGACTGCGACGAACGGCTCTGTGTAGAGCTCAACTTCCTGCAGCCCGGGGGCCTCGGTCGGCAGCGCGAGTACTGCGACATCGATCTGCCCCTCGCGCAAGCTATTGAGCAAGTGGTTGGTTTGCTCTTCTACGATGCGCGGCTCCGCCTCCGGGAAGTTTTGCTGCAGCTCGCGCAACAGATGGGGTAGGAGGTACGGAGCGACGGTGGGGATTACGCCGATAGTGATGGGCCCGGCGAGCGTGCCTTCTGTGCCGCGGGAATGCAGGACGAACGTGTCTGCGGCATCGAGCGCAGCCTTGGCGTACGGCAACAGCGTTTCGCCCTTCGGGGTCACGATGACCTTGCGGGTGGAGCGCTCGATGAGCTGGATTCCCAGCCCGGTTTCCAACGCCACTAGCGCCTGAGACAGCGACGGTTGCGAAATGTTCAACTTGGTCGCTGCGGTGCCGAAATGCTTGTTCTCCGCAATGGTGACAAACGTCCGAAGCTGAGACAGGGTGGGCTTGTACTCCTTATTGGACATGCCTATGACACTACACGAAGACGATAAGTTTTCTCGTTGAAAGAGTGGGTTTGTTGTGGCACAATTGTGACTAGGTGCGCGGATGGCGCACAAACAAACCAGTCGCGTGAGCGAAATCTTATTGGAGGATCATTATGCCGATCATGACTGTTGGAGAGCGTTTCCCGGAGTTCGACCTCGTTGCCCTCAAGGGTGGCAACCTGAAGGAAGCCCAGGCCTCCAGCCCGGATGACTACTTCGAGCGCGTGTCCCTGGACAAGTACGAGGGCAAGTGGAAGATCGTCTTCTTCTACCCGAAGGACTTCACCTTCGTTTGTCCGACCGAGATCGCTGCTTTTGGCAAGCTCAATGAGGAGTTCGAGGACCGCGACACCCAGGTGCTCGGCGGCTCCACCGACAACGAGTACTCCCACTTCAACTGGCGCGCGACCCACGAGGATCTGCTCGAGGTGCCGTTCCCGATGTTCGCTGACGTGCGCCACGACCTGATCCGTGCACTGGGTGTCGAGAACGCTGACGGTGTCGCAGACCGCGCCACCTTCATCATTGACCCGGACGGTGTGATCCAGTTTGTGTCCGTCACCCCGGATGCTGTTGGCCGTAACGTCGACGAGGTGCTGCGTGTGCTCGATGCACTGCAGTCCGAGGAAGTCTGCGCCTGCGACTGGCAGAAGAACGACCCGACCAAGAACATCGACAAGATGGCTGTGGTTCAGGAGTCCCTGAAGTAGGACACGCAGTGAGAAGCCCCGCGCAGTGCGGGGCTTTTGTAGCCCCTCGAATTCGGAAAAACTTATCACCAACAAGGAAGGCGAAAGACTGTGTCTATTGAAAACCTGCGCAATGCGCTGCCGGAGTACGCCAAGGACCAGAAGCTCAACCTCGGCTCGCTCACCCGCTCTTCTGAGCTGAACGAGCAGCAGCTGTGGGGAACCCTGCTCGCATCTGCCGCGGCGACCCGCAACTCCACCGTCATCTCCGAAATCGCCGACGAGGCGAAGGAGCACCTCTCCGAGGAGGCTGTCGAGGCCGCTTACGGCGCAGCCACCGTCATGGCGATGAACAACGTTGCCTACCGCGCCAAGGGCTGGCTGGGCGACGACTACTCCCAGGTCAAGTTCGGCCTGCGCATGAACATCATCTCCAAGCCGGGTGTGGAAAAGTCGGACTTCGAGCTCTGGTCGCTCGCCGTTTCCACTATCAACGGCTGCGAGCACTGCGCCGTCGCCCACGCGAACGTCGTGCGCGAGGAGGGCCTGACCAAGGAGCAGGTCTGGGAGGCAGTCAAGGTCGCCGGTGTTGTCCAGGCTGTTGCCCAGGCCGTCACCATCGAAGATGCCCGCTAAGCATTTAGCTTTATGACGGCACGACCTCCGGCAGGATCTCGCACTGAGCGGGAGACTGCCGGAGGTTTCGTCGTGAAGCGGGGTGTTTTACAGCGGGGTGAGCACGTTGGTGGTCAGCGAGAACAGGTCCTTCGGATCCTCCGGATCCGCGACTAAGTCGATGAACTCCTGGAACTCGGTGCCCGCCACAGAATCGCGCAGGTAGCGCAGCGCGGAGAAGTCCTCGATGGCGAAGCCGACGGAGTCGAACAGGGTAATCTCCTCGTCGCTGGTTCGGCCCTCGTGCTTGCCGGCGATGACCTTCCACAGCTCCACGACCTCGAAGTCGTCGTCCTTGTTCTGGATCTCGCCCTCGATGCGGGTCTGCGGCGGGAACTCCACAAACACGGTGGCGTCGTCGAGGATGCGAGCATCCAGCTCGGTTTTGCCGGGGCAGTCACCACCGACGCCGTTGAGGTGCACGCCGGGGCGGATCAGGGAGTAATCCAGGATGGTGTTCTGCGCCTTATCGGCGGTGCAGGTGGTGATGATGTCAGCACCTTCGACCGCGTCCTCGACGCTTGCGGCCATGTAGACCTCGATGCCTAGCGGCTCGATATTGCGGCGGAACTTCTCCATCGCATCCGGGTCGATGTCGAAGATGCGCACACGCTCAATACCCAGTGCCGCGCGGAAGCCCAGCGCCTGGAACTCGGACTGTGAGCCGGCGCCGATCATCGCCATGACCTCGGATTCCTTGCGTGCGAGGTACTTCGCGGCCATCGCCGAGGTGGCGGCGGTGCGCAGCGCCGTGAGCAGCGTCATCTCCGCCTCGAAGGTGGGGTAGCCGTTGTCCACGTCCGCGAGCACACCGAACGCGGTGACGGTCTGGTAGCCGCGGGTCGGGTTGGAGGGGTGGCCGTTGACGTACTTGAACGCGTACTCGTTGGAATCGGAAGTGGGCATGAGTTCAATCACGCCGATGGGGGTGTGGCTGGCCACACGCGGGATCTTGTCGAAGCTCTCCCAGCGCACGAAATCTTCCTCGATGTAGCTCTGGATGCCGGCGATGAGCTTCTCCACGCCGTGGTGGTTGATCCAACGGCACATGTTCTGAACGTCTACGAGCTGAGGCATTTGGTTCCTTTCGGGTTTGGTTGGGGTGTGTGCGATTACCTGTATAGCAGCGCTACGGGTTGCGTAGCCGCGGGTCAATGTCGGGGGCTTGCTCGCCGGTGATCTTTTCGTAGTTCACGTGAGACCGAGAAATGAACTCGACTCGGTCGCGCACCTTGAACCAGCCCCACGCAAGCGCCGGCCACATTAGCAGCGACACCACAAGTGTCCACGTACCGATGGGGTAGTCGAACGCCATGAGGATGACTACGAGCACCAGGAACAGCAGCGAAACAATGTCCGTGAACGGGGAGAACCGGGCGCGGTAGTCGGGGCGGGTGTATTTGCCCTGTCGAGCCAGCCGGACAAACCGCATGTGGGACAGCGAGATCGCCGCCCACGACGCCATCGTGCCCAGCGCGGCGATGTTCAGCACTACTTCGAATGCGGCCTCCGGCACGAAGTAGTTGAGCACCACACCGAACAGCGCGACACCGGTGGTGAGCAAAATGCCGCCGTAGGGCACGCCGCCCTTAGTCACCTTGCCCGCCCACTGCGGGGCGGAGCCAGCCTTGGACAGCGAGTACATGATGCGGCCGGTGGAGTACAGACCCGCGTTGAGCGAGGACAGTGCCGCGGTGATGACCACCAGCTGGGTGATGGCACCCGCGTACGGAACGCCGATCGAGTCGAAGAAGGTCACAAACGGGGACTCGTCGCCCGAGTACTCGGTGTACGGCAAGAGCAGGCACAGCAGCAGCACGGAGCCGAAGTAGAACACCAGCAGGCGGAAGACGACCGCGTTGATGGCGCGCGGAATTTCCTTCTTCGGGTTCTTTGTCTCGCCGGAAGTGGTGCCGAGCAGCTCAATGCCGGCGTACGCGAACACGACACCCTGGATCACAATCAGCGCTGGCAACACGCCGTTGGGGAACCAGCCGCCGTTGTCCGTGATCAGCGTGAGACCAGTCAGGTCCCCGCTCGGGTTGTCGAAGATCACCATGAAGATGCCCACGGCGAGGAAGGTGAGCAGGAACAGCACCTTGATCAGGGAGAACCAGAACTCCATCTCGCCGAAGAACTTCACCGACACCAGGTTCATGCCGGTGACCAGCGCGATGATGACCAGGGCGTAGACCCACTGCGGAACATTGTTGATCCAGCCGTAGTACTGGCCGAACCAGCGGATGTAGATGGCCAGTGCGGTCGCGTCCGCCACTGCGGTGGCGGCCCAGTTGAACCAGTACAACCAGCCGGAAACGTAGGCAGCCTTTTCCCCGTAGAACTCGCGCGTGTAGGACACGAACGACCCGGAGGTCGGGCGGTGGGCGATCAGCTCGCCCAAGCTGCGCAAGATGAGATAGCCGATGAACCCGCATAGCAGGTACATAAAGGCCAGCGATGGGCCGGCCGCCTGAAGGCGCGATCCAGCGCCCAAGAACAGGCCGGTGCCGATCGCCGAGCCGATGGCGATCATGTTGATCTGGCGCGTAGACAGGCCTTTCTGCAGACCCGCGTCTTCGTCGGGCACGACGCCGGCCTTCGGGCGTGCCGGCGCGTCCGAATGCGGTGGTGGGGCGGTAGTCATCAGGGCGCTCCCTGTGTAGTGAGGTGGACGGGGTATTAGTTCCGGATGTTGGCCGGATCGTGGATCACGCCGAAGCGGTGCAGCGTCGCAGACACGGCCTGCTCCAGCAGGTAGGGCAAAAGCTCGCGGCGGCCGTCGATAAGCACTGGCCCGTCAAACACCGCGGTGGCGACGTCGCCGTAGAGCTCCTCGGGCGCGTCGCCCACGACGCGGATACGGTCAGGCGAGCCCGTGACGGCGTGCGCGTCAACGGTGACACCGGCTGCCTCAAGCTCACGGGCGATCGCATCCGGCGCGACCACACGTACCTGGGTGCCGGTGATCGAAGCGGCGAGCAGCTGGCGGTACACCTCGCGCAGCTGGTAGCCCTCGCCGACATAGACCACCACCGGCTCCAAGGTGCTGCGGTAACGGAAGATGTTCGCCTCCGAGCGCAGACCGGAGTGGTCGTGCCCGCGGCCGAACTCCTTGTCCCAAGCGCGCTGGTCGTACTCGGCGGCGCGGGAAAGCCAGCCGTAGTCCTCGTCGTGAACGTTCGCGCGGAAGGCGTCGAGAAGCTCCTGCACCTGCGCCGAGATGCTCACGCCTAGCGACGGCGCCAGCTCCGCCCGCTCCCTCCAGGTGCCCATCTGCGCGACGTAGTTCGGTCCACCCGCCTTCGCGCCGGGGCCCACGGACGACTTCTTCCAGCCGCCGAACGGCTGTCGCTGCACGATTGCGCCGGTGATGCCGCGGTTGACGTAGACGTTGCCGGCCTCGACTCGGTCGAGCCACGTGGTGATCTCCTCGCCATCGAGCGTGTGGATACCGGCGGTCAGTCCGTAGCCGGTGGAGTTTTGCCACTCGATCGCCTCGTCGAGGTCCTTGGCGTGCATGATGCCCAGCACCGGGCCGAAGCACTCGTTCTGGTGGTACCAGGAACCGGGCTTCACGCCGTCGCGGATGCCGGGGGACCAAAACTTGCCCTCGTCGTCGAGCCTGCGGGGCTTGAGCAGCCACGACTCGCCCGGATCCAGCGTGGTCAGGCCGCGCTCGAGCTTCTCGCCCGGGGCTTCGATCAGGCCGTTCATCGTGGTGGACAGGTCGGTGCCCGGGCCGACCACCAGGGTGGAGGCGGCATCGAGAAGCTGGTTCTTCAACCTCTCAGACTCGCCGGCGGAGCCGACGAGGATGGCCAACGAGGCCGCGGAGCACTTCTGGCCCGAGTGGCCGAAGGCGGACAGGTACAGGTCGTTGACCGCGAGGTCCGGGTCAGCGGACGGGGTGATGATGATGGCGTTCTTGCCGGAAGTTTCCGCCATGACGTTGAGCTTCGGGTTCCAGGACTTGAACAGTTGGGCGGTCTCGGAGGCGCCGGTGAGGATGATGGCGTCCACGGCGTCGTCGGTAAGCAGCGCCTTGCCGGCCTCGCCTTCGTCGGCGCGCACGTACTGCACGGTGTCGGCGTTGATGCCCTTCTCGGCAAAGACCGCCTGGATGCAATCCGCAATGAGCTTGGCGCACTGCGTCACCTGCGGCGCCGGCTTGAGAATCACCGCGGAGCCGGCCGCCAGCGCCGCCATCACGCCACCGGTGGGGATGGCCACCGGGAAATTCCACGGCGGGACAACCACCGTGAGCTTGTTCGGTTCGAAGTCCGCGGCAATGTCGTCGAGGTGGCGGGCACTGTCGGCGTAGTAGGTGCAAAAATCGATAGCCTCCGAGATCTCCGGGTCGGACTGGTCGACCGTCTTGCCCGCCTCGTGCGCGGCGACGGCGATGAAGTCGCCGCGGCGGCGCGCAATCTCGTCGCCGATCGCGTCGAGGACGTCGGCACGCTCGCTGGCGGATAGCCCGCCCCAGGCCTGCTGCGCTTCTTGGGCGCGGGCGATGTGGTCGACGATCACGGACGGATCCGTGATCTCCTCGCCGGTGTCCACGGCAGGCGGGTTCTTGAGGTGCTCGATTGCCCATGCGCGGTTGGCTTCCAGCGCCGGGTCGGTGTCCGGCTCGTTGAAGAAGCGGCCGGTGGTGCTGGATTCTGCGCCGACCTGGCGTCCGGTCTCGTTAGTGCGGTCCTGTTCGCGGTTCGGGCCGTTGTGCACGCCCCAGCGGTTGTCCACCGCCCAGCGGAAGACGTCCTCCTGCTCCTTAATCGGGTCGCGCTTCTCGGTCTTGGGCGCGAACAGGGCATGCAGGAAGTTCTGCGGCGCCGCGTTCTCCTCAAGACGGCGCACGAGGTAGCTCACCGCCACATCGAAGTCCTCTTTGCGCACGACGGGGGTGTAGAGGATCTGGCGGCCGTAGGCTTCGCGCACGATCTCCTGCTGCGCCGGTGACATGCCCTGCAGCATCTCCGAATCGAGCATGCTGGTGACGCCGCGGCGCTGCGCCAGCTCGTAAGCGAGCGCGGAGGTGAACAGGTTATGGGAGGCGATGCCGATAGCGACGCTGTCGGCGTACTCCGGGCGCACGATGAAGTCGAGCAGGCGGTAGTAGTTCGCGTCCACTTCGTCCTTGGTCAGGTACGGCGCCTGTGCCCAGCCCTTGACCTCAGCGTGGTGGCGTTCCATAGACAGGTTCGCGCCTTTGACCAGGCGGATCTTGATCTTCGAGCCGCCGTCGGCCACGCGCTTCTTTGCAAAGTCGGCGAGGTACTCCAGCGCGCCGAGGGTGTCGGGTAGGTACGCCTGCAGCACGATGCCGCCCTGGTAGTCCTTGAACTCTTCCTCGCTGAGTAGCTGGGTGAACACGTCGAGCGTGAGGTGGAGGTCGTGGTATTCCTCCATATCCATGTTGATGAACACCTGGGGGCTGCGGTCGCGCGCCGCGCGGTACAGCGGACGGATGCGGTCTTTGACCAGGCGCACGCACTCGTCGTAGTCCCAATGGTTGAGCTGGGAGACCATGGAAGACGCCTTGACGGACACGTAGGTCACCCTCGGGTTCTTGATTAGGTTCAGGGTGCGCTCCGCGCGGTCCGTCGCTTCTTTCTCGCCGAGCACAGCCTCGCCCAGCAGGTTGAGATTGAGCTCCTCGCCGCGCTTCTCTGCGTTGTCGAGCAGGTTGTTCAGCGCGTCGGACTCCGCGTCCAGCACGAGGTGGCCCACCAGTTGGCGCAGGCGCATGCGCGCCGCCGGGACCACCACGAAGGGCAAGAACGGACCCACAAAGGCACCGGCACCAACGAGCAGGGCGTTGATGCGGCCGAGGAAGGACGCGTCGACGCCCCTGGTGATCGCGCGTAGCGCATTGGCTGCCACGCGGTTGTCCTCAGGCCGCATGACGCGGTCAACGAAGTCCATGGTGAAGCGGACGCCGTTATCGTCGCGAAGCATCTCGGCAAGCTGCTGCGTCTGGGCATCGTCCGCGTCCGCGTCAGCGGTCGCTTCCATCCAGCGGTACGCGCGGGCCACAGCTTCATCGACGACATGGTCGAGGTCAGCGGTAGTTTCCGGCGGGAGCTGGTTGGTGAGCAAGTTTGGCATATGTGTTCCTTACCACTAAGACAGTCCTATGTGACAGCAATCAAGCTAACCGAAAACTCTGCGATAGACCACTGATTTGCGGAAGATTCTCCGCGCACAAGAAAAAGCCCCGGAAAACACTGGTTTCCGGGGTTAGGGGAGACGGGGATTATAGGCCGCCAAAGGGGCCTCGCAGCGGGTCGAACGGCGCGATGGTCTCGTCGACTTCACCGGTCTCGATCTGCTTGGCCAGCATCTTGCCGCACAGCGGGCCGAGGATGATGCCCCACATGCCGTGGCCGCCGTTGGTGTACACGTTGGGCACCTTGGTCGCGCCCACCAGCGGCAGGCCGTCCGGGGTCACCGGGCGGGAACCGACCCACTCGTCCTGGCGGTCTTCCCAATCGATGCCGCGGAAGAACGGCTTGGTGGTGTGGATCATGGACGCGATACGGCCCGGCTGGAACGGCTCATCCGGGCCGCGGAACTCCATCGTGCCGGCAATACGGAAGCGGCCCTGGTACGGGGTGCAGGCGATCTTCGGGTCCGGCAGGTATACCGGGCAGGTTGCCGGCTGGTCCGTCTCCACTGAGAAGGAGTAGCCGCGTCCCGCCTGAATCAGCGTGGTTACGCCGATGTCCTTAGCCAGCTTCGGTAGCCACGCGCCTGTGGCCAGCACGACGTTGTCAGCGTGCAGCCACTCGCCGGTGGCCAGCTTTACGGCCGGTTTGCGGGTGGAGCTAACCTTCACGACCTCCACACCAGTAGTGACCTTGCCGCCGCGCTCCACGATGGAGTCCGCGATTGCCTGGCAGTACGGGCCCGGCTCGATGAAGCGCTGGCCGCCCATGCGGTAGGTCGCGCCCACCTTGTCGGTGAGCATCGGGGCGTGCACGCGGGCGTCGTCAAGCGTGATCTGCTCGAACGGGATCTCCTGGCCGTGGCGCTGAGCGCCCTCGACCTCCTTGAGGAAACCACCGGCCTTCTGCTCGTTTTCGAAACCGATGATGAACGGGCTCTCGTGCGTGGTGGCCTTCACGCCGCCGGCCTCGAGCTCGTCGAAGGCGGCCAGAGCTCCGAGGTCCGCCTTGGTCAGGCCCGCCATGGTCTTGTCCCAGGCGCGCCCGGTGGCGTGCGCCATGAAGTTGGCGCAGAAGCGCCACAGCTTCGGGTCGAAGCGCACCGGCACATCGAGCGCGGCGTGCTTATCAAACAGTGCGGTCGGACCGTACGCCCACAGGCTCGAGTTCGACAGGGGTATGGTCTTACCCGGTGCGAGCCATCCGGCATTGCCCCACGATGAGCCGGCGGCGACGCCGATGCGGTCGACGACCTCGACCTCGTACCCGTATTCCTGCAGGTGCCACGCGGTGGCAAGTCCTGTCATACCCGCACCGACGATGAGCGCTTTGGTCACAGTGAACCTCCTCGAAGACATAGCCGACGATGTGAGGCTGAATGTACCCGTCTGGGCTCACCAATGTGGCGTGTTTACACCTGCTTAAGTTTCAGGTGAGCGAGGCGCACCTCGCCGGCCGCATCCGATGCGTCGAGGTCCACCACACCGTGGAGCTGGAACGCGTTATCCTCGTCCGGATCCTTGAAGACTTGGACCACGGACCACTTGCGTCCAGATTGATCTGAAAGACGGAAGTACTCGGGGCCGCGAGCGTCCGGGCCGGTGTCCATGTCCGTGTACTCGTCAAAGTAGTCGTCCATCGCCGCCGGCCAATCCACGGTGTCGGCGGGATCGAGGTAATCCAGCATCTCTGCCAAATCGTCTTCCTTCTCCAGCGCGAACAACTCGGTCAACCGGAAGAAGTAGTTGCGAACCATGATGATGAACGCGCGGCGGTTCGCGGTGAGCGCCGTGGGGTCTTCCACCCCAAAGGCCAGTTCACGGTCGAGCGTCTCCTGGGAAATCGGGGCGTCATCGTCGGTCATGTGCGCCCATTCGTCGATAAGCGAAGAGTCGACTTGACGGATGAGCTCCCCGAGCCACACCACGATGTCCTCGAGCTCTTCGTTCATGTACGCATCGGGGATTGAATGGCTCAGCGTGCGCCACGCATCGGTGAGGTAGCGCAACACTACGCCTTCTGAGCGCGCGAGCCCGTAGGTGGCGATGAGGTCGGAAAACGTCATGGCGTGCTCGATCATGTCGCGCACCACCGACTTCGGCTTAAGTTCGAATTCCTTGGCCCACGGATTGCCCTCGGTGAACGTCTCGAATGCGTCTTCAAGCTCGTCCTCGAGCGGCTTGGGATAAGTCACCTCCTCGATAATTGCCATGCGGTCGGCGAAATCCACTCCCTCGGCCTTGAGTGCTGCGATCTCTTCGCCGCGTGCCGCCTTTTGTTGGGCCTGCAGGAGCTGGCGCGGATCTTCAAGGATCGCCTCGAAAGTCGAAATCACGTCGAATGTGTACGTCTCCGACTCCGGATCAAGCAGCGTCAAGAACGCGAGAGCGAAAGGGGAAAGGGGCTGGTTGAGGGCGAAGTCGCGGTCAAGCTCGCGGGTGAGCGTGTATGGACGAAACGCGGGTGAATCCGGTGTGCGCTCCACAATGTCCGCCTTGACCAGGCCGCGGAAGAGCTCAATGGCGGTCAAGATGTCGCGGTTTTGCTTTGCGCGTGCGTCGTGGTTGGTGCGCAAGAGGTGGCGCATGTGCTCGTAGCCGTCGCCCGGGCGGGCGACGACGTTCAGCAGCATCGAGTTCGACACCGAGAACTGGCTGGTGAGCTCCTCCGGTTCTGCCGTGGTGAGCCGCTGGAAGGTTTTCTCCGACCAGGAGACCTCACCATCTCGCGCGGACTTTTTGCGGATCTTCTTCAGCTTTTTCGGGTCGTCGCCTGCCTTGCGACGCAGCTTGACGTTCTCAATCTCGTGCTCCGGCGCTTCAACGACCACAGTGCCTTCCGTGTCGAACCCGGCGCGTCCCGCGCGCCCCGCAATCTGGTGGAACTCGCGGGACTTGAGTACGCGGCTGCGGGTGCCGTCGTACTTAGCCAAGCCCGTCATCAACACGGTGCGGATCGGCACGTTAATGCCGACGCCGAGCGTGTCGGTGCCGCAAATCACCTTGAGCAGCCCGGTTTGGGAAAGCCGCTCAACGAGGCGTCGATACTTTGGCAGCATTCCCGCGTGGTGGATGCCGATGCCGCGACGCAGCAGCTTCGAGAGGGTTTTGCCGAACGTCGTTGTGAAACGGAAATCCCCGATCTCTTCGGCGATCCGGGCCTTTTCTTCGGCTGTGACGATGTTCATGCTCGTGAGCGCTTGCGCCCGTTCGGTGGCTTCGCGTTGCGAGAAGTGGACGACGTAGATCGGGGCCTTGCCGTCCTCGAGCAGTTGCTGGATCGTCTCGTGGACGGGAGTGAAGACGTAATGAAAGTCAAGAGGCACCGGGCGCTGTGAGCCGCCGACGAGGGTGGTTGTGCGGCCGGTTCTTTCGGTGAGGTCGTCTTGCAGCCACTGCGTGTCGCCCAGGGTTGCGGACATGAGTAAGAACTGCGCATGCGGGAGCTCGAGGAGCGGCACTTGCCATGCCCAGCCGCGCTCTGGTTCGGAGTAGTAGTGGAACTCGTCCATGACTACCTGGTCGATGCGCGCGTGCTTGCCTTCGCGCAGTGCGATGTTAGCGACGATTTCAGCGGTGGCTGCGATGATTGGAGCGTTGCCGTTAACAGTGGCATCTCCTGTCATCATGCCGACGTTTTCCGGGCCAAAGATTTCGCACAGAGCGAAGAATTTTTCGCTCACCAGCGCCTTGATTGGAGCGGTGTAGAAACTTCGTTGTCCGCGCGCCATTGCGATGAAATGCGCCGCGTTTGCCACCATTGACTTGCCCGAGCCGGTTGGGGTGGCAAGGATGACGTTGTCGCCAGCTAACAGGGCTAGTGAGGCTTCCTCCTGGGCGGGGTAGAGGCTAATGCCTCGTGACGCAGTCCATTGTTGGAACGACTCCCACACCGCGTCTTCGAAGAGTGATTCGGGAACGTCGGCAAGATCGGGGAGTGCGGCAGTGAGAGTCACACGTTCCAAACTAGCTCACTACTCGTCGTCATCATCGAGGCTGTTATCGGGATCGTCGGTGTCCTCGGCACCCGTCTCGTCGATGTCGGTGCCTTCGAGCGGGTCGATGAAATAGTGATCGGAGAGACGCTGGCGCTCGTCGCTGGCAAGTGGAAGCTCCTGGGTGCCCACCCGGTCGCGGTCGCGGTCCTCAATCGCAGCGAGGAAGTTTTCGAACGCCTCGCTGATCTCGTCTCCGGTAGGCACCTGCGCTTCACCAGGCATCATCGCCTCCGGGTTGCGGCTGCGGTATTCCTCCATCTCGGAATCGTAATGCTGCTCGAGTGCCTGGACGACCTGGGCGATCTCCTCAGATTCCGCAGTCTGCTCAGCAAGTTGGCGTGACACCTTTGCCATGTCTTGCTCGAGCGAGCGCAGAGGGAACTTCAGCTTCGCAGAATCTTCAACGGACTGAAGAAGTTGGAACATGGCATGTGGGTACGGTGATGCCGCCACATAGTGTGGCACGTGCGCGGTGTACCCGGCCACGGATCGACCACGCTTGTGCAGTTCGCGCTCGATGAGAATCGCCGCAGAACCGGGGATGGACACCATACCGTCGAAGGTGAACATCGAACCGACGAGGTTGCGGGCGTTGCCGTGTGCCGACACCACAAGTGGCCGGGTGTGCGGAGCACCCATCGGGGCAGCGTAGAGGCAAATGGTTTCGGCGACATCGAAGCGCTCCACCAGATCCGCCACCGCCTCACTAAAAGCCTCCCATCGCAGATCCGGCTCGGGGCCGGAAAGCAGGAGGAACGGCTTCCCCTCGGTGTCGCGGAGGACGCGCATATCCAATTCAAGATCATCGATATTGGAGATCTCGTGCTGGTGCAGCGTGACGACTGGACGACGCGAGCGGTAATCAATCAACTCATCGTTGTTGAACGTCGCGACGGTTCGGGATTCAAGCGCAGCTTTCAGATGCTGTGCGGAGCCTTCCACCGCGTGCCCGGCATCGGCGTAGCCCTGCATCGCAATGATGAGGGTGGGGCCGGCGGGTGCTCCCTCGCCGACAGCAGGCGAAGGATACTCAAGCTCGTACATGCGGTGCTCGTCCGACATGGTATTCCTCCTGGAAAGTTAATCGTGGGCGTGCCGGTGGTGCCGGTACATTCTCTCATGACAACGGTGTAAGCCGAAGAACCATTCCCATTGAGCAAGTTCCTCATTGTGCCCTAGCGAACGAAGTGGGCGCCACCGTGGGTGGGCGCGTTCTCCACAACAATCTGAAAAAGATGACTTTTGGTGACGCGGTCTGGGGATGAACACGGGGTGGTGCTCTGGCTCAGAGGAACCCGGTCAAGCGGATTGGCGTCGAATACACATGACTCAGACACCTCATTACTCATCGGAAAACCGCTCCACCGGTGCCCTGTTTGGGCCTGCAGACTTCATCGCCGCGCTTCCTGGCATTCTCGGCTACTACCCTCAGGAATCCGCGATCGTCGTGTGTCTTTTGCAAGACGATCTTGACGGCCCCGCCTACCTCGGGCCCGTCATGCGGGCTGATCTCTGCCACGCGTCGAGAATCGGCGACACAATCAAAGCCACCCCGCTCGATGGTGTCATGAGTTTTCTCGCCATCGTCGTGAGCCGGGTTCCGAACTCACAACTTGTTCGCGACGCCACGGAGGAGTTGTATGCCTTGGCGGACCCGGATGGGCGAGCGTTGATCCACGCGTGCTGGCACGTCTCTGAGATTGCGTCCGGGACTCCGTATTGCCTCATGTTCGGTCCGGCCCCTGCAGAGCTACTTGAGGCGGGTCTGGGTGAAGATTGGTTGACAGGCACCATTGCGTCCGTGGTCTCCCAACCCACAATGGCACCACTGCTGGCGCAAGGCGCACTGCCGGAACTTGACCGGGAAGACACCCGCGCATTCTTCGAACCAGCAGCTACGGGTGGAGAAGAAACCGATGCCGTGGCACTGACGCGGCGGGCGTACGCCCGGAGCCGGCGTCTACGAGACAGGGTTGAGACCGACCCCCGAGCAGCACTCGAGGAGATCGCGCGGGCATGCAAGGCATTGACGACGGTTCCTGATATCGGTTTCCTTGCCGCTGACACCAAACTTGGTATGCGTGAGGCTTTCCCCATCGCGGTAGAGGCGGAGATTACTGCTGCCGCGTTGGCGGACCGCAGGTTGAGAGACTGCTTAGTGGCCACTGCGCTTGAACACCCACACCGGGCAGGTGCCGGCCTCCTTGCCGTGGCACGTGGATACCGGGGAGTGATCCGGGCCAATGCATTGAGCTTGTGGGCCATTGCAGCGGTGCAACTCAAGCTCGCATCGTGGGCGAGCGTTGCCCTGATGTGTGCACAGGAGGAAGTCCCGGGCCACTCGTTGTCGGAGGTACTCCTGGAGCTGCTTCGGCTTGGCGAGCACACCAGCCTCCTGCACTCGGCGGAGCTCGGATGCGCAGCTATGTGGGAGGAGCTGGAAGGAATGAACCGGAGCTAACGCGCTGCGTGCGACTTGTCACCGAGCTCCTGTGCGAATGCCCACGCATCCTCGACGATACGACGCAGCTCCGTTCGGGACGGGTCCCAGCCAAGCTCGCGCTTGATCTTTTCCGAAGATGCCACCAAAACCGCAGGGTCGCCTGCGCGGCGGGGAGCGACTTCGGCGGGGATCGAGTGGCCGGTGACCTCTCGGCACATCTCAATCACTTCAAGCACGGAGTATCCATCACCCGAGCCAAGATTGAAGATGCGGTGTTCGCCCGCAACGTTCGATTCCAGTGCCAGGATGTGCGCGTCGGCGAGATCGCGGATATGGATGTAGTCGCGGATGCAGGTGCCGTCTTGTGTCGGCCAATCATCGCCAAAGACGAAAATCTTGTCCCGGTAGCCCATTGCAACCTGCAGGACTAGAGGGATGAGGTGGGTTTCAGTCTTGTGGTTCTCACCAATGGAGCCATGGGCGCCGGCGACGTTGAAGTACCGCAGGCTGGTCGCCGCGAGACCATATGCGTTGCAGTAGGAGGTGATCGCGTAGTCGATGGCGAGCTTCGTGGCACCATACGGATTCGTCGGGTGCGTGGGTGCAGTCTCTTCGATGGGGACTTGGTCCGGCTCCCCGTAGGTTGCGGCGGTCGAGGAGAACACCAGAGACTTCACGTCGTGGCGCCGCATCGCGTCGAGGAGCGTCAGCGACACCCCCAGGTTGTAGTGCCAATATTCGGCAGGATCTTCCATCGACTCGCCGACAAGTGAACGAGCTGCGAAGTGCAACACCCCATCCACATCACCAGCAGCTAAGACCTCATCGATCACATCGTCGATGGTGCCGGCGACGAGCTCGGCACCAGAGGGCACAGCATCTGGGTTTCCGGTGCTGAAGTCGTCGATAATGACCACTTTGTGGCCCGCTTCCAAGAGTGCATCGGCGCAGACGCTACCGACGTACCCGGCGCCACCAGTAACTACAAGCTTCATATCGTCCTAGTCCGTGATCTCGACGCGCAGTGCGTGGGCGAATTCTGGGGCTATCTCGACGGTTTCGTCGTTAACAGTGGTCACGACCACGCCGCCGTCGTTTGTGGGGGTGATGGTGACCTCTTCTCCTACCAGATCGCCGAGACGGACTAACGGATCCTGCACGTTGGTTCCCTGTTGGAGGATCTCGTTAATTTGCTTTACGACGACCTTGGTTGGAGCGTCCAGCCGCAAGTCGATGACTCGGGTACCAGCTTGGGAATGCGCACTCGATGACCCCAGTGTGTCTTCGATCGAGGGGATCGGGTTGCCAAATGGGGAGCGGCTCGCATCCGCGAGAACATCGATCACTCGACGCTCCACCGCGTCGCTCATAACGTGTTCCCAGCGGCACGCTTCGTCGTGCACCTGGTCGATGTCAAGCTTGAGGATGTCGGTGAGCAGGCGTTCGGCGAGACGGTGCTTGCGCATCACCGACGTTGCCAGTGCTCGGCCCTCGGGAGTCAGCGAAAGTGAGCGATCACGCTCCACGACGATCAACCCGTCGCGCTCCATGCGCGCGACCGTCTGAGAAACGGTTGGGCCGGACTGTTCGAGCCGCTCTGCGATGCGGGCGCGAAGGGGAGTGATGCCCTCTTCTTCCAACTCGTACACCGTGCGCAGATACATCTCTGTGGTGTCGACGAGATCACGCATGAGAGTGTTCCTTCCCGTGGCTTGAATAACAGCGTCCACTGTAGTGCAGGGTGGGGCGCTGCGAACGTCAAAAGACCCGGTGGGGCCACCGGGTCAGAACTGCTTGTGCTTAGAGTGCGTAATCGCGCAATCGGTCGGCGCGATCACCAACGCGAAGCTTGGCCATCACCTCGCGCTCGATCTGACGGACTCGCTCGCGCGAGAGACCATACTGTCGGCCGATCTGATCAAGCGTGCGGGGCACGCCATCGGTCAGTCCGTACCGCAAACGGATCACATCCTGCTCGCGCTGTTCGAGCCCGTTGATGATGTCCTCGATATCGTCGTGGCGCAGGGTGGAGACCACAGCGTCTTCAGCGTCAGTTGCCTCGGCATCCTCGATAAAGTCGCCGAGGGGTGCTTCCTCGTCCGCACCAACCGGCATGTCCAAGCTCACCGGGTCGCGGGATTGGCGGAGCAGCATCTCGATCTTGGACTCGGGGATGCCAGACTCCTCTGCGAGTTCCTCGTTCGTCGGCTCGCGGCCCAGGGACTGGTACATCTCGCGACGGATGCGGGAGAGTTTGTTGACCTGCTCCACAAGGTGGACTGGGAGACGGATCGTGCGTGACTGGTCAGCCATGCCACGGGTAATCGCCTGGCGGATCCACCACGTGGCGTAGGTGGAAAACTTGAAGCCCTTCGAATAGTCGAACTTCTCCATGGCGCGAATCAAGCCCAAGTTGCCTTCTTGGATGAGATCCAGCAGCGGCATCCCACGGCCGGTGTAGCGCTTCGCAAGAGAGACAACGAGACGGAGGTTGGCTTCGAGGAGGTGAGCGCGAGCTTTGCGTCCTTCCTTCGCCAGGATCTTCAAATCGCGCTTCATGGCGCGGGTGAGCTCCACGTCCGGATCATCCAATAAGTGCTGGGCGTACAGGCCGACCTCGATCTGCTGGGCGAGCTCAACCTCTTCCTCAGCATCGAGAAGCGCAGTTTTGCCAATACCGTTCAGATAGACACGAACCAGATCCGCAGATGGGTTGTCGTTCGTCTGATTTCGGCGACTGCCGCGGTCGACCTCTTCGGTCTCCGTGGCGTTGGCATGATCCGGTTGAGTCATGTGGCGATGCCTCCTCGATCACTGAGTTGATCACTGAGTTTTTGAATCCACCCAATAAACGCCCTGGGTCCCGAATTTGTTCCCGGTGTTACATCTCCGGGTGAGTTGTGCGTTCAGATTCGCACCCGTTCTGATATAAGTCCTGCTAGAGGCGAAATGTGAGCTTAATCACGATTCAACGACGACGGTAAAGGGACCCTCATTCACGCTTTCCACCTTCATCTTGGCTCCAAACCGCCCTTCCTCGACATGGATACCACGCGAGCGGAGCTCGTCTGCGATCTTTGCTATCACCGGCTCGGCCACCTCGCCGGCTGCGGCATCTGCCCACGATGGTCGCCGGCCCTTCGCTGTGCGCCCCATGAGCGTGAACTGGCTGACCAAAAGTACTGGCGCGCCGGCGTCGACAACGGAGCGCTCGCCTTCAAGAATGCGTAGCTCAGCTATCTTGCGCGCCATGGTCTCCCAGGAGGAAGCGTCGTCATCCGCCCCTACACCGACGAGGGCGAGCACGCCGCCAGTCTCCGGACACTCGATAGCCCCAACCGTCTCGCCATCTACGGTGACCGACGCGCGTGAAACTCGTGTGAGTACCGCCTTCATCTTCTATTCCTTCCGCTGGGTTGTCGGAGAAATCACCTCGGCGATCTCCGCAGGGACCACGATGCCATGTCTGATCAAATCCACGATGGCTGCCACCGCAGTGGCCTCGAGTCCCTGCAGCTGGTTCTCCGATGTCATGGAACGGGACGCGGCGAAAAGACCGACGACATCTCGAAGCGATAGCCCCTGAGGGTGGAGTCCTGCGAGCACCGCGCGCACTCCGGCGTCAATTTTATGGGAGAACCTCGGGCCGTCGGTTCGGCTGACTCGGGTGACTTCGCGTGTGAATCCGATCCCCGCCGAGGTATCCGCAAGGCTTACTTCTTCGAGGGCGACTCCAGGGCGTACTACAAAGGTGGAGTCGAGCAGCTCGTCAGCGCTTCGGCCGCGCAACCACCCAGCTCGCAGGAAGTATTCCTCCACTTCCGGTCCCAGTGGGTCGCTGAACGGATGACGCAACTCCTCAGCGGTGACCTCGGACGGTGCATCGCCGATGTCCCGGATAAAGACCCAGCCGAAGCCGATGGCGTGCACGTGATGCTCGTTGAAATGAGAAAGCCAAGCTTCGGTACGCTTTATAGCCTCGCGCGAGCGCGGGTCGAGCGATTCGTCCTTCAACCAAGTGGACACGTACATCCCGGGGTCCACTACATCACGCTGCAGGACCCACGCGCTCACTCCGGTGGAAGGAACCCAGCCGGCGACTCGGGACTGCCATGGCTCGTCCAAGGTGTGCACCCACGCACCGAGGATGCATGCGGTGCCATCAGCCGCGAGATGGTTGCACGCCTCTCCGACGACGAGCTCAGTTGCGCCGTCAAGTGAGAGCCCGGAATCGCGGTAGACGTGGCCCACCTCCGGCAGACCGACGACGAACGGCGGGTTGGCCACGATCCGGTCGAAACGCTCATCGGCCACGGGCTCGAACCATGCCCCCTGTCGAAGTTCGACGTTTCCTATGCCGTTAGCCGCCAGATTCACTTTCGCGAGTTCAAGCGCTCGCTGGTGAATGTCGGTCGCCACCACGCGCTCCGCGGCATCCGCCTGCGCGAGCGCCTGTACCCCGGAACCGGTGCCCAGGTCGAGGACGGTTTCGACAGGGGACAGTGGGGTAGCGGCCAATAGAGAAAGCGACGCGGCGCCGACGCCGAGCACATGGTCGTGGCCCGGAACGAGGTCGGTCACAGAGGCATCGCAGTCCGAGACGACGATGCGGTCGTGGCCGGCAACGACGTGGGGACGCACGTCGAACGCCACCTCCAGATCGCCGGAGGGGGTGTCGCGGATCAAAGAGTCGTCGATAAGCGAAAGTGCAAGCCTTGAGCCGAGCAGATCTGCAACCTGGTCTCCTGGCAGTGGGCGACGCAGGAGGAAGAAGCGGATGAGCCCGTCAAGCTGCGTGCCGGCGTGGGTGGCGGCGAGGACGACGCCTGGTTCGCCGCGGTAAAGGGCCTCGGTGGCATCCGGTCCGAGATGAGCGGCGATGCCGTCCGCCGTGAAGTTGGCTGCGGTGAGGATATCGACGAGATCCCGCATGACCTGCGGTTTCGGGGTGGGATGAGACAAGGCGGATCCTTCTGGCCAGGGATTAAGGCAAATCGTCGTGGTCGATGATAGTGGGGCGGTCTGCAGGCCCATCCGCTTCGAGCTGCGCCTGGCGGGCAGCTTCAAGGCGCATGGCCTCGCGTGCGGCCGCGGGCTTGTAGACGTTCTTCTGGCGTGAATCGCGGACCTCGCCCTGGCCGTTGGCGATCATGACGGAAATCCACGGCAGCGGCACCGAGATAGTGAACAGAACTGCAGCGATCCACCAGTTGTCGAACACGAACCCGGAAAGCAGCGCAAGCGCGATAAACGGCAGGCGCAGGCCCTGCAAGATCGCGTACTGCATCTCGCGACTGCGGCGGTTCTGTTCTGGGGTGTGCTGTGCATCGGTGATCAATGCGCGCTGGGTTCGCCTGCGGCGGGTTTTGCGCGACGCGGGCAGTTCCGCATCCACGTCGACCGTGTTCGGGTCGTCGAAATGTCCATCCGCAGCGCTCATGGTCTCCGAGGGTAGCCCTCCGGCTTAAGTTCCGGCGAGTTGTGGTGCATGATGGGAGGCGTGAAAACGACGACGAAGACTCTTGAGCGTACCGACCTACGGGAAGATTCAGCGTCAACCACCGACGACGGAACCCCGAAGTTCTTCCACTACGTGAAGAAGGATCAGATCGTGGATTCCGCTATCTCGGGCAAGATGGTCGTCGCACTGTGCGGGGAAACGTTTCCGGTGAAGAAGCAGGCGAAACCGGGTTCACCGGTGTGCGCCGAGTGCGAGCGCATTTACAAGGGGTTGCGCCGGCGGTGACTGTGCCCAGTGCAGGGCCTCAGCTGCGTGCGTGGCAGCAGGAGGCCCTCGACGCATTTTTGGCGGAGATGCCGCGAGACTTCCTCGCAGTGGCGACCCCGGGCGCGGGTAAGACGACGTTTGCCTTGACCCTTGCCAGCCGGTTGGTGGAAACCAAGGCTGTCCAGCGCGTGATCGTGGTGGTGCCGACGGAGCACCTGAAGCACCAGTGGTCTGACGCGGCCAAGCGCTTCGGGCTCTCCCTGGATCCGAACTTCACCAATTCCTCCGCGGTGAATGCTGCCTACGACGGCATCGTGGTCACCTACGCGCAGGTGGGCATGCATCCGTTCAAGCACCACGCGGTGGCATCGGCGCGGCGCACCCTGGTCATCTTGGATGAGATCCACCACGCAGGCGACTCCAAGAGCTGGGGCGACGGTGTCTACGAGGCGTACAACGACGTGGAGCATCGCCTCGCACTCACGGGTACTCCGTTTCGCTCGGACGATTCGCAGATCCCGTTTGTGCGCTACGACGAGGACGGCGAAGGCCATCTGGTGTCCCAGTCGGACTACACCTACGGCTACGCCGAAGCGCTGCGTGACGGTGTCGTGCGCCCGGTGGTGTTCCTGGCTTACTCCGGCGAAGCTCAGTGGCGCGACTCCGCCGGCGAGGAATACTCCGCGCGCCTCGGCGAGCCCCTGAACCCGGAGCAGACTGCGAAGGCGTGGCGCACCGCGCTCGACCCGAAAGGTGATTGGATCGCCGCGGTGCTCACCGCCGCGCACACCCGCCTGCAAAAGGTTCGCACAAACATGCCCGATGCAGGCGGGCTGGTGATTGCCACCAACAAGACCACGGCGCGCGCGTATGCGCGCATCCTCGAACGCTTGAGTTCGACGCCGGTCACGGTGGTGCTTTCCGACGAAGCCGGTGCCTCAGAGCGCATCGACGAGTTTTCCCAATCCACCACCGAATGGATGGTGGCGGTGCGCATGGTTTCCGAAGGCGTGGACGTGCCGCGCCTTGCGGTGGGGGTGTACGCCACCTCTGCGTCGACCCCGCTGTTCTTCGCGCAGGCCATCGGCCGATTTGTGCGTTCGCGCATGCCGGGCGAGTCTGCGTCCGTGTTCTTGCCGTCGGTGCCGGTGCTGCTCCGCCTCGCAGAGGACATGGAGGTCTCCCGCGACCACGTGCTGGGCAAACCACACCGCGAATCGGGCTGGTCGGATGAGCTGCTCGAGCAAGCGAACCGCACCCAGAACGAGCCCGATGAGGAGCCGAATTACCAAGCCATCGGTGCGTCGGCAGAGCTCGATTCGCTGATTTTCGACGGCTCGACTTACGGCACCCCGACAGTGGCCGGCTCTGAGGAGGAACAGGATTTCCTTGGTCTGCCTGGGTTGTTAGACGCGGAGCAGGTGATGACGCTGTTGCGCAAGCGCCAGAGCGACCAGCTCGATGCCCGGGAGGCCGAGGAGCGTGCCCGGAAGGCCGCTGAACGCGAAGCTCGGGAGAGGGCCAAGGTGCTGGGGGAGCCGGCACCCGGTCAAGCCGCTGGATCGAGTGGAGACATCCTCGCCTCCGCCAGCGCAGGGGGCGCCGCTCCAGTGAGTGCTGCCGAGGAGATTCCTCAACTGCGCAAGGAACTCAACGCCCGGGTAGCTATCGTTGCAGGCAAGACTGGCAGGCCCCACGGTGCGATTCATACCGAGGCCCGCAAAGCGTGCGGTGGTCCGCCGACTGCCCTGTGTAACGCCGAGCAGCTGCGCGAGCGCATCGCCTACCTCCGCGACTGGTGAACGGGGCTCGGTGCCTCCACATGTACGATGGGGCACACTTTTTACAAACAACACGAGAGGTTCGCTATGACGTATAACCCGAACGGCGGTCGCAACGATGGGCCGGATCCTTCCGGGTTCAACCATCCGGAGGGGTACTCGGCCTACGACTCGGGCCAGTCCGGGTTCGACAAAGCCGACTACGGGCAGCCTTACTACGGCGAGCAGTCATACGGCCAGCCTGGCGCCTTCGGTGGACAGGCGGTGCCGCAGCAGGTCAACAACCTGGCGCTTGCCTCGCTCATCGTCGGCATTATCGGCCTCGTCTTCATTGTGCTGTTCTTCCCGCTAGCTATCGTGCTCGGATTGGTGGCCATCGTGCTCGGCGTGATGGGCATGCGACGGGCTAAGGCGATCGAAGAAACAAACCAGTACGGGGTGCAGACTTCGCGCCGGGGTTTCGCCATCGGCGGTCTGGTGACGGGCATCATTGCGACCGTGGTTTCCGTCATCCTCATGGTCTTAGGCGTGAAGATTGCGCAGGATCTGGTGGACAGCGGAGTCGTCGAGGCCTGCGAGCAATACGTCGGAGACAATAAGGCGTTGGAAGAATGTCTGGAGCGAGAGCTGGAGAATAACCCCAACTTCCCGAAGTAGAAGTTCCGAAAGGGCCCCGGATTGACACCGGGGCCCTTCAATGTAGCTACCGCAGGCCTGCTGCCTAGTCCAGGTAGTCGCGCAGCACCTGCGAGCGAGACGGGTGGCGCAGCTTCGACATCGTCTTCGATTCAATCTGGCGAATGCGTTCACGGGTCACGCCGTAGACCTGACCTATCTCGTCCAGCGTCCGCGGCATGCCGTCGGTAAGCCCGAAGCGCAAACGCACAACGCCTGCCTCGCGCTCGGAGAGCGTGTGCAGCACATCCTGCAGCTGATCCTGGAGGAGCGTGAACGACACGGCATCGACCGCGACGACCGCTTCCGAGTCTTCGATGAAATCGCCGAGCTGGCTGTCGCCCTCATCGCCGATCGTCTGGTCGAGGGAGATCGGCTCGCGAGCGTACTGCTGGATCTCGAGGACCTTCTCCTCGGTGATGTCCATTTCCTTGGCCAGCTCCAGCGGCGTCGGTTCGCGCCCCAGGTCCTGCAACAGCTCGCGCTGGATGCGGCCAAGCTTGTTGATCACCTCGACCATGTGCACCGGAATGCGGATAGTGCGTGCCTGGTCCGCCATTGCACGGGTAATCGCCTGGCGGATCCACCAGGTGGCGTAGGTGGAGAACTTGTAGCCCTTTGAGTAGTCGAACTTCTCCACCGCGCGGATCAGGCCCAGGTTGCCTTCCTGGATCAAGTCCAGGAACGCCATACCGCGGCCGGTGTAGCGCTTTGCCAACGACACCACTAGACGCAGGTTTGCCTCCAAGAGGTGGTTCTTTGCCTTGCGGCCATCGCGTGCCACCGCGCGCAGGTCACGCTTCAGCGCCGGCGTGAGTTTCGCCTCCTTGTCGCCATCTTCGGTTGCGCGTTGCATCTCATCAAGCCGGTACTGGGCGTACAGGCCGGCCTCGATGCGCTTCGCCAGGGAGACCTCCTGCTCGGCATCGAGCAGCGCGACCTTGCCGATCTGCTTCAGGTACGCACGCACGGAGTCGGCGGAGGCGGTGAGCTGCGCGTCCTTACGAGCCTGGCGCAGTGCCGCCGATTCCTCGATGTCCCAGACGGAAGCTCCGGCATCCTCCTCGGAGCCATCTTCGTCGTCCTCATCATCGTCGGACTCAGCTTCGTCGTCGCCCAACTCGTCGTCACCCAGGTCGTCGCTGAGCGGGTCGTCGAAGTCGTCCTCTTCCTCGTCGTCGATTAGCTCGGGGTCGTAATCGATGTCACCGGACTCCTCGGAGCCTTCGATGCCGTCAGCGTCGTCCAAACCGTCGACAACCTCAACGGAGGTGTCCACCAGCGCGTCGTCCCCACCATCGAGCGCTTCGGTAGAGGCCGCCATCTTGGCTGACTTCTTCACCGTCTTTTTCGCGGTCTTCTTGGTGGCCTTCTTCTTTGCGGCTTTTTTCGCCGTCTTCTTCACCGCTTTCTTGGCGGATTTCTTGGCGGTCTTTTTCGCCGTTTTCTTCGCCGGTGCCCCGACTGCCTCCGCTGCGCCGTCGGACACGTTCACCGCCGCCTCATCGACGGGGTTGTTGCCTGAAGCTTCGCTGGCTACCACGTACGCCCTTTCGACTGTCGGATACTTCCCGCGCTCTCACGGTCTTCGCCGTGACGCGCCCCCTGGATGGGTGCTAGCCAACCAGGGTACGGGCTTACGCCCTATATTTCAGAACGCCCATAATAGCAATAGTTTGCCGGATTCTATTCCCGTGCCCCACCGTAGCTCGGCCAGAAGAGCAGTTTGCTTATCGACGCACCTTTGATCCGCCTAGAGTTACGGAGCAACATGCTCGTGCGCTGCCATAGCTGCGCCCACGATGCCCGCCCGGTTGCGAAGCCTGGCAGCAATCACCGGCACGTGAACGGTGAGCTCCGGGACCCATTTCTCCGCCTTACGGGAAATTCCGCCGCCCACAATGAACGCAGTGGGGTTGAACAGTCGGTCGTATTCTTTCAGCACGAGATCGACGCGCTTGGCCCACTTTTTGTAGCTCAGGTCTTCTGCGTCCTTGACGGCGGAGGAAGCCATGTGCTCGCACTCCGTGCCGTCGATAAGCAAATGTCCCAGTTCTGTGTTGGGGAACAGCTTGCCTTCAGCGAAGAAGGCCGAGCCGATGCCTGTGCCGAAGGTGAGGAAGATGACGGCGCCTTGCTTGGCGTCGGCTTCGCCGAAAGCGACCTCGGCGAGACCTGCGGCGTCCGCGTCGTTGAGCACTGCGATCTCGCGGCCGCCAAGCTGGTGGGTGAGCAGTTCGTGCACGTTGGTGCCGATCCATGAGGGGTCGATGTTCGCTGCGGTCATGGCCACCTGGTGCTTGATCACTGACGGAAGCGCGATTCCCACCGGGCCGTCCCATTCGAGCTGACGGAGGACTTCCGCAACCGTCTCTGCGACAGCTTCCGGTGTCGCGGGTTTCGGCGTGGTGATCTTGACCCGTTCCGAGACGAACTCGCCGGTATCGAGGTCCACGATCGCGCCCTTGATGCCTGATCCTCCGACGTCGACACCTGCGCCGAGATTGTTTCCCACTGCCACCTTGGTCATGCCAGGCAGTGTACAAAACCCCCGATGCCGGGGCACGATGGAGAGCATGCACGAATCGAATCCCAACGTTGCCACCGCTGAGGCACTGCGCGACCTTGCCCTCGACATTGCTGCCGATGCCGCTGACCTGATTGCCAACCAGCGTGACTTCCTGTCCAAGCACGGGTCGATCGCCCAAGTCACCAGCACGAAGACATCTGCCGTCGACCCGGTGACGGCGGTGGATAAAGCTGCGGAGCAGCGGATCACTGAACGGCTGCGCGAGGCGCGCCCGGATGACGGGATTGTGGGCGAAGAAGGCGCAAACATCGCTGGAACCACAGGAATCGACTGGGTGGTAGACCCAATCGATGGCACCGTGAACTTCCTTTACGGGCTGCCGGTGTACGCGGTTTCGCTTGGGGTTGCGGTGAACGGTGAACTTACCGCAGGGGCGGTGATCAACGTCGCAAACGGAGATGTGTATGCCGCCGCGGTGGGATGCGGTGCCTTTGTGGAGCGGCAGGAAAAGCGCACGGCACTGCGCGCCTCGCGGGCGCAGGACACGGAAACCGCGCTGGTGGCTACCGGTTTCTCCTACAACGCGAACTGGCGCGGCAAGCAGGCAGAGATGCTGCGTAAGATCCTGCCGAACGTGCGCGATATTCGCCGCTTAGGGTCTGCCGCGCTTGATCTCTGCCACGTGGCTGAAGGCAGGGTCGATGCGTACTACGAGCACGCCACCCATCCGTGGGATTACGCAGCGGGCGCCGTGATTGCCGCCGAAGCAGGCGCGACCGTGCGGCACCCGGGGTTGGCCGATAGAGCTGAGATTGGCGCGCCGCTCATCGCTGCCGCACCAGGGTTGTGGGACAGCCTCTACGAGCTGCTTGAAACGGCGGGTGCTACAAACGCGCTTGAAGCGTGATTCCTCCCCCGCTACCCCTATTGAGCAGGAGGGATGACAGACGCACCCCGGTGTTTTAGTATTCCGCTGAAAGCGCGCTGGACAGCGCGTGAAAAAGGCACTGCTTTAGCTGGAGGATTTCGCGTCATGGCTACCGACTACGATGCGCCGCGTCGTCGCATGGACGACGACATCGAGACTGATTCGCTCGAGGGCCTGAAGGCCGCCGAGGTTGCTGGAAGCAGCATGGATGACGATGGCGAAATCGTGGAGCCGTTCGAGCTGCCCTCCCAGGATCTCTCCGGCGAGGAGCTCAACGTCGAGGTGAAGCCGCGCCAGGAAGACGAGTTCACCTGCGCATCGTGCTTCCTAGTGCAAAACCGTAAGCGTCTCGCGCGCGTTGAGCCGGACGGCTCGATGATCTGCCTCGACTGCGAGTAGGTCCAGTCGGGTTTAGCCGTTAGTCAGCCGTTAGTCGTTTGCTGTTCCGGAACGAACGCTGCAAGAACCGCTTCGGGGTTGCGGGCAGACACCATCCAATACGGGGTGGGGTCGTTTGGATCATCGAGCACGAGCAGCACGTGCTCAGGGACCCAAGCGTGTGAGACGAGGAATGCCGCTGGATCGAGCTGCCGCCCGAGCGCATTCTGCCGCGCGGAAAGCGGGACCACCATTGACCGCGTGACAACCGAGTCTGGCAGGTTGGCGCCGTCGACCGTGAGCCAGCGGGTGCCGTCTGGATCCGCCTCTACGCGCACCACTGTGCTGGAAAGCCACGTAAGGAACCAACCGATCAGTGCGCCGACCACAATGAGCGGGACGACGAACCACCACACATTGCGGTTCAAAGCGAACTGGGCAGAAAGCAGCAGGGTCAGACCGAGACCTGCCGCCCACCAGTACCACGGAACCCACTGCCGCTCCGAGTAAAGCACCTGGGGTGCCGAGGCTGCGGCGCCAGAGACGGCTCCAGACTTCGAAACGTTGTTGTCGGTCACGGTTTCAAACTTTAGTTGAGGGTCAGAGCCGCCCACACCCGGGCTGGTCGAAGCTGCGGAGCGGGTGCTGCCGTACCCTGTGCTACGTGACGACTCCAGACTCTGCTGATGCGTTTACGACCCTGCCGCCGACCCTGCCGCCGACCCTGCCGCCGACCCTGCCGCCAATTCGTGTGAAGCGGCTCGATGCTGAGCTGCCCCTGCCCAAGCGCGCTCATCTTGGAGACGCTGGTGCCGATCTGCACGCCGCGGAAGACGTGACACTGCAACCGGGGCAGCGCGCGCTCGTGGGCACCGGCATCGCCATCGCGCTGCCGCTGGGGACCGTCGGGTTAATCCATCCCCGCTCCGGGCTTGCTGCAAAGCACGGCCTGACCATCGTGAACGCACCGGGAACCGTTGATGCCGAGTACCGCGGCGAGCTGAAGGTGTGCCTCTTGAACACCGATGCCTCCCAGCCCTTCGAGGTCACCCGCGGGATGCGTATTGCGCAACTGGTGGTTCAACGTGTTGAACTGGTCGAGTTCGAAGAGGTTGACGAGCTCGATGCTACGGCCCGCGGCGCGGCCGGCTACGGCTCAACGGGTACGCACTAGACGCGCAAGGCCTACTAGGCCCACTTCCAGGGCCTCCGCATCCTGAGAGATCGGCGATTAGGCTCGGAATACGTAAAGCAACACGCAGAAACGCGACGAAGTACCGTTTTAAACCCCGATACAGAAAGCGAGTACGCAATGGCATTGTGGCCGTTCGGCAAGAAGAACACCGGAAGCAACACTGGGCCTGACGCAAACGAGCCGCAGGATGCAGCGGTGCACCCAGAGGAGATTGTTACGGAGCCTGAGAGTGACTCGGCCGGACAGGCCCAGGCGGAAACATTAGCCGGTGACGCGGATGCGGAGCTGAGCGGAGCGCCTTTGCTCGAGGACTATGACCCGGTGAACGGCTCGACGGGCCCCTTCGACGGCGACTCGGTGGAGATCGAGGACTTTGACTTCACCGACTTCTCCGAAGTCACGCTAAACCTTGGCTCAATGCAGGTGCCGCTGCCGAAGGGCTCGCAGGTGCAGGTGGAGATGGGCGAGCAAGGCCCGAAGATGATTCACATTGTCACCCAGTACGGCCGTTTGACCCCCGTTGCTTTTGCCGCTCCGAATAAGGGAGGGCTCTGGGAAGAGTCGATCGAAGAGATTGCCGACGGGATGCGCTCCGAGGGCATGCCGGTCAGCTTCGAGATGGGCCCGTGGGGCAGGGAAGTTGTGGGCACTGGTACGAACGGTGCCATCCGCATCATCGGTGTGGATGGTCCGCGTTGGCTGTACCGTGTCACCGCCGCTGCACCCGCTGGCCGGGAGGAAGGCATGACGGAACTCGCGCGCGAGACCGTGGCGCGCTCCTTCGTTTACCGAGGGCAGGATGCAATCCTCGCCGGCAACTCGCTACCCGTGACGCTGCCGACACAGCTGGCGCAGCAGGTGCAGCAGGCGGTGCAGGCGCGCGCAGCGCAGCAGGACGGCGCTGAGGGGCAAGTACCGGCTGGCGGGAACCCAAACGCGCTGCAAGATGCGCTTCGCCAGATCATGGAATACAACAACCCGGAAAACCCGAACCGCCAGTAATGCCCTCGGCCTCACCACTGCTCACCCTCAAAATTGACCGAATCGCGCACGGCGGTGACGGCATCGGCACCGATGCCGATGGCAGGGTAGTCTTCGTCAGAGGTGCCGTGCCGGGAGACACCGTCCTCGCTCACGTGACTCAAGCGAAGAAGCGCTGGGCTCGCGCGGAGCTCGATGAGATAGTTTCGGTGTCCGATCTCCGCGTCCCCCATGCGTGCCCCGCGGCTGCGGCGGGGGCCGGATGCTGCGATTACAGCCACATCGACCCCGCAGCTCAACTCGGGTTAAAGCTCGAGGTGCTGGCCGGCCAGTTGCGATCGCTTGCGAAGGGGTCGTCGGTCTTCGACGGCACCGTTTTTGAACCTCTTGAACCTTTTGAACCCGGCCTTGAATCCGCTATTGAGACGATCGGGCTGCAACCACACCAAGGGTGGCGCACGCGCGTGCGCCTTGGTGTCGACGCCGAGGGGCGGGCCGGGGTTCGGCGCGCGCGCTCGAACGATGTCGTTGCATCGGAACAGTGCACCCAGCCGGTGGAAGGATTACTCGATGGGCTGGTGGGGGAGCAGCGATTCACCCCGGGAAGCGAAGTGGTCGCGGTTCGCGACTCCGAGGCTGCCCGCCACGTCGTGGAGATTGCGCGCAGCCCGCGTGGTCGCCGCGCCGAGATCGCGACCACGGTGAAGGAGGGCTCTGGCGAGGTCGTCGAACACCTCGAGAGCCCGGCGGGACATCATGCGTTTCGCTTCCCCGCGACCGCGTTTTGGCAGGCCCACAAAGCTGCGCCGCAGCACTACGCCGATGTGATCCGCGAATGGGGCGCGGCTAACTACTCGCGAGAGACAGCGTGGGACCTCTACGGCGGGGTCGGCGCGTTCGTGCCTGCCATTCACGCTGCGACCGGAGGTTCGCGCATCCACACCGTGGACAGCTCGGCAGCAGCGACCTCGGAGACCCAGGACGCGCTTGCAGGGATGTCGGTTGAGGTGCATCAAGGGCGGGTTGAAGGGGCCGTCGATAAGCTTGAAGCCCCTGGACTTGTGGTGTTGGACCCGCCGCGTGCGGGTGCTGGGGAAACGGTCGTTTCGGCTGTGGCTGCTGCGTCGCCAGAGCGGGTCATCCATATCGGGTGCGACCCGGCGACGCTGGCGCGCGACCTCGCGGCATGGGGCCGTGGGGGCTATGCGGTGTCGCGCATGATGCTTGTCGACGCCTTCCCGGCGACGCATCACTTTGAGACGCTGGTGTTGCTCGAGCCGCGGGCACCAAAGCGTTAACGAATGACAGAGGCCCGCGTGTAAGATTGCGGGGAAGTACGGAACTTCGGTCAAGGAGCGCATTTCTACTGTGAGACTGCTAGACGCAATTGCTTCCCCGGCAGACTTGAAGAAGCTGTCGCAGGAAGAGTTGGGCCAGCTCGCGGACGAAATTCGGCAGTTGCTGATTGAGAAAGTCTCAGCAACTGGCGGCCACCTCGGGCCGAACCTCGGTGTGGTGGAGCTGACGATCGCGCTGCATAGCGTGTTCAACTCGCCGAATGACCCGATTATTTTTGACACCTCGCACCAGTCCTACGTGCACAAGATTCTCACCGGGCGCGCGGACCAGTTTGACACGCTGCGGAAGAAGGACGGGCTGTCCGGCTACACTTCGCGGGCCGAGTCGGAGCATGACTGGACGGAGTCTTCGCACGCGTCTGCGGCACTGTCGTATGCCGACGGGTTGGCGAAGGCGAAGCAGCTCAGCGGCAACGGTTCAGACCACGTTGTCGCCGTGGTCGGCGACGGCGCACTGACCGGCGGCATGTGCTGGGAAGCGCTGAATAACATTGCGGCGGGCGAGCGCAACGTCGTGATCGTGGTCAACGACAACGGCCGCTCCTACGCACCGACCATCGGCGGGTTTGCCCGCAACCTGACGCGCCTGCGCGACCAGTTCGCGCAGATCCGGATCCAGCCCGGCTACGACGAGGTGATGCAGTCCGGCAAGAAGACGCTGAAGTCGCTGGGGTGGGTCGGGGAGCGCACGTTTGAGGCGCTACAGGCACTGAAGGCGGGCGTGAAGCATCAGGTGGTGCCCACGGAAATGTTCTCCGAGCTGGGCATGAAATACGTCGGCCCGGTCGAGGGGCACGACCTGAAGGCACTGACCAACGCGTTCCAGTACGCGCGGCAATACGAGGGCCCGCTGATCATTCACGTGGCGACGGAAAAGGGCCACGGTTTCGCTCCCGCGGTGAACGACGAGGCCGACCAGATGCATTCCACCGGCGCTATCGACCCGGTGACGGGTGAGGCGCTGGCTGCGACCCCGCCAGGGTGGACCGCCGTATTCACCGAGGAGCTGCTGAAAGCCGGCCATGAGCGCAAAGATATTGTGGCCATTACCGCCGCGATGGCTGGCCCGACCGGGCTAGTGCCGTTTGCGGAGCAGTTCCCGGACCGCTTTTTTGACGTGGGCATTGCAGAGCAACATGCGGTGGCCTCTGCAGCAGGTCTCGCGCTTGGCGGCATGCACCCGGTAGTGGCGGTGTACTCCACGTTCTTGAACCGCGCATTCGACCAGATGCTGATGGACGTCGGGTTGATCGGCCAGCCGGTGACGTTTGTGCTGGACCGCGCCGGAGTGACAGGTTCAGACGGGGCCAGCCACAACGGCGTGTGGGACATGGCGATCTCCTCGATCGTGCCGGGCATCCGTATCGCGGCACCCCGCGATCCAGCCAGGTTGCGGGAGGAATTCAACGAGGCCATTGCGATTGACGACGGTCCGACCGTTGTCCGTTTCCCCAAAGGCGCTGTCGCGGGCGACATTGAGGCAATCGAACGACTCGACAACGGTGTAGATGTCCTCCGGGTTCCGGAGGAGCTCGCAGATGGCGCGGACGCGGACGAGACGCTCGAGGTCCTCATCGTTGCCGTTGGCACCTTTGCCGAAGCCGCTCTCGAGGTCGCCGAGGCGGTCGAGACGAACGGCATCCGGTGCACGGTCGTCGACCCCCGCTGGGTGATTCCGGTGTCGAAAGACATCGCGGACCTTGCAGTGCAGTCGGATCTGGTAGTGGTCTACGAAGACGGCGTCATCCGGGGTGGCATCGGTTCCGCAGTCGCTGAGGCCCTCTCTGCCGCTGAGATCGACGTGCCGGTACGCCAGCTTGCATTCCCGGACGTTTTCCCGCCTCACGCCTCGCGCGGCGAGATTCTGGCGAAGTATGGCCTAGACGCTGTTTCGGCCGCGCAACAGGTGCGCGAGTGGGCGCTGGGACTTGCTGACCGAGACGCCAGTGGCACCAGTGACGCCAGTGGCACTGACGGCGGTGCGGGAAACACGTCGCTGCATGTAGTCAACGAGTTCCGCTAGTTTTTCGGCCATCCCACCCGCCTAGCTGGCGGGTGCTGTACCAAGCAGCGCCACTGCGAACCGAGAGGAACGCTGCCGCGAGCATCGGGGCAACGATTTCGGCCTGCCACTGCCTGGCCCCAGCGGCGCACAGGCGGCGCACCGCAAAATCTGTGCCGCGGATCATCACTTCCCATTTCGCCTCGTCTGCTTCCGCTCGTTCAGCGGCAGCCTGCCAGATCACGTCGCGCAGCGTGGACGGCGCGAGTAAGTGTTCCGGGCTTATGCCCATCTTTGAAGCTCGCGCGGCAATGAGTTCGCGTGCCTCTACGTATAACTGCCACGACTCAGGATGGTTTCGTTCCCAGTTCCCCTTCGAGGGCGGAGTCATCGGGTCACGAGGCGCGCGTTCCGGCCACTGGTCTCGGGGGTGGGCTAGTGCCGTTTCGATGTAGCCGAACCATTGCGCCGTAGCCCGTCTCTGACGGCCAGGAAACCCGTGCACACGGGCCAGTTCGCTCGGGGTATTTGGGACGGCTTTCGCGATCTCAATAATGACGCGGTTTGGAAGCACGACGCCGGGAGAGACATCGCGCTCGAGTGCTATAGCGTCGCGTTCGTGCCAAAGTTCCTTTGCGATCTGGAGGCCTGCCTGCGTGCGCACCGCGGAAAGCCCTTTGAGGTCGCGCCACGTTTTCGGCTCGACAGTTGCGAGTGAGCGAGACGCCACGAGGTAAGCGAACTCCTCCTCCGCGTAGGAGAGGAAATCTTGCTGGTCGAGTTGCTCAGTCAGCGCGTCGGCGAGGTCATGGAGGTACGCGACATCAAGCGCCGCGTAGTCAAGCCAGTCCTGGGGCAGCGGAAGGGTCGACCAGTCTTCCCGGCCGTGCCCTTTCTCCAACTCAACGCCGGTGAAGTGGTGCACCATCGCGCCTAGGTTCGGGCGCTCAAAACCGGCAAAACGCGCGGCCAGCTCTGTGTCGAACAACCTCCCGGGATGGAGTCCAAGTAGCGCCAAGCTCGCGAGATCTTCCCCGGCGGCGTGCACGATCCAGTCTTCGCCGTTGACCACCGGGCCAAGTTGCGTAGTGAGCGCTTCCCTGTGGCCCTCCGGTGCAAACAGGAAGGTACCGGCATCGCGTCTGTGGATCTGAATCAGAAACGCCCGGTCGTCGTAGCGGAAGGCGGAAGCGCGCTCCGTATCAATCGCAAACGGACCGCGACCAGAAGCCAGAGCGTCGGCTGCCTGGGAAAACCCCGCCGGGGTCGCTACAAGCTCATACTCCAGGCGTTTTGTCACAACGGGAAAGTGTACAGGGTGGCTGGCTTACTGCCTGCCCAACTCAGTGACACCTTCCGGCGGGAGGCCGGCGACGAGCGCGAGCACTGCAGCGAACGCCTCAACGTGGGAAGACAGGTCGAGCCCCTCGGCGGTCCAGGAGGCGCGCATCTCCAACTGGTACGCGCGCGGAGGGCCACCGATCTCACCGAACCGCACCGATGCGGTCGAGGTGACGGTGCCACCCAGGTTGGTAAACCCAGCACCGGTCTCCGCCAACGATTCATTGAGCCACTGCCAAGCCACGTCGGGCAGGAGCGGATCAGAGGCCACTGCGTCATCCATGTCGGCCTGGATGTACGCCACCAGACGCATCGAACCCTCCCACGCCTCTTCGGCGTCGGGGGAGTGCAACAGAATCAAACGGCCGAACGCGTCGCCTTCGGAGTCGATAGGGATGTGGCCGTGGGTGTCTTCGCCAAGGTCCACTTCCAAGCCCACCGCGTGGCTGTACGGCGCTGGGCGCTGGGGTGGGCGGATGGTGCCCAGGGTGATCTCCGGGCGTAGCTTGGCAGCGTGCATGGATTCCACTGCTGCCGAGAACTCGGCGGGTGTAGCAGCCTGCGTTCCCGCAGTGTCGTTGCCGTTTCCACCGTTGCCGGCACCGCCGACAGCACTGACGGTCGGGGCGGGAGAGGTGTCCGAATGCTTCACAGCACCCAAAGGTATCGAGCTGGCTGTCAGATCCGTGGGAGGCGCGCCGTCCTGCCACCGCGGCGCAGGGTTCGCGGGTGGTCGGGGGTAGACTCGAATCAGACTTTTGATTGATGTGCCTTCGCGGGCAGAAAGGACTCCCAGTTCCATGGCCAAGCTCGATTATGAGGCTTTGAATTCCGTGCAGCGCTACCTCCAGTTCGCGGTCTTTCGCGCTATCCCCGGAGCACTGGGTTCGGAGCGTTCAGAGATCATCACAGAGGCTCGCGCATTCTTCGAAAAGCTTGACGACGAAGGCGTGGTCACCGTCCGCGGCATTTACGACAACACGGGCATCCGCGCGGACGCCGATTTCATGATCTGGTGGCACGCGGAGGAGTTCGAGCAGCTGCAGAAGGCGTTCGCAGATTTCCGCCGAACCACCACCTTGGGCCAACTCGTCGAGGTGAGCTGGATCGGTAACGGCTTGCACCGCCCGGCCGAGTTCAACAAGTCCCACCTGCCCAGCTTCATCATGGGGGAGGACCCGCAAGAGTGGATCACGGTCTACCCGTTCGTCCGCTCCTACGACTGGTACCTACTCGAGCCCACCGAGCGCCGCCGTATTCTCGCCGAGCACGGGATGGCTGCCCGCGATTTCGCAGACGTGCGCGCCAACACCGTTGAGGCTTTCACGCTCGGGGATTACGAGTGGATGCTTGCTTTCGAGGCACCGACGCTCACCCGCATCGAGGAGCTCATGCACAAGATGCGCTACACCGAGGCGCGCCTGCATGTGCGCGAGGAGATCCCGTTCCAGACCGGCCGCCGCGTCGCGGACATCAGCGAGGTCATCGAGATCCTGCCTTAAACCTCGCGCTGATCAAGCGTCATCGAGATGGAGTTGATGCAGTAGCGCAGATCCGTCGGCGTGGCGTAGCCCTCGCCGGCAAACACGTGGCCGAGGTGGGAGCCGCAGTTCGCGCAGAGTACCTCGGTGCGCACCATGCCGAGCGAGCGATCTTCGCGCTCGATGACCTTGTCACTGTCCGCCGGGGAGAAGAACGACGGCCACCCGCAGTGCGAATCGAACTTCTCAGTCGAGCGGAACAATTCCTCCCCGCAAGCGCGGCAGCGGTAGATGCCCTCGGTGGTGGTGTCGGTGTACTCGCCGACCCCCGGAGGTTCAGTGCCTGCCTGGCGCAGCACGTAGAACTCCTCAGGGCTGAGTTTCTTCCGCCACTGCTCCTCGGTCCAGTTTGCGAAGTCGGGGGTGTTCGGCTGGTTCATTGCGTACGCCTTTCATCTGGGTACTGGTTTGTACCGAGACTACCCACGCCGCCACAGCAACGATGAACACCGCCCACCCCGCGGTGGGGAGGAAGGTGTTCAGCCAGCCGCCCAGTGCTGGCCAGTGGGGGCTGGACCAGTCAAGCGGGCTCAAGCACAGGGCGGCGCCGAGCCAAGCCGTCCACGTGTGCATCGGTGAAACCCGAAGCACGACGGTGAACAGTGCCGGAAACAGCATCATGGAGTAGTACGCCTGGCCGAGGGAGGAAAGCAGGCACACTCCCGCGATCAACACCGCAGTCGTCACCGTGAGCCACAGCCACTCATCCGAATGCCGCCAGCGGGCCAACCCCAGCACCGCCACCGCAACTGCAGCGGCGAACAGCATGAACAGCGCCGCATGCAGCCACCCGGGCATGCCGAAGTACACCGCGAATCCGGCAAGCGACGAGTTCGCGTAGTCTCGCGTAATGCCAAGGTAGGGCACCAGCTTGTCCAGGTAATCGCTCGCGCCCGGAGTCAGCGGCCATGCAATCACATTCAGCAGGACCGGCACCGCCACTCCCGCAGCCAGGGTCACCCACCGCAGCTTCATCAAGGGAAGCACCAGCAGAGGAAGGAACATTGGCTTGACGACGATTGCGAGCCCGATCACCACCCCAGCCACCAGCTCGCGATGCGATCGCATGCAAGCGAGGAACGCCACGAGTGCCAGCAGCAGGATGCCGTTGATGTTTGAAAACACCAGGGTGTTGGTCGCCGCCTCGGTCGCAAAGGCGAGCGCAAGCGCGATGGGGAAGAGCGGGTGGGAAAGCGCGTAACCGGAGAGTCTGGTCAGCCACGCGATAGCGGTGATGATCGCTAGTGCGTTCAGCAGTATGAACCACGGCCGCGCGGCCTCCACGCTCGGGATGAGTCCGAGGGGGCTGAGCAGCAGCGTGGCCCCGGGGTTGTAGAGGTAGTGCGGGTTGACGTGGTGGTAGACCTCGTTGTACACCGGCACGCGTTCGACGAAGCGTCGGGTGGCGGACCACACGGTGGTGAAGTCGTCGGTGATCGAGCCGGTGCGCGCAAGCACCACAAGCCGGTGCAGGATGAGCAGCACCGCGAGGGGCCAGGCGATCGCATTGCCGGCGCGGGTGGCGCGCTGGCCGCCCGGGGCGGCGGGGGAGGTCCATGCAGCGTCGAGGCGCTGCCAGCGCGTGGAAGTCACGCGAATTACCGTACCGGGGCTAAGGGCGGTCTTGGGCCGGCACCCGCCGATAGCGGCAGAACATCATTGAATCGTCGTCCACGCCGACGTGCTCGAGCTGGAATCGGCGAACGTCATCTCCCGTGATCTGAAGGCCGTGGGTGTCGTCGCTTGCGCTCGTGGAAGGATCTACGGTCAGGTGCAATACGTCGATGAGGTCGGCTGAGATTGCGGCGGCGTAGACGCTTGGGCCGCCTTCGCACAGGATGCGGTTGAAACCGAGGTCGTGCAGCGCTTCGACAGCCTCAGTGATGGAGCCGCTGCCGGTGCTGATCAGCTCGGCGCCTTTGGCGGTGAGGGTTGATCGATGTGGTTCAAACGAGGCGTCGACAAGCGAATGCTTTGGGGTGAGAATGAGCAAACGGGGACTGTTGAAAATGCCGAGCCCTGTGTCGAGCTTGAGTGAGGTGCTGAGGACAGCCATGGGTGTGGCGGCGGGGCCATAATCCTCGGCGGTGACGGTGCCGGAGCCGACGAGGATGACATCCGACCAGTCGCGCAGGCCCGCGATGAGGGATGCGTCGGTGTCGTTGCCGAGCGGGCCGGAGGTGCCGCCGCGGCCGAAGGCGCCGAAGAGCGCGTTGATGGCTACTGCGCGGACTTCGCGCTCGTTTGGGTCGAGCGTGGGGCCGATGAGGGAGGGGATGTCGGTGGCATGCAGCATGCCGATGACGATACGTGGAGCGGATGACGAGACTCGAACTCGCGACCCTCACCTTGGCAAGGTGATGCGCTACCAACTGCGCTACATCCGCGTGCGCGATACTGGGATTGAACCAGTGACCTCTTCCGTGTCAGGGAAGCGCTCTCCCGCTGAGCTAAACGCGCGAAGGGTGGGATGGTTAAGAAGTGGAGGTGGATACGGGAATCGAACCCGTGTACACGGTTTTGCAGACCGTTGCCTAACCACTCGACCAATCCACCGTGGGTGGGGCGGGATTGCCCCGAAGTACGTGGAAAGTACTTGAGCGGATGACGAGACTCGAACTCGCGACCCTCACCTTGGCAAGGTGATGCGCTACCAACTGCGCTACATCCGCAGGTTGCAGGCTCTGAAGCTTGCAACCGGAGGCCTCTGGGGACTCCGTGCGCGATACTGGGATTGAACCAGTGACCTCTTCCGTGTCAGGGAAGCGCTCTCCCGCTGAGCTAATCGCGCGGGCAAAGCCCCGCTTGGGGGCTTGGAGCGGATGACGAGACTCGAACTCGCGACCCTCACCTTGGCAAGGTGATGCGCTACCAACTGCGCTACATCCGCAAGCTGCAAACTGTGCGCCGGTTGGGGAGCACTGCTTGCTGTTATGCGAGAAAGAACATTATCCGTTTCCCTAGCTGAGTGCCAAATCGCCAGTTAAGAGGGGGTGTGCCCAGTAGCGGCAATGCCGAGTGGCACTGGCGGATGGGTGACACCGATGTGATTCGCCAGCGTCTGCGGAGGTGAGCTGGCGATTCGGCGGAAACGGTGGGCCTGTGTAAAGTATTTCCCGTTCGGTCCTATGGCTCAGTGGAAGAGCGTTCCGTTCACACCGGAAAGGTCGCTGGTTCGATCCCAGCTAGGACCACAACACCAAGACTCCCGAAGCCAAAGCGGCCCCGCGAGTCTCTCGCTTTTCGACTGGGGTGACGTACTGTTCACCGGGTGACTACTAGCCCAGCCATTGCAGCAGATGCTCACGACTTCATCGTGGTGACCGGTGCGAACGAGAACAACCTCAAAGACGTCTCCGTGCGCGTGCCCAAGCGGCGGCTCACCGTCTTCGCTGGACTTTCGGGGTCAGGCAAGTCCTCGCTCGTCTTTGACACCATCGCTGCTGAATCGCAGCGCCTCATCAATGAGTCGTACTCGACTTTCGTGCAGGGCTTCATGCCCACCATGGCGCGCCCCGACGTGGTGGGTTTGGAGGGGATTACGGCTGCGATCGTCGTCGATCAGTCCCCGATGGGAGCGAACCCGAGATCTACAGTCGGCACGGCGACAGACGTCACCGCGCTGCTCCGCGTGCTGTACTCCAGGATCGCTGAACCAAAGGCCGGTGGTCCAGGCGCGTACTCCTTCAACGTGCCCAGCGTCTCCGGGGGTGGGGTGCTTAAAGACACCACGGGGAAGAAGAAGGTGCTGAAGAACTACACCCGCACGGGAGGGATGTGCCCGACCTGTGCCGGAACGGGTCGCGTCAGCGAGTTCGACGAGGCAGAGGTTGTCGATGACGCTTTGTCGCTTGAAGACGGCGCACTTCTCGCCCCCGGCTACAAAGCTGGGTCTTGGCAGTGGCGACAATACGCCGAATCGGGCAAGTACCCCAACGATATGCCCGTAGGAGAGTTCACGAAAGAGCAGCGGCACGAACTTCTCTATGCCGAAGCGGAACAGGTGAAGTTCGCCGGCATCAACACCACCTACCAAGGGCTTATCGTCAAGTTGAAAGCGTCGCTGCTGAGTAAGGAGAAGGAGGGACTGCAGAAGCACGTCAGGGAGTTCGTGGACCGCGCTGTCACCGCTGTGACCTGCTCAGATTGCGGAGGAACGCGTCTAGCCCCTCACGCGCTTGAATCCACCATCAACGGCAAGAACATCGCTGAGCTGTGCGCGATGGAGGTGGCTGACCTCGCCGACTGGTTCGAACAGGTGGAAGAAGTATCCGTTGCGCCGCTGGTGGCGTCGATACGCGAGGCGCTTGCGAACTTTGTCGACATCGGGTTGGGCTACCTCACGCTCAACCGCCCGAGTTCCACCCTGTCCGGTGGCGAGGCGCAGAGAGTCAAAATGATCCGCCACCTCGGATCGGCACTGAGCGATGTCACCTATGTCTTCGACGAGCCGACCGCTGGGTTGCATGCTGCCGACATCGACCGCCTCAACACGTTGCTTCTCGCGCTGCGCGACAAGGGAAACACGGTGCTTGTTGTGGAGCACCGCCCGCAAACTATTGAGATTGCCGACCATGTTGTGGAACTGGGGCCGGGTGCCGGTATCGACGGGGGCGAGGTCGTGTTCCAGGGCACGGTGGGACAGCTGCGGGAGGCGGGCACACGCACCGGAGAAAGTCTCAAGCGTGCCGTCGTGATCAAGGAGGAGCCGCGCGAACCGACCGGGTGGATCCGTGTAGAAGGTGCCACGGAGAATAACTTGAACGGCATTGATGTCGACGTTCCGACCGGTGTCCTCGCGGCAATTACCGGTGTGGCGGGCTCTGGCAAATCCTCCCTACTGCGTGAACTGCAGTACGCGGACGAACTCGCCGATGCAGTCTGGGTTGACCAGGCTGCAATTGCTGGGTCGCGGCGCTCGAACCCGGCAACCTATACAGGCGCGCTCGACTCCATCCGCAAAGCGTTCGCGAAGGCATCAGGCGAACCTGCGTCACTGTTCTCCCCGAACTCAGAAGGTGCCTGCCCCCACTGCAAGGGGGCAGGTGTGGTCTACGTCGACCTCGGTGTGGTTCAAGGTGTCGACGTTCCATGCGAGGTGTGCGAGGGCAGGCGTTTCGACGACGCCGTGCTCGTGCACACCCTCGGAGGGAAAAACATCTCCGAGGTGCTCACCATGCCTGCCAGCGAAGCGCAGCAGTACCTCAAGGACAACAAGGTCACTGCAGCCTCGAAGATCTGCGGCCACCTCGTCGATGTAGGGCTCGGGTACGTGACGCTCGGTCAATCGCTGACCACATTGTCTGGCGGGGAGCGGCAACGTCTCAAGCTTGCCGCGAACCTGAAAAAACTTGCGTCCGCCTACGTATTGGACGAGCCGACGACCGGTCTTCACCTCGCGGACACCGCGCGGCTGGTGACGCTGTTTGAGCAACTTGTGGCCAAGGGGTCGAGCGTGATCGTGGTTGAGCACAACCTGGCTGTTGTCGGCCAGGCGGATTACGTGATTGATGTCGGACCTGGGGCGGGTTCCGCTGGCGGGCGCATTGTTGCCCACGGAACGCCCGCAGACCTGATACGCACGCATGACGCGACCGGTTCCGTCACGGGACGCCACCTCGCAGCGGCGGCAGCGCAAGAGATGTAATTGGCGACGACTAAAATGGCGGGGATTAAAAACCCTAACTGCTGGAAGGAAGTCAGAGTGAAGCGAATCGAGTTGGCCGCAGCCATCGCCTGCGTCGCAGGCCTTACCTTGAATGGGTGCGGGACTGAAGAGACCGCGCCAACGGCTCCTACCTCGCCTACGTCGGTGACCGCGGCCTCGACCTCCTCCGAGTCGGCTCAGGAGAATGCCCAGGAGAACGCTCAAGAGAACGCAGAGGGACAGGTCCACTTTGCCGCTGGCACGGTGCGGGCGAAGGCAGCGGCTGACATGCCTGAGGGTTCCGACATGACTGCGATTTTTGGCACTCTTTACAACACCAGCGACGCTGAGATCACCCTGACTGGGTTCACCACTTCGCTGGGCGATGCTCGCTACGAGATCCACGAAGTGGTTGACGGTGTCATGCAGGAGAAAGAGGGTGGCGTAACCATCCCCGCCGGGCAGGATCATGAGTTCACGCCGGGCAGCGACCACCTCATGGTGATGGATTTCGCACCGGAGATCCCTGCAGGGAGCACCGTTGAGATCACCTTCGAGTTCGCAGACGGAACCACGCTTGTAGTCCCAGATGTTTCGGTGCGCACGATGGGCGCTGGCCACGAGGAGTACGGAAAAGACGGTGATCTGCAAGGCCACCAGCTCGAGCACTCTGGCCACTAGCAGCTGGCGCGCGACCCGGTGGGGTCGATGCACTTAGGGCAGCTACAGTAGATGGCGGTATTGCAAAAAGCTGCTGAGGGGAGCGGGTAGTGAGAAAACCAGTTCGAGTTCGTGCAGGCGGAGTAATCGTCTCCGCCGCATCCATCGCGCTGATGACAGCCCCGTCCGCTCTCGCCCACGACGCGGTCATTTCCGGCTCTCCGGCCAACGGTGAAGTGGTCGAGGAGTTTCCGTCGAAGCTGTCGCTGGAGTTTTCCGGGCAGCCGCAAGAAGGTTTCAGCACTCTCGCGCTGTCCCGGATTTCCGACGGGCAACCGGAGGTGCTCTACTCGGGCGAGCCACAACTTGACGGTCAGTGGGTGTCACTCGATGTGCCTAGCGGGTTGGACACGCAGCCGGGGGATTACCGCATCGGCTTCCAGATTGTCTCCTCCGACGGGCACGCAACCAAGGGCATGACCACCTTTACGTATGCTCCAGCAGGCAGCGAGGTTTCGCCGGTCGCCTCTGAGACTTCGGGGGAGAGCGGGGAGAGCACTATGCAGCCGGAGAATCTCGATGACGAAACCCGGTCCAATATGAACCTCATCCTCGCGGTGCTCGGCGTTGTGGTGGTTGCGGGTGCGGCCTTCGCGGCGCTTGCACGCCGCAAGAAGAGCGAAGACCTCGAAGGCGACATGGGGGAGGAAGAGTAAGAACACGGTGCGGGTTTCCAGGCGGGGGTTTCTTGCGGGGGCGTCCGCCATGGTGGCGTCGACAAGCATGCTTGTCTCCTGCTCGAGCGACCCAGACGCCCCTGCTGGTGTGCCGAGCAACTCCGAACCTGACAACGAGCCGCTTCAGCACTCGGTCGTGCCGTTTGACGGCGAGCACCAGGCGGGGATCGCCACCAAGACGCAGTCCAGCCTGAACCTGATCGGCTTCAACCTCAAAGACGGGGTGGATGCGGACGGGGTCACCCGCCTGATGCGGCTGTGGACCGAGGATGCCCGCGCGCTGACCGCCGGGCAGACGCCGCTGGGCAGCCTCGAGCCGGAGATGAACGAGTGGCCCGCGAACCTCACGATTACTGTCGGCTTCGGCCCGCGCATCTTCGACATCGCCGCGCCGGAGAAGAAGCCGGAGTGGCTGCACGACATCCCCGCGATGATTCGCGATGCGCTGCGCGAAGAGTGGGGCCAAACCGATCTAGCACTGCAGATTTGCGCCGACGATCCGATCATGTGCGCGTGGGCCATGCGGCACATGACGCGCGCGGGCACCGACTACGTGTCCACCGCCTGGGTGCAACAGGGGTTCATGAACGCCTACGGCGCCATCCCGCAGGGGCAAACCCCGCGCAACCTCTTCGGCCAGGTCGACGGGACCGTCAACCCGTACGAAGAGCACGAGTACGCCGAGCAGGTGTGGATCGACGGGCCGGAAGGCTTCGCCGGTTCGACTTCAATGGTGGTGCGGCGCATCGCCATGCACCTCGATGAGTGGGAGATGCTCGATCGAGCCTCGCGGGAGGAATCCGTGGGGCGCACGCTTAACGACGGCGCGCCGTTGAGCGGCGGCGGGGAGTTCACAGACCCTGACATGGAGGCAGTCGACGACTACGGCTTGCCCGTGATCGACCGCAACTCGCACATGGCCCGGGCGATGCCTCCGGTCGACCACCCCGAGCAACGGTTCAAGCGCCGGCCGTACAACTACAACCTGCCGCCTGAGCCTGGTTCGGAAGAGCTTTCCAACGCCGGCCAGATCTTCTTCGCGTACCAAAAGGACCCGGACGTGCAGTTCACCCCGGTGCTCAAGCGGCTGGATGAAGCTGACCGGTTGAACGAGTGGATCACCCACATTGGCTCTGCGGTGTACTGGCTGCCGCCGGGGACGAGCACCGACGGCAATGGCGATGCGTTCTGGGGCGAAGCGGTGCTCTCCGGCTCACGCTGAGTCGGTCTAGGCTGACGCGCCGGGGTAGACTTTGCAAACGCACTGACCCAGGGCCGCGTCCAGGTATGACGCGTGCCCATGACGCGCAAAGGAGCGCAGCTGACCATGGCAGAGACCGAAGCTTCCCAGATCCTCACCTTGGAGCCGTTCGAGGTTCCCGCCGGCACCCCAGTGGGCGCGGCGATGCGGGAACTGGACTTGCCTAACAAGGGCGAGCAGGCGATCGTGGTGGTCCAAGATGGAGAGGGCAACCTCAAAGACCTATCCCACGTGCCGGATCAGACCGCGACGTTCATGCCGATCGCTGCGAACTCGGAGCTGGGGCGCTCCGTCATCCGCCACTCCTGCGCGCACGTGCTCGCCCAGGCGGTCCAGGCGGAGTTCCCGGGCACGAAGCTTGGCATCGGTCCTGCGATTAACGACGGCTTCTACTACGACTTCGATGTCGCCGAGCCGTTCACTCCCGAAGATCTGAAGACGCTTGAAAAGCGGATGAAGAAGATCATCAAACAGGGGCAGAAGTTCTCGCGCGGCGTCTACGCCTCGGTGGAGGAAGCGGCCGAGGACCTCAAGGACGAGCCGTACAAGCTCGAACTGATCAACGACAAGGGCAACGTCGATCCGAACTCGGACGAGGCGACCGAGGTTGGCGCCGGCGAGCTGACCCACTACGACAACGTCAACCCACGCACCGACGAGGTGGAGTGGAGCGACCTGTGCCGCGGCCCGCACGTGCCGACCACCAAGTACATCCCGGCGTTTTCCTTGACCCGCTCGTCCGCCGCGTACTGGCGCGGTGACCAGGCCAACGCCGGACTGCAGCGCATCTACGGCACCGCGTGGGAGTCGAAAGAAAAGCTCGACGAGTACCTCACCATGCTCGAAGAGGCGGAGAAGCGTGACCACCGCCGCTTGGGCAACGAGATGGATCTCTTCTCCTTCCCGGAGGAGGTCGGTTCTGGCCTGCCAGTGTTCCACCCGGACGGCGGCATCGTGCGCATGGTCATGGAGCAGCACTCGCGCGAGCGCCATGTGGCAGCCGGCTACGCCTTTGTGAACACCCCGCACGTGACCAAGGGCGAGCTGTTTCAGAAGTCCGGCCACCTCGACTGGTACGCCGACGGCATGTTCCCGCCGATGAAGCTCGACGGTGAGGTGGACGACAAGGGCAACGTGACCAAGCAGGCGGTGGACTACTACGTCAAGCCGATGAACTGCCCGATGCACAACCTCATCTTCGATTCGCGCGGGCGTTCCTACCGCGAGCTGCCGCTGCGCCTGTTCGAGTTCGGAACCGTTTACCGCTACGAAAAGTCGGGCGTGGTGCACGGCCTGACTCGCGCCCGCGGCTTCACCCAGGACGACGCGCACATCTACTGCACCGAGGACCAGCTCGAAGAAGAGCTGACCAGCGTGCTCGAGTTCATCATTTCGCTGCTCCGGGACTACGGCCTCGACGACTTCTACCTCGAGCTGTCCACGAAGGACCCGGAGAAGTACATCGGCGACGATGAGATCTGGGAGCGCTCCACCAACATCCTGGAATCCGTGGCCACCAAGTCGGGCCTTGAGCTGGTGCCGGACCCGGCCGGCGCCGCGTTCTACGGCCCCAAGATTTCGGTGCAGGCCCGCGACGCTATCGGCCGTACCTGGCAGATGTCCACCGTGCAGCTCGACTTCAACCTGCCGGAGCGCTTCGACCTCCAGTACACCTCCCCGGACGGCACAAAGCAGCGCCCGGTGATGATCCACCGCGCGCTCTTCGGCTCCATCGAGCGCTTCTTCGGCGTGCTGCTCGAGCACTACGCCGGCGCCTTCCCGGCCTGGCTCGCCCCGCACCAGGTGGTGGGCATCCCCGTCGCGGACGCGTTCGCCGACCACCTCGACGGAGTAGTCGATCAGCTCCGCGCCCAGGGCATCCGCGCAGAAGTCGACCACTCCGACGACCGCATGCAGAAAAAGATCCGCACCCACACCACCTCCAAGGTGCCGTTCATGCTGCTCGCTGGCGAACGCGACGTCGAAGCAAACGCGGTAAGCTTCCGCTTCCTCGACGGCTCGCAGGTCAACGGGGTGCCGGTGGACGAGGCGGTCGCACTGATCACCACCTGGGTGGCCGAGAAGAACAATGCGCAGCCGAGCGAGGACTCCATTGCTTCCCGGCGAGCATAAGACCGACTACGTCGACACCGGTGTCGGCGATGAGGACCGTCTTGCGCGTCTCTGGGCACCGTATCGCTCCAACTACATTGCCAAGATGCCGTCGACAAGCAAAGAAAGCTCCGACCCGTTCCTTGCAATTCCTACGATGAGCGATGAGGATGGCTTGGTCATCGCGCGCGGGCAGAGCGTGTACGCGGTGCTGAACCTGTACCCGTACAACGCCGGGCACCTGATGGTGGTGCCGTACCGCAAGGTCGCCGAGCTCGAGGAGCTCACCGACGCCGAAGCCGCGGAGATGGCCGTGTTTGCCAAGCACGCGGTGCGCACGCTCAAGCACGTGTCCAGACCAGAGGCCATCAACGTCGGGTTGAACCTGGGCAAGGCTGCGGGCGGATCGGTGAGCGACCACCTGCACTTGCACGTCGTGCCGCGCTGGGCGGGGGACTCGAACTTTATGACGGTCATCGGCGGCACAAAAGTCTTGCCCCAACTGTTGCGCGAGACTCGCACGTTGCTTGCCGACGGCTGGCGCGAAGTCGACGCGGCCACCCACCAAACCCGCGACGCGAAAGGTGGCGACGATGCTTAGCGTGCACGGGCGCAAACCCGCGAAGCGAGCCGTGGAGCCGGTGGCTAGGGCGCTGCTGCGCGCTGGGCTGACTCCGAACGTGACCACGCTGATCGGCACGGCGGTCTCAATCCTGCTCGCAGTGGTGCTCATTCCGGCGGACTGGCTGGTGGCCGCGGCGATTTTGATCGGCATCTTCTCCGCGTTCGACATGGTGGATGGGACGATGGCACGCCTCCGCGGCGGCGGGACCGCGTACGGGGCGACGCTGGACGCGAGCTGCGACCGGTTGACCGACGGCGCGCTGTTCGGCGCCATCGTGATCTGGATGGTCTACGTCGACCACGCTGCTGGTGTACATGTCGCAGCGTGCCTGGTGGTGCTCGTGCTGTCGCAGGCGATTAGCTACATCAAAGCCCGCGGCGAGGCGGGTGGGCTGAAGATCGTGGGCGGTCTGGTGGAGCGCCCCGAGCGGCTCATCATCGCGCTGGTTGGACTGGGGCTGGAGGGCTTCGGGGTGCCGCACGCGGTGGAGGTGGCCATCTGGTTGCTGCTGGTGGGCTCGGTGATCACGGTGGTTCAGCGCCTGGCTTATGCGGCGCGCGACCCGCGGGCGAACGCGCAGCTCGCTCCGCCGCCGGGGGCGTAGCACAATGAAAGACACGCTTGTCGCGTTCGGCTACATCGCCGGTTGGAAGGTCATTGGGTCGCTGCCGCCCGCCGTCACCGCGCCGCTGTTTCGCCGCGCGGCGGACCGCGTGTCCGGCAATGGGACTGGTATGGAGATGCTGCGCCGCAACCTCACGCGGGTTGTGGGTGCCGAAAACGTCACGCGTGAGCTGGTGCGAGACTCGATGCGTTCCTACGCGCGCTATTGGCTCGAAGCGTTTCGGTTACCGCGTATCGCCCAGGACGAGAAGGCGCTCGCCCGCTTCACCGAAGGGGTCGAGGGCCGGGAGCACCTCGAGGCGGCCTTGGCGAAGGGCAACGGCGTCATTCTCACCCTGCCGCACACCGGAAACTGGGATTTCGCCGGCCTCTGGTTGGTGAAAAACTACGCCAGCTTCGCCACTGTAGCGGAGCGGCTCAAACCGGAGGTACTCTTCGATGCCTTCGTGGATTACCGCGAATCCCTCGGGTTTGAAGTACTGGCGCTCAGCGGAAGCGAGACACCCCCGTACGCCCGTCTCAAAGAGGTGCTGAAAAGCAACGGCATCGTGTGCCTGCTCGGTGAACGAGACTTCGGCGGCCACGGCGTGCCGGTGACGTTCTTCGGCGAAGAAACAACGTTCCCAGCTGGGCCGGCCAAACTCGCCATGGACACCGGCGCAGAACTGTTGGTGGTGCACACCTGGTTCACCGAGGATGTGCGCGGTCCAGGCTGGGGTATCACCGTCAACCCGCCCACCGAGGTGACCGACCTGGAGGAGACAACGCAGCACATTGCGGATCAGTTCGCCGTTAACATCGCGGCGCACCCCGCGGACTGGCACATGCTCCAACCCCTGTGGCCAGCCGACCGCCGGAAACGCAAACGCCGGACCGGTGGCACGGGAAATGCGGGCCCGGCCTCGGGTGACGCCGCGGGATAAGGGGCTCCTACATGCGTATCGGCATGGTGTGCCCGTACTCCTTCGACGCCCCAGGTGGAGTGCAAGCCCACATTCTTGACCTCGCGGCGGTGTTCACCGCGCGCGGCCACTCCGTGGGTGTGCTTGGGCCGGCCGATGCCAACGTGGATCTACCGGATTACGTCACCCGTGGCGGTGCGTCGCTGCCAGTGCCGTTCAACGGGTCGATCGCCCGAATTGCGGCCGGGCCGCATGTCACGCGCTACACCCGCGAATTCATCATGAGCGGCGACTTCGATGTGCTGCACGTGCACGAGCCGAACGCGACCAGCTTCTCGCTCGCTGCGTTGCGCTGCGCCCAGGGTCCGATCGTGGCCACGTACCACACCTCCGCAACCGCGTCGGTGGTGCTGCAACTCGCGCTGCCGGCGCTGCGCGGCAACTTGGAGAAGATCCAGGCCGGTATCGCGGTCTCCGAGCTTGCACGCCGCTGGCAGGTGGAACAGGTGGGCACTGACCCGATCGTGATTCCGAACGGCATCGACACCGCACGCTTCACCGCGGCGCGCGGTCCGCGTAATTACTCGACCGAAGTTGAGATCGTCTTCCTCGGGCGCAGGGATGAGCCGCGAAAAGGGCTGGGCGTGTTGCTCGAAGCCGTCGATAAGCTGTCGCGACCTGCGCGAGTGACTGTGGTTGGCGGTGGGCGGGCGCGCAGTGCGCCTGGTGTGCGTTTTGCGGGGCAGGTGAGCGAGACGGAAAAGGCGCGGATTTTGGGGCGGGCCGACATTTACGTGGCCCCGAACTTGGGCGGGGAGTCCTTCGGCATTGTCCTCGTGGAGGCCATGGCGGCGGGTTGCGCGGTGGTGGCTAGCAATATCGAAGCCTTCGCCGCGGTGTGCGACTCCGAGTCCGAAACCCCGGCGGGTGTGCTCTTTGAAGTGGGAGACAGTGATGCTCTCGCCGCCAGCTTGCAAATGCTTATCGACGACCCAGCCAAACGCAATGCCCTTATTGATGCCGGCACTGCCCGGGCGCGGGAATTCGACTGGTCGCGGGTGGCGGACCAGGTCATGGCGGTCTACGAGGCGGTTGCCACCGGTGAGAAGGTGGGGTTGGGAAGGTGAGCGTGACGACTCTGGTCCTGGTGCTGCTGGCGGTAGCGGTCACGCTGCTGGTTGCGTGGGCGATATCGACTGCAAAGCGCCTTGACCGGCTGCATATCCGCCTCGACCGTTCCCGCGACGCGCTGCAAGCCGCGCTGGATCGTCGCTGCGCGGTCATCGCCGCAACCGTGCCCGAACTTGCCGAGCAAGCTGACGCCACGGAGGAAGTGCGGTTGAGCCCGCGTGATCTGTGGTCCCGGTTGGAAAAGGAGCATCAGCTGAACGAGGCCCTGGTGGGCTGGATGGCTAGCGCGGAAGGGGTGACGGAGGGGGTGCGCCAGGCGCTCAAGGACGCCGACACCCGAGTGATGCTTGCCCTGCGGTTTTACAACGACGCGGTGGCTGATACTCGCGCACTTCGCCTCGTGCCGGCGGTGCGCACGCTGCGCCTCGGCGGCACTGCCGCGCTGCCGGAGTACGCGGCGCTCGGGCAGCTGTCGCTGGCAGGCGAATAGACGCGTGCAGTCGCTTGTCCGTTGGTAGATTGAGCATCTATGCACGAATCACTTGAGCTGCGCCGCGTGCTGGACCTGGAACCGATGGGGGAGGACACGTTTCGCGGCCCCGCCATGGACAGCGACGTGTTCGCGCGCACGTTCGGCGGACACATTGCTGGCCAGGCAATCAGCGCTGCCACCGCCACCGTCGAGGACGACAAGCAGGTGCACTCGCTGCACAGCTATTTCCTGCGCCCAGGCGTGGCGGATGAGGACACCACGTACACGGTGACGCGGCTCAAAGACGGCCGTAGCTTCAGCACGCGTCGGGTAGAGGCGTGGCAGGGAGATACGCTGTGCTATTCCATGATCGCCAGTTTTCACCACACAGGAGACTCCGGCCCGGAGCACGCCAATCCCATGCCAGATGTGCCCGCGCCGGAGACGTTGCAGGTGCCAAGCTCGATTCCGAGCGGAGTTCCCGGAGCGGAGAGGGACTACCGCGAGTGGGATATCCGTATTGCCTCTGATGGCCCGACTCCGAACGACGCGAGCACGGTCAGCGGGCGCTCACTCTGGTTCAAATACAAGTACGACCTGCCTGATCAGGATGCGTTTCACGCCTGCGCGCTTACATACATGTCCGACATGACGCTGTTGTTTTCTGCGCTGGCTGCCCATCCTGGCTACAAGGCACAGCTCGCATCCTTGGACCACGCTGTCTGGTTCTTCCGGCCTGTGCGAGTCAACGAGTGGCTGCTCTACCACCAGTCCTCGCCGTCGGCCGCGTCTGGGCGGGCGCTTGCCCAGGGGCAGATTTTCGACGCCTCGGGCAACCTCCTAGCCTTCGTAGCGCAAGAGGGCTTGACCCGCGAGTTGCAGGCGGGGGAGACCCAGGTGCCGGTTCGGCGCTCGTAGCGCCCCGCGTATACTCGCTACACAGAATTCAGAAGAATCGCACGGCGATATACGTTCAACTGGGAAGAGGGGTGCGAGATGGCTGGCCACTCAAAGTGGGCTACTACCAAGCACAAGAAGGCCGCGAACGACGCGAAGCGTTCCAAACTGTGGGCAAAGCTGATCAAGGATATTGAGGTGGCTGCCCGCACCGGTGGCGGCGATCCGGCTGGTAACCCGACCTTGGACGACATGATCAAGAAGGCCAAGAAGGCCTCGGTGCCGGGCGATAACATCGAGCGCGCCCGCAAGCGCGGCTCCGGTGAAATCGCTGGCGGCTCCAACTGGGAGACCGTGATGTATGAGGGCTACGGCACGAACGGTGTTGCCGTCCTCATCGAGTGCCTGACTGACAACCGCAACCGCGCCGCAACCGAGGTGCGCACCGCCATGACCAAGAACGGCGGCAACCTCGGCGAGTCCGGCTCCGTCGGCTACATGTTCGAGCGCACCGGCGTTGTCACGATCCAAAAGGGCGAGCTGAGCGAGGACGATGTACTGATGGCTGTGCTCGATGCCGGTGCAGAGGAGGTCAACGACCTCGGCGAAGAGTTCGAAATCATCTGCCAGCCGACTGACCTCGCTGCGGTCAAAGAGGCCCTCGCAGCAGAGAACATCGAGGTAGAGGACTCCGAGCAGGAGTTCCGCGCAGACGTAGAAGTTGAGCTCGATGTCGAGGGCGCGAAGAAGATGATGCGCCTTATCGACGCGCTTGAAGAGTCTGACGACGTGCAGAACGTCTACACCAACATGAACATCTCCGACGAGGTCGCCGACCAGCTCGACGACTAGACGCACCGCTCACCGCGCCTCCTGGCTGGCGCGCCGTCCGGGCGTGTGGGACCCCTGTGGTAGAACATGTGTGTGACTACTCTTGAAGGGCTCCGCGTCATGGGCATCGACCCGGGGCTGACTCGCTGCGGCCTGTCCGTGGTGCAGGCGGGCCGCGGCCGTCAGATCCTGCCGGTGGCTGTGGGCGTGGTGCGCACTCCCTCCACCGCGGAGCTGCCCGAGCGTCTCCTGCGGCTCTCGGCCGCCGTCGGGGATTGGATGGATGAGTACCGTCCGGATATGGTCGCCATGGAGCGCATCTTCGAACGCGGCAACGTCTCTACCGTGATGCACACCGCCCACGCCGTCGGCGTAATGGTGCTCGCCGCCGCAGAGCGCGACATCCCGGTGTACCAATACACCCCGTCCGAGGTGAAGAAGGCAATCTCCGGCAACGGGCGCGCGGACAAGAAGCAGATGACCAACATGATCACCCGCATTCTCGGTCTCAGCGAGCCGCCGAAACCGGCCGACGCTGCCGACGCCCTCGCGATTGCGGTGTGCCACTGCTGGCGCGCCCCGCTGATCGCGCGCACCAGCCGCGCTCACGAAAGGACCGCCACAGCATGATTGACTCCCTCAACGGCGAAGTGCTATCCATCGGCCTCGACCACGCGGTAATTGAATGTGCGGGTGTCGGTTATCGCTTCCTTGCCACCCCACCGACCCTGGGGCGCCTCACTCGCGGCGAAACCCGGCGGGTGCTCACTTCCATGGTGGTCAAGGATGACGGCGTGACCCTCTACGGGTTCGCCGATGCTGATGAGCGCACCATGTTCCATAAACTCCAAACCGTCACCGGGCTCGGCCCGAAGCTTGCGCTCGCCGCACTCACCGTGTTCGAGCCGGGTGAGCTCGCCGCGCGGATCTCCGCCTCGGACTCGAAGGCAGTGCAGTCGATCCCGGGTGTGGGCAAGAAGATGGCCGACCGCATCGTCCTCGAGCTCAAAGACAAACTTGAAGGCCTGTACGTAGTCTCCACCGACACAGCCGCGAATGCGCCCTCAGCTCCGTCCGGATCGTCGTACGCGGCCGAGCAGGTTGTCGAGGCGCTGGTTGGGCTCGGATTCGGTGAGAAGGTGGCGCGCCCGGTCGTCGATAAGCTTGCTGCGGAAAACCCCGACGAGGCCACCTCGACGCTGCTTCGCGCGGCGTTGACGCAGCTGGGCAAGAAGTAGGCTCGGGCTCATGTCGGATGTTGAAAAGACCGAGTTTGCGCTCCCTGAGGGCTTTTCCCTTGACGACGACTCCGTGGTCAGCGTCGAAGCGCAACCGGACGAGCGCGACGTGGAGAAGACGCTACGGCCGAAGTCGCTCACCGAGTTCATCGGGCAGCCTAAAGTACGCGAGCAGCTTGGACTGGTGCTCACAGGCGCGAAGCGTCGCGGTGTCACGCCCGATCACATCTTGCTTTCTGGCCCGCCCGGATTAGGTAAGACCACCATGGCGATGATCATTGCTCAAGAGCTTGGCACCTCGCTGCGGATGACCTCGGGTCCCGCGCTGGAGCGCGCGGGTGATCTGGCCGCGATGTTGTCGAACTTGATGGAAGGCGACGTGCTGTTCATCGATGAGATCCACCGTATCGCGCGTCCGGCCGAGGAGATGCTCTACATGGCGATGGAGGATTTCCGCATCGACGTGATTGTGGGTAAAGGCCCCGGCGCCACCTCAATCCCACTGGAGATCCCGCCGTTCACGCTTGTGGGAGCGACAACCCGTGCCGGCATGCTTACGGGCCCACTGCGCGACCGCTTCGGGTTCACCGCGCAGATGGAGTTCTACGACACCGATGACCTGACCAAGGTGGTCATGCGTGCGGCGACGATCCTCGGCGTGAATATTGACGACGACGCAGCGGTGGAGATCGCGTCGCGCTCTCGCGGCACACCGCGAATTGCCAACCGCCTGCTGCGGCGCGTGCGTGACTGGGCCGATGTGAATGGCGACGGGCACGTGGATCTGAACTCGGCCCGCGCAGCGCTTGCCGTATTTGACGTCGATGAACTGGGCCTTGACCGCTTGGACCGGGCGGTGCTGGATTCGCTGATCCGGGGGCACGGGGGCGGCCCCGTGGGCGTGAACACGTTGGCCATTGCGGTCGGGGAGGAGCCCGCCACCGTCGAGGAGGTCTGCGAGCCCTACCTCGTGCGCGCGGGGCTCATGTCGCGCACCGGGCGCGGTCGCGTCGCCACCGCCGCAGCGTGGCACCACCTGGGTATGACCCCGCCGCCGGATGCCCCTGGCCAGATCGAATTGTTCGCGAACTGAAAGGAACTGTGATGGAAGCTCTGCCGCTTCTTGTCATCCTGCTGCTCTTCCTCGTCCCGCCGATGCTGCTCATGCGCAGCCAGCGCAAGCGCGCGCAAGAGGTCAGCCAAATGCAGGCGTCGATACAAGCCGGCGATCGCATTGTTTCCGTCGCGGGGCTGCACGGCACCGTGGTGGCTAACACGGGTGAAGCGCTTGAAGTGGAGATTGCGCCCGGCGTGGTAGTCACGATGGACGCTGGCGGGGTAATGAAGAAGGTCGAGTCTTAAGCAGTAGGGGGTACGGCGCAACCGTCGATAAGCAATGGCCCGAGCTTGCCGGACACGGTGGCCGGGCTTAAGACTTTTCGGACCCATGCCGTAGCATGTTCCGATGTGCATGCCCCGATCGTGCCGCCTGCGTGTGCGGTGGGGTGCAGAGATTCAGTGATTCTGTTCGCAAGTTCAAGGAGAAAGCTCAGTGTCAAGAAGCACTCGGCGATCCAGCGAAGCGTCGCGCCGATGGCCGGTGCGGGCTATGGCGCTTTTCGCGCTCATAGTTATTGGCGTCTATTCGCTCGTATTCTTTACCGGGGACCGCACAGCGTCCCCCAAGCTGGGCATTGACCTGCAAGGTGGTACCCGCGTGACCCTGGTCCCGCAGGGGGCGGAGCCGACTCGGGAGCAGCTCGAAGACGCGCGCAACATCCTGGAGAACCGTGTGAACGGCATGGGTGTCTCCGGCGCTTCCGTGGTGGTCGACGGCAACACGCTGGTGATTACTGCTGCCGGCGACGACACCTCTGAGATCCGCAACATCGGCCAGACTTCGCAGTTGCTGTTCCGCCCCGTGCTGAACCTGCCGACGCCGGACTTCGAAAAGCTGGACGAGGTCATCCTGAACACCGCGAACTCCTGGGTGGAGCACGGCGTTTTGACGCAGGAGCAGGCGCAGACCGCGATTGACCAGGTCTTCGAGATGCAGGCCCAGCAAGAGGAAGCGCAGAAGAACGCTGAGGGTGCTGAAGGTGCCGAGGGCGAGGCTGCTGAGGGCGAGGCTGCTGAGGGAGCCGAGGCTGAAAGCGATGCGGCACCCGAGGTGGACGCGCCGAAGGTAACGGCATCGCCGCTGCCTGAACCGAACGGCCCGGTCGAGGCTTCCGAGCGCCGCAAGGACGCTACCGACATGCTGCGAGAGACCCGCCAGTCGACGGATCCCACCCAGCAATTCGCCTCCTTCGTGCTGCTCGGAGAGCGCTGCCTGGACCAGCCGACCGATCCACTCGCTGGCACCGACAACGAGGCGTTGCCGCTCGTAGCCTGCGATCCCTCCACCGGCCAGACACTGCTTCTCGACGAGGTGCCGTTGCTCGCTGGCGTCGAAGACCCGGAGGGCCCGCGCCTGACCGGCCAGCAGATTGACACGGGCCGGCCGATCACCGGTGGCCCGAACCTGCAAACCAGCCAGATGGAAATCAGCTTCGCGTTCAGCCAGAACGGCGAGCACAACGGTTCCCAGACGTGGGCTGCACTGACCAGCTCGATGATTGGCCAGCAGATCGCGATCACGCTGGACTCGCAGGTCATCTCGGCGCCTGTGATCCAGGGCGCGACCCCGGTTGGTTCGGCAACGTCCATCACCGGCCAGTTCACCCAAGAAGAGGCCGAGGCGTTGGCGAACAACCTGCGCTACGGCGCGCTGCCGCTGTCGTTCGCCGGTGAGAACGGCGAGCCGGGTGGTACCGCGATCACGGTTCCACCGTCACTGGGTCTCGCGTCGCTGCAGGCAGGCATCTATGCCGGCCTGGTCGGCCTGCTGCTCGTGGCAATCTTCGTCTTCGCCTACTACCGGCTCTTTGGCCTGATCTCGCTGTTCACCCTGTTCGCTGCGGGCCTGCTGGTCTACGGCTCCCTGGTGCTGCTCGGTCGCTGGATCGGTTACTCTCTGGATCTGTCCGGCATCGCCGGTCTGGTCATTGGTATTGGTACCACCGCCGACTCCTTCGTTGTCATCTACGAGCGCATCAAGGACGAGGTGCGCAAGGGCAAGACCTTCCGCTCCGCCACCGCATCCGGTTGGGACCGTGCGAAAGACACGATCGTGACCGGCAACATGGTGACGCTTATCGGTGCGGTGATCATTTACTTCCTCGCCGTCGGCGATGTGAAGGGCTTCGCCTTCACCATGGGCCTGACCACCGTCTTCGACCTGCTGGTGACGTTCCTGATCACAGCTCCGCTGCTGGTGCTGGCATCGCGCAACGGCATCTGGTCCAAGCCGTCGGCCAATGGCATGGCAAAGGCATTTGCTGTGGGTGACCGAAACCGACGTTCCACCCGATCTGCGGCGCCGGCGCCTGTCCGCGATGATGTTGCTACCGACTCAGGTGCCGAAGCAGGCTACACCGCCGTTTCCACTTCCGGTTCGACCAAACGCACCGTGACGTCGCCGAGCGTGCCCGCTACTGCGGACACGAAGGAGGAGAAGTAGAACCATGTCGAGCACGAAGATTTCTGCTCCAACTGCCCCGGTGACTTCCGACGACGCCGCGGGTGACGTGCGTGGTTGGGAGCGCATCTACACCCGAGAAGGCGCCATCGACTTCGTCGGACGCCGCAAGCTCTGGTACATGATCACGCTTGCGCTGATCGCAATCTCCATCGTGGCCATGCTGCTACGGGGCTTCAACCTCGGTATCGACTTCGAGGGCGGCACCAAGATGACGATGCCGGCCGGCGACCTCGTCGCCGAAGAAGTCGAAGACACCTTCGTTGACGCAACCGGGGTCACTCCCGAGCTGACCCAGATCGTGGGCGCCGGGGATTCCCGCACCCTGGAGATCAACTCTGAGCACCTCACCCAGGAGCAGATCGATCAGGCACGCCAATCGATCTTTGAAAAGCACCAGCCGCTTGACCAGGATGGCGTACCAAGCCCCGACGCCATCGGCGACTCCACCGTTTCCGAGTCGTGGGGCGACACCATTACGCAGCGCATGCTGCTTGCGATGCTCGCCTTCCTCGTAGCCGCTGCGGTGTATGTGGCCCTGCGCCTGCAGCGTGAGATGGCAGTTGCCGCGATGGTTGCGCTGTTGGTGGATGGTGTCGTAATTATGGGCATCTACGCCCTGTTCGGCCTTGAAGTCACCCCGGCGATGATCATCGGTTTGCTCACGGTGCTGACCTTCTCCATCTACGACACTGTCATTGTGTTCGACAAGGTGAAGGAGAACACGTCGGGAGTCCTAGAATCGCGCCGCTCCACCTACGCCGAGGAAGCGAACCTGGCGTTGAACCAGACGGTGATGCGTTCTATTTCGACCTCGGTGATTTCGGCGCTGCCGATCATCGCGTTGATGATCGTCGCCGTGTGGATGCTCGGTGTCGGTACGTTGCGCGACCTCGCGTTGATTCAGCTCATCGGTGTGATTGAGGGTATTTTCTCCTCGCTGTTTTTGGCGACACCGCTGCTGGTTAGCTTGGTCGAGCGTCAGAAGAAATACCGGGCGCACAATGAGCAAGTTGCCGCTTACCGGGAAGGTGAGGCAAGCGGGCTGAGCGACGCTGACGACACTGACGGCGAATACAACGCTGCGGCAACGAAGCGCACTGTCACCGCCCCGGCGGCGTACCACGTCGTTGATTCCACTGATGAGATTGCACCCCGCGAGGGCACCGGCACCGCTACGTGGAGGCCGAACGCGCGGTAAGGAGCGTGATTGCGTGACCCGTCACACCAGGTCGCTTCGCATGAAGCGAACCACTGCGGCGCTTGCCGCTGCCGCGGTCGCATTCGTGGCGTCATGCGCGCAAACTGAAAACTCGGAGAAGCCGGAAGGAACTCACCTTGCTTTCGGCTATCAGGTCGCGGACGAGCTGCGAACGACGAACGCCGGTTCGCTGGAAGGCGCCTCCACAATGGCGCAAGCCCTCTCCGGCAGCCTTTATCCCGGTGTGTACGTGCCTGGCCCACAGGGGCAGATGATCCCAAACACCGACCTGGTCCGGATGCAAGAAATCCCGGGGCCGGTTCGTCGCGTCAACTACACCTTGTCCGACAGGGCGGTGTTTTCTGACGGAACCCCTGTGACCTGCTCGGACTACCTGCTCGCGTTTACTGCAGGCACCAACCCGGAGATCTTCGGCTCCCACATGCCTCTCTTCGATGACACCGCTAAGCTCACGTGCGCTCCCGGGAGCAAGGAATTCACCCTGATCTTCAAGGAAGGAAAGGGTGCGCGGTGGCGTGGTCTGTTCGAGGCGGGCACTGTGCTACCAGCGCATGCCGTCGCTAAGCAATTGCAAGTTCCCCTTGATGACCTGCACCAAGACCTGCTTTCGGAGAATGTGTCCGACCTCCAGCCCATCGCTGAGGTCTGGAGACAAGGGTTCGACCTGCGAAACTTCAACCCTGAACTCCAGGTGTCGTTCGGACCTTACACGGTTGCGAAGGTGGGGGAGCAGGGCGAAGTTACGCTGCGTGCGAACGACTTCTACTATGGTGACGCGCCACAGGAGCCGGAGCTGGTTGTGTGGCCGGGTTCTGCGGACTCGGCCCGGCTGGCCGAAGGTGGTGGGCTCATCGTGGGCGACCTGCGCGACATCACGCCGGATTGGTACGACCCGAATGCGGAGATCAACCGCCTCACCGTGGAAACCGTCATCGGGGAACTGACGGAGACCCTCACGTTCCCCGAGGTGGGCACGTGGTCGTCTCCGGAGAACCGGGGAGCGCTGTCGAAGTGCGTGGATCCGCGCCGCGTTGCTGAGGCATCGTCGGCCGTTTCTGGCATCGAAGTTCCCGTCACGCCTCTGCACATCGTGCCGCACGGCGATCCGATGGCGAAACGTCTGATGGGTGAGGCTGAGCCGAACCTCAACTTGGACATCTCCCGCGCCAGTGCGCTTACGGGCATGGAAGTGCGCATCGCATACGCGTACCCGAATGAACGCCACGCGGCCATGGTCGAATCCATTCGGCAGTCGTGTGAGCCGGCAGGAATCACCATTATCGACGTCACTGGTGGCGGTAAGACCCTGGCTGATCTGCCCCGAATCGAGTACGGGGAATGGGGCCAGGAAGTCTGGACCGAGGGTGAAGTCGACGTGTTCCTCCACCCGATCAATCCAATGCGTGAATACCCGGCTTCCACGAACCGGAGCCAGGAGATTGGGCTGCTGCGAGAACAGGAGAAAACGCTGTGGCAGGAGCTGCCGTCGCTGCCGCTGTCGGCGCAACCGGCAACGTTCGCGATAGATCGGAACGTGAGTAACGTAGTGCCGTATACGGGCTTGTCTGGCATCGGCTGGAACATGAACCGTTGGTATCTCACCCCAAGCGCGGAAGCGCCCGAAGAATCCGCTGACTCCAAGTAATTCTCAATCTCCTGCAAAGGATGCCACTGCCATGCCACTGAACGAGCCAAAATACTCCTCTGCAAAACAGGCTTTGCAGCAAAAGATTCGGCGAGTGCCGGACTTCCCCGAAGAAGGAGTGCTGTTTGAAGACCTCACCCCGGTGCTTGCAGATCCGGACGCGCTCCACGTCGTAGTCGCCGAGATGGCTCGGGTGAGCGAGGAACTCGGTGCGGATGTGATCGGCGGCCTTGATGCACGCGGGTTCCTTCTGGGCTCCGCTGTCGCTTACGAGATGGGGCTGGGTATCTTGGCCATCCGTAAGCAGGGGAAGTTGCCGCCGCCGGTGATCACGCAGGAGTACACCACCGAATACAGCACCGCGGCGCTAGAGATTCCGGCCAATGGGATGGACCTCGCGGGCAAGCGAGTCGTGCTTGTCGATGACGTGCTTGCCACCGGTGGCACCCTCGTGGCCGCCACTGACTTGATCGAGCGTGCAGGCGGGATCGTCTCGGGTTACGTCGTGGTGCTGGAGGTCGAGGGTCTGGGAGGCCGCGAGAAGCTTGCCGACGGCAAGCTCAGGGTGCTCGACCAGTAACCCGCGGGGGCACAGTAGTATTACTGTTTCTACGCGCTGAATTATCACGCTTGATCGGAGGCCCGCGGTGACGCACGACAAACCAGCCAAACGGTCAGGGCCGAGCGTGCGCAGCGTCTCCGCACGCCTTGCCCGATCCCTGACGGGAGGCGGGCGCGCGAAAACTAATCCGGTGCTCGACCCGCTGCTGTCGATTCACCGCCGATACCACCCGAAAGCCGATGCGGAACAGCTAAACCGCGCCTATGCGACTGCGGAGCGCCTGCATGACGGCGTGTACCGCAAGTCGGGGGACCCATACATCACGCACCCGCTCGCGGTGTCGACCATTTGCGGCGAACTTGGCATGGACACAACGACGTTGGTCGCGGCGCTTTTGCACGACACTGTCGAGGATACCGAGTACAGCCTCGAGCAACTCACCGAAGAGTTCGGACCCGAGGTGGCGCGCCTAGTCGATGGCGTGACCAAGCTGGATAAGGTCGCCCTTGGCGCAGCCGCGGAGGCGGAGACCATTCGCAAGATGATCGTGGCCATGTCGGAAGACCCGCGTGTGCTGGTGATCAAGGTGGCGGACCGTCTGCACAACATGCGCACAATGCGTTTCCTTCCGCCCGAAAAGCAGGCGAAAAAGGCGCGGGAAACGCTCGATGTCATCGCGCCGCTTGCGCACCGCCTCGGCATGGCAAGTGTGAAGTGGGAGTTAGAAGACCTCGCATTCGCGATCCTCTACCCGAAGAAGTACGAGGAGATCGTCCGTCTCGTTGCAGACCGGGCCCCGTCCAGGGATCGGGCGCTCAACGAGATCACCACCCAGCTGCAAGCCGAGCTGCGCGCGAACGGCATCAATGCGGAAGTTATGGGTCGGCCGAAGCACTACTGGTCGATCTACCAGAAGATGGTGGTTCGTGGCCATGACTTCAACGAGATCTTCGACCTGGTTGGCATCCGCGTCCTCGTCGACACTGTGCACGATTGCTATGCCGCTATCGGTGTGGTGCACGCGCTCTACTCTCCGATGCCGGGGCGCTTCAAAGACTACGTGTCCAACCCGCGCTTCGGTGTGTACCAGTCGCTGCACACAACGGTGATGACGGATACCGGCCGACCCCTCGAAGTGCAGGTGCGCACGCACGAGATGCACTACAACGCTGAATACGGCGTTGCTGCCCACTGGCGTTACAAGGAGACTAAGGGTTCCCATAAGGGTGACCAGGCCGAGGTCGATCAGATGGCCTGGATGCGGCAGCTGCTTGATTGGCAAAAGGAGGCTGCGGACCCCAACGAGTTCCTCGACTCGCTGCGCTACGACCTCACGAGCCAGCAGATCTTCGTCTTCACCCCGAAGGGCGATGTTGTGAACCTGCCCGCAGGGTCCACCCCTGTGGACTTCGCCTACACGGTGCATACCGAAGTGGGGCACCGATGCATTGGTGCGAAGGTCAACGGTAGGCTCGTCGCGCTTGAATCTGAGCTCAAGTCCGGCGACCGAGTCGAAATTTTCACCTCGAAAGATCAAAATGCCGGCCCGTCTCGCGATTGGCAGGAATTCGTCGTCTCGCCTCGCGCGAAGTCCAAGATCCGTCAGTGGTTTGCCAAGGAGCGCCGCGAAGAGCATCTTGAGGCTGGTCGCGACGCACTCGCTGCTGAGGTGCAGCGCGGCGGGCTGCCGATGCACCGTCTCTTCACGGCGGAATCGATGCGCCGGGTGGCCACCCAGCTCCACTACCCGGACGTCGATGCGCTCTATACCGCGATCGGCGCCGGCAACGTCTCCGCGCAGCACGTCAGCAAGCTGCTCGTCGAAATGTTCGGCAACGAAGACGACGCGGTGGCGGCACTCGCAGCGCGCACGCCCATCGCGGATCTTGTGCACCAGGCATCGCGTCACGACGGCCCAGGCATCCTCGTCCAGGGAAGCCCCGACGTCATGGCCAAACTTGCCAAGTGCTGCCAGCCAGTGCCGGGTGATGAGATCTTTGGTTTTGTTACCCGAGGCGGGGGAGTGTCGGTGCACCGTGCGGATTGCACCAATGCGACCAAGCTCAAAGAGGAGCCCGAGAGGCTTATCGACGTCGCCTGGGCCAACGCCTCGGGTGCAGGTAGCGCCTCGATCGCAACCTTGGAGGTGGAGGCACTGGATCGAAACGGGTTGCTGGCCGAGATGACCAGCGTTCTCGCCGAACAGAAGCTTCCGATTATCTCGCTTTCGTCGCACGCAAGCGAGGACCGAATCGCCACAGTGCGCGTGACTTTGGAAGTGTCGGACACGAAGCAACTCGGCCAAATCATGAACCAAATTCGTAACGTGGAAGGCGTTTTCGATATCTACCGAGTGATGTCCTAGCTGGTGCCACCCCTTTGAGGTGAATCCCGATCAAACGCTCAGTTACGGTCAAGTGAATTCTTGGTGGATGGCAGGTTAGCGAACCAGCGTAAGCTGTGGATCGCCTAGTAATGGCCTGCGCACTGGCGTGATTGTGGATACAAAGACAGATGAACTTTCTTCCACCTCACTAGGAGCTTCACGTGTTCAACTTCCGTCGTGCGGGCAGCCTCATTGCCGCAACCGCTACCACCGCTCTGGTGCTTTCGGGCACCACTGTCGCAGCCGCCGATGAAAACGGCAATGTCGTCAACATTCGCGTTGCCAACATCACCGACTTCCATGGTCGTCTCGAGGCAAACCTCACCAAGAACAAGGAAACCAAGGCCGTCACCCCGAAGAAGGGTGATGAGATGGGCGCGGCGAACGTCGCGGGCATCATCAACTACATCCGCAAGGAGAACCCGAATACGGTTGTCACCACCTCCGGTGACAACCAGGGTGGCTCCGCATTCGTGTCTGCGATTTCTGAAGACAAGCACACGATGGAGTTCGTGAACGCCATCGGTACCCACGGCACTGCCGTCGGTAATCACGAGTTCGACGAGGGCTACAAGGACCTCATCGAACGCATTAACCCGGGCACCAATGACAAGCAGCTCGGTGCGAACATCTTCCGCAAGGACAACGGCGAGCGCGACGTCAAGCCGTACGAAATCGTTGAGGTTGAGGGAGTAAAAGTCGCGCTGATTGGCACCACCTCGAACCTGACGGTGGCCAAGTCGAACCCGGCGAACGTCGCCGATGTTGACATCAAGGATTCGGCTGAGTGGGTCAACACTGAGGCAAAGAAGCTCAAGGACAACAAGCAAGCGGACGTAGTCATCGCGCTCATCCACGACGACGCTGCAGAGCGCGCGCCGAAGCTGGACAAGCAATACGTTGACTTCCTGTTCGGCGGAGACACTCACGTGCTCGCCCTGGACACTGAAGCAGCTGTTCCTTACGCGCAGTCGTGGGAGTACGGCAAGACCGTAACCGACCTGGATTTCTCCTACAACAAGTCCACCGGCGAGTTCAGCATCAACTCCGTTGCGCAGCATGACGCGACGAGCCTGGTTGCTCTCGACATCAAGCCGGATGAGAAGGTCGCAGCGATCGTCGACGATGCGAAGAAGGAGGCTGACGTCCTCGGTGCCGCGGTGGTCGCCAAGATCGATGCCGACTTCAAGCGCGGCTCCAACCCGGGCGGCGAGCCGGGCTCGAACCGCGGCAGCGAGTCCACTGCGAACAACATGATTGCGCAGTCGGCAGTCGCAGCGCTGTCGAAGTTTCTCAACCAGGACATCGACTTTGGCATCATGAACGCTGGCGGCGTTCGCGCCGACCTGGCCGCCGGCGACGTGACCTACCAGGATGCGTTCACTGTTCAGCCGTTCGGCAACGACATTTCGTTGGCCACCCTGTCTGGTGCGACCGTCAAGGAGATGCTGGAGAACCAGTGGCAGAGCGATGAAGCTGCGGCATCCTCCGGCCGCCCGCGTCTGGATATGGGTCTGTCCGACAACGTGTCGTACACCTACAACCCCCAGGCACCGCGCGGCGAGCGCATTCTCAACATCACCATCAACGGCGAAAACCTTGATCTGGAGAAGGACTACACCGTAGCGGCATCCTCCTTCCTGCTCGAGGGCGGCGATGACTTCATCGACGAAACCAAGGTGAAGAACCGCAACGATGTCGGCTACAACGACCTGCAGGCATTCATCGACTACCTCGGCAGCGGCGAGGCGAAGGTCCGCGAGGGCCAGAAGGACGTCGGCGTGGTGCTGCCGGAGGGCGGCCTGAAACCGGGTGCGAACCAGATCCAGCTGACCTCCCTGAGCTACTCTTCCGAGGGCGAGCCGAAGGCAGAGAAAGTGACCGTGAAGATCGGTGAGGCAACTGCAACCGCGGACGTCGACAACGCCGTCACCGATGCAGACAATGGCCTCGGCGAGCAGGGGCGTGCCACCGTCACCATCGACCTGCCTGCAGGTGTGAACGGTGAGCAGACGCTGCAGATCACCACCGACGCGGGCACCGATGTATCAATGCCGGTCACAGTCGGCGGCGCGAAGCAGGACCCGCAGGGCAGCTCGCAGGGCAGCTCGGTGAACGTAGGTGGGATCCTTGCAGCACTGCTCGGAGTGCTCGGTCTCGGTAGCGTGATCTTCCTGTTCCTCGCGCCGCAGATCGACGCCCTCTTCGGTCCGATCGCGAACTTCCGCTAAACCACTCCTCGGCGAGAACACAAAATCACCGCCCACCCCGATGCATCAGGGAGTGGGCGGTGGCTTGATGTTTTCCGTCTAGTTACGCCGGGAGCAAGGGAATACCCCATGCAACGCAAAACCGCTCAACTCGTTAAGGAGCTGAGCGGCGTACGCGAATTCCGCAGAGAACCTACGGCATCAGGTACTTGTCAGCGAAGGTCGCCATGGTGCCGAACAGGCCGACGACGGCGGTGATCACCGAGATCCACTCCAGGATCTCCTTCGGCTTCACGTTCTTGATGGAGGACGGCTCGTCGTTCTTGGACGGGGTCTCCTTGACCACGGTGACCTCCTTGGTCACGGTCACCTGAGACGGCTCGGACTCGGCAGAGGCGTTCTGCACGGAGGCGTTCTGCACAGTCTGGGAGTTCTGCGCGTTAACGACGGTTGCGCCGGTGGTCATGACAGCGGCGGCAGTAGCTGCGGCGATGAGGCCCTTACGGAACTGCATGGGGTATTTCCAATCTTTAGAGGACGTCAGACGACGGTGGTCAGCATAACGTTTTGATTTCAACTATGCAAGACCAATTGAATACTCAGCTTCACAGGAAATGTCCAAGAGGGACTACCGAACGGAGGCGGATGTAATCTTCACTTCCTCCGCTGGCGCACCATCACCGCCTGCGCCCCCTGCGCTCGGATCCTCTGTCACGCCCTTATCCGCAATGGCGTCGAGAGTGGCCAGGCCTGCTTCGTCGATTTGCCCGAAGTAGGTGTACGCCGGTGGCAGGGTGCCGTCGCCGTAGTTGAGGAAGAACTGCGATCCGTTTGTGTCGATCCCGGCATTGGCCATAGCGATCGTGCCACGCTCGTATTTCGCGGGCTCCAGCATCTGGGACGCGTACATCCGCTTTTCCTCATCACTGATGTCTTCCGGCACGCCGAGTGCGGAGAGGTCCACATTCTCAAGGGCCTCGTCGGTGGGGAATTCGTTAGCGAATTGGAACCCAGGGCCACCAGCGCCGGTGCCGGTTGGGTCGCCACACTGCAGCACCTTTAGGCCCTCAGAGGTGGTCAGTCGGTGGCAGACGGTGTCGTTGTAGTAGCCCTCCGCTGCGAGGTATTCGACCGCGTTCACGGTGCAGGGGGAGACCGAGCGATCCAGCTCCATGCCGATCGGTCCCGCCGTGGTCTCGAGGTCAATGGTGACGTTGCCCTCGGTGGATACGTTGTCTTGCGGAGGCAGGCCTACGAAGTTCGAGTTGTCGCCATCCTCGTTGTAGGCGCAGCTCACAGTCGGCGGTAGCGCGACAGCGCGCTTGGTTGCGATCGGCTCGTAGTTCGCTTCTTCCGCCGTCGTCTCAGCGGCTGTGGTCTCCTCAGCCGCAAGGTCCTCGCCGCCGTCCTGGGTGGCAAAGTAGTAGATGCCGCCACCAAGGATGCCGATTACCGCGACGGACGCCAAGGCAGTGACCCATGGGCGCGTCTTCTGTTTGCGGTCGCGCGCAGCCAGCTCCTTCTCCAAGTTCGACAGGGCTTCCTTGCCGCGCTGCTCGTTGCTTGCCACCGTGACCGGACCTCACTTCTCGCGTCAGCGGTGCGCGCAAGGGCTCGCAAGGGCTTAGGCAGCCGCCTGCTGGCTGCGCACCGCAAGGGGGTGTATGAACGGTCAAAGCCTAGCAGCAGCGCACCCTGGCCCTAATATTTGTGGCATGCAGCTTGCTGGATTTGTCGTCGGGCCCTACCAGACCAACTGCTACGCAGTGATCAACCCGGAAACTCACGAAGGCTTTGTGGTCGATCCCGGCATGGGAGCAGCTCCGCAGGTTCGGGAGCTTTTCGCGCAGCATCAGGCACGCTTGAGCGCGGTGGTGCTCACCCACGGTCACCTCGACCACATTCGCGATGCCGCAGAGCTCGGGGTCGAGGTTTTCATCCACCCGGAGGATGCCTTCATGCTCAATGCAGGTGGGGGCCTTCCGGAGCACTCACGCTTGCTTTTCGACGCCTCGTCCATGGCCGCCCCGGATTCCATCACGCACCTCCGCCACGGCGAATCTATCGAGTTTGCCGGCTACGAGTTCGCTGTGCAGCACGCCCCGGGGCATTCGCCGGGCAGCGTGTTGCTGATCGCGGACGAACTCGTCTTCAGCGGCGATGTCATATTCCGCGGTTCCATCGGGCGCACCGACCTGCCGTTTTCCGACCAGGCAGCCATGACCGAGTCGCTGCGCGGCCCAGTGTGGGACCTCGACGATTCCCTGGCGGTGCTCCCCGGCCACGGGCCGACCACCACCATGCGCGTCGAGCGTGCCACCAACCCGTTCCTCCGAGAGGCAAATACCGACCGGATCCACGGCGGCGCGTAAAACACCGCGGGCTACACTCGATGAACGTGAGTGAGCAGAAGTTTCAGGCCCTGTCCGCCCCGAAAGGTGTGCCCGACTACGTGCCGCCGGCGTCGGCGACGTTCATCGCAGTGCGCGACGAGTTTGCCAACCAAGCGCGCATCGCCGGTTACCAGCACATCGAGTTACCGGTCTTCGAGGACACCACGCTGTTTGCGCGCGGTGTCGGCGAATCCACTGATGTGGTGAGCAAGGAGATGTACACCTTCGCCGACCGCGGCGACCGCTCTGTGACGCTGCGTCCCGAAGGCACCGCCGGCGTGATGCGTGCCGTCATCGAGCACAACCTCGACCGCGGTTACCTGCCGGTGAAACTCAGCTACTACGGCCCGTTCTTCCGCTACGAGCGTCCGCAGGCCGGCCGCTACCGCCAGCTCCAGCAGGTCGGTGTAGAGGCCATCGGCGTCGACGATCCGCTGCTGGATGCGGAGATCATCGCATTGGCGGATCGCTGCTACCGCTCCGTGGGACTGACCGGCTTCCGCCTCGAGCTGACCAGCCTGGGGTGCGGCGAATGCCGCCCGGCCTACCGGGAGAAATTGCAGGCGTTTCTCTTCGACCTGCCGCTGGACGAGGAAACCCGCCACCGCGCCGAGATTAACCCGCTGCGCGTTCTGGACGACAAGCGTGAGAACGTCCGCGCCATGACCGAAGACGCGCCACTGATGCTTGACCACCTCTGTGAGAACTGCCGCACCCACTTCGACACTGTCACCGGCACGCTCGAGGCAATGGGTGTGACGTACGTGATCAACCCGCGCATGGTCCGCGGCTTGGACTACTACACCAAGACCACCTTCGAATTCGTCCACGACGGCCTCGGCGCACAGTCCGGCATCGGCGGCGGCGGGCGTTACGACGGCCTCATGGCCCAGATCGGTGGCCAGGACCTCTCCGGCATCGGTTTCGGTCTCGGCGTCGACCGCACCGTGCTCGCACTCGAGGCGGAAGGCATCACGCTCGACGGTGTCGAGTCGAGGGTAGGAGTCTTCGGTGTCGCCATCGGCGATGCAGCGCAGGCACGCATGGCTTTGCTTATCGACGAACTTCGTGCCAACGGCATTTCCGCCGACATGTCGTACGGCGGCCGCGGGCTCAAGGGCGCGATGAAGGGCGCCGATCGCTCCGGCGCTCACACCGCGCTGGTGCTCGGAGACCGTGAGCTGGAGGCTGGCGAAGTGACGGTGAAGAACCTCGAAACCCAGACTCAGCGCACGGTGCCGTTGGATCTCACCGAAGTAATCGACGCGATCTTCATTCCCGAAGACGACGGTGCCGAGGAAGCTCCCGCCGGCGAGTAGGCGCCGCTAGCACTCCGTGATGTTCACGGGCAGGCCGAGCTGCACCGCGAGGCCGCCCATGGACGTTTCCTTGTATTTGGTCATCATGTCGCGGCCGGTGGACGCCATCGTCTCCACCACGTCGTCGAGCGTGACGATGTTGGTGCCGTCGCCGAACTTCGCCAGGCGCGCCGCGTTGATCGCTTTCACCGCGCCAATCGCATTTCGCTCGATGCAGGGCACCTGCACGAGGCCGCCGACCGGGTCGCAGGTAAGCCCCAGGTTGTGCTCGAGCGCGATCTCGGCGGCATTTTCAACCTGCTGCGGAGTGCCACCGAGAATGGCGCACATGCCGGCAGCGGCCATCGAGGATGCCGACCCAACTTCGCCCTGGCACCCCACCTCGGCGCCGGAGATCGACGCGTTCGTCTTGATGATGGCGCCGATCGCGGCAGCGGTGAGGAGGAACTCGCGCGCCCGCTCTGTGGTGAAGTCATCCGTGAAGTCCAAGCAGTAGTGCATCACAGCCGGGATTATGCCGGCAGCGCCATTCGTCGGAGCGGTGACCACCTGGCCATGAGCCGCATTTTCTTCGTTCACGGCGAGCGCGTAGAGGTTGACCCAGAGCATCGCATCGAGGCCGCGGGACGTCTCCGCCTCCGCTTCCGCCGTGAGCATGCGATACATGCGGTTCGCACGGCGCTTCACGTTCAGCCCGCCCGGTAGTGTGCCTTCGGTCTTCAGCCCGCGGGCAACGCACTCCTGCATGACGTCCCACACGGCGTCGAGGTGGGCGTCGAGAGCCTCGCGCCCGTGCAGCGCTTCTTCGTTTGCGCGGACGAGTTGGGAGATCGTCAGGGAGTGTTCGTCGATAAGCGAAAGGAGCTCCTGTGCAGTGCGAAACGGGAAGGGGACCGTTGTGCCGGAGTCCTCTTCCGTGCCGACGCCCTCGAAGCCGTCGAGGCCGGCGCGGTCGAGGATGAAGCCGCCGCCGACGGAGAAGTATTCGCGGCCGGTGGCGAGTGTGGTGCCGTGTTCATCCCAGGCATCGAAGATGACGCAGTTGGGGTGCTCGGGAACCGGCTGGGGGTTGTATTTGATCTGGTAGTTGACGGTGCCCGATGGACCTTCGATGGTGCCGCGGCCCGGGATGAGCTCGCCGGGCAGTGGTGCGGTGTCTGCGGTTGTTGTGGTGGGGGTGTAGCCCACGAGGCCAAGGAGGACTGCGCGGTCGGTGCCGTGCCCGATGCCGGTGGCGGCGAGGGAACCACGCAGCTCAATGGTGACGGTGTGCGGAACCTGGCCGAGAGATTCGACGAAGAGCGCCGCGGCGCGCATCGGGCCGACGGTGTGTGAAGACGAGGGGCCGATACCGATGGAGAATAGGTCGATAACGCTGACTGGGTGACTGGACGTCATGATGCCTCCGTAAGGTGCGGGATGTCGGTGGAGTTCACCACGGCGATTGGTCGTTGGTCGGCGTTGCCATGCTCGGTGACGATACCGAGACGGGGCAACGCACCGGACGCGAGCGGGGTGGTCAGCGCGTCGACGGCGGCAGCAGCGGTGGCGGTGCGGGGGAGAAAGACCGCGGTGTCGTGTTGGCCGGAGAGCTCGAGTGCATCGGCGACCGTCGTGTTCTCGATGGTGGCGGCGTCGATGCTGTCTGCGGTTTCGAGCTCCTCCGCGACCCAGCGCGCGATGGCGTTGGTGGTCAGAAGGCCAACGCAGGTGCCGTCGTGGTAAATGGGGAACTGGGTGTGGCCCGATTCGCGGATCGCGCGCAATGCGTCGCCGACAGCATCGTCTGGGCTAAGCGTGACAATGCTTTGGTCGTAGCCGACTACGTCGACTGCGAGGGTGGGTTCAAGCAGCGCGTTGCGGATGTGCTTGATCTCGTCGACGGTTTCCTGCAGCGGCTCTGCGATCGGGCGGAAGTCCCGGTACTCCCCGTGGCTGATCGCGTTGCGCAGCTCCGCGAACTCCTTCAGATCATCGGCCTGATCGCGGCTGATCACACCGCGCTTGGCAGCTTGAGTGGCCATCCATTTGAAGGAGTCCGACTTTTTCGCCTCGAGCTCGGAGCGCAGAAACGCCTCGATATCGTTGAACGCTGCGAGGAACTCGACGGCCCGGCTCGGGGCTACTTCGGCAACCATTAGCCGTTGTAGACGCCGCGGTTGAGCGTGTCGCAGGAAGACATTTTGCCGCTTTGATACCCGCTGAGGAATGCCTGGCCGCGCTGCTCGGAGGAACCGTGAGTCCAGGCATCGGGGTCGACCTCGCCGCCGGAGCGACGTTGGATGTTGTCGTCACCGATGGCCTGTGCCGTTTGAATCGCGTCGTTGAGCTGCTGGTCCGTGATCTGTTCGAGCGCACCGTCCTGCTCTGCGTAGTGTGCCCACAGGCCGGCGTAGCAGTCCGCCTGCAGCTCGATGGCCACCGCGGCGGAATCCTCGCCGGGGTTCTTGTAGTCGCTCAGGCCGAGTGTGCCTTCGAGCTGCTGGATGTGGTGGCCCATCTCGTGTGCTGTCGCGTACATCTGCGCAAGCGGACCGGAGCTGCCGCCGAGCTTGTGCAGCTCGTCGAAAAAGGTCACGTCCAAGTACGCGGTCTCATCGCGCGGGCAGTAGAACGGACCCGTCGCGGAGGTGGCGTGGCCGCAGCCGGTGGTGACATCGCCTTGGAAAATGTGCATGCCGGGTTGGCGGTAATCAATGTTGGCCTGCTCGGGTAGCACCTTCGACCACACGTCATCAACGGAAATGACGGTCGCGGCGGCGCGGCAATCAACGTGTTCGTTTGCTGCGCCTTCGGTGTCGCAGTGCTCCAAGTTGTATCCGCCCTGAGACTGGTACTGTCCCTGCGTCTGGCTCTGCTGCCCGCCGCCACCAAGGCCGCCACTGAACAGGAACCACAGCAGCAGGATCACGAGGATCGTGCCGCCGCCACCGCCGCCGAGAAGCAGAGGCAGTGCGAGCAAGCCGCCAGCACCGCCGCCTTGAGGCTGACGGCCGACGCCGGAGCTGGTTTGGACTCGCTGGTTCGCGCCCTGACTGGCGTTTCCTCTGAAGGTCATGGCAAGCATTCTGCCAAAGAACTCAAAAATGTGTTTAACGCCACGGCAGGTATCTGGGTGCGTGGGCGGGCGAAAAGTGCGCGCGGTAAACTCTTGCCCGATAGATTCAGCCCTCACTTCGCCACATAAAGAAGGACGTGGAAGACACCGTGCTGCGCACTCACCTCGCTGGGAACCTCAACAAAGACCTTGACGGTCAGACCGTCACCCTGACCGGTTGGGTGGCCAGGCGCCGCGACCACGGCGGTGTCATCTTCATTGACCTGCGCGACCGCTCTGGTCTGGCCCAGGTCGTCTTCCGCGAGTCGGAGGTGGCGGAGGCCGCCCACGATCTGCGCAGTGAGTACGTTGTCCAGGTCACTGGTGTCGTTGAACCGCGTCCGGAGGGCTCCGCGAACCCGAACCTTGCCTCGGGTGAGATCGAGGTCAACGCCACCGAGCTGACAGTGCTGAACAAGGCGGCCGCACTACCGTTCCAGATCGAGGACGCATCTTCGAGCGAAGTTGGCGAGGAGACCCGCCTGAAGTATCGCTACCTCGATCTGCGCCGCGAGCGCCAGGCCAACGCCATGCGTCTTCGTGCGCAAGCCAACCAAGCTGCCCGCCGGGTGCTGGACAACCATGACTTCGTCGAGATCGAGACTCCGACGCTCACCCGTTCCACCCCGGAGGGTGCGCGCGACTTCCTGGTTCCGGCGCGCTTGAAGCCGGGGTCTTGGTACGCGCTGCCGCAGTCACCGCAGTTGTTCAAGCAGTTGCTCATGGTCGCGGGCATGGAGCGCTACTACCAGATCGCGCGTTGCTACCGCGACGAGGACTTCCGCGCCGACCGCCAGCCGGAGTTCACTCAGCTCGACGTTGAGGCGTCGTTCGTGGACCAGGATGACGTGATCGCGCTCGCCGAAGAGATCCTGGTGGAGCTGTGGAAGCTCATCGGCTATGACATCCAGACACCGATTCCGCGCATGACCTACGCCGAAGCGATGGAGAAGTACGGTTCCGACAAGCCGGATCTGCGCTTCGATATTCCGCTGGTGGAGTGCACTGAGTTTTTTAAGGACACCCCGTTCCGCGTCTTTCAGGCCGAGTACGTCGGTGCAGTGGTCATGGCAGGTGGCGCATCTCAGCCGCGCCGCCAGCTCGACGCATGGCAGGAGTGGGCAAAGCAGCGCGGCGCCAAGGGGTTGGCGTACATCCTGGTGCAGGATGACGGCGAGCTCACCGGTCCGGTAGCCAAGAACATCACGGATGATGAGAAGGCCGGCATCGTTGCCCATGTCGGTGCACAGCCGGGCGACGCAATTTTCTTCGCCGCGGGCGACACGAAGGCATCGCGTGCGCTGCTCGGCGCAGCTCGGGGTGAGATCGCACGCAAGCTTGACCTTATCGACGACGACGCGTGGGCGTTTACCTGGGTTGTTGACGCTCCGATGTTTGAGCCTGCCGCCGACGCCACCGCCTCCGGCGATGTGGCACTGGGTAATTCGAAGTGGACCGCCGTGCACCACGCCTTCACCTCGCCGAAGCCGGAGTTCTTGGACAGCTTCGACGAGGAGCCGGGCGAGGCGCTCGCGTACGCCTACGACATTGTCTGCAACGGCAACGAGATTGGCGGTGGCTCGATCCGTATCCACCAGCGCGACGTGCAGGAGCGCGTCTTCGATGTCATGGGCATCGGTGAAGCCGAGGCGCAGGAGAAGTTCGGCTTCCTCCTCGACGCCTTCGCGTTCGGTGCTCCGCCGCACGGCGGCATTGCGTTCGGCTGGGATCGCATTGTGAGTCTGCTCGGCGGGTTCGACTCGATCCGCGACGTGATTGCGTTCCCGAAGTCCGGTGGGGGCGTCGATCCGCTCACGGATGCGCCCGCGCCGATTCCGGCTGCACAGCGCGCAGAAACCGGCGTCGACTTCAAACCCAAGAAGCAGGACGACAAGGCTGGAGCCGGAGAGCGCCACAACGAGGTCCGCCTGAGCGATGAGGCGGCGGACAACGAGGCGGAAGCCGCAGGCGCTGGGGAAACCAAGTAGGCGCTACGAGTACACGCTCAGCCTTCTCGGAACCCTGACAAATCTGGCAGTTAACGTCCAGGGGTCCGGGATGTGGCGTGTGCGAAGATAGGGCGCGATACGAATCGGCCCGCAACGCCGAGGAGAGGAACACCATGCAGCAGGATTCCATCATCGCCGCAGCCGAAGACATCCTCACCCGCCGCTACGGGGGAACGCAGAAACTAAGCGAGGTCACCCGGCTTTCCGGCTCTGGTCTCGCGGGGGTCTACCGCGTCAAAGTGGCCACCAACCCGTTCCTGCAGCACCGCTCGATAGTGGTCAAACACGCGCCGGAGACGGGTTACGCGCTTGACGACGCCGCGTTTCTCCGCGAGATCGTCTCGTACCAGTTCACCACCTCGCTCTCCAGCGAGATCCGTCCAGGTCCGGTGTTGCTGGCGTACGACACGGACGCGCGGATGCTCATCATCTCGGACGCAGGCGACGGCGACACGCTTGCCGCCATGTTGGAGCGCGCCGACGAAGAACAGCACGTGCAGATCTTGCGCAACCTGGGCAGCGCGCTCGGACGTCTGCACGCGGGTACGGCGGACAAGGAAGATTCCTTCAACGTGCTGTTCAACCGCATGACGCGGTCGCGCACCGGTGCGGAAAAGATCCAGCAGCTGCGCGATCGGCTGCTTGCGCACCGCATCCGACTCGGACTGGAGATGCTAGTCCAAGCCGGCATCGAGGTGCCCAGCGAAGTCACGGTGAGTGCTGCGAACCTGCAGTCGCGGCTGCTGCGCGGCGGCATTCGCGCGTTCACACCCTTCGATCTTTCCCCGGACAACGTCATCTACACCGCCGGCGGCACGCAGTTTCTGGATTACGAATGGGCAGGGTTTCGCGACGCAAGCTTTGACGTTGCTTTCGTCGTTGCCGGCTTCCCCCTTTACCTCTCGCCGCGGCCGTACAACGATGAAGCATCTCAGGCCTTCATCGATGCTTGGCTCCACGAGGTCCGCGGCACCTGGCCGCTGCTCAACCACGAAGACACCCTCCAGGCACGCATCACCGGGGCGATGATCGGCTGGGCGCTCTCTAGCGTCTCTGTGCTTAACCCGGTCGGCGTGGCCGATCTGGCGGCCAACGACGCGGACCTGGCAGACGAATTCGAGCGCGCCGGCATCGACCCCGAGGGCGACGTCGAGGATTTCGACCTCGACACCGGTGAGGATGTGCTGCGCCCTTCCGAGAGCGGCCCATTCGACCCGTCTGAAACCCTCGTGCGCGCGGACCTCCGCGAGACGTTTCTGGCATTGGCCAGCTATGCCGGCACAGGCCGCGACACGGCCTATCTGGTCATCGCCGACTTTGCCAACCGCGTCGCCGACCGGTTCCAGTAAAGGACGAAGCCGTGACGCAGGGAGGTCTGTTTGGGGACGGGGAGGTGGTGAAGGGGGCGTCGATAAGCGAAACTGCCCCGGCCCGCGGGGCGAGCTTTTTTGAAGCTGGCCGCGACGCGCCACTGGCTGCGCGGATGCGCCCGCGCTCGCTGGACGAGATTGCGGGGCAGCAACACCTGCTTTCTGAGGGCAAGCCCCTGCGCCGTCTGGTGGAGGGCTCGGGCGCGGCGAGTGTGATTCTGTATGGTCCGCCGGGGACGGGCAAGACGACGATTGCGTCGCTGATCGCGCAGACGATGGGGCAGAACTTCGTGGGGCTCTCGGCGCTGAGCTCGGGGGTCAAGGAGGTGCGCGCGGTGATCGATGCCGCCCGCCGCGACCTAGTCCGCGGCGGGAAGACGGTGCTGTTCATCGACGAGGTGCACCGGTTTTCCAAAACCCAGCAGGACGCGCTGCTTGCGGCGGTAGAAAACCGTACGGTTCTGCTTGTCGCCGCGACCACGGAAAACCCCAGCTTTTCAGTCGTTGCGCCGCTGCTCAGCCGCTCGTTGCTGCTCAAGCTTGAGTCTCTCTCGGACGACGACGTGCGCGAGGTGCTCACCCGTGCTGTGCACGACGAGCGGGGGCTTGGAGGGAGCATTTCGCTTGACGACGATGCGTGTGACCAGCTCATCCTCCTTGCTGGAGGCGACGCGCGACGTGCGCTGACGTATCTCGAGGCCGCGGCGGAAGCGGTGCCGGAAGGCGGCACGGTGACGCTGGAAGTGGTGCGCGACAACGTTAACCGTGCGGTGGTGCGCTACGACCGCGACGGCGACCAGCACTACGACGTGGTCAGCGCGTTCATCAAATCGATCCGCGGTTCGGACGTGGATGCGGCGCTGCACTACTTGGCGCGGATGATTGAAGCGGGAGAGGACCCGCGGTTCATCGCGCGGCGGCTGGTCATCCACGCCTCCGAGGATGTGGGAATGGCGGACCCGACCGCGCTGCAAACGGCGACGGCCGCGGCGCAGGCGGTGCAGTTCATCGGGATGCCCGAGGGGCGCCTGGCGCTTGCGCAGGCGACGATTCACCTGGCCACCGCGCCGAAGTCGGCTTCGGTGTACCAGGCAATCAGCGCCGCCCAGGCGGACATTCGCGCCGGACATGTGGGCACCGTTCCGCCGCATCTGCGCGACGGGCACTACGAAGGCGCGAAGCAGCTGGGCAACGCCGTGGGCTACATTTACCCGCACGACGATCCGCGCGGCGTGGTCGAGCAGCAATACATTCCCGACGGCCTGGAAGATCGCGAGTACTACCAGCCGACGGACCACGGCGCGGAGAAGCGAATCCGCGACTACTTCGGCCGGCTGCGCGCGATTGTGCGCGGACGGTAGGGTGCGGGGGCCCGTTGGGGCCGGGGTAACATGGTGCGGGATTGACTCAAGGCCTATTCACGCGCCAGCGAAAGGACGTACACCCCGTGCAGACACACGAAATCCGGGAGCGGTTTACCAACCATTTCGTCGAAACCGGGCACACCGAGGTGCCCAGCGCCTCGCTGATTCTCGACGACCCGACCCTGCTGTTCGTCAACGCGGGCATGGTGCCGTTCAAGCCGTACTTCTTGGGCCAGCAGACCCCACCGTTCGAGAACGGCCTCGCGACGTCCATCCAGAAGTGCGTGCGCACCCTGGATATCGAAGAGGTGGGCATTACGACCCGCCACAACACCTTCTTCCAGATGGCCGGCAACTTCTCCTTCGGCCAGTACTTCAAAGAGGGTGCGATTACGCACGCGTGGACGCTTTTGACCGGTCCGGTTGAGGAGGGCGGCCTCGGTCTCGACCCGGAGCGCCTGTGGGTCACGGTCTACACCGAGGACGACGAGGCCGCCGAGATCTGGGAGCACAAGATCGGCGTGCCGGCCGAGCGCATCCAGCGCATGGGCATGGAGGACAACTTCTGGTCCATGGGTATTCCTGGTCCGTGCGGCCCGTGCTCCGAGATTTACTACGACCGCGGATCAGAGTACGGCAAAGAGGGCGGGCCGATCGCGGACGACAACCGCTACATGGAGATCTGGAACCTCGTGTTCATGGAGTCCATTCGCGGCGCCGGCGACAAGAAGGGCGGCTTCGAGATCCTCGGCGAGCTGCCGAATAAGAACATCGATACCGGCCTTGGTGTTGAGCGCGTGGCCTGCATCCTGCAGGGCGTCGACAATGTCTATGAAACTGACCTGCTGCGCCCGGTAATCGATGTGGCGCAGGAGTTGACAGGCACCAAGTACGACGCCGGCAACCCGGCTGATGACGTGCGCTTCCGCGTGATTGCGGACCACTCGCGCACCTCCATGATGATCATCCTGGACGGCGTCACCCCGTCCAACGAGGGCCGCGGCTACATCTTGCGCCGCCTGCTGCGCCGCATCATCCGCTCCGCGCGCCTGCTCGGCGCCACCGGCGAGGTGCTTGAGCCGCTGATGAACACCATCATGGACACGATGACTCCGTCTTTCCCGGAGATCACCGACAACCGCGATCGCATCCTGCGCGTTGCGCTGGCGGAGGAACGGGCCTTCTCCAAGACGCTTGAATCCGGCACGCACCGCTTCGACGAAGCCGCTGAGGCGCTCAAGGCGTCCGGTTCGACGTTGCTCAGCGGCGAGCAGGCCTTCGAGCTGCACGACACTTACGGTTTCCCGATCGACCTGACCATGGAGATGGCGCGGGAGGCGGGCCTCGAGGTTGACATGGATGCATTCAACGCAGCTATGGAGGAGCAGCGCAACCGCGCAAAAGCCGACAACAAGGCCAAGAAGATGGGCAATCGCGACGACTCGCTCTACCGCGAGTGGGTGGATGCGCACCCGACCGAGTTCGTCGGCTACGACCAGCTTACTCACGACGCGAATGTGATCGGCCTGGTCAAAGACGGTGAGAAAGTCACCGAAGTCAACCAGGGCGACGAGGTTGAGGTCATTCTCGACGTCACCCCGATGTACGCCGAGGCCGGTGGCCAGATGGCGGACCGCGGACGCCTGGTAATGGGGGAGACGGTGCTCAACGTCGGCGACGTGCAGCGCATCGGCAAGAAGCTCTGGGTGCACAAGGCAACGGTGCAAAACGGCGGGCTTGATTTGGGCTCTACCGTCACTGCTGAGGTCGACGGCGCCTGGCGCCACGGTGCGCGCCAGGCTCACACCGCGACTCACCTCATCCACGCGGCGCTGCGCCAGGTGCTCGGCCCGACTGCGGTTCAGGCGGGTTCGTTGAATAAGCCTGGCTACCTGCGCTTCGACTTCAACTACACCGAGCAGCTCTCAGACGCGCAGTTGGAGGAGATCGCCACGATCACCAACCAAGCCGTCGACGCGGACTTCGCGGTGAACACCATCGAAACCTCCCTGGAGGAGGCGAAGGCGATGGGCGCGATGGCCCTGTTCGGCGAGAACTACGGCGACCGCGTGCGTGTCGTTGAGATCGGCGGTCCGTTCTCAATCGAGCTCTGCGGTGGCACTCACGTGGAGCACTCGTCGCAGATCGGCCCGGTGGCGGTGCTCGGCGAGTCCTCGGTGGGTTCGGGTGCGCGCCGCATCGAGGCATACTCAGGTTTGGAGTCCTTCCGCTACTTCTCCAAGGAGGCGGCACTGGCCTCCGGGTTGGCAACGGAGCTGAAAACCCCGTCGGAGCAGCTCCCGGAGCGCATCGCCCAGCTGACTGAGCGCCTGCGCGCGGCGGAGAAGGAGATTGAGAACCTTCACCGCCAACAGTTGCTCGCTGGCACGGGCGATCTCGCCGCGAAAGCGGAAACGGTCGGCGCCCACAAGCTCGTCGCCGTTCACTTGCCCGACGGGATCAACACCGGCGATCTGCGCACCATGGTCAGCGACGTGCGCGGCAAGCTCACGGGCGACGACGCGGTCGTGGTCCTGGCATCCGCGGACAACGGCAAGGCGGCTTTCGCTATCGCAGCGACACCCGCGGCAGTTGAATCCGGTGTCAAAGCTGGGGAACTGGTCAAGACGTTCGGCACCTACGTTGACGGCAAGGGCGGCGGAAAGCCGGATCTAGCACAGGGTTCCGGCGCTAACCCAGCCGGCATTGATGCCGGTCTCGCCGCGATCCGTGACGCGCTTGCTTAGGTAACGAATCGATTACGTGACACGCCGGTAGGGCGGCCTGGGAGAATCGTCGATAAGCGATAGCGTCGAACCGACGGCCGTGACTTGCGCGACCTTCGACCGAAAGACGAGCATGATGAAAGTTGAGCCAGACATCCCCGGAGTGGACGACCCGGGCCCGGGGCGGCGCTTAGGCGTTGACGTGGGCACCGTCCGCATCGGCGTCGCGATCTCCGACAGAGACGCGCGGTTGGCAACGCCAGCAGAGACCGTGGGCCGGGTCACCGGATTTAAAGACCGCGATGGAGCAGATATCGATCGGCTGGCCCAACTGGTGAAAGACAATGACGTGGTTGAAGTCGTGGTCGGCTTGCCGCGGGATCTGCAGGGCAACGGTTCTGCAAGCGTAAAGCACGCGAAAGAGATCGCCTTCCGCATCCACCGCCGCACGAACGTGCCGGTGCGGATGGCGGATGAGCGGTTGACTACCGTGGTGGCAACGAACGCGATGCGCGCTGCTGGCACCTCGGAGAAGCAAGGCCGAAAGTTCATCGACCAGGCCGCGGCAGTTGAAATTCTGCAGTCGTGGCTCGATGGCCGGAAGACCAACCTCAAGGAGAACGAATCGTGACCACCCGATCACACGCTCAGGGGCGCACGCGCAGTATTGCCGTGCTCATCGCCTCCCTTCTGCTGATCGTCGGCTTGATCGCCTGGATCGCGGTGGCGCGCAATGGTGCCGCGCCGCGGGACTTTGAGGGGTCCGGCAACGGGGTAGAGGAGATTGTGGAGATCCCGGAGGGCTCCACCATTTCCCAGCTCGGCCCAGAGTTGGAGAAGCGCGACATTGTCGCCTCCGACGGCGCGTTTCAGACTGCGGTGGCGAACCACCCGGACGCCGACAATATTCACCCGGGCTTTTACCGCCTGGAAGGCCAGATGAGCGCAAAGTCTGCAGTGGACGCCCTGCTGAGCGAGGAAAACCGGATTACCCCGGTGAAGGTCTACGGCGGTGCGACCCTGATGGACGTGAACGTGCTCGGCGGGCAGACCCGCTACGGCATTTACTCCATGATCCAAGAGGTCACCTGCCGCGGCTCGAACGAGCAGGACTGCGTGGATGCGAAGCAGCTGCAAGATGTCGCCGCGAACGCGGATCCAAAGCAACTCGGCGTGCCGGAGTGGGCCATTGAGACCGTGTCCGCCCGCGCAGGCGACCCGAAGCGCCTCGAAGGCCTGATCGCGCCTGGTGAGTACGTTATTGACCCGGATGCTTCGGCCGAGGAGATTCTCACCGACCTGGTGTCCCGCTCCGCAAAGCAGTACAACGACACCGGGATTGTGGATCGCGCCCGCGTAATCGGCTTGACCCCTTATGAGCTGCTGGTCGCGGCATCCCTGGTCGAGCGCGAGGCACCAGCGGGTGAGTTCGACAAGGTCGCCCGCGTGATCCTGAACCGTCTCGACGTCCCGATGCGCCTGGAGTTCGACTCCACCGTCAACTACGGCCTCACCGATGTCGAGGTGGCCACCACCGACGAGGATCGCGCGGCGGTCACCCCGTGGAACACCTACGCCATGGACGGCCTCCCACAGACCCCCATTGCATCCCCGTCGATGGAGGCGATTGACGCGATGGAGAACCCGGCCGACGGCGACTGGCTCTTCTTTGTCACCGTGGACCAGGACGGCACCACCGTGTTCAACAGCACCTTCGAGGATCACCTGCGCGACACCCAGCGCGCAGTTGACTCCGGCATCTTGGATTCGCAGCGCTAGGAGCTTCATGCTTAACGACGCCTCCGTCGACCCCGGCCACGCCAACCCGGGGCATCGGGCCGCGGTACTCGGGTCGCCGATTGCGCACTCGCTTTCCCCGGTGCTGCACAATTCCGGATACCTGGCGGCGGGATTGGCCGATTGGAGCTACACCCGCATCGAGTGCACGGGGGAGGATCTGGCGCGCATCGTCGGCGAGGCCGGGCCCGAGTTCCGCGGGTTCTCCGTCACCATGCCGGCGAAGTTCGCCGCGCTGGAGTTCGCCGACGAAGTCACGGAACGTGCTCGGGCGATCGGCTCCGCAAACACGTTGGTGCGCATTGACCCGGAAAAACTGGAAGCCGGTTGGCGGGCCGACAACACCGACTGCGAAGGTTTGCTCGCAGCGCTCGACGAGCTCACCCGAGGCGAGCCGATCCGCAGCGCGGTTGTGGTTGGTGCAGGCGGCACTGCGCGCCCCGCGCTGTGGGCGCTGGCCCAGCTCGGCGTAGAGCGCATCCACGTGCTAAACCGCTCCGACCGCGCCGCGGAGCTCGCTGACCTCACGGAAGGTATCGACGTCACCTTCTCCACTTTCGACACCGACATCGCCGCGGCCACCGTTGCCGCTGACGTCGTGGTGTCCACGGTGCCGTCGCAAGCCATCGAGGCTTACGTCAACGACCTGGCACATGCCCCGGTTCTCGATGTGATCTACGACCCGTGGCCCACCCCGCTCTCGGTGCGCGCCGCGTCCCACGGCTACAACACGGTCGGCGGGCTGGTCATGCTCGCTGCTCAGTCGTACTCCCAGTTCGAGCAGTTCACAGGCGTGCCTGCCCCGCGCGAAGCGATGCGCGAGGCGCTCTTTGCCCACGTCGCCTCGCAGCACTAGGTCAGCACTGGGGCAGCACTAGGGCAGCACTGGGGCAGGACCTCTACGCTCGTTACACTGCATGAGCATGGGGCTTGGGGGAGCTGTACTCGTTGCGGTTTGCGGGGTTTGGAGCATCGCGCTCGTGCTTTTCGACGTCCACCGCAGACGGCTTCCCGACGCACTGACCATCCCCGCGGGTGTGCTTGCGCTTGTGGCGTGCGTCTTTCACCCGCTTGCGTTGTGGGGGTTGGTGTGGCCAGCGGGGTATCTCCTCACGGGGCGGGGGATCGGGGGCGGTGACATTAAGCTCGCTCTCCCGCTTGGGATTGCCGTTGCCTGGGTCGCCGGGCTCGCTGGGGTCATCTGTGCTGTTGCCTTGTCGGGCCTGTTCACCGCACTTTTCGCCACGCTACTGAAGGCTCGGACGCTACCGCACGGCCCGTCAATGCTCGCCGCCGCTTGGGCAGTCGTGATCGTGGGTGTGCTGTGGCCCCACCCGTTCGGCTCCTAACGCAGCCCAGGGCAGATGCGGTGTGAGACAATGCACGCATGCTTCGTTGGACCACCTCTGGGGAATCCCATGGACAAGCGCTTGTCGCGCTCGTTGAGAACATGCCGGCCGGCGTGCCGATCACTCAAGAAGAAATCAGCGACCAGCTCGCCCGCCGCCGTCTCGGATACGGCCGCGGCGCCCGAATGAAGTTCGAGGCCGATGAACTGACTCTGCTCACCGGCATCCTGCACGGGCGCACTATCGGCAGCCCCATTGCCATCATGATCGGCAACACCGAGTGGCCGAAATGGACCACGATTATGTCGCCGGATCCGGTTGACATGGATGACCCGGAGGTAGCCAAGGCGATGGCGTCTGGCCGCGGCGCAACACTCACGCGCCCGCGCCCAGGTCATGCCGATTTCGCCGGAATGATCAAGTACGGCTTTGACTCCGCCCGTCCGGTGCTGGAGCGATCGTCTGCCCGTGAGACCGCCGCACGCGTGGCCGCGGCTTCGGTGGTACGCGCGTTCCTGCGCGAGACGCTCGGTGTGGAGGTATTCTCCCACGTCATTTCGATTGGGGAATCGGCGCCGTACGAGGGGCCGTCGCCAAGCTTTGGCGATCTTGCCGCAATCGATGCTTCCCCGGTGCGTGCCTACGATGCTGAAGCTGAGGCCGACATGGTTGCCTGCATTGAGGCGGCGAAGAAGGCCGGCGACACGCTCGGTGGTGTGGTCGAGGTGATTGTGGACGGGCTACCGATTGGTCTCGGCTCGCACATCTCCGGCGAGCACCGCCTCGATGCGCAGCTGGCCGCGGCGCTAATGGGCATTCAGTCCGTCAAGGGTGTGGAGATTGGCGACGGGTTCGCTGAGGCGCGCCGGCGCGGCTCCGAAGCTCACGACGAGATGGTGCGCGACGAAGCCGGCCTGCACCGCCTAACTAACCGCGCTGGCGGGCTTGAAGGCGGCATGACTAACGGCGAGCAATTGCGGGTGCGCGCAGCGATGAAGCCAATTTCCACTGTGCCTCGCGCGCTGCAGACGGTGGATATGGCAACCGGTGAGGCCGCGACCGGTATCCACCAGCGTTCGGATGTGTGCGCTGTGCCGGCCGGTGGTGTCGTGGCCGAGGCGATGGTCGCGCTCGTGCTGGCGCGCGCTGTGACGGAGAAATTCGGCGGCGACAGCCTCGACGAGGTCAAGCGCAACATCGAGTCCTACAACGATTACGTCCGCGAACGCCTGTCGTTCGATGCCTGAGCAACTACAGGGAAAGGTGAACTTCGTGCACGATGCAACAGATCTCGTCGGGGGCATTGTCAACGACGTGACAGACGACATCTTCGACGAAGCTGACGCTGATGCGGTAGCGCAGCCGTCGGGTTCGCAAATGGTCAACGATGCCCCCCGCGTGGTCCTCGTTGGCCCGCCCGGCGCCGGCAAGTCCACCATCGGCCGGCGCCTATCTCGAGCGCTCAGCTTGCCGATGGTGGATTCGGACAAACTCATTGAAGAAGGCGAGGGCAAGCGGTGCGGCGACCTGTTCGCGGAACTTGGCGAGGAAGAGTTCCGCAAGATTGAGGCGGGTTACGTCGCCCGCGCGCTGGCGACCGGCGGAGTCGTGAGTCTGGGTGGGGGAGCGGTGCTCACCGAATCCACCCGCAGGCTCCTGCAACACCACAACGTGGTGTGGATCGATGTCACAGCCGAGGAGGGTATCCGCCGCACCGCGGGCGATACTTCCCGCCCGGTCTTAGCCGCGGACGACCCGGCGGAGCACTACCGCACCCTGCTTTCCACTCGCGAGCCGTTCTACCGCGAGGTGGCAGACCACCGGGTACGCACCGACTCTCGCCCGCCGCAGCGCGTGGTGGCGGAAGTGCTCAACATCCTCGATTCCGAATAGGCAGGCTGGAGGTTCACCATGGCAACGATTGAGGTCACCGGGCCGTCGCCGTACGAGATCCACATCGGCTACGACATCACCAAAGAGGTCGCCGGGCTGGTCAAGCAGGCCGGCGCACGCCAAGCGGCGATCATCCACCAGCCGGCGCTGGGCGCGGTGGCGCGCGGCATCGCGGCCGACCTCGACGCCTCCGGTGTGAAACCCCTGCTGACATCGGTCCCGGACGCGGAAGACGGCAAGGATCTCGCCGTTGCCGGCCGTTTGTGGGACGAGCTTGGCCGAGCTGGTTTTGCCCGCCAGGACGCGGTGATCGGCCTCGGCGGCGGTGCGGCGACTGACCTCGCAGGCTTCGTCGCCGCGACGTGGATGCGCGGAATCAAGGTCTTCCAGGTACCTACCACGTTGCTCGCGATGGTGGACGCGGCCGTCGGCGGCAAGACCGGCATCAACACTGCGACCGGCAAGAACCTTGTCGGCGCGTTCCACGAGCCGTCCGCCGTGGTCATCGACCTCGAACGCCTCTACACCCTGCCCGGGGACGAACTCGTCTCCGGCTCCGCAGAACTGATCAAGACCGGGTTCATCGCCGATCCGCGCATCTTGGAGCTCTACCAAGACGGCGCCGACAAGCACATCGAGGAACTTGTGCAGCGCTCCGTCGCAGTCAAAGCCAAGGTGGTCAGCCAGGACCTCAAGGAATCCGGTTTGCGCGAAATCCTGAACTACGGGCACACGCTCGGTCACGCGATCGAGCTGCGCGAAGACTACCGCTGGCGCCACGGCAATGCGGTGGCAGTCGGCATGATGTTCGCGGCCCATCTCGCGCACGGGCGCAAGCTTATCGACGACTCCTTGCTAGCGCTCCACCAAGAAATCATCTCGGGAGCCGGCTTGCCGACCCGCTACGAGGCAGGCGCGTTCGATGAGCTCTACGCCGGGATGACGCGCGACAAGAAGAACCGCGACGGCCGCATTCGCTTTGTCGTGCTCGACGGTCTCGGGTCCTGCACCCGCCTCGAGGACGCGACTGTCGACGAGATGCGCGCCGCCTACGAAGCGATCTCGGAGTGAGAGGGTAGCTATGACGAATTCACCGACTTCAATCATGGTTCTCAACGGTCCCAACTTGAACCGGCTCGGCAAACGCCAACCTGAGGTGTATGGGACAACCACGTTGGCAGACGTCGAAAAGCAATTGCTCGAGCGCGCCGGTGAGTTGGGCATTGACCTGTACTTTAGGCAATCAAACCACGAGGGTGAGCTCATCGATTGGGTTCATGAAGCCGCCGACCATGGCTGGCCCGTGATCATCAACCCCGGTGGGTTTACTCACACCTCGGTGGCGCTGCGCGATGCGCTCGCTGAGGTCGCTGACGGTGCCGGCTTTATCGAGGTGCACATCTCCAACGTGCACGCCCGCGAGCCGTTCCGGGCGCACTCGTACCTCTCGCCGATCGCGCGCGGAGTCATCGCCGGGCTGGGCACCTACGGTTACGTGCTGGCGCTGGACTCTATCGTCCACAACTCGCAGGAAGGATAAGGGCCATGGGCATGGCAGACACCAGGTTTGAAACGCGGCGGCGCAAGCTTGCCTCAGAGCTTGCCGCAAAACGAATCGACGACATGCTGGTCACCAACATCCTGCATGTGCGCTACCTTTCCGGCTTCACCGGTTCCAACGGCGCGCTGCTGGTGTCGAAGGACCGCACCGCGAAGATCGCCACCGACGGCCGCTACACCACCCAACTCGCCGCCGAAGTCCCGGACATCCCGGCGACGATCACGCGCCAGCTCACCTCCGAGCTGCTCGGCGGGGTTGTCGAGGGCCGCAGGGTCGGTTTCGAGGCGGACTACGTCTCCGTTGCCCAGCTGGACAAGCTGAAAGAGGCCCTTCCGGATGGGGTCACCTTGGTGCCGGTCACCGGGGTGATCGAAAGCATCCGCCTGACCAAGGACAACCTCGAGCGCACCCGCCTCACCGAGGCCGCGGAGCTGTCGGTGCAGGCACTCACAGAGCTCATCGAAGCCGGCGGAGTGCGCGCGGGCCGTTCCGAGCGCGACATCGCAGCCGACCTCGAGCACCGCATGCGCCTGCTGGGTGCCGAGCGGCCCAGCTTCGACAGCATCGTCGCGTCCGGCCCGAACTCAGCCATGCCGCACCACGGTGCAGGGGAGCGAGTGCTTGTCGACGGCGACCTGGTGACGATCGATTTTGGCATGCACCGCCTCGGCTTCAACTCGGATATGACGCGCACCTTTGCCATCGGCGAGCCCGATGCCTTCCTCCGCGAGATCTACGAGGTCACCCTTGCCGCGCAGCTCGCGGGCGTGAAGGCTGCGACTCCGGGTACGGAGCTGGTGGACGTTGACGCTGCAGCCCGCGAGGTGATTGTTGAAGCCGGCTACGGCGACTACTTCGTGCACTCCACCGGCCACGGCATCGGGCTTGAAGTGCATGAGGCGCCTTCTGCGTCGCAGACCGGGACTGGCAAGTTGGAAGAGCACATGACGCTCACGATCGAGCCGGGCATCTACGTGCCGGGCCGTGGCGGGGTGCGCATCGAGGACACGTTGTTAATTACTTCGAGCGCGCCGCGCGTGATCACCCAGTACCCGAAAGAATTGATCGTGCTGTAGCATGAGCATGTTTGAACGCCTGTAAGCTGCGCACACGCGAGCTTTGAACGAGAGATAAGGGAAGGTATTTCCGTGGCAACTACCGCCGATTTCAAGAACGGCCTGGTGCTGAAGGTTGACGGCAAACTCCAGCAGATCATCGAGTTCCAGCACGTGAAGCCGGGCAAGGGCCCAGCATTCGTCCGCACCAAGCTCAAGGACGTCGTCTCCGGCAAGACCGTGGACAAGACCTGGAACGCTGGCGTGAAGGTGGAGACCGCGACCGTTGACCGCCGCGACATGACCTACCTCTACAACGACGGCACCAACTTCGTCGTGATGGATGACAAGACCTACGAGCAGTACGAGCTGCCCACCGAAGCCTTCGGCGATGCCGGCCGCTTCCTGCTGGAGAACATGCGCGTGCAGGTCTCTTTCCACGAGGGCGAGGCGCTCTTCGGCGAGCTGCCGATCTCCGTGGACCTGAAGGTCGAGCACACCGAGCCGGGCCTGCAGGGCGACCGCTCCACCGGCGGCACCAAGCCGGCAACCCTGGAGACCGGCGCAGAGATCCAGGTTCCACTGTTCTTGGAGACCGGCAACGTGGTCAAGGTGGATACCCGCACGGGTGAGTACCTCTCCCGCGTGAACAACTAATGCCTGACTACAAGCGTCACGGCGCCCGCTACCGTGCCCGGCGCCGTGCAGTTGACATCCTCTTCGAGGCCGAAACTCGCGATATTGACCCGGTAGCGATTCTCGACGACCGCACCGAGCTGGCCAAGGACCCGCAAAACGCGGTGGCTCCGATTGCGGACTACACCCGCGAGATCATCAACGGGGTCGCCGAGAAGCTCGACGATCTCGATGACGCGATCGAACGTTTCCTCGACCGCGATTGGGAGTTGCATCGCCTGCCTGCCGTCGATCGCCAGATTCTGCGCGTGGGCACGTGGGAGATCATGTTCAACGACGAGGTCCCCACTGCGATCGCCATCGCCAACGCGCTTGAGATGGCCACGGAGTACTCCGGCAACCAGGCACCTCCGTACATCCACGCCATGCTCGACGGCATCGCGCAATCTATTTCGCCCTATGCGCCAGCTGTGGCTGAGGGGGTCGTGACCCAGGATGTCGAGGCGGAAGCCGAGGCACCCGCTGCCGCAGAGGTAGAGGCACCCGCTGCCGCAGAACCTCTCACTGGCGAGGAAGAGAAAGAAAGCTAGATGGCGAAACTGACCGTCGAGGAAGCTTACGAGCTCAAGGTTGGCCCGAACTTTCAGCTCGCAAATGTCGACCCTTCATCTACTCCCGGGCTTTCCGGCAAGAGCAGTGTTGACGAGGCTTTCAATGATCTCGATGACGCCCTCGATGAGGAGCAGGAGAAGCTCTACGCCAACGGTCGGGCGGGCAATGAGAACGCCGGTTCGGTGCTCTTGGTGCTGCAGGGCATGGATACGGCTGGCAAGGGCGGCATCATCCGCCACGTCATCGGCAAAACCATGGACCTGCAGGGTGTGCATGTGAAGGCCTTTGGCCGGCCGACGGAAGAGGAAGCTGCGCACGACTTCCTTTGGCGCTTCGGGCCCCACCTGCCGGAGCCTGGCCAGATTTCGGTGTTCGACCGTTCCCACTACGAGGATGTACTGGTGCAGCGGGTCAAGCAGTTGGCACCGCCGGAAGAGATCGAGCGGCGCTACGGCGCGATCGTGGAGTTCGAAAACGAGCTGGCGGCGCGCGGCACGCGCATCATCAAAGTGATGCCGCATATCTCCCGCGAGTACCAAGCCGAAAACCTCAAGGAGCGCATCGAGAACCCGGAGAAGCACTGGAAGTACAACCCGGGTGATATCGATGATCGCATGCTGTGGTCGCAGTACATGGCGGCGTACCAGATCGCGATGACCCGGACATCCACCGATGTTGCACCGTGGTACTGCGTTCCGTCCGACAACAAGAAGTACTGCCGCACGGTGGTGAAGACCCTAATGCTGGAAGCGCTGCAGTCGCTGCAGCTGGAATGGCCCAAGGCAGACTTCGATCCTGAAATGGAACTGGCGCGTCTCGCGCAGTCCTAGAGCAAATTGTGCACTATGAGTAGCTTTCGCCGCAGCTGGTTCTTCTGCACCCTCGTGTCCGCCCGAGTGCTGGCCGGCTGCAACGCGTTTGAGCATGTCGAATCCCTCGATCTATGGCTTGAAGACCAGAGCGGGTCGTCGGCAAGTGTTATGGTTGCAGATTTGCTGCCTGAGTCGAAGCAAACCGCCATTGTGTGCCCGTATAGCGGGAAGTACGCTAACGAGTTCTTCGGTGAAACCGTTTTTACAGGCCATATGACCTCGTCCGACGCGGTGGATTGGCTTGCATGGAAGTCCACCGACGGCGCATTCATCGCCGAGGAACTCAGTCACACCAGGGTCGAAGTGTGCAGAGGCAGCGGTCATTCGTACGGTGTACGTGAGCTCCAACCAAGGGAAACGCTGGTGTTCACCAAAGAAGCCGGAGTTTGGAGGCTCACCGAGATCCGGTAGTCGCTTCGCCTTATTCCTCGGTTGCGGCTTGCAGGGTCTCGCTGAGCGCAACCATGGCGTCTTGCGTCTGGATGATCCCATCGAAGGCGACCTTCAAGGCGTTTTGCAGCTGCGCGTCGTTCAAACCTGCGGCGACGTTGATCTCCGCCTCGGTGCGCACGATGAGCGTCTCGGTGCGGTTGACCACCAACGCGCGGGCGTCGACAAAGGTGGAGTTGACCTGGTTAGCGGCAAAGTACAGCGTCGCGTCGGTGGAATCTGACGGGATATCCGTGGCTGCGTCGGCTCGCACGATTAACACGGTGTCGAGCAAGACGACGAGAACGTCGAACCCGCTTACGTGGGCGTGGGCTGCACGTCCCGACAGGTCGTCGTCAAGCGAAAAGCCCAACTCGGCGGCGGCGGCGATGACCCGGTCGATGGTGACCTGCTCTGGGTTAGTGTTCACTGTGCGGATCCTTCCAGGTCACGAGGGTGGGGAACGAGTTCTCGAGGAAGTTGAATGCCTGCAGGGTGGCCTCGATAGAGCTCACAATGAACGCGCCGAGCTGGTTGAATGACGCGCCGTGCTCGATGTCGAGGGTGCGGATCGCCGACACTGCGAGGCGCTCGCCCTCGCCTTCGAGCATGCGCAGGGTGGGCGCGAAGTGGGTCTGGTTGTGCTCGTTGACCGCGAGGAGCACGTGATTCGCCAACTCTTTGGGTGCCATGCCGCGCCACAGCGTCTCGAAGAGGAGAGTGCTGCCGTCAATGGCGACGACGATCGCCGCGTTGATGAATCCGGAGCGCACGACATCGCCTTCGACGCGGTGCTCGAGGTTTTCTTCGCTGAAGATCGCGGCCACCGACTGCGCCGTCACTGGCTCGACGCGGTTGCGTTCGTCGTTAGTTGGGTCTTGATTCGAACTCACCTGTCTGAGCCTACCGCGCTTCATGGGACGCACGGCCCTGTCGTCAGTCGGCTATTGATACGAGAGCACCGCAACCTCGCTGGTTCCGCCGTCGGAGAACTGGACCTCCTTGCGCTCCACGCCTTGTCGATGTCACCTGCGAGGATGTCGGCGGCCACAAAGTTGTCCGCCTGTAGCGCCGCGTCTTCGATAGGAGAGGCAGAGTGTGAGCCGCAAGCAGTCACGATCGCGGCGCAAGCCAGCAATGCGAGGAGGGCCCTCAGCTTAGCCATTCAGCAGTTCCTCTTTGCCAAGCTCGTGCGCCAGCGCAGCTTGCAGGGTCGGGTAGCGGAAGGTCATTCCAGTTTGCTTTGCGACGGCCGGGTCAACGCGCTGGTCTGCAAGCGCGAGCTCGTGTGCGCCTTCGTGGCCAAGCAGGATCTTCGGTCCGAATTCGGGGATGGGGAAGAAATCGGGGCGGTGCAACATGCGAGCCAGAGTCGCTGACATTTCCGCGTTGGTGACCGGGTTCGGCGCGGTGGCGTTGATCGGTCCGTGCAGTGAATCGTCCACCAGCGCGCGCACGTAGATGTCGGTGAGGTCGTCGAGGGCGACCCAGGACATCCAGAAGTCGCCGTCGCCGAAGCGCGCACCCAGGCCCGCGGAAACGGATGCCTTGAGCACCGGCAGCAGGCCGCCGGCGTCGGAGAGCGCGAGGCCGGTGCGGATGTTCACCGTGCGCACGCCGTCGACCTGCGCCGCATCTTCCCACTCAGCACAGACCTCTGCGAGGAATCCTTTGCCTGGGCCGTCAGCTTCGGTGTGGGGACGATCTCCGGCGTCAGTGCCGTAGTAGCCGACTGCGGACGCGCACACGAAAGTCTCCACTCCGGAATCCGCGGCGAGCTTCGCCAGCTTCCGGGTTGGCCCAATGCGCGAGTCGCGGATTTTACGCTTCTTCTCCTCGGTGAAGCGGCCCATGATCGACTCACCGGCGAGGTGCACCACCGCGTCAACGCCTTCCAACAGGTCTGCCGCCGGGTTATCGGGATCCCACTTGCGCTCGTCCTCACCCGGGTCGCTGCGGGTCAACGAGATCACCGAGTGCCCGGCAGTGGTCAGCTGTGCGCTCAGGTGCGACCCGACCAGACCGGACGCACCGGTGATGGCGACGGTGAGCGGCTTTGTCTCCGGCAGCGAGTCGATGAACTTCAAATCCTCGATCAGCTGGTGCTGCCGGTACGCAAACGCCGGGCGCAGTGCGAACTCTGGGACGTTTGCCTCAACCGTGTCGGTGATGCGGGTGGCGGGCGAGCCGTCATTAGTGGTGGCATCGGCGAACTGGTGGGTGTGGGTCCAGCCGGTGAGCGTCTTGATCGGCTGGTTCACCGCTTGGTCCGCGAACTGTTCGCCAGCGCGGTACTGCTCCACTAGGTGGCGCGCCTCCCACTGGAATCCTGCCGGGAGGGAGAAGACGGTCGTGCCGCTGCGCAGGCTTTCGGCCTGCTTCACCGGTGTCATTGGGAGGAATGGGGGAGTGAGCCTGACGACGGCACCTTTGCGCGTATGCCAGTCCCAGACTCGGTCGCGATCGGCGGGTACGAGGTGGGAAGCAGTAATGCCCATGAGAGCTCCTTGTGCGCTAAAGTTTCGTTGTGTCTCAACGTCATTTCTGACAGTAGAGAAACTTTCCGTTCGACATCCTTTAAATTCCGCACTGTGAGGCGGGGAAGGAGGTCCGATGAGTGAAAACACACGCGAAACGGTTGAGCTGCTATCAGCCCAGGACGTTTCGCGCACGATTGCACGCATCGCGCACCAAATCATTGAAAAGACTGCGCTCGATGACGCAGAGGAGGACGGCCAGCCTGGGGTGATGCTGCTCGGCATCCCATCCGGTGGAGTCCCACTGGCACAGCGCATCGCTGTGGCGGTTGAAGAATTTTCGGGGGTGGAAGTCCCCGTCGGTTCCCTCGACGTGACGCTTTACCGCGACGACTTGCGCGACAAACCGCACCGCGCGCTGCGCCCCACCCACATCCCGGCCGAGGTGGACGGATCGCTGGTCATCCTGGTCGACGACGTTCTGTATTCGGGCCGCACCATCCGCGCCGCCCTGGATTCGCTTCGCGACATCGGTCGCCCGCGAGCCATTCAACTCGCGGTGTTGGTCGATCGCGGTCACCGCGAGCTGCCGATCCGCGCCGATTACGTGGGCAAGAACATCCCTACCGCGAAGACGGAGGATGTCACCGTGAGCTTGACGCCTATCGACGGCACCGACGGCGTGACCCTGACCCGGGAGGCGAACTAGATGAAACACCTCATTGACATCAGAGACCTCACCCGCGACGAAATCATCGGGTTGATGGACGAAGCCGACCGGTTCCGCGAGGCGCTGGACGGCCGCGAGATCAAGAAGCTCCCGACCTTGCGCGGGCGCACCATCTTCACCCTGTTCTACGAGAACTCGACGCGCACCCGTTCCTCTTTCGAGACCGCGGGTAAGTGGATGAGCGCGGACGTGATCAACGTGTCGGCTTCTTCGTCGAGTGTGAAGAAGGGTGAATCGCTCAAAGACACCGCCGCGACGCTGGCGGCGGTGGGTGCCGACGCAATCATCATGCGCCACCCGGCCTCAGGCGCGGCGCAGCTTCTGACCCAGTGGTTGCCGGAGACCTCGATCATCAACGCCGGTGACGGTCAGCACCAGCACCCCACCCAGGCGCTGCTGGACGCGGTGACCATGCGCCAGCACATCGGGGATGTAGCCGGTAAGAAGGTCCTCATCGTCGGCGACATTCTGCACTCGCGCGTGGCCCGCTCCAACGTCGATCTGCTTTCCACGCTCGGCGCCGAGGTCGTGTTGGTTGCGCCACCGACGCTGCTCCCAACCGGGGTAGAGCACTGGCCTGCGACAGTGAGCTACGACTTCGACGCGGAAATCGACGGCGGCGAATCCGGTACTAAGCCAGACGTCGTCATGATGCTGCGTGTCCAGGCCGAGCGTATGCAGGGCGGGTTCTTTCCCTCGCACCGCGAATACGCGACGCTTTATGGTCTGTCGGGGCAGCGGGCGGACCGTCTTCAAGCAAATGCCCTCATCATGCACCCGGGGCCGATGCTGCGGGGCATGGAGATTAACTATGCGGTGGCGGACCGCGACAATGCCGTGGTGCTTGGCCAGGTGTCCAACGGCGTCTACACCCGCATGGCCGTCCTGTTCACCCTGTTGGCGAGTGGCCGCGACGGCCAGGAAGGAGTGCAGCTGTGAGCACGCCGAAAACGCTTGCGCTGAACAACGTCCGCCCCTACGGCGAGGATGCGACGAACCTGCTCATCGACCTTGAGTCCGGGGTTATCGAGGCGATCAACAGCGGCCCGTTCGAGGCCGACGAGGTGGTCGACTGCGAAGGTCACGTACTGCTGCCTGGATTGGTGGACATGCACGTGCACCTGCGCGAGCCGGGCCGCGAGGACACCGAGACCATCGCCACCGGCTCGGACGCCGCGGCGAAGGGCGGATTCACCGCCGTGTTCACCATGGCGAACACCCAGCCGGTGATCGACCAACCCTTCCTGGCCGAGGCGGTGTGGGAAAAGGGGCAGACGTACGGCAAGTGCGACGTCTACCCGGTCGGCTCCATCACCAAGGGGCTCGAGGGCGAGGAGCTCACTGAGATCGGGCTTCTCGCGCGCAACCACGTGCGGATGTTCTCCGACGACGGCAAGTGCGTCAACGATCCGCAGCTCATGCGCCGCGCGATCGAGTACGCGAAAGCGCACAATGTAGTACTTGCCCAGCACGCCGAGGACCACCGCATGACCGCCGGCGCAGTCGCGCACGAGGGCGAAAACGCTGCTCGTCTTGGGCTGCGTGGCTGGCCGCGCGTTGCCGAAGAGTCGATCGTCGCCCGCGACCTGATCATGACGCGCGACTACGGCGGGCGCTACCACCTCTGCCACGCCTCCACCGAGGGCACCGTCCAGCTCCTGCGCTGGGCGAAGGAGCAGGGGATTGCGGCAAGTGCCGAGGTCACCCCTCACCACTTGTTGCTTACCGACGAGAAGTTGGTCACCTACGACGGCAACTTCCGCGTGAATCCGCCGCTGCGCGAGGACCGCGACACGGTTGCGCTGCGCGAGGCGCTTCTCGACGGCACGATCGACGTCGTCGCCACCGACCACGCCCCGCACGGTTCCGAGGACAAGTGCGTGGAGTTCGAGCACGCGAAGCCCGGCATGCTGGGCCTTGAGACGTCGCTTGCGGTCGTGCACCAAGTCTTCGTCGAGCCGGGTCTTGCCGACTGGCGCTTCGTCGCAAAGGTGATGAGCGAGCGACCCGCAGAGATCATGCAGCTGGAAGACCAGGGCCGCCCGATTGCCGTCGGGGAGCCTGCCAACCTCACTCTGGTCGATCCCGAGCACGCCTGGACCGCGAGCGGCGAGGCGATGGCCTCGAAGGCGAGCAACACCCCATACGAAGGCATGGACTTCAACGCCAAAGTCGTGGCCACCTGGCTGCGCGGCACCCAAACGTACGCACTGGATAAGGAGTAACCACACAATGACTCATCGCGTTAACGCGAAGCTGGTGCTTGATGACGGCGCCACCTTCCCCGGTTTTCTCTTCGGTGATGCGCCAGATGCCGCCCAGGCAATCCAGGGCAACTGCACTTTCACCACTGACATGTTCGCCTACCAGCGCGAGCTGACGGATCCCGCCCGCAGCGGGGAGATCCTCGTTTTCGCTACCCCGCAGATCGGCAACGTGGGATGGAACAGCGAGGACGTGGCCGAGTCCGGCGACGGTTCCATCACTGCCGCGGCCGTGGTAGTTCGCGACGTCTCGCGCATCCCGTCGAACTTCCGCTCGGAGCGCTCGCTGGAAGACGAGCTGCAAAACCAGGGCGTGACTGGCATCCGCGGCGTGGACACCCGCAAGCTCGTGCGCCACCTGTCCAAGACCGGCCCGCAGCAGGCCACCATCACCGTCGAAGCCAGCGAGGAGGCCAAGTAAATGAAGCGCGAAGATCTCAACCACGTCATGGTGATCGGCTCCGGGCCGATCGTGATCGGCCAGGCCTGCGAGTTCGACTACTCCGGCACCCAGGCCTGCCGCGTGCTCAAGGACGAGGGCCTGCGCGTCACCCTGGTCAACTCCAACCCGGCAACCATCATGACAGACCCGGAGTTCGCCGACGCCACCTACGTCGAGCCAATCGAGCCCGGCTACATCGACATGATCCTGGCCAAGGAGGCAGAGCTGGGCCGCCCAGTCGACGCGATCCTGCCCACTCTCGGTGGCCAGACCGCGCTGAACGCCGCCATTCAGCTCGACCGCCTCGGCATCCTGGGTAAGCACGACGTTGAGCTCATCGGTGCGGACATCGACGCGATCGAGCGCGGCGAGGACCGCCAGAAGTTCAAGGACATCGTTGAGAAGGTCGGCGGCGAGTCCGCCCGCTCCCGGGTTTGCTACACCATGGAAGAGATCGAGGAGACCGTCGCAGAACTTGGCTTCCCGTGCGTGGTGCGCCCGTCGTTCACCATGGGTGGTCTCGGCTCCGGCCTCGCCTACAACATGGATGATCTGCACCGTATCGCCGGCGACGGCTTGGCCGCCTCGCCCGAGGCCAACGTGTTGATCGAAGAGTCCATTCTCGGCTGGAAGGAAATGGAGCTCGAGCTCATCCGCGACAAGGATGACAACTGCATCACTATCGCCACGATCGAGAACGTCGACGCAATGGGCGTGCACACTGGCGACTCCGTCACGGTCGCGCCGGCGCTCACGATGACTGAGCCAGAAGTGACCAAGATGATCGAGCTGGGCAAGGCGATCATCCGCGAGGTCGGTGTGAAGACCGGCGGCTGCAACCTGCAGTTCGCCCTGCACCCGGACAACGGCCGCATGATCGTCATCGAGATGAACCCGCGCGTCTCGCGCTCCTCGGCGCTGGCCTCCAAGGCCACCGGCTACCCGATCGCGAAGGTGGCGGTCCGCCTGGCCATCGGATACACGCTCGACGAGATTGCCAACGACATCACCGGCGGCGCCCTCACGGCACTGACCGAGCCGACGCTCGATTACGTCATCGTGAAAATGCCGCGCTTCGCCTTCGAGAAATTCCCCGGCTCCGACGAGACCCTCGGCACTTCCATGAAGGCCGTTGGCGAGGCCATGGGCATCGGCCGCAACTACATCCAGGGCCTGAACAAGGTCATGCGCTCGATGGAAGATAAGCCCAACGGCTTCTGGACCAAGCCGGACGAGTACTTCGCCGGCGAGCGCGCCACCGACAAGGCAGCGGTCCTCGAGGACCTCAAGGTGCCCACCGACAAGCGTCTCTACGACGTCGAGCTCGCCCTGCGACTCGGCGCCACCACCGAAGAACTCCACGAGGCCAGTGGCATCGATCCATGGTTCATCGCCGAGCTTGCGGCACTCGTTGAGTTTCGCCAAGTGCTTATCGACGCCCCCGTGCTCGACGCCGATCTGCTCCGAGAGGCAAAGGCGTACGGCCTTTCCGACGCGCAGATCGCCGCGCTTCGCCCGGAGCTGGCGGGCGAGGACGGCGTGCGCGCTCTGCGCTGGTCGCTCGCCATCCACCCCGTCTACAAGACGGTGGATACCTGCGCCGGCGAATACGAGGCGAAGACGCCGTACCTGTACTCCGCGTACGAGCTGGACCCGCAGGCGGAGAGCGAAGAGGGCTTGACCAGCGACGGGTCGAAGGAGAAGGTCATCATCCTCGGCTCCGGCCCGAACCGCATCGGCCAGGGCATCGAGTTCGACTACTCCTGCGTGCACGCAGCGCTCGAGCTCTCGCGCGTGGGCTACGAAACCGTGATGGTCAACTGCAACCCGGAGACGGTTTCCACCGATTACGACACCGCAGACCGCCTCTACTTCGAGCCGCTGACGTTTGAAGACGTCATGGAGATCTACCGCGCGGAGGCTGCGCTCGGCACCGTCGCCGGCGTGATCGTCCAGCTCGGCGGCCAGACCCCGCTGGGCCTGGCACAGCGCCTCGCCGATGCTGGTGTGCCGGTGGTGGGTACCACGCCCGAGGCGATTGACCTGGCCGAGGACCGCGGCGAGTTCGGCAAGGTGCTCGAAGAAGCTGGCCTGCCTGCGCCGGCGTACGGCACCGCGACCACTTTCGAAGAGGCACGCAAGGTGGCTGCCGGCATCGGCTACCCCGTGCTCGTACGCCCCTCCTACGTGCTCGGCGGGCGCGGCATGGAGATCGTCTACGACGAGGCGAGCCTGGAGGACTACATCAACCGGGCCACGGAGCTCTCGCCGGACCACCCGGTGCTGGTGGACCGCTTCCTCGACTCCGCCATCGAGATCGACGTGGACGTGCTTTGCGACGGCACCGACGTCTACCTCGGCGGCGTTATGGAGCACATCGAGGAAGCCGGCATCCACTCCGGCGACTCGGCGTGTGCGCTTCCGCCGATGACGCTCGGCCCGGACGACATCGACACCGTTCGCCGCTCCGCTGAAGCGCTCGCGCACGGCATCGGCGTCAAAGGCCTGATGAATGTGCAGTTCGCGCTCAAGGACGACATCCTCTACGTCATCGAGGCCAACCCGCGCGCCTCACGCACGGTTCCGTTCGTCTCCAAGGCGACCGGCGTGCACCTTGCCAAGGCCGCGAGCCGCATCATGATGGGTGCCTCTATCGCGCAGCTCAAGTCCGAGGGCTTGATTCCGTCGAGCTACGACGGTGGGTCGCTGCCGCTCGAGCACCCCATCGCCGTCAAGGAGGCGGTGCTCCCGTTCAGCCGCTTCCGCCGCCCGGACGGCTCGGTGCTGGACACGATTCTCGGTCCGGAGATGAAGTCCACCGGCGAGGTCATGGGGCTCGCGCCGTCCTTCGGCGTGGCTTTCGCTAAGGCAGAAGCAGCGGCGTTCGGCGAGCTGCCGACCCAGGGCACGGTGTTCGTCTCGGTGGCCAACCGCGATAAGCGCACGCTGATCTTTCCGATCCAGCGCCTGTACACCATGGGCTTCAAGGTGCTTGCCACCGCTGGCACTGCCCAGATGCTGCGCCGCAACGGCATCGAGTGCGAGACCGTGCTCAAGGCCTCCGACGTGCGCGACGGCGCGGACGGCGAGTCGATCGTCGATCGCCTGCTCGATGGTGAGATCGACCTCGTGCTCAACACCCCGGCTGGTTCGGCCGGCGCCCGCCACGACGGCTATGACATCCGCGCGGCTGCGGTGGTCGCAGGTGTGCCGATCATGACGACGGTCCAGGGCGTGACCGCCGCGGTGCAGGGCATCGAGGCGCTGCGCGGCAACGAGATCACCGTCACCAGCCTGCAGGAGCTCGACCACCTCGCCGGTGGTGAGCAGTAGTGGGGTTCGGGCAGAAGCTTGTCGACGCCGGGCGTGAACGGGGCCGACTCTGCGTCGGCATCGACCCACACGCGGCTCTCTTGGAGCAGTGGGGGTTGCCCGACTCGGCGGACGGGCTGCGCACCTTCGCGCTCACTTGCGTGGAAGCGTTTGCGGACGCTGCCGCGCTGGTGAAACCGCAGGTGGCGTTCTTCGAGCGCTTCGGCTCCCGTGGGTTCGCGGTGCTCGAAGAGGCGCTTGCGGGGCTGCGGGAGACTGGGACGTTGGTGATCGCGGACGCGAAGCGCGGCGACATTGGCTCCACGATGGCCGGCTACGCGTCCGCGTGGCTGGAACCCGGCTCGCCACTCGAGGCGGACGCGGTGACGCTCACTCCTTACCTGGGCGTGGGTTCCCTCGCGCCGGCGATCGAGCTGGCGCAGGCGCACGGCAAGGGCGTGTTTGTCATGGCGGCGAACTCCAACCCGGAGGCGGAGGCCTTTCAGGCTGCGTCACTGGGCGTCGGTGACGGCGAGGTCACGGTGGCGCAGTTCATGGTCGACGAGTGCGCGGCCTACAACCACGATGCCAACAACCCCGGCACCGAAGGTGGTGCGGATGGTGTGGGGGATGTCGGTGTTGTGGTGGGCGCAACCGTCGTCAAGCCTCCTGTCCTTGAGTACCTGAATGGGTGTGTGCTGATGCCTGGGGTGGGGGCGCAGGGTGCGACCTACGAGGATGCGGAACGAGTGGCTGGGATTGATCCGGTGCTGGTATTTCCCAGTGTTTCGCGCTCGATTCTGCGGTTTGGTCCAGATGCTGCTGAGCTGCGGAAACACGTGAAGATTGCAGGTCGGCGCGGTGATTAAAGAGGGTCTAATTTTCGTGTGGCAAAAAGCCTGGTAGTTTAGGTGCGTCGACGCGTTGACGTGCCTAAACGCAGGTGGCGGAAACGTGGTTGCACAACCGCAGTGCTACACTTGGCCGAAGCTGGCGAGTTGCAACGGTGCAATTCGGGTCCCACCGAATACAGTGCACCATGGCACTTGGCCGGGTTCGGTTGATGAGACTGGACCACAACATACTGACTACACATTTGGAGGAACCCGTGGCACTTCCACAGTTGACCGATGAGCAGCGCAAGGCAGCCCTGGAGAAGGCAGCGGAAGCTCGCAAGCAGCGCGCTGAGCTGAAGGCATCCCTGAAGCGCGGCGAGACCACGCTCAAGGACGTCCTGGACAAGGCTGACACCGACGAGATCGTGGGTAAGACCAAGGTCTCCGCACTCCTCGAGGCAATGCCGAAGGTGGGCAAGGTCAAGGCCCGCGAGATCATGGAAGAGCTCGAGATCGCTCAAACCCGCCGCCTGCGCGGCCTGGGCGAGCGCCAGCGTCGCGCCCTCCTGGAGCGCTTCGGTTACGAGGCGTAAGACCCGTGGCAGAAGGCACACCGCGTGGCAAGCTGGTCGTTCTGGCCGGCCCGTCCGCTGTTGGAAAATCCACGGTGGTCCACCGGCTGATCACCGATGTGCCGAACCTCTACTTCTCCGTGTCGATGACCACTCGGGCACCCCGCCCAGGTGAAGTCGACGGCCAAGACTACTTCTTTGTCAGCCCGGCACATTTCCAGGAGCGGATTGATTCCGGAGAGATGCTTGAGTGGGCGGACATTCACGGCGGTCTTCAGCGGTCCGGCACCCCAGCTGGTCCGGTTGAAGAGGCGCTGGCGGCGGGACGTCCCGTCCTCGCGGAAGTGGATTTGGCAGGTGCGCGTGAGATCAAGCGCTTGAAGCCGGAAGCTGCCACTGTGTTTCTCGCCCCGCCGTCGTGGGAGGTGCTTGTAGAACGCCTTACTGGCCGCGGTACGGAGACCGAGGACGTGATTCAGCGCCGTCTGCAGACTGCGCGTGAAGAACTTGGCGCCCAAGGCGAGTTCGACTCCGTCGTGGTAAACGACGACGTGGAACGCGCTGTTGCCGCGATTGCGGCAATTTTGACTGACACACACAACATCGCCGATACTGGTGTCTCTGACACCACGGATAGCGAACACTAGCGAGAAGGTTTAAGTGAGCAACGTAACCGACGATCTGTCGCAGACCTCGTCCCAGTCCGCAACCGCGGAGCAGGACCTGGTGTATGACACCCCGGAGGGCATCACCGAGCCCCCGATCGATGAGCTGCTGACTAAGGTTTCGTCCAAGTACGCACTGGTCATCTTCGCGGCCAAGCGTGCTCGCCAGATCAACAGCTTCTACCAGAACTCCGACGAGGGCGTGTTCGAGTTCATCGGCCCCCTGGTCAACCCGGAACCGGGCGAGAAGCCGCTCTCCATCGCGCTGCGTGAGATTGAAGCTGGTCTCCTCGAGCACGAAGAGGGCCAGTAAGCCCCCAGATTTTCCGCGCCGCGGAATGTGATGCGCGTAGAGCCGACCCTTTTGGGGTCGGCTCTTTGACGTTTTGCACCAAGCGGGATAGGAAGAAAGCGGTGAACGGCCAGAAGTCAGCGATTGCTCTTCACGCTCACGGCGCCTTCGGCCATCATCCAAGCGCCCAAACAGACGAAGATGGAACCGGTGACCATGTCGACGACGTGCCCGCACCGGGCGAGTAGACCTGCGAAAAGATCGACTAGCAGCGCGAACCCGACTGACATCACCAGCCCGATCACGAAAAGGGTGATGAGGATGATCGCCATCCATTCCCACCCCATGCCCGGAGTTATGAATTGAGCGAAAACCGCTCCGAAGAAGAGGACCGACTTGGGGTTAGAGAGATTCGTCGCCAAACCCACGCCGAAAGCCGTGCGGGTTACAAGCGTCTGGCTGTGGCCGTTGCCGGGGAGAGTGACCTTGGTTCCATTTCGCCAAGCCGAGTAACCGCTCCTCACCGCACTGATACCCATGTACAGCAGATACGCTCCACCGACCAGCTGCAATCCGGCCAACAGGTGAGGGGCTGCTTGCATAAGAGCGCTCAATCCCAGAAGTGAGGTTGCGATCCAGATTGCGTAGCCAACCATAATCCCAGTTGCGCAAGCGATTCCAGAGGCTCGTGATTTCACGCTGAAGCGAATGATCTGGACAACGTCGGGGCCTGGTACCGCCACCGCAGCGGCAAAGACTCCGATGAGGGCGAGGAAATCAGTGGTCGTCAACGTGTTGCTCCTGAAGCACGAAGTGTGAAGGCAGTTTGGTAGGCGAAGTTTAACGCAGCTAGAGCCGCCGCATACCCGAAATATGGCGAGTGCGTTTCAAACGGGCTGCCGGTGCGCTGCTGCGTAGACTTAGCCAGCATGAGTGAGATGAGCCAGACTAACGAGGTTGGAGATGGCGTGGCTGCCCAGCGACCCATGAACGTGGTGATCGGCGTTGCAGGCGGTATTGCCGCCTACAAGGCGTGCCACCTCGTCCGCGAGTTCACCGAATCGGGCGCGAATGTGCGGGTGGTGCCGACCGAGAACGCATTGGAATTCGTCGGTGCGGCCACATTCGAGGCGTTATCCGGCAACCCGGTCGATACCGGTGTATTCACCCGAGTTGACGAGGTGCAGCATGTGCGCGTGGGGCAAGAGGCGGATCTGATCGTCGTTGCTCCCGCGACCGCGGACTTGATGGCGCGCATCGCGGCCGGACGTGCTGACGATCTGCTCACCTCGACGATTCTGGTGGCAATGTGCCCCGTGGTCATCGCTCCGGCGATGCATACCGAGATGTGGCTCAAGCCCGCGACTCAAATGAACGTGGATACTCTCCGCACGTTCGGCTACACGGTGCTCGACCCGGCACATGGTCGACTCACCGGCAAAGATACTGGCCCGGGACGCATGCTCGAACCGGCCCAAATCGCCGAGCTCGCACGCACCGTGGCAGCCACCGGAAGGATTGCGCGCAGCCTGGCAGGGAAGCGCGTTCTCATCAGCGCCGGTGGCACGCAGGAGAACATCGACCCGGTGCGCTACATCGGCAATCGCTCGTCGGGCAAGCAGGGGTTCGCGCTTGCAGAAGTGGCCGCGCAGCGCGGCGCCGAAGTCACGATCGTCGCTGGCAACACCGCCGAGCTAAACACCCCGGCGGGAGCCGAGATCGTGCGCGTGCGCTCCACCCGCGAGATGGAGGCAGCGATGCAGGAACGCGCGGGCGACGCGGACCTGATCATCATGGCCGCAGCCGTCGCGGACTATCGCCCAGAGCACGAGGCGGATTCGAAGCTGAAGAAGGGGAGCGCTGATGATGCGCTCTCGACGATTCGGTTGGTGGAAAACCCTGACATTCTCAAAGGACTCGTCGATAAGCGAAATGCTTCTGGCGCTGACACCGTGATTGTGGGCTTTGCTGCGGAGACGGACAACCCGCTGGAGTACGGCCGTGCGAAGCTTGAGCGCAAGGGTGCGGACCTGCTGATGGTGAACTCAGTCGCCGGCGGGAAGGTGTTCGGGGAGGAGCGCAACAGTGGTTGGATCCTTGGGGCCGACGGGTCTGAGACGCCGGTCGAGGACGGGTCGAAGCAAGTCGTCGCCGTGCAAATCTTGGACGCGGTGGAGCGCTACTGGGGCCCTGCTTTGCAGAGTTAGACAGCTTGGTCTATCGTGATTGCATTCGGCCGCTTCGAGGCCGGCAACGAAACCTCTTCGTAGACCCCATCTTTGTGAAAGTGTGAGACTGCTTTGTCTGCAACCAGCGCCGCAAGCACCACGGGCGAGTTCTACCGCCTGTTCACCTCCGAATCCGTGACCGAGGGCCACCCGGACAAGATCTGCGACTCCATCTCGGACGCGATCCTCGACGACATGCTCGCCCAGGACCCGAGCTCCCGCGTCGCGGTGGAGACGCTGGTGACCACCGGCCAGGTGCACGTGGTGGGAGAGGTGCGCACTTCCGCGTACTCCAACATCGCTCGCATCGTGCGCGAGCGGCTCGTGGAGATCGGCTTCACCTCCTCCGAGGTGGGCTTCGACGGCCACACCTGCGGCGTGAACGTGGCCATCGGCGACCAGTCCGAGGAAATCGCCGCAGGCGTTACCACCTCCCAGGAGGTTCGCGAGTTCGGCGACGCCGAGGAGCTCGCCCAGTCCGGCGCCGGCGACCAGGGCCTCATGTTCGGCTACGCCACGAACGAGACGCCGGAGTACATGCCGCTGCCGATCGCCACGGCGCACCGCCTCTCGCGCCGCCTGAGCCAGGTGCGCCACGAAGGCGTCGTGAGCGGCTTGCGCCCGGACGGCAAGACTCAGGTCACCTTCGCCTACGACGGCGAGCGCCCAGTGCACCTGGACACCGTGGTCATCTCCACGCAGCACGACCCGGACTTCACCGGTGCAGCCCTTGCCGATGCGATGCGCACCCACGTGCTTGAGTGGGTGATCAAGGATGCCGGTCTCGAGCAGTATTACTCCGATGAGACGAAGCTGCTGGTCAACCCGTCCGGTTCCTTCGTGCTCGGCGGCCCAATGGGCGATGCGGGGCTCACCGGCCGCAAGATCATCGTCGACACCTACGGCGGCATGGCCCGCCACGGCGGCGGCGCGTTCTCGGGCAAGGACCCGTCAAAGGTGGACCGTTCCGCCGCCTACGCCATGCGCTGGGTGGCCAAGAACATCGTCGCCGCAGGTCTCGCGGACCGCGTCGAGGTCCAGGTCGCCTACGCCATCGGCCGCGCGAACCCGGTGGGGCTCTACGTTGAGACCTTCGGCACCGCCGCCGAGGGCCAGACCGACGAGTCCATCCAGCAAGCGGTGGACAAGGTCTTCGACCTGCGCCCGGACGCGATCATCCGCGAGCTCGACCTGCTGCGCCCCATCTACTCCCAGACCGCGACCTACGGCCACTTCGGCCGCACCGATCTGGACCTGCCTTGGGAGCAGCTCAACAAGGTAGAGGAACTCAAGGCAGCAGCAGGGGCTTAAGGGCAGTTCGCTTTACGACGGCCTGTTGACCGTCGTCCCAGGCTCCGCCGCGGCTTCGTCAGTGGCTGCTGCATCGCGTTGCGCTTCATCGCGCTCGGCCTCCCACCGCGCCTTTTCCGCCTCCGACTTGCGGTGATTGCGCAGTGCCAAGATGCCGACCACGATGCCCAGCACCACCGGCACCCAGATCTTCGAATACTCGACGAGCCACTCGACCCACATGGGCATCTCGGGGAGATCCGGTAGGTTAAGTCCCGGCCAATTCGGCGTGGGCAGGTCAAGCTGCGGCAGGTTCGGCACCGGCAGGTCAAGGTGCGGCAGCGTGATGTCCGGCATTTGCCAGTCGGGGAGGTACTGGGCCAGCCAGTCGAAGAACCGTGAGATCACCGGCGCGAGTACCAGCACTATGACCGCCCAGGCGCCCTTGCCCAGCCCCTCTAGCATCGGGATGACGGTGCGTTTAAACGAACTGGACTGCATCGCGTTGCGCCGCTTTTCGCCGCGAGTGCCTTCAGGCGGGTCAAACTCGACGACACGATCGCCCTCGCGAAACTCCACCTGCAGCAGCTCCTTGAAGGGGCTGACGACGAGCTTCAGGTGCGGTTTCGCCCGGTCGATACCAATGTGCATCATCGGCGGCAGGGTCTCACCTGGGCCTGTACCGAACAGCGGAATGCGCCCGGAGTCGAGGTCTGAGTAACGGTTCTGCACCTCACCGTTGACAAGTACCTCGACGCGGGTCGGGGGCTTGTTCTTTAGCGCGCGAACTCGCTGCCACGGTGAGCCGTATGCGGGGACTGGGGTGATCGCGTCGGGGGCCTTGGCAAAGCGCTCGGGCAGCTGCTCCGGCCAAGAGGGGTCTTCGGCCAGGAACTCGTTGTCGAAGCCGGTGCGGATCTCGATGCGGCCGTGCTCTGGGTGTTGGAGGGTCCAAGTTTCCACGTTGGTCAGCCTTTCGTCGACAAGCGATGTGCCGATACGTTCTGGCCCGCAGCTGCCGCGGCTGCCGCAACCACCGTGCACCCGAGGGCGTAGATGAAGGTGCCGTCGTTGAAGTACAACCACTTGGCGATGCCGAACCCGAAGCCCGCGAGGATGGGGAGCGACCAGGTGAAACGGTAGATTAGGCCGTCGACGAAACCCGCGATTGCCGCGGTGGCGAAAATGAGGATGAGCACCGGGACGACGGCGCCCTGCCCGCCGAACGCGGGGATGAGGATGAGGGGGCCGAGCACGTATGCCGCGAACATGACATACGGCGTGGCGTGTTGCCAGCCCCGGCGCTCAGACGGCTTGTCGATGTCAAGTGTCGAATTCTCGCTCATGCCTTGAGAGTTTACGGACGTTGCGCATACACGCGTCCGGGGTCCGCGTCCGGAATCATCTTGTCCAGGCTGACCGAGCGCAGGCCCTTCGCACACAGGCCGTCGATGACACACGGCACGGCGTCGACGGTCGGGGCGTGGATGTCGTGCATGAGGATGATTGAACCGGGGTGCGCTTGATCGACCGCGCGGCGGCAGGTCTCCTCCGGGTTGCGGTGCTTCCAATCGAGGGTGTCGTCGTCCCACATCGCGATGGCCATGCCGCGTTGCTTGGAGGCCTCGACCACGCGCGCGTCGTACTCGCCGTAGGGCGGGCGCATCCAGTGAGGGGTCTCACCGATTGTGCGCTCGATGGCGTGGTTGGTGGTGGCGAGCTGGTACGCGATGCCGGCGTTGCTCACGACTAGGCAGCAGGTTCGCCGGCTGCGCGGCGGCGGGAGAGGTAGTTATCGGGGCAGCGACGGCGAAAACCGCCGCGGCGGAGAGCGCCACGGCGGTTATTCGGTGAAGAAGATTCCGCATTCTTAGCTGGTGGAAGTCTTAGTTGCTGAAGGTGTTAGTTACCAAAAGCGTCGAAGTCCGTGCGGGTGCGGTAGACGTTGCCCGGGGTCGGGTTCGGAACCAGCTGGTCCAGGGTGACCGGCACGAGGCCCTTCTCCAGAAGGCCGTCGATGATGCACTCGGTCGACGCCACGGTTTCCTTGTGCACGTCGTGCATGACCACGATGGAGCCGCCCTTGGCCTGGTCAAGCACGGTCTGGCAGGTGCGCTCCGGGTTCTTGTGCTCCCAGTCGGCGGTGTCCACATCCCATGCGGTCACGGACAGGCCTGCGTCGCGAGACGCCTCGGTGACGCGGCCGTCGTAGTCGGTGTACGGCGGGCGCATCCACTTCGCTTCAACGCCGGTCTGCTCCTGGATCTCCCAGTTGGTGGCGAAGAGCTCGTTCCAGATCTTCTTGTCCGGGTGCTCCGGAAGGCGCAGGTGGTTGTAGCTGTGGTTGCCCACGGTGTGGCCTTCGTCCTTCACTCGGCGAGCCAGCTCCGGGTGCTCAGCCACGTTCTGGCCAATCATGAAGAAGCTTGCCTTGACACCGCGGCTGGCGTAGATGTCCAGGATTGCATCGGTGGTGCCGGGCATCGGGCCGTCGTCGTAGGTCAGGGCGACGCAGTTGCTGCAGTCGGCGGCCGGGGTGGGTGCTGGGGCTGCGGGCTCGGTCGACGGCTCCGAAGATGGCTCTGAAGACGGCTCCGTAGATGGTGCCGAGGACGGCTCCGTGGATGGCGCCGAGGTAGCAGTGGGCGTTGGCGCCGGAGCCGGTCGAGACGACGAAGACGACGAGCTTTGGCCTGGAACGCCCAGCAATAGGGCAAGGGCTGCCAGAGTGGCAAACACCGGCTGCAAGAAATTCATAGTTGTCCTTATAAATGTAGAAACTAGTCGCCGCGCGTGACGGCCAACATACAGTGCATAGGCAGCTTATCTTAAGGTCTAGTTATTCCTGCACTCAACCCAGCATTTTCTAGAGTACTCAACGCGGCACCAGGCCCAGTGTCGCCGCTGCACTAGGATCAACCACCATGTCAAATGCTCAGGCCGCTTCGTTACCCGTGGTGCGGGTACTGCCGCTGCTTGGGCTCGCGCACCTCGACCGTCACTTCGACTACCTCGTCACCGAAGCCGACTCCAGCGCGGCTCAGCCCGGGGTGAAGGTTCGCATCCGCTTCGCCGGTCGCCTCGTCGACGCGCTCGTGCTCGAACGCGCCTCAGCGACCACCCACCAGGGCAAGCTCAGGTTCATCGAGAGGGTCATCTCCCCGGAAGTCGTCGCGCCGGAGCAGCTCCGCATGCTTATCGACGACTTGGCCAACCGCTACGCCGGCACCCGATCCGACATCTACCGGGCAGCGATTCCCGCGCGCCACGCCAAGGCAGAGGAAACCGACACCAACACGCCGTGGAGCGACCTTAGCGAAACCCAAGAGCCTGATCTCTCCGCGTGGAGTGCGTACTCCTATGGGGAGTCCTTCGTGGACGCGGTGCTCGCCGGCAAGGTCGCCCGCGCCGCCTGGCAGGTCGCGCCTGGCGACGACTGGGCGGCGGCGCTATCGGCGCTGGCCGCGAAGGTAGCCATCGAGGGCGGAAGCGCCCTGATCGTTGTGCCAGACCAACGCGACGTGGATCGCGTTGCAGCAGCACTGCGAGACAGTGTCGGCGCGAAACAGATAACCACGCTCACCGCCTCCCAAGGCCCCCAAGCGCGCTACTCGCGCTACCTGTCCGTGCTGCACGGCCAAGCGCGCATCGTGGTCGGCACCCGCTCGGCCGCGTTTGCACCGCTCGTCGATCTCCGCCTCATTGCGGTGATGTTCGACGGCGACGACAACCTCGTCGACCCGCGCGAGCCCTATTTCCACGCCCGCGAGGTGGCTACTACCCGCGCCGCGCTCGAGCAGACTTCGCTGATCATTGGCGGCCACACCCGCACCGCCGAGGCGCAGCTGCTTGTCGAGTCGGGGTGGATGCACAGCCTGACCGCCCCTCGCGAGACGCTGCGTACCCGCGCGCCCCACATCCACGCCGCCGGTGACTCCGACTTCGAGCTGGAGCGCGACCCCCGCGCCCGCCAGGCCCGCCTGCCGTCGGTGGCGTTCCGGGCGGCGACGAAGGCGCTCGAGCGCGGCAAGCCCGTCCTATTTCAGGTTCCGCGCACCGGCTACATCCAAACGCTGGCCTGCGGGAACTGCCGTGCCCCGTCGCGGTGTCGCTGGTGCAATGGCCCGCTCGGCCTCCCGGAGGGCGGCGAGGCCGCCGCGCCAACCTGCCGCTGGTGTGGCCGCATGGACGCGCAGCACGTGTGCCCGGTCTGCGGCTCCCGCAAAGTCCGCGCCGTGGTGCTGGGTACCGAGCGCACCGCGGAGGAACTCGGCCGCGCGTTCCCGAAACACCGCGTGATCACGTCCTGGGGTGAAAAGGTCCGCGACACCGTTTCGCATGCGCCGGCCATCGTGGTGGCGACTCCGGGAGCGGAACCGCGGGTAGAAGGGGGCGTCGATAAGCAAAGCTACGGTGCGGCGATACTTCTGGATACCTGGGCGCTTGTGGGGCGGCCGGACCTGCGCGCAGTGGAGGATGCGTTTGCGAAATGGGCTGCTGCGGCGACCCTGGTCGAGCCCCATGCTGCGGGCGGCGAGGTGGTGATTGTCGCGGACCCTGCGGCCCCGGCCGTGCAGCACCTGATCCGCTGGGACATGCCGGGATTTGCGGAGCTTGAGCTAGCGCAGCGCCGCGACGCTCGCTTTCCTCCGGCAGTGCACATTGCGCTTATCGACGCCCCGTCCGACGCGCTTACCGACTTCTTTGCGCACGTCGATCTGCCCGAGCACGCCGAACTGCTCGGCCCGGTCGATCTGCCGGGGGGCACGCACCTGCCGGGGGAGTGGGACACGGGGGAGCATGGGCCGGCGCAACGCATGCTGGTGCGGGTGCCGCTGGCGAGCCGCACGGCGCTGGGCAAAGCGCTGCGCGCGGGTGCGGTGAACCGCGGGGCGCGCAAACAGGAGCTGCCACTGCGCATCCAGGTCAACCCGATCGACATCGGGTGAGTTGATCGACTGCGGGGGTCACTAGACTTGTCCGGCATGGCCCAACGACCCCTCCGCTACTTCGGCGACCCAGTGCTTACCACCGCAGCCTCACCTGTCGAACGGTTCGACGACGGGCTGAGGGTGCTGGTGCGGGACATGGAGGCCACCATGGACGCCGCCGGGGGCGTGGGGCTCGCTGCCAACCAAATCGGAGTGACCCAGCGGGTGTTCGTGTATGCCTGCCTGGGCATGCGCGGCCACCTGATCAACCCTGTCTGGCACCCGCTGGGAGATGCGATGCAGACCGGAGGGGAAGGGTGCTTGTCCATCCCCGGCATTCGCGCGGACGTCACCCGACACGCGGCGGTGGTGGCGACAGGGTACGACATGTATGGCAGGCCGGTGACGCTGCGGGCGAACGGGTTGCTGGCGCGCTGCATCCAGCACGAAACCGACCACCTGGACGGGGTACTGTTCCTGTCACGGATGGAACCAGCTGACCGCAAGGCCGCGATGGCGGAGATTCGCGCAGCTGACTGGTTCAACAACTAAGGAGGACACACCTTCATGCGCCTAGTGTTCGCAGGCACCCCCGAGCCGGCCGTCGAGCCGCTGCGGCAGCTCATCGCATCGCGCCACGAGGTCGTTGGCGTGCTCAGCCGCCCAGACGCCCGCAAGGGTCGTGGCCGCACGCTGCACCCCTCGCCGGTCAAGGAGCTCGCGCTCGAGCACGGCATTGAGGTGCTCACGCCGGAAACGCTGAAAAACAACGAGGAGATCCGCGCCCGGCTGCGCGAGCTGGCTCCGGACTGCATCCCGGTGGTGGCCTACGGCAACCTGATCCCGGCCGACATGTTGGATATACCCGCGCACGGTTGGGTCAACTTGCACTTCTCGTTGCTTCCGCAATGGCGCGGGGCGGCGCCGGTGCAGCACGCGATCCTCAACGGAGACACCGAGACCGCGGCCACCGTGTTCCGCATCGACGAAGGCCTGGACACCGGTGACGTGCTCAACGTCATGCCCGAGCCAATCGGCTCTGAAGACACTGCTGATGCATTGCTCGCGCGCCTTGCGTCTCAAGGTGCGGCGACCCTCGTGGAGACCATGGACGGGCTCGAAGATGGCGCCATCGTGCCCAAGCCCCAACCGGAGGATGGCACCTACGCACCGAAGATCGCCGTCGAGGACGCCCGGATCGACTGGACCCAACCGGTGGAGGTCGTCGACCGCGCGATCCGCGCCTACACCGCGGCGCCGGGTGCATGGACCACGCTGGGTGGGGAGCGCGTCAAGGTGGAGCCCGTGAAACCCACGGACACGGCTGACTTGGCCCCGGGTGAGGTCGTAGCTACCAAGAAGGAGGTGCGCGTCGGCACTGGTACAAGCGATGTGGTTCTGAGCCGCATTCAGCCGCCCGGCAAGAAGATGATGAATGCAGCCGACTGGGCGCGTGGATACTTCGCCAACGCAGAGAACAAGGTGGTGTTCGAATGAGCGGCGGATTCCGTTCCCGCGCTGCGGGTCGGCGCGAGCAGCCGAAGCAGCAGACGCAGCGGCAGCCGAAGCAAGAGCAAGGGAAGCAGCGCTACAGCGTGAAATCGCGGCCTGCCTCAATCGGCGACACCCCCCGCGAAGTCGCATTCGAGGTCATCCTGCGCGTCACCCGCGACGGGGCGTTCGCGAACCTCACGCTGCCCGGCCTGCTCAAGGAGCGCAAGATCAGGGGCCGTGACGCGGCGTTCGCCACCGAGTTGACGTACGGCACGCTGCGCACCATGGGCGTGCTCGACGCCGTCATCGCCGAAAACGCCTCGCGCCCGCTTACACAGATCGCCCCTGAGGTGCTCGCAGCCCTGCGGCTCGGCGCGTACCAGCTGCTCTACACCCGCGTCGAGGATCACGCGGCGGTGGACACGTCGGTACGCCTCGTCGAAGCGGCGAACCAGGAGAAGGCCAAGGGTTTTGCCAACGGCGTGCTGCGCTCGATCTCGCGCACTCCGGCGGAGAAGTGGCTGGCCCAGCACGACACCCACCATGCGCACCCCGAATGGATCGCCCGCAGCTTTGCGACGGCCCTCGGTGACCGCGCTGAATCCGAACTCGACGCCGCACTGGCCGCCGACTCGGAGCGCCCCATCGTGCATCTTGTGGCCCGCCCTGGCGAGATCAGCGCCGAGGAACTCGCGCTGACCACCGGCGGGGAAGAGGGCAAGTACTCGCCTTACGCCGTCTACCTGCCAGAAGGCGACCCGGGCCAGCTCCAAGAAGTCCGCGACGGACTAGCCGGGGTGCAGGACGAGGGCTCGCAGCTCATTGCCCGCGCTCTCACGGAGGTACCGGTCGACGACGATCAGGGGCGCTGGCTCGATCTCTGCGCGGGCCCCGGCGGAAAGGCCGCACTCGTCGGCTCTCTGGCAGCCATCGATGCCGCCGACGTCACCGCCATCGAAATCGCCCCGCACCGCGCCGAGCTGATCCGCAAGGCAGTCGGCGAGCTGCCGGTGACAGTCAAAGTCGCCGACGGTCGGGATCCAGATCTCGAGGCAGGCAGTTTCGATCGAGTGCTTGTCGACGCCCCGTGCTCCGGTCTCGGCGCCCTGCGCCGCCGCCCAGAGGCGCGCTGGACGAAGACCGAGGAAGACATCGCCGAGCTGAATACGCTCCAATCCGAGCTGTTGGCTTCTGCGGTCAACCTCGTGAAACCCGGCGGTGTGGTCGTGTATTCGACGTGTTCTCCTGATATGAGGGAGACCAGGGGAGTCGTCGATAAGCAAAAAGCTCTTGGGGGCATTGAGGAACTTGACGCGCGCGAGTTTTTGAATGGGATGGACGATGTGGGCGAGCATCCGAGTGCGCAGATGTGGCCGCACCGGCATGGCACCGACGCGATGTTCTTGGCTGTGCTGCGAAAGCTACCCTTGGACGCATGATTTACATTGCGCCTTCGATCTTGGCCGCTGACTACGCCGCGCTTGGCGACGACGTGCGCAAGGTCGCAAACGCCGACCTCATCCACGTCGACATCATGGACGGCCACTTCGTGCCTAATCTGTCCTTCGGCCCCGACGTGACTAAGGCTGTGGACGGGGTGACTGACCAGTTCCTCGACATGCACCTGATGATTGAGGAGCCGCAGCGGTGGTTCGAGACCTACGTCAACGCCGGCGGCGACCGGCTGGTGTTCCACGTAGAGGCGGTGGATGATCACGTGGCGGCCGCAAAGCAGTGCCGCGAGCTGGGTGTGCAATCCGGGTTTGCGATCAAACCTGGCACTCCTATCGAGCCTTACCTGGACTCTTTAGAGCACTTCGACCAGGTGATGGTGATGAGCGTTGAACCCGGTTTCGGCGGGCAGAAGTTCATGCCGGAGGTGCTGGGCAAGGTGATGACGCTGCGCGATGCGATCTCCGCGCAGGGACTGGACACTCTCATTGGCATCGATGGCGGCATCGGCGTGGAGACCATTGCGCAGGCTGCCGAGGCTGGTGTGGATGCGTTTGTAGCAGGTAGCGCCGTGTTCGGCGCCGAAAACCCGGCGGAAGCGGTGGATCGCTTGCGGGCGCTGGCAGGCGAAGCGCGGCAAGCGTGAACCAAGACCTCACTGACCTCACTGACCTCACTGACCTCACAGGCCTTACTGCTGCCATTTCAGCAGCGATCCGTGTAGGTGAGGTCGTGCGCGGCACAACATCGCCGAATCCGCCAGTGGGGTGCGCAATCGTCGGTGCCACCGGCGAGCTCATCACCACCGGCTCCACAGCGCCTGCCGGCGGCCCGCACGCAGAGATTAACGCCTTAACCTCAGCAGGAGCACGCGCCCACGGTGCGACGGCCGTGGTTACCCTGGAGCCTTGCAACCACACTGGCCGCACCGGTCCGTGCTCGCGTGCACTGGTCGAAGCAGGCATCGCGCGGGTGGTTTACCTTACCGCGGACCCGTTCGCGCCGGCCGCGGGTGGGGCGGAGCACCTGCGCGTCAACGGCATTGAAGTGGTGTTTCAGCCTATGCGGGTCGCGGCGCTCCAGCCGTGGTTGCGATCAGTGCGCCTCGGCCGGCCCAGCGTGACGCTTAAATTCGCCTCCACACTCGATGGGTTCACTGCGGCTGCGGATGGAACGAGCAAATGGATCACCGGCAGCGAGGCGCGTGAGCATGTGCACCAAGATCGCACGAAACGCGACGCCATTATCGTCGGTACCGGCACTGTAATCGCGGATAACCCATCGCTGAGTGCGCGCTACCCGGACGGCTCGTTGCGTGAGCATCAGCCGCGTCGCGTGGTCGTCGGCAAGCGATGTGTGCCCGAGGGCAACCTGACAAGGCTTGGGTTTGAGCAGTACCCCACGCCCCAGGAGGCCCTGAATGCGCTCTGGGAAGCCGGGGCACGCGACGCACTTGTCGAGGGCGGAGCGAAGCTTAATGCCAGTTTCCTCGAGCTCGACCTCGTCGATGCGGTGCAGGCGTATATTGCCCCGGCGCTTCTCGGTGCTGGCCGCGGGGTAGTGGATCGCGCAATTGCAGACACCATCACCGAAGCTCATCGTTTCCGCATTACCGACGTTCGCGGCGTGGGCGAAGATGTGCTCATTGAAATGGAGAGAGATGTTCACCGGACTCGTTGAAGAAATCGGCACGGTTGAGGAGCTTCGCAAGCTTGACGACGCAGTGCGCATCGCGGTGCGGGCGCCCAAAGCAACCTCGGACGCGACACCGGGTGACTCGATCGCAGTCGACGGCGTCTGTCTCACGGTGATCAACGTCAACGCCGGCGTTTTCACCGCCGATGTGATGCGCGAAACGCTGATCCGTTCCCGGTTAGCAACCTATAAGCCCGGGGCCAAAGTCAACCTTGAACGGTCGCTGGCGGCCGGCGCGCGCTTTGGCGGCCACATCGTCCAAGGCCATGTCGACGGTGTCGGCACGTTGCTCGCGCGCGAGCCGTCGCAGCACTGGGAGGTGTTTCGCTTCAGCGTGCCCTCAGAGCTGTCGCGCTACGTCGTGGAAAAGGGGTCGATCGCCGTCAACGGCACCTCGTTGACAGTGTCGGCAGTTTCCAGTGCGACTGTTGCGTCCAACGACTCTGGTGCGACCAACGACTCTGGCGCGTCCGACCAAACCCACCCGTGGTTCGAGGTGTCCTTGATTCCCACCACGTTGCGAGACACCACGGCCGGGGACCTCTTAGTGGGCCAACCAGTGAACCTTGAAGTGGACATTGTGGCCAAGTACGTGGAGAAAATGGTGCAGGGCTAGAGTAAGCCCACATGAATACCCCCTCAGACTCGCGCGATCACGCTGCCAGCTTGGACTCGGTGGAGGACGCCATTGCGGCAATCGCCCGCGGAGAGGCGGTAGTGGTGGTGGACAGCGAAGACCGTGAGAACGAAGGGGACCTTATCTTCGCAGCCGAGCTGGCCACCCCGGAGCTGGTGGCGTTCATGGTGCGCCACACCTCCGGCTTCATCTGCGTGTCGCTGGAGGACGCGGACGCGACAAGGCTCGGCCTACCCCCAATGGTGGCGCACAACGAGGATGCGCGCGGCACCGCCTACGCCGTGACCGTTGATGCAGCTACCGGCACCACCGGGATCTCGGCTCGATCGCGCGCCGAAACCATCACTCGGCTTGCCAGCGCAGCTGCGCAACCGGGGGATTTCACCCGGCCTGGCCACGTGGTGCCGCTGCGCGCGCGTCGCGGCGGCGTGCTGGCCCGCGACGGGCACACAGAAGCAGCGGTTGACCTCGCGCGGTTGGCGGGTCTGCGACCCGCTGGGGTGCTCTGCGAGATTGTCTCGGAAGACGATCCGAGCGAGATGGCCCGCTTCGACGAGCTGCGCCGGTTTGCCGATACTCATCACCTCAAGTTGATCTCCATTGAGCAACTCATCGCGCACGTGCGGCGTGAACAGCGTTTTGTGCACCGCGAGACCCAGACGCGCCTGCCAACGGAATTCGGCGAATTCACTGCATACGGGTATCGCAATGAGATCGACGGCTCAGAGCACATCGCGCTCGTCGCCGGGGACGTCACCGGCGGCGAAGGCGTGCTCGTGCGGGTGCACTCGGAATGCCTCACCGGCGACGTGTTCGCTTCGCGCCGTTGCGATTGCGGCCCCCAGCTGCACGAATCAATGCGGCGGGTGCAAGAAGCTGGGCGCGGGGTAGTGGTGTACGTGCGGGGGCACGAAGGGCGCGGTATCGGACTCGTCGCAAAGCTTGCGGCGTACCGGCTCCAGGACGAGGGGATGGATACTGTCGACGCGAATTTGGAGCAGGGATTACCTATCGACGCTCGTGAGTACTCTGTCGCGGGTCAGATCCTTGCGGATCTCGGCGTGAGTGCATTCACCGCCTTGTCGAATAACCCGGAAAAGGTGGAAGCGCTGAGTGGCTTTGGTCCTAAAGTGCTGGGGCGCACCAGGATTGAAATAGCCCCTTCGCATGACAACATTGACTACCTGCGCACGAAGCGTGACCGTCTCGGTCACGACCTCACCGCGATCGGGACCTGGCTGGCGGCTCATCCGGAATATGACACATCCGAATCGGACGGCCGAACAAGAGGGCCGAATGCGAACGCCGAAGGGGGCAGATAGACATGGTTGCGAAAGGGTTGCCGCAACATCAGCAGCTGCGCGCAGAGGGACTCACAGTTGCCGTGGTGGCCGCGCGTTGGAACCAGGCAATTGTCGACGACCTCTTGGAACGGGCATTGGCAACGGCGCGCGAATTGGGAATCAAAGCTGATACCTATCGGGTGGACGGCGCATTGGAGCTCCCGGTTGTGGTGCAGGCGTGCGCCAGGCGGTACGACGCAGTGGTGGCACTAGGGTGCGTGATTCGCGGCCAAACTGCCCACTTTGACTATGTTTGCGATTCCGTCACCCAAGGGCTGACTCGCATCGCACTCGATGAGGAAACTCCAGTGGGCAATGGAGTGCTGACCGTCGACAATGATGCCCAAGCGCGTGAGCGTGCCGGCGGTGAGGGGGCGGTCGAGGACAAAGGCGCTGACGCCCTGCGCGCCGCACTCAGCACCGCTGTTGAGCTGCGCAAAGTCCAATCCTTGCGGGTCAAGGGTTAGACTCAATCAAAAGATTGATCATGCATTCGACCGGAGTCTTCTGAGCGGAGTATTTTGAGCGCAGTGAGCGACCACGAGAAATCCCAACCCAGGTTGAGCGACAGCGAGCTTGCGTACCTCACCGCCACCGACCCCCACGCCGCGACCACGACAAAGCCGTGGGAGTTCGAAGTGCGCTCAGTGTACCTGCGGCGCGTGGCGGTGGTATGGATCCTTGTCGTCATGGCGGTGCACTTCTTCATGGCCGCGGTGGTTGACGTCGAGTTCACTGGCGTAGCGATTACAGGCATCGACAAGTTCGCCTTCATCGGCATTGGACTGATCATCTCGGTGCTGTCCTGGATCGCACTGAGCCGGCCGCGTGTGCGTGCGAACGAAGACGGCGTGCAGGTGACCAACATCATCGGCACCCGCTTTTACCCGTGGGCAGTCATCTACGGACTCAATTTCCCGCAGGGCTCCCGGATGGCTCGCCTCGAGCTCCCCGATTTCGAGTATGTGCCGCTGTGGGCGATTCACATTGGGGATAAGGAACGCGCACTCCAGGCCGTCGATAAGTTCCGTGTGCTTGAAGCGCAATACATGCCGGAAGATTAGGAGGCCTTCGCTTAACTGTGGCCAACCCCAAGGACTACCGCCCGGCACCGGGGACCATCCCGACCGAGCCGGGCGTGTACAAATTCCGCGACGCGAACGGGCGCGTCGTGTACGTCGGCAAGGCGAAGAACCTGCGCTCGCGGCTGAACAACTATTTCCAGCCTCCCCGAACACTGCACCCGCGCACCCGCCAGATGGTGTTCACCGCGGCATCGGTGGAGTGGACCGTGGTCGCCAGCGAAGTTGAGGCGCTGCAGCTGGAATACACCTGGATCAAGCGCTTCGATCCGTGGTTCAACGTCATGTACCGCGACGACAAGACCTACCCGCTGCTTGCCGTCAGCGTAAAAGAGAAGTATCCGCGCGCGTTCTTCTACCGTGGCCCGAAGCGAAAGGGTGTGCGCTACTTCGGACCGTTTAGCCACGCGTGGGCGGTGCGTGAGACGCTCGACCTGCTCACGCGGGTGTTTCCGATCCGCACCTGCTCGAACGGTGTGTACAACCGCCATGAGCAGCTCGGGCGGCCGTGCTTGCTCGGTTACATCGACAAGTGCTCGGCACCGTGCGTGGGTCGTGTGAACGAGGAAGAGTACGACGAAATCGTCCAAGGCTTCATGGGCTTCATGTCTGGGCGCACGGATGCGCTGGTGCGTGGCATCACCCAGCAGATGGAGGCAGCGGCCGAAAACTTGGAGTTTGAAAAGGCCGCAAGGCTTCGCGACGACCTGGGTGCCGTGAACAAGGTCATGGAACGCCAAACTGTGGTGCTCTCCACGGACACCGACGCGGATGTCATCGCGTTTGCAACCGATGAACTGGAAGCCGCGGTGCAGATCTTCACCGTGCGCGACGGTCGCATCCGTTCGCAACGGGGCTGGGTAGTGGAAAAAACCGGCGACGAACCCGGCAGCATGGAGCGCTTGGATGAGGGGCAAGCCGACCCGGCACTGCCGACGCTTGTGCAGAACTTTCTGGTGCAGTACTACTCCGACGCGGTGGAGCGGGTGCGCCAAGAAGAGGAGGAGGACAAGCGCATCGAGGCGCAGAAGGTCCGCCGTCGCGGCGTGGACCAGGAATCGCGCGCCCAGGTGAAGCCGCCGATGCCGGTGCCGCGGGAGATTCTGGTTGAGACGCTGCCGGATGAATTCGAGGATGTCACTGCGCTGCTCACGGAATTGCGCGACGGGCCGGTGGACATCCGCGTGCCGCAGCGCGGCGACAAGCGGGCATTGATGGAGACGGTGCAAAAGAATGCCGCCGACGCCTTGCACCAGCACAAGCTGAAGCGGGTCGGTGATCTCACCGCCCGATCGCAGGCACTGCAAGATATCCAGGATGCGCTGGGCATGGACGAGGCGCCGCTGCGCATCGAGTGCACTGACATCTCCCACATCCAGGGCACCGACGTGGTGGCGTCGCTCGTAGTTTTTGAAGACGGATTGCCGAAAAAGAACGATTACCGCCGCTACCGCATCAAGGAGGCGGCTGGCGACGGCCGCTCCGACGACGTCGGCTCAATCGCCGAGGTAACGCGACGCCGCTTCAAGCGCTACAACGAGGACAAGCTGGCGAATCCGGACGAGGAAGCCGCGGAGCTGATGTTTGCAGACGAAGCTGCCGACGTGGAGTCCACCGGCAACAAGCGCTTCGCCTACCCACCGCAGCTTTTCATCGTGGATGGAGGTAAGCCGCAGGTCAATGCCGCGCAGGCGGTCTTTGAGGAGCTGGGCATTGTCGATGTCCAGCTCATCGGTCTGGCAAAGCGCCTCGAAGAGGTCTGGGTGCCCGATGACGATGAGCCCGTGATCTTGCCGCGCAATTCAGAGGGCATGTACCTGCTCCAGCAAATCCGCGACGAGGCGCACCGCTTCGCTATTACCTACCACCGCCAGCAGCGTTCGAAACGGATGCGCACATCGGCGCTCGATGCGGTGCCCGGCCTCGGACCCGCGCGCCGCACCGACCTGGTGAAGCATTTCGGCAGCGTGAAGAAGATCAAAGAAGCATCGATAGAGGAAATTCAGGCAGTCAAAGGCGTTGGTCCGAAGCTCGCGCAAACGATCTTCGATCACTTGCATGCCGACGACGCGTAAAGCCTCGGGATGCGGTTCGCTTGGTTAAGATCGACCCCATGACTGAGCAGCGTATGGGCGCGCAGGACAAGACAGTAGTGGATGCAGATCGATCCGACGAGATCCGTCCCGTCATCATCACCGGATTCTCTGGCGGTGGTTTGTCCACCGCAGCGAAGATCTTTGAGGACAAGGGTTTCTTCGTTTCCCAGAACCTGCCGGCCAGGCTCATCCTTGACTTGATCGACATGGCCGCGGCGGAGGATTCCCCCGTTGATCAGATCGCCGTGGTCACCGATGTCCGCGCTCGCATGTTCAACGGCTCGTTAGAGGAGACGATCAACCAGATCAAGGAGCGTGGCATCACCCCGTTCGTCCTGTTCCTCGAATCGCGGGATGAAGTGCTGATTCGCCGCTTTGACTCGGTGCGTCGCACCCACCCGCTGCAGGAGAACGAGACGCTGCAGGACGGCATCAGCCGAGAGCGCGAGGCGCTGCGCAAGGTCCGCGCCATGGCAGATGTCATCATCGATACCTCGAACCTTTCGGTGCACGATCTGCGCCGCGCCGTCGAAGCCACGGTGGGTGAGCTCCCGAACGGCAAGCAGCACGTGACGGTCGAATCCTTCGGCTTCAAGCACGGCTCTCCCCCTGACGCTGATCTCGTGCTCGACGTTCGCTTTCTGCCCAACCCCTACTGGATCGAGGGGCTGCGAAACTTCCGTGGCGTGGACGAGCCGGTCTCGGACTACGTGCTCTCGCAACCAGGCGCGCAGGAGTTTATTGAGAACTTCCTCCAGCTCCTGAACGCGACCTTGGCAGGGTACCGCCACGAGGGCAAAGACTTCATCACCGTGGGTATCGGATGCACCGGCGGGCACCACCGTTCTGTGGCCATCTCGGAAGAAATTGGGAGACGTTTGCGTGAGGATGGCAGAGTAGACGTTAACGTCATGCATCGAGACCTCGATCGCACCTAGTGCGAGTCGCCGCGATTCATCCGCGCGCTTCAAGATTGCTGCCGCATGCGCTGCAGCAGGTACTTTGTCCGCAGTAGAAAGGCGGTTCACGTGACCCAGCACCTCGACGACGCTTCGGTGTTCACCTGTCTCGGCGGCGGTCATGGCCTTTACCAAACGCTTCGCGCGGCCCGCGCGGCTGGGGCAGGTGACATAAACGCGGTAGTCACCGTTGCTGATGACGGAGGCTCGTCCGGCCGCCTGCGCCGCGAGCTTTCCATGATTCCTCCCGGGGATCTGCGCATGGCGCTGTCCGCGCTGACGGAGGATTCCGACGAAGGAGTTTTGTGGCGCACCACGCTGCAACACCGTTTTGGCGGCAACGGCGCAATGGCCGGGCACGCGGTGGGCAACCTCATCTTGGCAGGCCTCGCCGAAGAGCTGGGGGACATGCAGCTCGCGTTGGACACCGTAGCTCGTTGGAGTGGATCGGTGGGCAGGGTTATCCCCGTGTGCCATCAGCCACTCGAAATTGAAGCCGATGTCGCAGGGCTTGACGACGACCCGCGGGTGCTGCGTTCGGTCCGCGGCCAGGTTGCGGTCGCCACCACGCCAGGCGCAGTCCGCCGCGTGCGGCTCTTGCCAACGGCACCTGACGCGACACCGCAGGCCGTCGAAGCGATTATGGCGGCAGACCTAGTCACGATCGGGCCGGGCTCGTGGTTCTCGTCGGTCATTCCGCACCTGCTCGTGCCGGACGTGGTTCAGGCGTTGAACGCGACAGAGGCGAAGGTGGTGGTGATTTTGAACCTTTCGCCCGAGGCAGGGGAGACTCATGGGTTCACCACCGAGCGGCATATCCACGTTTTCGGCCAGCACGCACCAGACCTGCGCGTCGACTACTTCCTGGCGGACAGCGTCAAGGGGCCGACGGAGGGTGAGCGCACGCACCTGCGCCGCGCCGCATCCGGGGTGGGCGCAGCGATGGAGTTCCGGGACGTGCGCGAGGCACCGCGAGGCGGCGAGGTGTCGACCCGCCACGATCCAGCCAAGCTGGCAGCCGCACTGCTCGATATTTCGCGCACCAGCTAGACTGAGCACGCTGAAAAGCAGATGTCTACAGATACGCCTCCACGAAAGGACCTACGACGGTGTCACTGACGGCGAAGGTGAAAGACGAGTTGCTCGCTGTGCACAGGTCGAGCTCCGAGGCGCGGGCCGCGGAAGCGACCGCGATGATCCGGTTTGCGGGCGCGATCACGCAGACGTCGAGGGGGCTGGCGATCGTCAGCGATTTCGCCGAGCAGCGCGTCGCGCAACGTTTGGCGGATACGCTCGAGGACATTTGCGATATTAACGTAACCGTCGACACCATCGAGCCGGGAAGCGCGAGCAAGGAGACTCGCTACCAGGTTGCCGTGGAGGACGGGGCGGAAGAAGTGATTCGCCGGCTTAAACTGGTCACCCCGTCCGGGCACCCGGTGGTCGGCATGCCCCGGCAGGTCATCTCCGGGACCATCGCAGCGGTTGAAGCCGCGTGGAGCGGAGCATTCCTCGCCCGTGGCGCGCTCACTGAACCGGGCCGGACCTCTGCACTCGAGGTCGCGTCGCCCGGGCAGGAGGCAGCGCTCGCCCTTGTCGGCCTCGCCCGCAGGTTGGGCGTTGCGGCAAAGACGCGGGAGACTCGCGGCATTGAGCGCGTCTACATTCGCGAGGGCGAAACCACTGGCATCCTGCTGAGCCGAATGGGCGCGCCGCGGACCCGTCTTGAGTGGGATGAAAAGCGTCAGTCCAAGCAGCTCGGTATGAAAACCGGGCAGCGCCTCGCCACATTCGACGACGCAAATACCCGCCGTTCCGCCCAGGCCGCGGCCACCGCCGCGCTGCGCGTTGAACGCGCGCTGGAGATCCTCGGCGATGACGTGCCCGAGCACCTCGCCGAGGCCGGGCACCTTCGCGTCGAGCATCGCCACGCCTCGCTCGAGGAGCTCGGCAGGCTCGCAGACCCGGCGATGACTAAGGATGCGGTGGCGGGCCGGATCCGCCGCCTTCTCTCGCTGGCGGACAAGCGGGCGGCGGAGCTCGGCATCGACGACACCCATGCATCGCTTGAGGTGCACGACACCATCGTGGACGAGTGACGTATTTCACGCGCCCCTAAATCGTTCCGGAATCGGGTTGAGGGGGGCGGTTCGGGGGTGCCGTCGAGAAGCAAAGGCCCTGGAATCTCTCTCAAACCAAGCAGAATCGGACATCTGGGACACACGCGATGACCGTATGTCGGGGCGGAGAAATTTGGCGTCTGCAGCGCTTTCCGCAGGTAGCTACACTGGTTTCCGACGGGCCGAAATGGTCCGGTGAGTCACAAACGAATCACTACTATCGCTACGACGAGGAGTAAAAATTCATGGCTACCCGCATCGGCATCAACGGTTTTGGCCGCATCGGCCGCTCCGCATTCCGCATCATGCTGAATGAGTACGCAGGCGAGCTCGAGGTTGTGAAGGTCAACGACCTGACCGACAACAAGACCCTGGCGCACCTGCTGAAGCACGACACCGCGTACGGCCAGCTCAGCCAAGACGTCACTTTCGACGACGAGTCCATCACTGTTGACGGCCACCGCATCGAGGTCACCGCAGAGAAGGATCCGGCCAACCTCGCATGGGGCGACGCCGGCGTAGACATCGTGCTCGACTGCACCGGCCGCTTCACCAATGGCGAGGACGCAAAGGCTCACCTCGACGCTGGCGCAAAGAAGGTCATCATCTCCGCACCGGGCAAGAACGTCGACGGCACCTACGTGTGGGGCGTGAACCACAACGACTACAGCGCTGACCAGAACGTCATTTCCGCCGCATCCTGCACCACCAACTCCCTCGCACCGGTGGCGAAGGTCCTCGACGAGGCTTTCGGTATCGAGCGCGGCCTGATGACCACTATCCACGCCTACACCGGCGACCAGCGCATCCAGGACGCACCGCACAAGGACCTGCGCCGTGCTCGTGCAGCTGCACAGAACATCGTGCCGACCACCACCGGTGCCGCTAAGGCCGTGTCTCTGGTGCTGCCGAATCTCGAGGGCAAGCTCGACGGATTTGCAATGCGCGTGCCGACGATCACCGGTTCCGCCACCGACCTGACCGTGACCGTGGGCAAGGATGTCACTGTCGAGGAGGTCAACAACGCGGTGAAGAACGCCGTGCAAGACGAGGTTCTCGGCCGTGCCCTGGAGTACACCGAGGATGAGATCGTTTCCTCCGACATCATCGGCAACACCCACGGCGCCATCTTCGACGCCGGCATGACCCGCGTGATCGACAACAACATGGTCAAGATCATCTCCTGGTACGACAACGAGTGGTCCTACACCTCCCAGTACGTGCGCATGACCAAGCACGTTGCGGACAACCTGTAACCAGTAACCGCAGGTCGAGGCCCGGCGTGTGTGCTTAGCAGCACGCTGCCGGGCCTTTCGTTACAACTAGCTAACGAAGCAGAAATTAGAGAAAAGGACACACCAAAATGGCTACAAAGAACTTGCAGCAGCTTCTCGACGAAGGTGTCGACGGCCGCCACATCCTGGTTCGCTCCGACTTCAACGTCCCGCTCGATGACGACGGCAACATCACCGATGCTGGTCGTATCGACGCTTCGCTGCCCACGCTGCAGGCACTTATCGACGGCGGCGCGAAGGTCATCGTGATGGCCCACCTCGGCCGACCGAAGGGTGAAGTGAACCCGAAGTACTCGCTCGCACCGGTGGCGGAAGCGCTCTCGGAGCGCCTCGGCCAGTTCGTTGCACTCGCGGGTGACGTTTCCGGCGAGGATGCGCACGAGCGTGCCAACGGCCTGACCGAGGGTGAGATCATGCTTGTTGAGAACGTGCGCTTTGATCCGCGTGAGACCTCCAAGGACGAGGCAGAGCGCGAAGAGTTCGCCGGCGAGCTGGCAGCGCTGGCGGCAGACAACGGCGCGTTTGTCTCCGACGGTTTCGGCGTAGTGCACCGCGCGCAGACCTCGGTCTACGACGTGGCGAAGAAGCTCCCCGCCTACGCAGGCTTCCTGGTGGAGAAGGAAGTGGAGACCCTCTCCCGCGTGAAGGATGCCCCGGAGCACCCATACGTAGTTGTGCTCGGCGGCTCGAAGGTTTCCGACAAGCTCGGCGTGATCGAGGCGTTGGCGGAGAAGGCCGACCGCGTGATCATCGGCGGCGGCATGTGCTACACCTTCCTGGCTGCGCAGGACCACAACGTGCAGAAGTCGCTGCTGCAGGAGGACATGGTTGATACCTGCAAGGAGCTAATTGAGAAGTACGGCGAGAAGCTGCTGCTTCCGGTTGACGTGGCTGCGGCTCCGGAGTTTGACAAGGATGCTGAGAAGCAGATCGTCGGCCTCGACGAGATCCCGGAGGGCTGGATGGGTCTGGATATCGGCCCGGAGACCGCAAAGAACTACGCCGAGGCAATCAAGGATTCCAAGACCGTGTTCTGGAACGGCCCGATGGGTGTCTTTGAGTTCCCGAACTTCGCCGACGGCACCAAGGCGGTCGCCGAAGCGATGATCGCAGCTACCCAAGACAACGGTTCTTTCACCGTCGTCGGCGGAGGCGACTCTGCTGCATCGGTGCGCACCCTCGGCCTCGACGAGGACGGCTTCTCCCACATCTCCACCGGCGGCGGCGCTTCCCTCGAGCTCATCGAGGGCAAGGACCTGCCGGGCGTATCGGTCCTTTCCGCTTAATAGACCGCGTAACACACAAGGAGTTATCACCATGGCACGAACCCCATTGATCGCCGGCAACTGGAAGATGAACCACGACCACCTCGAGGCCATCTCCTCGGCGCAGAAACTCGCGTTCGCGTTTCCAAAGGACGGCTACGAGTACGTCGACATCGCCCTGATGGTTCCGTTCACTGACCTGCGCTCTGTCCAGACCCTTGTCGAGGGCGACAAGCTCGAGATCACCTACGGCGCCCAGGACGTCTCCGCACACGACAACGGCGCCTACACCGGCGAGATCTCCGCGTCGATGCTGGAGAAGCTGGGTTGCACCTGGGTTGTCGTCGGCCATTCGGAGCGCCGCGAGTACCACTCTGAGTCCGACGAACTCGTCGCTCAGAAGGCCGCCAAGGCTCAGGCACACAACATGACCCCGATCGTGTGCGTCGGTGAGCCGCTCGAGGTGCGCGAGGCCGGAGACCACGTCGACTACGTGGTTAAGCAGACCCGGGCATCGCTCGAGGGCGTCGACCTCTCGAAGGCCGTGATCGCCTACGAGCCGGTGTGGGCGATTGGCACCGGCAAGGTGGCTTCCGCCGCCGACGCGCAGGAAGTCTGCCACGCGATTCGAGAGCTCATTCGAGAGCTTGCCGACGACACCGTCGCCGACTCCATCCGCATCCTCTACGGCGGATCCGTGAAGGCCGACACCATCGCAGAGATCATCGGTGAAGCGGATGTCGACGGCGGTCTTGTCGGCGGTGCTTCCTTGGACGGCCAGGACTTCGCGAAGCTCGCGGCGGCCGCCGCAAATGCGGTGCGCTAGAACAGCACCCTAAAGCAGCGCATGAGCGCAGCTATCAAAGAGCGGAACACCCCGCGGCGGTGTCCGGTTCCGGAACTGGGCACCCCATGGTGTAGGCTATGGCAGGTTAGCTCTAGCGAGCTTGTGAAACATCCTCTACAGCGGAAGGTGCGCACCCCGTATGACTCTGGCGCTTGAGATCGTGCTGGTCATCACCTCGATCCTCATGGTGATTTTCGTCTTGCTCCACAGGGGCAAGGGCGGCGGTCTGTCGAGCCTGTTCGGCGGCGGTGTCCAGGCGAACCTTTCCGGCTCCACGCAGGTGGAGAAGAACCTGGATCGCGTGACCATTCTGCTGGGCTTGATCTGGATCGCGTGCATCATCGCACTAAACCTGATCAACACCTATTCCGGTACACCGGCCCCGGCACCGGCCTAAATGCGCCGCTAGGCATCCGGAGAGGCACCGCGCTTCGGCGCGGTTTTTTCATGCGTGGCTGCAAAGCCGAGCGAAGGAGCCGAGCGAATCTGGGGCTGCTAGGGAATCAGGGATGCCGCATCCTCGGTGACGAAGAGCACGGTTTCCTCTAAGCCACGGGCACCGGACGCAGGCCAGTCCAGCGGGTCAGATCTCGCGGCTAAGTGGGCGGCAGCTTCCGCCTTTTCCGCGCCTGAAACCAGGAACCAAACACCCCGTGCGCTTCGCACCGCCGGCAGGGTTAAAGTGGCGCGCTCTGCTGGTGGTTTCGGGGAATCCGTCACTGCGACCGCCAGCTCGTTGTCCTCTCGCACCGCGACGGTGTGGGGGAACAGGGAGTTGATGTGGCCTTCGCCGCCCATGCCGAGCAGGTGGATGTCGAAACCGTTGGGGGCAAATTCGGCGATGATGCGCCGGTATGCGGCCACCGCCTCGTCCATCTCGCCGCCGGTCAAACCGTATCCGTGGATGTTCTCCTCGGGAATGGGCACATGGTCGAGCAGCGCTTCGCGTGCCTGGCCCTCGTTCGAATCTGGGTGGTCGACGGGCACGTTGCGCTCATCGCCGAAGAACACGTGCACGCGGGACCAGTCAATCCCGCTAGCGCGATCGGGCTCCGCCATGCGGCGGAGCAGCGCAATCCCGGCGGTGCCGCCGGTGAGTACTACCCGGGCGACACCCTCGGGTTCGCTCTGGATGGAGAGGAGGGTGTCGGTGAGGCGTTGGGAGGAGCCGTCGATAAGCGAATCGAGCTCCGGGAAGCGTTGGATTTCCATGTCATACCGCCTGTACGTGAGCGAGGCCTGCGAGTGCGCGGGCGTAAGTGGCATCGGCGTGAAGGTGGCGCAGCTCCTCGGCGAGGCATTCTGCATCCGAGCGAGCGGTAAGCGCCACGAAGGTGTCGGCGCGGTCGGGGACCGCGACCTTGACGGTGTGCTGGTCGACGACCTCGACAGTGATGTCGCCGATGTCTGCGTGCAGCGTGAGCAGGTCAATCGGTGCGCCGACAGCGGCGTTTTGGCTGGAAGTGTGGCGCGTGACGGTGGTGCCCAGGGCGCTTGCAAGCCAGCCGGCCGCGATATCGACGCTCGGATCCTGCGGCGCGCCGGTGATCTCCGCAGCCGTGATGGTGGCATCGGGGCAGCGGTCCAGCGCGGAGGCGACCACGCCGCGCCACGGGGTAATCCGAGACCACATCATGTCCGAGTCTCCCGGCGTGTAGCCGGTGCTAGCGCGCAGCAGGGCGTTGCCGGTGACGTTGTTGTGCGTGTTGGCGATGCGGCGCTGTGCGATGTTGCCCAGCGGGGCCTCGGCTGGACGCGCCGGCGCGTGCGTCGGCCACCAGGCCACAATCGGAGTGTCGGGCAGCAGCAGGGGAGTCACCACTGCATCCAGGTGGCGAGTCAGCTCGCCGTGCAGGTGCATGACCACCATTTCGGAGGCGCCGGCGTCGGCCGCGAGCACCAGCTCCGCGTCGAGGGAAGTCGGGTGGTTCTCGTCCCCGAGGATAAGCACCAGCACGCGTGCGGGGTGCTCGCGCGTCGCGTCGCGCAGCGTCGACAGAATCTGGTTCACGTCGTCGCGCGCCTTCAGTGCAGCAAGCAGCGTGAGCACACGCCCGGTGGCCAGCGAGTAGTTCTCGCGCGCATTAATCAGGGTGGCGGCGATCTGGCGGGTGGTGGTGTCGGGCAGGGAGATGATCATTACGGGCGCCTCCATTCGCGGCCGTCTTTCGCCAGCATGCGGTGGGCGGATTCCGGTCCCCAGGTGCCCGCCGCATACTCGTCGGGGCGGCCGTTCGCGGCCCAGTACTCAAGCACCGGGTCGAGGATCTCCCAGCTCTGCTCCACCTCGTCGTTGGTGGGGAAGAGACTCGACTCGTCCAAGAGGGCGTCGAGGATGAGGCGCTCGTAGGCCTCCGGCGACTGCTCGGTGAACGCTTCGGAGTAGGAGAAGTCCATGTTCACGTCGCGGACCTCGAAGGCGGATCCGGGCACCTTCGAACCGAAGCGCATGAGCACACCCTCGTCCGGTTGGACGCGGATCACCACTGCGTTGTTGGTCAGCAGGTTGGTTTGCCCCTCGGTGAACGGCTGGTACGGCGGGCGTTTGAACACCAAGGCAATCTCGGTGACGCGCCGCCCGAGGCGCTTACCGGTGCGCAGGTAGAACGGCACGCCCGCCCAGCGCCGCGAGTTGATCTGCAGGGTGCACGCCGCGTAGGTCTCGGTGGTCGATTCCGGGTCGAAGCCTTCCTCTTCCCGCAGCCCCACCACATGCTCGGAGCCTTGCCAGCCCTCGGTGTACTGTCCGCGTGCGGTGGTTTCGTCGAAAGGTTCGATGGCGGAGGTCGCTCGCAGGACTTTGAGCTTTTCCGCTTTGAGACGCCTCGGTGAAAACGCCGTCGGTTCCTCCATCGCCACCAGGGCGAGCAGCTGAATCAGGTGGTTCTGAATTACGTCTCGAGCGGCACCGATGCCGTCGTAGTAGCCGGCGCGTCCGCCGAGGCCGATGTCCTCGGCCATGGTGATCTGGACGTGGTCGATGTAATGCGAGTTCCACACCGGCTCAAACATCTGGTTGGAAAAGCGCAGCGCCATGATGTTCTGCACCGTTTCCTTGCCCAGGTAGTGGTCGATGCGGAACACCGCGTTCTCCGGGAAGACGGAGTTGACCACCGCGTTGAGCTCTCTGGCCGACTCGAGGTCGTGGCCGAATGGCTTCTCGATGATCACGCGACGCCAGCGATGCGTGCCGTCGTCACTGTGCTGCGCCGCCATGCCGCAGCGGTCGAGCTGGTGGATGACACCCGCGAAGTGCTCCGGCGGCACTGAGAGGTAGAACGCCCAGTTGCCGCCGGTGCCGCGGGTGGCGTCCATCTCCGCCAAAAGCGCAGCGAGACGGTCGAACGCGGCGTCGTCGTTGAACGCTCCCGTCACAAAGTGCATGCCCTCGGCGAGGCGGTTCCATACGTTCTCGTCGAACTCGGTGCGCGCGGAGGAAGTTACCGCGTCGCGGACGTAGTCCTCGAAGTCCTCCTTCGACCACTCGCGGCGTCCAAATCCGACCAGGGTGAACCCGGCGGGCAGCAACCCTCGGCTCGCAAGGTCGTAGACGGCCGGAAGGAGCTTCTTGCGGGCCAGGTCACCCGTCACACCGAAAATGACCATGCCGGACGGCCCGGCAATGCGCGGCAGGCGTGTGTCGTCGGGGGCGCGAAGCGGATTGGTCACTTGAGGTTGGCTTCCATGGAGTCGAGCAGCTCCTGCCATGCGTCCACGAACTTTTCGACGCCCTCGCGCTCGAGCACCGCGACAACATCTTCCAGATCGATGCCCACCTCGACGAGCTTGGCAAAGGTCTCCTCGGACACCGCCGCAGCGCCGGTAAGGGTGTCGCCGCGCACATTGTCGCCGGCGATCGCAGCGTCGATGGTGGCCTCCGGCATTGTGTTCACAGTGTCGGGGCCAGCGAGCTCTACCACGTACATGTCCGCTGGGTAGTCCGGGTTCTTCACGCCTGTCGACGCCCACAACGGACGCTGTTTGTTAGCGCCCGCAGGGAGATCGGACATGTCTGAAAATTCGATTTCGAAGAGCTGGTATGCAAGCCTCGCGTTGGCGATGCCCGCCTTGCCACGCAGTGCGAGTGCCTCCTCGGAGCCGATCTGCTCGAGGCGGTTATCGACCTCGGTGTCCATGCGGGAGACAAAGAACGACGCCACGGAGTGAATCTTCGATACGTCCTTGCCGTTCGCAGCGGCCTGGCGGATGCCCTCCTTGTAGGCTGCGATGACCTCGCGGTAGCGGTCCACCGAGAAGATCAGGGTGACGTTCACCGAAATGCCCTCCGCCAGCGAGGCGGTAATGGCAGGCATCGACTCATCGGTCGCGGGGATCTTGATCATGACGTTCTCGCGCCCGACCAGCTTCCACAGCTCCGCGGCCTGGGCGACCGTCTTCTCCTCATCCGCGGCATAGCGCGGATCCACCTCGATGGAGACCCGGCCGTCCTTGCCGTCGGTGGCTTCGTAAGTGTCCATGAAGAGGTCGCACGCGTCCTGGACATCTTTGACGCTCATCGCGTACACGGCGGCGTCGGCAAGCGAGCTTGCGGCTCGCAGCTCGGCAAGCTGCTCGTTGTAGGCATCCCCGACGCTCATCGCCTTGGCGAAGATTGCCGGGTTCGTGGTCACGCCCACGATGGATTTCTGCGCTTTGATCTCGTCGAGGTTGCCTGAGGTGATGCGCTCGCGCGACAGGTCGTCGAGCCAGGTTGAAGTGCCAGCGTTGAACAGGTCGTCGATTGCAGTCATTGCTTTGCGTCCTTACGTGGGGAGTGGATTACTTGCCGTCGCCGCGGGTCGGTTCAGCTTCGGTGTCGCCGACGCGCTCGCTGACGGGCACCGTACGGTTGTTTGCGACGCACTCGAGGGTTTCGCGGGCGACGCGGACCACGTTGTCCGTCGTAAAGCCGAAGCGCTCGAACAGCTCCGAACCTGGAGCCGAGGCGCCGAAGTGCTCCAGCGAAACCGCGCGGCCGTGCTCACCGAGGAAGCGGAACCAGGGCATGGACACGCCGGCCTCAACGGTGACGCGCGCCTGCACGTCGCGCGGCAGGACTTCGTCGATGTAGGCGTCGTCCTGCTCCATGAACCACTCCATGCACGGCATGGAAACCACGCGGGTAGAGACGCCGTCGGCCTCGAGCTGCTGGGCGGCCTCGACGGCGTACTGCACCTCGGAGCCGGTTGCGATGAGCACGAGGTCGGCCTTGTCGCCGGACTCCTCGACCAGGACGTAGCCGCCGCGCTTCATGCCCTCGTATGCCTTTTCCTTGGTGCCCTCGAGCACCGGCAGGTTCTGGCGCGAGAGTGCGAGCGCCTTCGGCTGCGGCTTCGCCTCGAGCGCGGCTCGCCACGCAGCGGAGGTCTCGTTCGCATCCGCTGGGCGGATCACGGCGAGGTCCGGGATGGCGCGCAGGGCAGCGAGGGTCTCCACCGGCTGGTGGGTTGGGCCGTCTTCGCCGAGGCCGATCGAGTCGTGGGTGAACACGTAGTAGCCGTCGATGCCGGAAAGCGCCGCGACGCGGATGGCGGGGTAGAGGTACTCCGAGAAGATTAGGAAGGTGCCGCCGTAGACGCGGGTCGGGCCGTGCAGGTTAATGCCGTTCATCACGGCGCCCATTGCGTGCTCGCGGATGCCAAAGTGCAGGTTGCGGCCGTACGGGTGCGCCGTGAACATCTCGGTGGAGATCTCCTCCGGGCCGAACGACGGGGCGCCCTTGATCAGGGTGTTGTTGGAGCCGGCGAGGTCAGCCGAGCCACCCCAGAGCTCAGGAAGTGCTGCAGCGGCGGCCTGAATGGCAGCCTCGGATGCCTTGCGGGTGGCCAGGCCCTTCGCGTCCGGCTCCCAAATTGGAAACTCGTTTGCCCAGTTCTCCGGCAGGCCGCGGTTCTGCATGCGGTCGAGCAGCGCCTTCGCCTCCGGGTTCGCCTCGGCCCAGGTGTTGAAACGCTCCTGCCAAGCGGCGCGCTTCTCAGCGCCGCGATCGCGCAGCTTGCGGGTGTGTTCGATGACCTCGGTTTCCTCGGGGAAGTGCACGTCGGTGTCGAAGCCGAGCGCTTCCTTGACGCGGGCGACCTCGTCTGCGCCAAGTGCCGCGCCGTGGATCGCGCCGGTGTTCATCAGCGTCGGGGCCGGGTAGCCGATCACCGTCTTGACGCGGATGATGGTCGGGCGGGCGGTTTCAGCCTTCGCCTCTGCGACGGCGGCCTCGATGGCAGCGACATCCTCGCCGGACTCGACGGTCAGCGTCTGCCAGCCGTACGCCTCGTAGCGCGCGAGCACGTCCTCGGTGAAGGCGATCTGCGTGTCGTCTTCGATGGAGATGCGGTTGTCGTCCCAGAACAGGATGAGGTTGCCCAGCTTTTGGGTGCCCGCGAGTGACGACGCCTCGGAGGTGACGCCCTCCTGGAGGCAGCCGTCGCCGGCGACCACGTAGATGAAGTGGTCGAACGGGCTCTCGCCGGGAGCAGCGTCCGGGTCGAGAAGGCCGCGTTCGTAGCGCGATGCCATCGCCATGCCCACCGCAGAGGCGAGGCCCTGACCGAGCGGACCAGTGGTGATCTCGATGTGATCGGTGTGGTTGTACTCCGGGTGGCCCGGGGTCTTCGAAGCCCAGGTGCGAAGCGACTTCAGGTCTTCCATCTCCAGACCCATGCCGCCGAGGTACAGCTGGATGTACTGGGTTAGCGAGGAGTGGCCGTTCGACAACACGAAACGGTCGCGACCGAGCCACTTCGGGTCGGCCGGATCAATGTCCATCACGCGCTGGAACAAGGTGTAGGCCAAAGGTGCCAGCGACATCGCCGTGCCCGGGTGGCCGGAACCGCAGTTCTCAACCGCGTCCGCGGCGAGGACGCGCGCGGTGTCCACTGCCCTCGTATCGGTCTCCGTCCAATCGTCCGGGTAATTCCGGACGGTCATGGCCTGAAGTTCGGGGGGCAGCGTTGACTCTGGCACAGTTTCCTCACTTTGTAGATGTGTTTGGTGCACCAGGAATCCTACCGCGCCAGGCACCGGGTGGGGGTGGGGTTGTGCAACGGTTGCACTGGGGCCGTTGAAAGGGGCGTCGATAAGCTCAAGCCCCGCGATTCGCTGAGCTTGCGACCCGGCGACTAGTATCAACCAAAGGAATGATGCCGGGGCTGACAAAGGATCGTCGAAGCCACCGGCAACTGTTGTGAAGGAGACGTGTTGGAGACCATCAAGGCGTATTTCGCGCTGACGAAGCCGAGGGTCATTGAGCTCCTCCTCGTCGCCGCAATACCCGCGATGCTCCAGGCCCACCGCGGCGAGGTGCACCTCTGGCTGATTCTGGGCACCCTTCTCGGCGGGTGGATGGGCGCGGCCGCCGCCAACACCTTCAACATGGTTGCGGACTACGACATCGACCAGCTCATGGGCCGCACCCGCGCGCGTCCGCTCGTGCGCGAGCGGGTGACCAAGCAGAAGGCGACGGTTTTCGCGTGGACGCTGCTCATCGCATCCGTGTTGTTCCTCGGCTTTGTGTGCAACTCGTGGCTTGCGGCGCTGTTCATTGTGCTGACCAACGTGTTCTACATCTTCGTGTACACGAAGTGGCTCAAGCGCCGGACCTGGCAGAACGTGATCTGGGGCGGGGCTGCCGGGTGCATGCCCGTGCTGGTCGGCTGGGCCGTGATCCGCGACAACGTCCACGACGGGTCCCAGGATCACTGGTGGCAGGCGATCGTGATGTTCATGATCATCTTCTTCTGGACGCCGCCGCACACGTGGGCGCTGGCCATGAAGTACAAAGACGACTACGCGCGCGCCAACGTGCCGATGCTGCCGGTGGTCGCCTCCCCGGCGGAGACCACCCGGCAGATCCTGCTGTACTCCTGGCTGACGGTGGCGACGTCGCTGCTGCTCGTGCCGGCGGCATCCTGGATCTACCTTCTAGTCGCGGTGGTGTCGGGCGCGGCCTTCCTCATTGTGGCTACCCGGCTGCACAACGGCATCAAGGCCGGTGCCGAGGTGAAGCCGCTGAAGCTGTTCATCCTCTCGAACAACTACCTTGCGGCGCTTTTCCTTGGGTTGTCGGTGGATGCGGTGCTGGGCCTGCCGACGGTGTTCGGCGCCTAGCGTCCGCGAGCGCTAGGCTCAGCGCTATTCGCTCACCCGCAGGACAACAGACCCAGTCGTCTTCCGAGCATGCAGATCCTCGTGCGCCTGGCGCGCGTCCTCGAGCGCGTACGGCGGGTGGATGCGGAAGGACAACGTGCCGTCCTCCACGCCGCGCGCAACGGCTTGGGCGCGGAGCCGGAACTCGTCGTCAGTCGCGGTGTAGTCCCCGAGCTTCGGGCGGGTGAGAAACAGCGAACCGCCGCGGTTGAGACGCTGGATCTCAAACGGCTCCACGTCGCCGGAAGCCGAACCGAAGGAACAGACCATCCCGCGGCGCCGGGTGACGTCGAGCGCGAAGTCGAAGGTGTCCTTGCCCACGCCGTCGTAGACCACGTCGACACCCTCGCCGCCGTTGGCCTCCTTGATGCGGTCAGCCAAGTCGTCGGAGTAGGTGAACACCTCGGTGGCACCCGCCCCGCGCGCGAGCTCCGCCTTCTCCTCGGTAGACACCACCGAGAAAATGCGCGCGCCCTTCGCGGCCGCCATCTGGGTGAGAATCAACCCCACGCCGCCAGCACCTGCGGTGACCACCAGCGACGTCTCCGCGTCCACCGGCCACACGCCCTCGGTGAGGTAATGCGCAGTCATGCCCTGCAGCAGCATCGACGCAGCCACCTCGGGGGCGACACCCTCCGGCACGGCGACAACCCGATTCCGGTCCACCACCGTCTGCTCCGCGTAGGTGCCAACCGCCTCGTTGAACGCCACGAGTGTGCCCTCGGCGATCTCGCCCTTCGGGTCGTAGGCGACGCGCCCCGACCCCTCGGTGCCCGGGATGTACGGCACCTCCTGCGGGTACGTCCCCGAGCGAAAGTAGGTGTCGATGTAGTTGACGCCGGTAAAGGAGACGTCGATAAGCAATTGCTCCTGCGATGGCTGCGGTGCGTCGACGTCGGTGTAGTGGAGGACCTCGGGCCCGCCGTGTTCTGTGACTTGGATGGCTTTCATGCCACCCCACCGTACTTAGACTTTGGTGGAGTATTCGGTGAGGAGGGGCAGGCGGCGCTTAGCGTGCGCGAAAAGGAACGCGGAGAACGCGACAACGACGGAACTCATCGCGATGTGCATCGGCACCGTCCAGCGCGGCACGCCGAGGTAGAACTGCGCAACCCCGATCGCCCATTGCACGACGATCATGCCGACGAGCACCAGCGAGGTGTTGAACGCGTCCTTCGGCGCGTGGTGGCGTCGAAGCAGATAGACGCTGACCAAGGTCGCAGCGAGGTAGACGTACATGCAGGCAGCGTGGACATAGGCGAGCATCCTCGTGTCCAGCGCGAGGCGGCCTTCCATGCCCACCCCTGAGTCGCCGGAGTGCGGGCCGGAGCCGGTCACCATTGTGCCGGTGATCAGCACGAAGCATAACGCGACGGCGGCCACAACCACCCACGTTTGCACGGCGCTGGGGTATCGGGTTGTCGGTGCGGCATCGTCCGGCTCAGCGATGCGCATGTACAGCACCGCGGCGATGAACACCAGCGCCATCGACGGCAGGAAGTGCACCGCCACAGACCACCACCGCAGGTCCAGCAGCACGGAAATGCCGCCGATGATCGCCTGCAGCGCCACGCCGGCAAGGGAGGCGATGGCCAGGTTCTTGATCTCGGAGCGGCGCGACGCACGGTACACCGCGAGCAGGACCGCGACCGCGGCCGCGGCCACCACGAAAGCGAGCAAACGGTTGCCAAATTCGATCGCCTGGTGGATCCACGGCGCGGCGCCCGCCACCGGCACCAGGGACCCTTCGTGGCACAGCGGCCAGGTGTCGCAGCCCAGCCCTGATCCGGTGACCCGCACCAGTGAGCCGGTCACGGTGATGCCGCCCTGGCACAGCAGCAGGATCATCGCCAAGGTTCGCTGAACCTTCACGCTTGGCTCGGAGCTTTTTCGCTTATCGACGCCCCCTTCAGCCGCCCCAGCCGTACTCGCGTGCGTGGTGCTCACGGACGCTCCCTTCCTCTCCAACTTTGGTATGAGTGCCTTCGAGGCTTAGTTTAACTGACAGGTGTTCAGATGCACCCATCTGCTCGAGCGTCTGTGTAAGCGGCGCTTAAGCGTCAAAGCGGAACCAGCGCGCCGCCGCCGCGGCTCCGGCGACGCCCCAGCCGAGCAGCGCGAGCCACGCAGGGGCGTTGAATGCGAGCTGGAACGCGTCGATGAGGGCGCCGGTGAGCGCGACTGAGGGCACTAAGTACCACCATCCAGCGTCGGTGATGTCGAAGGAGTAGACCACCCAGCCGAGCGTGCCCATCAGCACGATCCAAATGAGGTTAGCCACCGCGAGCACGATCTCGGGCGACCAGGAGCCGCCGAGGTAGAGCCCGAGCGCGGTGAATACGGCGACGCCGACGAGGAGCGTGGCTAGGCCGGCAAGGGCCCCGCCCACGCCCACGCGCCAGCCGAGGGCGAAGGCGAGGGCTCCGAGAATGAGGATTTGCACGGCTACCACGGCGAGGACTCCGATGATCTTGCCGCAGATGATCACCCAGGGCGGAGCGCCGGAGGCACCGGCTCGCTTGAGCGCACCGTAACGACGGTCAAAGGCGAGCGCGATTGCTTGGCCGGTGAATCCCACCGACGTCGCCGCGGCTGCGAACACCATCGGCACGATCACGCCGAAGCCGATGTCGCCGAACACAGGCATGATGACGGTGCCGACGAGGAGGGCTGCGGGGATGATGATGTTGAGCAAAAGTTGCTCGCCGTGCACCAGCATGAGGCGCGCCTCGAGGCCGCCTTGGGCTGCTGCCATGGTGCGAAGGGGCGCGGGGCGCGGGTCCGGAGTGAATGTGCCGGGGGCGAGGTCGCGGCTTGCGGGGGCGTCGGGTTGGGCATCGGCGTGCGTCATGCGGTTGCTCCTTTCAGTGGTTAGCAGGTTTTAGCTGTTTCGCTGGGCTCGTTGGGTTAGCTCCGAAGCTCTCGGCCGGTGAGGGACAAGAAGACGTCTTCGAGGCTGTGGTGGGCAACCGCGAGGTCGCGGATTAGCACGCCTTGGCGCGCCGCCTCGGCGGCGAGGGCTGCAAGGACCTCGGGAGTCCCAGCTCCCTGTATGAGGTAGCGCAGGTTCCGAGGAGCCTCCGCTGCAAGACCGAATGGGGCCAACGCTTCATTCAGCGCGGCGAGATCGAGCGCGGTGGCGGTCTCGACGCTAATCGTGGCTGCGTCAGCCTCGAACTTCTCTTGCGCGATCAGCTGCGCGGGGGTGCCCTTGGCCACCACACGCCCGCGGTCTACGATGACCACGCGGTCGGCGAGAGCCTCCGCCTCATCCATGAGGTGGGTGGTCACGACCACGGTCGTGCCGTCGCGCTTGAGGGCTTCGATGATTTCCCACACCGCGTGCCGCGATTGCGCATCAAGGCCGGCCGTCGGTTCATCGAGAAACACCAGCTCGGGCTTACCGATGATCGCCAGCGCCAGCGAGAGCCGCTGCCGCTGCCCGCCCGAGAGCCGGCGGTACGATGTCTTCGCGACACCCTCCAACCCAAGAAGCTCAAGCAACCACTGCGGGTCGTGCGGGTTGAGGTGGTACGCGGTCGCCAGCTCGAGCATCTGGGTCACGGTTGCCGCTGAGTAGCCGCCGCCCTCCTGAAGCATGATGCCGATCCGGTCGCGGACCTTTTGCGGGTGGGCGGCCGGATCGATGCCCAGCACCCGAATTGCCCCGGCGGTGGGGGAGGCGAAGCCCGTGCACATGTCGATCAGCGTCGATTTGCCCGCGCCGTTCGGCCCGAGCAGCGCAAGAATCTCTCCGCGCTCTGCTGAAAACGTCATGCCGTCGACGGCTGTAGTGTCGCCGAAGCGCTTCACCACGGAATCGACAACCAGGGCGTGCTCCATGGCTGGTTATCGTACCGCGAGGTGCCCGCGCCGCCGCCACCAGATCCAGGCGAGGAAGGCAAGCACCGCAAAGTACGCCGCGGCGGTGGTGTAGATGGTTGCCACCGCGTCTGGTGGCAGGGCGAGACCACGCGACAGCACAAAGAAGCAGAGGGTGGCGCTGATCGCCGCCACCGCGGCGCGGAAGGCGGGCCGGTTCGCCCACGCCGCGAGTGGCAGGAGCGCCCAAAGCGGGTACCACGGGTGCACAACCGGAAACAGCGCAACCAGCACGAGCAAGGAAACCCCAAGCCCGCCGATGGGGTGGATGCCCCCGGTGAACGTCGCCCACAGCATGCGCACCATGAATGCGCCGGCCACCAAGAGCCCGGCGCCGCGGGTCACCAGCAGCATCGCGTCGGAGTGGTCGCCTAAGCCCAGCCGCATACCAATCTCGTTCGCAGCGATTCCGATGTCCGTGGTCACCGACATCCAGCTGCGGATCTCGGCGGCGCCACCTTGACCAGTCACCCAACCAAAGCCAATGCCGGTAATCCAAGAAGCGACCACCGCCGTGGCCGCGAGCACCGCCGCCTGCAACCCTGCGGCACTAGCGATCGCCGCAGCCACCCGCGCGCGCTCGCGCCCGCGCGCGCCCGTACACGCGCGCCCGCGCGCGTGAAGCAACCGCGCCAGCGCCATGCCCGTGAACCCGAGCGCGACAAACCCGGTCACTTTCACCAGGCCCCCGCAGGCCAAAAGCACCCCGGAAAGCACGAACAGCGCCCACCCAGCCGCGTCGCTCAGTCCGCCACGCTCCAGCCGGTCCAGCCCGCGGAACGCTACTTCGAGGCCGACCAGCATGAACGCGGCCATGATCGCTTCGTTATGGATGCCGCCGATCAGGTGGAGGATGGTCAGCGGGTTGCACACGCCGAGCCACAGCGCGGTCGTGGCGTGGACCTGGCACCTCTTCGCCAGCGCCAGCGTCGCCCACGCCGCGATCAACACAAACACGAATGAAATGGCGCGGTGGGCGAGCACACCGGCGAAGATGTCGTCGTTCGTCAGCGCCGAAATCGCCGACGCGATGCCCAGCGCGACCGGGCCGTACGGGCTTGGGGATTCCGCCCAAATGAACGGCACTGACCTCGCGAGATGGTGCTCCGCACCGAGCAGCTCGACCGGGCCCGCGGAGTACGGGTCGATGCCCTGCCGCACGATCGACCCCTGCGCGAGATACGAATAAATATCCTGCGTGAACAGGGGAGCAGTGACCAGCAAAGGGGCGGTCCAAGCCACAAACGTCGCAACCATCACCCGCGCCGGCACCCGCGCGGGGCTGCGCCCAACCCCAATCAGCGGCGCCATTAGCAGCCAGGCGGCCACCATCAGCCCCACCCCGACCAGCACCACAGAGGACGACGCCAGCATCATTCGCCCCATCAGCGCTCCGCCGGGCAGCCCAAACCACGGGTTATCCACCACCGGCAGCGCGCCGCCACCCAAGCCACCGAACCCCATCAGCAGGGCACCCACCGCACCCAGCCACCGCAGCAAGAACAGCAGCTTCTTTTCGCTTATCGACGCCTCACCCGCGCCCGTACCCACCCCCGAACTGTCATGCAACGTGCTCGATCGAGACCCCGGGTCACCCATCCGAGGCAGCGCGCTGCGCACGGACAAGCTGGACGCACCCGCGCGGGCGGGGCGTACTGTACGGTGGCGGAGATTCACACCGGCAGATTCTATTGGGCGCGGTTGGGTGGTGGGGCGGGGGACCGTCGTCAAGCGAAAAGCCCCTATCGAGCAAGGTGACCCTTAGGGGCGAAATGAATTAACGCACACTAGTGTTGTGAAAAGGCGTAGCATTTGGTTGCGCCGGAACTCGAGGGAAGCGAGGTGGAGACGATGGCGACTACGCGCAGTGTCGGCGGTGATACGCGGCGAACGATTATGACGCAGCTGCTCAAGCGCGGTCCCGTCACCGCCACCGAGCTCGGCGCAGAGCTGGGGCTCACCCCCGCAGGCGTGCGTCGCCACCTCGATGCCCTGATCGCGGATGCGCTTGTAGAAACCTGCGAAGCGAACACCGTGGCGGGGGCGGAAGTTGGGCGCGGGCGCCCGGCGAAGTATTTCCGGCTGACTGACCAGGGGCGAAGCCACTTCGGCGATACGTACGACGAGCTCGCGCTCGACGCCGTGGATCTCATTGAATCGCTCGGGGGCGACGACGCGGTGCGCGCCTTTGCCCAGGGGCGGATCGCGAAGATTCTGCGCGGCGTGCGGGGTGAGGCGTCGAACGGTGCTGAAAGTGCCGGTGCTGCAGATGTGGAAGACGCCGATGGCGTCAAGGCGATTGTCGCCGAGGTTGCTGCCGCGCTCGAGGAGCACGGTTACGCGACTTCGGTGACCCGCGCCGGCGGCGGCATCCAAATCTGCCAGCACCACTGCCCAGTTTCCGCGGTTGCGGCCAAGCACCCGGAGCTGTGCGACGCAGAGCATGAGGCCATTTCTCAACTCGTGGGTCGGCACGTTCAGCCGCTCGCGCTTATTGCGAACGGTCACGGCATCTGCACGACCAATATCCCTCTCGCCGCACCCGCTTCTGCGGCAGGAGACAATTATGAAAGGAGCGGCAACAATGACGAAAGCTAACCCAGCACCCGGCCTTGAAACCCCGATGAACGATGACCAGATCATCGAATCCATCGGCGCCTACAACTACGGATGGCACGACTCCGACGTGGCGGGCGCTTCTGCCCGACGCGGCCTGAGCGAGGACGTTGTCCGCGACATCTCCGGCATCAAGAACGAGCCGGAGTGGATGCTCAACCAGCGTCTCAAGGCGCTCGAGATCTTCGAGAAGAAGCCGATGCCCACCTGGGGCGCCGACTTGAGCGACATCGACTTCGACAACATCAAGTACTACGTGCGCTCCACCGAGGAGCAGGCCACCACCTGGGACGACCTTCCCGAGGACATTAAGAACACCTACGACAAGCTGGGCATCCCCGAAGCTGAGAAGCAGCGCCTGGTTGCGGGTGTGGCTGCCCAGTACGAATCCGAGGTGGTTTACCACCAGATCCGCGAGGACCTCGAGGAGAAGGGCGTCATCTTCCTGGACACCGACTCGGGCCTGCGCGAGCACCCGGAGCTGTTTCAGGAGTACTTCGGCTCCGTCATTCCGGCCGGCGACAACAAGTTCTCCGCGCTGAACTCGGCGGTATGGTCTGGCGGCTCCTTCATCTATGTCCCGCCGGGGGTCCACGTGGACATTCCGCTCCAGGCCTACTTCCGCATCAACACGGAAAACATGGGCCAGTTCGAGCGCACCCTGATCATTGTCGACGAAGACGCCTACGTGCACTACGTTGAGGGCTGCACCGCACCGATCTACAAGTCCGACTCGCTGCACTCCGCCGTGGTGGAGATCATTGTGAAGAAGGGCGGTCGCTGCCGCTACACCACGATTCAGAACTGGTCGAACAACGTGTACAACCTGGTGACCAAGCGTGCGCGCGCCGAGGAAGGCGCGACCATGGAGTGGGTCGACGGCAACATCGGCTCCAAGGTGACCATGAAGTACCCGGCCGTGTGGATGACCGGCGAGCACGCCCGCGGCGAGGTGCTCTCCGTCGCCTTCGCCGGCGAGGGCCAGTTCCAGGACACCGGTGCGAAGATGGTGCACCTCGCGCCGCGTACCTCGTCCTCCGTGGTGTCGAAGTCCGTTGCGCGCGGCGGCGGCCGTTCCGCTTACCGCGGCCTGATCCACGTGAACGCGAACGCGTCTAACTCCGTGTCCAACGTCGAGTGCGACGCGCTGCTGGTGGACAACATCTCCCGCTCGGACACCTACCCGTACAACGACATCCGCAACGACCGCGTCACCCTCGGCCACGAGGCGAAGGTGTCCAAGGTCAGCGAGGAGCAGCTGTTCTACCTCATGTCGCGCGGCATTCCGGAAGAAGAGGCGATGGCGATGATCGTGCGCGGCTTCGTCGAGCCGATTGCCAAGGAGCTGCCGATGGAATACGCCCTCGAGCTCAACCGCCTCATCGAGCTGCAAATGGAAGGATCGGTGGGCTAGATTGACCACTCCCGTCACCCCAGTAACCAACGCAACCACGCACAACAACAAGGGCGATCTGTTCCAGTCCTTCGACGTCGCGGACTTCCCGGTTCCCTCCGGCCGCGACGAGGTTTGGCGCTTCGTCTCCCTGCGCAGGCTCCGCGGGTTGCACACCGGAGACTTCGCTCAGCAGGCCCCGGCACAAGTGCTTGTCGACGGCCCGTCCAACGTCATCGTCGAGCAAGTTCCCGCCTCCGATGAGCGCCTGCGGGTCGCCGGCGGCCCCGTCGACCGCGTGGCCGCCCAGGCGTGGAGCGCGGCCGAGCACGGCACCATCATCACGGTGCCGGCCGATGCAGTGCTTGAGGCGCCGATCGTGATCACCGTGACCGGTGCCGGCCTGGACGCCACCACGTTTGCCACGATCCTTGTGGAAACCGGTGCGCATTCCCAGGCCACTGTCATCGTGCGCTACGAAGGCTCCGGCACCCACGCCGACAATGTGAACTGGCACATCGGTGAAGGCTCGCACGTGAACGCGGTGGTGGACACCGAGTGGGCACGCGACGCCGTGCACGTGGGCCAGCAGTCGATCCGCGTCGAGCGCAACGCAACCCTGCGCCACACTGTTGCCGCGTTCGGCGGCGAGGTCGTGCGCCTCACCCCGCGCGTGACCTTCGCGGCCCCGGGCGGCGATGTCGAGCTCAGCGGTGTGTACTTCGCCGACGCTGGTCAGTACATCGAAAACCGCATGCTGGTGGACCACTCGGTGCCCAACTGCCGTTCCAACGTGCTGTACAAGGGCGCGCTCCAGGGCGACAAGAACTCCGGCCTGCCGGAGGCGCGTACCTGCTGGGTCGGTGACGTGCTCATCCGCGCCGCGGCGACCGGCACCGACACCTACGAGACGAACCGCAACCTCGTGCTTACCGACGGCGCCCGCGCCGACGCAGTGCCGAACCTGGAGATCGAGACCGGTGAGATCGCCGGTGCCGGCCACGCCGCGACTGTGGGCCGCTTCGACGAGGAGCAGCTGTTCTACCTGCGCTCCCGCGGTATCCCGGAGGAAGAAGCGACGCGACTGATCATCCGCGGCTTCTTCAACGAGGTGCTCAACCACATCCCGGTGGAATCGGTCCGCGACGAACTCATCGCCCGCGTTGCAGGCGAGCTCGAGCAGAACAACAACTAACGGCCCAACACGTACAAGGAACCCAATGTCAACGCTTGAAATTAAGAACCTGCACGCCAACGTCCTGCCGACGGAGGAGGGCCAGGAGCCCACTCCGATCCTCAAGGGCGTGAACCTCACCATCAACGGCGGTGAGACGCACGCGATCATGGGCCCGAACGGCTCCGGCAAGTCCACCCTTGCTTACACTCTTTCCGGCCACCCGAAGTACGAGGTCACCGAGGGCGAGGTGCTGCTCGACGGCGAGAACATCCTCGACATGGAGATCGACGAGCGCGCCCGCGCCGGCCTCTTCCTGGCCATGCAGTACCCGGTCGAGGTGCCGGGCGTGTCCTCCTCCAACTTCATGCGCTCTGCGGTGACCGCGGTGCGCGGCGAGGCGCCGAAGCTGCGCGAGTGGGTGGGTGAGCTCAACGCGGCGCGCGATGCGCTGTCGATGGATGCGTCGTTTAGCGAGCGCTCCGTGAACGAAGGCTTCTCCGGCGGCGAGAAGAAGCGCCACGAGGTGATGCAGCTGATGCTGATGAAGCCGAAGTTTGCGGTGATGGACGAGACCGACTCCGGCCTCGACGTCGACGCGCTACGCGTGGTGTCCGAGGGCATCAACCGCTACCAGGACGAGACCGGTGGCGGCGTGCTCATGATCACCCACTACAAGCGCATCCTGAACTACGTGCAGCCGGACTTCATCCACGTGTTTGCGGACGGCAAGATCGTCGAAACCGGTGGTCCGGAGCTCGCAGATCAGCTTGAGGCCGAAGGGTACGAGAAGTTCATCTAATGGCACTTGATGTCGAAGCAATCCGCGCAGAGTTCCCGATCCTGTCGCGCACGGTGCGTGACGGAAAGCCGCTGGTCTACTTGGACTCCGGCGCGACGTCGCAGCGCCCGCAGCGGGTGTGGGACGCGGAGCGCGACTTCGTAATGGGCTACAACGCCCCCGTGCACCGCGGTTCGTACCAGCTCGCGGAGGAAGCCACGGACGCCTACGAGACGGCGCGCGACCGGATCGCCCGCTTCGTGGGTGCGGAAGATCACGAGCTCGCGTTCACGAAGAATGCCACCGAGGCACTCAACCTCGTCGCGTATGTGCTCGGTGACGAGCGCGCCGGCGACCTTCGCGTCACCGAGGGCAACACCATCGTGATCACCGAGCTCGAGCACCACGCCAACCTCGTGCCGTGGCAGGAGCTGGCGCGGCGCACGGGTGCCACGCTGAAGTGGTATTCGATGACCGAAGACGGCCGCATCGACCTCGACTCGCTCGAGCTCGACGACTCCGTCAAGGTGGTGGCATTTACTCACCAGTCCAACGTCACCGGCGCGCACGCCGATGTCGAAGAGATGGTGCGTCGCGCGAAAGCCGTCGGTGCGCTCACGGTGCTCGACGCGTGCCAGTCGGTGCCGCACATGCCGGTCAACTTCCGCGAGCTCGGCGTCGACTTCGCCGCGTTCTCCGGCCACAAGATGTGCGGCCCCAACGGTGTCGGCGCGGTGTACTCGCCGCACCTCAACGACCTCCCGCCATTTCTCACCGGCGGCTCCATGATCGAGGTGGTGCGGATGGAAGGCTCCACTTACGCCCCGGCACCGCAGCGCTTCGAGGCCGGCACACAGATGACGTCGCAGGTCGTCGGGCTCGGCGCGGCGGTCGAGTTCCTCGAAGAGGTCGGCATGGAAAACATCGTCCGGCACGAGCACGAGCTCACGGCTTATGCTCTCGAGCAGATGCAGCTTATCGACGGCCTGCGCATCGCCGGTCCTTTGACAGCCGAGAAGCGCGGCGGCGCGATTGCCTTTACGGTCGAGGGCGTGCACCCGCACGACCTTGGCCAGGTGCTCGACTCCGAGGGCGTGGCAATCCGCACCGGCCACCACTGCGCGTGGCCGGCCCACCGAGGCCTCGACCTGCAGTCCACCTCCCGGGCGAGCTTCTACCTCTACAACACGCTTGATGAGGTTGACGCGTTGGTGTCGTCGATAAGCAAGGCGAAGGAGTTCTTCACACGATGAACCTGGAAGCGATGTACCAGGAAGTGATCCTGGACCACTACAAGAACCCGCAGCATGCGGGCCTGCGCGAGCCGTACGAAGCGGAGGTGCACCACGTCAACCCGTCGTGTGGCGACGAGCTGACGCTGCGGGTGCACCTGTCCGCGGACGGCGACACGGTCGAGGATGTTTCCTACGACGCGGAAGGCTGCTCGATTTCGCAGGCGTCGACCTCGGTCATGGCCGAGGAGCTCATCGGGTTGTCGGTGGGCGAGGCCTGGAAGAAGCTCGCTGCGTTCGAGGAGATGGTGACCTCGCGCGGCACGATCGAAGGCGATGCGGAGCTGATTGGGGACGGCGTCGCGTTCGCCGGAGTGGCCAAGTTCCCCGCCCGCGTGAAGTGCGCGCTGCTGGGGTGGAAGGCGTTCGAGGCGGCGACCGCTGAGGCGGTTGAGGCTGCCGGAACTGATACGGCTAACGGCAACGAGACGGAGGGATAGGGAAATGGAACAGAACGAAGAAAAGACTGCGTCCAACTTCGACGGTGCGGGCGAGCGCCCGACCCAGACCGAGGAGCAGCTCAAGCTGGTCGGCGACGTCGAAGAGTTCATGCGCGACGTGATTGACCCGGAGCTGGGCATCAACGTCATCGACCTCGGGCTGGTGTACGACATCTGGATCGAGGGTGGAACCGCCGAAGACGGCTCCACGAAACCCACGGTCGCGGTCATCAACATGACGCTGACCTCGCCAGCCTGCCCGCTCACTGACGTGATTGAGGAGCAGGCTCGCATTTCCGTGGTTGAAAACACCGCCGTGGATGAGATTGCGCTGAACTGGGTGTGGATGCCGCCGTGGGGCCCGCACATGATCACCGAAGAGGGCCGCGAACAGCTCCGCGCGCTTGGGTTCGCCGTGTAGTTTCGCTGCTTACCTTTGGTTTAGCGCTTTCGCCGCGCCAGCGTAAGGTGGTACGGCGTGATTGTCACCAATGATCTCGAGGTGCGCGTCGGTGCGCGCACGCTTCTCGACGCCCCGGGGCAACACCTCCGTGTCCAGCCCGGCGACCGCATCGGCCTGGTGGGCCGCAACGGCGCGGGCAAAACCACCACGATGCGCATCCTGTCGGGGGAGACGGAGCCGTACGGCGGTTCGGTGACTCGATCCGGCGAGATCGGATACCTCCCGCAGGACTCCAAAGAGGGCGACATCGAGCAGACCGCCCGTGACCGGGTGCTCTCGGCGCGCGGGCTGGACGAGATTCAGCGCTCGATGGCGAAGCAGCAGGCCTTGATGGAAACCGCCGACGGCGCAGAGCGCGACAAGGCGATCGCGAAATACTCGCGGCTGGAGGAGCGCTACCATGCGCTCGGCGGCTACGAGGCGAACGCCGAAGCGGCGCAGATCTGCGACAACCTGGGTCTGCCTGAGCGGATCCTTGACCAGCCGCTCAAGACCTTGTCGGGCGGCCAGCGCCGCCGCGTTGAGCTCGCACAGATCCTTTTCGCCTCCCGGTCTGGTTCGGGGAAGTCAGCCACCACATTGCTTCTCGACGAGCCCACGAACCACCTCGACGCCGACTCGATCACTTGGCTCCGCGGATTCCTGTCCAAGCACGAGGGCGGGTTGATCATGATCTCCCACGATGTCGAGCTGCTCGAGGATGTCTGCAACAAGATTTGGTTCCTCGATGCCGTCCGAGCGGAAGCTGACGTTTATAACATGGGCTTTTCCAAGTACCAGAAGGCGCGCGCCGAGGACGAGGCGCGGCGCCGCCGCGAGCGCGCAAACGCTGAGAAAAAGGCTTCGGCACTGCAGAAGCAGGCGGCGAAGCTCGGCGCGAAAGCGACCAAGGCCGCGGCGTCGAAGCAGATGCTTGCCCGCGCGGAGCGCATGATGAGCGAGCTTGACGACGTCCGCGTCGCCGACAAGTTCGCCGCCATCTCGTTCCCAGAGCCCGCCCCGTGCGGCAAAACGCCGCTGTACGGCAAGGGGTTGACCAAGATGTACGGCTCGCTCGAGGTTTTTGCGGGCGTGGATCTGGCAATTGACAAAGGCTCACGCGTAGTGGTGCTGGGCACGAACGGCGCCGGCAAGACCACCCTGCTCAAGCTGCTCGCCGGCGTTGAGCGAACCGATGGCGAAGGCGGCTTGGTCTCCGGCCACGGCCTGAAGATTGGCTACTTCGCCCAGGAGCACGACACCATCGACGGAGACAAGACCGTGTGGGAGAACACGATCGAGGCGTGCCCCGATGCCGGCCAGCAAGACCTGCGGGGTCTACTCGGCGCGTTCATGTTCTCCGGTGAGAAACTCGAACAGCCGGCCGGCACGCTCTCTGGCGGCGAGAAGACGCGCCTGGCGCTGGCAACGCTCGTCTCCTCTCGCGCGAATGTGCTGCTACTCGACGAGCCCACCAACAACCTCGACCCCCAGTCCCGCGAGCAGGTCCTCGACGCGCTTAAGACCTACACGGGGGCGGTGGTGCTGGTCACCCACGATCCTGGAGCGGTGCGCGCCCTGGAGCCGGAGCGCGTCATCATCATGCCGGAGGGTGATGAGGACCTTTGGAGCGACGAATACATGGAGATCGTCGAGCTGGCCTAGCGGCAACAGTTTCTCTGGGCAACCTCGGCGGGTCACCCCGCAACCCCGGCGAGCGCTAGAACGGGGCCGCAATGGCCAGATCGCGCTGCCACCCGTACCGGTTGTGGTAGTCGGGGGCAAGAGACACCCCGCGCTCGCGGAACTGCTGGTGCAGTGCGCGACGGATCTGTGCAGCGCCGGTCTTGTGCAGTTTCTGTTCGGCTTCGATGGTGCCATCGGCGGCGTGGAGCCGAATCATCTTCTCCACGCAATCGACGACCACGATCGGGCAGTCGTTGCTAAACGGCAAGCTGTCGTCGGAATGGGTGTCGTCCTCGAGGCGGAACGGAACCACCACCGGATCGATCCCGCGGCACGCCTGCACAATGCCGCTCGTGGCCTGCGCGGGCTCCGCCATGATGTAGCGGTCGGTGTCCTTAATCCAGCCGAGGACGCCGCTGAGCGCATCGGTTCCGTTCATCGGGATGTGCACGGTGGTTCCAGAAATCTTGTCCCCGTCACGCTCATGGATGACGCGGACGTTGCCGGACGCCGCCGTGGGCGCGAGGTGCTCGAGGGCCTCGGTGAGCTCAGTAAAAAATGTCGTGCTGAGCTGCTTCGCAATCGCGGCGTCGAACGGCCCACGCAGGACCGCCGGCCCGTCGGAGTGCTTGATCGCAATCTCCCCACCCGCGAAATCGAGCCGCAGGTACCACACGACCGGGTCGTCAAACGAATTCCCCGACCTCACCTCGGGGCCGGAACCCAAGTAATCGTCCGGTGGCGGGTCGCCGGGTCCGTGGAACAGCGCAATGTGTTCCAAGGAACTCTTGCACCGAGCAAGCACTTCCCGTGTTCCTTGGGCGGCGTCGGCGGTAGTGATGTCGTGAAGCGAGACGGCCTCGAGTACGCCGGCGATGATTTCGGGCCCATCGGCGGTGGCCTCGATCGTCAAACCGTGTTCGCAGGCATCGTCGTCACGCTCGAAAACGATGTCGATGCGATTGGTGGCCTTAATTGGGCGCCTGTAATCGCCGGGGTAATCGGGGTAGTCGGGATAGTTAGGGTAGTGGGGGTACTCGTCGTGCATTGCTGGAGCCTTTCGCTGCGCCACCCGCAGGTGGATTTGATAGATTCGTTCGTTGGTATCTTGAACGTAACTTACAAAAAGCTCTCTGAAAAGCCTCCATGGGTCAGATGTCCACTTAGATGGACATCCCAGCCCGCGCGCCTGCGCGCCGCGAACTAGAACCGACGGTAGCGCTCGGCGAAGTTCGCGAGGATCCGGTTCGAGTAGCTGTAATCGTGCGCGTACGCCGTCTCCAGAATGTCGTCAAACACGTCGAGGCGGAAATACCCGAGGTGTGCATACAGTCGTAGCCGCGCTTCGAGGGTCTCAGCGGTGAGCTCGGGATGGAACTGCGTCGCGTAGACGTTCGTCTTCACTCGAAACATTTGGGTGGGGCATTCGATACCGGTCAGCAGCAGCGTCGCAGATTCCGGGAGCTCGCTGATCGCCTCTTTATGTCCGACAAGCGTGGGGAAGGACTTCGGAAAGCCCTCCAGGAGTGGGTCGTCCACTGCGTCGTCGGTAAGCAAAAGCTCCACCATGCCGGCCTCTTCGGCATGCTCGTCGCCGAGCCGCGCCCCGATCGCGCTGCCAACAGTACCGATGCCATAGCACGCACCCATGAGCGGAAAATCGCGGTCGATGATTTCGTTTACAAGGGTGCCAATCTCGCGCTCGATGCGCAGTTGCAGTTCGCTTTTCGACGGCTCGGTGTGATTGAACGGGCTCCCTCCAAGGAGGACCCCCGAATACGTATCGAGGTCGACGTCTCCAAGCGGGCCTTGCTCCACGCGGCGCTGTTCAATCGCGTCCTCGGGGATGCGCATCTTCGTCTGGAAGGAGAGCCGCTCTTCGTTGGCGGCCGCGTCCTCCGGCCGTGTGCTGAGAAGCAGGAAGGGGCGATCGACGGTCATTTCCGTAAATCTAGTGCACGGGCAGCGGGGTAGGGTCGAGGTCATGGAAAAGGATTCGCGTGCAGAACTCTTCGCCCACCTCATAAAAACCTCACGGGAAGGCTGGAACTCCCTATCGCGCCGCCAGCGTCAGGTCCTTGGGGCTTTTCTCCTGATCGACGGCGTAGCCAAGACGCTCGCTCTTACCGATTTGGCGCGGGCGAAGAAGCGCAAAGTGCGAGGTCCGAAGTGGGTGTGGGCACCGCTGATCACCTTCGTCGACGTCGTAGGCTGGGCAAGTTACTTCGCCGCAGGCAAGAAGCGGTGACGCACGCTCTCGTCGAGACGCCTGAGTTTAGAACGGCGGGTCAGGGTCTTGGCCCTGCAGCACTAGCTGAAACTCTGATTGCCCGGGATCACGAGGCTGACCATGATTCTCTGGTCGCCCACGAGTTCGCAACCTGCGCACCGCAGAGTGCCGCGCTCCGTCTGACTGATTGAACTCGAGATTGCCTCGGCCCCGTCTACGTAAACCCGCTCGACCTTCCCCGGGTTCGTACTCCATGTGACTCTTGTTGTATCTGTGGTCCCAGTGGTCGTTGTTCTGGCGGTGATGCTCCCGACACAATGGGGTGAGGTTGGCGATGTCCGTATTCCCGCCCCGGATCCAAGCAAGCACGTGGTGCGCTTCGCACTCGCTCAACGGCACGCTGCACCCAGCCCAGGCGCAAACCCCGTCCACCGCGAGTAACGCGACCCGCTGCGCAATCGACGCGATCCTCGTGGAACGCTGCAGATTCAGCGGCACCCCAGTCGCTCCTTCAACCGTGAGCACGAAATCGGCGGTGCCGTCCATGCCGAGGCGGACGAGGTCGAAGCCATCGAGGTCGATGCCGGTGCTGGTGCTGAACCGCGTTGTTGCATCGGCATCAGCAAGATCGTCGAGAGTCACACTGACTACCACCGAAGCGCAACCGTTGGCCTCTCGCTGTTGCTTGCACGAGTCGTAGTGCTTGAAAATCTGCATCAGCTGGTCGTAGCGGCGCTGGGCAGGGGAGCGGTAGTCCTCCACGCCCTCCGGCAGGTTCGAATTCGGGGCGGCGCCCTTATCCAGCAACGCCTTTATTAGCGCTGTGTCGCCGGCGACACCGGTGATGCGGATGTCGAAGGTGCCGTCCGCCTTCCGCTGGCTGACGACCACCCCACGCTTTTCCATTCCCGCATTCGGATTGTGAGGCTGCCGGTGCTTGCGATTCTCCTCATTCACCCAGCGCCGCACGGTGGCCCGGAGATCCGCTACATCGCGGGTGAGGGCTTCACGCATGGCGTCGGCAAGCAGGCGCTGCCGCTCGCCCTGCGCAGCGTCGAGGAGGTTGTCCAGCTCCTGGCGGATAGCGGCTTGTTTCTCGCTGCTCACGCGGCTGGCCTGGCCACGGGCCTTCTTCTGGTTCTCGCGGGCCTGCTGTCTCGCCCGCTCTTGCTCCTCTCGCACTCGGCGCTCACGCTCTGCACGCTCCCGTTCCGCAGCCTCACGCTCCGCGGCATCCTGGGCCGAATCGCCGTCGTTGCCGGTTGACTGACCATCGGCATCGGATTCATGCTCACCCGTGCCCGGCGCAGGCGGCTCCGCGAACAGGTCCTTGCCCCGCGCGAGTCGGTCGTACGCCTCCTTAGGCGACAAGCCCAAACACTGCTTCAAATACGCATTCGGATGTTTCGCGCCAACGCGCCGCCCGGCCTCATCGCGTTCACAGATGTGCGCAAAAGCAGCGTCGATCAGGGCCTTGGCATTGAAGATCGCCTCGAGTTTCTCCATTGACTCGCGCACATCGTCAAACGCCACTTCGGAGGGGTCTTCAAACATGTCTCGGATCTGGAATAGAGCATTGCCGACGACGTCGACATTGCGTTCCAGCTCCGTAACCATGAACCCTCCCTTCAAACAGATGTGCGGTTGTACTCATCTCGAATATACAGAACGCCACCGACACAAGGGAAGGGTCTGAACGTACACTTCAGTGGACATCGAGCTGCGCAGCGCCCAACCGCTCCAACACCCCAGCACCACCGCCCGAGTAAAACCGCACCCGTTCCGCATCCTCCCAAATAGGCTTCTGCCAGGGATAACGGTCACGGGCGGCCGCAACAGGAGACCACAGCTCCACCACTACATCTGTCCCGACCGGCCCGCCAACCACAAGCTCGCCGCCACCAACAGCAACCTCCGCCTCAAAGGTCCGATCACTCCGCACATCCGAAATATCAGCCAACGGGACAACCGCAAACACTTTCTTCCCACGCCGCAGCACCAGCTCGCGATCATCCACGTACCCAGGACGCACACGCTCGCCGGCAATCATCGACCACACAAACACCAGCCCCCACACCGAAAGCACCAGCGCCACAACCCGCACCACCCCTGCAGGAAGCAGAAAATGCACCACTACAAGCTCGATCAGCATCACCGCGGTAAGGAACCCCACCATCTGCAGTCTCCCCGGTTGATGCGGCAGCACCGTCGCCCCATCAGGAACCACCACTCGGCCACGAACCCACCGCACGAGATCCCGGTATAACCCCATTTCATACCGCCACATCCGCACTGCCGGATGCCGCTCAATCAAACCCCACACCCTACGCATCGAACTCACCCGCCAAAGCTCGTACCGCAACCCCCTGCGCCCCCTGAACCTCCAGGTCGCCGAACTCCAGCGTCAGGTCACCCGGGATCAAAGTCGCAGCCACACCCCGCATCACAGTCAGCGGATACAGGGCCTTGAGCTTATCGACGGCCCCTTGAACCCGCCCATCCCGCTCCCGCATCCGCCCCAGCTCTTCCCAGATATCCGCGAGCTCCCGCGACGCCACAACGCAGTCATCGTCACCGAGGTTCGCACGCAGCGTCTCCCACGTTGCCGGAGTAGCAACACCAGCCACCGCCATCAAGTCGAACGCGTCGACTTCAGACTGTGCGTAGTCGGAGTCACCCAGCACCTCAAGCAGGCGTTCTCGCACATCTGCGGGCATCCCGACCGGGTTCTTTTGCAACGCGATGAGGCGCGTTCGCTGTTGGGAAAGCAGTGCTAACCGGGCGTCGATAAGCGAAATGGAGCGCTCCACCGCATCGGGTGAGTGGATGTCTGCGACCGCAACCCCCGCATCGATGAGTGCTCGAGCGCGGAGCACCGCGACCAGGTCGGGGGCCGAATAGTCGCGGTAATTGCCGCTGGTGCGGGCGGGTTCGGGGACGGCTCCGGTCTCGTGGAGGTGGCGGATAGCGCGCACGGAGCAGCCGGCGGCGCGCGCGACGTCGGAGATTCTCATGACGTCAGTGTGAACTATGACGTCGCGTGAGGGTCAAGCCCTGGTGAGAAACTAAGTAGAGAAAATAAGTCGACGAACCTAGTTCCGGAATCCGTGCACCGGTGCGGGAATGAAGCCGCCGCGGCGGATGAAGGCATCGTTGCCCACCGCAGATACCGGAATCACCGGCGCGTAGCCGAGCAAGCCGCCGAAGTTGACCTCGTCGCCAGGCTTAGTGCCCGGCACGGGAATCAATCGCGCGGCGGTGGTCTTGTGGTTCATCACGCCGATCGCGGCTTCGTCGGCAATCATGCCCGCGATGAGTTCGGCGGAGGTGTCACCCGGGATCGCGATCATGTCGAAGCCCACCGAACAGATCGACGTCATCGCCTCGAGCTTGTCCATGGTGATCGACCCGGCGCGCACTGCGTCGATCATGCCCTGGTCCTCCGAAACCGGGATGAAGGAGCCGGAGAGCCCGCCCACGCGCGAGCAGGCCATCATGCCGCCCTTTTTCACCGCGTCGTTGAGCAGCGCAAGCGCGGCCGTTGTGCCGTGCGTGCCCACCTGATCCAGCCCCATGTGCTCGAGGATGTGCGCAACCGAGTCGCCCATCTCAGCGGTCGGCGCGAGGGAGAGGTCCACGATGCCAAACGGCACGCCGAGGCGCTCCGAAGCCATGTTTCCCACCAGCTGGCCGGCGCGCGTGATCTTGAACGCGGCCTTCTTAATCTCCTCGGCCACCTCGTTCAGCGACGCGCCCTCGAGCGAACCAATCGCGTGATCCACCACGCCCGGCCCCGACACACCGACAGACACCACGGTGTCCGGCTCCTCGATGCCGTGGAACGCGCCGGCCATGAATGGGTTGTCGCCCACCGCGTTCGCGAACACAACCAGCTTCGCGCAGGCAATCGATGACTCGTCGGCAGTCAGCTCGGCGGCCTCCTTGATCACCCGGCCCATCTCAGCCACCGCATCCATGTTGATGCCCGCGCGGGAGGTCGCCACATTCACGGAGCCACAAACATTGCTTGTCGACGCCAGCGCCTCCGGAATCGACCGAATAAGCCGGGAATCCGCCTCCGTTGCACCTTTTTCAACGAGGGCCGAGTAGCCGCCCACAAAGTTGACGCCAAGCTGGGCTGCGGCGCGGTCCAACGCGCGGGCAATCTCGACCGGGTTGCCCTCCACACCCGCGGCGACGAGCGAGATGGGGGAGACCGAGATGCGCTTGTTCACAATCGGGATGCCCAGCTCGCGCTCGATGCCCTCGCACACCGGCACGAGCTGCGCGGCGCGCTCGGTCACTCGGTCGTACACCGCCTGCGCGGTCGCCTCCATTGTGGGACGCGAGCAGCCGATCAGCGAGATACCCATAGTGACGGTACGGATATCCAGGCGGTAGTCCTCGATCATGTGAATGACATCGAGGATGCGGTGCGACTTGAAATCCAGATCAATCGCCATCGTTAAATCTCATTCATTGCGGTGAAGAGGTCTTCTGCCTGAACGCGCACGACCACGCCGAGCTTGTCGCCGGCCGCAGTCAGGTGGTCTTGCAGCTCACCCATGTCGGCGCCAGCCGGCACCTCGACGCGCATGATCATGGTGAAGTAGTTCTCCATCAGCGTCTGCGACAGGTCAACAATGTTCAGGTCTCGCTCGGCGGCCGCGTGGGCCACACCGGCGATGATGCCTACCCGGTCTTGGCCAGTGGTGGTGATGATTGCGTGCATGGTGGATAAGGGTATCCCAGCAGTCACACGGCCACACCACCGCCGGCGCACTTTCACGCCTGTTTCACTACCGTGGGAGCCATGTCTGAGATCGACTCTGAAACCATGTCCGACTCCGCCTACGTCCTCGTTCTCGGCGCCGGCGGCAATGTCTCCAAGCACACCGTCCCGAAGCTTGTCGACGAGGGCCACCACGTCGCGGCGCTCGTCCGCAACCCGGATCACGCTGCAGATCTCAAGGAAGCTGGTGCAACCGTGATCGTCCAGGATCTCACTGAGCTCGACGTTGAGGCATGGGCGCGTCTGCTCACCCCGTTCGACATTGTGGTGTGGTCCGCCGGCGCCGGCGGCGGCAGCCCGGAAAAGACTTTCGCCGTCGACCGCGACGCGGCGCTGACCATGATTGACGCGCTTGAGCAGCTCGAAGATTTCGCGCCGTTCCTTATCAACGTCTCCTACGCTGGCGCGCAGGATGCCACCACCGATGACGATGGCTCATCTTGGTACGCGTATGTCGAAAGCAAGAAGGCAGTCGATCGCCGTCTGCTCGACTCGCAGCTCTCGCACCAAATCTTGGGGCCCACACTGCTTACCGACGGCCCGTCGAACGGCATCGCTGTCCTCACCAGCGCGAGGGCGGAGGGCTCCGAAACCTCGCGCGAGCTCGTCGCCGACGTGATCGTCGAGGCGGTCAACCGCGGTGAGGCGTTCGCCGACAATCCCCTCGAGTTCGAAGACGGCGACGCCACAGTCGCCGAACTCGATTAAGTAGCCCGGCTAGCGTGCCTTTGCGTCGCAGTACTGCGCGAAGGCTCGGATGAGCCCGTTTGCATACGCTACGTCGTGGTTCGGCAGGTCGGCGACGATGCGCGCGTATTCCTCGGCGGGGAAGTAGCCGTAGTCGTGGTAAAAGTCCATGCGGGTGCGCATGGCGTCCGCGTCCATCTCGGCATGGAACTGTGTTGCCCAAACGTGCTTGCCGCAGCGCACCATCTGCACTAGTCCGTCTGGACCCTCGGCGAGCAACTCCAGACCATCCGGCACACCCTGCGGGTTCTCAGTGTGCCCGGTCAGAGCGGTGAACACTTCTGGTGCCCCAGCCAGCAGTGGATCCAACCGGCCTGCCTCCGTCGGGCGCACGTCAGTTGGCCCAGAATCCTCGGGGCGGTCGCGGCCAACGGCACCACCGCAGTAGTGCACCAGCCACGACAGCCCGAAGCACACAAAGAACACCGGCAAGCCCGTTTCCACGAGATCCCCGAGCAGTGCGTGCACGTGGCGTTGGTAGTCGTCGTAGCCCGCTTCAGTCTCCGCGTTCGTCACGTTCAACGAGCTTCCGCCAACGATTACCCCGTCAATGCCGGTCAGCGGCCCCACCGCAGCATCGGTCGAGTCGATGATCCGAAGCTCCATGTCGACCTCATCCATCCCAGCTGCCTTGAGCGCGTCGTGGTATTCGGCGCGGGCCACGTCGGGGCCGATCTCACCGTTTCGCAGTGACAAGAAGAGGAGCTTAGGCATGCAGCAAGTCTATACCGCTTGGTCTATTTTCACTGAATCGTGCCAGCCTCAGCCGCGAACCGATTGTTCTACAACATCAAGCATCGCCTCGAGGCGTTCCGGCTCCTCACCTGCCGCCAGCTTCGTAATGAAGCCCTCGAGCACCGTCTCCAAGTAGGTCTGAACCACTTCAACCGGAACGTCGTCGCGCATTTGGGTATTGGCGTGAAGTCGGGCTAACACTGCGTCGTCAAGCACTTCTTGATGCTCCCTCCAGCGCAACTCGAACTCGGGATCGGTGCGGAGCTTTCGCACGATCTCGGCTCGGGTGACCATCCAGTCGTGCTCGTCGGGGTTGTGCAGCATGTCGCGCATCACCTCGACTAGGCCGCGTTGGCTCACGACTTCCGCCTGGCGCTTCACGTCCTCGCTGACGATGGCGAGGAACAGCGCCTCCTTGTCGTCGAAGTGGTGGAAGATCGCCCCGCGCGTCTTGCCGGTTGCCTCCTCCAGCCGTGCCACGGTCGCCCCCTCAAAGCCATAGCGCGCAAAGCAAGCGCGAGCAGCATCAATGATGCTCTGGCGGCGGCGGGAGAGTTCAAGCTCACTGATAATCGGCATGAGGGGGCTTTCTTGCTTGACGACGAAAGGGCCGCCCGGCAAGCAACCGAGCAGCCCCTCCGGGTGGTGCTATTTAGCTCTTGACCATCTGGCGCAGCACGTACTGCAAAATGCCGCCGTGGCGGTAGTACTCCGCCTCACCCGGCGTATCCACGCGCACCACAGCGTCGAACTCGATCGCGTCAGCGCCGTCCTTTTCGGCCTTCACGTGGACCGTCTTCGGGATCTCGTCTCCCTCGTTGAAGGCGGTGATGCCGGAGATGGTGAAGGTCTCGGTGCCGTCCAGGCCAAGCGAGCCGTGGGACTCACCCTCCGGGAACTGCAGCGGCAGCACGCCCATACCGATTAGGTTGGAGCGGTGGATGCGCTCGAAGGACTCTGCGATGACGGCACGCACGCCGAGCAGGTTGGTGCCCTTCGCGGCCCAGTCACGGGAGGAACCGGTGCCGTACTCCTTGCCTGCGAGCACGACGAGCGGGATGCCTTCCTTCTCGTAGTTCATCGCGGCGTTGTAGATGAAGTCTTGCGGCGCGTCTTCCTTGGTGAAGTCGCGGGTGTAGCCGCCCTGCTCATCCACCAGCTCGTTGCGTAGGCGGATGTTGGCGAAGGTGCCGCGAACCATGACCTCGTGGTTACCGCGGCGGGAGCCGAAGGAGTTGTAGTCCTGGCGCTGGACCCCGTGGGAGTCGAGGTAGTCCGCAGCCGGGGTGCCCGGCTTAATCGAGGAAGCGGGGGAGATGTGGTCGGTGGTCACCGAGTCGCCCAGCTTGGCCAGCACGCGAGCGCCCTCGATGTCGGTGACATCTTCCGGCTCCTCCGGCATGCCGTCGAAGTACGGTGCCTTGCGGATGTAGGTGGAGTCCTCGTTCCACTGGAAGGTCTCGTCCTCCGGGACGTCGAGACCCTGCCACTGCTCGTCGCCCTTGAACACGTCGGCGTAGTCAGCCTCGTACATCTCGCGGGAGATGGTGGAGGCGATAGTGGACTCGATCTCCTCGGTAGACGGCCATACGTCGCGCAGGAAGACGTCGTTGCCGTCCTGGTCCTGGCCCAGCGGCTGGGTCTCGAAGTCGAAGTCCATGGTGCCGACGATGGAGTAAGCGATGACCAGCAGTGGCGACGCGAGGTAGTTCATCTTCACGTCGGGGGAGATGCGGCCTTCGAAGTTCCGGTTGCCGGAGAGCACTGCGGTGGCGGTCAGGTCGTACTCGTTGATCGCCTCGGAGATCTCGTTCGGCAGCGGGCCGGAGTTACCGATGCAGGATGCGCAACCGAAGCCGGAAAGGTAGAAACCGACGGCCTCCAGGTCCTTCCACAGGTCGGCGCGCTCGTAGTAGCCGTCCACGACCTGGGAACCAGGGGCCATGATGGTCTTGACCCACGGCTTGGCCTTCAGGCCCTTCTCGGCAGCCTTGCGTGCCAGCAGCGCCGCACCGACCATCACGGACGGGTTGGAGGTGTTGGTGCAGGAGGTGATGGCGGCAATCGCAACAGCACCGTGGTCGAGGGTGTACTCGCCACCCTGCGGGGACTCTACGATCACCGGCTTGGACGCGCGGCCCTCAGCGCCCTCGGCGGCGGACTCGCCGTTACCCGGCCAGGACTCGTTGTAGGAAACGGTCTCAACCTTCTCAGCGCGCACCGGCTCGAAGGTCTCGTCGCCTGCGGTGTTGTATTCCGGCAGCTGGTTGCGGAAGGTCTGCTTGGAATCGGAGAGCAGGATGCGGTCCTGCGGGCGCTTCGGGCCAGCGATGGATGGCACGACGGTGGACAGGTCCAGCTCGAGGTACTCGGAGTACTCGGCCTCGGCAGCGTCCTGCTCCAGCCACATGCCCTGCGCCTTGGCGTACGCCTCGACGCGGTCGATGTCCTCCTGAGAGCGGCCGGTGAGGTGGAGGTAGTTAATGGTCTCCTCGTCGATCGGGAAGATCGCACAGGTGGAGCCGAACTCCGGGCTCATGTTGCCGATGGTGGCACGGTTTGCCAGCGGGATCTGCTTGACGCCGTTGCCGTAGAACTCGACGAACTTCTGCACCACACCGTGCTCGCGCAGCATCTCAGTGATGGTGAGCACGACGTCGGTCGCGGTCACGCCGGCAGGGATCTCGCCGGTGAGCTTGAAGCCAACCACGCGCGGGATGAGCATGGAGACCGGCTGGCCCAGCATCGCGGCCTCAGCCTCAATGCCGCCCACGCCCCAGCCCAGGATGCCCAGGCCGTTTTGCATGGTGGTGTGGGAGTCCGTGCCGATGCAGGTGTCCGGGTATGCAACGCCCTCGTTGTCGAACACGACGCGGGAGAGGTATTCGATGTTGACCTGGTGGACGATGCCGGTTCCCGGCGGCACAACGCGGAAGTTGGAGAAGTTCTCTGCACCCCAGCGCAGGAACTGGTAGCGCTCCTCGTTGCGCTCGTACTCGATCTCAACGTTCTTATCCAAAGCGTCGGAGGAGCCGAATGCCTCGATGATCACGGAGTGGTCGATGACCATCTCTGCCGGGTTCAGCGGGTTGACCTGCTCCGGGGAGCCGCCGAGAGCGCTCACTGCCTCACGCATGGTGGCCAGGTCAACCACACACGGAACGCCGGTGAAGTCCTGCATCAGCACGCGGGCCGGGGTGAACTGGATCTCGATCGACGGCTCAGCCGAGGGATCCCAGTTTGCGATCGCGTTGATGTGGTCTTCGGTGACGTTCTTGCCGTCCTCGGTGCGCAGCAGGTTCTCGCCAAGCACCTTCAGGGAGTAGGGAAGCTTCTCCATGCCTTCGACAGCGTCGAGTGCGAAGTAGTCATAAGACTTATCGCCGACCTCGAGCGTCTTCTTTGCGTTGAAGGAGTTCTTGCTTTCAGCCACAGTGAGCTCCATTTCTCATCGTTATTTGGGTATGTGACCCATGGCGGTCAACCCTCAATCTTAAGCGAGCCGCCACAGTTCTGAGTTGATACTAACAGTACGCCCGTAATGTTTTTGGGTTTGCCGCCCAGTTGTCGGGAGCTTTCGCTTATCGACGGTATCTTGAAAGCGCCATCCCATATCCAAACGATTCATTACCTAGTCACTAACTAGCGCGAAAGTCTGGCACCCGGCCACCATGTCATCCGCCCACATCTCTGAAGGCACCGATCTCGCTGACCTTGTTGTGCAGCTCCGCGAAGACGGCATCGCGTTTGGCTCCGATAACCCAGTGAATCCCGCGCTGGAAGCGGACCTGCAGGAGGCGCTTACCGACGTTGGTGCTTCCGGTGGGTCAGCTGCCGATCAAGTGAATATTGTCGTGCTTGAGCACACACCCCAGCACGTGCCGCAGCTTCGAGATCTCGCGCAGGATCTTCAGATCGAAACAGGGGCTGAGACTGTACTTATCCGGACTCCCCACGCGGCGGTAGGCGTAAGCGACGATTTGACTCGTGCCGAAATAGAGCAGGGGCAGCGCGCGATGGCGAGCCAACCCGATTATGCGGATGGGGTTCGCGCATTCTTTGCGGAAGCGGACGGGCTGTCAGTGCCGTGGATGGGCGTTGCGGTAGCCGCTTTTCTCGTGGTGGTTCTGGTTGTTACGGCAACCGTGTTTGGCGCCCGATCGTCGGCGACAACCGACACGGTGTAGCTACCACCCTTAGGTCAAGAGCAAGACCTTTACCTGGCCGGCTGATAAGAAGGCTATCCGTTTGCTATCCATGGTGTGACGAACATCACCATGAATTCCCGCCGCGTCATAACACCTGCTTGGAACGGGTGAGTGGTAACGGGAGGAAACTTGACCAATGTGATTATTGGTAAAGATTGTGAAACAGACTAGTTACGTGTCGTATGGTTCTCGTGTCGGCTCGTGAGTTGACAGAAGCATGAATCATTCACGTTCTCTTGCGCGGAGTTGCCAGCCCTAGTCAAGTTGGTGATGTGGACAGATCGGGCATGTGGGGAAGCACGCCAAGTTCTGGGCATGAGACCGAGTGAGGATGCATGCCACTGTTGATCCCCGCGCCGCATCAGTAGTCAATCGATATAGCCGTGCGTCAAGCCTTCAGGCTTGCCATGCCGCTAGGATCAGTGCACCAGTCATGCACGCATGATTCTGCGGCGGTGTGGTGCACGGTGTGAGGAGTACCTCCGTGGTCAACCTGTTTCGGGATGCGCGCCGCCCTCGGCTGCGCTTCACGGCCGGCGCCGTCGCCTGCTCGACAACTATTGCTCTGTCCTCGTTGCTGTTCGCGCCCGTCGCGAGCGGCGATGACGCAACCGGCGCTCCGTCTGCTGCCGCACTAGTGTCTGCCGTGGCCAAAGCTCAGGCCGATGTTGATGCCCTGCAGCTCGACATGGGTAGCCTCCAAGAGCAGGTCAATCGAGCATTCGTGGATCTGCGCGATGCTCAGGCGCGCGCGGAGCAAGCTCGCCGCGGGGCCGATGCAGCCGAAGAACGGCTGAAGGCCGCTCAAGAAGCGGTCGATGCTGCTCGTGCGGATCTCGAATCGTTCTCCCGCTCGCAGTACCGCGGGTCAGGGTCTGCGAGGATTTCTGCCCTTGCAGGTGACGCTACGCAAAAGGACGCGCTCGACCGCGCCCAGTTCATCCGCAGCGGGATGGCGGAGAAGCGCGCTGCCCTCGAAACAGTCGAGCGCGCCCGCACCGAAGCCGCCAATGAGGAATCAACTGCACGCGAGGCGCTGAAGCTCGCGGAGGCGGCTGCAGAAGCGGCAGGTCGTGCAGAGACTGAGGCACGTTCGCTGCTCGACAGCTCGTCGGCAACGCTCGAAGAGCGCTCTACTGAACTCGCGGCCGCCGAGGCCGCACTTGCGGAGGCAGAGACGAGCCTCGCAGAAGTGCGACCTGAGAGTGTTCCCCAGGAGGAGACCACCGAGAAAGAAGAGACCACCGAGGAGGAGAATGCCGAGACCGCTCCGGTGACGGTTGATCCAGCATCCGTTGATCAGGACGTCATCGAGGAAGTGACTAACCGGGTAGCGGAGCTGGCACCTGAGGCACCTCTCGCGGACGAGAACACGGTCGCGGAAGCGGTCGCCACTGCATATGCGGCAAAGGGTGCTACCGCCACCGACCAGCCCACCGGCCTCGACATCTCTGAGCATGTCATTGCTCAAGCTGCAGGTATTGTCGCCGCCACTGCGCTTGTCGGCGCGTCGCAGCTGCCGCACGCGACGTTTGAAGACCCGTATGCGAGTCCGCTGAGCGGCGCTGGCTCTTCGAACCGCGGAGGATCAGGTGCCACCTCAAGCGGTGTGTCGGAGAATTACAGTGCGAGTGAAATCGTCACCGCTTTCGCCGGCGGTCTCCAAAACGGCATGGGACTCGCGTCTGAATCGCCCTCCGACGTCGTGGCAAACGTCCAAGCACAGTTGAATGCATCACCATCGCGTGCTGATACCCCCGCTGCTTCTGCAACCACGGAGGCTGCAGAGGAATCAACCGAGGTCTCAGAAGTGTCTCCGTCGGTCGAGTCGATCCTGCCCGAGGTTGAAACTGCGGAATCGAAAACGGAGGACGTCAAAGAAGTGGTCGCTAAGGTTGCATCGACCGCTAATTCCGCTCAGGTCGAAACCGTCATCGCTCGCGCGGAAGCGATGGTCGGCACCCCCTACGTCTGGGGCGGTGGTGATGCCAACGGTCCAACCACTGGTGTTAACGGCGGTTCTGTGAAGGGCTTCGACTGTTCCGGCCTCGTGCTCTACGCTTTCGCCGCAGCCGGCATCTCGCTTCCGCACTACACCGGGTACCAGTACCAGCGCGGCACAAAGATCGACCCGAGCCAGGCGCAGCGTGGCGACCTGCTGTTCTGGGGCCCGGGTGGCAATCAGCACGTCGCCATCTACCTCGGCGACGGCATGATGATCGAGGCTCCGCAATCGGGCCAGAATGTCTCCATCGTTCCGGTGCGCTGGTCGAACATGTCGGAGTACGCGGTGCGTCTCCTCTAGGAACCAGAGCAAGATGCGCCGGTGGGTGGTCACGTGTCACTACGATGAAACTCATGGCGCTTTCTGACTACGATGCACTCTTCGTCCTTTCTTTCGGTGGTCCCGAAGGCGAGGACGAGGTCATTCCATTTCTGGAGAATGTCACGCGTGGCCGCGGCATTCCCCGCGAGCGGCTGGCTCAAGTCGGTGAGCACTACTTCCACTTTGGAGGGGTAAGCCCGATCAACGGGCAGAACCGCGAACTCATCAGCCGCATCGAGCATGCCCTAGATGAACGTGACCACGCGCTTCCCGTGTACTTCGGCAACCGCAACTGGCACCCGTTCGCAGAGGAAACGGCAAAGCAGATTGCAGAAGACGGGCACCGGAACGTGCTGGTCTTCGCCACAAGCGCATGGGGTGGCTACTCCGCCTGCCGCCAGTACGACGAGGATATCCAGCGCATCCGCGAAGTTACGCCGGAGATCAAATACACCAAGCTCTGGCAGTTTTACGGCAACCCGTCGTTTGTGGATCTCATGGCGCAGCACACCCGCGAAGCCCTCGAGCGAGCTCCGGAATCGGGTACCAAGGTGCTCTTCACCGCCCACAGTGTGCCCAACGCCGCCGACGATGCTGCCGGTGGTCCGAGCGACGCGAATCTCTACTCCCGCCAGGTGGCAGAAGCGTCGCGCTTGATCGCTGAGGCCGCAGGCGTCGATGATTACGAGGTCGTGTGGCAGTCTCGCTCGGGCAACCCTGCGACCCCGTGGCTCGAGCCGGACATCGTCGATCGTGCCGAGGAGCTCAACGAGACTGCCGGCATCACCCACATCATCGCCGTCCCGGTCGGTTTCATCACGGACCACATGGAGGTTGTCTGGGATCTGGACACCGAGCTCAAGGAGGCGTGCGAGGCCCGCGGCATGACGCTTGATCGCGTTCCCACCGTCGGCCTCGAGCAGGAGTTCGCGGACATGGTAGTTGACATCGCTGAGTGCGTCGCGCAGGGCATCGAGCCACAGACCCTCTCGACAGTCACGGTCCAGGGTTGCACAGTCAACGGTGCGCCCTGTGCGCCTGAGTGCTGCGCGCCGGTTCGTCGTTAAGAGCATTTCGCTTTACGACGCCCATTCGCGGCGATAGTCCATCACCGCATCCGCAACTCCTGCCATGCGCGCGGAGCGGATGTGTCGCCAGAGCGCGAACAGCTGCGGGTCAAAGCTGTGGTCGCCGAGCCGATCAGTCACGGTCTCGATGGTCGCCGCGACGCGATCCGCGCGGGCGAAGAGTTTCGCCGCTCTCGGGGTAACTCCGGCGGGAAGCCCTGGTGTGTCGTAGAAATCGGCCAGCGTGCCCACGGCCAACCGCGGATTCGGCAGCTCAGCGCGCGTGCCGCCGGCGGTTTCGATGAGCGCGGCTGCGTCATTCGTCGCCTGAGATAACAGCGCGTCGGCCTCGCCGGGTGAGAGCCATTCCGGTTCGGGAAGGCGCTCGTCGTCTTCGAACCAGCGCCAGGAGACGCCCGGCCGGGGGCCGCTGGAGTCGTAGGACGGTACCAGAATGTGGGAGCGGAGCCCCTCGCCGCGAATCACGATCGCGCCGGCAGGGGTCAGCGCCTGCATCGCAGGGGTTCCGGCCCTAAGACCAGGAGCCTGCCCTGGACCCCACAGCACCAAGCGGATGACGGGTTCGGGGGAATCCAAGGCGGCTTCCAACCGGGCGTCGGCAAGCAACTGCGAAAGCCCCTGACCACCGTAACTGTGGGTGCCTCCGCGGTCTGTGAGTGCATCGATGGTGTCGTCGGTGGACTCGACTCCGTAGAGCCAGGCCGCGAGCCAGACGGCGGTGTTTTGGAGCGGGGAATAGACTTCGGCGCGGGTATGCACGGCAGCGATCTTAACGGATACAATCCCTGCCACTATGAGCACTTCGAGGCACGATGACCGTTACGGGGGCGACATCCTCAAAGGCCATGCACGGACGCGGAAACCGACGTATCCGCAGGTGCCGGCCGAGCCGGGGATGGTGGTCGAGGTGGTTGGCGACGACTTCGTCGGTGCCGTGGTCGGATCCGAGCGCACCTACGACGGTGACTTTGTGCGACTGGAAGACCGCCGCGGCACGCAGCGCCTGTTCAAGCTGCTCCCTGGCGCGTTTCTGCTCGAGGGGCAGCGGGTGACGTTGACGCGCTACGTGGCGCCGCAGCAAAGCGCACCCACGCATTCGAACTCCGGCTCGCGCAAGGTGCAGGGAGTCAAGGCGAAAGTGGCCATGCCGAGCCGCATCTGGGTGGAGGGCATCCACGATGCGGCGATTGTGGAGAGGGTGTGGGGCCACGACCTGCGCGTCGAGGGCGTGGTGGTCGAATACCTCGAAGGCTTGGACAACCTGCCGGAGCGTCTCGCCGAGTTCCAGCCGGGGCCCGGTCGACGTATCGGCGTGCTCGCGGACCACTTGATCGAAGGCACGAAGGAGTCCCGCCTCGTGGAGAATGTCGGCGAACACGTGCTGGTAACCGGCCACCCCTACATCGACATCTGGGCTGCGGTGAAACCCGCCAGCGTGGGCATTCGCGCGTGGCCGGACGTCCCGCGCGGCGAGGACTGGAAGACGGGCGTGTGCCAGCGGCTCGGGTGGTCGGACCCGAAGGACGGTTGGCATCGCGTCTACGATTCGGTTTCCACATTCCGCGACCTCGACCACACGCTGATCGGCGCGGTGGAGCGTCTGGTGGATTTCGTGACCAATCCGGAGCTTTCTAAGGCCGACGTGTAGCTGTGCCTGCCGTGTAGTCTCAAGTCCATGGGTGCTTTGATCTGGTTCATAGCAGCTGGCATCCTCGCAGGACTTGAGCTTCTGGTCGGGGAAATGACGCTGCTCATGCTTGCAGCTGGAGCGTTGGCAACCGCTGGCATTTCGCTGCTCGGTGTCCCGTTGTGGGCGGAGGTGGCCATGTTCGCCGTCTCCTCCGCGGGGTTCTGGTTCTTTTTGCGCCCATACCTGCGCAAGCGCCTTGACACACCAATGCTTTACGACGAATCTCCGCGCGCCCTGGTGGGCTCACGTGCGGAAGTCGTAGAAGCGATCACTCCGACTACGGGGCAAGTGCGTTTCGATGGTTCTATCTGGTCTGCCCGGGCTCTGGATCCGGCGGAGAAGATTCCTGCCGGCCAGCTCGTGACCGTTTCCGCAATCGACGGCCCCGTGGCGGTCGTCTGGAAGGAGTAGTGCGTAAATGGGAGCGCTTATCGCTTTTACCGTCATCATTGTCCTGGTGGCGTCACTGCTGTTCGCATCTGTGAAGTTGATCCCCCAGGGTGAGGCCGCTGTGATCGAGCGCCTCGGCCGCTACACCCGCACGGTGTCCGGTGGTCTCACGCTGCTGGTTCCGTACGTAGATCGCGTCCGCGCACGCGTCGACACCCGTGAACGCGTCGTGTCGTTCCCGCCGCAGGCGGTAATTACCCAAGACAACCTGACCGTTGCGATTGACACAGTGGTGACCTTCCAGATCAACGACCCGGCGAAGGCCATCTACGGCGTGGACAACTACCTCGTTGGTGTTGAGCAAATCTCGGTGGCGACCCTGCGCGATGTTGTCGGCGGCATGACTCTGGAAGAGACGCTGACCTCCCGCGAGACCATCAACCGCCGTCTGCGTGGCGAGCTCGATGCGGCGACCGCGAAGTGGGGGCTGCGCATCAGCCGAGTTGAGCTCAAGGCAATTGATCCGCCGCCATCGATCCAGCAATCGATGGAAATGCAGATGAAGGCGGACCGCGAGAAGCGCGCGATGATCCTCACCGCGGAAGGTAAGCGCGAATCCGACATCAAGACGGCCGAGGGTGAGAAGCAGGCGCGAATCCTTTCTGCGGAAGGCGAAAAGCACGCTGCAATCTTGAACGCCGAGGCAGAACGCCAGGCGGTCATCCTGCGAGCAGAGGGTGAGCGAGCGGCCAAGTTCCTCGAGGCTCAGGGTGAGGCGCGCGCGATCCAAAAGGTTAACGCAGCCATCAAGTCGGCGGGTGTCACGCCTGAACTCCTTGCGTACCAGTACCTGGACAAGCTGCCCAAGATAGCGAATAACGAGGCGGCGACGATGTGGATGATCCCGTCGCAGTTCGGAAACTCGCTGGAGCAGTTCGCCCGTGCCTTCGCGGATAAGGACGACGACGGTGTGTTCCGCTACGAGGCGGAGCGCGTCGACGATGCGACCCGCGAGATGGCCGGCCAGGACGACACGGACAAATGGTTCGACACCTCTACCGACCCGGAGCTAGCTAAGGCACTTGCCGAAGCCCGCGCAGTGGCCAATAAGCACGTCGACGAGCCGGACCCGACGCAGCATCCGGCTCCAGCTAGCCCGCGCGAGGAAGCTCCGCGGGAGTCGTCCCAGCGGGAGATTGAATCCGGCAGTGGCATCGTGTCGCGAGTTCGTGCGGGTGAGCCAGTGAGCCCGGCGGTGGAGTCGCAGCCGCGCCAAGAGGCGCAGCGCGAGCCGGTGCAGCCCTCTGAGCTGCGGCCCGAAGATTACGGCCAGTTCCAGCGCCCGCCTATGCCCCCGCAACCGGGTCAGTAGAACCAGTAGATCCAGTGGCCTGATCAGCCTCGGCCCGGGTGATTAGGTGCAGAGCGAGCTTCCACCCGGATTGTTCCGCCTGCCACCCAGCGGCCTGCAGACGCTGGCTCATCGCCTGTTTGGAGATGCCCAGCTCGCGGGCCGCTTCGTTTTGGTTCATTCCGCTGCGCACGAGTGAGGTCGCTTCGCGGCCCTCTAAGGTTCGCTTGTGCAGTACGTGGCCGATGAGGGTGAATATCGCTGCGATATCCTCCGCTGCCGTGCCGGGGTGGCGGGTATCCACTCCGACCTTCACCTGCGCGGGGCGCGTACCAACCGCGTCGGATGCTGCGTAGACGCCGCGCCCGTTGTGCGTGATACCAAGCCCGATTGCCCAATTGCCGTCGGAGAGCAGGGCCATTACTAGGTTCAGTGCGGCTTCCGGCGAATCTACGTCGGTGCGGATGTCCTCCACGCTCACCATCTCAAACGGCGAGACTCCCGGCAGAGTCGCCAGCACCTCGGCGGATCGGGCAACCACGTCAGCGCGCCGCTTGTCGCGGCCTCGGTACCGTGCATGGACGCCAATCATGGTGGCTAAGTCTACGCGTCTACCTCTGAGGCTTTACTCCCGGCCGCGTTCTTGTCGCGTCAGGTTTGACCGAGGCGGGTAAGAGGGCGTCGGCAAGCAATCCTGCGAAACCTGCAAGACTCAGTATGACGGTGGCGACGACGACCACTGGCGAGGCTTCTCCTGTGAGGGTATCTCCGAAGAGAACCGTGACGATAGTGCCTGGCAGCGAGCCCACGAAGGTCCCGATTGCAAACGGCAGAACCGGCACACGAGTGAGTGCCGCCGTGTAGTTGAGGATGGAGAAGGGGACGAATGCGATCATGCGCAGGCTGGCGACGGCGAGCCATCCGCGGGCTTCGAGTCGCTGGTTAATGGTCTCGATTGACGGGTGCGTGAGCCGCGGCGCCACAAAGTCCCGCAGCAGAAAGCGCACGATGAGCAACGAAACCACCGCGGAGACCATGGTGGCGGTCACAGCGACGGTGATGCCCAGCGCGCTGCCGAGCAGGATGCCGGAAGACACCGTCATGATGGTGCGGGGAATCGGGAACTGGGTGACCGCAATGTAGAGCAGCCAGAACAGCACAGGGAACCACGGGCCGGTCTCATCCGCCCATTGGCGCAGCACTGCGAGCGGGGGGACATCGAGCACTGCCCACGCGGCAATGAACACGGCAGCTGCGAGGATGAGAAGGAAGATGCGGCGTGCGGAGAGCTTCGGCACGATCCCTCCCGTCGCTATCGCAAGAAAAACCGGCTCTGGACAGTGTTTCTGCTGTTCACAGGGCCGGTGTGTTTGTGCCCGAGGGGGGACTTGAACCCCCACGTCCGTTAATAGGACACTAGCACCTCAAGCTAGCGCGTCTGCCATTCCGCCACCCGGGCATAGGGTGTTTGTTCAGCCTCTCGGCTGGGCACTTCGATAACTATAGGGCGGGGGTCGGACATCGCCAAATCGCCAGCGCACTGCCGGTGTCGAACCCAGATTTGTTACCTTTGCGGGGTGTTCTTCTCGGCGAAATTGGGTAGCAGAGGTCACCGGAAGTCGGTACGAATGGAGCCATGACTGCTTCTTATATTTCTGATCGATTCCCTGGCCCAGATCCGTACGCTCCGCTGAAGGACGTGCTTAGTTTCGAACTCTCCTCGGCCGACTTCCAGGACGGCGAAGAGCTGCCCGACAAGCATGCTGGTGGCGACGCGGTTAGCCCGCAGCTCGCCTGGTCTGGTCTGCCCGAGGGCACCAAGTCCATCGCCGTGACATGCTTCGACCCAGACGCGCCGACCGCCTCCGGGTTCTGGCACTGGTCTGCATTCAACATTCCGGCCAGTGTCACCGAACTTCCCGCAGGCGCCGGTTCAGAAGCTGGGCTGGGCGTAGGAGCTACGGTGTTGACCGGCGACTCCGGCGTCCAGGGCTATTACGGCGCTAACCCGCCGCAGGGGCACGGCCCGCACCGCTACCTCTTCGCCGTCCACGCGGTGGACACGGAGTTCGACCCGGAAGAGATCGCGAATCCGACGCAGCTTGGTTTCAACCTCTTCTTTCACACCCTTGGACGCGCCATCCTCTGGGGTTGGTACGAGAACAAGTAGTCCGGCCCGGTAACATCCGGCCCATGGTCCCCATTCAACTGCGCGCCGGCGGAGCGTTCCTCGCTCTCGCCGCCGTGCTGTTTATTTTCGCTTTCCTCGCCTTCATGCGTGGTGAGCAGGTGTACGCGCTCACGCCGCAGTTTCTGCTCACGGTGGTCGCCGCGATTATCGTCGGCGCGTTCGCCACCACGGACAAGACTCAGGCAGGTTCCCGCAAACAAGTCATCTTGCTCGCGGTCGCGGTCATCTTGATCGGCGTTGGCATCATCGCGCCGAACACCGTGCTCGCCCTCACCCCGACGTTCTGGCTCGCGATGTGGGGTGTCGGCGCGCTGCTCTGCGCGCTTATTCTGCGCCGTCTTTCCATGTAAGGCCGCTGCCTACAGCCTCAGAGATATGGCTGAGGCCATGGAGCTTCAATTGCTTAACGACGCCCTGGTGCACGCCCCGGATCCACCCCGGACCGCCGTAGATGAACGGCGTGTAGCCCTGCAGCAGGCTTGCCCCCGCGGTGATTCGTTCCCACGCCTGCTCGGGCGTCATGATGCCGCCGACGCTGATGAGCACCAGCTGATCGCCCACGCGGTTGTACAGGCGGGTAAGCACCTCAAGCGCGCGGTCCGCGAGCGGCGCGCCGGAAATGCCGCCGGCTCCCATCGCCTCGACGTCTCCAGCAGGCGTGGAGAGGCCGTCGCGGGAAATGGTGGTGTTGGTTGCGACGATGCCGGCGAGTCCGAGATCTAGGGCGAGGTCTGCCACGGCATCGACATCCTCGTCGGAGAGATCTGGTGCGATTTTCACCAGTACAGGCGTGTCCGTCGCCTCAACAACAACTTGCAGAATTGGCCGCAGTTCCTCGACTGCTTGGAGGTCTCGAAGCCCCGGTGTGTTCGGGGAGGAAACGTTGACCACCAAGTAGTCAGCGAGCGGACCCAGCACCGTCGCGCCGGCGCGGTAATCGGTCACTGCGTCCTGTTGAGTCTTGTTCTTGCCGATGTTGATGCCGATGACGTCATTCGAGCGCTTGGCTTTGAGACGCTGCGCCGCATCGAGTGCGCCCTCGTTGTTGAATCCCATGCGGTTCAAGATCGCCTTGTCCTTCGGCAGGCGGAACAGGCGCGGCGCGGGGTTGCCGGGCTGCGGTTTCGGGGTTACGGTGCCCAGCTCGGCGTAGCCAAATCCGATGGCGCCCCACGCGTCAACGGCGGTGGCGTTCTTATCGAAACCAGCAGCCAAACCCAAGGGTGCCGGGAAGCGCACGCCGAAGAGTTCCTGCTCCAGTGCCGGATCGTGGACCCGCACCACGCGCTCCATGGCGCGGTTCACGGGCCGTGCGACATGCAGCAAGTGCAGCGCGGTGCTCATGACACCGTGAATGCGCTCCGGCGGAAGAAGGAACATGGCTTTGAGTGCGGCGTCGTAGAGCTTCATCAGTGCGTTCCTTTGCGTTGTGTTTAACGATCGGAGGTCGGGAGGTCCCGCAGGTCTTGTTGCGCTGGGGTGATGATTTGGATGCCGTCGCCGGTGGCGGAGGCGAGGACCAGCGTGCCGTCGTCAAGCGAAACAATGCTCCGCGCATTGGCGACGGTTCGGAGCTGTGCCCGCTCGAGCGGCACGCCGCGCGAGATGTCGTACCCGGTGACCAAGTTCGAGGAAGTGGAAGCGACCCAAGCGAGGCGATCCGCCGGATCCCACGCGACATCCCACGGGCTTTCGGGCACGGGTGCCATTTGGTGGAGGCGGATGATGTCGTCGGAGGTGTAGACCAAGAGCTGGCTGCCAGTGGTGTCCGCGGCGAGAACCAACCCATGCTGGCCACCAGCGACCTTTCCTACGCCGAGGCCGACGCGCAGCGTGCCGCCTTGGCGCCCGCCCGTCCAATCGAGGTCCTGGATGGTGGTGTCGAAGCTGTTGGTGCGCACTACCGTGTCCGGCTTCCCATCTACGGGCACTGCCTGGATGGAGTCGGTCTCGCGTGCGACGGAAATCGTCTTGATCAACTCGCCGTCGCGGTACACCCACACGTTGCGCTCTTCGTTGCTGGCAGCGAGGATCTCGCCGCTCGTGGTCACCGTTGCGGTTGTGGCCGGGTGTTCAACCGCGTGCTCATCAGCGCCGGAGGTTGTGAACGTGCGTACCGTCGTGCCGCAGCCGACTGCGAACACGCCGGCGTTGGCAGAGACGTCGCCGCACTCCGCCTCTAGCGGCCAGGATTCGGCGGTGTTGCCGAGGATCTCGTCGAGGGTGCCTACCGTGATCGCGTCGGCGGTGCGCACCGCGATGAGCCCATCGGTGGTGTCAAGATCTAGCACCGGTTCGTACTCATGAACCTCGCCCGCTGGGTCCGTTGCCGGGGGAGATTCGATAGGGGAGGCGTCGCCCATATTCACCGCGAGCTCGTCGGCGAGTTCGGTCGGGCTGCTGCACGCGGTGAGTGCCACAGTGCTAAACGCAGTGCCAAGCGCAATGCCAAGAACTGCCACGGCGGCCTCGAATGCGCGGAGTTTCTTCACAGCCCTCCACACTAGCAATCGGCCTTCATGGATCTTCAGCTGCGTTGGAGTAGGGTTGCACAGCGTGATTCAAGCCGAAGCTGCCACCATGACCGAATCAATGACTTGGCTCCAAGTTATCGTGTTGTCCGTTGTGCAGGGATTGACCGAGTTTCTCCCTGTGTCCTCATCGGGCCACCTCCGCATCGTGTCCGAGCTGTTCTGGGGCCAGGACGCGGGCGCGAGCTTCACCGCCGTGATCCAACTGGGCACCGAGCTCGCGGTGCTGGTCTTCTTTGCCAAGGACATCTGGCGCATCCTCACGGCATGGGTTGCCGGGGTGCTGGACAAGTCCAAGCGCGGATTCGACTACCGAATGGGCTGGATGGTCATCGCGGGTACGATCCCGGTCGGCCTTGCGGGTGTGCTGCTTAAGGATCTGATCCGCGAGAACTTCCGCAACCTCTGGATCACCGCCACGGTGCTGATCCTCTTCTCCTTCGTCTTCATCCTCGCCGAGCGCAAGGGACGCAAGACCCGTGGGTTCGAGGAACTGACCATGAAGGACGCGATCCTCATGGGTCTGTGGCAGTGCCTCGCGCTGATTCCGGGTGTGTCCCGTTCCGGCGGCACCATCTCTGGCGGTTTGTTCCTGAACCTCGACCGCGAGGTGGCTACCAGGTTCTCCTTCCTGCTGGCCATCCCCGCGGTGCTCGCGTCGGGCTTGTTCTCGCTTCCCGACGCCTTCGACCCGCAGGCCGGCCAATCCGCGTCCGGGCTGCAGCTTCTGGTCGGATCGGGCATCGGCTTCGTGCTCGGCTACATCTCGATTGCATGGTTGCTGAAGTTCGTTTCACACCACTCGTTCGCCTGGTTTGCGGCGTACCGCATCCCGCTTGGAATCATCGTTATGATCCTCCTGGCAACCGGAGTCATGCAGCCCTACTAGGGGATTCGTCGCGCCTGTGGGGTATGTCGCAGTCGCGAGTAGTCTGGTGCGCATGCATGCTTGGCCGACTCCGTCCGTACCCGCCGTCGCCGGCGATCCAGTCCCGTTGCAGCTACACGACACCGCTGATCAACGCGTCAAACCCGTCGATGTCACTCCGGACTCGAACGGTGAAGTGGGCATGTATGTCTGCGGCATCACCCCGTACGACTCAACCCACCTCGGCCACGCAGCTACCTACTTAACTTTCGACCTGGTTTATCGGCAGCTTCTCGCCAACGGTCATCAGGTGCGGTACGTACAAAACGTCACCGACGTGGACGACCCGCTGTTCGAGCGCGCGGAGCGCGATGGCGTCGACTGGCGCGAACTCGGCAACAGCCAGATCGACCTCTTCCGCAGCGACATGGAAGAGCTCAGTGTCATCCCGCCGCGGGACTACATCGGCGCCATGGAGGCCATCGATGAAGTCATCACGATGGTGCAGCGCCTCCTTGACAACGGCGCCGCGTATGAGCTCACCGACCCGGAGTCTGGCGTGACCGATATTTACGCTCCCATCGATGCCACAACGCAGTTCGGCTACGAATCCAACCTGGATCGCGCCACCATGGAGGCATATTTTGCAGAGCGTGGTGGCGATCCGGAACGGCCCGGCAAGCACGACCCGCTCGACGCGTTGCTGTGGCGTGGCCACCGCGACGGCGAACCAGCATGGGAGTCTCCGTTCGGCGCCGGACGGCCGGGTTGGCACATCGAATGCTCGGCAATTGCGACGAACCGCCTCGGCGCGCAGTTTGCTATCCAGGGCGGCGGCTCCGACCTCGCTTTCCCACACCACGAGTTCTCCGCGGCACATGCCGAAGCGGCTTACGGCACCCCGCGCATGGCGGGCCACTACGTGCACGCCGGCATGATTGCGCTCGACGGTGTCAAGATGTCGAAGTCGCTGGGCAACCTCGTTTTCGTGCACAAGCTCACCGAGGCGGGCCACAACCCGTCCGCGATCCGTCTCGCGGTGTTCGCCGGGCACTACCGCGAGGACCGGGATTTCTCCCAGGACATCCTCGACGACGCCGAGCGCCGACTCGAGCTTTGGCGTACGAACCTCTCACAGGAGGTGGAGGAAGAGCGGGTGCAAGGGGTCGTCGATAAGCTTCGTGAGGCTCTTGCGAACGATCTGAACACTCCTGCTGCCCTGAAGCTTCTCGACGAAGCCCCGGGCGACCATGACAGCAAGCTTGCTGCGGCAATCGAGGGTCTGCTCGGCGTGCGTGTTGGCGCATAATCCGCGAAGATGAACGCTATGACCGCTCCGGAGATGTCCATCCGCGCACAGTTCCAGGATGATGTAGACGAATTCATCGATGACCTGCGCACTTTTGCCACGGGTTCCTACCTCAACGACGATGACAAAGAGCTGTGGGACGAGCCCTTCGATCCGGAGGCATTGCCGGAGCTCAAGGCCCTGATCGAGATGTACCTCGACGCGCTCGATCTACTCGGCGACGACCCGGAAGGCCGGCAGCTCGCGCAGGCGACTAAGCCGTTCTACGAGAACCTGAACGACTTCAACACCAAATACGCCAACGCGGTGCTGGAGCCGGAGGAGAAGGCCGACATTGAGTCGCTGGTGTTCCGCGCGGCCGCAGCGACCGGAGCGACCGACGAGGCGCTGCAGGAGCTGCCCGAAATTGAGTAGTGCGCCCGCCGCAGTGTTTTGGGACATGGACGGCACCCTCATCGACACCGAACCCCTCTGGGGCATCGCCACCTACGAACTCGGCGAGCTCCTCGGCCGTCCGCTGACCGCCGAGGTGCGCGAGCGGACCGTCGGAGTCAACTTCGACACCACCTTGCGGATAGTCGCGGAGTGGGCGGGGCATTCGCTTGTCGACGGCGATGTCGAACGCTACAAGGCATGGATGTACGCCCGGATGCGGGAGCTGCTTTCCGAGGGCGTAGAGGTCAACCCTGGAGTCGGGGAGTTGCTTGTAGCGCTGAAGCAGCGTGGCACCCCGATGCTGGTGTGCACCAACACTGAACGCGAGTTGGCGGATGCCTGCATCGACGTGGTTGGGCGGGAGTTCTTCGTGGACACAATCACCGCAGATGAGGTGGCGCGTGCGAAACCGCACGCGGAGATGTACCTGGAGGCGGCCCGCCGGGTGGGCGTAGACCCCGCGGATTGCCTGGTTGTTGAGGATTCTTGGAGCGGAATGAGCGCTGGAGCCGCCGCCGGGTGTGTCGTGCTCGGCCTGGCAACTGAGGTGCCGGAAGGTGTTACCGTGTTTGACCCAGCGCAGTTTGTTGGAGCGGATGCGAGCGACGTCGATGCGTGGTTTACGCAAGCAGCGTCTGTCTGAGGACGTGGGTTAGACTTTCTCACCGTGAAAACCTTCGACGAGCTCTTCGCTGAACTGTCCGCCAAGGCCGCTGAACGCCCGTCCGGCTCGGGGACGGTGGAGGCGCTGGATAACGGCGAGCATTTCATTGGCAAGAAGATCATCGAGGAAGCCGGGGAAGTTTGGATCGCCGCCGAGTACCAGTCGGATGCTGAGCTCGCCGAGGAGATGAGCCAGCTTCTGTACTGGACCCAGGTGATGATGCTCAAGCGCGGACTCACCCCGGACGACGTGTACAAGTACCTCTAAACCGCATTCGCACCTGCACCGAAGGAAACCTAGGCCATGATCAAGATCGCTGTCCCGAACAAAGGTGCTCTCTCCGAACACGCCCTCGGTGTGCTGAAGGAGGCGGGATACAAGGGCCGTGGCATGACGAAGGCGCTCAACGTTGTCGATGAAGACAACGGCGTCGAGTTCTTCTTCCTGCGTCCAAAAGACATTGCGATCTACGTCGCGCAGGGCCACCTTGATTTGGGCATCACCGGTCGCGACCTGGCTGCGGATTCCCGTGCCGATGTCGATGAGGTGCTCCAGTTGGGTTTCGGCGCCTCGACTTTTCGCTTCGCCGCACCGCAAGGTGAAACGTGGACCGTGGACGCACTCGAGGGCAAGCGGATCGCTACCTCGTATCCGCACCTGGTGGAGGACTACCTCGCAGAGCGCGGTATCGCCCCGGGTGCGGTGATCCGCCTTGACGGTGCGGTCGAGATCTCGATCAAACTCGGCGTGGCCGATGTGATTGCAGATGTGGTTTCCACAGGCGCGACGCTGCGCCAACAGGGCCTGGCCCCGTTTGGGGACCCGATCTTGACCAGCGAGGCTGTCGTCGTGAAGCGGCAGGGCTTTGAGCTGGGCGAGGAACACACCCGCGTGCTCAACCGCATCACCGGTATTTTGACCGCCCACAACTACCTGATGATTGACTACAACGTCAGCCGCGATCACCTTGATCGGGCCGCTGCGCTCACCCCTGGCATCACCGGACCGACGGTGTCCCCGTTGTCACGCGACGGCTGGGTCGCAGTGCGTGCGATGGTGCGGAAATCGCATGCCAACCAGGTCATGGACCAGCTTGCAGAGATCGGAGCGGAGGGCATTCTAGCCACCGAGCTGCGCATTGCCCGCCTATAGTGGCGGGCATGAACCAACGCATTGAAGAAGACCTGCTCGGCACCATGGAAGTGCCGGGGGACGTGTACTACGGCATCCACACGCTGCGCGCGGTGGACAATTTCCAGATTTCTCGCACCACCATCAATGAATTCCCGGAGTTCATCCGCGGCATGGTGCAGGTGAAGAAAGCCACCGCAATTGCCAATCGCCGTCTGCACACCCTGCCGAAAGATAAGGCTGAGGCGATCGTCGCTGCGTGCGACAAGATTCTTGACGAGGGCTACTGCATGGACCAGTGGCCCTCCGATGTATTCCAGGGCGGCGCCGGCACCTCGGTGAACATGAACACCAACGAGGTTGTAGCGAACGTGGCGCTGGAGCTCATGGGGCACGACAAGGGTTCTTACGACGTGATCAACCCGAATGACGATGTCAATATGTCCCAGTCCACCAACGACGCGTACCCGACCGGGTTCCGCCTCGGCGTGTACTACGCGGTGCAGAGCCTGATCGAGGAGTTCGACCACCTGCAAAAGGCGTTTCGCGCCAAGGGCGACGAGTTCGCCGACATCTTGAAGATGGGCCGCACCCAGCTCCAGGACGCGGTCCCGATGACCCTGGGGCAGGAGTTTTCCGCTTTCGGTGCCAACTTGGCTGAGGAGCAGCGCACTCTGTGCAACTCAGCCGAGTCTCTGCTCGAGGTCAACCTGGGCGCGACCGCGATCGGCACCGGCATCAACACCCCGACCGGCTACCGCGATCAGGTCGTCGCGGCCCTGCGCGAGGTCACAGGTCTGGACATCCAGGCATCGCCGGATCTGATCGAGGCCACCTCCGATACCGGCGCCTATGTAATGATGCACTCCGCGATCAAGCGCGCCGCGATGAAGCTCTCCAAGACCTGTAACGACCTCCGTTTACTCTCCTCCGGTCCGCGCGCGGGCCTGAACGAGATCAACTTGCCCGAGCGCCAGGCCGGCTCCTCGATCATGCCGGCAAAGGTCAATCCGGTGATCCCTGAGGTGGTCAACCAGGTTTGCTTCAAGGTGTTCGGCAACGATGTCACGGTCTCCATGGCCGCTGAGGCCGGTCAGCTCCAGCTCAACGTGATGGAGCCAGTGATTGCGCAGTCCCTGTTCGAATCGATCCGCCTGCTCACCAACGCTGCCCACACCCTGCGCGAGAAGTGCGTCACCGGCATCACCGCGAACAAGGAGATCTGCGAGTCCTACGTCACCCGCTCGATCGGCATCATCACTTACCTCAACCCCGTGATCGGCCACCATGCCGGCGACGTCATCGGCCGCGAAGCAGCGGAGACCGGCCGCAGCGTGTACGACCTGGTGCTGGAGAAGGAGCTCATGACCCAAGATGAGCTGGATAAGGCACTGAGCAAAGAAAACCTTATGCACCCGGAGTACCGCGGCAAGCTCTACATCGACGAGGATTAACCCACGGGGTTAGCCCACGGGGTTAGCCCACGCACCGCGCGGGGCAGGTAGTACACATCACAGTGTTTTACACCACTTAGGTACTACCTTCAGGCAGATAATAGGGGTATCTGAACACTTGTATTGAAGGATCCCAAAAAGTGCTCCTCCTCGTGCGGCTCATTATTCTTTTCGGTGCCATCGTCCTCGGTGCGCGCATGGGCTCCGTAGCTATCGGCTTCGCCGGTGGTCTCGGAGTCCTTTTGCTTGGTCTGACCGGCGTCCCAGTCAGCGCAGACGCCATCCCGTTCGACGTAATCGGCATCATTATGTGCGTCATCGCCGCCATTGCGGCGATGCAGCTCGCCGGAGGTATGGACTACCTCGTCCAACTCGCCGAGCGGTTTCTGCGCAGCAATCCGAAGCGCATTACTCTCTACGCGCCGATCGTGACGTGGCTGATGACGGTGCTCGCCGGCACCGGACACACCGCATTCTCCACCCTTCCGGTGATCGTCGAGGTTGCCAAGGAAGGCAAAGTGCGCCCGTCGCGCCCATTGTCGGTCGCGGTCATCGCATCGCAGATGGCCATCGTCGCGTCGCCAATCTCAGCGGCCGTGGTGTTCATGGCATCCATCCTGGAGCCGCTCGGTGTGGGGTATCTGCAGCTGCTCGCGGTCATGCTTCCAGCAACATTCCTCGCAATCTTCCCCACAGCATGGGTGGCAAACAGAATGGGCAAAGAGCTTGACGACGACCTCGTTTACCAGCAGCGCCTCCGGGACGGGCTCGTCGCCCCGCCGAACCGGCGTTCGTCGGCCGTCGTCAAGCCGGGTGCGAAATCTTCCGTGGCGATCTTCCTCACCGCCATTGTGCTTGTGATGGTCTACGCGACGCTCATTTCGGACCAGATCGGTTTAATTCAGGATCCCGCAATTCCGCGGAACGAGGCCATCATGGCTATCATGCTCGCTGCCGCCGCGATCATCCTGCTCACCAGCCGGTCCCAAGCGGCCGAGGTGCTGAACACCCAAGTGTTCAAGTCCGGCATGTCCGCCAGCGTGTGCGTGTTGGGCGTCGCGTGGCTGGGCACGACGTTCATCAACCACTACCTCGAGGACATCCAGGGCATCGCCGGCGGCGTGCTGCAAGCGCAACCGTGGTTGCTCGCTGTCGTGCTGTTCTTCGCGGCATGCCTGTTGTACTCGCAAGCGGCGACCGCAAAGGCGCTCATGCCAGCTGCCCTGGCGATTGGGGTCAGCCCGCTGACCGCAGTGGCCGCCTTCCCGGCAGTATCCGCCCTGTTCGTGCTCCCGACCTATCCGACGTTGCTCGCGGCGGTGGAAATGGACGACACGGGCTCGACACGCATCGGAAAGTACGTCTTTGACCACCCATTCCTCATCCCTGGGGTGATCTGCATCGCGGTCGCTGTAGCCCTCGGGTACGCGATCGGCGCTGCGGTACTCTGAGGCCTATGACAGCCCAGCACACGCAGGAGACCCAGCCCAAGACCGACGTAGAGATCGCGCAGGCCCACGAGCTCAAGCCGATCACCGAGATCGCCGCCCGCGCCGGGGTTGCGGATGAGGCGCTGGTGCCCTACGGCAAGTACATGGCCAAGGTGGATATCACCCAGGTGCCGGATTCGGAACCGGGAAAGCTCGTGCTGGTCACCGGTGTTTCGCCGACTCCCGCAGGCGAGGGGAAATCCACCGTGCTAATCGGGCTCACAGACGCGCTGACACGCCTGGGACAGAAAGCGATGGTGGCGCTCCGGGAACCCTCGCTCGGCCCCGTCATGGGCATCAAGGGTGGAGCCGCTGGCGGTGGCTACTCCCAGGTGGTGCCGATGGAGAGCATTAACCTCCACTTCACCGGCGACTTCCACGCGATCACCAGCGCAAACAATACGCTGGCCGCGATGATTGACAACCACATCCAGCAGGGCAACGAACTGCGCATTGACCCGCGTCGCGTGACCTGGCAGCGCTGCTTGGACGTGAACGATCGCGCGCTGCGCAACGTAGTCACCGGTTTGGGTGGCCCTACCAGCGGTGTGCCTGCCCAAACCGGTTTCACTATTACCGCCGCCTCTGAGATCATGGCGATCCTCGGTCTCGCCAGCGACCTCGGCGACTTGAAGCGCCGCCTCGCGGCAATCACCATCGGGTTGGACTTTGACGGCAACCCCGTCACTTCAGGCCAGCTTCACGCGGAAGGTGCGATGGCCGCGCTGCTCAAGGAAGCGATTAGCCCGAACCTCGTGCAGACTCTGGGCGGAACCCCGGCGTTCATCCACGGCGGCCCGTTCGCCAACATCGCGCACGGCTGCAACACCTTGATCGCCACGCGAACCGCCTTGAGCTACGCCGACATCGTGCTCACCGAGGCCGGCTTCGGCTCAGATCTGGGGGCGGAGAAGTTCTTCGACATCAAGGCCCGGGCCGGTGAGTTGGATGTCGCCGCAGCGGTCATCGTGGTGACGATCCGCTCCATCAAGCACAACGCGGGCGTCGCAAAGGAAGACCTGAAGACTGAGAACCTCGACGCGCTGCGCGACGGCATCGTGAACCTCGAGCGCCACGTCGAAAACGTGCGAAAGTTCGGAGTGGCTCCCATTGTGGCGCTGAACCTCTTCGCAACGGACACCGAGGCAGAGCGCGCGTTCGTCCGCGAATGGGCGGACCTGCTCGGCGTCGCACTCGCGGAGGCCGATGTCTGGGCGCGCGGCGGCGAAGGCGCCGAGGATCTGGCGCAGCTCTTGCTGGACAGCCTCGCCGAGAACACGTCGGCACCGCTCTACGACCCAGCGGACGGAATCGAGAACGCCATTGAAACGATTGCCCGCGAGATCTACCGCGCGGACAACGTGCAGTACTCCGTGAACGCAGAGCGTGACCTGAAGATGCTCAAAGACAACAGCTTCGACAAGCTGCCCGTGTGCATCTCGAAGACGCAGTACTCGTTCTCGGACGACCCAGCGCAGCTGGGCGCACCGGCCGGCCATACCCTGCACGTGCGCAAGCTGATCCCACGCACCGGTGCCGGATTCGTTGTTGCGCTGACCGGCGACGTCATGACCATGCCTGGCCTGCCGAAAACTCCGGCCGCGAACACCATCGACATCGATGACGACGGCAGGATCACCGGCTTGTTTTAATCCGCCTGTTCCGTGGTGTCCTCTGTGGCATCCGCCGCCGAACCGGGCCACCCAGGATACGGCGGGGGAGTGCCACCGAACTCCGGGCACAGCGCCTGGTGCGGGCACCACGGGCACAGGGCTGTCTTTCGCGGGCGGAACCGCCCCTCAACACCGTCGGCGACAATCTTCGCCCAAAGGTCGCCGAGGTCCCGCTCGAAGTACTCCAGCTCCTCGCGCGACGGCGAGATCATCAGCGAATCCATCACGCCCAGATACATCAGCTTGAGCTGGGTTGGAATCACGCCGAACAAGCGCCAGTACACCAGGCCGTAGAACCGCATCTGCGCAAGCGCGCCGTCGGCAAACCGCGCAGATGGCATCTTGCCCGTCTTGTAGTCCACCACGCGGACTTCGCCGCTGGGCGCCACATCCACCCGGTCGATGAACCCGCGCACCGGCACCCCGTTCGGTAACACCGCGTCCACGAACATCTCTTGGGCCTGCGGATCAAACCCAAGCGGTGATTCCATGTGGAAGTAGCCTTTGAGCAGGGCGCGGGCGTCGATAAGCAACTGAAGCTCATCCTCGACTGCCGCGGCGCAATCAGGCTCCTTCTCCTGCATGCGCGCCCACGCCGGCTTGAGCCGCTTGACGGCGGCCGGGTAGGTGCGCTCCTCGCGCGGCCAGTCGAACATCTCCTCCAACACCGCGTGTACGAGCGTGCCGCGAACCTGTTGGATGGTCTTCGGCTCGGGCAGCCGATCGATGGTGCGCAGGCGGTACAGCAGCGGGCATTGCCGGTAGTCACTGGCGCGCGACGGGGAGAGCGCGAGCGGTTTGGGTGTAGTCATCGTTATCACAGGGTATCGCTAGGGTGGGTTGCATGACGCATCTCGCTGAGTTCATTGCTGATTCCCCTAGCGCATATCACGCAGCTGCGAACGTCCGCGACGCGCTCGTTGCTGCCGGGTTCACGGAGGACACCGCAACCACACCGGGCGGGCACGTGATGGTGCGAGGCGGGGCGGTCGTGGCCTGGTGGGTGCCCGAAAACCCGCAGCCACGCTTTCGCATCATCGGATCGCACACCGACTCGCCGGGGCTTGTGGTCAAGCCAAGCATGGACTTCGAGGGAGAAGGTTTCCGCCAGGTCGCTGTCGAGGTCTATGGAGGGGCAGTGGTCGAGACATGGTTCGATCGAGAGCTCACTTTCGCAGGACGCATCTCGCTTGACGACGGCTCGGTGCGCCTGGTTTCCACCGGCCCAGTCGCCCGCGTGCCGCATTTGGCTATTCACCTCTACCGCGGCAACCAGCCGGAGATGAACCGGCAAACGCACCTGCAGCCGGTGCTGGCTGAGGATCGGCCGCTGCGAGAGATCGTGGCGGAAGCCGCGTGTGTGGATGCGCAGCGCATCGTCGCCCACGAGCTGATTTCTGCTGACGCACAACGCCCAGAGGTATTCGGAGACTTAGTGGCGGCGGGGCGGTTGGACAATCTGTCCAGCGTGCACGCCTCGCTCAACGCGATGCTTGCGGCGGTAGACAACGGCCGGGAGTCCGGTGACGTGCTCGTACTCGCCGCGTTCAACCACGAGGAAATTGGCTCCTCGACCACCGAAGGAGCCGGCGGGCCGCTTTTGGAGCGCGTGCTTGCCAAGCTGCTTGCGGAAGTGCCTGGGATGGGCGACCCGCTGGATGTGTACGCGGCGTCGTCAATGATCTCTGCCGACGCGGCGCACGCGGTGCACCCGAACTATGCCCACAAGCACGACCCGACGCATCGTCCGATGATGAACCGCGGCCCGGTGCTGAAAATCAACGCTAACCAGCGTTACGCGTCGAACGCGGAGACGCAGGCGATCTGGCGACGTGCTGCCGACTCTGCGGGTGTGCCCGTGCAGTTTTTTGTTGGCCACAACGAGGTGCCGTGCGGCTCCACGATCGGGCCGATCGCTTCAACGCGGCTGGGCATCCCAACCGTTGATGTCGGCATCCCGCTGCTGTCCATGCACTCGGCGCGGGAGCTGGCCGGTGTTAAGGACCAGCTGTGGTTTGAGCAGGCGCTTACGGCATACTTGAGCGGCGCATAACACCCCGCTCATTGAAAAACCAGAGGAAGTCCATGTATTCAGGCCCGTTTCAGCCCGGCGACAAAGTTCAGCTCACCGACGCCAAGCGCCGGCACTTCACCATTGAGCTGGTGCCGGGCGGGCAGTTTCACTCGCACAAAGGCATTGTTGAGCACGACGACATCATCGGTGCCGACGAGGGGTCCGTGGTGGAGTCGACCCTTGGGGCGGACTACCTGTGCTTCCGCCACCTGCTGGTGGACCACGTCCTGTCGATGCCGCGCGGCGCGGCGGTGATCTACCCGAAGGACGCCGCGCAGATCCTCGTGGAAGGCGACATCTTCATGGGGGCGCGCGTGTTGGAAGCCGGCGCCGGCTCCGGCGCGCTCACCATGTCGCTGCTGCGCGCTGTCGGCCCGGAGGGTCGCGTGTTCTCCTACGAGATCCGCGACGACCACCTCGCGTTCGCGAAAGACAACGTCGCCGATTACTTCGGCTCGCACCCCGAGTGGTGGACGCCGCGTCTCGGTGATTTCGGCGAGATCACCCCCGAGGATCTCGACGGTCCCGTCGACCGCGTGATCTTGGACATGGTCGAGCCGTGGCACTTCATCGACACGGTGAAAGACGTACTCATTCCCGGCGGCGTGTTCATGACCTACGTTGCCACCGTGCCGCAGTTGATGAACATCATGGAGGCCATCCGGGAGGCGAAGTGCTTCACCGAACCTCGCGCCTGGGAAACGCTGCTGCGCGAGTGGAAGGTCGAAGGGCTTGCCACCCGTCCGGAGCACCGCATGAACGCGCACACTGCGTTTCTGGTCTGGACCCGCCGCCTCGCCGACGGGGTGGTGCCGCCGAGGCCGCAGCGCAGGGCTCGTCGTTAAGCTAGGCCGTTAAGCTAGACAGCATGATTGAAGACGATGCTTTCGGGCCCGAACTGCGAGAGCTAAAGCGCGAGAACCGCGCGATGAGCGAGCGCAACACCAAGCTTGCGGAACTGCTCAAGTCGAGCCGCGACAAGCTCAACCTGCTCTACGCCCAGGTTGAGGCGCTCGGTGAGCCCGCCTCGACCTACGGCATCTTCCTCGAGGATTCGCCGCGCGGCATGGAAGCAGAGGTCTTCACCTCCGGACGCAGGATGCGAGTCAAAGTCGCACCGACGGTCGAGCCCACAGCACTCACTCCAGGCACGCTCGTCCGGCTTGGCGACGGCACCGTGATCGTCGAGGCCTGCGGTTACGAATCCACCGGTCAGCTTGCGACGCTGGTGGAAAAGATCGGCGGCAACCGCGCTTTGGTGGCTGATCAGCAGGGCACGGAGCACCTTGTCCACCTGGCCGAACCGCTCAAGGATGCCGCTCGCGCTGGCGACACGGTCTTAATTGATCCGAAGGCCGGTTACGCCTACGAGCGCATTCCCAAGACCGAGGTCAACCAGCTTTCGCTCGAAGAAGTGCCCAACGTGACCTACGCCGACATCGGTGGTCTTTCGAGCCAGATCGAGACGATCAAGGATTCCGTCGAGCTGCCGTTCGCCTACCCGGAGCTCTACCGGCAATACCGCCTCGCACCGCCGAAGGGCCTGCTGCTGTACGGCCCTCCGGGCTGCGGCAAAACCCTGATCGCCAAGGCGGTAGCGAATTCGCTGTCGCAGCGCATCGGTGATGGGGCACAGGCGCGCTTCATCAACGTCAAGGGTCCCGAGCTGCTGAATAAGTTCGTCGGCGAGACGGAGCGCCGCATCCGCCTCATCTTCGAGCGCGCCCGCGAACTCGCCTCCGACGGCCGCCCCGTCATCGTGTTCTTCGACGAGATGGAGTCTATCTTCCGCACCCGCGGCTCCGGTGTCTCAAATGACATGGAGACCACCGTCGTGCCGCAGCTGCTCACCGAGATCGACGGTGTCGAAGACATCGCGAACGTCATCGTGATCGGCGCGACCAACCGTGAAGAGCTCATCGACCCGGCGATACTGCGCCCGGGCCGCCTGGACATCAAGATCCGCGTATCGCGGCCGAACCGCAAGGAGGCAGCGGACATCTTCGCCCGCTACATCACCGCGGACATCCCGCTCGCCGAGTCGCCGGAAGCACTCATCGAGGCAGCGGTCGAGGAGTTGTTCGCCCCTCGCCCGTTCGTGCGCTTGCAGCTTGTCGACGGCACCGTTGAAACGCTTCACTACCACGACTTTGTCTCCGGCGCGATGATCGCCAACGTGGTGGACCGGGCCAAGAAACTGGCAATTAAGGACCAGATTGCGGGTACAAACACAGGTGGCGTCACTGCAGCGCACCTGCGGGAGGCCGTGCGCACTGAGCAGGACGAGAGCGAGGACATGCCGAACACTACGAACCCGGACGAGTGGGCGCGCATCTCCGGCCGCCAAGGCAAGCGCATCGTGGCTGCCGAGGCGCTCGCCGCAGAGGCCCGCACCGCCACGGTCTAAACGGTGAGGGAGGCGTCATCGCGCCCTTCAATGTGACGTAGCGTACAGTGCCCTCTATCCTATGAAACGGAACTCACCGTTCCACGCTTTGGATAGGAAGGCTTATGAGCGCACCCATCGAACCTGAATTCACTTCAGCGAAGGATAGATCCGCCGCCTTTGCTGTCACCGCGTTTCCTATTTTCATCCTTGTCGGCTCGGCCATTGCGTTCTTCGCACCGGGCCCATTCCTTCCGCTCACGCAGTACATCACGTACTTCTTAATGATCATCATGTTCGGAATGGGTCTGACCCTGACGATCCCGGACTTCAAAGAGATCGCGCGCCGCCCGATCCCCGTCCTGATCGGTGTGATTGCCCAGTTCCTCATCATGCCGTTGGCAGCGGTGCTCGTCGCAAAGCTTTTCAACCTCAACCCGATGCTGGCGGTTGGTTTGCTCATGCTCGGCTCGGTGCCGGGCGGCACTTCCTCGAACGTCATCGCATACCTGTCTAAAGGCGACGTAGCGCTCTCCGTCGCTATGACCAGCGTTTCCACCCTGATCGCGCCGATCATGACGCCGATGCTCATGTTGCTGCTCGCCGGTGCCGAGATCCAGGTGGACGCGGCAGGCATGGCGAAATCGCTCGCGCAGACCGTCCTAATCCCGGTCATCGGTGGCATTCTCCTGCGTTACCTTCTCGATGCGTGGATGGAGAAGATCTCGCCCATCCTGCCGTGGATCTCCATCATCGGTATCGGTGGCGTGGTGTTCCCGACGGTGGCCAAGAACAAAGATGCGCTGCTGGAAGTTGGTCTCATCGTGTTCCTCGCAGTGCTCGCGCACAACGTGCTTGGATACGTCTTGGGCTACTACACCTCCAAGCTCTGCGGCCAGCCGGAGAGCTACCGCCGCACGGTGGCCATCGAGGTGGGCACCCAATCCGCGGGTCTGTCGAGCGGCATGGCCGGCAAGTTCTTCGCGCCCGAGGCTGCACTCCCGGGTGCCGTGGCGGCGGTGCTGCACAACATCACGGGTGCGGTCTACGCCTGGCTGGTCAGGCCCTCCAGCCTCTCCACCGCGATGGAGGGCTAGCATTGGTCGAAGAGATGCTGGTCGATGGCGATCGCGACGGCGGCACCCGAGCCGAGCGCTTGAGAGACCTGATCCGGTGAGCTGACAACGTTGCCAACCGCCCACAGTCCAGGCTCTGAGGTTTTGCCTCCGTCAACCTGGACCCAGCCATTTGCAACGGTACAGCCTGCCGTTCGGAGGAGCTCATCGTTCGGCTTGAATTCCGGTCCGGTGAAGCAGGCGTCATAGCGAATCGCCCCGGAGCCTGTGGTGATCTCGACGGCGTGGTCGTCGTCAGTCGCTGGCGACACCTGCACTACGTCATCGACGACGAGAGTTACTCCGTGCTGTTGAAGGCGTTCACGCTGTTCTGGGCTCAGGTTCATCCCGTTTGCGTGCAGCGTGACGCTGGCCGCCCACTTGGTCAGTAGCGTTGCGATCCTGGTGGTGAACCCCGGGTTCTTCCCGCCGACGACACCGAGGTTCGTGCCGTTGACTTCGCACCCGTGGCAGTACGGACAGTGGAAGACACGGGTGCCCCACATCTCGCTCAACCCGGGGACTTCGGGGAGCACATCCGTGATTCCGGTTGCAACGAGCACCTGCGAGGCCGTGGATGCTTCGCCCGACGCAAGCTTCACCGACCATTCACCCGCGGACGTTTGCTCCAGAGCGTCTACGCGACCGTCGATGAGGATCCCACCGTAAGACACGAACTCGGCGTGGCCGCGGGCAAGCAGCGCGGAAGGATTCACTGCGTCGAGACCAATCACGCCATGCATGTGCTCGCTGTTTCGGTTGCGTGGCGCACCCGCATCTACGAGGCACACCTTCCGGTTGGCCCGAGCGAGGTTGATCGCTGCCGCGGTTCCGGCGAATCCGCCTCCGGCGATGGCGACGTCGAAGTGCTGCCTTGCGAAGTTTGTTGTCTCGTCCATATCCGTTCCGTCCTCCGGTTCACTTCTCGGCGCGGCCCAGGGTAGCGGCTGCCTGGGCAACCGTGTCGATGGCTTGCGCGAAATCGTTCTCACTCAGGTGCGCAAAGCTCAGCACCAAACCGTCGCCGCTGTTCGTCCACAAAGTGGATTCGTGCCCCGACTCAATACCGGCCTCAAGCAGACGCGATTCGAACTCGTCCCGCTCTTCGCTTGTGTCAAAGCGCACCGTGAGGTCCGCGCCATCGCCGGGCGCGAGTCGGGCGCCTTCGAACAGCGGGGCAAGCCGCTCGTTTAGAACTTCGCGTCGCTGCGCCAATCCACGGTGGACGGCGCGGGATGAGCGGCGGGCGACGCCGTCGTTAAGCAAGTGCGCAATGGCCCGCTGTGTGACGGATGAGACCGGCATGCCCAGGACGCTGCGGACCTCGCGCAGCGCTTCGGCTGTTGCTGGTGAGGCCACGACGTAGCCGGCGGCGAGTTCGCGCGAGAGCAGCGTGGAAAACGTGCCAAGGGTGAGCACGTCCGCTCGGGTGGCCAGCGATGACAGCGCCGGTTGCGGGGAGATGCGGTAGCGCAGCTCGGTGTTGAAGTCGTCCTCGATCACCACGGTATTGGTGCGCGCAGCCCACTCGAGCAGCTCCACGCGGCGGGCGGCGGGCATGGCGCCGCCGAAGGGGTAGAGGTGCGACGGGGTGACAAGCAGCGCGTCGAGGGAGTCGGGGAGTGCGACGACCACGATGCCGTCGGCGTCCGTGGCGCACTCCACGACCTCGTGGCCACCGAGCGGGACCACGCGCCGCAGTCCCGGGTGCCCGGGGTCTTCCACGCCGACGCGCAAGCTGGGTCCGAGCGCGAACAGGACGCACATAAGCCCCTCGCGGGAGCCGCCGGTGACCACGATCTGGTCGGGGGAAACGCGCATGCTGCGAGCGAGGCGGAGGTGCTCGGCAACAGCGTGGCGCAGCTCCGGCTCACCGGACTTGTCCACGGCGTTGCCGGGCTCCGCCGCGGCTTCGCGCCACGCCTTTCGCCAGGTGGTAGGCCGGATGGTGCCCGCGCTGCCAGGCGAGGGCTTTAGCGAGATCCGGGCCTTAGGTGCTCTGCGCGGCGGCGAGCCGGTGGTGCGTTCTGGCAGGGGTGCTGCGACGGTGAGGTCGGGGTGGATCCGTGTCGGCGCGCCCTGGCTGGTCAGAAGGTAGCCTTCGCCCTCGAGCTGGTCGTAGGCGGTCACCACGCTGCCGCGGGAGACGCCAAGCTGCTCGGCGAGGACGCGGGTGGACGGGATGGCGTCGTGAGGCGAAAGCGCGCCTGTGGCAACTGCGTCGCGGATGCCCGCGGCTATCTGCGCGGGGATGGGCGTGGGGTGGTCGCGGGAGATGTGCAGCAGCATCAACTGGTCCAAAGAAACTAAATGGAACTGGCCCTTCAAATCTACCAGTTGAATAGGCAGACTAAGCGGTATGTCTGATGTAGAACAGCTGAACCAGAAATTCCTCGGCGGCGTCATCATGGACGTTGTCACCCCTGAGCAGGCGAAGATTGCTGAGGACGCAGGTGCCGTCGCGGTGATGGCGCTCGAGCGCGTGCCAGCGGACATCCGCGCACAGGGCGGCGTTGCCCGTATGAGCGACCCGGACCTGATCGAGGGCATCATCGACGCAGTCGACATCCCAGTGATGGCGAAGGCGCGCATCGGCCACACCATGGAAGCGCGCATTCTTGAGCACCTCGGGGTCGACTACATCGACGAGTCCGAGGTGCTAAGCCCAGCCGACTACGTCAACCACATCGACAAGCGCGCATTCGGCGTTCCGTTCGTTTGCGGTGCCACCAACCTCGGCGAAGCGCTGCGCCGAATCAATGAGGGTGCTGCCATGATTCGCTCCAAGGGCGAAGCCGGCACCGGCGACGTCTCTGAAGCAACCAAGCACATCCGCAAGATCACCGCGGAGATCGCCGGCCTCCAGGCGATCTACAACGGCAACCGCGATGAGCTTTACGTCGCCGCCAAGGAGCTGCAGGCGCCGTACGACCTGGTGGCGAAAGTCGCCCAAGACGGCAAGCTTCCGGTACCGCTGCTGGTCGCCGGCGGTGTCTCCACCCCGGCAGATGCCGCGCAGATGATGCTCCTCGGTGCGGACGGCGTGTTCGTCGGCTCCGGCATCTTCAAGTCCGGCAACCCAGAGGCGCGCGCCAAGGCCGTGGTCAAGGCGACCCAGAACTGGCAAGACATCGAGGCAGTCACTGACGCTTCCCGCGGTCTCGGCGAAGCGATGGTCGGCATCAACGTCGCCGACTTGCCCGCACCGCCTAGCGGAGCGCGGCTGGTAAACCGCCACACACCACCAGCTACCATCGGTGCTCATGGCACGCTTCATGGGTACAGAGACTGAGTACGGGATTACGACTCCGGAGGATCCGTCGATAAGCCCTCTGCTCACCTCCACCCATGCGGTGGTGGCGTACGCCGCGATGCACACCGCGGCTCGCTCGCGCTGGGATTACGCGGAGGAAGCGCCGCTGAACGACATTCGCGGCTTCGACCTGCAGCGCTACCGCACGGTGCCCGTGGTGGACCCGAACGCGCTCGGCGTGGCCAACGTCGTCACCGTCAACGGCGCACGCTTCTACGTCGACCACGGCCACCCGGAGTACTCCGCCCCCGAGACGTCGAACGCGCTCGACGCGATGATCTACGACGCCGCGGGCGACTACTACCTCAACCAGGCCGCCGCCGACATCCAACAGCTGTGGAACGAGCAGGTCAGCGTGCTGCGCAACCATGAGCCGTGCCCGCCGGTGAAGTTCTACAAGAACAACGTTGACGGCAAAGGGCAGTCCTACGGCAGCCACGAAAACTATCTGTACTCGCGCGAGACCGACTTTGGCCGCCTCACCCAGGCGCTCATCCCGTTCTTCGTCACCCGCCAAGTCATCATCGGCGCGGGCCGCGTGGGCATCGGACAGAAATCGGAGCGCGAGGGTTTCCAAATCTCGCAGCGCGCGGACTTCTTCGAGCAGGAAATCTCGCTGGAAACCACGCTCAATCGCGGCATCATGAACACCCGCGACGAGCCGCACGTCGACGCCGACCGCTTCCGCCGCCTCCACGTCATCGTCGGCGATGCCAACATGAGCCAGTTCTCCAACTTCCTCAAACTCGGCATGACCTCGCTGGTCATCGACGCGATCGAAGCCGGCGTCGACTTCTCCGACCTCACCCTCGCCGACCCGGTCCGGGAGATCAAGGCAGTCTCGCACGACCCCTCGTGCACCCATAAGCTTTCGCTTATCGACGGCACCTTGGCCACCGCCATCCAGATCCTGCGCGTGTATCGCGAGCGGTGTGCGGAAATCGCGGGGGAAAGGGCCGTCGATAAGCAAGTGCTCGAGCTGTGGGGCGAGATTCTTGATGACCTCGAGCGCGACCCGCTTTCGACTGCTGACCGCCTGGATTGGAGCGCGAAGTGGGCCCTGGTCAAGGGATATGTGGACCGTGGCGTGGCAATCGGGGACCCGAAGCTGCAGCTGATTGATATTCAGTATGCAGATATCGACCCGGCAAAGTCGCTGTATCACGCCCTGGTGCGCAAGGGGCGGATGCGCACGATGGTCTCCGAGGAGGAGATTCTGCGCGCGGTGCAGATCCCGCCGGAGGATTCGCGTGCGTACTTCCGCGGCAGGGTTGCGGAGAAGTTCGGCGAGGAGATCGCGGCCGCAAACTGGCAGTCGGTGCTGTTCACTGTTGATGAGCTGCCGGTGATGGTGCGGATGGACACGATCGACTCCTTCACGCGCGCGGAGGTTGGAGCCGTGATTGATGCGGCAGATAGCGCCCGCGACCTGGTTCGCGCGTTAGGCTTGCAGCATGGCTAAGCAGCAACAGTTCCAAGGCGGCGGCGCAGGCGATGGAGACAACCTGGGCGACGAGGCTTTCAACGCAGGTCAGGCGCAGATCGATGCAACAGACACCGATGGTCTGCTCGATGAGATCGATGCGCTGCTGGACTCCAACGCGGAAGAGTTCGTCCGCTCCTTCGTGCAAAAAGGCGGGCAGTAGGCGCGATGGCGGCCCCCGTGTACCCGCGCCGCATCATGGGTGTGGAGACGGAATTCGCTGTCGCTGCGTTCCGCGACGGCGAAGCGGTGCTTTCACCCGACCACATCTCGCGTTACCTGTTCCGGCCGATCGCGGCGAAGTACCGCAGCTCGAACGTGTTCACTGACAATGGGTCGCGGCTGTATTTGGACGTCGGGGCGCACCCAGAGTTCGCCACCGCGGAGTGCGACTCGGTCACCCAGCTGCTCAACTACGACAAGTCGGGCGAGGTGATTTACCAGGAGTTGGTGGAGGAGGCGAACGCTGCGTTGGCCGGCGATCGCATCGGCGGCACGGTTTACCTGTTCAAGAACAACGTAGATTCGCGTGGCAACTCCTACGGCGCTCACGAAAATTACCTGATCAGCCGCGAGCTGGTGCTCAAACCGTTTGCGAAGCAGCTCCTGCCGTTTATGGTGACGCGGCAGTTGATCTGCGGTGCCGGCCTGATTAGGGACGGGCAGTTCGTGATTTCCCAGCGCGCCGACCAAGTTTGGGAAGCGGTGTCATCAGCGACGACGCGGACGCGGCCGATTATCAACACCCGCGATGAGGCACACGCCGACTCCAACCGGTTCCGTCGCATGCACGTGATCGTGGGCGACTCGAACATGTCCGAGCCAACGTTCGCGCTAAAGATCGGCGCGACGCTGCTTGTGCTCGAGGTGCTGGAAGCGGGAATCGCTTTGCCCGACTTCGAGCTGGAGGACCCGATTGCCTCCATCCGGGATATCGCAGTGGACCCAACCGGACAGGCTGAGCTGGCACTGAAGAACGGTGGCACCACTACGGCCCTCGAGGTGCAGCGCGCCACCTTGGACGCGGCGAAACAGTGGCTGGAATCCCGGCCAGACGAGGGCACCCCGAACGAGGAGATGGCTCGCATCGTCGAACTGTGGCAGCGGGTGCTTGACGCAATCGCTGCGCAAGACTTCTCCAGCATCGACACCGAAATCGACTGGGTGATCAAGCGCAAACTGCTCGGCCAGGTCAAAGACAGGCTCGGCGCGGATTGGGACCACCCGAAGCTCGCGCAGATTGACCTGACTTACCACGACATCGACCGCAATCGCGGGCTGTTCTATTTGCTGGAGCGCAAGGGTTTGGCCGCACGCTGGACCACCGACGAGGCGATCCGCGAGGCCACGAAACTCCCGCCGCAGACTACTCGAGCTGCGCTGCGGGGCCGCTTCCTGGAACAGGCTCGCGCTGCAGGAGCTGACTTTAGCGTTACCTGGGACGGCATGCGCGTGAGCAAGCCCATCTCGGATCATCTGAAACTGCCGGATCCGTTCAGCACCGACAGCGAGGAACTCGACGCGCTCATCACCGCAATCTGGGAACACACCGAATCCGAGGATGCTTTGCAGACTGACCAGGCGAGCCCCACAGGAGACAACGACCGTGGCTGATGCTGATGCCGTGCGCCGCCAAGTCAACCTGACCTTCGCGCTGCTGGGCTCTGATACGCCCCGCAGTGCGGAATGGGTCGGCGCCAACGTGGACGGCTACGAGGGACGCTCGCCCGACGCTCTGCACTTAGCGATCAAGCGAGACGTCGATGAGCTGCGTTCGATGTGGGTCCCGATTCACTTCACCAACGGAGAAGTGCGCCTGAACAAGGAGCACTACACGCTCGAACCCGTAGAGCTCACGGAGGCGGAGGCGTCGGTCATCGGGCTTGCCGTTGACCTGACTCAGGGCGCGAACCTTGGTGCGTTGGCCCGCTCGGGGTGGACGAAACTCGCCGCCTCCGGCGCGACGCGTACGTTTGACGGCCCACCGATCGCGGCAGTGTCCAACGACATCACTCGCCTGAACCCAGAGACCCTTCGCAGGCTGCTTCTGGGAGTGCGCCAATCCGTCCGGCTCAGCTTCACCTACCAGCGCGGACCAGGCGCGGAGACGCAGCGCCGGACCATTGACCCGTGGGGGATCGTGCCACTGAACAACCGCGCCTACCTCGTTGGCTGGGATGTGGATCGAGCTGCCGAGCGCGTGTTTCGGGTCAGCCGCATTGAAGATGTGGCCAAGATCGCGGCAAGTGACTTCCATGCGCCGACCGGGGACCTGCAGGAGATCGTCGAAAAGCAATTGCGCGGTGCTGTGGTGGATGCTGAGGTCACGATGGCCAACGGTACGGGCGATGAACTCGCGGCCCGCGGGACGCGAAACGGCGACGTGATCCGCCTCGAGGGTGCGGAGCGGGACTGGCTGGTGCGCACCGTTGCGAGCCTCGCCGCGGACGTGCGCGCGATCGAACCAGAAGATGTGCGCGCAGATGTGATCGGCTTGCTCAAACGCGCCGCAGGGGAGGAAGAACGATGACGCAGACCCCACCCGCCAAGCAGCAGCGCCGCGAGCGCGTGGTTCGGCTGCTCAACCTGCTGGCCTACGTGGAAAAGCACCCCGAATCCACAATCATGGAGATGGCCGTCGACCTTGGACTTGAACCCGGCCAGATTCGCGACGACTTGAACATGCTGCACCTCTCCGGCGTGGGCAAGCACGGTGGCCAGATGATTGACCTCAACCACGACTGGACGAATGTCCAGATCATCGACAACCAGGGGTTGGACAAGCCGCTTCGCCTCACACCGACCGAGGCCAACGCGCTGCTCCTCCTGCTGGAGTCGCTGGAAACCATGCCTGGACTCGTCGACCCGGCGACCGTCGCTTCCGCCGCGCGGAAAATTCGTGCCGTGACTACCGGTGGAGCCGTCGGCGATGCCCGCCACACCGGCGATGCGGCCACCGCCGCACTGATCAAAGAAGCAATCACCAAACGCAAGCAGCTCGAGCTCACTTACTACTCGCTGACCTCCGACCAGACGCGCACGCTCGAGGTCGACCCGGTGGACACGTTCCACCACGACGGCCAGACGTATCTCCGCGCCTGGGACGACGGCACCCTCAAGAGCTACCGGTTTGATCGAATCAGGCAAGCATTGCTTATCGACGCCCCCTTGGCCACGCAGCACCCGCAGGCGCCAGCGCTCGATCAAGCTGACCCATTCGGCGGCTTCGATAGCCAGCTCGCCCAATTAAGGGTCCGGCGCGATGCAACGTGGCTGGCCGACTACTGGGACTTGGAACTCGATCCCGATGAGTTGGCTGACCCGAGTGTCCAGTGGGTAAGGGCAACTCTGCCGTACGGCAACGGGGACTGGCTAATTCGGTTCTGCTTAGGTCAAGCTGACCGGGTTGTACTAGATCAGCCGCAGGAGCTCGCGGACGCTCTTCGTCACCGAGCAGGGGCCGCTTTGCGCGTGTTAGGATAATCCGACCGGCATCCAAAGCTGAGGAAGGGAAGCCAAATGCCGAATCTCGGGCCTACTGAAATTCTCATCATTCTTGCGATTGTGCTGCTGCTTTTCGGTGCGAACAAGCTGCCGGAACTCGCGCGATCGATGGGCCGTTCCGCCCGCATCTTCAAGTCTGAAGTGAAGGAGATGCGCAAGGAAGACATGGAGGACACTGCAATGGGTGCTGACGGCGTGCGTCCGGAGCCGGTTCGCCCGTCTGAGCTGCCGCCGGCTTCGTACTCGCAGGAGACCCGCAGCACTGTGCAGAACTCCCCTCAGAACCCGGTTCAGCAGGACTTCTGGGATCGCCCTGAAAACCAGCCGCGGCGATAATTCATGGCGCGCCAGGACGCTCCCACCACAGCGCGCGCTGCCACACCTGGAAAGCCGGGCCGCATTAAAAAGCAGCGCAAGCGTAAGAAGAACCCGCAAGGGGAGATGACGCTCGTTGAGCACCTCCAAGAGTTGCGGCGGCGCGTTGTTATCTCGCTCATTGCGGTGGTCATCGGCACCATCATCGGCTTCATCTGGTACCAGACCTCCCCGCCGGGCATGATGCCGCTGGGCGAAATCATCCGCCGACCGTACTGCAACTTGCCGCAGGAGCTCCGCGCCGATTTCACTGGCGACGAGAAATGCCGCCTTCTCGCAACCGGCCCGTTCGAGATGTTCATGCTGCGCCTCAAAGTGGGCGCGTTGGCAGGCCTCGTCCTGTCGTCGCCCGTTTGGCTGCTGCAGATCTGGAACTTCATCACCCCGGGCCTGCACGAGAACGAGAAGCGCTACACATTCTCGTTCGTGTTCTTCGCCGTGTTTCTGTTTGTGGCCGGAGCGATACTGGCTTACTTCATCCTGGACCAGGGCCTATACGTCCTCATGACCATGGGTTCTGAGGTGCAGGTGAGCGCCTTGACGGGTCAGAGCTACTACAACTTCTTGTTGGGCCTGATCATCGTGTTCGGGGTGAGCTTCGAGCTGCCGCTGATCATCATCATGCTCAACATCGCGGGCCTTCTCCAATATGAGCATGTACGGGGCAAGCGCCGCCTCATCTGCGTGGGGCTCTTCGTGTTCGCAGCGTTCATGACGCCGGGCCAGGAGCCGTTCTCAATGGTGGTGCTCGGCGCGTCCATGTGCCTGCTGGTCGAGATCGCTTTCCAGTTCTGCCGTTTCAACGACAAACGCCGGAATCGTGAACGCCCGGACTGGATGGACTTGGACGACGAGGAGGCGTCCGGTCCAGTCACCGCCTCCGGACCGATCGGCGCATCCGGCTCCATTGAGCCCGCGGCGCCCATTGGGGCGTCCTCTGCGGCCGACCTTGGCCCATCGTCGAAGGTGAGCGTTGAGCCAGTGTCTGCTCCGCAGCCAGTCAGCGCATCCAAGCGTCCGGCGGATGAGTGGCGCACCGCCTCCAAGTACGGCGGCCAATTCGACGACGTACTCTAGGGAGCATGTCAGCTCCCTTCTTGGCAGAATACGCGGCGTCGAAAAGCTTTCAGCTCGATCAGTTTCAGATTGAAGCCTGCGAGGCCGTGGAGGCGGATCGGGGCGTGCTGGTGTGCGCACCGACCGGTTCCGGCAAGACCGTGGTGGGGGAGTTCGCGGTCGCACTCGCACTCTCTCGCGGCACAAAGTGCTTCTACACCACGCCGATTAAGGCGCTGAGCAACCAGAAGTACCACGACCTCGTTGCCGCGCACGGCGAGGACGCAGTTGGGCTGCTCACCGGGGATGTGAGCATCAATGGCTCCGCCGAGATCGTTGTGATGACCACCGAGGTCTTGCGCAACATGATTTACGCCGAGTCCCGCCAGCTCGACAGGCTCAGCCATGTGGTGATGGATGAGATCCACTACCTCGCGGACCTCGACCGCGGCGCGGTGTGGGAAGAGATCATCCTCAACCTGGACGACTCGGTGAACATGATCGGACTGTCCGCAACGGTGTCCAACTCGGAAGAATTCGGCGAGTGGTTGGCTACGGTGCGCGGCGACACGGCGGTGATAGTCTCCGACCACCGTCCGGTGCCTTTAAGCCAGTACATGATGGTCGGGCGCAAGGTGTTCCCGCTCTTCGAGCCGGGCACCGATGGGCGCGTCAACCGCGAACTCGAGCACGCAATCGCGCGCATCGAAGCCGGTAGCGCCGACGAGGGGCGCCGCGACTTTGAGGAAGGCAGGGGTTTCCGTTCCCGTGCCGCCGGGCGCCGCTCCGGTCACGAGCGCGGCCAGGACCGGATCCGCCCTGTCGGTCGCCCCGAGGTGGTGCAAGCCCTGCAATCGCGCGACATGCTGCCCGCCATCATCTTCAT